>NZ_BSCM01000006.1:0-229748 GCF_027924865.1 Enterobacter sp. 200527-13
GAGTGCCCACACAGATTGTCTGATAAATTGTTAAAGAGCAGTGCCGCTTCGTTTTCGCTGCGGCGCGGGGTGTGCATGTTACGCTTTCCCGCTTCAGAGTCAAGCATTTATTTTCGCTTATCTCTGCTAACCCGGCGGCGTGTATGCCGTTGTTCCGTGTCAGTGGAGGCGCATTATAGGGGGTAATTCTGAAGCTGCAAGGATAAAGTGAAAATTATTTACTGACTGCTCACTTTCCAGGCAATTTGCATCCCAGACCTCAATTCTGGCCTGGTTTTTAAACAAAAACGAGCCGCAAGCGGCCCGTTTTTGCGTTTTGTGACTTACTGCACTGCCACAATTTTGTCGTCGTTGGCTTCCAGACGGATAACTTTGCCCGGAATCAGCTCCCCGGAGAGTATCTGCTGCGCCAGTGGGTTTTCGATCTGTTGCTGGATTGCGCGTTTCAGCGGACGCGCCCCATAAACCGGATCGTACCCATTTGCACTCAAGAGCTTCAGCGCATCATCGGAGATGTGAATTTCATATCCACGCTCTTCCAGACGTTTATACAGACGCTGCAGCTGAATCTGCGCAATCGACGCAATATGTTTCTCACCCAGAGGATGGAACACTACCACTTCATCAATACGGTTAATGAACTCTGGACGGAAGCTATGGCTTACCACGCCCATCACCAGATCCTTCATATGGCCGTAGTCCAGTTCACCGAAACGTTCCTGAATCAAATCGGAACCCAGGTTCGAGGTCATGATCACTACCGTGTTACGGAAGTCGACCGTTCTCCCCTGGCCGTCAGTCAGCCGTCCATCGTCAAGAACCTGCAGCAGAATGTTGAACACATCCGGATGCGCTTTTTCCACTTCATCCAGCAGGATGACGGAATAAGGACGACGGCGCACCGCTTCTGTCAGGTAGCCACCTTCTTCATAACCCACATATCCTGGAGGCGCACCGACCAGTCGCGAAACGGAGTGTTTCTCCATAAACTCGGACATATCGATACGGACCATCGCGTCATCGCTGTCAAACATGAAGTTAGCCAGCGCCTTACACAGTTCGGTTTTACCGACACCCGTAGGCCCCAGGAACAGGAACGAACCGATCGGACGATTAGGGTCAGACAACCCTGCACGGCTACGGCGAATCGCATTAGAGACCGCTTCAACCGCCTCGTTCTGACCAATCACGCGCTGATGCAGATCCTGCTCCATGCGCAGCAGTTTGTCGCGTTCGCTTTCCATCATGCGCGCAACCGGAATACCGGTCCAGCGAGCCAGCACTTCAGCGATCTCCTCATCCGTTACTTTGTTTCGTAACAGACGCATCGTTTTGCCTTCCGACTGTGTGGCGATCTCAAGCTGTTTCTCAAGCTCAGGAATTTTGCCGTACTGCAGTTCAGACATTCGCGCCAGGTCACCCACACGACGCGCTTGCTCGATGGCAATTTTCGCCTGTTCCAGTTCAGCTTTAATTGTCTGAGTACCCGAGAGTGAAGCTTTCTCCGCTTTCCACTCTTCTTCCAGCTCAGAGTACTGACGCTCTTTATCGTCCAGTTCTTCGTTGAGCATATCCAGCCGTTTCTTACTGGCTTCATCAGACTCTTTCTTCAGTGCCTGCTGTTCCAGTTTGAGCTGGATGATGCGACGGTCGAGCCTGTCCAGCTCTTCCGGTTTCGAGTCAATCTGCATACGAATGCTCGAGGCCGCTTCATCAATAAGGTCGATTGCTTTATCGGGCAACTGACGGTCAGCGATATAACGATGCGAAAGCGTGGCCGCTGCAACAATCGCCGGGTCAGTAATCTGCACATGGTGGTGCAGTTCATAACGTTCTTTCAGCCCACGCAAGATCGCGATGGTATCTTCAACGCTTGGCTCAGCAACAAACACTTTCTGGAAACGACGTTCCAGCGCAGCATCTTTTTCGATGTACTGACGATACTCATCCAGTGTGGTAGCCCCTACGCAGTGAAGCTCCCCACGAGCCAGGGCTGGTTTCAGCATGTTACCGGCATCCATCGCGCCGTCCGCTTTACCCGCGCCGACCATGGTGTGCAGTTCGTCAATAAACAGAATGACGTTGCCTTCCTGTTTCGCCAGGTCGTTAAGCACGCCTTTCAGACGCTCTTCGAACTCACCGCGGTATTTCGCCCCGGCCACCAGCGCACCCATGTCGAGCGCCAGTACACGACGACCTTTCAGCCCTTCCGGCACTTCACCGTTCACAATGCGCTGCGCCAGACCTTCGACGATGGCGGTTTTACCGACCCCCGGCTCACCAATCAGCACCGGGTTGTTTTTGGTACGACGCTGCAGTACCTGGATAGTACGGCGAATCTCTTCATCACGGCCGATCACCGGGTCAAGCTTGCCCTGCTCGGCACGCTCGGTCAGGTCGACCGTAAATTTTTTCAAAGCCTGACGTTGGTCTTCGGCTCCCTGATCGTTCACGCTTTCACCTCCGCGCATTTTCTCAATCGCCTGAGTCACATTGGCGGTGGTTGCGCCGGCAGATTTCAGCAGGTCGGTCAAGGTACCGCGTGATTCAAGCGCCGCCAGAACGAAAAGTTCTGACGAAATAAAGTTGTCCCCACGTTTTTGCGCCAGCTTGTCGCAAAGATTCAGCACACGCACCAGATCCTGAGACGGCTGAACGTCGCCACCGGTACCTTCTACCTGGGGTAAACGGCTCAGAGCCTGATCGATGGCGGTGCGTAACTGGCCAGCATTAATGCCGGCAGACGTTAATAACGGACGTACCGATCCCCCTTCCTGATTCAACAAGGCGCTCATTAAATGAAGAGGTTCGATGAATTGGTTGTCGTGCCCCAGTGCAAGGGACTGGGCATCGGCGAGAGCAAGCTGGAATTTATTAGTAAGACGATCCAGACGCATAACTCCTCCCATAACAGGTCAAATTTGCTACTGGAGATTAAATGAGGTCATCCCTCAATTATTCAAGGTTAATGACCTGAATTATGTGAAAAGAAAACGGCACGTTCCGGATCGTCTTGATTCTTTAGGTTATATCAGCCAAATAAAACTTGCCATACGACCTGTCGTCTTGTCGCGGCGATAAGAGAAAAAATCACCCTTTTCGGTGAAGGTACAGCGATCGCCGCCGAAGATCTGCGTCACGCCGACATTATTCAGGCGCTGGCGGGCCAACAGGTAAATATCGGCCAAATATTTTTCACCGGCAGGAAGGAAAGCATCCGCGGCCTGCAGATCTTTCTCCATAAAGGCTTCTCGGACCTCGGGTCCCACTTCAAACGCACGAGGACCAATGGCCGGGCCGAGCCAGGCCATGATATTCGTAGGGTCATCTTTAAAGCAGGCGACGGTCTCTTCGAGCACACCTTCACACAGACCACGCCAGCCCGCATGCGCTGCTGCCACCTCGGTACCGGCACGGTTACAGAACAGAACCGGCAGGCAATCGGCAGTCATTACCGCACATACCGTTCCCGGGGTATCACTGTAAGACGCATCGGCCCGTTTAGACGCATAGGGTTCGCCCGTTAACGGCAGTACCGTTTTACCGTGAACCTGTTCCAGCCAGACCGGTTTCGACGGTAAATTCCCGGCAGCAAACAGGCGTTTGCGGTTTTCTTCAACGTGCTCCAGGTTGTCACCACAGTGTGCGCCGAGATTCAAAGATTCCCACGCGCCCTGGCTCACACCCCCGATACGGGTTGAACTGCAGGCAGCCACGCCCTCAGGCAGTGGCCACTCCGGGACAATCAGTTTGGTCATAACCAGTCCACTTGATCTTTATGTTCTTCAAAATCAACGCGCATGGCGTCAATAAGGTCGACCATATCCTGTGGGATCGGCGCGTGCCATTCCATCTGAATACCGGTGATAGGATGGTAAAGACGCAGCATCGTTGCGTGCAGCGCCTGGCGATCAAACTTACGCAGTACGCTAATGAACTCATCCGATGCACCTTTTGGCGGACGCGGACGACCACCGTAGACCTGATCGCCCACCAGCGGATGGGTAATGTGCGCCATATGAACACGGATCTGGTGAGTACGACCGGTTTCCAGACGCAGACGCAGACGCGTATGAATGCGGAAATGTTCCATAATGCGGTAGTGCGTCACCGCTGGCTTACCCATCGGATGCACCGACATATGGGTACGTTTGGTTGGGTGACGGCTGATAGGTTCTTCCACCGTACCGCCAGCGGTCATATGACCAATGGCCACCGCTTCATATTCGCGGGTGATTTCACGCAGCTGCAGAGATTCCACCAGACGTGTCTGAGCTGGAACGGTCTTTGCCACCACCATCAGACCCGTGGTGTCTTTATCCAGACGGTGAACGATGCCGGCGCGCGGAACATCCACGATAGGCGGGTAATAATGGAGAAGTGCGTTAAGCACTGTGCCATCAGGGTTCCCCGCGCCCGGATGAACAACCAGGTCACGTGGCTTGTTGATCACCAGGATGTCATCATCTTCATAGACGATGTTCAGCGGGATATCCTGCGGCTCGAAGCGGATATCCTCTTCGATTTCAGCATTGATGGCGACGGCTTCCCCACCTAACACTTTCTCTTTTGGTTTGTCCCAGATCTTGCCGTTTACCAGCACGCGCTGGTCAAGGATCCATTCTTTTATGCGTGAACGCGAATAATCAGGGAACAATTCGGCCAAAGCCTGATCTAAGCGTTGACCGAGCTGATTTTCGGAGACTGTTGCGGTGAGTTCTACTCGTTGTGCCATAAACTGCTTCTTCGTTTAACGTTGGGTTTTACGGCTTTGCCGTTTAATATAGTGTGCTATTGTAGCTGGTCTTAATCGGGAGCAGGAACAGAGTTTCTCCCGGACAAACATTTGAGGAAAGTCAAAACGTCATGACGCGCATGAAATATCTGGTGGCAGCGGCCACGTTGAGCCTGGCTTTGGTGGGCTGCTCCGGTTCAAATGAACAGGTCCCTGACAATCCGCCGAATGAAATCTATGCGACTGCACAACAAAAGTTGCAGGACGGTAACTGGAAACAGGCGATAACGCAACTGGAAGCGTTGGATAATCGCTATCCATTTGGTCCGTATTCGCAGCAGGTACAGTTAGATCTCATCTATGCCTACTATAAAAATGCCGATCTGCCGCTGGCTCAGGCAACCATCGATCGTTTCATGCGTCTGAACCCGACTCATCCTAACATCGATTACGTCATGTACATGCGCGGTCTTACCAACATGGCGCTGGACGACAGTGCCCTGCAAGGTTTCTTCGGTGTGGATCGTTCTGACCGTGACCCGCAGCATGCGCGTGATGCTTTCAACGACTTCTCCAAACTGGTGCGCGGCTACCCGAACAGCCAGTACGTCACTGACGCGACCAAACGTCTGGTGTTCCTGAAAGATCGTCTGGCGAAATACGAATACTCCGTTGCGGAATACTATACCCGCCGTGGCGCATGGGTTGCCGTGGTTAATCGTGTAGAAGGTATGCTGCGTGATTATCCGGATACACAGGCAACGCGTGATGGCCTGAAGCTGATGGAAAATGCTTACCGTCAGATGCAGATGACCGCACAGGCTGACAAAGTGGCAAAAATCATCGCCGCGAACAGCAGCAACACCTGATATTGCCTCAATGCGAAACGGCAGCCTTCGGGCTGCCGTTTTTTTATGCGTTCAGAGATCAGCTGAAGCGGTTTAGCCTCAACACATCCTATCAACTATGACCGCAAATTGGGCCTTCCACAAGGTAAATATCACCTCTTCCTGCCCTGCCTCACAAAAAACATTCCCTGACAAAAACCGACAAAATAACGTGATCTAAATCACACATTTTGACATTAGGACAGGTATGCTGGAATCACCAAGACGGAAAGACAAGAGGTAAAATTTATGACAATGAACATTACCAGTAAACAAATGGAAATTACTCCGGCAATCCGCCAACACGTCGCAGACCGTCTCGCCAAACTGGATAAATGGCAAACACATTTGATTAACCCACATATCATCCTGTCCAAGGAGCCGCAAGGTTTCATCGCTGACGCAACTATCAATACTCCAAACGGCCATCTGGTCGCCAGCGCAAAACATGAGGATATGTACACCGCTATTAACGATTTGATCAACAAGCTGGAACGGCAGCTCAATAAAGTGCAACACAAAGGTGAAGCCCGTCGCGCCGCAACGTCGGTGAAAGACGCCAGCTTCGCGGAAGAAGTTGAAGAAGAGTAATCCTTTAAATTGAGTTTACCGCCAACGCGCCTTCGGGCGCGTTTTTTATTGACAGCGTGAAAACAGTACGGGTACTTTAACGGTATCAACGACAGGATGATTTCATGAAACACACACCGTTTTTCTTCGCATTCTTTTTTACCTTCCCCTGATTGGGAGGCGTTTCGTCGTGTGATAAAGAATGCGAAGACGAACAACAAGGCCTCCCACACCGGGAGGCCTTTTTTATTAATAACGATAAACGAGACAGGCAACACTATGACACCGGAAAACCCGTTACTGGATCTGCGAGTGAAAATCAGCGCACTGGACGAAAAATTACTGGCCCTGCTGGCAGAACGTCGCACACTCGCCATCGAAGTGGGAAAAGCCAAGCTGGACTCCCATCGGCCGGTGCGTGATATTGACCGTGAACGCGACCTGCTGGAACGCCTGATTCAGCTTGGCAAAGCGCACCACCTCGACGCCCATTACATCACCCGTTTGTTCCAGCTCATCATCGAAGACTCCGTTCTGACCCAGCAAGCGCTACTCCAGCAGCATCTGAATAAAACGAACCCGCACTCTGCACGTGTCGCCTTCCTCGGCCCTAAAGGCTCTTACTCTCACCTTGCCGCGCGCCAGTACGCAGCACGTCATTTCGAAGAGTTTATTGAAAGCGGCTGCGCAAAATTTGCTGATATTTTCAATCAGGTCGAAACCGGACAGGCGGATTACGCCGTCGTACCGATTGAAAACACCAGCTCTGGTGCCATTAACGACGTGTACGATCTTCTGCAGCACACTACGCTGTCGCTGGTTGGCGAGATGACCATCCCTATCGATCACTGCGTACTGGTCTCTGGCTCAACCGACCTGAGCCAAATCGAGACGGTGTACAGTCACCCACAACCGTTCCAGCAGTGCAGTCAATTCCTCAACCGTTATCCGAACTGGAAAATTGAGTACACCGAAAGCACTTCTGCGGCGATGGAAAAAGTGATGCAGGCCAATTCCCCGGCGGTGGCCGCGCTTGGCAGCGAGGCGGGCGGAGCGCTGTATGGCCTGCAGGTACTGGAACGCAACCTGGCGAACCAGACGCAAAATATCACCCGCTTCGTGGTACTGGCCCGTAAAGCCATCAATGTCTCTGAGCAGGTTCCGGCTAAAACGACGCTGCTGATGGCGACCGGGCAGCAGGCGGGTGCGCTGGTTGAGGCCCTGCTGGTACTGCGTAACCACAACCTGATCATGACGAAGCTGGAATCTCGCCCGATTCATGGTAATCCGTGGGAAGAGATGTTTTATCTGGATATCCAGGCCAACCTGGAATCTGCATCCATGCAGAAAGCCCTGCGTGAACTGGGAGAAATCACCCGCTCAATGAAAGTGCTGGGCTGCTATCCGAGCGAAAACGTCGTGCCGGTTGACCCGGCTTAACGTTCGATAAAGCGGCTTTTCTTCATCCCTGCCACGCTGACGGGCAGGGTGAAGATGGCGCCGGAGAGCGGATACTGTGCCACTTCATCCGCATCCATATTTTCCCGCGTGGTCGTGATAAACAGGGTTTTCATATCCTCGCCGCCAAAGCAGACCATCGTCGGACAACGAACCGGCATGCGATGCTCTTCCAGTTGTTCCCCCTGCGGTGAAAAGCGCGCGATACGCCAGCCATCAAACATTGCGCTCCAGTAGCAGCCTTCTTCATCCATCGCAGCACCGTCGGGTATGCCCTCCCCCTCTTTAAAGCGGCGGAATATCTCGCGTTTCCCCGGCTCACCTTGCTCATCAAGCGGCGTGCGGTAGATAACGCCATTTGGCGTGTCAGAGGTGAACATCCACTGTTTGTCCGGGCTGAATGCCAGACCGTTGTGCCCGTGAATATCACACTGGATCACTTTCGGCGTCAGGTCATTATCGATACGCATCAGCATGGCGCCGTTGTAATCCCCCGGCCCCCAGAAGGTTCCCGCATAGAACCGTCCATGATGATCGGTACCGCCATCATTAAAACGCGCCAGTTGCGGGTTAGAGGGGTTATCACACACCTTGCGCTGAAGCAGGCCGTGCTTGTCAGCAAGCCAGATGCCATTGCGCATCGCGACGATAAAGCCGCCACGCTCACGCAGAGCGAAACAGCCTACTTCTTCATGGAAAGAGAGTACCGTGTGTTCCGCGGTAGGCAGATGATAACGGTGGATCTCCCCCTCCAGAATATCTGCCCAGTAGAGCGCATGCTCTTCGGCACTCCATGTCGGACATTCGGGCAGATGCCCGGTGTAATTCAACAGCGGCTGCGGTTCGGCCATAACAGTTCCCCAAAATGAAAAAAGCCAGCATTGCTGGCTTTTAGTATATACATCATCGCATTACTGGCGACTGTCATTTGCCTGACGCAAAAGCGTGCGGCTCTCACTCTGAAAACGTTGCGCATAATCGCCAAACCAGTGCTCGACTTTACGGAAGCTGTCGATAAACGCCTGTTTATCGCCATGCTCCAGCAAGGTGATCGCTTCACCAAACCGCTGGTAATAACGTTTGATAAGCGCCAGGTTGTTCTCAGAGGACATAATAATGTCGGCGTAAAGCTGTGGATCCTGAGCGAACAAACGCCCGACCATCGCCAGCTCCAGGCGATAGATCGGTGAAGAGAGCGCCAGCAGCTGTTCAAGCTGCACATTCTCTTCCGCCAGATGCAAACCGTAGGCAAAGGTCGCAAAGTGGCGCAGCGCCTGAATGAACGCCATGTTCTGATCGTGCTCTACCGCGCTGATCCGGTGCAACCTGGCACCCCATACCTGAATCTGTTCCAGGAACCACTGATAGGCCTCCGGCTGACGACCATCGCAGTACACCACAACCTGCTTCGCCAGGCTGCCACTGTCCGGACCAAACATCGGGTGCAGGCCAAGCACCGGGCCAGTATGCGCCGCCAGCATCGCCTGCAGGGGGCCATTTTTGACCGATGCAAGGTCAACCAGGATGCAATCTTTCGGCAACGGTGGAAGCTTGCCGATGATCTGCTCCGTCACGTGGATAGGCACGCTGACGATAACCATCCCCGCATCGGCCATCAGCGCTGGCGCGTGTTCCCAGTCCTCTTTTTCCAGAATGCGAACCTGATAACCAGAAAGCGTCAGCATTTTTTCAAACAGACGCCCCATCTGGCCCGCACCACCCACAATAACCACCGGGCGCAGGGACGGACAGAGGGTTTTGAAGCCCTTATCGTTTTCGCTGGAATAGGATTCCCGCATTACGCGACGCAAGACATCTTCAATCAGATCCGGCGAGACGCCCAGCGCCTGGGCCTCTTTGCGCCGCGAGGCCAGCATGGATGCCTCACGCTCCGGGACGTAAATCGGCAGGCCGTATTTGCTTTTTACCTCACCCACTTCGGCAACCAGAGCCATACGGCGCGCCAGCAGGTCCAGCAACGCCTTATCCACTTCATCAATTTGATCGCGTAACGCGGTCAATTCAGCAACCATAACTACCCTCTTAAGCCAGACGCGTCGCCAGCTGGCCGCTTAAATCTTTATGGATCTCACGCAGCAGCGCGTCGGTGGTTTCCCAGCTGATGCAGGCATCCGTGACGGATACGCCGTGCTTCATTGCGCTGCGCGGTTGTTCAGATGACTGATTGCCTTCATGAATATTGCTCTCAATCATCAGACCGATAATAGAACGGTTGCCATCTTTTATCTGTGCCACCACAGATTCCGCAACCGCAGGCTGACGACGGTAATCTTTATTCGAATTACCATGACTGCAATCTACCATCAGTGCCGGGCGCAGTCCCGCCTGCTCCATCTCTTTTTCACACTGTGCCACATCTGCCGGGCTGTAGTTCGGTGCTTTACCACCGCGCAGGATCACGTGACCATCCGGGTTACCCTGCGTTTGCAGAAGGCAAACCTGCCCCGCCTGGTTAATGCCAACAAAACGGTGCGGCATTGCCGCGGCACGCATGGCGTTAATTGCGGTGGCCAGGCTGCCATCGGTACCGTTTTTAAAACCAACCGGCATCGACAGACCAGACGCCATCTCGCGGTGGGTTTGTGATTCTGTGGTGCGTGCCCCAATGGCAGACCAGCTAAACAGGTCGCCCAGGTACTGCGGGCTGTTCGGATCCAGCGCTTCAGTGGCCAGCGGCAGCCCCATGCTGACCAGCTCCACCAGCAGACGACGCGCAATTTTCAGCCCTGCTTCCACATCAAACGAGCCATCCATGTGCGGATCGTTAATCAACCCTTTCCAGCCAACGGTGGTACGTGGCTTCTCAAAATAGACGCGCATTACCAGATAGAGGCTATCGCTGACCTCCTCCGCTAATGTTTTAAATCGACGAGCGTACTCAATGGCGGCTTCAGGATCGTGAATAGAACAAGGACCACATACCACCAGCAGGCGCGGATCGCGGCCAGCGATAATGTCTGAAATGGTCTGACGCGAGTGCTCAATTTGAGCCTCCTGCGCGACGCTCAGTGGGAATTCCGCTTTCAGTTGATCCGGAGTAATCAAAATCTGTTCGTCAGTGATGTGTACGTTGTTCAGCGCGTCTTTTTGCATGATTGCGATCCTGTAAAGCTCGTTTGCGATAGTTGTTTTCCTCGAAGAGGTGAAACAACGATACCATAACAAGTAAAGATTTCAATCCAAAATACGTACACTTTTCTTTACGAATGCCAATTTATTGCAAAAATCAGCAGCCAGAGCCGTAAACTTTAAATTACACCACTTACTTTCCGTTACCAGGCTATGCTGAAGAAAAAAGGAGAATGGCTATGCGTTCAATTGCTCTGGTGCTGTTGTCGCTCATTTTATCGGGTTGCCAAATCAATCCTTATACCTTCCACCCGGACTGGACCAGCCCCAGCTGGTTTGATGCAGGTAAAGAAGACGCCATGAATGGTCTGCCGGTTAAAGATAACCAGACGCTGGCCGATAATTTTAATGATCCGCATGTTGATCGTAGTGAATATCTCCGGGGATATGCAGACGGACAGAAGAAAGTGTGTGAAGAAGGTTTTCTCCACGCCTGGGGATTAGCGGGCAAATCTTTTCCTGCCAGCTGCGATACTGCTGAAAATGCAGCAAAACTGCACGAGTCATGGCAAAAAGGCATGGATGAAAGCATGCGCTCCAGCAGACTTAATTAAGCCTCTTTTTATTCACCGGAATATAACAAAGTGTAGGATTTAGCTTAGGTCGAGGCAGGGAAAATTCTGACATAATGACGGCTTTGGTAAACAATGGTATTCTGCCCACAACTCTTAAGGACATCTATTTCCGGAGCGAAGTGGCGGATTCTGGTGAGAAATTTATTCTTGATCTCTTTTTTCCGACTCACTCTGGTGCTAATGCTGTTCCTTATGGTGGGCCCAGCAGCGGCAGGCACGTTCACCGAAACCGATAAATCGGTACGTTCGATCGTTTCAGGTATTGTGAGCTACACCCGATGGCCGTCACTTTCCGGCCAGCCAAAACTCTGTGTTTATGCTTCTTCTCACTACACGCATGCACTCACCAGCAAGGACGGGCAAAGCGAATTACCTTATACCCCCGTTATTGTGCGTAACGATCAGGAAGCCCTGTCCGCGACGTGTGATGCTATTTATTTCGGGGCGGAATCCCCCGTAAAACAACGTGAATTAATAAGTCAGTATCAGGGCAGAGCATTGCTATTAATCTCAGAGCAAAATCCGGAATGTATTATTGGCAGCGCCTTTTGCCTGATAATTGATCGCAACCATGTCCGGTTTTCCGTCAATCTGGATGCGCTGACTCGCAGTGGCGTGAGAGTCAATCCGGATGTATTAATGCTCGCACGGAATAAGCAGCATGGATAAAGATTTCACTTCAGCGCCACGTCCGACGTTTAAAAGAACACTCAGACGAATCAGCATGATAAGCGTCATCATCACGATGACATTAATATGGCTGCTCCTCTGTTTTGCCTCCGTCGTGACATTAAAGCAATACGCACAAAAGAATCTCGAATTAACCGGCGCCACCATGAGCCACAGCCTTGAAGCCTCCCTGGTGTTCAACGATTCAGTGGCAGCCAATGAAACGCTTGCCGCCCTTGGCAAACAGGGCCAGTTTGCCGTGGCTGAAGTCCTCAACGTGCACAAAAAACGCTTTGCGTACTGGTCGTGGAACCCGGCGGATAACAACGACACTCTGGGCGCACTGGTCAGCCGCTGGCTTTTCCCCGAGCCGATTTCCCAGCCCGTATTCCATAACGGCTCAACGATTGGCGAAATACGCCTTACCGCGCGTGACAGCCTGATAAGCCACTTCATCTGGATGTCGTTTGCCGTTCTCACCGGCTGTATTCTGTTTGCGACGGTGGTCGCACTGACCATTACGCAATCCTTGCATCACGGCATGGTTACAGCGCTGAAAAACATTACTGACGTCGTTCATGACGTACGCACTAACCGTAACTTCTCCCGACGGGTGAAAGACGGGCGCATTGAAGAATTTCACCAGTTTGGCGAGGACTTCAACAGCCTTCTGGATGAAATGGAGGAGTGGCAGCTTAAACTGCAGGCGAAAAACGCCCAGCTATTACGCACCGCCATGCACGACCCGCTGACGGGTCTTGCCAACCGTGCGGCGTTTCGTAACAGCATCGCGGCATTAATGAATGACCCCTCAGCAAAAACAAACTCGGCCCTGCTCTTCCTCGACGGTGATAATTTTAAGTTTATTAATGACACCTGGGGACACGCGGCAGGAGACTGTGTGCTGATTGAAGTCGCCAGAAGAATGGTCGAGTTCGGTGATAAGCGCCATCAGTCATACCGCCTTGGCGGCGACGAGTTTGCCATGGTGCTGTACGGCGTCCATTCAGAGCCTGAGGTTCAACATCTTTGTGCTGCCTTATCGCAGCAGTTTATCCGCCCGTTCGAATTGCATAACGGGCAAAAAGCATCAATGTCACTCAGTATTGGCTTTGCTCTGGCGTGGGAAAATGGTTCTGTGGAAGCATTACTGGAGAAAGCCGACCGCAATATGTACCTGGTTAAAAACCAGCGTACAAAAACGATAAATTAGAAGGGAAACGATATGTTAAAGCGATACTTCGCGCCGTTGTTATTAGCCTCAGTCGTGCTGGCAGGTTGCCAGTCACCGCCGCAAGGCAAGTTCACTCCTGAGCAAATTGCGGCGATGAAGTCTTACGGTTTTAACGAACTGAACGGCGACTGGTCTCTTGGCCTGTCAGATACCATCCTGTTTGATAAAAATGACGCCAGGCTGCGTGCGGAAAGTGAAACGCAGATCAAGACCATGGCCTCTCGCCTCGCGGCAACCGGCCTGAACCACGCGCGTATGGACGGTCACACGGACAACTACGGCGAAGAGCGCTACAACGAAGCGCTGTCATTGAAACGTGCAAATGCGGTAGCCGACGCCTGGGCGAAGGGAGCCAATATCCCGCGCAGCAACCTCACCACGCAGGGGTTAGGCAAAAAATACCCTGTTGCGAGCAACAGTACTGCAAAAGGGCGCGCTGAAAACCGCCGGGTTGCGGTGGTGATCAGCACGCCATAAGGTTATTTAACCGATGATTCTGCGAGCGACACGCCTCTTGCCGCTCGCCAGCGCAGCCAGTCGACCAGCACAAACAGGGCCAGACTCACACCCATCACCGGCATCGCCAGCCCCAGCAGGACACTCACTATCGCCGTGACGGCTCTTCCCCATCCCGATAGCGCCAGCCAGCTCTGACAGAGCGTCTGAACCGGGTTCACGGCCGATTGCGCCGGACGACGCATCCACCACATCCGGTATCCCCAGACGATCAGCACGCACAGGGCAATACCGAACGCGATCAGCAACAGCTGATTGGCCAGCCCAAACAAGATCCCCATGTGGAAATCCACGCCCCAGCGGGTCAGTTTTGCCATTAAGGGGAAATCTTCAAACCGGGTTCTGTCCAGAATGTGCATGGCGTGCGGATCGACCGACACCGCGTCGACCTGAGTCGGCCAGCTGCGATCGATTTCCGTCACGGTCCAGGCCTGTTCAGCCGTTTTCGCCGGGCGGATTTCGAGCTTGCTGGCATCTATACCCGCCGTGCGGGCGGCATGCAGGACGTCATCAAAAAGCGTCGGATCCATCACCATCGCGGGCATCATCATCCCGCTATGATGCCCCCGGTGCTCAGCGTGCTCGTCCATGATGGCAGGCACACCGGAGAGCGTAGTATTGACCTGCGGCGTAAGCCAGTTCATCCGGGCACGCAGTGTATCCACGTTACCGCCCGCCCACTGAGACCACGTCAGGCCTGTCGCTGAGAACAATAACATTCCCCCCAGCAACACCCAGCCCAGTGCCACATGCACACGACGGCGGTTCTGGAAACGGTTGTTCATCCGACGTTTTGGTCGGGTGTAAAACCACAGGGCGATTCCCCCCAGCGCGGCAACCCACATCCAGGAGGCGGCCAGCTCGCTATAGAGCCGCCCGACATCGCCAAGCATCAACGAGGTGTGCAGATAATCGATGGTCTGGCGCAACGGCAGAATGCCACTCGTGCCGTACACCGTCATATCGCCCCGCACCTCAAGGCTCACGGGATCCACAAAGATAGCGCGGTTCTCCGACGGGCCAAGCGCCGGGTCAGCGAACATCACGCGGGTAGTATCACCGTCAACCAGCCCCGGACGAACGGCATGCAGGCGCAGATCTGAACCCACGGCGTTTTCCGCCACGGCAATCTGCTCGGCCAGAGGCCGTGCCTCTCCCACCGAATCCGTGTGCAACGCGTGCCGGTAGAGCGTGTTTTCCAGCTGCGGCGTCGCCACATACAGCGTACCGGTCAGCGCGGCGAAGAAGATAAACGGGCCAACAAACAGCCCGACATAGAAATGGAGTCGACGCAGCAGGTTTCCCCATGCCGCGCGCGGAGTGCAGGTAGTCATACTTTTCCTTTTTAAGGCAAAAAGTTATCGATTTTTTTTAAAGGGAAAAAGCAGACTGCCGCGGCGGCGCGCGGGTATCAGGAAAGAGCCAGTGGAAAAAGTGCCAGTGGCTGACCGGCGGTTGCGGCGGTGTAACGCGACTCCTTTGCAGTACCACACTGAGCAGTACAATCAGCGCCAGCATCACGCCCGGTACATGCGCTAACAGTACACAGTAGCCACACGCTTCCGCATGGTCTACGGGCATCGAGTGCGGCATATCGCCATGGTGTTCATCCATCGACATCATGCTCATGTCATGATGCATTCCCGGCATGGCGCTCATGGGATCTTTTTGCAGCGAGATGGAGATAAGCGGCGCAACCACGATCAGCAGGATCGCAAACAGCGCGGTCAAAGCCGCTGCGCGTTTCCAGTTATGCCGATGCAGTACGTTATCCACTTTCCCTCCCGTTAAGAGGCCAGCATTGTAAATGATTTATGACGAAAGGGTTAATGCGAGAGGTGCGATGGAATAAAAAAGGGCCAGCCTTTCGGCCAGCCCTTTTTAACAGGATGTCGCTTAAGCGAATCTTAGTTCAGACGCTCTTTAATACGAGCAGACTTACCAGTACGCTCACGCAGGTAGTACAGTTTAGCTTTACGTACAGCACCACGACGTTTAACAGCAATGCTGTCAACTACCGGAGAGTGAGTCTGGAAGACACGCTCAACGCCTTCGCCGTTGGAAATTTTACGAACAGTGAATGCAGAGTGCAGACCGCGGTTACGAATAGCGATAACCACGCCCTCGAATGCCTGCAGACGTTTTTTGGAACCTTCAACAACCCATACTTTCACTTCCACGGTGTCACCTGGACGGAAGGAAGGTACGTCCTGCTTCATCTGCTCTTGTTCAAGTTGCTTAATAATGTTGCTCATAATTTAATCTCTTATCCTGGGTAAACTGATATTCGGGAGCGTATTACGCATTCCCATCATGTTCATGCTGCTGTTGCGCGTGTTCTTTTTTGAACTCGGCCAGCAACTTTGCTTGCTCTTCAGTCAGAGCCAGGTTTTCCAGAAGTTCAGGTCTTCTAAGCCAGGTTCGGCCCAGCGACTGCTTCAAACGCCAGCGACGTATCTCAGCATGGTTTCCTGACAGTAACACCGCCGGTACTTCCATCCCTTCTAACACTTCAGGACGAGTATAGTGTGGACAGTCCAGCAACCCATCAGCAAAGGAATCTTCCGTTGCCGAAGCTTCATGGCCCAGTACACCCGGAATGAACCGGGCAACGGAGTCAATCAGCGTCATCGCTGGTAACTCACCACCGCTGAGTACGTAATCGCCGATAGACCATTCTTCGTCAATCTCGGTTTGAATTACGCGCTCATCTATTCCTTCGTAGCGACCACAGACCAGAATCAATTTTTGATTCGTCGCCAGTTCGCTGACGCCCGCTTGATCAAGCTTGCGTCCCTGAGGTGACAGATAAATCACCTTCGCGCCTTCACCTGCCGCGGCTTTTGCTGTATGAATGGCGTCCCGTAAGGGTTGCACCATCATTAACATCCCCGGTCCGCCGCCGTAAGGACGATCGTCCACGGTACGGTGCCGGTCATGCGTAAAGTCACGAGGACTCCAGCTCTGGATGTTCAGCAGGCCATTCTTTACTGCCCGGCCAGTTACCCCGTAATCGGTAATCGCGCGGAACATTTCAGGAAACAGGCTAATTATGCCAATCCACATAGCGCCGTCTTTTACCGTTTATCCGGAGAATTTAAAAACCAGGATCCCAATCTACTTCAATCGTTTGAGTAGCGAGATCGACTTTCTTGATAACCTGTCCATCGAGGAACGGAACCAACCGCTCCTTGATGCCAAATGCATCTTTCAGGTTTGCCCTAATGACGAGAACGTCATTTGACCCGGTTTCCATCATGTCGATGACTTTCCCCAGGCTATAACCTTCAGTGGTGACCACCTGGCAACCCATAAGGTCTTTCCAGTAGTAGTCGCCCTCTTCCAGCTGCGGCAACTGCGACGAATCCACGATAATTTCACAATTAGTCAGTGCATTCGCGGCATCACGATCGTCAATGCCTTTCAGCTTGATGATGATGTCCTGATTGTGGTGACGCCAGCTTTCCAGCTCGACCTCTTCCCACTTACCGGCTTTCTGGATAAACCAGGGCTGGTAATTAAAAATGCTATCAGCGTCTTCAGTGGAGGAAAACACTCTGAGCCAACCACGAATACCGTAGCAAGAACCCATTTTGCCCAATACAATCGGTTCAACAGGTGCTTTATTGCTCATCATGACCACCGTGACAGATTAAGCTGCTTTGTTTGCTGCTTTGATCAGCGTAGCAACGCGATCGGAAACAGTAGCGCCCTGGCCAACCCAGTGAGCGATACGATCCAGATCCAGACGGGTTTCTTCTTCAGAACCAGAAGCGATCGGGTTGAAGAAACCAACGCGCTCAATGAAGCGACCGTTGCGTGCATTACGGCTGTCAGTAACAACAACCTGGTAGAACGGACGCTTTTTAGCGCCGTGACGTGCTAAACGAATAGTTACCATAACATCCTCTTGTGTGAATAAAACAACCGGGCCCCATCGAGGAACGGAGCCCGGGTGTCATATTAAAAGCCCGAAAATTTTACTGATTTCTGGGGAAAATGCAATCAGCAGTTAAAACTCTGCTGCAAAACACGGCCAGGGTGTGCTTTTCGGGCACACCCCGGCATTAAAATGGCCAACAGCCAGGCGATTAACGGCCAGGGAATCCTGGCGGCATCATGCCCTTCATGCCACGCATCATCTTCGCCATGCCGCCTTTCTTCATTTTCTTCATCATGCGCTGCATGTCGTCGAACTGTTTCAGAAGGCGGTTTACGTCCTGCACCTGCATGCCGCAACCGGCTGCGATACGGCGTTTGCGGGACCCTTTGATGATGTCCGGGTTAGCACGTTCCTTGAGGGTCATCGAGTTGATGATCGCCTCCATACGCACCAGCACCTTGTCATCCATCTGCGCTTTTACGTTGTCAGGGATCTGGCCCATGCCCGGCAGTTTGCCCATCAGGCTTGCCATGCCGCCCATGTTTTTCATCTGACGCAGCTGCTCAAGGAAATCGGTCAGGTCAAAGCCGTCGCCTTTTTTCAGCTTGCTGGCCAGCTTCTCAGCCTGGGCGCGGTCAACCTTGCTCTCGATATCTTCGATAAGCGACAGCACGTCGCCCATGCCGAGGATACGGGAGGCGATACGGTCTGGGTGGAATGGCTCCAGCGCTTCGGTTTTCTCACCCACACCGAGGAATTTAATCGGCTTGCCGGTGATATGACGAATCGAAAGCGCCGCACCGCCGCGGGCGTCACCGTCCACTTTGGTCAGCACTACGCCGGTTAACGGCAGCGCTTCGTTAAACGCTTTCGCGGTGTTCGCCGCATCCTGACCGGTCATGGCGTCAACAACAAACAGGGTCTCTACCGGATTGATAGCGGCATGCACCTGTTTGATCTCATCCATCATCGCTTCGTCAACGTGCAGACGACCGGCGGTATCCACCAGCAGCACGTCGTAGAATTTCAGCTTCGCCTCTTTCAGCGCCGCGTTAACGATGTCGACAGGCTTCTGGGCAACGTCAGACGGGAAGAAATCCACGCTGACCTGCTGCGCCAGGGTTTCCAGCTGTTTAATCGCCGCCGGGCGATAGACGTCCGCAGAAACGACCAGCACTTTTTTCTTGTGCTTTTCACGCAGGAATTTACCCAGCTTACCCACACTGGTGGTTTTACCCGCACCCTGCAGGCCCGCCATCAGCACGACGGCCGGTGGCTGTGCCGCCAGGTTAAGCACCTGGTTCTCTTCGCCCATCGCCGAAACCAGTTCGTTACGGACGATTTTGACGAACTCCTGACCCGGGGTCAGGCTCTTGTTAACTTCATGACCAACCGCCTTCTCTTTAACGCGGTTGATAAAATCACGAACAACCGGCAACGCGACGTCTGCTTCCAGCAGCGCCATGCGCACTTCGCGCAGCGTTTCCTTGATGTTGTCTTCGGTAAGGCGTCCGCGGCCGCTGATGTTGCGCAGCGTGCGCGACAAACGATCGGTTAAATTATCAAACATTGTCTCTCGCCTGAGTAGAAACGTTGGGTCGCTGGCAGCGACACATACACAGAATTTTGCCGGAGTATAACATGAAGGCGGCTTTGTTGTTATGCAACGGTTGGAGCAGGCGTCACGTAACGTTATACTGCTTCTCTTTCTTATTAAGACAACTGTCGATGCCTATATGCCTGTTTTCGCACTGATCGCCCTTGTTGCCTACTCCGTCAGCCTCGCGCTGATCATTCCTGGACTGCTGCAAAAAAACAGCGGCTGGCGACGCATGGCTATTCTTTCGGCGGTGATCGCACTGATAAGCCATGCGTTCGCGCTGGAATCGCGCATTATCCCCGGCGATGGCAGCGTACAGAACCTGAGCGTGCTCAACGTCGGCTCGCTGGTCAGCCTGATGATTTGTACGGTGATGACCATTGTCGCCTCTAAAAACCGTGGCTGGCTGCTACTGCCGATTGTGTATGCCTTCGCGCTAATCAACCTGGCCCTGGCCACGTTTATGCCCAATGAGTTTATTACGCATCTGGAAGCGACGCCGGGAATGCTGGTGCATATCGGCCTGTCACTCTTCGCTTATGCAACGCTCATTATCGCCGCGCTCTATGCCATGCAGCTCGCCTGGATTGACTACCAGCTGAAAAACAAAAAGCTGGCCTTTAACCATGAGATGCCGCCGCTGATGGTGATTGAGCGTAAGATGTTCCACATCACGCAGGTCGGTGTCGTGCTGCTGACGTTAACGCTGTGCACGGGCCTGTTTTATATGAAAAACCTGTTCAGCGTGGAGAATATCGATAAAGCGGTCCTCTCCATCATCGCGTGGTTTGTCTATATTGTCCTGTTATGGGGCCATTATCATGAAGGCTGGCGCGGTCGTCGCGTGGTCTGGTTCAACGTCGCGGGCGCGGGCATTCTCACCCTTGCCTATTTTGGCAGCCGCTTCATACAGCAATTTGCTGGCTAAGTAACAAAGGAGTTCCCCCTGGAACACATCTCTACCACCACGCTGATCATTACGCTGATCGTCATGGTGGTCATCTCCGCCTATTTCTCCGGCTCGGAAACCGGCATGATGACCTTAAACCGCTACCGGTTACGTCATCGTGCTAAGCAGGGTAACCGTGCCGCCCGTCGCGTCGAAAAACTGCTGCGTCAACCGGATCGTCTGATCAGTCTGGTACTCATCGGTAACAACCTCGTCAACATTCTTGCCTCTGCACTCGGTACCATCGTCGGGATGCGCCTGTACGGCAACGCCGGCGTCGCCATTGCCACCGGCGTGCTGACCTTTGTGGTGCTGGTGTTTGCAGAAGTGCTGCCTAAAACCATCGCCGCGCTCTACCCGGAAAAAGTGGCCTACCCCAGCAGCTTCCTGCTGGCACCGCTGCTGATCCTGATGATGCCGCTGGTCTGGTTACTGAACATGGTGACGCGTGTTCTGATGCGGATGATCGGTATCAAAGCAGACGTCACCATCAGCAGCGCGCTCAGCAAAGAAGAGCTGCGCACCATCGTGCATGAATCGCGCTCGCAGATCTCCCGGCGTAATCAGGACATGCTGCTGTCGGTACTGGATCTGGAAAAGGTCAGCGTTAACGACATCATGGTGCCGCGTAACGAGATCGTCGGCATTGATATCAATGACGACTGGAAAGCCATCGTCCGCCAGCTGACCCACTCCCCGCACGGTCGTATCGTGCTGTACCGCGACTCTCTGGACGATGCCATCAGCATGCTGCGCGTGCGCGAAGCTTATCGTCTGATGACCGAGAAAAAAGAGTTCACCAAAGAGGTGATGCTCCGCGCCGCCGACGAAATTTATTACGTGCCGGAAGGAACGCCGCTCAGCACCCAACTGGTGAAGTTCCAGCGTAACAAGAAGAAGGTCGGCCTGGTGGTCAATGAGTACGGCGATATTCAGGGCCTGGTGACGGTTGAAGATATTCTGGAAGAGATTGTCGGGGACTTTACCACCTCAATGTCCCCTTCCCTTGCGGAAGAAGTCACCCCGCAAAACGACGGCTCGGTGCTGATCGACGGTAGCGCGAACATTCGCGAGCTCAATAAAGCCTTTAACTGGCATTTACCGGAAGATGAAGCGCGCACCATAAACGGGATGATTCTGGAAGCACTGGAAGAGATCCCGGCGGCGGGCACGCGGGTGCGCATTGAGCAATACGATATTGATATCCTGGACGTGCAGGACAATATGATTAAGCAGGTGAAAGTCCTGCCGGTAAAACCGATTCGGGAAAGTATTGCTGAGTAGAGAGTAGGCCGGGTACGGCGCAAGCCGCCACCCGGCACTACAGATGGCAAATTACGCTTTCGCTTTCGCCACGGTAACCATTGCAGCACGAATGGTACGACCGTTCAGGGTATAACCTTTCTGCATCACGCCAAGCACTTTACCGGCTTCAACGTCTTCTGATTCCACCATCGCAATCGCCTGGTGCACGTTTGGATCCAGCGGAACGTTGGTATCGCCAACCACTTCCACGCCAAACTTACGTACCACATCCAGCATGGATTTCAGCGTCAGTTCGATACCTTCGATCATCGCGGTGTTGTCCGGGTTAGCTTTATCAGCCACTTCCAGTGCGCGATCCAGGCTATCAATCACCGGCAGCAGTTCGTTGATGAATTTCTCCAGCGCAAATTTATGCGCCTTCTCAACGTCCTGCTCGGTACGACGGCGCAGGTTTTCCATTTCCGCCTTGATGCGCAGAACACTGTCGCGTTCGCGATTCTGTGCTTCTACCAGCTGAGCTTCCAGATTCGCAATTTTTTCATCGCGCGGGTCCACCTGCTCAGCAGATGCGTCCGGCTCTACAGCCTCAACATCATCGTGCTGTTCCGTGATAATTTCTTCAGGGGCTTGCCCCTCAGGCGTTTTCTGTTCTTTACTACTCATGAATTTCTCCGCGTTTTTCTGCATTCATATCGCTAACTTCGCTTATTATGGGGATCAGTTTCCGGGATTCAAGGGAACAAGACAGATTGTCATCATTCATCAGGCACAAGGACCTCCAGAAAATGAATAATCATTTCAGGTGTATTGGGATCGTCGGGCATCCGCGTCACCCTACCGCATTGACGACACATGAAATGTTGTATCGCTGGCTGTGTAGCAAAGGCTATGAAGTGATGGTCGAGCAGCAGATTGCTCAGGAGCTGCAGCTGAAGAGCGTCAAAACCGGCACGCTGGCGGAAATTGGCCAGCAGGCGGATCTCGCCGTGGTGGTCGGTGGCGACGGCAATATGCTCGGCGCGGCCCGAACGCTCGCACGTTATGACATCAAGGTCATTGGTATCAACCGCGGCAATCTCGGCTTTCTGACCGACCTCGATCCGGACAACGCCCAGCAGCAGCTGGCCGACGTGCTGGAAGGTCATTATATCAGCGAAAAACGCTTTTTGCTGGAAGCGCAGGTGTGTCAGCAGGACTGCCAGAAGCGCATCAGCACCGCGATTAATGAAGTGGTGCTCCACCCCGGCAAAGTGGCGCACATGATTGAGTTCGAAGTCTATATCGACGAAATCTTCGCCTTCTCGCAGCGTTCTGACGGGCTGATTATCTCCACGCCGACAGGGTCGACTGCCTACTCGCTCTCTGCGGGTGGCCCGATCCTCACCCCTTCACTGGATGCCATCACCCTGGTACCGATGTTCCCGCACACGCTCTCGGCGCGTCCGCTGGTGATCAACAGCAGCAGCACCATTCGTCTGCGTTTCTCGCACCGCCGTAACGATCTGGAGATCAGCTGCGACAGCCAGATTGCGCTGCCTATTCAGGAAGGTGAAGATGTTCTCATTCGTCGGTGTGATTACCACCTGAATCTTATTCATCCGAAAGATTACAGCTATTTCAATACATTAAGCTCGAAGCTTGGCTGGTCAAAAAAATTGTTCTGATTTTGCATCCAGTACTTTACTGTATATAAAACCAGTTTATACTGTATGAAAACACAGTCATGGTTTTTCATACAGGAAAACAATTATGCTGGCACAACTGACCATCAGCAACTTTGCCATAGTTCGTGAGCTTGAGATCGATTTCCACAGCGGCATGACGGCGATCACCGGGGAAACCGGTGCGGGTAAATCCATTGCCATAGATGCCCTCGGCTTGTGCCTCGGCGGCCGTGCAGAAGGTGACATGGTGCGCATGGGCGCAAACCGTGCCGATCTCTGCGCTCGCTTCTCCCTGAAAGATACCCCTGCCGCCCTGCGCTGGCTCGAAGAGAACCAGCTGGAAGACGGACGTGAGTGTTTACTTCGTCGCGTTATCAGCAGCGATGGTCGTTCCCGCGGCTTTATCAACGGCACTGCAGTCCCGCTTTCCCAGCTTCGCGAGCTCGGCCAGTTACTCATTCAGATCCACGGCCAGCACGCGCACCAGCAACTCATTAAACCGGAGCAGCAGAAAGCGCTGCTTGATGGCTATACTGGTGAGTACGCACTTACTCAGCGCATGGCGGAGCACTATCGCCAGTGGCATCAAAGCTGCCGTGAGCTTGCCCAGCACCAGCAGCAAAGCCAGGAGCGTGCCGCCCGCGCTGAGCTTCTGGAATACCAGCTTAAAGAACTCAACGAATTTAGCCCGCAGGCGGGTGAATTTGAGCTTATCGACGAAGAGTACAAGCGCCTGGCTAACAGCGGTCACCTGCTCTCAACCAGCCAGAATGCCCTTAACATGCTGGCTGACGGTGAAGACGTGAACCTGCAGAGCCAGCTGTATAATGTTCGTCAGCTCATCACCGAGCTGGCCGGCATGGACAGCAAACTCTCTGGCGTACTGGATATGCTGGAAGAGGCCGCGATTCAGATTTCAGAAGCCAGTGACGAACTGCGCCACTACTGTGAACGTCTGGATCTCGACCCGAACCGTCTGTTTGAACTGGAGCAACGCATCTCCCGTCAGATCTCGCTGGCGCGTAAGCACCACGTTACGCCAGAGGAGCTGCCTGGCTACTATCAGTCTCTGGTTGATGAACAACAGCAGCTTGACGATCAGGCTGACTCGCTGGAAACCCTGTCACTGGCGGTGAACCTGCACCATGAACAGGCGCTGACGACGGCGAAACAGCTGCATGAGATCCGTCAACATTACGCCCAGGAACTGAGCCAGCACATCACCGACAGCATGCACACGCTGGCGATGCCGCACGGCGTATTCACCATCGATGTCCGTTTCGAAGAGAACCATCTGACGGCGGAAGGTGCGGACCGTATCGAATTCCGCGTCACCACCAACCCGGGGCAGCCGTTGCAGCCCATCTCTAAAGTGGCTTCCGGCGGTGAACTGTCGCGTATCGCGCTGGCGATTCAGGTGATTACCGCACGTAAAATGGAAACCCCGGCGCTGATTTTCGATGAAGTGGATGTGGGGATCAGCGGCCCAACAGCGGCAGTCGTCGGCAAACTGTTGCGCCAGTTGGGTGAATCAACGCAGGTCATGTGTGTTACCCACCTGCCGCAGGTGGCCGGGTGTGGCCATCATCACTTTATCGTCAGCAAAGAAACTGACGGTGAAATGACGGAAACGCACATGAAGCCACTGGATAAACGCGCACGTCTGCAGGAGCTGGCACGCCTGCTGGGCGGCAGTGAAGTCACGCGAAATACGCTCGCGAACGCGAAAGAACTGCTGGCGGCATAAACTTTTTCGGGATCTCAGGGTCATAGAGAACAACAAAAACGCCGCCAGACCGGTTTCAAAGTGGGGCAAGGTCTATTATCATCGGCATATAACATATGAGCCGCGTTCTGCTCGGGCCCGAAAAGGAATCAAATCACTATGCGTTGTAAAATGCTGACCGCTGCCGCAGCGGTTCTTCTGATGTTGACCGCAGGCTGTTCCACTCTGGAGAAAGTGGTTTACCGTCCTGATATCAACCAGGGGAACTACCTTACCCCTAACGATGTGTCCAAAATCCGTGTGGGGATGACACAACAGCAGGTCGCTTATGCACTTGGAACCCCAATGATGTCCGATCCGTTCGGCACAAACACCTGGTTCTATGTATTCCGTCAGCAGCCGGGCCATGAAGACGCGTCCCAGCAGACCCTGACGCTGACCTTCAGCAGCGCCGGTGTGTTGACCAACATCGACAACAAGCCTGCCCTGACCAAATAATCAGGTGTCAGAGATGCAAAAAGGTGCTCAATGAGCACCTTTTTTGTTTTCCTTCATCCCCCTCGCCCCTTTGAGATCAGGCTTAAGGTGAAGAGCGAACTACTTACCCGATTTCTCCGCACGCTGACGACGCAGCTCTTTCGGGTCGGCAATCAGCGGGCGATAAATTTCGACCCTGTCACCCTCATTCACCACATCAGCCAGTTTGACCGGACGGCTGTAAATGCCGACTTTATTTTTCGCCAGGTCGATGTCACGACGAAGCTCAAGGATGCCAGAAGCGCGAATAGCCGCCTCAACGGTCGCACCTTCGTCCAGCATCACACGCTGCAGATATTGCTTCTCCGGCAGCGCATACACCACCTCGACAGCTATCTTATGCGACACTGTAAACCTCTTTGGCGCGGGTCGTGAACGCCTGAACCATATTCGAGGCCAGCTCTTTAAAGATGCGGCCAAACGCCAGCTCAATCAGTTTATTGGTAAACTCAAAGTCCAGCTGGAACTCGATGCGACAGGCATCAGCGCTGAGGGGGGTAAACTTCCAGCCACCCATCAGGGTTTTAAACGGACCATCTACCAGATGCATCAAAATACTCTGATTGCTCGTCAGCGTATTGCGGGTGGTGAACGTCTTGCTGATCCCCGCTTTGGAGACATCGACCGCCGCCGTCATCTGCGTCGGGCCAGACTCCAGCACGCGGCTCCCGGTACATCCCGGAATAAATTCTGGATAAGACTGAACGTCGTTCACTAACTGATACATTTGTTCCGCGCTGTATGGAACAAGCGCAGTACGGCTAATCTGAGGCATAGCATTTCCCATGGTCACACAACCGACAAATAATAACATTTATCACCTGTTAAAAAAACGCTAAGCCTCATCTCGTGCTAATATAGCGCGTTAGACCTCACAGGACGCAATGAGGTGACTTTTTGAAATCAGATTACCGATGGCTTTACGATACTTATGACGAAGAAAAAAGCACATAAACCAGGCTCGGCGACCATTGCGCTCAACAAGCGTGCTCGCCACGAGTATTTTATTGAAGAAGAATTCGAAGCTGGCCTTGCATTGCAGGGCTGGGAAGTAAAATCGCTGCGTGCCGGGAAAGCCAACATCGGTGATAGCTATGTGATCCTGAAAGATGGCGAAGCCTTCCTGTTCGGTGCCAACTTCACGCCGCTGACCGTCGCCTCGTCACACTACGTGTGTGACCCAACGCGTACCCGTAAGCTGCTGTTGAACAAGCGCGAACTGGAGTCCCTTTATGGGCGCATTAACCGTGAAGGCTTCACCGTGGTTGCCCTGTCGCTGTACTGGAAAAATGCCTGGTGCAAAGTGAAAGTTGGCGTCGCGAAGGGTAAAAAACAGCACGACAAACGTACCGATCTGAAAGAGCGCGAATGGCAGCTCGACAAAGCACGTATTATGAAAAACGCAGGACGTTGATTCTGCGCACTTATTGTACTATTCAATAAGTTAGCGTTCCGGGCTGGTATCCAGGATCTAAAATCTGGTATACTCAGTTCAACACTATTGGGGCTGATTCTGGATTCGACGGGATTTGCGAAACCCAAGGTGCATGCCGAGGGGCGGTTTGCCTCGTAAAAAGCCGCAAAAAAATAGTCGCAAACGACGAAAACTACGCTTTAGCAGCTTAATAACCTGCTCTGAGCCCTCTCTCCCTAGCTTCCGCTCTTAAGACGGGGATTCAAGAGAGGTCAAACCCAAAAGAGATCGCGTGGAAGCCCTGCCTGGGGTTGAAGCGTTAAAACTAATCAGGCTAGTACGTTAGTAGCGTGTTTGTTCGCAGCTGGCGTGCGAATGTAAAGACAAACTAAGCATGTAGTACCGAGGATGTAGAAATTTCGGACGCGGGTTCAACTCCCGCCAGCTCCACCAATATTCTCCATCGGTGATTACCAGAGTCATCCGATGAAGTCTTAAGAGCCCGCACGGTGCAAGCCCTGCGGGCTTTTTTGTGCCCTCAATTTGTCCCGCGAAGTCTGATGCCAACTAATTAAATCCGAACCTTTTAGGCACCTTGTTAGGCACCTCATAAAGCTTTATTGTTTTTGAGGTGCCTAAAACTATGGAAACCCGGCAATGGCAAGACAAACCAAACCTCTATCCGTTAAAGAAATCGAATCAGCCAAACCCAAAGAAGCGGACTACGTTCTCTATGATGGTGATGGCCTTGAGCTACTCATCAAATCCAGCGGGAGTAAAATCTGGCAGTTTCGCTATATTCGCCCTGTCACCAAGAAGCGCGCGAAGAAGAGCATCGGCCCCTACCCATCAATTACCCTTGCCGATGCCAGAAACTACCGGGCAGAGTCTCGCTCACTCCTCGCGAAACAAATCGATCCACAGGAGCATCGGCAAGAACAACTTCGCAGTTCGCTGGAAGCCAAAACCAATACTTTCCAGCTCGTGGCTGAACGTTGGTGGAATGTGAAGAAGGCCAGTGTGACCGAGGACTACGCAGAAGATATCTGGCGCTCTCTTGAAAGAGATGTTTTTCCTGCAATTGGCGACGTCAGCATTACAGATATTAAAGCTCATACACTGGTTCAGGCCGTCCAACCGGTTCAGGCCAGAGGGGCATTGGAAACCGTTCGTCGCCTGTGCCAACGCATTAATGAGGTCATGATCTATGCCCAAAACACAGGGCTAATTGATGCTGTTCCCAGCGTTAATATCGGTAAAGCATTCGAGAAACCGCAGAAGAAAAATATGCCCAGCATTCGACCGGATCAGCTACCACAACTAATGCAGACAATGCGAACAGCCAGCATTAGCCTTTCCACACGCTGCCTGTTCATGTGGCAACTTCTTACTATTACCCGCCCTGCCGAAGCGGCTGAAGCTCTCTGGGAAGAGGTAGACATAGAAGCACGAGAATGGAAGATTCCTGCAGCACGCATGAAAATGAACCGCGACCATACTGTTCCATTGTCAGATGGAGCAATTGCGATACTGGAGGTGATGAAGCCGTTAAGTGGAAATCGAGAATTTATCTTTCCCAGTCGCATTAAGCCTACCCAGCCGATGAACAGCCAGACAGTGAATGCTGCACTCAAGCGTGCTGGCTTAGGAGGCGTGCTCGTATCACACGGTTTACGTTCTATCGCTAGTACGGCACTCAATGAGGAAGGATTTCTGCCTGATGTCATTGAAGCAGCACTGGCTCATGTAGACAAAAATGAGGTACGTCGCGCTTATAACCGCAGTGATTACCTTGAGCAACGGCGACCGATGATGCAATGGTGGGCTGATTTTGTTATGGCTGCTGATCGCGGAAGTATGATTGAGGGAGGTATGAGGGGAGAGCGTTTAGCGGGATGACGGATAATTAATGACAGTTCCCACTTTAGTAGTGGGCCAGATGAAAATTTATATTTCAAGCGAAAGCTAATAGTTTTAGAAATCAAGCTAATTAGCATAATATCTCTTAACTGAAGGGATATGGAGCCGCAGAAATAAATGAAGACACGGCAGTATGCGCAAAAATCTATCTTCGATCTGGAAGCAATCTTCGAACAGTCCCGCAACAATGTTAGTGAACTTGAACAGCTATTGAGCGAGCTGACCTTTCGCAACACTGCCAGGGCGCGGACGCTGACGTCTAAAATCGAGCAATCTCTAACTGCACTTAGCGACCGCAGCGAGGTCGCCATGTCGGCTTCCAACCCATCAACATGTAATCCCGATTCGGCGTCCATACAATTTTCTCAAGCTGTGCCCCACAGTGCACCTGCAGCTGTAGAGCAACTGCAACCGAAGGCTATCCCAGACACTGTCATGCGAGAGCAATTCGACAAAGGCCAATTTGATCTAGGTCCACTCCCGTCTTTCTTTCCGTCAGATAAGGCGAATGATGCGCGAGCAATACTGGCAGCATGGACAGCCCTCGAAGCACTGTCGCCTCAATGTTATAAACGCCCAGAGGATATGGCAACCGGCGACCGCTCCAGGGTTGCTCTATTGGAGCGAGGTGTTCCATGGGGACCAAATGCCCGCAGCAAGCCCAGTTATAAGCTTTATTTCGAGGTCGTCCTCGGCTCCATCGCTCTCGACAAGGCGACGGACGAGCTGGTCAAGGTTTTTGGCGAGGATGAGGAGCGTTCACGCCCGGACGGTAAGAAAGCGGCCATCGGCTCGATCCTGATCGACAAAGAAGGCTATGTGCTTGAGGAAAAAGGCGTTGCCGTTTCCAGTTTTGCCTGGGCACTCAAGCCGGCTCTCGATCTGAAGCTTGGAAGCTTAGGGAATTGGCCAAATGTTGAGCCGCGCATTATCGAGCATCTGGATCGAATAGTTCGCCGCCACAACGAGGATGGAGAACCCATACCGATCGATCTGAATGTTGTTCATAACGCTTATAAATGGCTTGTATCGCAGTTCAGTGTACCTGAGCATTTGGTTGAGCCGCCCACATTCGCGATTAAGGTGTTTCATCATTTCAAGGCCAAGGCGCTGCCTGAACCTTCGTTACTGAATTCCTTCTATCTTGAAGATCTCGGTGAAGCAACCAAATTGCTCGAGACGGGCAAAGCCGGAGCCGGTTTGCGCCGCTACATGGGAATTGGCAGGCCTGAACAGAAAATCGACGTGCTATCGCCCATTTCCGCAGTTGAGCCATTCGTCGCACCCTCGCTCATGCCGCAGGCTCGTTGGCCTTCGAAAGGCGGCCATCCACTGGTGCTGCTTCAACAGGCTGCCGTGAATGCGGCGCGTGCTGAGCTGAATGATGCTCCAGGTATCATCGGCGTCAATGGGCCTCCGGGAACCGGAAAGACCACTCTTCTGCGAGATATTGTCGTTGGGTGCATTCTTGATCGGGCCACGGCGATGTGCGGCTTCAATAAACCGCAGGATGCCTTTTCCACAACAGGCGAGAAGCTGGCATTCGGCTCCAATGCATTCCTGCACTTCTACAAGTTACATGCATCCTTAAAGGGCCATGAGATCGTTGTAGCGTCCTCCAATAACAAAGCGGTCGAGAACGTCAGTAAAGAGCTTCCTCTCAAGGAAGCCAATGGTCGTCATGAACAAATCGCCTATTTCCGGTCCATCAGCGACCTGATTGCGAACCCCAAACGCGTCGGCTATTTCGAAGCCGAGGCCGAGGCCGAGGGGGACGTCCCCTCCGCCCCAGTCGAAACCTGGGGGCTGATCGCCGCTGCTCTAGGCAAGAGCAGCAACCGAGGCGCGTTCCAGCAAGGTTTCTGGTGGAATGAAGACGGTGGTTTCCTTACCTACCTGAAAGCAGCTCGCGGCATAAATGTCATGCGTGAGATCAAGGACGAACGAACAGGCGAAATCATCGATCGCTTAATGCCCAGCGTGGTTGTCAATGAGCGGCCCAGCACCAACGAAGCGGATGCTGCTGCGGCCTGGCTGAAAGCGCGAACCGCATTTCTTAAACTCAAGGAAACGGTAGACGCCGAAATCGCCAGCATCGAAGAGATGCGACGGGATATCCAGGCGCTCAAGGGAGCGATCACCGAACTTCAAAGGGCTGAACAGCGTCGACCGAGTCTGAATGAAGCCGTCGAAGTGGCACACCAGATTGCTGAATCCTGCCAACGGGAGCATGAGAAGGCAAAATCGCAGATCGAGCAGGATAAGATCATGCTCGACAGCCATCTTGCTGGCCGTCCAGGTTTCTTCTCCCGTTTGTTCGCGACTGCGGCCTGGAAGTCGTGGAGATCGACACTGCAGATGCTCTCGGCGACCTTGCAGCAATCAGTCTTACGGGCGCTGGAGACAGACGGTGCCCTGGAGCTTGCAAGGGCTGAGTGGAGCAATACTGAGTCCCAGTTACAGCAACTCGACCAGGAAATTTCCAGCAAGTGTCAGGCTGTCTCGAAATTGAAAGCAACCGAGGCAGAGGCACGAAACCGCATGGGAGACAGGGTCGTTGATGAGAGATTCTTCGAGCGCGAGCACGAGGCTATCCACCTGACTGCGCCATGGCTTCCCGATGAGGTTCATCGCCTGCGGGAGGATCTATTCGCCGCTGCCCTGACTGTGCATAAAACGTTCATCGATGCTTCGGCCAGCCGCTTGCAACACAACCTTGGGCTATTGATGTCGGGCATGGTGGCTGGTGCCTTCCTGTCTTCCGCTCACCGTGAACTTCTCCCCGATCTTTGGTCGAGCCTTTTCATGGTTGTGCCTACCGTGTCCACGACATTCGCCTCTGTTCGGACGATGTTCGGGGATCTGCCACCAGAGAGCATTGGCTGGCTTCTTGTAGATGAAGCGGGCCAGGCCGTTCCTCAGGCAGCAGTTGGAGCTATCATGCGGGCAAAGCGCTCCATCGTGGTAGGTGACCCGTTGCAAATCCCACCTGTAGTTTCACTTCCTGAAAAGCTGAACGCCGAAATCTGCAAGTTCTTTGACATTGACCAAGTCGAATGGTCTGCCCCCGCAGCATCTACGCAGACCCTTGCTGATCAGGCATCACGCTTCAAATCCACCTTCGTCATGGACGTAGGTGATCGAGAAGTCGGGCTGCCACTCCTCGTTCACAGGCGTTGTCAGAACCCAATGTTCGATGTTTCTAACTCCATCGCCTATGCCGGGCAGATGGTCCATGCTGTCGGGCCTAAAAGACCTGGATCTATCGGCTCGGCATTGGGGAGATCTCGCTGGGTGGATATCAATGGCGATGCTGAGACGAAGTGGTGTCCCGATGAGGGCGAAGCGGTTGTACGAATGCTAAAAGAGCTGGCAGCATCGGGCATTACAAATCCAGACGTATTTATCATTACACCATTCAAGATCGTAGAGCAGAACATGCGTCGGCGTCTCGACAGAGAAACCGACCTGCTGCGAACGTTCGGCGTAAAGTTGGATGAGTGGTGCCGTGATCGTGTAGGCACGATCCACACGTTCCAGGGCCGAGAGGCGGACACGGTCATCCTGTTGCTGGGTGCGCCGAAAGCGAGTCAGCAAAAGGCGCGTCAGTGGGCGGCAAGCCCGCCAAACATAATCAATGTAGCCGTCTCACGCGCCAAGCAAAACCTGTATGTGGTCGGCTCGGTTGCTGCATGGGCAGGGGCGGGAACTAGTCTGCAGGTCCTGCATCGGCAATTGGCGCAATCAGGATGACAATCTCCGAGGTGGCCCTCATTGTTGAGGGCTCATCGCGAACAATCTGCAACCTACGTCAGTATCGGACCGGTCGCTACATGTCAAACACTGACATTGCTCACATAATAGTCTAGTAGTCATTACCCACCGCCCATCCTAGCTTGATAATTCTTACAGCTTCCCTTATATCCATACTGAGGAATAACCTCTGACAAGGCCAAGGAGCACGATTGTGGGACTTAAACCTGGTCCAAAACCAATTGCAAAATCAACAGGAAAACCCGATCAACGCAGACGTGATAATAAGGATACACCCGGTAATACCCCAGGACTGAAACCAAGCAAATCAACTGGGAAGTAATCCTTCAAGGGTATGGAGAATTCATCTATACCCTTATCTCATCAAATCTGTCTGCTTTAGCCCGTTTAGTGCCAGATACAGTCATTCGAACTTTGGGGGTTACACTTTTAAGTGATTTAGGGTATGTGCTTATTGATGAATCCCTAAACTGAGGTTATTCAAAATCATAGTGTTCGAAAACGACTTGGTTGCAAAATTTGACGGCATTTCCACAGTAGTTCCAATAAACTTATCACATACATAAAGCAGGCATAAAAACGGCCATAATCAGCTAATTCTATAGGTTTTTGGTCGGTTCGGGATGGTTTGAACATCTGCCTCGCTGGATTACTAATAGTTGTATGCACTGTAAGTGTTTACTTAATATAATTTACTTGAAAACAGTGACATTACACCTTAATATGTGAGTGAGATTACAATGAGAACATTCATGTAATTATTTAAAGTGACTTTAAATAATACGTTTACTGATATTCCATTCCTAGTGAGAAACTTAAACTTGTAACCAGTGGTAATGAAAATGGCGAAGGAAAAAGAGAGTGGGTTGGGTAAGGGATGTAATAATGAGTTTGATGACAAAGACAAGTGGAATTTGTTTTTCTATGGCGCTGGCTTTGTTATATTCCTTTCGTTAGTTTTATATTTATGGGAATTTAACTCTGGGCTATCTAATAACCATACGAAATGGGGTGAGTTTGGTTCGTATTTTGGTGGCATTACCGGCCCTTTAATTAGTGTTATGGCTTTTATCGGGTTATTAAAATCCATTAGTTTAACAAAAAGTCAGTTTGAAATTCAAAGTCAGGAGAGCACTTTTTTCAACCTTCTTAATTTCCATACAAACAAAGTTGATAAAATATATTCAGAGCGCTCCGATAAAGCTGATGCATTTAAATATTTATGCGAGGAATATGGAGGAAAATATAATCATTACTGCATTAGCGTAGCATTAAATAGCATAGTAGACAAGCCGGATGAATTACCAGATTTCACGTATTTTAATTTTCTAAAAAAATTATTCGGACTACATGACACCATTACCAACGAAGAAGTAAAAATAACGCTTTTACAATATTTAAGTAGATTTGAAAGTAAACAGCTAGTTTTGAATGACATAACATTAAAACGCCAAGTTATATCTGAGGATTTAAATCCCGTATTGGTTGAAACTGGACGCACTATAATAAGAAAAATGAGTTGCAAGGAAAGGGTTGAGATTTTAAGAAAAGCATTTGATATATTTTATGATGAGTATGGGCATATATCTGGATCATATATCAGAAACATTTATTATATTCTCTCTCACTCAAATGAATCTAATAATGGAAGTAAGTATGCAAAGATTTTTAGGGCTCAACTATCTCGCCATGAACTCGCTTTAATTTACTTTAATATATCAAGTTCTTATTGTAACCCTGATTTTATTAATTTGATTGAAAAATTTGATATATTAAATGGATTGTACATAAGTGACTTATGTTACAACCCATCGACTGAAATGTATAAAGATGATTTGGGGTATATATTTTCAAGTGCAAAAAAAATAATGCAGAATTCATAGTTTAAAGATGTGAAGAACATGAACACTCTCCCTAAAACTGAAATCATTTTTATGATAATCAATGAGTTGCACTAGGAAGTTAATGGGAATTTTTGATAGTTTTAAACATGATAATTTCTCGTTTATCATAATGTTATTCGATTTTTTACCATGTAATGCTCCGCAACATGGGTTGGGTTGAAACGGCTGGCATGATCATTAAAGGTATGGAAGGCGCGACCATCGAAAATATGTAATCCACATTCTGGATTGTGTGAGAACAGGAACGAGAGTTTCCCGTTTTTTATTATAAGACTTCGAACTGCTATAAAAATCCTGTGGTCGTTTTTGGGGTATAGGGAGTGGCATGCCAGGTTTGCATAATTTCGCCCATAGCTTGCTGGTAAACGCTCGTCAATGGTTAGGTCCGTCCCGTGCCAGAAGCGGACAAAACTTGCTCAATGCAGTATTAATGAGTTAATATATGAACAATTTGCGAATAGGAAGTATGGACTTTGTCAGATTATTTTCTCAATTTGAGTAAAACCTATTAAGAGCCAGTAATGGACCGCAAAATCTGTCACTCAAATCAATAGCGCAATTCCGGGCTAGTTTCTGCTGCAACTGTGGCCAGCATTAGAAAATCGAGGAAAATATGAGCTTCCCTAAATATAACCAGACTAATTCTCAAGAAAGATTGGGTGTAAATGCTGTTGCTGAAGCCATAGCAAAAATTGGCCAGATTTGGCGTGAAACTCCAATGGCTGACGTTGGAGTTGATGGCCAGATTGAGTATGTTAATCCCGAGGGCTTTGCTACAGGAAGGATGATAGCTGTTCAGATAAAGTCAGGGCCATCCTTTTTTAAGGAAAGCTACGGAGATTGGGTCTTCTATCCAGAAGAGAAACACCGTTTTTACTGGGAAAGATTTCCGCTACCTGTACTGATAATTATTCACAACCCTGATACAAATTTAAGTTATTGGCAAGATGTTCGCCGCGCATTAAGAGCTGCCAAACCAACTGATGCAAAGGGTATTACTATACCTAAATCAAATATCTTGCAATCTTCCAGTGCTAAAACCCTCTTTGAAGGGTTTGCGGTCGGAGATCAAGACATTATGTCGGTCGAAGATGTTCTTGACTATTTGATTAAAACTGAGAGTAACAATGCTTCATTTCCTGTCTCATATTTCAATCTTTTCTGCACAGGCCTAACTAATGTCTGCCGATCTTTATATTTTGGCATGGATGTTCCACTAACCGTGGCAGAGATTGAATTGTGTAATCAAAATTCTCCTTTTGGTGTCGGAGTGGGGGCCTCAGAGGATAATTTTCTGTTTGAGTATATAAAATTCATTGTACACCAGCATATAGCTGATGTTGATTTCTCTGACTGTATGATAGACAGATATGAACATGATAGACAACCATCTTTTATGGCACCACTGACCTCAAGAGGTAAAAAATTAGTACGACTCATCCATGAAATAGAATGTAGATTAAAGTCGGATGGAAAAATAAAAGATACTGGGACTTTACGCGCTGCACAAGCGGGTTTTGTGCGGTTGCAATTTACCCCAAATGAGATACAGAGAGTCGAACTTACTAATCTAATTCAACAGGAATATCTAAAAAGTACCTGACAAGCGTGTGTTATCGGACTGGCTTTCTGCCGCGCGCCAACCCAGCCGCAAATGCGAGCGTTAGGTTCGTTCTTCGCTCAAGGCAGACCTTATGATCTTGATTTTTCGAAGATCCGAGCCAAGAGCAAACATTGATATCATCAATCGGCCTCAATCTTAGGGGGAACATCTCCCCCTTATTACGTAAACAGTTTACTGAAGATGTTCTTTCAGCCAAGTACACGCGCCTTCAATGTCATACGCTTTTTCCCCAAATCCTTTCGCAAGCAGGGATTCAGGTAAATACTCGTCATATTTATCCAAGTACTTTTCTGGTACATCTTTGGCAAGATCAAATGCAGATGGTAAGCCTGACAACAGCATTTCTTTAAGCGCGTGTTGTACGCCAGCTACACTTGAATCGTCGATCTCTATAACGCCAGCCAATGAATTAGCTTTAAAACCACAGCGTATGAGCAAGGCTGTAATCGTATTGACAACTTTATCCCCCATCCAGGGTATTACGTAACAGTGTTGTCCACTCGTAATAAAACACTCATTTTGAAGTTTAAAACGCTGAAAGTTACTACAGCCTTCCGCAAATAGGTTTTTGGCGGCAGTATCGGCATAATCTACTTTCTTGCTACCTATTGCTATGCGGTAATCACCTTCCCTATAGATAGCGAGCATTTCCTGACGAACGGCATCATGAACAGACATTCCTCCACCACTAAATTGTGGTGGCTGACCGCCTTTGGTCGCCTCTACGTAGATAACTTTTTTCTCTGTCTCAATCTCTGTCACTTTCCAGCGCCGCCCACCGAAGATGATGTGTTGGTCTGGTAGCAGTGGGGAATCTACAGGCACTGTTCCAAGGGTTCTGTTTCCAGTGACAATGCGGAACTCTTCTGGTGTATTGAACACAGCATAAAAAGTGTAATGGTTAGTCAGTTTCTCCCCTTCTGCCCCAACAACCATTTCGCCGCTAGCAAGTTGAGTGAGCAGGCCACATGTTCCCATATGTTTAAGCAGACTTTTAAAATCGTTCAAATCTACATTTCTAAATGGCCCTGTCTGGCATAGTTGTGCCCAGAGCTGATCGGCACGAACTCCGCCCCATTGTGCGATAATCGCAAGGATCTGGTGTAGCAGCGTGGAGTAATGCATCTGTTGAACATCAGCTGGTTCAAACCATTGTTTAGAGATCATCAATCTGATCATTGCCATCGACTGGACCAGTTGCAGCCGTAGGTGGTCAACAATGCTGCTATTAACAGTAAGCTCATTTTCTGTAATTAGCATTCTGAGTACTGATGGGGAATCGCGTCGCCCAGAACGCCCCATACGCTGGCGCAAACTGGAAACAGAATGCGGAGGCGTAACTTGGATAACCGACTTAACCTTACCGATATCAATTCCCAACTCAAGCGTCATTGTACAAACAGCTGTTGTGGGCAAATTTCCTTTCTGAAGACGAGATTCAAGCGCCTCACGTAATTCCTTGGCAAGGGAACCATGGTGGGGGAAAAATTCATTCGGAACAATTTGTTCCTCACACATGTCGCTCAGCGTTGCCGCAATGCTTTCAGTGCGCTTTCGGCTGTTTGCAAAGACCAAATGAGAATCGCCACGGCAAAGTCTAAAAATGTCAGCGCAAACGTCATGTTCAGCTGAACTCTGAAGTTCTTCCTCTTTTTGGATCACTCGCTCCAGGTACCCTTTGACCTGTACCTGAAGAGTGGTCGTGCTATTACTATCTGTAACAGTTACGCAGGGGAGTCGTTTGTCCGGGCGCAACATTTCGGGCACTTTCTCCAGTTCCCCCAGCGTGGCACTCAACGCTACGCGGGGAATTGGATTTACCTGGCGTCCTAGCACATGGTCAATTCTATTGAGCAGAGAAAGCAGCTGTACACCACGCTCTGAGCCAATAAAAGCATGAAACTCATCAATAACGATGTATGCGACTGAAGAAAACGCCTGTTTGAGCCAGCCCATTGAATTTATGAGCAATGACTCAAGTGACTCAGGTGTAATCAGTAAAATACCAGCAGGGTTCGTCCGAGCCTTCTTCTTTTTACTTTGTGGTATATCCCCATGCCAGGGAGTCACTGGCATTTCCAATGCATCTCCAAGGCTCCCAAGACGACGGTACTGATCGTTAATCAATGCCTTCAACGGACTGATATAGACGATGCCAAATCCATTCGTGAGATCTGCAACTGCCGAACAGGCAGGAAGAAAGAAAGCCTCTGTTTTACCCGCTGCTGTACCTGCACTGATTAGCACGTCTCGATCACGGGCTAAAATTACCGGGATAGAACTCTCCTGCAAGGGCCTTAATGTAGACCACCCCTGCTTGTAAACCCACTTACGGACGCGGGGATCGAGGCTATCGTAGGCACTGCTCATAGTTTGAAGTTCGCCAGTCCGTCGTCGTCATCGCTTTCCTCCTTAGTGGCGTCATCCATATCGCTGGGCCTGTCCTCTTCAATCGCCACACCCTCGATTAGTGCTTGCCAGTTCATCGTTCTGTTTTGTTCCAGCACGGCCAGCATGTCCAGGAAACCTTTTATGGTATTACGGGGGGTACGGAAGTAAGCGTCTCCAATGGTTTTACTACAGTGATGCAGGAATCCAGTCAGTGCCTCATCTGGTACCAGATAATTCTCTGGATCTCCACCTGCATAAACATGACGAAGATTTCTCAGCAAAATATACAGTTCCTCAGGGGTGAGGCTGGCAAGATGCAAAGTGGGGGATGAGTAGTCAATCACTCCTGCTTTTTGCGCGAACCGGTTTTCCGCCAGACGCGACTGGAGCGCCTCATAGCTGTAAAGACCTTTACGCGGATCGAAAAGAAACTCTGGCGTACCCCCGAGGATAAAACCAATGTTCTCGGCTGAGCCTTGCAGGCAGTCATTCAGGATCCGCAAAATCTGTTCGTAGTTCGCTGTTCTTGCTTGCGTATTATTCAGCTTAAAGAGGTTCACCATTTCGTCGAGGCTGACCAAAAGACCGGCATAGCCTGCCTGGCGGACAAAAAGGCTCATCAGCTTCAAAGAATCATAGAATGAAGCGTCTGAGATAATAGTCCGAACGTCTAGATCGTTACGGGCATCAGTTTTGGTGGTGTACTCTCCCCGCAACCAGCGAATAGCATTGAATTTTAGCGTTTCGTTATCCTGCTCATGCCCGCGCCAGAATGCATCAATGACCTTCGCAAAGTCATATCCACCCACCATATCTGACAGAGCTGCCAGGCGTTTATGAATAACTGATGAAACCTCGGAGCCGTCCGTGTCCGCTTCCTTTCTTGCCTCCGTAACGAATCTTTCAACAACGCTAAGTAACGCATTACCATCCGGCTTGTTTCTGGTGGACATGTTTTTCATAAGCTCAGAATAGAGATTACGAGCCTGACCTCCCGATGAGTGAATGCGTCTGTCAGGAGAAAGGTCTGCACTGACAGACACCAGCTTCTTCTCTAGCGCAATAGAGCGCACAACACTCAGAAAGAACGTTTTACCAGAACCATATTCACCGATGATAAGTCTGAAGCTTGAACCACCGTCAGCAATCCTCTCAATATCTTGATGGAGAGCGGTGATCTCATTCACGCGGCCAACCTGGATATGCTGAATGCCTATCCTTGGCGTTACACCTGACTTAAGTGACTGAATAATAGCGTCACGTTCTTTCACTCTTATACGTGTTACAGACATTCACTATCCCTCTAATTCTTTGGCAATTTCCAGGTCAACCCAGATATCATCATCGGCATCGTCCAGTACCGGAGCATCAACCACCGCATAGGACCAGTCATTAATCACCTCAAGCGCACCGCCGAGCATCAAATTCAAATTTCCGCACAATTCTGTCGCCTCTTTCCGGGACCACTGTTCTTTCTCCAGCAAACTGTGATAAAGCTGGCTATGTGCGGAGTCTAGCCCCCCCGCCTCCGTTAATGAGGCTGGAGCGCTTTCTGGCTCTTCCGGTTCTTCTTCGGTGAAAATTGTGTTCAGCAATTTACGAACATCATCCGTGGCAGATTCGTGGCGGGCAAGTACATTAGCATCCAGTGTGAACCCTACTGCTGGCTGATCAGTTGGTACAGACGAGACGAGATCATGTTCAGTTGCGGAATGCTGATGGATATTGCTCGAGACAGATGAGGGATCCAGCCCCAAACTTGAATAAATCTTCTCAAGCTGTTTGATTTCGGCAGGCGCTATTGTCCCATCCGAACAGGCAACACTAACGATAACTTTGCCCACAGCAGCTTTTTCCGCGGCCCCCATCAACTCAATCCTGCTTTTCATTCCTGTCATATTGGCTGGGGTATGAAGTTGCCACGTTAAATACGCATGTAGAGAGCATTTTTCATCATCGGTGAAGCCAGTATTGTTGTTGATGGCATTCTCAAGCACTTTCTGTTCAGCTTGATCAAGAAAATCGTCAATCAAGGCGACCATCGCCCCTAATCTGAGCGTCATTACTGCTGAGATAAATTCAGGAGAAGGTGAGAAGCGTCCACCTTCGGCGGCAGGGAATAGAACAAGTGTCCCATCAACATCCGCCTTCACATGGTGATAATACGGGTCAGGTGCCAGACCGTAACCCATCTTCAGAGCAAAGGCCTGCATCAAATCGGCCTCTTTTTTATTGATCTTATTGGGGCAACTGGCATTCATATGTGCCCAAAAGTCAGCAACTGAGACTAACCCCTCCTTGACGAGGATCGCCTCATCAGCCCAGCGTTTGAATGAGCTTAATATTTTTTCTGCGCTTTCATTAACGATCTCTGAAGGGAGCAACATAATTGCAGCCGTATCATTGACTGACGTACCTTTCCTACCAAGGTAGCGACTATAAGCATCAAGTTCATCCGTACATATGTCGGCAAGAGCCATAATTTTCTGGACAGGGCTCTTCAACGCACTTGGATCAGGCAGGTCGGGAACAGGAAGTCGAACACCTCGCAAACTAGGACTTGCTGGTGTGTAATCTAACCTTAGGCGCGTTTTATTCGCCTTAACGACCATCCCTTCACCATATTTGAGGGTGTAACGCCGTTTGAAAAGCGCAGCAAACTCTTTAGCACAGCGGCGAGCCGGGGTACGCAGCGAATACTCGGTGTGGTTTATTACCCAATTCAACGCCAGTTCAGCTGATACAGGAACTCCTTCATGTACAGTTTTTGCCAGAGCCAGCTTAAATTGCATGCTGTTGCTGAAACCTGAATTGCTATCGAGCTCAGTGGCTAAGCCCATGTTCGGGCGCAGAATAGACATGGCTTCGAGTAATTGGGCCGAATATCCACGGAATGAGCGGTTCTCAATGAATACCGATCTTAACCGAGCGACTTCATTGAACAGATTACGGAACTCAGCATCAGGGAGTTTTGGGTCAGTGGAATCTACGAGCGCTTTTCTTTCCAGTCCGTAGAGGTAGATAAAAACATAGCCGATAGGACACGATGGATCAGACCTATCGCTGGCGAGCCAACTGACATACGCACCGCGTGCTTCTGGGGAAAGAGAGGAAAAACTGGGCCAGTATCCTAATGAACTGTCCTCGTAAAGATAAGAAGTAGGTTTTATCTTACATGTGTCATCAATTAATGATGCCTCACTTCCATCGTCATAATAGCCGCCTGATTCCTGACCGGAGGGCTTCATACGTTGCCCCACGTAAATGTGACCACCAGTGATTGTCACACCAGCTACAGTTATCATTTCACCCGGAAGGACCCATCGAGCTAATACACCATCTGATTTTGATTTTTTCTGATGATGATTGGTGGTTACTCGGAATTCTACACCCCGGCCACTGCTCAGTGTAAAGGTTGCTAGGTTGTCATCTTCACTTTCATCTTTTCGCATGACCGCCTCCTTTTTCTCGATGTCAGCAATCCATTCTTTAGGTGGCGCGTTGACAGTTTTGGAAACAGGAGACTGGGTAGATTTATGCTTTTTCTTTTTGAAAAACAACAAATAAACAACATAAATCGCCGCTAAAAATATCCATAACTCCATGAGCATAAACCTTAAAAATGACTTCTCATAGACACCAAAAATGGCGAGGGAGAGTAAGGCAAGTGGAATAATCTCAAAATAATACTTCTAAATTGCGAAGGTTAAAACTAAATCGCATAAAAAAATAAGTTATTGATTCAAATAACAAAAATAATAAGGTAGGTGTGTTTTACCATCAATGAATTTTTAAGATGTACGAATGCCTGTTTGGTCATCCTCCTCAGAAGAATGTTGCACTGCTGTTACGCTATCATACGAGCAACTATAGTGGGCATGAAGACCTGACTGCTGCATAATGAAATTTGCCGATTCACTGAAGGTGTCGAAAATCTGTTCAATCGGGAAGGCTTTAAGGGCTATATCATCTCGAATAATGACTTTTCGCAAGTAGTTGACATTTCTTGCCACCCTTTCATTTTCATTCAGATAATGAACCTGGGAATTTAAAAAATGATTCAGCGTGGTTTTACTTGTTTCCCTTCAGACCCAAGCCATCAGCCCCAAAACGCCTCCTCTCACAATTCAACGTAGCTTGTTGCTAATTTTGCCGGTTAGCAAGCACAATTGGGTTGACGTCCCAGTTTTCTGGGGCCCCTTAGGAGATCATAAGGTTCTGATGAACAATGCCGATAATGTTTAGATAAGATGAATCTGATGTTTCCGCGTCACTCTCACAGGGACAAACTGCGTTGAATGTCGAAAACCTTTGAGACCCGTTGTGCCAAGCAAATTAACGCCAAACGACAATGACCAAGGCAGGGATGCGCTACAGCGTCCGACTGTGTAAAGGAGAATACATGGCAAGCATTGTTTCGGAGTACCAACGCTTTCTCGATTGTTTAACGCAGCAGGACGTTCCTGATGATGTTCGGCGACTTGCGTATCTGATCTTCGATCATATCCAACCTCTCGCTGAAGTCGGCTCGACTCGCCGGGCGCGTTCAGTTCGTCTTGCCCCCCTAGCCCTAAGACATCTAATTAATCAGCCCATCGCTTACGAAGGCAATTCTGACACCCCTGAAGCAGGTTCAGCTCTGGGCAGATTGCATCAGCTTGAGGTTGGTCCATTCCGTGGATTCATGCGGCAGGAGATATTTGACCTCTCCCACGATATCACTCTCATTTACGGTGCAAACGGTACAGGTAAAAGCAGCTTCTTTGAGGCTCTCGAAGTGTCAATGCTGGGCACTATCAGTGAAGCGCAGTTAAAGCGGGTGGAGCAAAGGCTTTATTGCAATAACGCTCGTCTCAAGCACCACGATGCGCCAGTGCTTCTTGCCGGTGAGGCTCAGAACTTACGGCCCGTCCAGCCTGATGAATCAGAGTATCGTTTTTGTTTCATTGAGAAGAACCGGCTTGATGACTTTGCCCGTATTGCTGCAAGAACCCCCAGCGATCAGCGACAGCTAATCGCAACGTTGTTTGGTGTAGATCAGTTCAGTGAATTTGTCCGTGGGTTTAACCCATCACTCGATCAAGATCTGATGCTTTCCGGACCAATGGCAGCTCAGTTGGTCGAACGGAGAAAGCAGGTAGCAGCTTCAGAGCAGGTAATTGCAGCACATCCGCAGAAAATAGCTTTGATTGAATTGCAGGAAAATGCGCTTGCGCAGCGCATATCCCCCGAAGCGACCTATCAGGCATGCGTTGAATGGCTGGAAGGTACACAACTTCAGCAGGGACGTCTGCCATATATTCAATCTCAACTTGATGCTGTCCCACCACTGGTTTATGGGATTACGCAATCCCGACTGGAAGCGCTTCTCGCTGAAGCATACCGTCTACATGGGAGTTGGCAAGAGACCTCAAGGGAACTTGCATCACGAGCGACCGAGGTATCGTATGCAAAACTGTATGAAGCAGTGCAGGCCTTAGCTGTCGGAGCAACCACCTGCCCTGCTTGTGGTACAAATCTTGATACCGTAGCAGAGGATCCTTTTATACGAGCGCGTACGGGACTTGAAGCCCTGGCGCAGTTGGCACAGATTCAGTTGCGGGAGCAAACATTACGAACAGAGCTGAACGAGTCTCTCCAGCTACTGTTGGAGGAAATACGTCGCACCGTAACGGCAGCAATCGCCGCATGCCCGGAAACCCTTCATGCTGCAGTACTGCCGGAATTACCCCAGACATCAGTTGGAGCGTGGCTTGAGTGCTGGGTTGAAGGAGAGAAACAGCCCTGGAACACACTCCTGTGCATTGCCAAAGAGATTGAGCATATCGATAAACAGTCCCTCGCAGTACATAATCAACGTGGTGCGTTGACCGAGGAGCGGGACCGTCTGATTCAGTATCGGTTCGAAATTGAAAGACTACGTACGCAGCGCACAGCCGCCAACTTTGAACTAGCTGCAGCTCAATCTAATCTGACCCAGTTCAATGACAATAATCGAGATCTGCTCCAAGCCATTGCTGAAGAAGAAACTGTCATAAAGTTAAATCAACGAATTAAGGTAGCTTACGACGGATTCCTACCGGAAATCCAAAGATACATGGCCGCACTACCTGGCATATTGCTTCAGGGATTGGGTGAACAGGCTCGGGATCTGTATAACGCTTTTAACCGAAGCGATGCACCTAGCGATCTGCTGCATGCACTTCATCTGCCAGTTGCTGAAAATGGCAAAATTGAAGTCGAATTCGCCGGTGAACCAGGCATTCGTTACGATGCGCTAATCATTTTCAGTGAGGGACACATCAAATGTCTTGGCCTCGCAATTCTGTTGGCCAAAAATATTGTCCAAGGATGCCCGGTGGTTATCTTTGATGATGTGGTTAATGCGATTGATGATGAGCATCGAGACGGTATATGGCGTACCTTCTTTGAAGATGGGCTACTGGACGACAAACAGGTCATCTTGACTTCCCATGCCGAAGAATTCCTCATCCGAATTCAACAGGAGTTAGGTGCAGCAAGGGCAGGAGCCATTAAGCGCTACAAATTCCTACCACACGATGGTGAACACGAACTGCGAGTAGACAGCAATCCACCGAGTAAGAATTACGTTCTGCTTGCGCAGCAGGCTCTAGATGGGGATGAAAAGCGTGAAGCTCTTCGTCAGTCACGTCCCGCCCTGGAAAGCCTTACAGACAGCCTTTGGTCTTGGATGGGCAGACGCGGTGACGGACGCATTGATATTAAACTCAGTGGACCACGTTCGCCTTGGGAATTGAATAATAAATGCTCTAAATTGAAATCGGCCGTCAATCGCATTGCAGGGCAGCATCCCGGGGCCCCGGCTGCAGTTGCTGCATTAGAAAGATTACTCGGAGTTAACGGCTCCAGCATTGAATGGGGATATCTGAACAGCGGCGTGCACGATTCACAGCGAGACCACGAATTCGACCGCTCCACAGTAAGAACAATAGTGGAGTCGATTGTGTCGCTTGATGCAGCCCTTAGCGCCATGAGAAATCAGTAAGTGATACACAGTGAAACTGGTGCCGGGTGGTGTCGCAATCAGCCTCCCTAAACGTAGCTTTAGCCGTTCAGATGCTTGCTGGCTTTCTCGATGAGTTGAATCGGGTTAGCCCCACGGTTCAACTGGAAGCTAGCGAGCAACTTACTTATGAATAACATCAGCAATGGCATTGTATCAATGATATTTTTTTACCAAATAAAAAGAAACAGATATGAAATAGCTGCAATACTACTCATGATAAGCATTGGACTGCTTAATTTGGGGTGGCTGAGTTTAAAGAAAATCCCTGAAACTCCGCCAGGATATTATGAAAATATCGTCATCGAACACCTGCAATTATTCACGAACCTGCGCAACGAGTATCATAATCAGCAACATGAAATGAAGAATGAAATGCTATCCAAAGAGCATGCGTCTATAGAAGTAGCTAGAATTGCATTAAAATTAAACATATCTGAATCCCGATATCTGGATTTTTGGGTAGCAGAGAGACCGATTATTATTGGTATGTTGAAACCTTTTGAAGAGTCAAAATATAGAAGCTGGTATGTACACCTTCCTCAAGAAACTCGAAAACTGGTTAACAACATAGCAGATAATCTACACGAGGTTTACCCCAAACTTGCGAAGTGTAATCAAAATGCGGCTAAGGATTATATGGCATTAGTTTCGGGACTGGAGGCACCGTCATCTCGCGATAAAGTATCTGCTGCTTTGGTTGCGCAAACCCGAGTAATAATGCGCAATATTTCTCAAGATCAGCATTCTCCATCAGAGATTTGTGATAGTGCAATGGTGTCATATTTTTCTTCGATTCAACTGTTATCGAGAACATATAATGAACTTGCAGATTCTTATCAAGAGCAACTAGAAGCGAATGAATTATTACGTAAAATAGTCAGCACGACATTATCCTTTCTTTTATTTTTAGTTTGCTATAAGTGTCGTGAAAACTTGATAAAAAAGGCAGCAAAATCACTGGGGGGATAATTTTTCCTAATCTATTGAAGTTACTGTTATAAGAGTAAGGATTTTTAGGGCTAATTAGGCATAAGATCGATTTTTAAATGGAATTTTATCAAGGTAAGCTTGTTAAAAATTTGTTTTTCAGAACTATACAAAAGAGATAAGAACAGTCTGGTAAGGTGGGCAAAAAAAAACCAATATTCCGGAGCTCTTCTTCGTACAGATTAATATTTTTAATTAAGCGACACACCACTTATTTTTGAAATATAAAAACTTCCTCTAAAGGTAATAATCTTTCACATCGCCAAATGAATACTATACCTGCCACCTATGCTTTATGGATAATTACATTCGTTAGTTCCTGTACTACAGAACCTCAAAGCCATATCGTAATAATTATTATTATCAAGAAACCAAGGGGTGATACCCCCCTGATTCAATAAAAGAAAACAATAATACTTAACTTGAGAGTAACGTTCTTTTTTTACAGATTTATATCGGAGATAAAGGCTCCGAGCTGATACACTAAAACCATACTCCAAATACTTCAATCTTATTTTTTCTGAAATAGTCCGACTATTATTTTCCTCATAATAAATGGCCATCTCAGGTTCTTCATCATGTTCGCATGCAATATCAAATGCCCCCAGCGTTCCCAGCCAACTGCCTTGGGTTCCGCTAAACATACGTTTATGAAGATAATATTTATTTATATTCCCAAGAAAAACCTCTACATCATTAATCGAAATATCGCCTTTACATTGAAAACTCACAAAAGATTGCCTCCCCTCCCCCATAAACCAGTCATCCACTAACCTTTTATAGTAATCAGAAATATTCTTTTGCTCCAAGGCAGACATTCTTGGGTCAGGAGATGGTAACGCAATCGTATTGTTGTTTTTTAGCGATAACATTACCGCTACCGCTCGTTGAAGTATCTTAAACTCGAAAAGCAAACATGCTCTGAGAAACAACAACGACACCCCTGACTCATTTTTTTTCGCATATGCGTCAATATTTAGAGAATATTTCCCACATGAGATAATACCAAGACTTACCAGCTCCCGATAAAACGCAAGAGGGGTCTCTGTATATTCCAATGCATAGCAGCATTCGACAAGACGATATCTAATGAGATAGGGTGTTGCTGATAATTCTAGATCTTGATCATTTACCAACTCTTCAATAGCTCTATCAATGAACTCACCCTGCACACCATTGTTCTCCGCAGCAGCGTATAACATTGTAAGACTAAAATTCCTCGCCGTTTGAGTACTCTTGTCATAAATAGTCCCTTCTTCAAAAAGCGTATTTGTATCGGACTGTTCAGAATACTCAGCAATGGCTGAAGAAAGTTTGCCATCTACAGATAGATAAATTTCCAGTGCCCCCAGCAGATAGTGCTTAGCTATCACAGCCTGTTTTCCCGTCATTCCAACTTCTCGCAGCATATTGTTGATTTTGAGGATAATGCGGGGATACCACTCTGCAATGGGATCTTTACATACCTCACTCATCACAACCTGAGTGAAGTGAAGGGTATCGATCACATCAAAAGCTGCTTTTTGGATAGGTGTTGTCGCTGGCATTTTTAGTGTCAAAAAAAGGAGCCCATAACTTGAAATTTTAGACACTAAAGAACTTCATTACAATCCCCTCCGTACACAAAAAACACCGGTGTTAGGTAAGAAAACAAAATATTAACTATTTAAAACAATGAGGTGACGTAATGACCTGTATTACCCCATCGGTAAAAATTCTGCGCATCAGCGCACTTGTGAAAAAAATTGGAATCAGCCGCTCAACAATCTATGACTGGCTAAATCCGAAGTCGCCACGCTATGACGTAACATTCCCTAAACAGCGCCGCCTGGGTATGCACTCTGTTGGCTGGATGGAATCTGAAATCGATAAATGGCTGGAGGAATGCTGCCCGCAGGTTTGAGGTCTGATTCATATCCCTGTATCAGTTGTGACCAAATGGCATCACAACTGATACCGACAACTTTCTTTTATTTTCTTCTCTATGGAAACCACACAATGCAAAAGCATGATAATTTTCCTGTTGATCAGCTTCCTCCAGTTATTAGAAACACAATTTATGAAGTACACCAGATAACACAGGCACCTATACCTCTGATTGGTGCATCCGTTTTAGGCGCTATTTCCCTTGTTTGCCAAAGTCAGATTGATGTCATCCGTCCAGGAAATATTCGCGGGCCAGTCTCTCTTTTTCTGCTGACGCTGGCAGGCTCTGGCGAGCGTAAAACCACTGTCGATAATCTGTTGATGGAACCATTGAGACGTTTTGAAGAACAGCTGAACGAAGATTATTTGGAAAAATATAGTGACTATTTGATAGAACTAAATGCGGTAAAAACAGAGATCAAAGCCCTGAATACTGAGCTGAGGGCACAAGTTAGGCATAAAGAAGACACACTGGAGATAAAAAAAGCGCTCAACGCCGCGCATAAATCGCTCCCGGAGCCCCCTGTAAAATACAAAATGACATTCAATGACGCAACGCCAGCCGCAATTAAAGAATTTCTGTGTAAAGAGCGCTGGAAATCGGTGGGTATTATGTCAGACGAGGCAGGAGCGATATTCAACGGCCACACTCTGAACGATCTACCTTTTATCAATAAAATGTGGGATGGCGGAAAATTTACCGTTGATCGCAAAAATGAGCCCGAGGCCACCATCCACGATGCCCGAATGACGCTGTCGCTGATGGTTCAACCGGAGGTGTTCACCGCCTATCTGGAACGGCGGGGAGAACAGGCTAAGGGTGTGGGTTTCTTTGCCCGCAGCCTGATTTGTTTGCCGACATCTACACAGGGCACCCGTCTGATCGAATCACCGGTTATCTCACGGGAACATCTGCCAGTATTCCATCGCCGCCTGATGGACATCGCTACTGAAAGTCTTGCCCATAACGGGCAAAGTCGCAAAGGTCTGACATTTTCTCCGGAAGCTGAAAATCTATGGATTGAATTTCATAATGACATAGAGAGCAGGATAGGTAGCGACGGTAATCTGGTCAGCGTCAGAGATTATGCATCTAAAGTTGCGGAAAACGTGGCCCGTGTTGCCGCGTTACTCCATCACTTTTGTGGTTTTGATAACAATATATCTACCGAAGTTGTTGACGCTGCAATCGCCATCATCAACTGGTACGGTAACCAATACACAGATCTTTTTGTTCATCCTGATGAATATCAGTCCTTTGAAAGGGATTTAAATGAGCTTTTTGCATGGATACAAAATGAATGCCGTAAGTCATATAGGTATATGTTTAGAAAAAACCGTATTTTACAATTAGGGCCAAACCGCCTAAGAAACAAGGAAAGAGTAGATGAGTTACTCTCCGTACTAGTCGAACAGGAAAAGATTATCCTATTTCAGATTGGGAAAACTTGGTTCATCCGTGAGAACCTAGCTGGTTCACTCATGGTTGCTTCACCGAACAGCTCTGTCTGGAGAAGCTAGCGTTGGCTGTGAGATGTCGTCTGCAGTGAAGCCCGGCAGGATCACGCTCTCTCCTGCCTTATCGGAATTTTATAGATAAGACTAATATTCAGTTAATTACCAAACATATAGTAAAAAAACTCAAATAAGAAAAATACAGACACATATCACCTTAACGACAACCAACAGAGGTTGTCGTTAAGGAGGTTATCTGGATATCAATATACTACGTCAACTGTTTGATGAGATGTACGGCCTAGCCGTTGAAGGCACCGCTATTACTGACTCAGCAAACGAGCTGGCAGAGAACTACTTGGCTTCTTCTGAGAGCGCATTTAAAGCCGCAGAATCCCTAGTGGCCTGTGAATCTCTTAAAGCTTGTGGCTCGGGTTTTGTCTGTAGCCTTACTGGTGGTGCACTATTGCCGCTGGCAGTGACTGCTGATGTCTGTTCTTCGCTGTTTATTCAGATGCGCCTGTGTGTAGCCGTGGCGGTTACTGGCGGGCATTCCACTGCTGATCCGCGAGTAAGGTTACTATGCTGGGGGGCGATTGCCGGTGATGTCTGTGCGGATATTGCCTGTGGCATTCTCACTCGCCTGATGAACCAGGCATTAACCCTACCGGAAGCGGAAGGCGCGTTGCTGACTGCGGTGCGCAGTGAGTTGCTGATGAAAGGCGGAGGCATGTTACCGAAAGAAGGTCTGCTGGTTCCGTTAGTGGGCGGGGTAATAAACGGCGGTGCTGCCTGGCTGGTGACCCGCCTGATTGGGCAACTCGCCATTCGTCTGTTTCTTTCACCACCAAGTCCACCCTACACAGCATAATCTTCCGTATTTCATTTTCGGACATCACCTGTCCGCCTCTCTTAGAGTAACACACTGATTTTTCTGATGCTTCGGCCACGTCCTTGCAGTCGGGTTTGTTATCGTTTTGTCCTGACGATACAGACCTTAATGGAGGGGACATGGCCGTTTATCGCGAAGATACTGACCTGCGATTCCTGGGGGGTTGCGAGAATGAGGACCTGGATTTACTGGTCAGCCTCATTACCCATGACCCACGGGATAAAACCCTGCGCTGGACGGAAACGCTGTCCGGCAGCGACAACTACAAACGTTTTTACCCGGCGCACCGTAATTACTGGCAGGAGATTGCCGCTGAAATCCAGACCTTTGGTGCCAGCAGTATTGCCAGTGTGTTCAGGGGTGGAAAAGGCGTGTTGTACCGGGAGGTGTTATGCGATGTCTGTGAGCATACGAGTGTGAAATACCGGAAGGAGGAAACAACCGAGGCCATTGAGCTTTCCCTGCTGCTGGCGTTACTTGAAAAAAGTCTCAGTGAGATGTCAGTCGAAGAGTTGCAGGAGTTTGCTGACAGTATGGGCACTGAGCTGACCGTACCGACAGCACCGCTGATTTTAATGGCCATACGGACTGCCGTCCGGGCCTCGGGCTTTGCAGCCTATCGCCTATCAGTAGTGATGCTCAGTACGCTGGCACGAGTGGTACTTGGGCGTTCTCTGCCGATGGTGGCCTATCTGACACTGAGCCGCTCCATCGCCGTCCTGGCGGGACCGGTTGGTATAGCACTGAGCACTGGCTGGCTGGTTGTTGATATGGCAGGCCCAGCCCGACGTGTCACGGTTCCGGCCTGCCTGCTGGTCGCCTGTCTACGTCAAAAGTATCTGCACCACTCGCAGTAACCAAACGGAAATCCTTCACTATGTCTGCGGAAGAAAAAAAACACGATCGCATGGCATCACGGCTGGCGATCATCATCAGTCGCCTGCTGATGGGGGAACAATTATCGGTACAGGCGTTGTCTCTGGAGTTTCAGATCTCTGAACGCACCCTTCGTCGAGACTTTCGAGAGCGTCTGAGTTGTCTGGAACTGACATACCGACAGGGAAACTGGTCACTGGCCCAGCCGCTTTCCGGCATTCACACCAACAGAGCGATCCTTCACTTTGCCCGTGCCACCAGCATAGAGCAGTTGTTTCCGGCAATGGATAACAAGCTGATAGCGGTGCTGACCGACAGTAGCATCCCGTCGCCCTATATCGTCTGGCTTTCGCCTCCAGGGCGTAAACCGACACCCTTTGGTGGTTTCTGGCGCATTACACAGGCGATCCTCGACCGTACTTTACTGGACTTGACCGTGGATACAGAACAGTACCGCTGGTTCGCCCCCTATCGTCTGATTTATTTCGAAAACAGCTGGTATCTGCTGGGCGAATACCAGCAGCAGGCTTATGTCTTTCGACTAGAAAGCATCGCAGATGTCTGTCTGACGAAAAGGCAATTTCTGCGCAGGCGGCAAATTGATGCGCTGACCACCGATCCACATTTTATTCGTTCTTTACCCCACTTTCAGTACTTGCGAAAGGTACTGGCTGATACTGCAACAGAAGGAAAACCATGAAAAAAATAACACTTTTACTGATGCTTCTAGCCTCCACACAGGCTGATGCAACTGTAAACCAGTGGACCAGAACCTGGGTTCAGGGTGTCACGGAATACCGCATACAGGGGAAAGATGGCGCTGAACTGCTGCTGACCTGTTCACCGGATGACAATGCGTTCGTGCAGTACTCCGCGCCTGATGGCAAAACGCTCACCAGCGGCAATGATAATGGGCGCAGCGTTCAGGCACAGGTCGACAGTGGCGATACGTTCCTGATTAACGACACGTTTTCTGATGCCGGTGGCAGTAACTTCGAAGCCTTCTGGGATGCTGCCAGAAAATCCCATCGTATCCATATAACGGCGACCGGGCTGCCCTCCGCCACCTTCACCTTCAGCAATGCCGCAAAGATTCTGCCTGAGTTTGATAAGTCAGGATGTCTGACACGCATGTGAGCCTTTATTGCTTCAACAAAAATAAGGAAAAAATAATGAAAACAACAATGAGTGCCCTCGCCGTGGCACTGATGATTTCACCTCTACTGCACGCCGCAGAGGCCCCGCTCAGGATTGGTCTTGAGCAGGTTAAAAATCCGTATTACCCGAATCTACATCAGCAGCGTGTTCATGTTCAGTCGCTGACTGATAACGTCACCATTAAGGATATTGTCATTAACCGAGGTAACTGCCCTATTCAGAAGATGCCCACAGTCTACGCAGGTAGTAAGCCTGTATCACTGGTACCTTCAACATTGCCTTACGGGAAAGAGATTGCCGTCTACATTAAAGGCCCATGCAGTGTGGCGGAGATTAACGTCATCACCAGTCAGGGGGACTGGCTGATGAAGTACTAGTTTCGATTGAACAATATCTGGTCTGACAACTGATTGTCAGACCCTGTTGTGCTATCAGTCGTAATATCAAAGAAATCAGGTATTAATACTGCGTATTAATAGCCATTATAAACCCCTCCCCCGTAAGGTCCCTCCCCTTATGAAGGATTCGCCATACTATATATCTCATTATTTCATTATGTTAGCATCCTACCACTGCTTGTCTGACTGCTTTGTGCCAAGAGCGGACGTTATTAACTGAACGTAGATTTAATTTTAGGCGTAGATCAATAGCCTCTTTTTCCACACAACATAATGCTTAAACCATTTTTAAACGGCAGGTAAATCAAAGTAGAATGCTTGTAAACGCTCAGTTACGCGGTGCGTGACAAATCGGTTATGCAACCTCAAAGTGAACGTACTACATTCTGACAGGAAGAATTATGGCTCATATCAGCGCCGTCGTAACCCTACGACCAATTCGATTCGCATTCCTCGTTAAACCTAATGACAGTAAACGGTTACTGGAAATCTTCCAAATAAACACATGCCTTTGGGGCGGTAAATTTAACCCTATCATTCCAATTTTTGGCCATGTGCCTAAATGGTGGGATAGGGATGACTACAAACCTGAGAGCGCTTTGCAGATCGTCAATGGCTATCTTGATGCTTTCGAACCTGATTTCCTTGTAGAAGCTGAAGCAGGGCTGGCTAAAGGGTTTGGCTATGATCCAGACCGAGTACTGCAACTTTCAGCCATGCTAAGGCGATCTGATGAACTGCGGGGTCAAGCTGGGCTTGATGTCTTCGACCTATATAAAGATCTGTATAAGAAACAATTTCAATTCGTGCGTCGACATGAGCACAATATCGTGGAACTCATACCTCGGACGAATGCATTGAAGTCGTTCTGTGCTTGCCTATCTGGCAGCTTCCCTGAGGATGAAGACCTTAAATATTTTGGCCAAGGTTTCTGTGATGCTTTTGATCCCAAACAGGTTGAATTATCCCCAGAAGCTCTAGTAGACCTGTACAAGGATGGATTTAATTCAGCACTACAAATCGGTCACTCGAATATTGAGGTTAATTATCATGACAATGCGGATCCAACGCTCTTTGTCATGGATGCACATGACTCGCGCGATCTTATTGACTTCTGGAACCTTCGCGCTATGCGGAAATATGTCCGACCAATTCCACTCCAATGGATTGATGCGCTTTCCCCATACTGCAGAGAATACATTGAAGATTGCCATCGCCCCGTTCGAGGGAATCAATTTGGCTTAATGACTCATGCTACCGTAATGTTTGCAAGATCTATCCCTACTGCGAATATCGAACAACTTTACGCCGACTATTTGCGGGTTAATCAAGATGAGGCAAATAGGCGTCAAGATTGGTATCCACCGATTTGGCGACCATCATCTGGTTTTACAGTTCGCAGTACTCGACCTACTCTATCCTGTGCAGAAAAAACGTTTGACACACAAATCGAAGGTGACCGAACCGAAGTTCGATTTGATTATCTCCATCCAGAATTCACTGAAAGATATGGTGCCAATGATGCTCGCTGGGTGAACGTAGTGAAATTAAAAAATTGGTCAAATACCAGTCGGGCTGCAACCGTTTATCCTTGTAATTACAGGTCGCCCAAGATGCCACGTTTCCAGTCAATACAGAGAAGCATCTTATCTACAACTGAAGGTTTTGTTGTATTTTGCCGTTTCCATAATATGTCCGATCTCTGGCGTTTGAGTGACGGCACAACGGCGATAAGTGAATGGCTAAAAAACAATGGAGTTGAAAGCCAAATCTCCGATGCAGGACAAGCTACACAGCAAATTATTAATACGCTCGGAGGTTTCAGGGGAATTAGTAGTTTTGCTCATGCAGAGATAGTGAAACTTCTCAATAAAATTTCTCGACGGCCCATTTCACCCTCAATTCAACACCAAGAATTTCAGAACAAAATTAATAATGTGGTGAAGGGTGATATATGGCGAAATAAAAATGCTGAAACTTTAGTTGAGCTTGGTGCTGTTGAGCTTGGCTTGGAGTTAAAGTGTGCAAAATGCTCTACTTGGGGATGGCACGCGCTACGCGAACTGGATCTTGTAGTAGCATGCGGCCTTTGCCTAAATAAGTTTAGCTTTCCAATGATCGATCCAAGTTCGAGTCAATTTTCCCGTTGGGCTTACAGGTTGATAGGCCCCTTTGCACTTCCCGATTATGCTCGTGGGGGATACGCCGCATCCCTAACGCTAAGATTTCTCGCCAACACATTTGGAAATCATGATGCCACGATTACATGGTCAACCGGCCAAATACTGACATTGGCCCCAAAACAATATATTGAAGCTGACCTAATACTCTGGCACCGACGCAAAGTTTTCAATGAGCTGGATCACCACGCAGAACTCGTATTTGGAGAGGCTAAAAGCTTTAGGGGCGAGAATTCCGAAGAGAAAAAAGCTGTTGCTGATGCATTTGAAGTTGAAGATGTAGAAAGAATGAAACAACTTGCTATCCGCTTCCCTGGCGCAATTTTGGTTTTTGCAACCATGAAGCAGGCAGGAGATCTTTCCCCGGCCGAAATTCAGCGAATTACAAAACTCGCGTCTTGGGGGCGTGAATACATCCACGAGCGCCGACAAACAAGGGCTCCTGTAATACTCTTAACTGGTCTAGAGCTGTTCGCACCATATTCGCTTTCTCAAGCCTGGGATGCTGCAGGTGGCCGCCATGCTGAAATGGCAAAGGGACACTTCGGCTATACAGATAATCTTCGCGTTCTGGCCGATATGACACAGCAGTTATACCTTAACATGCCGGCATATAGCGAATGGTTACGAGCAAAGTGGGAAAAAAGAAATCAGCGTCGTCAAGTGCGACAAGCTGCTGCGGTGCCAGCACGAGATGCTGGAGATCATTAATGTAATCCAAGAGTGCGGAAAACCGGATGCTAAATCCTCCGGTTTTCCACATGAACACAATGTCTGCTTCTCGCTCATAGCAGACATTAGCTAGCTGTTGCATCCCCCAACAACAAAGAGTTTTCCCCTGCAACACCAAATCAATGCAGAAAGGCCGCGCTTCTTCACCGGAAGCGCGGCCTTTCTACATTTATGCCATTAATCAAAAAGGAGTTTTATCATGAAATTAGCCAGCCGCTTTGGCCGAGTTAACCAGATTCGCCGCGACCGTCCACTGACAAATGACGAGTTGATGGCCCATGTACCCAGTGTATTTGGTACCAACAAGCACGAATCCCGCTCGGACCGCTACACCTACATTCCAACAATCACACTGCTTGATAGCCTGAAGCAGGAAGGTTTCCAGCCGTTCTTTGCCTGCCAGACCCGAGTGCGCGACCAGAGTAAGCGAGAGCACACCAAACACATGCTGCGCCTGCGCCGTGAAGGCCAGATTACTGGCAAACAAGTACCGGAAATCATTCTGCTTAACAGTCATGACGGCTCCAGCTCATACCAGATGTTGCCGGGGCTATTTCGTGCAGTTTGCCAGAACGGGCTGATTTGCGGTGAGAGTTTTGGTGAGGTACGTGTGCCGCATAAAGGCAACGTGGTGGAGAAAGTCATTGAAGGGGCTTACGAAGTGCTCGGGATTTTTGACCGGGTGGAAGAGAAGCGCGATGCCATGCATTCGCTTTTGTTACCGCCACCAGCACAGCAGGCGATGGCGAAAGCGGCATTAACCTATCGCTTTGGTGAAGAGCATCAGCCGGTGACGGAATCGCAGATCCTTTCCCCGCGCCGCTGGCAGGATGAAAGCAACGATCTGTGGACCACTTACCAGCGCATTCAGGAGAACTTGATAAAAGGCGGACTGTCAGGACGGACGACGAAAGGTCTGCGTGCTCAAACCCGAGCTGTCAAAGGTATCGACGGAGATGTAAAGCTCAATCGCGCTCTGTGGGTGATGGCTGAAAATATGCTTCAACTTGCTTCATAAACGACTTTTACTATTACCTGTAAGGCCCTGTCATGTCAGAGATAAATCTACCTCCTGATCTTCCGGTAACTGAAGCACGCACTATTCGTCGTGCTCTCCGCTTACTGGAAAAATATCAGCGCCAGCCTGGCGAACAATTTAATTCTACTACCTTCACGAAAACCTGGCTGCAACTGCGTCTTGCCCTGCAGGAGCGCGAAGTTTTTCTTGTTTTATATCTCGATAATCATAACCGTCTTCTGGAATGCGAGACGCTCTTTACGGGCACGATTAACCATACCGAAGTCCATCCACGCGAAGTGGTGAAACTGGCACTACGACATAACGCTGCTGCTGTGATTCTGGCCCATAACCATCCATCCGGAGAGACAGAACCGAGTAAGCAGGATCGAAATATCACTCAACATCTGGTGAAAGCGCTGGCAATGGTAGAGGTGCGGGTGCTGGACCATCTTATTGTTGGCATCGATGTGCTTTCTTTTGCTGAACGTGGCTGGCTATGAGGCTAACCATGAAAATCATCGATAAAAAAGCCGCGATGGCGATTCAGCGACAGCATCCGAATTCCCGGATCTTTCGCTACTGCACGGGCAAATACCAATGGTACGGCAGCGCCAGTCATTACACCGGTCAGGATGTCGCGGAAATTTCCGGTGTGCTGGCGGTTTATGCAGAACGCCGTCGTGACAACCACGGTCCGTATACACGCCTGATGTGCATAACCACCAACTGACATTTAATAAGGATTAGAAAAATGCAAAATTCATGGGGACTGAAGCGCGACATCTCGCCGTGCTTCGGTGCAAGGCTTGTGCAGGAAGGCTGTCGCCTGCATTTTCTGGCAGACCGTGCAGGTATTAGCGGTGCGTTTAACAAGGGGGAGGCGCTTCGTCTGGATCAGGTATTTCCGCTAGTGATGAAACAGCTTGAATTGATGCTGACAACCGGTGAACTGAATCCGCGCCATCAGCATTGCGTCACGTTGCATCATAACGGACTCACCTGCGAGGCCGATACTCTCGGCTCTCACGGCTATGTTTACATCGTTATTTATCCTCAGGCATCTGCAACCAGGTAACACCTTCTCTTCTTTTATCAGGACTCAATTCATGCACATTGCATCTGTACCGGCCACGGTGCCGGTTTCGTCACGCCTGTCGCCCGTACAGGTCTGGCAGAAACTGTTAACGTATCTGCTGGAGCACCATTACGGCCTGACACTTAGCGACACGCCATTTCATGACGAAGCAGCCATTGAGGAGCATATCGATGTAGGAATAACGCTTGCCGATGCTGTTAATTTCCTGGTCGAAAAGTACGAACTGGTTCGTATCGATCGGAAGGGATTTTCATGGCAAGAACAGACCCCCTTTATTACCGCAACGGATATTCTACGTGCCAAAAAGAGCATCGGGCTGTTGCCCAGATCTTAAATTATTCTAAGTACATGCTGCTCATGTGTTGCTATTTCCGCTACAGTAGCGGAAATAGCAACGGCATCGCATCTGACATTTGAAAAAATCGAATTAGTATTGATAATAATTCTCATTTCACCGCAAACTAAGATCGAATCTTTATGAGCCCCTAAGTGTTGCAAACCAATCTCTCATTTCTCACAAAAAGAAGACGGTAAAAATTTTAGGCACCTTCTTAGGCACCATCGGAAAATTGAATTAGAAGTTAATATAATAAATTCATTGAATTACAAACCCAATTCAGACTCCGCCAGCCCACCAAAATTCTCCATCGGTGATTACCAGAGTCATCCGATGAAGTCCTAAGAGCCCGCACGGCGCAAGCCCTGCGGGCTTTTTTGTGTCTGTCGTTGTCCGAGGGCAACCAGCTTAATCCAGAAAAATTGATGTAGCTCTCGCGTTTAGGAAAAGGGCTCGTCGTGCCCTCGATTGCAATTTCTGTTTACGAAATTTATACCGCTGAGAATAAGGTCTCAGAATCGGGGCGGCAAATAGCGATTAACGCCGCAGACTGCGTAATGGCGGGATTGATGTGTGGGCCAGATGCACCTGTTTGTGTACTTATTGGTGGTTTTGTCAGCGGTGCTCTTGCAGTATGGGAGATGGGTAGTGTGTGGAATTGATTATGCAACAGGTTAATTCAATATCTCTGGTAAAGGGTCAGGAAGCGACAGATTTATCCCAGGCGCAGCCTAACGTAGTGATCAATGGCAATAGCACAGACATTATTGTACCAGGGCAAATACTGGAAGCAGCTGTTCAGGTTAATGATCATCGCTATATCTTTTTTTAACGGATGACATTATTTTCGAGGAGTCACTGACAATTGCTCTTATCGATGTTAAGGATGGCGTTAAAGAAATCGTCCGTTTGGGTAATGAGTATTCGACGGGAAGTTTTGAGGTATTATCCGTTACAGTAGCTAGTATCAATTTCAGATTCATTGGTAATTTTCTCTGGACAGTGAACAACGTCGACTCCCCGCGCTTAAGGCTTCCTTTTGGTTCAGACCCCAAGGTGTAAAACGAGAGGCTGGCCTGAAAAAATACATGACGATTTCAGCCACTCCTGCGCCAGAGAAAGTTCGTTGATGCGACTTTCTGCAAAGCGCAACGTCAGTACGTTAACATTGTAAAGGCAACGACAAGACCTCTTTTTATGTAGCTCGTAAAGCTACATTCTCCTGGAGGTGCCAGTGTCTATTCACATGCTCAATTTATCCAGGCATAAGTCTGGAAAAACTCAGTAAATCAACACCCTTAACAGAATCTATAGTTCCGAAATTACGCCCCCCGCGTATACTGCATTCACGCCACCGAAAAACACCTGAACGCAAAAGGATTCGCCCCCATGACAGCGTCCTCAAACCGCATCGCAAGCCAGGCTATCGTGGCTCTCACGTTTTTGCTCAGCGGCTGCGTTTACCATGATTATCCCTCCCCTCGTATTGAGGGCACATTGAATAACGCAGGGAAACCGCTGCCCCGGGTAACCGTTTCGTTAGTAGAATTCGACCGACAAATAGCCACGACACAAACGGATAATAATGGGTATTTTTCTTTCGTACCGCAGGGTGACTGGCATGTTTTTATACCCGTCGGACCGCAAGATCGCCTGAGTAGCTGGACACTGACAACAATCGACCATCTGGGACAGAAACGCGATATTTACACCTCCCGACGCTTTGGCGGGCCTTTTTCAGGCTATTCCAGGAGCGACAGCGTGAAACTGTTCTGCGAACTCTCCCCAACAAGCGGCGAGAGTCAAAATATATTTTGCGAAGCTCAGTGAGTTAATTAACTTTACTCATGGCCAAAAGCCACCAGTAATAGGGATATACACGCCCCTGGTACACGGCATTCAACCTGAAAGTAATTAATTCCTCTGCGTAACTAAATACGCTTCACGGCATAACGCCAAAATAACATTACAGTTTTTTCCTAAAGCCACGCCGCTTCGTCTGTGCCATGCTGAATCACGCTCATAACCGATAACGTTAAATGAGGATATTATGAAAAAAACAATTATCGCATTATCTGCCGTTCTGCTGGCTTCCCCAGTATTTGCTGCGACCACACATGCAACTGACGATACCGTCGCTGCGGCGAAGGCAAACGCCAACGACGCGAAGCAAAAACTGCACGAAGAGCAGAATAAAGGCGAAGAGCTGAAGCTGAAACAGAAGCATGCTGCAGAGGGTAAAACTGAAAACTTAGGCAGCAAGGTCAGCGAAGATTCCCAGAAAGCCTGGCATAAAACCAAAGAAGGCACCGAGAAAGGGTGGGATGCCACCAAAGAAGGTGCTGAGAAAGGCTGGAATAAAACCAAAGAAGGTGCCAGCGAGCTGGAAAAGAAAGTCACTGAGTAATCCCTTCGAGAGGCCGCAGACGCGGCCTTTTTTATTCCCTCCTGCCCTGCTCCCTGCAGACTAAACTTGACTCAGGGGGACTCCATCATGAACAGCGAACACACCGCACCTGAAACCCAGGGCGTTACCGTTGAATTACTCTCCGTCGTCGATCTGGGTCCGGAAATAGCGGGCATGGCCGGGCGCCAGCTTCGCATGCGCAGGGTCACTCTCGCTCCCGGCGCGGTCTTTGGTCCGGTGCATAATCATATCGACAGACCCGGCACCGTATTTATCCTTGAAGGTACCATCACCGATCATCGTCACGGTATTGCGACTGATTACGGTCCCGGTGTCGGCTGGCCGGAAGATCACAACACGGTCCACTGGCTGGAAAACCGGGGTCCGGTAACCGCCGTCGAGATCTCGGTGGATATTATTAAGACGTCCTGACGCCTAAAAGCCGAATAGATCCCCGGGGTTGCGCGTTAACGCCTTGCCACCCCTAAAGAGATCCTGAGATGCTGCGACGCCTGGTTATTCTGTTCGTGTTGCTCTGTCCGCTGGCGCAGGCCGCCCCGCAGAGCTATACCATTGATACTGAAAACACCGCCATACGGTTATCCTGGCACGCCTTCGGGGGGATCCTCTCCTGGGCCAGATTCAGTGGCGTCACGGGTTCCGTAACGCTTAACCCGGATAAGGATATCGATGACCATATTCATGTCACCCTTCCCGTGGCCACCCTGGTTGCCTCAAACAGCCTGCTCACCTGGCAACTGAAAAGCGACATGTTTTTTGAATCTGAACGTTATCCTGTTATCGAATTTATCAGCTCACGCGTGGTCGCTCAGGGTTCAGGAACGTTCAGGGTGTTCGGAACATTGACCGTACGCGACATTGCCCGCCCGGTCATTCTGGACGCCGTCGTGAAAGATCCGCACGCGCCGGTCCTTACGCTGGATGCGACAACAACCATTTCGCGCGCGGCCTACGGCATGGATAAATTTGCGCTGGTCGTTGATGACAGGATTGCCATCACCATTGCGATTCAGGCTAACGGTATCCCGTCATCCTGAAATCAGGCTTTGCAGCTGCTCTGCACTGCCCCGCAACTGTGGGAGCGGGTTGCGGCCGATCAGCACAAACTGATATCCCGCTTTCTGCCACCACACCAGGTTCATGTCGTGCCGCTGTTCCTGTTGAGCGGCTGTCGTTGTCTGCTCTGCCGGGGAGATACACAGCGCCATTGGGCCGTAGTCGGCATTTATCCAGGCTATTTGCGCGATAGAGGTGGTTTCATAGCGCAGCATGCGGACCATTTTAAGCTCTGCTCCATGCAGGATAAGCTGTGACGCCTGAAGTTGCAGGCCGATATCCTGCGCTGCCCGTTCCAGCCCACGCTGCAGAACATGCGGCGCGCTGTCCATATCCAGCAATGTCTCGACGCTGTAAAGCGACATGTATTGCGCTTCGAGGTCACGAATATGGGCGTTTTCATCAGAAGGTGCGAAAGCGGGTCGCAACCCATATCCCACGCCGGAACCGACCACCAGGAAACTGACCGATGCGGCAATGAGTGCGCGCCGGCTTACGCCAGCCGGGGTAGCGGGCTTCGGATCGGGCAGTTCCGCCAGCCGGGCCTGCATCTTCTCCAGAGGAGCATCATCCAGCATAGCGGCAAACGCGCCGGGGTAATCCGCATTGCTTTTCATTAACTCGGCGGTCCGCCCGGAGAGGCGCTCGTCACGTCTCAACTCTTCTTCAAATTTTTGCGCGTCGGCATGACACATCTCGCCATCTATCCATGCCACGATAGCCTCATCGTTATAGGGCGCTGTAAAACGGTGCGCGTTCAAGAGCGTTTCTCCTTAACAGGGGGCATGGCATCGGCAGACGCTGCCAGCGTTGCCCGTGCCGTCGCCAGTCGGCTCATTACGGTACCGATCGGCACCGCCAGGGTGTTCGCGGCTTCCTGATAGGTAAAGCCTTCGACATACACCAAAAAAACCGTGTTGCGCTGGGCTTCCGGGAGCGCGTTGACGCGCTGCATCACCTTCAGGTAATGCAGGTGCGTCTCATCCTGTTCACGGGTATCCGGTGCCAGAAGCTCATCGCTGGCGACAAACCCCTGCCCCTGACGAACATGGCGTGCCCGAAGCTCAGAGATCCAGATGGAGTGCAATATCGCAAACAGCCACCTGTCGATACGTGTACCGGGCATGTACTGACTGCTTTTTTCAAGCGCGCGCACGCAGGTGGACTGAACCAGCTCTTCGGCGACATCCCTGTTTCGCGACAACACCAGCCCATAACGCCAGAGACGTGAGAGGTGTGCGGCTAACTGTTGGCGAACCTCACGGGTAGCGATGTGTTTTCCCTCCACGAGAAAATCAGGATTCCGGATGTCCGTTAATGGCAGCCTGCAGGTCACGGTACTCTTCACAGGACTGGCCGCAAATACCGGCAATCACTTTCAGTTGCTCTTTGGCCAGATCCGGACGTCCCTTGACCATCCACGCCTCGCCCAGATATTCACGGGCTTTGGCATAATCCGGGGCGATAGCCAGCGCACGCTGATAGTAACCGATACCTTCATCCGTACGACCCAGTTTGCGGGTGGCATACCCGCGATAGTTCCATGCTTCAGCCGTGTTGTTATTTTTTAGCGAATCAAGAAGGTTCAGCGCCGCCTGGTACTCGCCTTTTTTAGCAAGGTGATAGGCATAGTTGGTTTTGTCCTGATCGCTAAGGCTGCTGCTCTTATCGGGCACACATTTCTGAGTTGCACTGTCATACACCTGTCCGGACGGACAGTCGGGTGTTTTGCTCTCGGTACTATTATCGCCCATCGCCAGCGCGAGAGGAGACAACAGGGAAAAAATCAGCACCGGGATCAAACGCACAGAGGTGGTGTTCATAAAAGGCTCCAGGGTGAATGGGAATGACGTCAGTAAACGCGTGAGCGATGCATTTTATTCATTCCCGGGCCCCTCTTTTTTTCTCAGAATCATGTTGACGTCGTATCCCCATTAAATGTTGAGCGGGATATTTTATCTTTACTCCCTGTTAGTTATTATTTTTCTCTCAGTAGCAGAATCCCGGCACCGCACAAGAATATATTTTTAATTAATTACCAACATAATATATGTTATATCAAAAACGTTACCCTAACTTAAACGCACATTAAGCCGGCATAAACAATAGCGTTTAACGCCATCCTATAAAAAGTCCCCTGCTAAATATTTATTCATGGCAAATGATAAAACACCGCAATTTACAAACAAATAAAAATACAATAAATACAACAAGTTATATTTTGTAAATTATAATAGCCAGCTATGAATTAATGCCCCCTTCAACGCTTCACACAGTGTTTACAGATGCTTAATTTGCACATTCAGACTTTTCTGGCTATATCATTTTTATATCGTCAAAACCAATACCTATATTAATTACAGGGTTTTATACAACACAAAAATACAAATAAACGACATTCTCTCTCATGAGTAATTAGATTCGCTCTGATGTTGCCACTCTGGATTATGGCGGGCATCGTTCGCTCTAAAAAAATAACGGTGAGTGCTGCGTAAATAACAGCAACTCCGCCGGGGGCGTGCTTTACCTTCCGCAGAGATGGCGCATCTTGCACGCCGTTCACGACAACTCTGCTGGAGTAATACCTAAATGAGCCAAATCTCTGTTATATCGAAACTCACTGGCGTGGAAACTACCACGGAAGGCACACAGGTTACGCTGAGCCATTCCTCTATCGTTGAGCTTCATGTAGAGCGAGCCGATGTCTCCCACTTCGCCCGCAGTGGTAACGATCTGGTGGTCACGCTGCACTCTCGCGAGGTCATTACCCTGAAGAATTTCTACGTCACCGACGCGGAGGGAGTGAGTCAGCTGGTCCTGGAAGAGAGTGACGGTGCGCTGTGGTGGATTGAAGATCCTACCGGGGCTGCTACCTACGAATCTATCGCCTCCACGGACGTATTACTGGCGGCCTCAGGCGGTGATACCGGTGGCGCAGCCATCTGGCCATGGGTACTCGGTGGTCTTGCTGTCGCAGGCGGGATCGCTGTCGCGGCAAGCAGCGGCGGCGGAGGGGGTGGCGACGATGATGATGACAATACGAACCCCGGCACGCCGGGCAATCCTTCCGATCCGGATACCACACCGCCAAATGCGCCTTCCAACCTTCAATTCTCCTCAGATGGTAAAACTGTCACAGGTACTGCCGAACCCGGCAGTACGATTACGCTGAAAGACGCGGACGGCAACCTGGTCGGCACGGGTAAAACCGGTAGCGACGGCAAATTCACCATTGTTCTGGGCACGCCGCTGACGAATGGCGAGCAACTTACCGCCACAGCAACCGACTCATCAGGCAATACCAGCCAGGCCGGACATGTTACAGCACCGGATACCACCGCACCCGATGCGCCCGATATCGTAATAGTGAATGACGACGTTGGCGGAGAAACCGGACCGCTGACTAACGGTCAGCGTACCGATGATGCCCGCCCCACCTTCAGCGGCATCGGCGAAGCAGGCAGTACCATCACCCTGTACGATAATGGTCAGCCGATTGGCACGACCAAGGTTGATGCCAGCGGAAACTGGACCTTTACCCCGGGTACAAATCTCGCTAACGGAAGCCATTCCATTACCACCACCGCGACCGACGCGGCAGGTAACACCAGCCCAGCCTCCGGCGCCGTGACCTTTGTGGTGGATACCGTCGCCCCCACAGCGCCAGCCATCACGCTCGTGTCAGACGATACCAATCCGGTCACCGGCTCGGTCAGTAACGGTGGTAGCACCAACGATCAGCGACCACAGCTTACCGGCACCGCGGAAGCCGGATCTACGGTCACCATTTATGATGGCGGGATCGCGATTGGCACCGCTGTCGTTGCCAGCAACGGCACCTGGACGTTTACCCCTTCGATCAATCTCAGCGAAAGCCCGCATCAGCTCACCGTCCGGGCAACCGACGCTGCCGGTAACACCGGACCGGCTTCCCCGGTGTTCACCGTTACCATCGATCTCACCGCACCAACTGCGCCAACCGCCATCGTGCTGAACGATGAAACGGGTGCCATCAAAGGCGCAATTACCTCTGGCCTGTTCACTGATGCCGCTAAACCTGTTCTTGCAGGGAGAGGAGAGCCCGGTGGGACAATTACGATTTTTGATAACGGCGTGCCCATTGCGACCGTTAAAGTTCAGCCCAACGGCACCTGGAGCATCACACCGGACAAACCGCTTTCGGAGGGAGCTCACTCAATAACGGTGCAGGTCACCGACGCTGCCGGGAACCAGAGTGGGTTGTCGCAGCCAATCAACTTCATTGTCGATACCACGCCGCCGGAAACGCCCGACATCACGCTTAATCCGGCAGGCACGCAGATTACCGGCACTGCCGAGCCAAACAGCAGCATTGTCATCACCAGCAGCGACGGCACCATAATTGGGCGGACGACAACGGACGGCAACGGCAACTTCGTTGCCACGTTAACGCCGGCGCAAACTAACGGCCAGCAGATCTCCGTGGTGGCGTCTGATGCTGCTGGTAACCAGAGCACACCTGCGACCGTCACGGCTACGGACACAACCCCTCCTGTCGCCCCCGGCAACCTTCAGGTGGCAGAAAACGGCCAGAGCGTCAGCGGCACGGCGGAGCCAGGCAGCACCGTCACCATTAAAGATCCTAACGGCGCGGTCATCGGTGAAACCACCGCCAACAGCGATGGCACCTTTACGGCGGTTATTAGTCCTGCACAGACCAACGGTGAAGTGCTGACGGTCGTGGCAACCGACGGCAGCGGTAACGCCAGCCTGCCCGCTACAGCCGATGCACCAGATACCACGGCGCCACTGGCTCCGGATAACGTTGTTGTCTCAGATGACGGTACCAAAGTGACAGGTACCGCAGAGCCGGGCAGCACCGTGACCATCCGTGAAAATGGCGTCACGGTTGGCGAGGCGAAAGCCAATGACGACGGCAGCTTCACCGTCACGCTGACTCCACCAAAAGCCAACGGTGAAACCCTGACCGCAGATGCCACCGATCCCGCCGGCAATACCGGGCCAACAACCCCTGCCATTGCGCCGGATATTACCGCCGCGCAAACGCCGGTTATCGTTTCAGTGGACGACGATGCCTCTGCCACTACGGGCCCTGTCGCCCAGAACGGGCTCACTAATGACCGGACACCAACCATAAACGGAACGGGCGAACCTGGCACAACCATCACGCTCTCCAGCGGCGGCACGGTCATCGGCACGGTACTCGTTCCGGCATCTGGCGTATGGAGCATCACGCCATCCTCACCGCTTGCTGATGGCGGCCACGTGCTGACGGCAACGGCAGTTGACGCCGCCGGTAACCCAAGCGGGCCATCAAATGCCTGGAGTATCACTGTCGACGGTACTGCACCCGAAGTACCGGTAATTTCGCAAGTGGTGGACGATGTTCAGGGAAGCACAGGCGCGCTCACCGCAGGTGCCATTACGAACGATCCAACCCCGACACTCAACGGCACTGCCGAACCGGGCTCAACGGTCACCATTCGTCTGGACGGTGTTGATATCGGCACCGCGCTGGTCGGTAGCGGCGGCGCGTGGACATTTACGCCAGGCACACCGATTGGTAACGGTGAGCATACCCTGACCGCCGTCACCACCGACGCGGCAGGTAACATCAGCCTGCCGTCAGGCGGCTTCACCTTTACGGTCGATATCACCCCGCCACCGGCGGCGACCATCACAACCGTAACCGACGACGTCGGTGACGTTCAGGGCCCGCTCACCAGCGGCGACACCACGGATGACACGCAACCGTTGCTGCAGGGTAGCGCGCCGGCGGGTACGGTTATTACGCTTTATGATGGCAATACCCTGCTCGGTACCGCCACACTCGACGGTACCGGCGGCTGGAGCTTCACCCCTACCACCCCGCTCACCAACGGCTCGCACTCTCTGACGGTTCATGCGACCGATACCGCCGGGAATACGACCGTCTCCAGCCCGTTTGTGCTGGTGGTCGATACCGTGGCACCCGCCACGCCGGAGACGCCAGAGATCACCGTGAACCCTGACGGCGGCACAACAGAAACCCTGCTGAACCCGGGAGAGACCACCCGCGATACCACGCCGACGCTGAGCGGCACCGGCAATCCGGGCGATACCGTGACTATCTACAACGGCACCGACAAAATTGGTGACGCCGAGGTGGACAGCAACGGTAACTGGACATGGACACCGGATACCCCACTGGCCAACGGTACCTACGACATCACCCTGACCGTCACCAACAAGGACGGCGCGGGCAACGAAAGCGCCCCGTCCCAGCCGGTGACCATCACCATTGACACCGACCCGCCAGCTACGCCAGCAGCACCGGTGATTACGGACAGCGTCAGCCAGATAACCGGACCGGTTGCCGACGGGGAAACCACGAACGATCCGCGTCCGGTCCTGAGTGGCACCGGCACAGCGAACGATGTGGTTATTATTTATGACAGCATTAATGGTCAGCCTGCCACCGAAGTGGGTCGCGTCACCGTAGACAGCAACGGCAACTGGAGCTGGCGCCCTGACGCCAGCATTGATGAGGGAAGCCACGAATTTACCGCCACCGCCACCGACGAAGCCGGTAACGTTTCGGCGGCGTCACCGGGGATCACTATCACCGTTGATACCGTGGCACCTGATACGCCTGTCATTAGCGCCGTTGGTGGTAAGCCAGACGGTGGTGTTACCACGGATACTACCCCCGGTGTGGGCGGTACCGGCCCTGCGGGCGAAACGGTCATCGTTTATAACAATGGCGTTGAACTAGGACGCGTCGAAATCGGCAGCAATGGCGAGTGGTCTCTCGATCTTCCGACCCAGACTGATGGCCCACTCAACATCACCGTTGCGGCAGTCGATGCTGCGGGTAACGTCAGCGGCCTCAGCCCGGTCTTCACCGTCACCGTTGATACCACTGCGCCAGAAATCCCGCTGATTAACGCGGTGTCTGACAGCCAGCTCACAAGCAATGTGCTTTATACCCGTGACGGCACGCCGACCCTCACGGGCACCGGCGAACCGGGTACCACCGTTATCGTCTCTGTGGACGGTACAGCATCCACGGTGCCGGTAACGGTACAGCCGGACGGCAACTGGAGCTGGACCGCCGACAGCACGCTGGCGGAAGGCCCGCATACCTTCACCGTCTCCGCGGTCGATCCGGCCGGCAATACGTCCGGTAGCTCTGCACCGCTTAGTGTTAACGTCGATACTCTGGATCCGGCTGCTCCCGCAGTTACTGGCATAGCCGCTCAAGGTACTCCATTGACCGGCACCGCCGAAGCGGGGGCTACCATCACTGTAACCGATAACAATGGTAATGTTCTCGGTACAGGCGTAGCCACCGGTGGCACCTTCTCCATCGCGCTCAGCCCAGCCCAAACGGATGGCGCTGTGCTGACGGTGACCGCGACCGATGCCGCGGGCAACCCCAGTCCTGAGGCATCCTACACCGTCACCGGTACGCTGCCGAATCTTCCGGATGTGCCCATCATTACGGCGATTAACGATGATGAAACGCCTGTCACCGGCGACGTGAAAGACAAAACCACCAACGACATTACCCCGACACTCGTGGGTACGGCCGAAGCGGGCAGCATTATCACCATCTACCAGGACGGCATCGCGGTTCCGCTGATCAACGTGATTGCTGATGCGGACGGTAACTGGAGCTATACCCCACTGATTGCGCTGGGTGAAGGGCTGCACACCTTTGAAGTGACCGCGACGGTCGGGCTCTCGACCAGCGGCCGCTCGCCGGTTGTAACCGTCACCGTTGACCTCACTGCACCGGACACGCCGACCATTGGCTCAGTGATTGATGATGTCGGCCCTGGCACTGGTCAACTCACCAACGGGCAGACCACCAACGACAACCAGCCTACCCTTACCGGCTCCGGCACGGTGGGCGATATCATCTCCGTTTACAGCAACGGAAACCTGCTGGGTACCGCAGAGGTCGGCAATACGGGGACCTGGGTCTTCACACCGCCCGCGCTGGCGGAGGGCAATAACGTTCTGACCATCCGCGAGACCGATCCCGCGGGCAATGAAAGTGGTCTGTCGACAGGCTTCACCATAGTCGTTGATACGGTTTCCACCACGCCAGCGATCACCAACGTAACGGATAATGTGGGCAATGCTGCCACCACGATTGTGAGCGGCGATCCGACTAATGACGCGACGCCAACCCTTTCGGGGACGGCGGAAGCGAACAGCGTGGTGAAAATTTTCGACGGCGGTACCCAGATTGCCGTGGTCACGGCTGACGGCACCGGTGCCTGGACGTTCACCCCTGACACCGCGCTCAGCGAAGGACCTCACGCCTTCACCGTTACCGCCACCGACCCACAGGGCAACGTCAGCCAGGTGTCTAACGGCTGGAACGTCGTGGTTGACCTGACGGCGCCAACGGTTCCAACGCTGGATACGGTTAACGACAATGCCCCTGGCGGCGTGACCGGCAACCTCACCAGCGGGCAAGTCACCAACGACACCACCCCGACGATCGGCGGCACCGGACAACCGGGCAGTACAATCCATATCATGAATAACGGTACGCAAATTGGCCTTGCGACCGTCGACGGAAGTGGTAACTGGACCTTTACCCCGAGCACGCCGTTGGGTGACGGCAACTATCTCCTTCGCGCCTACGCCACCGATGCGACAGGCAATGCGTCAGCAAACTCGTCGGTCTTTGCCTTTACCGTGGATGCAGCAGGCCCTGCTGCGCCACTGGTCAGCAGTGTGATTGACGACGTCGGCCCGGTCACCGGTACGCTCACTACCGGCAACAGCACCAACGACGCGCGTCCGACCTTCAACGGTACGGGCGAAGTAGGTGCCACAGTGCATATCATTGTGGATGGCAACGAGATTGGCACCGCGGTGGTTAATGCCCAGGGGAACTGGACCTACACGCCTGACACCGCCCTGAGTGACGGGCCTCATGCCATCACCTTCAATGCCACCGATGCGGCGGGCAACACCGGCAGCACGACGGCACCGTTTAACCTGACAGTGGATACGGCACCACCGGCGGCACCGGCCATCACGACCGCGGGAGACAACGCAGGCAGCATACAGACGCCGCTGACTTCCGGGCAAAGTACCGACGACACCACGCCAACGTTGACGGGCACCGCGGCAGCCAACGCCACGGTGACCATCTATGAGAACGGACAGCCGGTCGGCACCGCGCTGGCGGATGGCACCGGAGCATGGAGCTTTACGCCGTCATCAGCGCTGAGCAATGGCAGCCATACCTGGACCGCGACCGCGACCGACACGGCGGGGAACGTCAGCCCGGCTTCGCCTGGCTTTACGCTGGTTGTTGATACCAGTGCACCTAATGCGCCGGTTATCAGCCAGGCCGTTGACGATGCGGGCAGCATCACCGGCCCGCTCAGTTCAGGACAGACGACCGACGACACCGTGCCACGGCTTGTCGGGACCAGTGAGCCGTTTGCGACTGTGAATATCTACGAAGGCACAACGCTTGTCGGAACGGGCACCGCGGATGCCAGTGGCAACTGGAGTATCTTGCTCACGACCACCTTAGCCACGGGCGCGCACAGCTTCACGGCGCAGGCCACGGATGCAGCGGGTAATACCAGCGTTTCGTCAGCGGCCTTTAGCCTGACTATCGACACGACGCCGCCAGCCCTGCCGGTGCTGAGCAGCATTGTGGATGATGTGGGCAATGCGGCTACGCCGATTGCCAATGGCGGATTGACTAACGACGCGCAGCCTACCCTCACGGGTACGGCGGAAGCGGGCGCCACGGTGAAAATTTTCGATAACGGCGTCCAGATTGGTAGCGCGGTCGCGACAGGCGGGGCATGGAGCTTTACCCCTTCTCCGGCGCTGAGCAACGGGTCGCACAGCCTGACCTTTACCGCCACCGATGCCGCGGGCAATACCAGCGCCCCGACCACCGCCTATGTGATCAACGTGGATGCCGCCGCGCCAGCTGCGCCGGTCATCAGTGCGGTTGTCGATGATGTCGGCAGCATCACCGGACCGGTAACCGGCAATAACCCGACCAATGACGCGCGTCCAGCGCTGAACGGGACCGCCGAAGCCAACGCGACGGTGCGCATCTATGACGGCACGACGCTTGTCGGCACGGTCACCGCCGATGCGAACGGCAACTGGACGCTACCGCAAACCACCACCACACTGACAGAAGGCACGCATAACTTCACCGCCACCGCCTCCGATGCCGCAGGCAACACCAGTACGCCATCGGCCACCACCACCATTACCGTGGATCTGACTGCACCGAACGTGCCGGCAAGCCTTGCCGTGATCACCAACGGTACGCACGTCACCGGGACCGCCGAAGCGGGTAGCACCGTTACCATCACCACCAGTACCGGAACAGTGCTCGGTACCGCGACGGCTGACGGCAGCGGAAACTTTAACGCGACAATCACGCCGGCCCAAACCAACGGTGAATCACTGCTGGTCTATGCCACCGATAAGGCGGGTAACGCCGGTGTCAGCACGTCGGTGATTGCCCCTGCGACGCCGGTGCCGAACGCACCGCTTATTACCACCATCAACGATAACGTCGGCACCGTCACCGGTAACCTGACCAACGGTAAAACCACTGACGACACCACGCCAACTCTGAGTGGTACGGCCCTGCCAGGCACCACCGTCACGCTGTATAACAACGGCGTGTCGATGGGAACGGCAGTGGCAGATAGTTCAGGCAACTGGACCTTCACCACCCCGGCGTTAAGCGAAGGCTCTCACGCCTTTACCGCCACGGCGACGAACAGTTCGGGCACCAGCCCGGTCTCTTCCGCCACCAGCGTGATTGTCGATCTGACGGCACCAACGGCCCCAACCGGAACCTTTAACGCTGACGGTAGCGTATTGACCGGTAACGCGGAGGCAGGCAGCACCGTCTCTATCCGTCTTGGCGATGGCAGCACGGTGACCACAATCGCGGGCAGCAACGGCACCTACAGCTATACCTTCCTCAATAAACAGACGGAAGGTCAGACGCTGCAGATCACCGCCACCGATGCCGCAGGTAATACGTCGCAGCCCGGCTCAGCCCTCGCACCGGTCGTCCCGCTCTCCGCCAGCAATAACGTCGAAGAGCTGGATATCAGCACCACGGCCACCGTCACCAACAGCCAGTACAGTGATTATGGCTTCCTGCTGGTGGGTGCCGTAGGCAACGTTCTCACGTTGCTGGGTAATGATACTGCCCAGGTGGACTTCACGGTGGGCAGCGGCGGCAATGCGGATATTGTGGTGAACGCCAATGCCACGGGTGCGGTGCTCTCCCTGCTCAATACCCTTGAGCTGGTGGTACAGCGCTGGGACAGCGTCAACGGTACCTGGACTACCGTCGTGGATACCGGACAACCCCAGTTTGCCGATTTGCTGACCCTCGGGGCCACCGGCGTATCGCTGAACCTGACCGGGCTGGCGAGCGGCGACTACCGGGTGCTGAGCTATAACACTAACCTGCTGGCGACCGGCTCCTACACCAGCCTCGATGTGGCGGTGAAAGAAACCAGCGCCGGTACCGTGACGGGCGACACCAGCCTGAACGGTAACGTAATTCTCGACGCCGACCCGACCGCGGGCAGCGACAACGCCCCGGCAGGCACTACTGTCTCTGCTGTCACCAACGCACTGGGTGTCACCACCAGCGTGAATGCCGACGGCACGGTTGTTCAGGGCCAGTACGGTACGCTGACCATTAACCGCGATGGCAGCTACACCTACAACCTGACCGACACCAGCGCCTCGGTCGTAGGCCGGACAGAGAGCTTCACCTACACCATCACCCATAACGGCGTCAGCGCGTCGGCGAACCTGGTACTGTCGCTGGGTGCCGGTACTACCGCTAACGGTATTGTGGCGGTGGATGACACGGCCTCGCTGACCTTTGACACCTCGGTCCATGAAATCAATAACGGCACCTCGTCGCAGGGCGGCTTTACCGTGGTGGGGATCAATCTCGGCAACACGCTGGGGCTGAACCTGCTGGACGATCTGAGCAATCCGATCATCTATAACGTGGAGGAAGGTACCACCCGCACCATGACCATTCAGGCTTCCGTGGGCGGTGTGGCGCTGGCGTCGGTATTCGACCTGTATGTCTACAAGTTCAATAACGCGACGCAGACCTTCGAGCAGATGCGCGTCGAACCGGGCTGGCTGCGTGCGCCGTTGCTGGGCGGTACCTCGTCTCAGCTGACGCTGAACCTGCCTGCCGGGGAGTACCTCTTCCTGCTGAATACGGCTGCAGGGATCACCGCCCTGACCGCCTACACGCTGAACGTGCTGGAAGATCATGTCTACAGCGTGTCGAGCGTGGGCGAGACCACCACCGGAGATGTGCTGGATAACGATGTCGCAACCGGCGCGGTGGTATCAGAAGTGAACGGCGTGGCGGTGAACAGCAGCGGCCTGACCGACATTCAGGGGGAATACGGCACGCTGAGCATCAATGCGTCCGGACAGTACACCTACACCCTGAAAGCCGGTGTGGGTGCTGACGCGATCAGTACGCCGGATACGTTCGTCTATACCATCACCGCACCAAATGGGGCGAAGGATACGGCATCGCTCAACATCACCCCAACCGCGCGGGCGATGGATGCGGTCAACGATGTCAGTACCGCGATGGACGTCACCTCAGTACATCACACGACGACCTACTCGGATACCACCGTCGGGACGGCCAGCTGGACAACCGCGCTGCTGTCATCAACCCAGGGCAGCGGGAGCGGAACCTTCGTGGTGGATCCGAACACCGCGCTGCATAACGTGTCGCTGCACTTTAACGTGGCATCGCTGCTGGCATTGGGCGGCCTGACGGTGAACTGGTCAATCAGTGACGGTTCGAATGTTGTTCGCAGCGGCTCCTTCAGCGGCGGTTCGCTGTTGGGCGGCAATATCGACATCGCGCTCTCCGGGCTGGACCTGAATGCCGGAACCTATACGCTGAGCTATACCGGTAGCGTACCGGGGCTCAGCGTGGGGAACATTACCATTACCCCAAGCGTGAACGGCACCACCTACTCGCTGACCCAGTTCGACTCTACCAGCGGCCACACCGTTGACGGCAACATCTTCGATGGCACCGACTCTGCCGGGGCTATGGATCAGTTGCACTCAGTGGATACCCGCCTCAGCGTGACCGGCTACAACGGCGTGACCACCACGCTGGACCCGTACACCGGCAGCGCAACGGTCAACGTCGTCGGCCATTACGGCACGCTGGCAATTGCTGCGGACGGCCACTACACCTACACCCTCAACACCGGGGTGTCGCTCTCAACCATCACCTCGAAGGAGACCTTCAACTACACCCTGACAGATGCCGACGGGAAAACAGACAGTGCCACGCTGACCATCAATATGGCGCCGCAGTTCATCAGCTCGGAACATAACGACGTCATTACCGGCACCGCCTACGGCGACACCCTGATTTACCAGGTGCTGAACGCCACCGCAGGCAACGCCACCGCGGGCAACGTCAGCAGCACTGCCGGCGATCACTGGACCAACTTCTCGCTCACGCAGGGGGACAAAATCGATATCGGCGATCTGCTGGTGGGCTGGAACGGGAGCAGCTCAACGCTCGGTAATTATCTGCATGTTACTAATAGTAATGGCAATACCGTGATCTCCATCGACCGTGATGGTTCAGGGAGCACCTACACTAATACGACGCTCGTGACGCTGGATAACGTCCAGACCACCTACGACGAGTTAGTGAACCAGCAACACATCGTTACCTGATAGCACCTGCACAAATGACCCGGGCGCACAGCGCCCGGGCATAAACAATAAAGCAGTACATTTTTATTAGGGATAAGACATGGGAATGAAGATGCCTTACTGGTGGCTCTCGTGCTGCCTGATATCTGTGCCCGCCCTCTCCGCGACGCCGGCGGCGATGATCAATACCGGACAACTCCGTGAAACGCAGGAACTCCCCTCTCTGAATGGCCGCGTGGCACCTGTCGTCGGCAAGGCTGCCCCCGGCACGCTGCAGCTTGGCGAAGCCGTCAACCGCGCCGTCACCTGGCACCCGGCCATCAGTGAAGCCGTGGGGAAACTCTACCAACAAAGCGAAGAGGTGGACGTCGCCAAATCGAAATACTATCCGCAAATTAATGCCGGCATGGATAACGGTTATACCCACGACGGCGACGATAATGGCTTTACTCCGTCGCTGGTGCTCTCCCTCTCACAAATGCTGTACGACTTTGGCAAGGTGGCAAGCCAGGTGCGTGCGGAAAATGCCGGCGTCGCCCAGCAGCAGGCCAACGTGCTGGTCAGCATCGACACCATCGCTCACGATACCGCCATCGCGATGGTGCAGGTGCAAACCTGGCAGCAAATGGTCGACACCGCCAAAGAGCAGCTTGAGGCGCTCTCTTCGATTGGTACCCTCACCCGCCAGCGTAATGACGAAGGAGCCACCTCACTCTCTGACGTGGTGCAGACCGATGCACGTATCGAAGGCGCGCGCGCCCAGCTGATGCAGTACCAGGCCAGCCTCGACAGCGCCCGTGCCACGTTGATGAGCTTCCTTGGCTGGAACACCCTCAACACGATCAGCAACGATTTTCCACAAAAGCTGGCCCGCAGCTGCGACATTGCCGAGCCGGACGATCGTCTGGTCCCGGCAGTATTAGCCGCCTGGGCGCAGGCTAACGTCGCCCAGGCCAATCTCGACTACGCCGACGCCCAGATGACACCGACCGTCTCGCTGGAGCCGGAGGTGCGCCACTACCTGAACGAACGCTATGCGGGTAACGAAACGCGGGATCGCACCCAATACTCTGCATGGGTGAAAGTGCAGATGCCGCTCTATCAGGGCGGCGGCCTCACCGCCCGGCGTAACGCCGCAGGCCACGCGGTAGAAGCCGCACAGTCCACCATTCAGCGTACCCGCCTCGAGGTACGCCAGAAACTGCTGGAGTCGCGCAGCCAGGTATTAAGCCTGCTGAGCACGCTGCAGATTCAGGGCCGTCAGGAGGCGCTCAGCGCCCGCACCCGTGAACTCTATCAGCAGCAATATCTCGATCTGGGTTCGCGCCCGCTGCTCGATGTGCTTAACGCCGAGCAGGAGGTCTATCAGGCGCGTTTTACCCAGCAGCAGACCCTCGGACAGTTGCACCAATTGCAGCTCAACTGCCTCTATAACACCGGGCAATTGCGTCACGCGTTCGATCTTGATAACCGCACCATCCAGACCGTGGAGATCCAGCCATGAAGCAACGCGATATCCCGCAAGGTGAGACCATGACGGATGAGGCCCTGGCGCAGTGGGCGCAGGCCTTTGGTTTTGTCGCCACGCGCTACCGCGTCGCCTGCTCCCCCGGTGCACTGCTCGCGGGCGCGCCGTGGCTAAAAGGCAAACCGATGGTGCCCGCACTGACTCAACTGGCCCGTGAAGCAGGGCTGTCGTTTCAGCTGCTGACGGCGGATCAGCAAGCGATCAACAGCTGGCGTCTGCCGGTCGTGGCGGCAATGAACGACGGCAGGATCGGCGTGATCGAACATTTCGATGGCGACGATACGCTGGAGGTCAGCTTTTTCGACGATCAGACCTACACCAACCGGCTTTCGATGACCGCCATGCTGCCCGCCATCCGCCACGTCATTGCCCTGCGTCCACTGGCCGCGCTGAAAGACAGCCGCGTGGATGCCTATATTTCGAAATACCGTCCGGACTGGCTTTACCGGCTGGTGATGCGCGACTTGCGCCCCTACAGCTGGGTGATGCTCGCCGCGCTGTTCATTAACGTCCTGTCCCTGTCGGGGATTGTCTTTTCCATGCAGGTGTATGACCGGGTGATCCCCGCGCAGTCCTACCCGACGCTGTATGTCCTGACCATCGGCGTGCTGATCGCCACCCTGTTTGGCTTTGTGCTGCGCGTGGCACGCGGGCACATTATGGATCTGCTGGGCAAACGCTCCGATCTGCGCGTATCGGATCGGGTCTTCGGTCACGCCCTGCGACTGCGCAACAGCGCTATCCCTCGCTCGACCGGCAGCTTTATCTCCCAGCTACGCGAGCTGGAGCAGATCCGCGAGATGGTCACCTCCTCCACCATCTCCACAATTGTCGATCTGCCCTTCTTTTTCCTGTTCGTGGTGGTGCTGGCAATCATCGCTCCCCAACTGGCGTGGATCGCACCGGTCGCCGCGGTGATCATGGTCCTGCCCGGTCTGCTGCTGCAGAAAAAGCTGGCAGAGCTCGCGAAGCAGTCGGCGCACGAATCCACCCTGCGCAACGCCGTGCTGGTGGAGAGCGTGCAGGGGCTGGAGGACATAAAGCTGATGCAGGCGGAAAACCGCTTTTTGCAGCAGTGGAACAGCTACATCCAGATCACCGCTGAATCTGGCCTGCGCACCCGTGAACTGACCCAGAACCTGATCAGCTGGGGAATGACGATTCAGAGCCTGGTCTATGCCGGGGTGATCGTGGTCGGTGCGCCGATGGTGATCGACGGCACGCTGACGACCGGTTCGGTGGTCGCCGCCTCGATGCTGGCCTCGCGCATGATCGCTCCGATGGCCACCCTGTGCGGCGTGCTGGCGCGCTGGCAGCAGGTCAAAGCGGCGAAAGAGGGACTGGACAGCATCATGCAGCTCCCCACAGAAAACCAGCGTGAGGAGACGCCGATCCGCCAGGACGTACTGCGCGGTCACTATCTTTTCGAGCAGGCGCAGTTCCGCTATCACCCGGAAGATCCGCGCATGGCCCTGCGCATTAACCGTCTGGAGATTAAGCCAGGTGAAAAAGTGGCGATCCTCGGGCGTAACGGCGCCGGAAAATCGACCCTGCTGCAGGCGATGGCGGGCGGAATGGATCTCGCCGGCGGTGAATTGCGGCTCGATAACTTCAGCCTCCCGCACCTCGATGTCGCCGATGTCCGGCGTAACGTCGGCTTTATGACCCAGAACGCCCGGCTCTTTTACGGCACCCTGCGCGAAAACATCACCCTCGGCATGCCGCGCGCCACCGATGAGGAGATTTTCGAGGTGCTGGAGTTAACCGGCGCTGCGGGCTTTGTGCAGAAACTGCCGAAGGGTCTGGACTACCCGATTATGGAGAATGGCGTGGGGTTATCCGGCGGCCAGCGGCAATCCATTCTGCTGACGCGCATGCTGCTTCGCGACCCCAATATTGTGCTGATGGATGAACCGACTGCGTCGCTCGATGAGCACACCGAGCGGGAATTTATCCAGCGTCTGACCGCCTGGCTTGGCAACCGCACCCTGATTGTCGCCACGCATCGCGTGCCGGTGCTGGAACTGGTGGAGCGCGTCGTGGTGCTCAAAGAGGGAATGCTGGTGATGGACGCGCCGAAAGCGCAGGCGCTGAACAACAGCCGCATGCAGCAACAGCAGCAGCAGGCAGCAACAGGACGGGAGTGGAAAAATGAAAATCAGTCAGCGTGACGTCGCCGCAATGGACGACCTGGACAATGCGCTCGACTCCGAAAGCGGCTACACCGGTGCGCGGCGGATTGTTATCTTCTCTTTACTGATGTTCGTGGTACTTGGCGTCTGGGCGTGGTTTGGCGTGCTGGATGAAGTCTCAACCGGCACGGGCAAAGTGATCCCCAGTTCGCGCGAGCAGGTTTTACAGTCGCTCGACGGGGGGATCCTTACCGAGCTGAACGTCCATGAGGGTGACCAGGTGCAGGCCGGACAAGTGCTGGCGCGGCTCGATCCCACGCGTTCAGAATCTAACGTTGGTGAAAGCGCGGCGCGCTACCGTGCCTCGCTGGCCTCCAGCGTGCGACTGTACGCCGAGGTAAACGATCTGCCACTGAAATTTCCCCCTTCGCTGGCGAAGTGGACCGATCTGACCGCCGCCGAAACCCGGCTCTATAATTCACGCCGTGCGCAGCTGGAAGATACCCAGCGGGAGCTGCGTGCGGCATTGGATCTTGCGAATAAGGAGCTGGCGATCACTCAGCGTCTGGTGAAAACCGGCGCCGCCAGCCACGTGGAGGTACTGCGCCTGCAGCGGCAGAAAAGCGATCTGGAGCTGAAACTCACCGACGTGCGATCCCAGTACTATGTTCAGGCCCGCGAGGCGTTATCCAAGGCCAACGCTGAAGTGGATATGGTCTCGGCGATCCTCAAAGGCCGCGAGGATTCAGTGACCCGCTTAACGGTGAAATCTCCGGTGCGCGGGATCGTGAAAAACATCAAAGTCACCACCATTGGTGGCGTCATCCCGCCTAACGGCGAGCTGATGGAGATTGTACCGGTGGACGATCACCTGCTGATCGAAACCCGCCTCTCCCCGCGCGATATCGCCTTTATCCACCCGAATCAGGAAGCGCTGGTAAAAATCACCGCCTACGATTACGCCATTTATGGCGGGCTGCACGGTGTGGTTGAAACCATTTCGCCGGACACCATTCAGGACGAAGCCAAGCCGGAGGTGTTCTATTACCGGGTATTTATCCGCACCAGCCAGGATTACCTGGTGAATAAAGCAGGCCGGCACTTCTCAATCGTGCCGGGGATGATTGCGACGGTGGACATTAAAACCGGTGAGAAAACGGTACTGGATTACATGATCAAGCCGTTCAACCGGGCGAAAGAGGCGCTGCGAGAGCGCTAATCACTGGCGGTTTGTTTCTCCGGCCCTCTGCCTGTGGAAGAGGGCCGGAGTCATGGCATCCATAGCCCGCAACAATACCGCTTAAGCCAGCGGCGAAAGTCTGACCTCGTTTACCTTTTCCCTTTCCGCCTCCTGTTAAAATAGCCCAAACTCATTTTTCAGGAAGAAACCATGCGTCAACGAACTATTGTCTGCCCCATCATTCAGAACGACGGGGCGTATCTGCTGTGCAAAATGGCCGATGACCGCGGCGTATTTCCCGGCCAGTGGGCATTATCGGGCGGCGGGATGGAGGCGGGAGAAACCATGGAGCAGGCGCTGCGTCGTGAAATTCGCGAAGAGCTGGGCGACGCGCTGGAGATCACGGAGGTCAAACCCTGGGCGTTTCGCGATGACATTCGGGTGAAAACCTATGCCGATGGCACCACGGAGGAGATTTATATGATTTACCTGATTTTCGACTGCATCAGCGCAAATCGGCAGGTAACGTTTAACGACGAGTTTCAGGAAGTTGCCTGGGTCCGTCCGGAAGCACTTAAAGCACTGGATCTGAACGAAGCCACGCGCATTACCTTCGCACAGAAGGGGCTTCTTTAAGCGCCCACTGCCCGGGCGTTTTGCCGGTAAAGGCCCTGAAAACCTCAATAAACGCGCTGATACTGTTGTAGCCGCAAGACAGCGCGATCCAGCCAACCGGTTTACCTGCTGCCAGCCACTCCATTGCCCGCATTACGCGGGCAAGTTGCCGCCAGTTAACAACGTTCATTCCCGTTTCCGCGCTAAACCGACGGTGGAATGTCCGCACGCTCATTCCCGCAAGGGAGGCATAGTGCTCAACCGTCTGGTTGTCGTCCACACGTTGCATCAGATGGCTGGCTACCTTCTTTAATCGGGGATCGGCTGGCATGGGCAGCAGATAGCGCACCTGACGGCCCCGCGCCAGTTCATCCAGCAGCAGGGTGAGCTTTCGCGGATCGTACCCGCGTCCTTCAGCGTTTAAGCGTGAAAACAGCGCGCTGGTGAGCTCGTCGGGTTCGAAAAGCGTCGTTTCACCGGGTAGTGCTTCACACCCTGCGGGATCCAGATAGATCGCATGACCGTCAATCGCACTCCCGGAAAAGGCAGCATGCTCCTGACCGGGCGGGATCCAGCCGATATGTTGCGCCGGTACAACCGAACGCCCAGACGCTGTTTCGACAACCAGCAGACCCGTCGTAATCCGCCAGAGCTGACCGGCCTGATGGCTGTGCCACGGCGTATGGTATCCACCTGGATGCAAAAGTGTCTCAAAGCTGACCACGTAATTTGGCCGAAAATCGGTATTCATTGGCTTATTACAGAAACTACGTCTCTGTCTGTCAAGGATAATGGCGGCTCAACGCAACGAGGAGTCATCATGAACATCATCACCCGCCTGATTACCCAGTCTGACAATGCTATTTTGCGTGAGGAAATGTCCCGTTTACTGACCGGCCTGTTTAAAGGCGAGATTGATCCGAAAGACGTTTTTTCGCCAGAGTATCAGCAGATCACGGACGGTCACTCTCTTGATTATTCTGGCTTTATTCAGCACCTGGAGCACGTGCGTTCGCAGATCCGCGATATCGCCTTCCGCGTGGAACAGATAGGGTGTCATGACACACTGCTGGCTGACCGGCATATCGTGACCGTCACGTATCCCGAAGGCCATCAGGCTGAAATAGAGGTTTATATGTTTGCCACGCTATGCACAGGAAAAATCTGCCGGATCCACGAAGTCACGCGAGTAGCTAACGGTGAAGCTTCTGCTCGCGCGCTGGCCCATGCAACGGGCTAACGTTACTCAGCCGGTTGCGGTGCGCCGCTGAGATACACACTCACATAGCGCGTAAACTTCCCGATAAAGACCCCGGCAAATACCCCGCCGGAGACTATCGCCAGCGCGCTCATGGCGGGCTGTTGCAACGTATGGGGAGAGAGGGCGTTCATCACCCCCAGCACGTATTTTACCCCAAATGCCAGCATCATAAACGGCAGTGCCGTGTAGTCCGGCTGGCGATAAAGGGTGCGCGGCGCGTCGGTGCGGGTGATGACCGTCTGCTTAATCAGCACATACCCCAGCGCCGCGCCCGCCACAATCCCCGCAACCCAAAGGGCCACCGTCGCGAGAGTAAGATCGCGATAGACCACCAGATCGTAGATATCCCAGATAAGAAAAATGGCAGGAATGATGGCCAGCCTTTCCAGCGTAACGGTGGCAGGCTTACGGGCGTTGAGGCCGCGGGAGATGAGAAAAATAAACAGAACCCACACCCAGACGGGGGTGTGCGTGAGGATACCGATCAGAAATTCAAACATGGGGTTCACCATGAACGCTTGCGGCGCTGGCCGCACTGCACAAGTAATGCGCATAACAGCACAGGTGCCATTATGCGCAGGTCTGTTACAGCGATTTTTTCAGGCGACGAACCGCCTCTTTCAGCTCTTCATCGGTTGGCGTGACAAACGACATGCGCAGCGTCGTATGGTCTGGCTCATTGCAATAGAAGAACTCACCCGGCACAAAAACCACGCCGTTGCTTAACGTTTTTTCCAGCCAGCGCGTGGTGTTGATGCCATTGTTCATTTTGGCCCACAGGAACATTCCACCCTTCGGCTTATGGAACGTCATGACATCACCCAGTTCCGCCTCCAGTTCATTTGCAAAGGTCTGGTATTTCTGGCGGTAGGCTTCACGGATCATTTTAATCTGATCGGCCAGACGACCGGTTTTCAGGTACTCATAGGTCATCAGCTGTGACAGCGTGCTGGTGTGCAGATCGGTGGTTTGCTTGAGATTAACCACCGCGCGTTTCAGCCACTCCGGTACCAGCACCCAGCCCACACGAGTGCCCGGGGCGAGGATTTTGGAGAAGGTCGAGGTATAGACAACGTTCTCTTCATTGCCGATATCTTTGGCATGGGCAATTAACGGGCGGAACACTTCATCGGTATAATTAATTTCGCTGTACGGATCGTCTTCGATAATAACGAAGTCATAGCGCTTCGATAATTCCACCAGCTGTTTACGACGCACCTCAGAAAGCGTTACCCCACCCGGATTACCAAATGTCGGAACAATATAAACCGCCTTGATGGTTTTATTCGCCACCAGTGCTTCAAGTTCATCCACTTTCATTCCGTCGCCATCGGTGCCCACGGATTCAAATTTGGCCTGTGCCAGACCAAATACCTGCAGTGCAGCGAGATACGTTGGACGTTCGACGACGACGGTATCGCCCGGGTTAATTAACGCCCGCGCCAGCACGTCGAGAGATTGTTGCGAACCGGACGTAATGACCACGTCATCGGCCTTGCAGGCGATCCCACGGCCTTCACAGATGAGCTTAATTTCTTCACGCAGCCCCGGGATGCCTTCGGTCAGACCGTACTGAAAAGCTTCACCAAAATGCTGTGATAATACGGCATCAGCGGCAATTTTCAGGCCTTCATGATCGAACAGTGCAGGGTTAGGAATACCGCCACCCAGCGAAATCACCCCGGCCATTTTGCTATGTTTTAATAATTCACGGATGGCAGATGATTGCAGGCCCTGTGCGCTGCTGGCGAGTTTATTCACAGACATTCTTTGCTTACCTTCTTTTTTTATAATGTGCCTAATCTTAGTAGCATAAGTCTGCGGCTTTGATAATTACTTTTCTTCAACGGCATGGCCGAAATATTCCGCGCCCTGCAGAATATGCGCGACAAATTGCGTGAGCTTGGGTAGCGGACGTAAATCCTGGCGCCACAGCAAATGTACCGGTCGTGGCGCAGGCGTGTAGTTCTCCAGCACCTGCACCAGCCTGCCGCTCGCCAGCTCTTCCGCCACCAGCACTTCGGGTTGCAGTAATAATCCCGCCCCCGCTCTCGCCGCCATCCGTAGCCCATAGCCATCGTTGCAGCGCAGAATGGCATCGCGTTTCCAGCGCATCTCGCCTTCAATCCCCGGTAGCCGCCATTCGTTACGCGCGGTCCACACCGTGTGTGACAGGCAGAGATGATCCGCCAGATCGGCAGGCGTTCGCGGCGTGCCGTAACGCGCCAGATACGCCGGGGCCGCGCAGATCACCATTCGGTACGGGCAGAGGTACTTCGCCACCAGATCGTCGTTATGAATGTCACCGATGCGAATGGCCAGATCGACCCCTTCATCCACCAGATCCACCATCCGGTTGGTCAGATCCAGCTCCACGCGCACGTCCGGGTAGCGCTGCAAAAAGGTCGCGGTGAGAGGGGCTATCACACACCCCCCAAACGAGGTGGGCGCCGTGACCCGCAAAGTCCCGGCTGGGGCGGCACGCAGTCGCTCAACCGCGCTTTCGGCGATAGAGACCTGCTCCAGCACCCGCTTTGCCTCGTCGAAATAGACCCGCCCGGCGTCCGTCAGACTTTGACGCCGCGTGTTTCGCTCCAGCAGCCGGGTGCCGAGCTGAGACTCCAGCAACGCAATGTACTTCCCCACCATCACCGCCGACATCTCCAGCCGGCCTGCCGCGCCGGTAAAACTGCCGCTCTCAACGACAGCAATGAAGGTCTCCATGCTGCGAAGCTTATCCATATTCCAAACCCTTGGTTAGCAATCCTCTAACTTTAGCCCAGTTTATCTGAGTTTTGATTTATTAAAGAATGAAGGCTCACAACCTAAGGAGTCAGCTATGAAAATCGTGATTATTGGTGCCAGCGGTACGGTCGGTCGTGCGGTAACAGAAGAGCTGAGCCGTCGCCACGACGTGATCCGCGTGGGTCGCACGCAGGGCGACTACCAGGTGGATATCACCTCTCAGGCCAGCGTGCAGGCATTGTTTGAAAACATCGGTGCGGTGGATGCGATTGTCTCTGCCAGTGGCGGCCTGCACTTCGGCCCGCTCGCGACCATGAAAGACAGCGATTTCAACCAGGGCTTGCAGGATAAGCTGCTGGGACAGGTTCGTCTGGCGTTGACCGGCCAGCATTATCTCAACGAAGGCGGCTCCATCACCCTGATAAGCGGGATCGTGGCGCATGAGCCTATCGCTCAGGGGGTGAATGCCACCACGGTGAACGCCGCCCTGGAAGGGTTTGTCCGCGCCGCGGCCTGTGAACTGCCGCGCGGGATCCGCATCAACCTGATTAGCCCGACGGTACTTACCGAATCAGCGGAAGCGTACGAAGGCTTCTTCCCGGGCTTTGAAAGTGTTCCCGCCGCAACGGTGGCGCAGGCCTATCGTCGCAGCGTGGAAGGAGTGCAGAATGGACGGGTGTATAAAGTGGGTTACTGAGCCTTAGCGGCAGAAATCAGGACCAGCATCGGACGTTCCGCCTCTTCGGCCAGCGCGGGCCAGGCATCAATTTGTGCCTGCGTTGGTCCCCATTCGTTCACTTCCGTTATTGTCAGCCCCGCCTTAATAAGCGCATTGAGCGTGGTACCGAGCGTACGGTGGTATTTGATCACCCCGTCTGCCAGCCAGTTGCTGACGCGCTCGCCCTCATCCTGATAGCGATTAACGCCCCAGAAACGCTCGCCGTTGTCGTCGGTCAGCCAGCCCTGACGTGTGGCGCAGGTATAAATCGGATGTTCCATTGAAAAGACGAAGCTGCCGCCGGGTTTAAGCGCCCGCCGGATTTTCTCAAACAGGGAATCCAGCGCCGGCAGGTAGTGCAGCGCCAGTGAACTGTAGATCAAATCAACGCTGTTCTCAGGTAACGCCAGAGATGCCAGATCGCTGCGCTGATAGTGAATTTTCGCGTCATCCGTCAGTTCAGCCGCCCGGGCGAGCATCTTTTCGGAGAGATCAACGCCGGTCACTTCTGCCGCCCCCAGCGCGCGTGCAGCGCGACAGAACCAGCCGTAACCGCAGCCAAGATCGATAACTGACTTGCCGGATAACGGTGGCAGCATGCTTTTCAGCGCAGGCCATTCCGGTGCGCCGTCCAGACCCTGCACCGAACGCGGTAGCCGGGCATAGCCTTCAAAAAACGCCGGGTTGTCGTAGATGTTTTGTGCCATGACGGACTCCTTTATCGCAACAGAGGCGAGGGTAAAACACCCCTCGCCCGTTGACAACATACCCGTCTGAAAATCAGAGTCTGCGCCGGATCTTCTCCACCATGGCGGCAGTCGAAATCCCGTAACGCGCGTGAAGGGTCGGTAGCGCACCCGCATCAAGGAAAGCATCCGGCAACGCAACGGTGTCAAAGTCGACGTTAACGCGATGGCGCATCAACAGCGACGCCACGGCTTCACAAAGCCCGCCAACGCTACTGTGGTTTTCAGCCACAATAACCAGACGTCCGGGTTTCGCGGCTTGTGCCAGAATGGTCGCTTCATCCAGGGGCTTAATCGTGGGTGAGTGAAGTACCGCCACGCTGACATTATCCTTGCGCAACTGCTTTGCCGCCTCCAGTGCGCGCATGGTCATCAGCCCTGAGGCGATAATCAGCACATCACTGCCCTCTTCCAGCAGCGCGGCTTTGCCTATTTCAAACCGGTAATTGTACTGATCCAGCACCACCGGAACCTTACCGCGTAACAAACGCATATAAACCGGCCCTTCGTGGCTGGCAATGGCAGGCACCGCCTGTTCAGTGTCAATCGCATCGCAAGGATCGATAATGGTCATGCCCGGAATGCCGCGCATGATCGCAATATCTTCCGTTGCCTGATGGCTTGGCCCGTAGCCGGTGGTCAACCCCGGTAGCGCGGCGCAAATCTTGACGTTGAGGTGTTCCTCAGCAATGACCTGATGAATAAAATCGTAGGCACGGCGGGTGGCGAACACGGCATAGGTGGTGGCAAAGGGAATAAAGCCCTCTTTGGCCATCCCACCTGCCGCCCCCATTAACAGCTGTTCCGCCATTCCCATCTGGAAGAAACGTTCAGGGTATGCCTGGGCAAAGATATGCAGGTCGGTATATTTCGACAAATCTGCCGTCATGCCGACAATGTTCTGACGCTGAGCCGCCAGTTTCACCAGCGCGTGGCCAAACGGCGCGGCCCGGGTTTCCTGCCCTTCCTCTGCAATCGAGGCAATCATGGCGGAGGTGGTTAAACGCGGTTTATTTTCGACAGGCTGGCTCATTACAGGACTCCTTCTGGTTTATTCGCATCGAGCACGGCGAGCGCCTTTTGCCACTCATCGGCATCCACGCGAATAAAATGGTTCTTGTCACGCTGCTCGAGGAAAGGTACGCCCTTGCCCATCAGCGTGTCGCACAAGATGACGCGCGGCTGTTGTTCGGGATAGCGTCTGGCATTATCAAACGCCGACACCAGCGCGGGGATATCGTTACCGTTAACGCGTTGTACATACCAGCCAAAGGAGGTCCACTTATCTTCCAGCGGCTCAAAACCGAGGATGTTATGTGAATTACCGTCCGCCTGTTGCCGGTTAATGTCCACCAGCACAATCAGATTCGAGAGCCCATGATGCGCGGCTGACATGGCGGCTTCCCAGGTTGAACCTTCGTCCAGCTCACCGTCAGACATGGAGTTAATTACCCACGCCGTGCTCTGTTTGTGTTTCAGCCCCAGCGCCATTCCCACACCAATGCTGAGTCCCTGCCCCAGAGAACCGCCGGAGATCTCCATGCCGGGTGTATACGTTGCCATGCCGGACATCGGCAGGCGGCTGTCATCCGAGCCGTAGGTTTCAAGTTCCTCTTCAGGAACGATCCCCGCCTCGATCAGCGCCGCATAATACGCAATGGCGTAATGTCCGTGGGAGAGCAAGAAGCGGTCGCGGCCTTCCCACTCCGGCTCCTGAGCCCTGAAGGTCATACCGTGCGCAAACGCAGTTGCCAGCACGTCGGCATAGCCCAGCGCCTGACCGATATAGCCCTGACCTTGTACTTCGCCCATTCGCAGCGCGTAGCGGCGAATGCGCCACGCGGCCGCGGCAACCTGTTGAACTGTCGTATTCGTCATTCTCGTCTCCCCTTAATGGATCAGCATGCCGCCGTTCACGTCGAGCGTGATACCGGTGGAATAAGAAGAGAGATCGCTGCCCAGGAACAGCGCGGCACGGGCAACATCCTGTGCATCACCAAGACGGTTGAGCGGAATACCCGCCAGAATGGCGGTTTTCATCTCATCGCTCAGCTTGCCAGCGGTGATGTCCGTCTGGATAAGCCCCGGGGTGATGCAGTTCACGCGCACGTTATCCGGCCCAAGCTCACGGGCCATGGCTTTGGCCAGCCCCAGCACGCCGGCTTTTGCAGCGCTGTAGTGCGGGCCGCCAAAAATACCGCCGCCGCGCTGTGCCGAAACTGAAGAGATACAGACAATGCTGCCGGACTTCTGTGCGCGCAGAGTGGGAATCACCGCCTGGGACATCAGCAGCGTACCGCGCAGGCTGACATCCAGTACGGCATCGTAATTGTCGCGCTTAATATCCATCAGTTTGAGCGGCTGGGTTATCCCGGCGTTATTCACCAGAATGTCGATGCGCCCATATTGACCCAGAACCTGCTCAATGGCTGCGTTCACCTGCAACTCGTTGCTGACGTTTGCCGCAAGCCCCAGATGCCCTTCACCCAGACATGCAGCCGCACGCTGGCTGGCCTCGGCATCTAAATCAATAATGACCACTTTCGCGCCCTGCTCGGCATATAATTTTGCCGTGGCGAAACCCAAACCGCGCACAGAAGCCGCGCCGGTAATCACGGCGACTTTATCTTTCAGAAGCATATATTTACTCCAGTATTGTAAGAGAGGTTTTATTTATTACTTCGGTTCTTCCAGCAAGATAATCATGACTAATCCAATTGCTGCGCAAATACCGAAATAAATAAAGACAGAATTAAAGCTTCCAGTTTTATCCAGCAGATAACCTGCCAGCATCGGCGAAACAAATCCGCCGAGATTACCGCCGCTATTAATAATTGATGCGGCGATGGGATACGTTTTGCTGTCCGCGACGGCCATTCCATAAGCGGTGAAGGCGGGCCAGCCTATATTCAGACAGAGACCAACAAAAAAGAGGCCGACACAAACCGCAACGGTGCTTTGCGGGATATTCAGCATGATGACCATCATCAGTACGGTGCTGATGGCTGTAAACATCATGGTCGGTTTACGCCTGCGCCCGAGCCATTTATCGGAGACATAGCCGCCAAAAATCGCGCCGATAAAACCGCCGATACACGGCATACTCGCGACGAGGCCCATGCTCATGAACGTAAAGCCTTTTTCTTTCACCAGATAAAGCGGTATCCAGGTCAACAGGCCATACAGCACGCTGACCATCATGAAGTAGGCCACACAGTCACCGAGAATATTTTTCGATGTGAACAGACCTTTTACCGTGCTGATGGGCGACAGATCCCGTACGCGAATCAGACGGTCAAGGCGGGAGAAGCCGGGGGAAATCACGATATTTTCCCGTCTGGCATCCGGTGTCGCCTGACCTGCGGTAATGGTCTCCAGTTCGGCCTTTGACACGAAAGGGCTCTCGGAAGGCCGGGTACGTACCAGTAAATACCACAGGACAGCAATGACCAGCCCCGGAATAGCAAAAGAGAAAAAGACCCAGCGCCAGCCCCAGGTCATGGCAATCCACACTGCCAGCGGCGGCACCAGGATGGGGGCAAACATGGTGGCAGCAATATAGACGCCGGTCGCTGTGGCCTTCTCTTTTGGTGGAAACCAGTTATTGATCGTTGATGCCAACCCCACCGGGCATGGCCCCTCGGTTAACCCCAGCCCCAGGCGGATAAACTTCAGGCCCAGCACTGAGGTCGCAGTCCCCATCAACCAGGTAAACGCCGAGAAGCCAAATATCGACAGCGCCACCATCCCGCGAATGCCCTTTTTGGCGATAAAAAAGCCCGCCGGTATTTGGCTCAGGGCGTATCCCAAAAAGAACATACTGGCGATCGCACCGGCTTCGAAATTATTGATATGAAACTCGTCGATGATAAAAGGAAGTACAGCACCAATATTTGTTCGGTCGGCATAGTTAATGGCATACACAATAAAAATTAATGCCAGCACAACGAACCGGTAATTGGTTTTCTTTGTCGCTATGTAGGGGGCAACTTGTTCTATACGAGACATGTTTTACCTCATTATTCGAACAACGTGAGTCGTTTTATTTATGCGTTCAACGTCAATATATCGGCTATCGAACGAAACACCATTCAATAAAACTCATTTATTGCTGAGATAAATTTGATACGCGATGCAGGTCATAAAAATAAAATGTAACCCTCATCAATATTCATCGATAAAACACTGTGAACAGGATCATGTTTAATCCATTCAGCCGGGTAAAAATTGCTGACGCGATGCCGCAATGTTATGTTTTTTAAAATTGTCTCGTTTAAAAGGAGTGGGCCATGCCCGCGCAGGATCGCCAGACCCTCCCCATACCCTCACTGCGAAATATTCAGTCCTTTATCGCCGTGGCCAACTCTCTCAGTATCCATCTGGCGGCCGAACAGCTTAACGTCACCGCGTCAGCCGTCAGTCATCAGATCGCCTCGCTGGAATCCTGGATGGGGAAGAAGTTATTTATCCGCAGCGGCAAAGGCGTGACCCTGACCCCGACGGGGGAAAAATATCTGCGCGACGTCTCCGCAGCGATGAGCGCCATCGGCCGTGCAACCGAACAGGTGATGAAAGAGGCCGATAATCCGGTATTGCGCGTTCACTCTTCACCAACGTTTGGCCTGACGTGGTTGTTGCGCCGGCTCGGCAAATTTCGCAGTGAATACCCGGATATTACGGTCAATCTTTCCTGCTCCTATGAGAACCTGCAGTTTGCACGCGATAACATCGATATTGATATTCGCCACGGCATCCCGGACTGGGACGCTTACAGGGTCATGACCATTAAAAACGATGCGCTGGTGGTGCTGGCCTCACCGGCATATCTGCGCGCACATCCCGTCAACACGCCGCAGGACCTGCTTTCACAGGCGCTTATCTCGTCGACCAGCACCCTCGTCAACTGGGAAAAATGGTTTGCCTGGCACAATATCGACCGCCCCTGGCTCAACTTCAGCCTGAGTTTTGATCGTTCCTACATGAGCTTTGAAGCCGCGCGCATGGGGCTGGGATTTATTCTGGAAAGCAAGATGATGGCCACCGATCACCTGAACGATGGCTCCCTGGTGCAGGTGCTACCAGATGAAACGGGGATCGCCATTAATGCGCATCATCTGGTGATGCCGCACATGAACGAGCGCACCTGGAAGATCCAGCAGTTTGTTGAGTGGATTGATCGCGAGCTGCGTCTGTCGGGGTATCACCTGTAGCAATACCCCGACGTGGCGTCAGGAGACGGTGCCCCACACAAGATGGCCCTTATGGAAGGTCGCGGTGCGCGGTGAAATCCGCGCCACGGCCTCGGCGGAACAGGAAGCGTCCACCAGCACAAAGCTGGCATCGTCCTGCGCTTTTGGCCACACGCGCTCGCCTTTGTCGTTCAACGGCAGCACATCACCGGTGGCGATACCCAGCGCGCGGGAGAGCGTCTGTTCATTCGGGCGAATATAGAGCTGGGCGTAAAGATTGGCTTTTTCCAGCATATCGCCCAGCCCATACGGCGACCAGTGGTCAATGACGCTGTCGGTGCCGGTCATGACGAACACCCCCTTGTCACGGAGTTGCTTCAGCGGCATATGCAGGGTGCCAATCGGCACCGTAGAGGCAATGGTCACCTGCTGCGCCGCCATGCGGGTGGCGATTTCATCGACCTGCTGCTCGTTGAGCGTGGCCAGCGCGAAGGCGTGGCTGATGGTCAGTTTGCCCTTCAGCGCGGGCGTTTTCTCCACGGTCTCTACCATGTAGTTCACCGCCGCGACGCCTGCCGGGCTGGTTTCATGCAGGTGGATGTCCACCCCTTTGTCATAATCCAGCGCAATCTGGAACATCGTGTCGAGGGATTTTTCCATCGCACCGTCCACGTTAGTCGGATCCAGACCGCCCACGTAGTGTGCGCCAGCCTGCATGGCCTCGCGCATCAGCGTTTCGGAGTGCGACAACAGCAAGCCGTGCTGCGGGAAGGCGACAATTTCACAGTCAAACCCCGGCTTGCGGCGCGCTAAGACGGCCTGGAGATTTTCCAGATTCTTCAGGCCGGATGTCGGCTCAATATTGCAGTGGCTGCGGGCGAGGGTGGAGCCTTTCGACTGGATCAGATCGATAAGCTTTTCCGCACGCTCCTGCGTGTAGGGCTGTAACTCTGGCAGCAATTTTTGTTCAAGACGGATCATGTCCTGAATGGTCGTGCCCGCCGGGCGGTTAAGGGAATGCCAGGGACCACCGTAAAAGGTTTTATCCAGGTGGATATGCATGTCGCGCATTGCCGGCAGCATCAGCTTACTGCCTGCATCATAGTGTGGCAGCGTGGCATCGGCATGGCTTTTGTTATCACGCAGGGCGACAATTTTGCCGTCATTAATTTCGAGTGTTTTCAGTTCGGTGCGGGTGCTTGTCGCCACGCCGCCGTCAACGTTGAACCCGGCCTCCAGCAGCACGTTATCCAGGTAGTAGTGTCTGGCGGTAATGTTCATCGGTTTGCCTGTCTCACAACGTGGTTTCGCGGTCTCTGCAGCATACGCGACGGATCCGGTGGTGCCAAACAGGGCGCAGGCGGTAACCATTTTGCCGCTCTGGCTAATAAACTCGCGTCGGCTTTTATTCTCACTCATCTTCTCTTCCTTTTACTTACGCATTCACAATGTGGGTACCGGTCTCACCGCGCAGCGCCGCAGGCAGGCAGTCCGGCGAGGTGATGATCACGCGCTTGCCGCCGTCGTTCAGAAACGCCAGCGAGGCGACGATTTTCGGCAGCATGCTGCCCGCCGGGAAGTGCCCCTCCGCCACGTAGCGTTTCATCTGCGCCACATTCACCGTATCCAGCGCCTGCTGGTCTGGCTTACCAAAGTTGATGCACACTTTCTCCACCCCGGTGGTGATCACCAGCACGTCGGCATGGATCTCGCGGGCCAGCAGCGCGGTCGAGAGATCCTTATCAATCACCGCATCGACGCTCTGGTAATCCCCCTGCGCTGTGCGCACCACCGGAATACCACCACCGCCCGCCCCGATCACCACAAAGCCTTTTTGCGTCAGGGTCTTGATAGCCTCCCCTTCAACGATACGCAGCGGCTGCGGTGAGGCCACCACCCGGCGATAACCGCGCCCGGCGTCTTCAACAAAATGCCAGTCAGGATGGGCATGCTGGAGCGCATCACGCTGCGTCTCACTGAAAAACGCGCCGATAGGTTTGGTGGGATGGGCGAAACCCGGATCGTGTTTATCCACTTCCACCTGCGTGACGACCGTGACCGCTTTTTGCTCGCCGTGGGCGGCCATGCGGTTATTGAGCGCCTGCTGGATCAGGTAGCCGATACCGCCCTGGGTATCCGCCACGCAGTTTGCCAGCGGCGTGAGGGGTAGCCCTTCCCGCTCGTGAGCAATTTCAGCGCGGCGCAGATCCAGCCCCACCTGGGGGCCATTACCGTGAGTGAGCACGATGTCATAGTCAGACGCCAGCATCTCCAGCACTGACTCTGCAACCAATTTCACGGCCTGTGACTGGTGTTCAATGGACTGACTGGCGTTATCTTTGATAATGCTGTTGCCGCCAATGGCGACGACCATGAGCTCTTTCATAGTGTTTCCTTTGAAATGGTGCGGGGTGAGGACATCAGCCATTATCAGGACTCCGAAACCGGCGCTGCCGCGCTCACCGCGTCGCGGCTATCAAGAAAATGCTTCACCACAAACATGCCCCCCATCATCAGGTAGGCCGTGACAAACATCAGCGAACTGCCTTCGGCAAAGCCAACCACTGGCGCGTGGATCACGCCGAACAGCGCCAGCAACGCCCCAACGGCGGCGGCCACGGCTCCGCGCAGCGGTTTGTTGATGATGGCGAAGATAGCGATGCAGCCCCACAGCATGCTGGCGAGCGGTGCGCCGTTACCCAGATGCACCAGTCCCTGGTAGTAGATCCCTTTGCTGTGCAGCACGTCGGTGCCAATTTTCGCCGCACTGGTCCCCGCCGCGCCCATCACGCTGTTCATCATGGTCAGCGCCCAGTTGGCGATCCACGGGAACAGGCAGATGAAGATCACGGGAACCTCCACTTTGGGCGTTTCCCTTACTACCTGGTTGGCGGTCACCACCCCGATAAACACCAGAATCGGCACGATGGCGGTCATCGGTATGATGGCGAGCATAAACGCCCCCAGCCCGAACAGCGGCACGATAAACATGGTCACACCGGAGGCCAGCGTGTAGCCAATGCTGGCCCCCATCGCTTTCCAGCCCGCGTGACCGACGTAAACCGTCACCGGGAACGGGTTACCCATCAGACACCCGAGCATGGAGGCCAGCCCGTTTGCCAGCATCACCTTGCGGGTCGGGTACTCATCCCCCGCCGCGTGGGCGCTTTCGATATTTTCCAGGTCAAAAATGTAGTTCGCCAGACCCAGCGGGACGGCAGAGGCCAGGTACGGTAATGCGTGTGGCAGTCCCTGCATAAAGCTGTCGACATGCACTTCCGGCGGGTTAAAGCCAAACGACGACATCGAGGCTTTGATGGCCTCCGGGCTCTGCAGACCGGAGATCCACGCCAGCGCGGTACCGGCAATCAGCAAGAGCAGGCCGGTCGGGATTTTGGCGAAGATCGGCTTTTTACCAAACCAGTTAATAAAGATCAGCAGCAGCACGATGAACGACACGGTAGGTGCCTCAAACGCCTGCAGCATCGGGTTCATCGCCAGCAGCAGCAGGCCCAGCCCGGACAGGCAAGACAGCAGGACAGTACGCGGGATCATCTTGCGGATGGTTTCCCCCAGGAACGAACCGCCCGCCAGAATCATCGCCTCCACGAAGCACCACACCAGACCAATCTGGATAGCGAAATCCGCATCACCGGTTTGCTGGTAGACCGGCATCAGCACCAGAAAGGTCACGGTGAAAATTGACGGCGCGCTTGGGCCAGACGGCAGCGCGGTGACATCCGTACGCCCGGTCTGGCGCGCCATCTGCAGGCCAAACCACGCGTAGCAGACGCTCGCGACCAGCACCGCCAGCCCGAAGGCTGGCGCAATGCGTCCATAAACAATCTCCTTCGGGATGCCGACGACAAAAATGAGCAGCCCCATCATGGTCAGCAAATTGGTCAGGTTGTTGGTCATCAACCCGAAATACGCCGCCCAGTCACCTCTTTTCCACTCCAGTTTCATGTTTTTCATGGATGCATGCCTTATAAAAAGTAGCGATCGCGGAAGGTCAACAGCGCCTTTTCAAAACAGCTAAACGGCGGGTGAACGATGCCCGCCCCAATCATGCCAATGCCTGCATCTTTGTGAGCAATGGCGGTATTAATGACCGGCAGAATGCCGCTGCCCGCGACTTTTGTGATGTCGATGGCGGTTGGAATGCCCATAAACGAGAGCAGCGGAATGGTGACGTTCGGGTTTTCACCGAGGGTGATCTCGCGCATCTGACGGGAGAAATCGATGGCTTCATCCACCGTGCCACCCACCAGTGCCACAATCGCCGGGGCTGTGGCCATCGCAAAACCACCGATACCGTAGGTTTCGGTAATGGCGCTGTCGCCAATATCCAGCCCGGAGTCTTCCGGCCTGTAGCCCGCGAACATGGGCCCTATCACCTGCTGCGCCGGGCCGGTGAACCACTGCCCCGGCAGCCCGGAGATGCGCAGGCCGAACTCGTAGCCGTTACGCGCCATGGTGGTGACCACGGTGCTGTACTCAATACCGTGTGCGGCATCCATGGCGGCTTTACACATCGCCATCCACGTCGGGCCGGAGAAGTAATCGCTGCTGGCGACGAACTCAAACACCTCACGCTGCTGTGCCACCGGATACCCGGCCTGAATCAGCCCGGGCGTCAACGCCTGGATCAGCAGCGTGGTGCCGGCGTTGTTGCGGTTATGACACTCGTCGCCCATGTGCAGCGCCTGGGCCAGCATCAGGCGCAGGTCGATTTCACCAATGATTTTCATGGCATCGCGCAGCATCGGGCCGAGCACGTCACGCATCCAGTTCAGGCGGTCAATAACGCTCTGGTCGTTGGCGCCCATGCGCAGGATCTTCGCCATCTGCTCGCTAAGGTTAGTGAACGCCCGGTTGCCGTAGGTTTTGTTCTCAACGATGTGCATAAACATCGATGCCGAAGTGACGCCCGCCATTGAGCCTACGCAGTCGTGCTCGTGACAGGGCGAGAAGGTGATTGCCCCTGACGCCGCCACGCGCTCCGCGTCGTCGATATCGCGTGCCAGCCCTTCAAACACCAGCGCCCCGGTCACGGCCCCTTTCATTGCGCCACACATGTTTTCCCAGCTGACGGGCGGACCGGCGTGCAGAATGGTGGTGCGGGTCATGCCCGGCACAACGTTGATCGCCTGGTCGTAGCCCACCAGCACCGGATGGGACTGGATAATGCGCTCAAGGGCAATCTTATTGGCGGCGGCGATTTTGTCAGCCAGTGGCGCAAGGGCCAGCTGATCCAGCGCCTCTACTACCTGCAAGTTCCCCTGCCCCGGCGGCGTCCAGTCGAGCTGGGTCACGGGGATATGCTGCTTTTTGAGATCCGCACTGAACAGCGCGATACCGACGTTAATCACGTTCAACGGCTGGTTAAATAAGGTCGTCATCAGGCAGTCTCCCCTTTAAAGACAAATTCACGTGCCAGTAATCCGGTGTTGGTGCTGCTGCTCGCCCAGATCACCCCTGCCTCGGTCAGAAGCTGACACTGCTGTGCCAGGGACGGTGAGTCCTGGTCGGTTCCGAGCACATAGCCGAGAATTGCCAGCGGGCGGTTATCGGCTTTCGCCGTCGCCTGCGCCTCTTTTATGGCCTCAAGCATCACGCCGACCGGATCCTCGTGCGCGCCAAAGCCCAGGACAAAGTCCATCACGATCACGCCCACCTCGGGGTCACGCGCCTCCTGCAACAGGCGGCTGATGCGGTTGGTCGGGTCGATCATCGGGTGCGGTTTGCCGTGGGTGAAATCGTCATCGCCAAAATCAAGGAAGGTGTGGGCTTTACTGACGTTGATATCGTCCAGCCGTTTCGCCGGATCGGGTTGAATGTTGCTGTAGACGTCGTCGAACTTTTCCAGCGCGGCGAACATGGCCTCATCGCACAGGGTGCCGCCGCAGAACAGGCCGCGGATGTATTTCTGCTGGGGTGTCAGCCGGGCACGCACCTCTTCGATCAGTGGCCAGTTCAGCGGATGCAGGTCGAGAGACTCTTTTTTCACCCCCGTTAACAGCACGGCCTTCAGCGCCGCCTCTTTGGTGCCACGGGCGAACTGCAGGTTGCCCTCATCAGCCGGCGGCTGATGACGACCGAGGAAACAGACCACCACCGGTTTGCGGCAGGTGCGGGCGCGGGCCAGCACTTTTTCTGCCACCGACGGCGCAGGCGGTTTAGAGATGAGGGTAATCACCTGGGTGGCGTCGTCAGCGTCCAGCATCGCGATGGCATCCAGCATCATCAGGCCACCTATCTTTTCGCTCAGATCGCGCCCGCCGGTGCCAATCAGCTGCGACACGCCTCCGCCGAATTCATGGATCCGCACGCTCAGCTCCTGGCTGCCGGTCCCGGACGCCCCGATAATACCGATCGGTCCGCGGCGCACCGCATTGGCGAAGCACAGCCCGGTACCGTTGATAATGGCCGTGCCGCAGTCCGGCCCCATCATCAGCAGCCCTTTCTGGTGTGCCAGCTGCTTCAGCGCCAGCTCGTCATCAAGGCTGACGTTGTCGGAGAAGAGCATGACGTTGAGATCGTTTTCCAGCGCCTGACGTGCTTCGCGGGCGGCAAACGTGCCGTTTACCGAAATCACCGCCAGGTTGCTCTCAGGACGATGGGTTTTCGCACTGGCAAGGGTGGCATAACGCGCTTCATGGCTCCCGCCGCTCTCCTTGCGGGTGAAAAGCGCTTCGATGGCTGCCAGCGTTTCGTCATTCGCCGCCTCGCCTTTAATCACGATCATTAAGTCGCCGTTTTTGGCATCCGCTAATTCCGGCGTTAATAGCCCGAGATTTTTTAATACGCCTTTGTTCATTTCTGTCGCCATAGCCACAAAAGCCTGCTCAACGCCCGGCAATTTATTGGCCTTTGTGGAAACCGACATCAATGACACCGAGTCAAAATAAGTATTCTTTTTTATGACGATTTTGGTGGGCATTATTTTCTCCTGAATGAGGATAAAAGGGGGCCGCCGTCGTGCAATAGGCACGTCGGTAAAATACTGTCTGAATGAGCGACCAGCCGGAAAAGGCTGGCCGAAGGAATTACGCGCCTGCGGCCAGCAGCAGGTCTGCTATCTGGTGATAGCCTTTTTCCCGCGCCAGTTCGAGCGGGGTTTTGCCGTATTTATCGGTCATGTGCGGATTTGCGCCGTTATCCAGTAACAGCTTTACAATTTCCTGCTGTTTCGCGCCGCCATCGTTGAGGACAATCGCTTCCAGTAGCGGCGTCCAGCCCACGAAGTTGGTGTGGTTGACGTTAATATCGGTTTTCTCCAGCAGCTCGCGCACAATCTCAACGTGCCCTTTCTCGCTGGCAGGCGTAATGCCGACGCCACCGAAGCGGGTCAGGCGATCAAGATCCGGGTTGGCGGGTAAGACTATTCGCAGCAGGGTTAAATCATTTGTCAGGCAGCTAATCAGGAAGGGGTTAAAACAGGTCTGATCCTGTTGATCAATATCTGCTCCGGCAGCAATTAAAAATGCCACGCAGTCATAATGTTTTTTCAGGCTGGCAATAATAACGGCCGTTCTTTTCTGGCGTTGAGTGGCATTAATATCGACACCTTTTTCAAGGCAGGCTTTTAGCCCGTCAATATTGCCCTGCTCTGCCGCCAGCAAAAATTCAGTAACGAGTTCGTTCGCAGACATATTCAGACTCCCCATGATGTATTGCTCATGACCTGAGAATAGCAACAGCCTGGTGAGAAAAGAATCCGCTTAAAAATCATTCATCGACAGTCAATTCATTATTGAGTTAAATTCAACAATTTAGCCAAAATGTGCGGCCGTGCAATCTTTTACTTATGTTTTAGCGCTTTTATTCGCCTCAGACAGCATTCTGCTTATGCCTGATGAAGCCTGACATGACGCGGCTCGACGCGAATAATCAGAACTGTGACCGTCGTCATATGCGTTGTAACAGCGCTGTTAAAATATGTTCAAAACTGATGGCTAACAGGAGCCGTAATATGAATTCCATCTTTACTGAAGAGAACCTGCTGGCCTTCACCACGGCGGCACGCTTTGGCAGCTTCAGCAAAGCCGCCACCGAGCTTGGCGTAACCACCTCTGCCATCAGTTACACCATCAAGCGAATGGAGACCGGGCTGGATGTGGTGCTGTTTGTACGCAATACGCGCAGCATTGAGCTGACCGAGTCGGGGTTTTACTTTTACCGTAAAGCGACCGACCTGCTGAATGATTTTCATGCCATCAAGCGCGGGATAGACACCATTTCGCAGGGCATTGAGGCGCGGGTCCGCATATGCATCAACCAGCTTTTGTACACCCCACGCCATACGGCGCGGCTGCTGCAGGTGCTGAAAAAACAGTTTCCTACCTGCCAGATCACCGTCACGACCGAGGTCTACAACGGCGTCTGGGACTCCATTATCAACAACCAGGCCAATATCGCGATTGGCGCACCGGATACCCTGCTCGACGGCGGCGGCATTGATTACACCGAGATCGGTGCCATCCGTTGGGTATTCGCCATCGCGCCGGAACACCCGCTGGCCTTCGTGCCGGAGCCGATAGCCGAAAGCCAGCTGCGTCTGTACCCCAACATCATGGTGGAAGACACGGCGCACACTATAAACAAGAAGGTCGGCTGGCTGCTGCACGGCCAGGAGGCGATTCTGGTGCCCGACTTCAACACCAAATGCCAGTGTCAGATCCTTGGGGACGGGATTGGTTTTTTACCGGAATATATGGCCCGCGAGGCGGTGGAGGACGGGCTGCTGGTCACGCGGCGAATCAATAATCCGCGTCAGGATTCACGCATGCTGCTTGCCACGCAGCATGCGGCGACCGGCCAGGTCACGCGCTGGATCAAACAGCAGTTTGGTCCACAGGGCGTGCTGACCGGGATATACAGCGACCTATTGTGGCGCGCTTAGTTTTTGCTTTGCACCCAAAACGCGTGAATAAGACCAGGGATGTAGCCCAGTAAGGTCAGAACGATGTTAATGATAAACGCCCAGCCAAACCCTTTGCCGAGCAGCACGCCCAGCGGTGGCAGGATAATAGTAAAGACAATACGCCAAAAACCCATAACGACTCCGTGCAAGCTAACCAATTGAAAATAAAAAAGAGAACATTCTCTAAGCGTAGCCAGTTTAACGGCCTGCGCCATCTCTTTATCGCCCTTTTACCCTCTTTTACGCTTTTGACACTGGCTTAATCCTCCCCATTAGTTTAGAGTTTCCTTAATTAAGTAAAGACTAAACTAATATGACTGAACTCGAACAACTTCAGGCCAGCGCCGGACAGGCCGCAGCCCTGTTAAAAGCGATGAGCAATCCGCGTCGGTTGCTGATCCTCTGCATGCTGTGCGGTACACCGGGTACCAGCGCGGGCGATCTGGCGCGGGCGACGGGGCTTAGCCCATCCGCCACGTCACAACATCTGGCGCGTATGCGTGAAGAGGGGCTTATCGACAGCACCCGTGAAGCGCAGCGCATTCTGTATTTCATTAAAAACGATGCGGTGCATCAGCTGATCAGCACCCTGAAAAGCCTCTATTGCCCGTAAGGAGCCACCATGTCACTACCGCTCATTTCACCCCAGCAGGCCAATGCGCTCGTTGCTGAAGGTGCAAAACTGATCGATATTCGCGATCCCGACGAATATGCCCGCGAGCATATTCCCGCCGCCCGGTCCGTGCCGCTGGACACCTTACCCGGCGGGCTTGAGACGCACGCGGGCGAAACGGTGATTTTTCACTGCCAGTCTGGCGCCCGGACATCCTCGAACGCAGCCCGCCTTGCTCAGGCTGCCGCGCCTGCTCAGGCGTTTATCGTTGAAGGCGGAATTCAGGGGTGGAAGCAGGCCGGGTTGATCACGCAGGAAGACACATCACAGCCGCTGCCGTTGATGCGCCAGGTACAAATTGCCGCCGGGCTGCTCACCCTGTGCGGGGTCGTGCTGGGCTTTACGCTCTCCAGCGGCTTTTTCCTGCTGAGCGGCTTTGTGGGTGCCGGGCTGCTGTTTGCCGGGCTGACCGGGTTTTGCGGAATGGCGAGACTGCTGAAAGTGATGCCCTGGAACCGGCGTACCTCGTAAGCAGTAATCGGTGAAATACGCTGTACCCGGTATCAGACGTGGGCTAAGGTGAAGATCATTGAAACGATGAGGAGGTAGTATGTTTTCTGTCGGTGATTATGTGCAACCGCGTAAAGGCGGCCCAAAACTGAAAGTACTCGAAGTGAACGGCGATAGCGTTGTGGCGGTTCAGGCCAGCAATGAGCAAGGCGAGAAATTTACCCTGAAGGCCGCAGACCTGGCCCTGTATACCGAAGAGGGTGATTTCGGCGTCTGCTAAACAGGCAACCGGGCGGAGTCCTCCGCCCGGCTCATGGATTAAATCAGAAAATCATCCAGTGATTTACCGTTTGCCAGTGCATTGGCAATAGGCTTTGGCGTACGCCCCTGACCGGTCCATGTTTTCTCTTCACCGTTGAGATCAATAAAGCGATATTTCGCTTCACGCGGTTTACGTTTTTTCGCTGGCTTACCGGCCTGCGCCATATCTGAACCGAGGAGATCGGACGGTGAAATACCATCAGCTTTCATCAGTTCCAGCAGGGCATTAATTTTTTCCTGCTGCTCAGCGCGTTGTTGCTCTAATTCCGCCAGCTCACTCCGTTTCTCTTCAGCAACGACCCTGACTTTTTCCAGCATTTCTTCAAGAACGTCCAGGGATAATTCACGCGCCATCGCACGCAGAGTTCGGATATTATTAAGATTCTGTAACGTCAAAGACATATATTTGAAAACCTTTTCTTTAGGGTAAATCGAAAAATCGACAAGAGAATAATTCATTTCGCCTGGAATATCTACCCGCGGGCACGTCTTGCTAAAAATGTAAATGTTTTAAAATATCGCGTTTAATAATATCGGCGGATAACTGTCGATACCGCCGGATTCAATCTTTATCTCAGTATAAACGGTTAGATTTAATCCAAATCAAAGCATGCCGCACTGTCGTCGTTCGGGCAGAACGTTCGCTTCGGCACGCTTAAGATCAACAGATTGATTTACATACAAAAACTGACGGCAGGGACAGATTATAACGAACCGAACAAAAAACACGCAATTTTAGAGAATTTTGTGGACAAAACGCGACTAAATAAAAATTAATAACTAGTTGTTAGTTCAAAGGCAGAGATATACGCTATACACGACTGACAAACCAACCTAAAGCACTAACCGCTGAGGGAAAAATCGTTTCTATTGTGTTCTTCTCAAGGAGTTCAGACATGTTCTCACCGCAATCTCGCCTGCGCCATGCGGTAGCGGATACCTTCGCGATGGTTGTTTACTGTTCCGTCGTGAACATGCTGATCGAAATTTTCCTCTCCGGAATGTCCTTTGAGCAGTCACTTTCTTCTCGTCTGGTGGCAATTCCGGTCAACATTATTATTGCGTGGCCTTACGGATTATACCGCGATGCGGTCATGCGCTTTGCGCGTCGTATTAGCCCGTCAGGGTGGGTGAAAAACCTCGCCGACGTTCTGGCATACGTGACGTTCCAGTCGCCGGTTTACGTGGCTATTCTGCTGACAGTGGGCGCAGACTGGCATCAAATCGTCGCAGCGGTCAGTTCAAATATCGTGATTTCAATGCTGATGGGTGCCGTGTATGGCTATTTTCTCGACTACTGTCGCCGCCTGTTTAAGGTCAGCCAGTATAGCCAGGCCAAAGCATGATGTGAGGCGACTGGCGAATGCCAGTCGCAGATTTACTGTACGTCGCCAAACAGTCCCTTCAAAAACCGCTCCAGCGCCATACGCGAACTGAAGCCATGCGGAATACCATAATGTTCATGCGTTTCACCACCTAAATACAGTGGGAATTGCTGATAATGATCGCAGGTTTTAATATCCGAGGCAGGCTCAGCAAATGACAAACTTCTGTCTTTCAGCGTCGGGTGAATAATGAGAGCGGTACGTCCCATTCTTGCTTCACGATTAACGTAAACATAATTCTCGCCACGGCGATATCCATACGCTTTTGATGTCACCTCATCCATGGTGAATCCCTCTTTTTCAAGAACGCGCGCCACCTCATCAGGTCGTAAATACATATCTTTTCCTCGTTATCTTTTCCTGCCCGGCAACCTTACAGTATTCAGCATTAGCAGGGCTTTCAGAATATTCCATAAACTGCCAGATAACGCGTGACGCGCTTCAGATATTAAATTTCTGGACTAAACTAAACGGGAACGCAAAATTACGGAGGATCGTATGTTTAACAGACCGAACCGAAACGATATTAACGACGACACACAGGACATTCGTAACGATGTCAGCCAATTAGCGGACTCGCTGGAAGAAGTGCTGAAATCCTGGGGTTCCGGTGCGAAGGACGAAGCGGATGCCGCAAAACGTAAGGCTCAGTCTTTGCTACGTGAAACCCGCGCCCGCATGAATGGGCGTTCGCGCACCACGCAGGCTGCCTGCGATGCCATCAGTTGCGCCAATACCTTCGTTCGCGAAAAACCCCTCTGTACGCTTGGTACGGTAGCCGCGGTGGGTATCTTCGTGGGGGCGCTGCTTAGCCTGCGCAAATAGTCGTCTCAGCCTGTCCGTATACGCCCCGGTCGCGTCAGCCCCCGGGGCTTTTCTTTGCCTGCGCGCCTGAAAACGCCGTACAGCCCGCCCTGCCCCGCTGTGCTCATCATTGGGGCCATATCAATCTGAAATTCCCATATCTTGTATGGTTGAAACTTACGACAACTACATCTAGTATTCCCTTTAGCAAGATACACACAACCTGACGCGATGATTCGCGCCGCTCTCTCATTTTAAATGGAAATACGAATCATGAGCATTATTATTTACACTCGTAACGATTGTGTTCAGTGCCACGCGACAAAACGTGCAATGGAAAGCCGTGGAGTGGCCTTTGAGATGGTGAATATTGACCTGCAGCCCGAAGCTGCCGATACCCTGCGGGCGCAAGGTTTTCGCCAGCTGCCGGTCGTCGTCGCCGGGGAGACCAGCTGGTCCGGCTTTCGCCCCGACATGATTAACCGCCTCGCCGCCCAGGCCGCCAGGGCATGAGTGGGCTGGTCTACTTCTCCAGCAGCTCGGAAAACACGCTCCGCTTTATTGAGCGCGTCGGGCTGCCTGCGATACGTATCCCGCTTAATGAGCGGGAACGAATCCGGGTAGACGACCCCTACATTCTGGTGGTCCCGAGCTATGGTGGAGGTGGCACCGCGGGGGCCGTGCCTCGCCAGGTGATCCGCTTTCTCAACGATCCCCACAACCGACAGCTTATTCGCGGCGTTATCGCTGCGGGCAATCGCAATTTCGGCGATGCCTTTGGCCGTGCCGGGGATGTCATTTCTCAAAAATGCGGCGTGCCGTATCTCTATCGGTTTGAACTGATAGGGACACAGCAGGACGTAGAGAACGTGCGTAAAGGAGTGAACGAATTTTGGCAACGACAACCGCAGAACGTGTAATTCAGGCGACACCGGATTACCACGCATTAAACGCAATGCTGAACCTCTATGACCGTGAGGGGCACATTCAGTTTGGCAAAGATCATGAAGCGGTGGAGGCGTTTATCGCCACCCACGTCCGCCCCAACAGCATGACCTTTGCAAGCCAGAATGAACGTCTCGATTATCTGGTCAAGGAAGGCTATTACGAAGAGCGCGTGCTGGCCCGGTACGATCGTGCCTTCGTGGAGACGCTGTTCGGGCAGGCCCATAGCCGCGGTTTTCGTTTCCAGACGTTTCTTGGCGCATGGAAGTTTTACACCAGCTATACCCTGAAAACGTTCGACGGCAAACGCTATCTTGAAAGCTTCGAGGACCGCGTGGTGATGGTTGCCCTGACGCTCGCGCAGGGCGATGAAACGCTGGCAGAACGCCTGATGGATGAGATGCTCTCCGGCCGTTTCCAGCCCGCCACACCGACCTTTCTCAATTGCGGAAAAGCCCAGCGCGGCGAGCTGGTCTCCTGCTTCCTGCTGCGCATCGAAGACAATATGGAGTCGATTGGTCGCGCGGTGAATTCGGCGCTGCAGCTCTCTAAACGCGGCGGCGGTGTGGCGTTTCTGCTGTCGAACCTGCGTGAAGCCGGTGCGCCAATTAAGCGCATCGAAAACCAGTCCTCCGGCGTGATTCCGGTCATGAAAATGCTGGAAGATGCTTTCTCGTATGCCAATCAGCTGGGGGCACGTCAGGGCGCGGGGGCGGTCTATCTGCACGCGCACCATCCGGATATTTTGCGCTTCCTGGATACCAAACGTGAAAACGCCGATGAAAAAATCCGCATTAAGACCCTGTCGCTTGGGGTGGTGATTCCGGATATCACCTTTGCGCTCGCCAAAGAAAATGCCGAGATGGCGCTCTTCTCGCCCTACGACATTGAGCGTATTTACGGGAAAGCGTTTGGTGATGTGGCGATAAGCGCCCTGTATCACGATCTGGTGGCCGACGATCGCATTCGTAAGAAGTACATTAACGCCCGCGATTTCTTCCAGACGCTGGCCGAAATTCAGTTTGAGTCCGGCTATCCGTACATCATGTATGAAGATACGGTCAACCGTGCGAACCCGATTGCCGGGCGAATCAATATGAGCAACCTCTGCTCCGAGATATTGCAGGTGAACAGCGCATCCACGTATGACGAAAACCTGGACTACGCCGACATCGGCAAAGACATCTCCTGTAACCTCGGGTCGCTGAATATTGCCCACACCATGGATTCCCCCGATTTTGGCCGCACGGTGGAGACCGCCATTCGCGGGCTGACCGCGGTGTCAGACATGAGCCACATCCGCAGCGTGCCGTCCATTGAAGCTGGTAATGCTGCCTCGCACGCCATCGGCCTTGGGCAGATGAACCTGCACGGCTATCTGGCGCGGGAAGGTATCGCCTACGGTAGCCCGGAAGGACTGGATTTCACCAACCTCTATTTTTACACCATTACCTGGCATGCGCTGCATACCTCTATGATGCTGGCGCGCGAGCGTAACCAGCGCTTTGCGGGCTTTGAACAGTCGCGTTACGCCAGCGGTGAGTACTTCAGGCCATATCTGGAAGGAGACTGGCAGCCGAAAACCGACAAAGTGCGCCAGCTGTTTGCTGATGCCGGGGTTCTCCTGCCCACCCGCGAGATGTGGCAGCAGCTGCGGGACGATGTGATGCGTTACGGCATCTATAACCAGAATCTGCAGGCCGTACCGCCAACCGGGTCAATCTCTTACATTAACCACGCCACGTCGAGTATCCACCCGATTGTGTCGAAGATTGAGATCCGCAAGGAAGGTAAGACCGGGCGCGTTTACTACCCTGCCCCGTTTATGACCAACGACAATCTGGCCCTGTATCAGGACGCGTATGAGATTGGCCCTGAGAAAATTATTGATACCTACGCCGAGGCGACAAAACACGTGGATCAGGGGCTGTCGCTGACGCTCTTCTTCCCGGACACCGCCACCACGCGTGACATTAACCGGGCGCAGATTTACGCCTGGAAGAGAGGGATCAAAACCCTCTACTACATTCGCCTGCGCCAGCGTGCGCTGGAAGGCACCGAAATTGAAGGCTGCGTGTCCTGCGCGCTGTAAGGAGAAAGGATGAAACTGTCACGCGTGAGTGCCGTTAACTGGAATAAAATTCAGGATGATAAAGACCTGGAGGTGTGGAACCGCCTGACCAGCAACTTCTGGCTGCCGGAAAAAGTCCCGCTTTCAAACGATATTCCGGCCTGGCAAACCCTCAGCCACGCCGAACAGCAGCTGACGATCCGTGTGTTCACCGGTCTGACGCTGCTGGACACCATTCAAAATACCGTCGGTGCCCCTGCGCTGATGGCCGACGCGCTGACGCCTCACGAAGAGGCGGTGATGTCGAACATCAGCTTTATGGAGGCGGTCCATGCCCGCTCCTACAGCTCGATTTTTTCGACGCTGTGCCAGACCAAAGATGTGGACGCGGCGTACACCTGGAGCGAAGAAAGCGAGTCATTGCAGCGAAAGGCCAGCCTGGTGCTGGAGTATTATCAGGCCGACGAACCGCTGAAGAAGAAAATTGCCAGCGTGTTTCTGGAATCCTTCCTGTTCTATTCTGGCTTCTGGTTACCGATGTACTGGTCGAGCCGCGGCAAGCTGACCAACACCGCCGATTTAATTCGCCTCATCATTCGTGATGAAGCCGTACACGGGTACTACATCGGCTATAAATATCAGAAAGGGCTGGAGAACGTCAGCGAAGAAAAGCGCGAAGCGTTAAAAGGTTTTGCCCTCGATTTGCTGATGGATTTGTACGAGAACGAACTGAGTTATACCGAAGAATTGTACGCCGGTACCGGTTGGGAGGAGGAGGTAAAAGCGTTTCTTTGCTACAACGCCAATAAAGCGCTGATGAATCTCGGCTACGAAGCGCTTTTCCCACCGGAAATGGCCGACGTGAACCCGGCGATCCTGGCGGCACTGTCACCCAATGCCGATGAAAACCACGATTTCTTCTCCGGGTCTGGTTCGTCGTATGTGATGGGCAAAGCGGTGGAGACCGAAGATGAGGACTGGGATTTTTAATGAGCGGATTAACGTTCATTAATTTAATATAAATCTAACAATTTCCTCCCTAATATTTCACGGGCAACTACACTGTAATTCCCCGTTCATATTCGCCTGAATCACTCCGATTCAGGCGAAATGCCGCTGTGCAAAAGCAAAAAATTCAGAAAAATTCAAACCACGCTCAGCCCTTTACTCATGGGAAATTCAGCCGTTTCGCTTACGGCAAAATTCCTGCCATAAGCAAACCCAGGGTTGTCTCAGATTCTCAGTATGTTAGGGTAATGCCAGTTAACTATTTACCATGGTAATGATATCGACATAAACAAATAACAGGACACTCTCTATTGCATGGCAATTAAATTAGAAGTGAAAAATCTTTATAAAGTATTTGGCGAGCATCCTCAGCGCGCATTCAAATATATTGAGAAAGGCCTTTCAAAAGAGCAAATTCTGGAAAAAACCGGGCTGTCGCTTGGCGTTAAAGACGCCAGTCTGGCCATTGAAGAAGGCGAGATTTTTGTCATCATGGGGTTATCCGGTTCGGGTAAATCCACTATGGTTCGCCTTCTCAATCGCCTGATTGAACCCACCCGTGGACAGGTACTGATTGATGGCATTGATATCGCCAGAATATCAGAGGCTGAACTTCGCGAGGTGCGCAGAAAGAAGATTGCAATGGTGTTCCAGTCATTTGCGCTGATGCCGCATATGACGGTGCTGGATAATGCCGCCTTTGGCATGGAATTAGCGGGCGTTACCGCTAATGAACGTCAGGAAAAAGCGCTGGATGCATTACGTCAGGTGGGCCTCGAGAATTATGCGCATGCCTACCCGGATGAGCTTTCCGGCGGGATGCGCCAGCGTGTCGGATTAGCCCGCGCATTAGCCATTAACCCAGACATTTTATTAATGGATGAAGCCTTCTCGGCACTCGATCCATTAATTCGCACCGAGATGCAGGATGAGCTGGTAAAATTACAGGCTAAACATCAGCGTACCATTGTTTTTATTTCCCACGATCTTGATGAAGCCATGCGTATTGGTGACCGTATTGCCATTATGCAAAATGGTGAAGTGGTGCAGGTCGGCACGCCGGATGAAATTCTGAATAATCCGGCCAATGATTATGTGCGCACCTTCTTCCGCGGCGTGGATATTAGCCAGGTCTTTAGTGCGAAAGATATCGCCCGTCGTTCACCGAACGGTCTTATCCGCAAAACACCGGGCTTTGGTCCGCGCTCTGCACTGAAACTGTTGCAGGATGAAGATCGGGAATACGGTTATCTGATCGAACGCGGTAATAAATTTGTTGGCATTGTTTCCATCGACTCCCTGAAAACCGCACTCAGCGAAAATCAGGGCATTGATGCGGCGGTTATCGACTCCCCGCTTGCCGTGGACGCCGAAACGCCGCTCAGCGAGCTGCTCTCTCACGTTGGTCAGGCCCCATGTGCCGTACCGGTAGTCAGTGAGGAACAACAGTACGTCGGCATCATCTCAAAACGCATGTTGCTGCAGGCTTTAGATCGCGAGGGGACAAACAATGGCTGATCAATCTAACCCGTGGGGAACCACCGAGGCGGCGGACAGCGCTGCTCAATCTGCCGATGCGTGGGGGTCTTCCACGCCTGCGCCAACCGATGGCGGCGCGGCGGACTGGCTCAACAGTGCACCGGCCCCTGCGCCAGAGCACTTCAATATTATGGATCCGTTTCATAAGACGCTGATCCCGCTGGATAGCTGGGTCACGGAGGGGATCGACTGGGTAGTGACTCACTTTCGTCCAGTCTTCCAGGGGATCCGCGTACCGGTGGATTACATCCTGAACGGTTTCCAGCAGCTGATGCTCGGCATGCCCGCGCCGGTCGCTATTGTGCTCTTCTCCCTGATTGCCTGGCAGTTTGGCAGCGCCGGCATGGGTGTCGCCACGCTGATCTCACTGATTGCCATCGGCGCGATTGGCGCCTGGTCGCAGGCAATGATTACCTTAGCGCTGGTGCTCACCGCCCTGCTCTTCTGCGTCGCTATCGGCCTGCCGATGGGGATCTGGCTGGCGCGCAGTCCGCGGGCGGCGAAGATTATTCGTCCGCTGCTGGATGCGATGCAGACCACCCCCGCGTTTGTCTACCTGGTGCCGATCGTGATGCTGTTTGGTATCGGCAACGTGCCGGGCGTCGTGGTGACCATTATCTTCGCCCTGCCGCCGGTCATTCGTCTGACGATACTTGGGATTAACCAGGTACCGGCCGATCTTATCGAGGCGTCGCGTTCATTTGGTGCCAGCCCGCGCCAGATGCTGTTTAAAGTTCAGCTTCCGCTGGCGATGCCAACCATCATGGCGGGTGTCAACCAGACGCTGATGCTGGCCCTCTCCATGGTAGTAATTGCCTCAATGATCGCCGTCGGCGGACTGGGTCAGATGGTGCTGCGCGGCATTGGTCGTCTTGATATGGGACTGGCCACCGTGGGCGGCGTCGGCATTGTGATCCTCGCCATTATCCTTGACCGCCTGACGCAGGCTGTCGGTCGTGATTCACGCAGTCGCGGCAACCGTCGCTGGTATAGCACCGGCCCTGTCGGGTTAATCACCCGCCCATTCAGAAAATAAGGAACAACGATGCGACATCGCGTACTTTTTGCCACAGCGTTTGCCACCCTTGTCTCCACCAGCACGTTTGCTGCAGACCTGCCGGGCAAAGGCATTACCGTGCAACCGGTTCAGAGCACCATTTCAGAAGAGACCTTCCAGACGCTGTTAGTCAGCCGCGCGCTGGAAAAACTGGGCTATACGGTCAACACCCCAAGTGAAGTGGATTACAACGTGGGCTACACCTCGATTGCCTCCGGTGACGCCACCTTTACCGCCGTCAACTGGCAGCCGCTGCACGACGACATGTATGCCGCCGCCGGCGGGGATAAGAAATTCTACCGCGAAGGCACCTTCGTGACCGGTGCGGCGCAGGGGTACCTGATCGACAAGAAAACAGCTGACCAGTACCACATCACCAATATCGAGCAGCTGAAGGATCCGAAGATTGCCAAACTGTTCGACACCAACGGTGACGGCAAAGCTGACATGATGGGCTGCTCGCCGGGCTGGGGCTGTGAGGCGGTGATTAATCACCAGAACAAAGCCTTTGACCTGGCGAAAACGGTCGACGTCAGCCACGGTAACTACTCGGCGATGATGGCCGACACCATTGCCCGCTTCAAAGAGGGTAAACCGGTCATCTATTACACCTGGACACCGTACTGGGTGAGCGACGTGCTGAAGCCGGGGAAAGACGTGGTGTGGCTGCAGGTCCCCTTCTCTTCCCTGCCGGGCGAGCAGAAAGATATCGACACCAAACTGCCAAACGGCATGAACTATGGCTTCCCGGTCAACACGATGCATATCGTTGCTAACAAAGCCTGGGCTGAGAAAAACCCAGCGGCAGCGAAGCTGTTCTCGGTGATGAAACTGCCTCTGGCGGACATCAACGCCCAGAACGCGATGATGCACGCGGGGAAATCGTCCGAAGCTGACATCAAAGGCCACGTGGATGGCTGGATCAAAGCCCACCAGCAACAGTTTGATGGCTGGGTAAAAGAAGCGATGGACGCGCAGAAGTCATAAGAGCCCTTCAGACCTGCCCTCTCCCCACGGGAGAGGGTTAACTCCCCTAAACCGCACAATCCAGCACGTAACAATCCCACCACATTCACAATCATTCGCTATTATGGTTCACGGAAAAATAATCACTTAACTCACGATTCCTGAACCTGATGACTAAAACAACTCAAGGGCTTAGCCCGGCACTCATCCTTTTAATGTCCGTGGCAACGGGTCTGGCCGTCGCCAGTAACTACTACGCGCAGCCACTGCTCGATACCATCGCCCGCGCATTTAACCTTTCTGCCAGCTCAGCTGGCTTTATTGTCACCGCCGCGCAGCTTGGCTATGCCGCCGGGCTGCTTTTCCTCGTGCCGCTGGGCGATATGTTTGAGCGTCGGATGCTGATTGTCTCCATGACCCTGCTGGCCGCAGGCGGGATGCTGATCACCGCCAGCAGCCACTCGTTAACGATGATGATTATCGGCACCGCGTTAACGGGTCTGTTTTCAGTCGTGGCGCAGATTCTGGTTCCGCTCGCCGCCACTCTCGCCTCACCGGAAAAGCGCGGCAAGGTGGTGGGAACAATCATGAGCGGCCTGCTGCTGGGGATTTTGCTGGCGCGGACCGTCGCCGGGCTGCTGGCGAGTCTTGGTGGCTGGCGTACCGTGTATTGGGTGGCGAGCGTACTGATGGCCGTGATGGCGCTTGCCCTGTGGCGCGGGCTGCCAAAGGTGAAGCAGGAAAATCACCTTAATTATCCGCAGCTTCTCGCCTCCGTTTTCAGCCTCTTCACACACGATAAACTGCTGCGTACGCGTGCGTTGCTGGGCTGTTTGACCTTCGCCAACTTCAGCATCTTATGGACCTCAATGGCGTTTCTGCTGGCCGCGCCGCCGTTCAATTATTCCGAAGCGGTGATTGGTCTGTTTGGTCTGGCGGGCGCTGCGGGAGCCCTGGGCGCGCGTCCGGCGGGCGGACTGGCGGATAAAGGCAAATCCCATCTGACGACCTCTGCCGGGCTGGTTCTGCTCCTGCTCTCCTGGGCAGCCATCTGGTATGGACATACCTCTGTACTGGCGCTGAGCGTCGGTATTCTGGTACTCGACCTCACCGTGCAGGGCGTGCATATCACTAACCAGACCGTCATCTACCGCGTGAAGCCAGAGGCGCGTAACCGCCTCACGGCCGGATACATGACCAGCTATTTTATTGGCGGCGCAGCGGGTTCGTTAATTTCAGCCTCGGCGTGGCAGCATGCCGGTTGGTCAGGCGTGTGCGGGATAGGCGCAATCGTCGCCGCGCTGAATCTGCTAGTATGGTGGCGTGGGTACCATCGCCAGGACGTAATTAACTAAGTTTTACATTGCTTTGGGCCTCTTAGGGTGTAAAGGGGCCCTGCAGTCTGTTAATGTAAACGTAATCATTTATCCCAGAAATTTTAATGTGGGTGACATATTTTCTACCGGCATGAATAGTTCAGACCCCCGTCCTCACATCCTCTCTTCCGCGGGTTCACTCCCAACGCTCTCTGTGCTCACCGGGTCACGGACTTACCCGGCGCTTTCTGATGGTGACATAAGTTTGGCGGATATAACCGCACAAATAATTCATTTACATTATTTGTCACTATCGTTACTATATCGGCTGTAATTAATGAGGTTATGCCCAAATGGATAGTTCGTTTACGCCCATTGAACAAATGCTTAAATTCCGCGCCAGTCGTCATGAGGACTTCCCGTATCAGGAGATCCTGCTGACCCGCCTGTGCATGCACATGCAGGGTAAGCTACTGGAAAATCGTAATAAAATGCTGAAAGCTCAAGGGATTAACGAGACGTTGTTTATGGCGTTAATTACGCTGGAGTCTCAGGAAAATCACAGCATTCAGCCGTCAGAGCTGAGCTGCGCGCTGGGTTCATCCCGTACTAATGCCACCCGTATTGCCGATGAACTGGAAAAACGCGGCTGGATTGAACGCCGTGAAAGCGATAACGATCGCCGCTGCCTGCATCTGCAGCTGACCGACAAAGGTCACCAATTCCTGCGTGAGGTGCTGCCACCTCAGCATAATTGCCTGCATCAACTGTGGTCTGCCCTCAGCACCACCGAGCGCGACCAGCTTGAGCACATTACTCGCAAGCTGCTGACCCGTCTGGACCAGATGGATGAAGACGGCGCTGTTCTAGAGGCGCTGCGCTAACGCGACAACACGCTCAACAATCCCAGACTCATAAGAAAACCGACAGGCCAGCACGTCACACTGCTGGCCTTTCTGACAACAGCTCGGCTCAGCCGATGTGAAAATAAGAAGATCGTGGAGAACAACAATGAGCGCAAATGCGGAGAGCACTACCCCGCAGCAACCGGTCAATAAAAAGGGCAAACGCAAAAGCGCCCTTATTGTACTGACATTGCTCTTTATTATTATTGCCGTGGCATATGGGATCTATTGGTTTTTAGTATTGCGTCATGCTGAAGAGACAGACGATGCATACGTGGCAGGGAACCAGGTACAAATTATGGCGCAGGTATCGGGCAGCGTGACGAAAGTCTGGGCTGATAACACCGATTTTGTGCAAAAAGGGGATGTATTGGTCACGCTCGATCCGACCGACGCCCAACAGGCTTTTGAAAAAGCCCAGACCGCGCTGGCCTCCAGCGTCCGTCAGACCCGCCAGCTGATGATCAACAGCAAGCAGCTGCAGGCCAACATCGACGTGCAGAAAACCGCACTGGCGCAGGCGCAGAGCGACCTGAACCGTCGCGTTCCCCTCGGCACTGCCAACCTGATTGGCCGTGAAGAGCTGCAGCACGCGCGTGATGCCGTTGCCAGCGCACAGGCGCAGCTGGACGTGGCGATTCAACAGTACAATGCCAACCAGGCGATGGTGCTGGGCACCAGCCTGGAAAACCAGCCTGCCGTGCAACAGGCTGCCACCGACGTGCGCAACGCGTGGCTTGCCCTGCAGCGTACTAAAATTGTCAGCCCGATGACCGGCTACGTCTCTCGTCGTTCCGTCCAGCCTGGCGCCCAAATTAGCCCAACCACGCCGCTGATGGCGGTCGTTCCGGCAGACAACCTGTGGGTTGATGCGAACTTTAAAGAGACGCAGCTTGCCCATATGCGTATCGGCCAGACCGCGACGGTGATCAGCGATATTTACGGTGATGACGTGAAGTACACCGGGAAAGTGGTCGGCCTGGATATGGGGACCGGCAGTGCCTTCTCCCTGTTGCCAGCGCAAAACGCCACCGGGAACTGGATCAAAGTGGTTCAGCGCTTGCCTGTACGTATCGAACTGGATGCAAAACAGCTGGCGGACCATCCGCTGCGTATTGGCCTCTCTACGCTGGTAACGGTTGATACCGCCAACCGCGATGGTCAGATCCTGGCAAGTCAGGTGCGCAGCACCCCGGCTTATGAAAGTAACGCCCGTGAAATTAGCCTCGATCCGGTCAATAAACTGATCGATGACATCGTGAAGGCAAACGCCGGTTAATCCGAAGGTGAGCGTTATGCAACAGCAAAAGCCGCAAAAACCGTTGGAGGGGGCGCAACTGGTTATCATGACCATTGCGCTGTCGCTGGCGACATTCATGCAGGTGCTGGACTCTACCATCGCAAACGTGGCGATCCCAACCATCGCCGGTAACCTTGGCTCGTCACTGAGCCAGGGGACCTGGGTCATTACCTCGTTTGGGGTGGCAAACGCCATCTCCATCCCTATCACCGGCTGGCTGGCGAAGCGCGTCGGTGAAGTGAAGCTGTTCCTGTGGTCAACGGTATTGTTCGTGCTCGCCTCCTGGGCGTGCGGTATGTCCAACAGCCTGACGATGCTGATCATCTTCCGCGTCATTCAGGGGATTGTGGCCGGGCCGCTGATTCCGCTGTCGCAGAGTTTGCTGCTGAACAACTATCCGCCCGCTAAGCGCTCTATCGCGCTGGCGCTGTGGTCAATGACGGTGATTGTCGCACCGATTTGCGGGCCTATCCTCGGCGGCTATATCAGCGACAACTACCACTGGGGCTGGATCTTCTTCATCAACGTGCCGATTGGGGCGCTGGTGGTGATGCTGACCCTGCAAACGCTGCGCGGTCGCGAAACCCGAACAGAGCAGCGGCGAATTGACGCCATTGGCCTGGCGCTGCTGGTGGTCGGGATCGGTAGCCTGCAGGTGATGCTCGATCAGGGTAAAGAGCTGGACTGGTTTAACTCGACAGAGATTATCATCCTGACCGTTGTCGCGGTGATATCGCTGAGCTTCCTGATCGTCTGGGAGCTGACGGACGATAACCCAATCGTCGATCTCTCGCTGTTTAAGTCGCGAAACTTCACCATCGGCTGCCTGTGTATCAGCCTGGCCTACATGCTCTACTTCGGCGCAATCGTTCTGCTGCCGCAGCTGTTGCAGGAGGTATATGGCTACACCGCAACCTGGGCAGGTTTGGCTTCTGCGCCAGTGGGGTTAATTCCGGTCCTGCTGTCGCCGATTATCGGCCGCTTCGCTCACAAGCTCGACATGCGCAGGCTGGTGACCTTCAGCTTTATCATGTACGCGGTGTGCTTCTACTGGCGCGCCTATACGTTCGAGCCGGGCATGGACTTTGGCGCATCCGCATGGCCGCAGTTCATTCAGGGCTTCGCCGTGGCGTGCTTCTTTATGCCGCTGACAACCATTACGCTTTCCGGCTTGCCGCCAGAGCGCATGGCGGCGGCATCAAGCCTGTCGAACTTTACGCGTACGCTGGCAGGCTCCATCGGGACGTCGATCACCACGACCCTTTGGACCAACCGCGAGTCGATGCACCATGCGCAATTGACCGAAGCGGTGAACCCGTTTAACCCTAACTCGCAGCAGATGTACAGTCAGCTTCAGGGAATGGGAATGACGGAGCAGCAGGCATCCGGCTGGATCGCCCAGCAGATCACCAACCAGGGCCTGATTATCTCGGCAAACGAGATATTCTGGATATCGGCGGGGATCTTTATCATCCTGCTGGGACTGGTATGGTTTGCCCGACCACCGTTTGGCGCCGGAGGCGGCGGCGGCGGTGCGCACTAACGTGCGGTGTCCAGATCGCGACAGCGATTGTCAGTAACGATAAAGCAGCGCTCCTGAAATCGATTCACGATAGTGAAAAGACAACAGGAGCGCACCATGCTGAAAACACCTTCCGACAAATACCAACCTCAACCTGCTATTTCCCTGCCCGATCGCCGCTGGCCTGAGCAACGCCTCACGCAGGCGCCGCGCTGGCTTTCCACCGATTTACGTGACGGTAATCAGGCCCTTGCCGAGCCGATGGACAGCAACCGCAAACTGCAGTTCTGGGCGTTGTTACTGCGTTGCGGATTCAAAGAAATCGAAGTCGCTTTCCCCTCTGCCTCACAGACGGACTTCAATTTTGTGCGTCAGTTGATCGACGAAAACCGCATTCCGGATGACGTCACCATTCAGGTATTAACCCAGGCGCGTGAAGACCTTATCCTGCGTACCTTTGCGTCGCTGCGCGGGGCGAAGCAGGCCACCATACACCTGTATAACGCCACCGCCCCGCTGTTCCGCCGCCTGGTGTTCGGCATGGAGAAAGCGCAAATCGTTGAGCTGGCGACCCGTTCCACGCGTCTTATCCGCACGCTGTGCGAAGAGAATCCCGCCACCCGCTGGCAATACGAATACTCTCCGGAAACTTTCTGCTTTACCGAGCCGGACTTTGCGCTGGAGATTTGCGAAGCCGTGGCAGACATCTGGCAGCCGTGCGCCGAACGCCCGATGGTGATCAACTTACCGGCCACCGTTGAGGTCAGTACACCGAATGTGTATGCCGATCAGATTGAGTATTTCTGCCGTCATTTCAGCCGCCGCAGCGATGTCTGCATCAGCGTCCATCCGCATAACGACCGCGGCACCGGTGTCGCCAGCGCGGAGCTGGCCCTGATGGCCGGTGCAGACCGTGTCGAAGGGTGTCTGTTTGGTAACGGCGAACGAACCGGTAACGTCTGCCTGGTCACGCTGGCGATGAACCTCTACAGCCAGGGGATTAGCCCGAATCTGGACTTTAGCGACATGAATCACGTGGTGGAGGTGGTAGAAACCTGCAACCAGCTGCCGGTGCATCCGCGCCATCCGTGGGCAGGACGGCTGGCGTATACCGCATTTTCAGGTTCGCATCAGGATGCCATCAAGAAAGGCTTTGATGCCCGCAAGCCTGACGAACGCTGGGAGATGCCCTATCTGCCGGTTGACCCACAGGATATTGGTTGCACCTACGAAGCGGTGATCCGGGTTAACAGCCAGTCAGGAAAAAGCGGCAGCGCGTGGCTTATTGAACAAAACCATGGTCTGAAATTACCCCGCGCCCTGCAGCAGGACTTTAGCCAGCACGTACAGCAGGAAACCGACCAGCACGGTAAAGAGATGACGCAGCATGCGCTGTGGCAACTGTTCCGCACACGTTATGGGCTGGTAGAGACGCCAGGCTTTGCCCTGCACGCTTACCGTAGCGACAGCCAGCAGGACGGGCAGTTACATCTGACGGCAAGCGTCACGACGCAGGGCGGGATGCGCCAGCTGGAGGGGCAAGGTAACGGGCTGTTATCCGCGGCGGCCAATGGTATAAGCCACTGGGTCACGACCCCGTTTGTGATTAAGGACTATCACGAACATACGCTTGGGGAGCGCAGCGACAGCCGCTCGGTGGCGTATATCCGCTGTCTGTTTCAGGATGGTAGCAGCCGCTGGGGCGTCGGCATTGACAGCGACGTGGCCCGCGCGTCTCTTCAGGCCCTGTTCAATGCTGTCAGCTAGCTGTCTTTGAAATAATCGCTGGGTGATATCCCCATCACCCGGCGAAACATCGCCGTAAAGGCACTGTGGCTGCCGTAGCCCAGATCCAGCGCCACTCGTAGCACTGGCTGACCTTGTCCCAGGCGCAGCAGCGCTTCCAGCAGGCGCGCCCTTCTTAGCCACTCACCGTAGCTTAACCCCGTCTGCTGCTTGAAATGGCGGTTCATCGTGCGTTCACTCATACCAAGCGTGTTTGCGGCCTGCATGCTGCCCCAGCTTTCCCCCGGCAACCGCCGGATCTGCTGGCAAAGGGTACGCAACGGCTCGCTTTCCGGCTCAGGCAGGTGAAACGGCAGCACCCGCAACGTACGGATTTCATCCAGAATGAGCTCATATACGCGCTCATCACGACTGCCAGGCGAGTAGGACGCCTCAAGCGTCAGCGAGGTGAGGATAAGTTCGCGTAACAGACCGGAGATCTGGACTATCTGACAGGTTGCCGGAAGATCGGCTCGCGCGAGGGGATCGATAAATAGCGTGCGCGCCGCAACGTTGCCGGTAATACGCAAAGAGTGCGGAGTGCCCGCGGGTAGCCAGACGCCGCGTCCGGGCGGCACCACCCAACAACCTGATGCGGTATCGACTCTCACCACCCCACTCAGGGTGTGCAGCAATTGCGCGCAGTCGTGCTGATGCCACGGCTCGCTGTCGCCATGAAGGTAATCATGGGCATAAGGAACAAGTGGGCGATGGGTAAAGGAGAAGGTTGAGGTTGTGGTCATGAGGTTAAACACCCCTCACCCTACCCTCTCCCTGAGGGAGAGGGAAAAGGTGCACTAGATGTGCAGTTCCTGCAGTTTTTCTTTTGGCAGCGCCAGCTCTTCGTTGCTGTTTACGCGAACGTCACGCTCGATGATATGACGCGCGATCTCCTGGGCTTCTTCCAGAGAGTGCATCTGGTAAGTTCCGCACTGATATACGTTCAGCTCAGGGATCTGGTTCTGCTCTTTCACCTTCAGCACATCTTCCATTGCCGCTTTCCAGGCATCCGCGACGCGTTTCTCTTCAGGCTGACCAATCAGGCTCATGTAGAAACCGGTACGGCAACCCATCGGAGAGATATCGATGATCTCAACGCCATTACCGTTCAGGTGGTCACGCATAAACCCGGCAAACAGGTGCTCCAGGGTGTGAATGCCTTTCTCTGGCATCACTTCTTTGTTAGGCACGCAGAAACGCAGATCGAATACGGTGATCGTGTCGCCGTGCGGGGTGTGCATGGTCTTCGCCACACGTACTGCAGGTGCTTCCATACGGGTATGGTCGACAGTAAAGCTATCTAATAACGGCATACGTCACCTCCGATAGTGATTTTTTTTAAAATAAACTGAACTCTTCTACAAAATGCACGTCTGAGTATATGAAAGACGCGCATTTGTTATCATCATCCCTGAATTCAGAGATGTATATTTTGGCCACAGCGATGTGGCCTTTTTCTTTTCTGTTAAGCCTGTTTCGCCAGAAACGCCTCAAACGACTCCGTATCCGCCGCTTCAACCTCTTTCTGACGCACGACAGAGGCGTCTCGTTCTGCCACAAAATCGGCTTCACTCAGAATCTCTAACGGCTCCTGCTTCAGCATCTCGCGGTATTCCGCAGAGAGCGAACGCCCGGTGCCGCCAATACCCTGATCAATCATAGAACGCAGAATACGCGCTGAGAACGTCAGTTCCGGGTTATCAAACGATTCAACCAGCTGGTCGCAGACGTTTTGATAGGCTTCCCCACCGTCAATGCTGTCCATGGTCCGGGCAACACGCTTCAGGTCGCGGAACAGATCCTTACCGACTTTCGTCAGCGGGAACTGCGCTGTTTCGCAGCCAATACCCAGCGTCAGACCCGGCTTGCGCCCTTCCAGAATCACGCGGTTCCAGTTGGTACGGGTACAGAGCAGTTCCTCTGAACTCATTTCCGGCGCATCCGCCAGTACGCACCAGACCATAAACAGATCCAGGAAGCGAACCTGCTGCTCGTCAACGCCGATGGGTGAGAAGGGGTTGATATCCAGCGAGCGCACTTCTATGTATTCAATCCCGCCGCGCTGCAGTGCATCCGACGGGGTTTCACCGCTGCGCGTGACGCGCTTCGGACGAATAGGCGCGTACAGTTCATTTTCAATCTGCAGCACGTTGCTGTTAATCTGCAGGCGCTTACCGTCTTTTTCGAGGCCGATTTTCTCGTACTCTTCCGACGGCGTTTTGATCGCCCGCTTCAATCCTGCCACATATTCGTGCAATTCGTTAAACGTAATACCGAGATTGCTTTGCGACTTATTGGTATAACCCAGATCGCTAAGACGCAGGGAGGTGGCGTACGGGAGATAGTACATTCCACACTCTGTCTTCTCGAACGGCAGCGTGGTCGGTTTCCCCTGCAGGAATGACGAGCATATCGCAGGCGATGCGCCAAACAGATACGGAATGACCCAGCCAAAACGATAGTAGTTGCGGATCAGGCGGAAATAACCCGCGGAGATCGCGTCTTTATCCGTTTCGCCGCACTTCGCCTGCCAGAACGCCATGGGTAAAGAGAAATTGTAATGCACGCCAGAAATGGTCTGCATCAACGCACCGTAGCGGTTTTTCAGCCCCTCACGATAGAGCGTTTTCAGCTGACCGATATTTGACGTGCCGTATTGCGCCAGTTCAATCTCCTGGCCTTGTTCGATATAGCACGGCATGCTGAGCGGCCACATACGCTCATCACCCAGATTGCGGGCAGTGTAGCGATGGATGTCGCGCAGAATCGTTAGCATATGATCAATATCACCATCCACTGGCGTGATGAATTCCAGCAGCGCTTCAGCGAAATCGGTTGTGATCCATTTATGTGTCAGCGCCGAGCCTAACGCCTTCGGGTGACCCGTTGTCGCTAAGCTACCGTCCGCGTTAACGCGCAGCGTTTCACGCTCAAGACCACGCTGAATACCCTTCAGTGCCTGAGGGTGATTTTCCAGCCAGGCCAGCGCCTGAGATACGTCCGGGATCAAATTGACCTCCCGCCTGTCAAAGTATTGTTACTCAGCATAATTGTAATGGTTGACGATTGAAGGTCGCGTATTCATTCCACCAATTAGTGCCACCACGTCATACCCTGTAGTGTTGCCCATGCCACGAGAACATAGCGCAACGCCTTGCCAAGGCACAAAAAAAAGAGCACTGGCCCCCAGGAGATGCGCATCCATCCCGCCAGCAGGCACAGTAAATCACCTATTACAGGCATCCAGCTTAATAACAGCGTGGCAGCGCCATAGCGTTTTAGCCAGCCGACTGCCTTTTCCTGCCAGCGCGATTTTTCACGCAGCGGAAAGAAACGCCCAAGAATAACGTTAGTCAGCCCTCCAAAGCTATTACCCATTGTTGCTATTAACACGAGCAACCAGGGCTGACTCACGCCAGACAACAGCATCGCTACCAGCACCACTTCCGAATTTCCCGGCAAGAGCGTGGCGCTTAAAAAACTGCTGGCGAATAATGATAAAAGTGACAGCGCGTCACTCACAGTAAGCGGACGTCCACAACATCCATCCCGGCATCGCGCGCGGCCTGAATACCAAAATCAGCATCTTCGAACACCACACATTTCACCGCAGGCACACCCATCAGTTCTGCACAACGCAGGAAAGTGTCCGGTGCGGGCTTGTGATTTTGAACATGATCGGCGGCAACCACCGCAGAGAAATAATGGCGCAGGCCAAGATGGGTGAGCAGCGCTTCCGCAATAGCGCTTTCACTGCCCGTGCCAACGGACATAGGACGACGCCCGTGCCATGCTTTTACGACGTCAATTAACGGTAACGGGCGCACGGTATCTAAAAGCATCGCTTTTACCGCATCGGTTTTTTCACGGGCCAGAAGGTGCGGGTCGAGATCGGCATGATTACGTTCAATCACGGCCTGCGCTATACGCCAGGTTGGGGCTCCGTTGAGGGCGATCATCGCCTGAAGATCGAAACGCATACCGTAACGAGCAAGGACATCAGTCCAGGCTTGACGATGCGTGGGTTCGGTATCCAGGAGAGTGCCATCCATATCGAAGATCAAACCGTCATACTGTGCGTACATCGTGCTCTCGCTAAACGATTAACAAAGCATTACTTTATCGTAAACGGTGGTTTTTGTCGCTCAAAGAGAAATGATTGCTGACGGAACGTCGAAGGAATAACCAGGGAGAAAGAGAGTGATACAGAAAAGAAGATGGTGCATCCGGGAGGATTACTCGGCTGCGCCTCGCCCTTCGGGCCGTTGCTAAGCAACGTTATCTTCCCTGGTGCTTGCGGCTAACCCGCAGACCTTGAAACAACAGCCTTGCTGTTATCTCGGAGAAGATGGTGCATCCGGGAGGATTCGAACCTCCGACCGCTCGGTTCGTAGCCGAGTACTCTATCCAGCTGAGCTACGGATGCATCGGGAAATGCTTTTGAAACAGTAAATGGTGCATCCGGGAGGATTACTCGGCTGCGCCTCGCCCTTCGGGCCGTTGCTAAGCAACGTTATCCTCCCTGGTGCTTGCGGCTAACCCGCAGACCTTGAAACAACAACCTTGCTGTTATCTCGGAGAAGATGGTGCATCCGGGAGGATTCGAACCTCCGACCGCTCGGTTCGTAGCCGAGTACTCTATCCAGCTGAGCTACGGATGCATCAGGGTACTGCTTTCAGAAATAGTAAATGGTGCATCCGGGAGGATTACTCGGCTGCGCCTCGCCCTTCGGGCCGTTGCTAAAGCAACGTTATCCTCCCTGGTGCTTGCGGCTAACCCGCAGACCGTGAAACAACAGCCTTGCTGTTATCTCGGAGAAGATGGTGCATCCGGGAGGATTCGAACCTCCGACCGCTCGGTTCGTAGCCGAGTACTCTATCCAGCTGAGCTACGGATGCATCGGGATTTACTATTGTACTACTCGATATTCATATCACTTCGAAAGCAATATGAAGTAATAGATGGTGCATCCGGGAGGATTCGAACCTCCGACCGCTCGGTTCGTAGCCGAGTACTCTATCCAGCTGAGCTACGGATGCAAAATGGCGGTGAGGCGGGGATTCGAACCCCGGATGCAGCTTTTGACCGCATACTCCCTTAGCAGGGGAGCGCCTTCAGCCTCTCGGCCACCTCACCACACAACGCCTCTTTCGAGTGCTTCGAGTAACTCGTTAAGAGCTTCTCGTCGCTGCGTGGCGCATATATTACTTTCTGGGACTTATAAGTCAAACAATTTTCCAAAAGCTTTTATCGTTTGCACAAATCACACGCAATTCGCATGCAAAAGCTGCAAAGAGGGTGTTTTATAAGCGGATTTTGCAGGCATCTTGTCAGAAAACTGATGACAGAATAGTGATGTTGAGGCGAGTTAAGGGTAAGAGAGTGGTTAAAAACAGAGCGATTGAAATTAAACGGTAACTTTAAGCAGGAAAAATGGCGGGAGAGGTTGCGTCTCGCCCGACAGCGAGACGCGACAATATCAGTAACTGGACTGCTGGGATTTTTCAGCCTGGATACGCTGGTAGATCTCTTCACGGTGGACAGATACTTCTTTAGGAGCGTTTACACCAATACGTACCTGGTTACCCTTTACCCCTAAAACTGTCACGGTGACCTCATCCCCAATCATGAGGGTCTCACCAACTCGACGAGTCAGAATCAGCATTCTTTGCTCCTTGAAAGATTAAAAGAGTCGGGTCTCTTGTATCCCGGCATTATCCATCATATAACGCCAAAAAGTAAGCGATGACAAACACGTAAAGTGTAAGCAGTCACGGCATCACATTCTGTTAAACGTAAGTTTAGCCGATATACACAAACTCAACCTGACTTTATCGTTATCGATAGCGCAGTGAACAAGACGCCATAACGTTACCGCTATGGCGTCTGCTTGTGCTTTGTAGTTATTACAGTTTCGCGCTCACCCAGCTTTCAACACTGGCCAATGCCGCAGGAAGTGCCGCCGCATCCGTACCACCGGCTTGCGCCATGTCCGGACGACCGCCACCCTTACCGCCCACCTGCTGGGCGACCATACCAATCAGTTCCCCTGCTTTTACGCGGTCGGTCACATCCTTAGAGACGCCCGCAATCAGAGAAACCTTACCTTCTGCCACTGTCGCCAGCACGATAACTGTGGAACCGAGCTGGTTCTTCAGATCGTCGACCATAGTACGCAGCATCTTAGGCTCAACGCCCGCCAGATCGCTGACCAGCAGTTTGACGCCCTTAATGTCTACAGCTTTGCTGGAGAGGTTTGCACTCTCCTGCGCCGCAGCCTGCTCTTTCAGCTGCTGCAGCTCTTTTTCCAGCTGACGCGTACGATCCAGCGCAACGCGCACTTTCTCGCCCAGGTTCTGGCTATCACCTTTCAACAACTGCGCGATGTCGTGCAGCTGATCGCTCTGTGCATGCAGGCTGGCAATCGCGCCTTCACCGGTTACCGCTTCAATACGACGCACGCCCGCCGCCGTTCCTGATTCGGAAACAATGCGGAACAGACCAATGTCGCCGGTACGGGAGGCATGCGTCCCGCCGCAGAGCTCAGTCGAGAAGTCGCCCATGCTCAGCACGCGAACGCGGTCGTCGTATTTCTCGCCGAACAGTGCCATCGCGCCTTTCTTCTTCGCCGCCTCGAGATCCATGATATGGGTTTCGATTGGCAGGTTACGACGGATCTGCGCATTCACCAGATCTTCCACCGCGCGGATTTCAGACGGCTTCATCGCTTCAAAATGAGAGAAGTCGAAGCGCAGAACTTTATCGTTAACCAGAGAACCTTTCTGTGCAACGTGCGTTCCCAGAACTTCACGCAGGGCAGCGTGCATCAGGTGCGTAGCTGAGTGGTTCAGACGAATGCGCGCACGACGAGCTTCATCAACGTTCGCCTGGACACCCTCGCCCACTTTCAGAGAACCGGCAATCAGTTTGCCCTGATGGCCAATCGCCTGACCGTATTTCTGCGTGTCGCTTACGCTGAAGCTGAAACCGTTGCCTTTCAGTTCGCCTTTATCGCCAACCTGGCCGCCGGATTCCGCGTAGAACGGCGTTTTGTCCAGAATGACAACCGCATCCTGACCCGCGTTGATGCTGTCTACGGCTTTACCGTCAACAAACAGGGCGGTCACTTTGCCAGTCAATTCCAGATTTTCGTAGCCTTTGAATTCTGATGCGCCATCAACGCGGATCATCGCGTTATAGTCAGCACCAAAACCGCTGGACTCGCGCGCACGGCGGCGCTGCTCTTCCATTGCGGCTTCAAAGCCTGCTTCGTCCACTTTAATGTTGCGCTCACGGCAAACGTCCGCCGTCAGGTCAACCGGGAAACCGTAGGTGTCATACAGGCGGAAAGCGGTTTCGCCGTCCAGCGTATCGCCCTTAAGTTTCGCCAGCTCTTCATCCAGCAGCGCCAGTCCGCGCTCCAGAGTACGAGCAAACTGCTCTTCTTCCGTTTTCAGAACCTGCTCAACCTGCGCCTGCTGACGTTTCAGCTCATCACCGGCTGCGCCCATCACGCCAATCAGTGGCCCAACGAGTTTATAGAAGAAGGTGTCCTTCGCGCCCAGCATGTTGCCGTGACGGATAGCACGACGAATGATACGACGCAGCACATAGCCACGGTTTTCATTCGACGGGATCACGCCGTCGGCAATCAGGAACGCGCAGGAACGGATATGGTCTGCAATAACGCGCAGCGATTTGTTGTTCAGATCGGTTGCACCCGTCACTTGCGCAACGGCTTTAATCAGGGTGCTGAACAGGTCAATTTCGTAGTTGGAGTTAACGTGCTGCAGAACAGCCGCGATACGCTCCAGACCCATACCGGTATCAACGGACGGTTTCGGCAGCGGCTCCATCGTACCGTCAGCCTGACGGTTGAACTGCATGAAGACGATATTCCAGATCTCAATGTAGCGATCGCCGTCTTCTTCCGGGCTGCCTGGAGGACCACCCCAGATATGGTCGCCGTGATCGTAGAAGATCTCGGTGCACGGACCGCAAGGGCCGGTATCGCCCATCTGCCAGAAGTTGTCAGACGCATAAGGTGCGCCTTTGTTATCGCCGATGCGAATAATACGCTCGCGCGGGATACCAACCTCTTTTTCCCAGATTTCGTAGGCTTCGTCATCGGTTTCATAGACGGTAACCCACAGACGATCTTTCGGCAGGTTGAACCAGTTTTCACCGGTCAGCAGTTCCCACGCATATTGAATGGCATCGTGTTTGAAGTAGTCGCCGAAGCTGAAGTTACCCAGCATTTCGAAGAACGTGTGGTGACGCGCGGTGTAACCGACGTTTTCCAGGTCGTTGTGTTTACCGCCCGCACGCACGCAACGCTGTGAGGTTGTGGCGCGGGAATAATTACGTTTGTCGAGACCAAGGAACACATCCTTGAACTGGTTCATCCCGGCGTTGGTAAACAGCAGAGTCGGATCGTTGTTCGGTACCAGGGAGCTGCTGGCAACTACCTGATGTCCCTTACTATGGAAAAAATCGAGAAACGCCTGACGGATCTCAGCGGTGCTCTTGCTCATAATTATCCTGAAATCAAGCTAACGAAATGTCGTAGCAAGCCTGTATCGGTAAATCGTTGGACAGACCAGCTACTGGAAAAAGTGGGAATAAGATAAGTTTTCTTTAGTGGGAAGTAAAATCCCGCATGCGTTCAATCCGCAAAATTACGCCAGATATCCTGAATATCTTCCATCAGAAAGCCGCGGTAGAGCAAAAAGCGCTGGATTTTAACTTTTTCTGAAAATTCACGTGGCAAGGGTTCGCCGTACTTGCGAATGGCCTGTTCTTTTGCCAGCGCGCACCAGTCTGTGTCGCATTCGCGCATGGCCTTTTCAATGGTTTCACGGGCGACCCCTTTCTGGTTCAGCTCCTGGCGGATACGCGCGGGGCCATATCCTTTGCGGCCACGGCTGGCAAGAAACCGGGAAGCGAAACGCTCGTCATCCAGATAGCGGTGCTCATAGCACCAGGCAATGACGCGGTCGTAATCTTCCGCGGTCGCATCAATCTCTTCCGGCCCGTTTTTACTCATGACGGGGGCCGACAGTTTTCGCCGCAACTCCTGTTCGCTGTGGTCACGGACGGCAAGAATGCGTACCGCACGGTCCAGTAAGCGTGCATAGGCAGGGCGGCGTGAAGTCGATTCACTCATAAAAAACCTGCTGATTCAGAAATGCAAAAAGGGCCGCATTAGCAGCCCTTCATCTTTAAACGAGAGAATTAGAAATCTTCGTTGGTTTCTTCAGCACCCGCGTTATCCACCACGAAATCAGGCGTACCGTCCTGGTTGTTCAGCAGAAGCTCACGCACTTTCTTCTCAATTTCTTTCGCCGCAGCCGGGTTCTCTTTCAGCCAGGAGATTGCATTTGCTTTACCCTGACCAATCTTGTCGCCGTTGTAGCTGTACCATGCGCCCGCTTTTTCAATCAGCTTCTCTTTCACGCCCAGGTCAACCAGTTCGCCGTAGAAGTTGATACCTTCACCGTAGAGGATCTGGAATTCAGCCTGTTTGAACGGCGCTGCGATTTTGTTCTTCACAACCTTCACGCGGGTTTCGCTACCCACCACGTTTTCACCTTCTTTCACCGCGCCGATACGGCGGATATCCAGACGGACAGACGCGTAGAATTTCAGCGCGTTACCACCGGTAGTGGTTTCCGGGTTACCGAACATCACACCAATTTTCATACGGATCTGGTTGATGAAGATCAGCAGCGTGTTGGACTGCTTCAGGTTACCGGCCAGCTTACGCATTGCCTGGCTCATCATACGTGCCGCGAGGCCCATGTGAGAGTCACCAATTTCGCCTTCGATTTCAGCTTTTGGCGTCAGAGCAGCAACGGAGTCGACCACGATAACGTCAACCGCACCGGAACGGGCCAGCGCGTCACAAATTTCCAGCGCCTGCTCACCGGTGTCCGGCTGAGAACACAGCAGGTTGTCAATATCAACGCCCAGCTTACGAGCATAAACAGGGTCCAGCGCGTGCTCGGCATCGATAAACGCACAGGTTTTACCTTCACGCTGTGCCGCAGCGATAACCTGCAGCGTCAGGGTTGTTTTACCTGAGGACTCGGGCCCGTAGATTTCTACGATACGGCCCATTGGCAGGCCGCCAGCGCCCAGCGCGATATCCAGAGAAAGCGAACCGGTGGAGATAGTTTCCACATCCATGGAACGGTCTTCACCCAGGCGCATGATGGAGCCTTTACCGAATTGCTTTTCGATCTGGCCCAGTGCTGCCGCCAACGCTTTCTGTTTGTTTTCGTCGATAGCCATTATTACTCCTGTCATGCCGGGAGAAGCGACTGTGCTTCACCGTGGATTTCTGTTCTGTTGGTGCAATTATACTGTATGGTCATACAGTATCAAGTATTTTGTAGAAATTGTTGCCAGAGCGTTTTTAATGCATAAACGGTTGCCTGACGACGCACTCTTTCGCGATCGCCGCTAAAGCACTCCCGGCGGGTGATCCCTTCACCTCTGGCGGAAGCAAAACCAAACCAGACGGTGCCGACAGGTTTCACGTCACTGCCCCCGTCCGGGCCCGCAATGCCGCTAATCGATATTGCATAATCCGCGCGCGCCTCTTTGAGCGCACCAATAGCCATCTCAATCACCACCGGCTCGCTGACCGCGCCATGCTGTTCGAGCGTAGATTCCCGCACGCCGATCATTTGCGCTTTAGCTTCATTACTGTAGGTCACAAAACCACGTTCAAACCAGGCGGAACTGCCGGCAATATCGGTAATCGCTTTCGCCACCCAGCCGCCGGTGCAGGACTCCGCGGTGGTGAGGGTCGCCCCGCGTTGCTTAAGCGCCAGCCCTACCACTTCGCTAAGCTGCATCAATTCATGGTCAGTCATTCTCGCTCCAGGCCTTAGAAAAACATGCAGCACAAGATAGCACTTTCTCGTCAGATATGGGGATGCGCTGCAGGATTTACGAGGGGGCTTCAGAAAAAAGCCGATGCGAGCGCACCGGCGGTGGCGAGGATTATTTCATGCTGTCAGCGAGGGTATCAACATTGTGGCGGAACGCCTTAACGTAGGTCTCTGCCACGCCCCCTTTTGCCGAGAGCGCTTCCGGGTAAAGCTCGCCTCCCGGCTGCGCGCCGGTGGCTGTAGCAATCTGTTTAACCAGCCGCGGATCGAGCTGGTTTTCCATAAACCAGCTTTTCACGCCGTCCGCTTTAATCTGATTAATGATCTCAGCGACCTGTGCCGCGCTGGCCTCGCTCTCTGATGACAACCCCTGGGGCGCCATAAACGTCACCCCGTAGGCGCGGCTGAAATAGCCGAACGCGTCATGGCTGGTCAGCACTTTACGTTTCACCAGCGGGATCTGGCTAAAACGCGTTTTGGCCCAGCTATCCAGCTGCTTAAGCTGCGCGATGTACGGTTTTCCGGTCGCTTCCAGCGCGGTTTTATCTTCTGGGTCGGCTTTCACCAGCCCGTTGAGAATATTTTGCGCGTACAGCGCCCCGTTCGCCGCGCTGTTCCAGGCGTGCGGGTCAGTGACGGTTTTGCCCTCTTCTTCGAGGGTATGCGTCTGCACACCACGCGACGCCACCACCAGCTGGCCTTTGAACCCGGAGGCTTTCACCAGGCGATCCAGCCACCCTTCCAGTCCCAGACCATTGACCACCACAACATCTGCCTTGCTTAGCGCCGCGCTATCTTTTGGCGAGGGCTCGAAGGTATGCGGATCGCCGTCCGGACCCACCAGCGTCGTGACGTTCACATGGTCACCGCCCACCTCCCGGGTCATATCCCCCAGTATGGAAAAGCTGGTCACCACATTGAGCGTTTTCGCCATCACCGTTTGCGACATCATCCCCAGCGCGAGCGCCACTACTAATCCCGTACGTTTCATCGTTTCCCCTTCCGTTAAAAAAGCGCACGCAGGCTGCCAGCCAGCCTGCTGCGCGTGCCAAATAAAATGGAAATAAAGAACAGCGCGCTGGCGGTAAGCACGATGGACGGCCCCGCGGGCAGACTGGCGGCCCAGGAGAGACTGAGTCCGAGCCACGCGCAGAAAATACCGCTGATACCCGCCATCAATAGCAGTCCGGGTAAGGTGCGTGCCCAGCAGCGTGCCGCTACCGCAGGGAGCATCATCAGCCCGACCGCCATCAACGTGCCAAGCACCTGAAAACCGGCAACGAGGTTAAGCACCAGCAGCGCCAGAAACAGGCCGTGTAATAAGCCGGGAACATGGCGGGCGTTTACCTGCAGCCAGGCGGTGTCAAAGGCCTCGGTCACCAGCCCACGGTAAAAAATCGCCAGCGTGATAAGGGTGAACATACAAACGCCTGCCACAAACAGCGCGGCATCGTTATCCACCGCCAGGATGGAGCCAAACAGCAGGTGCAGAAGATCGACGTTCGAACCGCGCAGTGATACCAGCGTGACGCCCAGCGCCAGCGAGCCAAGATAGAACCCGGCAAAACTGGCGTCCTCTTTAAGCGGCGTTCGACGGCTGACCAGCCCGGCCACCAGCGCCACGGTAATACCGGCAATAAAGCCTCCCACGCTCATGGCCAGCAGCGACATACCGCTGAGCAAATACCCCACGGCGACGCCGGGCAAAATGGCGTGAGAGAGGGCATCGCCCATCAGACTCATCCGGCGCAGCTGAAGGAAAACGCCCAGAGCAGTGGTACTGACGGACAACGCCAGGCAAACCACCAGCGCGCGGCGCATAAAGCCATACTCAATAAAAGGCTGAAAAAAGATATGCCAGATCATGCCACCCTCACCCGCTCGGTTTTCCACTGGGGAATGTCAGCGTCCAGCCGTAACGTCTGCGGGAAGTGGCGCGATACACGCTCGCTGTCGTGCAGCACCGCAAGCACCGTTTGCCCCTGCATATACATTTCCAGCATCAGGTCCATCAGCACATTGCAGGTAGCTTCATCAACGCCGGTAAAGGGCTCATCGAGCATGACCAGCGGTGCCTGCTGCACTAATACCCGCGCGAACAGCATGCGCTGAAACTGACCGCCGGAGAGTTCATCAATGGTCGTTAGCGCCATCGTTCCAAGCCCCACCCGCTCAAGCGCGCCAGCAATGCGCAGCCGCATTTCACGGCGAAGGCCAGAAAAAAGCGACGCTTGAGGCCAACAGCCCATGCTGACCACATCCTGCACGGTTAGCGGAAATTGCGCCTCCAGGGCATGACGCTGTGCCAGCCAGCCCATTACCGGGCGTTTTTTCTGCCAGTGAAAACGGCCGCTTACCGGCGGGATAAACCCGGCGAGGGTTTTCAGAAGCGTTGATTTACCGCAGCCGTTGGCCCCGAGGATGGCGGTCATGCTCCCGCATTCAATCACCCCGGACAGAGGACGCGTGACCGGCTCGCGGTCGTAACCCGCCGTGAGTTGATTCATCACAATCATGGCAATGCCACCGCCCAGCACACGGCCAGTCCGATAAAGACAATCAGCGCCAGCGCCATCAGAAGCCGGACCGGCGCAGACAGAGAAAAAAAGGAAGTAGACATCTCATCACCACATCAAATGTTATAACATAACAATAATGAAAGATAATGCGGATGTAAATGAGCGGAGATTAACGGGAGTGTGGCGAAATGTTTCTGGATATCAGCCCAACCCTCTCCCGGCGGAAGAGGGTCGAACATCAAGCGTTACTGACTGAACGGCGACGCGGCAGGCACGCGCGCCTGTGACACCGCCAGCCCCAGTTGCCATACGGCCATCGCATAGTGGGTGCTGTGGTTATAGCGGGTGATGGTGTAGAAGTTAGGCAGCCCGTACCAGTACTGATAACCCGTACCGACATCCAGACGCAGCAGGCTCGCCTGTTGCGTATTTCCCAGCGGCTGCGTTGGCGTTAAGCCTGCAGCGGCCAGCTGCGAAACGCTGTAGTTGGTTTTAAAGCCGTTCTCAAGCCCTGGTGCCTGGCCGTTAGCCTGCACCGCCACCTGACCGCCCGGCACCCAGCCGTGCGCTTTAAAGTAGTTCGCCACGCTGCCGATGGCATCCACCGGATCCCACAGGTTAATGTGGCCATCTCCGTTAAAGTCGACGGCATATTGCTTATAGGAGGACGGCATAAACTGGCCGTAGCCCATCGCACCGGCAAACGAGCCTTTGAGATCTAACGGGTCATCTTGTTCATTGCGCGCCATCAGCAGGAAGGTTTCCAGCTCAGACGAGAAATATTCAGCGCGACGCGGGTAGTTAAAGGAGAGCGTCGCCAGCGCATCGAGGATACGGGTTTTGCCCATCACGCGGCCCCAGCGGGTTTCCACGCCGATAATCCCGACGATGATTTCAGGCGGTACGCCATACACCTGCCACGCACGGTTCAGCGCATCTTCATATTGGTTCCAGAAGACCACGCCATTTTGCACGTTATCCGGCGTAATAAACTGTTTGCGATAACGCAGCCATGCGCCATTTGGCCCGGTCGGTACCTGAGCCGTCGGTGCCTGGCGATCCATCAAACGCAGAACATAATCCAGTCGCTTCGCCTGCGACAGAATTTCATGCAGTTGCTGGCGGTCAAAACCGTGTTTGCTCACCATTTTATCGATGAACTGCTCGGCCGCCGGATTATTCGCAAAGTCGCCGCCCATCTGCATCATATTATGCTGCGGCTCCAGCAGGAATCCTCCGGAAGGCGCGCCAGCCGTTTGCTGCACGGCTTCGGTCTTGGGTTTGCTACTACAGGCAGACAGCAGAATAAGCGCAGGTAACAACGCTGCATAACGACGCTTGAACATGTGACATCCATTTAACGGGTTCGATAAGAACCCAGTATGGTAAAGCATCCGCAACACCTCAAGGAAGTGGTACGCACCTCCCCCACCAAATCTTTACGCTCCCCATCGCAAATCTGTGCGATTTTCGTCCACCCAAGACTCCCGCCGGCAATTAACTTTCAAAATAATCCATTTTTCTTTCATTGTGAGATCTAATTAACACTTTAAAACCTTTCAAAGTGATTATTATTAGCCTCGGTTATACAAAAACAAAAAAGCCCCACAGGAGAGAAGAATGATAGAAACCATCACCCACGGCGCCGAGTGGTTCATCGGGCTGTTTCAGAAAGGCGGAGAAGTGTTCACCGGCATGGTGACCGGGATCCTGCCCCTGCTGATTAGCCTGCTGGTCATCATGAACGCGCTGATTAACTTTATCGGCCAGCAACGCATTGAACGTTTTGCCCAGCGCTGCGCCGGCAATCCGCTGTCCCGTTACCTGGTTCTGCCCTTCATCGGTACGTTTGTTTTTTGCAACCCGATGACGCTGAGCCTCGGCCGCTTTATGCCTGAAAAGTACAAACCCAGCTATTACGCCGCAGCCTCCTACAGCTGCCACTCCATGAATGGCCTGTTCCCGCATATCAACCCCGGCGAGCTGTTTGTCTATCTGGGCATTGCCAGCGGCCTGACCACGCTTGGCCTGCCGCTCGGTCCGCTGGCGGTGAGTTATCTGCTGGTCGGTCTGGTCACCAACTTTTTCCGCGGCTGGGTCACGGACCTCACCACCGCCATTTTCGAGAAGAAAATGGGTATCCAGCTTGAACAGAAAGTCCATCTTTCAGGAGCCGCAGCATGAGCCGTATTCGCATTGAAAAAGGAACGGGCGGCTGGGGCGGCCCACTGGAATTCGACGCCACTGAAGGCAAAAAAATCGTCTATATCACCGCAGGCACACGTCCGGCCATTGTCGACAAACTGCGTGAGCTGACCGGCTGGGAAGCGGTCGACGGCTTCAAAGAGGGCGAACCGCCTGAAGCGGAAATTGGCGTGGCGGTGATTGACTGCGGCGGCACGCTGCGCTGCGGCATCTACCCCAAGCGGCGTATTCCTACCGTGAATATCCATTCCACCGGTAAATCAGGTCCGCTGGCGCAGTACATCCTGGAGGACATTTATGTCTCAGGCGTGAAGGAGGAAAACATTCACCTGGCACAGGGGTCTGCTGCCCCTCAGAAAGCGGCCCCGCGTGATTACGACACGAGTAAAAAAATCACCGAACAGAGTGACGGCCTGCTGGCAAAAGTCGGAATGGGGATGGGCTCTGCCGTGGCCGTGCTGTTCCAGTCCGGGCGCGACACCATCGACACGGTGCTGAAAACCATTCTGCCGTTTATGGCATTCGTTTCGGCGCTGATCGGCATCATCATGGCCTCGGGTCTTGGCGACTGGATTGCCCATGGCCTCGCCCCGCTGGCGAGCCACCCGCTCGGGCTGGTGACGCTGGCGCTGATCTGCTCCTTCCCGCTGCTGTCGCCGTTTCTCGGCCCAGGCGCGGTCATTGCGCAGGTTATCGGCGTGCTGATTGGCGTGCAGATTGGCCTTGGCAACATTCCCCCGCATCTGGCTCTGCCCGCCCTGTTTGCCATTAACGCCCAGGCAGCGTGTGATTTCATTCCTGTCGGGCTGTCGCTGGCAGAAGCGCGCCAGGACACCGTGCGCGTTGGCGTGCCGTCTGTACTGGTCAGCCGTTTCCTGACCGGCGCACCGACGGTGCTGATTGCCTGGTTTGTCTCCGGCTTTATTTACCAATAAGAGGTTCCTGTGATGACCGTAATTTACCAGACCACCATCACCCGCATTGGCCAGAGCGCGGCCGATGCGCTCAGCGACAAGATGCTGATTACCTTCCGCGAAGGTGCGCCCGCGGATATCGAAGAGTTTTGCTTTATCCACTGTCACGGCGAGATGAACGGCGAGCTGAAGGCCGGGAGCCAGCTGGAGTTGGGCGACTCGCGCTACGCCGTGACCGCCGTCGGCGACGTGGCCGGACAAAACCTGCGGGAGCTCGGCCATATCACTTTGCGTTTTGATGGCCAGCCGCAGGCGGAATATCCCGGTACGGTTCATGTGGATGGCCCGGTTCCGCAGGCTGTCACCCCAGGCTGCACGTTGAAGTTTGTTGCGTAATTTAAGGAGAAAGATATGAGTCAGGTTGCCGTTGTCATTGGTGGGGGACAAACCTTAGGCGAGTTCCTCTGCCGTGGGCTTGCTGCAGAGGGTTACCGCGTGGCGGTAGTGGATATTCAGAGTGAAAAAGCCGCACGCGTGGCGGACACCATCAACACCGAATTGGGTGAAGGGATGGCCTACGGATTTGGTGCTGATGCCACCAGCGAGCAGAGCGTGATGGCGCTGGCCCGCGGCGTGGACGAGATTTTTGGCCGTACCGACCTGCTGGTATACAGCGCAGGGATAGCCAAAGCGGCCTTTATCAGCGATTTCGAACTGGGGGACTTCGACCGCTCCCTGCAGGTTAACCTGGTGGGCTATTTCCTCTGCGCACGCGAGTTTTCCCGTCTGATGATCCGCGATGGCATTCAGGGGCGCATCATCCAGATCAACTCGAAATCGGGCAAAGTGGGCAGCAAACACAACTCCGGTTACAGCGCGGCGAAATTTGGCGGCGTAGGGCTGACGCAATCTCTGGCCCTCGATCTGGCCGAATATGGCATTACCGTTCACTCGCTGATGCTGGGCAACCTGCTGAAATCGCCGATGTTCCAGTCCCTGCTGCCGCAATATGCCACCAAGCTCGGGCTGAAAGAGGAGGAAGTGGAGCAGTATTACATCGACAAAGTGCCGCTGAAGCGCGGCTGCGATTATCAGGACGTGCTGAACATGCTGCTGTTTTATGCCAGCCCCCAAGCCTCTTACTGCACCGGGCAGTCCATTAATGTCACCGGCGGGCAGGTGATGTTCTGATCGAACACGCTGATGCCCGTATCCCCCTCTCCTTCGGGAGAGGGAACAACAAGGAGCTCGTATGGTTACCGCACTCATTACCGTTGCCGCCATCGCCTGGATGTGCCAGCTGATCTTTGGCGGCTGGCAAATCCGCCAGTTTAACCGCGCGTTTGATGCCCTGTGTCAGAAAGGGCGCGTGGGCGTCGGGCGTTCCGGCGGGCGTTTCAAACCGCGCGTGGTGGTTGCCATTGCGCTGGACGAACACAATACGGTCTGCGATTCCCTCATCATGCGCGGGATGACCGTTTTTGCCCGCCCGGCGAAAATCCAGGCGATTAACGGGATATCGCTGCAGGAATTACAACCCGATGTGATCTTTCCCCATGATTCGCTCTGTCAGAATGCTCTATCATTAGCGCTTAATCTGAAACATGGATAATTTCGTTGTGAACGCGATAAGCTTGCGAAATTATCATTTCGCAACCTAAGGAATTGAGCGCCTATGAAACCACGTCAGCGTCAGGCGGCCATTCTGGAGCATCTGCAAAAGCAGGGAAAATGCTCGGTAGAAGAACTGGCCCACTACTTTGACACCACCGGCACGACAATACGAAAGGATCTGGTATTGCTCGAAAACTCTGGTGCAGTCATCCGAACCTACGGCGGCGTGATGCTCAACAAAGATGAAGCCGACCCGCCTATCGATCACAAAACGCTGATCAATACTCACCAGAAAGCGCTGATTGCCGAGGCCGCCGTAAAATTTATCCATGATGGCGACTCCATTATCCTTGATGCAGGCAGCACCGTGCTGCAGATGATCCCGATGCTCAGCCGCTTTAACAACATCACGGTGATGACCAACAGTCTGCACATCGTCAACGCCCTGTCGGAGTTCGACAGCGAGCAAACCATTCTGATGCCCGGCGGGACGTTCCGTAAAAAATCTGCGTCGTTTCACGGTCAACTGGCGGAAAACGCCTTTGAACACTTCAGCTTTGATAAACTCTTTATGGGCACGGACGGTATCGATTTGAACGCCGGCGTGACGACCTTTAACGAGGTGTTCAGCGTCAGCAAAGCGATGTGCAACGCCGCGCGCGAAGTGATTTTGATGGCAGACTCGTCGAAGTTTGGCCGTAAAAGTCCCAACATTGTCTGCAGCCTTGAAAGCGTCGATAAGCTCATTACCGACGCAGGTATCGACCCGGCGTTCAAAAAAGCGCTGGAAGAGAAAGGGATCGACGTGATTGTAACCGGAGAGAGAGATGAGTGATTTTCTGTTAAACGCAGGCCGCCAGACCCTGATGCTGGAGCTGCAGGAAGCCAGCCGCCTGCCGGAACGTCTGGGCGAGGATTTTGTGCGCGCGGCAAACACCATTATCCAGTGCGAAGGTAAAGTGGTGGTCTCCGGGATCGGCAAGTCCGGTCATATCGGCAAAAAGATTGCTGCTACGCTTGCCAGCACCGGCACACCGGCGTTCTTCGTGCATCCGGCCGAAGCGCTGCACGGCGATCTGGGGATGATTGAAAGCCGCGACGTGATGCTGTTTATCTCCTACTCCGGCTCGGCCAAAGAGCTGGATCTCATCATCCCGCGTCTGCAGGAAAAATCGGTCGCGCTGCTGGCGATGACCGGTAAATCCCGCTCACCGCTGGCACTGGCGGCCAAGGCCACGCTTGATATCTCCGTTGAGCGCGAAGCCTGCCCGATGCACCTCGCCCCCACCTCCAGCACCGTGAATACGCTGATGATGGGCGACGCGCTGGCAATGGCGGTAATGCAGGCACGCGGCTTTAACGAAGAAGATTTTGCCCGCTCGCACCCGGCGGGTGCGCTCGGAGCGCGACTGCTCAATAAAGTTCATCATCTGATGCGGACCGACGAGGCCATTCCGCAGGTCAAACTCAACACCAGCGTAATGGATGCGATGCTGGAACTGAGCCGCACCGGGCTGGGTCTGGTAGCGGTGTGCGATGAAACCGGTAGCGTTAAAGGCGTGTTTACCGACGGCGACCTGCGCCGCTGGCTGGTGGGCGGCGGCAAGCTGGAATCCCAGGTTTCGGAAGCGATGACCCGGGGCGGGTTGACCCTGAACGCCGAGAGCCGCGCCATCGAAGCCAAAGAGGTGCTGATGAAACGCAAAATCACCGCCGCGCCGGTGGTGGATGAGCACGGCAAGCTGTGCGGCGCCATCAACCTGCAGGATTTCTACCAGGCCGGGATTATTTAACCTTTGAGTCCCAGACGTTTCGCCAGCCGGTGCAGGTTGGCGACGTCCATTTCCAGCGCCCGCGCACACGCCGCCCAGCTGCGGTTATTCTGCTCCAGCGCGCGGGCGATAGCCTGACGCTGAAATGCTTCTGTTGCTTCCCGCAGGTTCTCATGGGCCATTTCCGGCGCGGCAGGCGTAACGAACGAAGCGGTGTCATCGTGCAATGCGAAATGCCGCGCGTGGATCACCACCTCATCTCCCGAACGTGTCGCCCGCGCCAGCACCACGGCGCGGTGAATCGCATGTTCCAGTTCGCGTACGTTACCCGGCCAGCCGTAGCGCATCAGATGGGCTCGCGCGCCGGGGCTTAATACCACGCGGGAAAGGCCCATTCGTAACCGACATTGCTCGCAGAAAAACCCCGCAAGCAGCACCACATCGTCACCGCGCTCGCGTAGCGGCGGCACGGTAAGCGGAAACACGCTCAGACGATGGTACAGGTCAGCGCGGAAATTCCCGGCCAACACCTCTTCGCGCAGGTCACGGTTGGTTGCCGCCAGCACACGCACGTTGACTCTCAGGCTGCGATCGTCGCCGACGCGCTGAATATCACCGTACTGCAGGACGCGCAGCAGTTTGGCCTGAAGCGACAGCGACAGTTCGCCAATTTCATCGAGGAACAACGTGCCGTTATCCGCCATTTCGAATTTGCCGCTGCGGTTGCTGATCGCCCCGGTAAACGCCCCTTTGACGTGACCAAACAGCTCACTTTCAGCCACGCTTTCCGGCAGCGCGGCGCAGTTGAGGTACACCAGCGGGTTGACCGCGCGCGGCGAGGCTTCGTGGATGCCCTTCGCCACCAGCTCTTTACCGGTGCCGGTTTCCCCGAAAATCAGCACGTTTAAATCCGAGGCCGCCACGATATCGATCTCTTTTTTTAGCTGCACCATCCCCGGTGACAGCCCAATCATCTCCGTGTGTGCCACCGGTTCAAACGCCGACGGGCTGCCGGGAAGGATGTTCTGGCTCTCCAGCTGTTCGATCAGCAGCGCGTTATTCAGCGCACCGGCGGCCAGCGCGGCAATCAGCCGCAGCTCTTCATCGCTAAAGGTGTCGAACTGATCCGGCGACAGGCCGTCGAGGGTTAATGCCCCAATCAGGTTTTGTCCGGCAAACAGCGGCAGACCGATACAGGCATGGACTTTCAGGCTCTCCTGCCCCGGGATCAGCCCGTCGTAAGGGTCGGGCAAATCACTGTCCGCCGGAAAGCGCACCACGTCACCGGCCCGGGCGATGGTTTCAAGACGCGGATGGCCTTCCAGGGAGAAGCGTCTCCCAAGAACGTCCTGCGCCAGCCCGTCGATAGCCAGCGGAATAAACTGCCGGGCGTCGTAGCGCAGCAGCGCCGACGCATCGCACGCCAGCACCTGGCGCAGCGTCGAAATCAGCCGCTGAAAACGGTCCTGATGACCGATACCGGTTTGCAGTTCAATGGCAATTTTTGCCAGTACGTCCACGGAAAAGCTCATCTGCGCCTCACTGTCATTTTGACCATTCATATTGTCACAATGACCATAAATCAGATAGTCATATTGACTACCCATTACGGATGATAAAATTAAAAAACCATAAAAAACAGCAACATGAAAAACTGGCACGCAACTTGATAAAGGCTAGACATCTTATTTGAAAAACGCCGTATTAATTGAGGTTGCTATGTCTATTCTGGTTAAAAATAACATTCATTGGGTTGGTCAACGTGACTGGGAAGTGCGTGACTTCCACGGAACGGAGTACAAAACGCTGCGCGGCAGCAGCTACAACAGCTATCTCATCCGTGAAGGCAAAAACGTGCTCATCGATACCGTCGATCACAAATTCAGCCGGGAGTTCGTGCAAAATCTGCGCAGTGAAATCGATCTTGCTGATATCGACTACATCATCATTAACCATGCGGAAGAGGATCATGCCGGGGCGCTGACCGAGTTAATGTCCTGCATTCCCGACACCCCGATTTACTGCACCACCAACGCCATCGACTCGATTAACGGCCATCACCACCACCCGGAGTGGAATTTCCACACCGTCAAAACCGGCGACACGCTGGATATCGGCAACGGCAAACAGCTGATCTTCGTTGAAACCCCGATGCTGCACTGGCCCGACAGTATGATGACCTACATGACCGGCGATGCGGTGCTGTTCAGCAACGATGCCTTCGGCCAGCACTATTGTGACGAGCGCCTGTTTAACGACGAAGTGGATCAAACTGAGCTATTCGAACAGTGTCAGCGCTACTACGCCAATATCCTGACGCCGTTCAGCCGTCTGGTGACGCCAAAAATCACCGAAATCCTCGGCTTTAACCTGCCCGTGGATATGATAGCCACCTCTCACGGCGTGGTGTGGCGCGAAAACCCCACCCAGATCGTGGAGCTGTACCTCAAATGGGCCGCGGATTATCAGGAAGACCGTATCACGCTTTTCTACGACACCATGTCTAATAACACCCGCATGATGGCGGACGCCATTGCGCAGGGTATTAACGAAGTCGATCCGAACGTGGCGGTGAAAATCTTCAACGTGGCGCGTAGCGATAAAAACGAGATCCTGACCAACGTCTTCCGCTCCAAGGGCGTGCTGGTGGGCACCTCCACGATGAACAACGTGATGATGCCGAAAATTGCGGGCCTTGTGGAAGAGATGACCGGCCTGCGCTTTCGTAATAAACGGGCCAGTGCATTTGGCTCCCACGGCTGGAGCGGCGGCGCAGTAGACCGGCTCTCCACGCGTTTGCAGGATGCCGGTTTTGAGATGTCCATGAGCCTGAAGGCGAAATGGCGCCCGGACATCGACGCGCTTGAATTGTGCCGCCAGCATGGCCGTGACATTGCGCGTCAGTGGGCGCTCGCGCCGCTCCCCGACATGAACGCCAAAAACCCCGCGCCGCAACAAGCCTGCGCCGCAGCGGTCGCTGACGTTGGCCCTCGCATGCAGTGCAGTGTCTGCCAGTGGGTTTACGACCCGGCACAGGGCGAGCCGCTGCAGGATGTTGCCCCCGGTACACCCTGGTGCGACGTGCCGGACAATTTCCTCTGCCCGGAATGTTCCCTGGGAAAAGAGGTCTTTGACGAACTGGCGACGGAGGCACAATGAACCACGGCATCGTTATCATCGGCTCGGGCTTTGCCGCCCGCCAGCTGGTGAAAAACATTCGCAAACAAGATGCCAGCGTGCCGTTGACGCTCATTGCCGCCGACAGCATGGACGAGTACAACAAGCCTGATTTAAGCCACGTTATCAGCCAGAATCAGCGAGCCGAAGACCTCACCCGCCAGACCGCGGGGGCGTTCGCGGAACAGTTTAGTCTGCGGTTATTTCCGCACACCTGGATAACCGATATCGATGCCGCCGCCCATGTGGTGAAAGCAAAAGACAAAACCTGGCAATACGACAAACTGGTGCTGGCGACAGGGGCGTCTGCTTTTGTCCCGCCGGTGGAAGGCCGGGAACTGATGATCACCCTCAACAGCCAGCAGGCATATCAGGCCAGTGAAACCCTGCTGCGTGACGCGAAGCGGGTGATGATTGTCGGCGCAGGGTTGATTGGCACAGAGCTGGCGATGGATTTTAGCCGGGCGGGTAAATCCGTCACCCTGGTCGACCATGCGGCAAGCATTTTGTCGGCGCTGATGCCCGCAGAAGTAAGTAGTCGCTTACAGCATCGTCTGACCGATATGGGCGTACATCTGCTGCTGAAATCCCAGTTGCAAAGCCTGAAGAAAACCGGGAGTGGGATTCATGCAACGCTCGACCGCAGCCGCAGCGTTGAGGTGGATGCGGTGGTTGCCGCCACGGGCCTGCGTCCGGAAACGGCGCTGGCGCATCGTGCCGGCGCGGAAACAGGTCGTGGCGTGAAGGTAGACAGCTACCTGCAAACCACGCAGCCCGATATTTACGCCCTGGGTGACTGCGCTGAAATTAACGGACAGGTCCTGCCCTTCCTGCAGCCCATTCAACTGAGCGCCATGTACCTCGCGAAAAACCTGTCTGGCGGCAGTGCGCCACTGAAATTACCCGCCATGCTGGTAAAAGTAAAAACGCCAGCGCTCCCGCTACACCTGGCAGGCGAAACCGAGCGTCCGGACCTGCACTGGCAACTCACCATTGAACCTCAGGGAATGGTGGCTCGTGGGTGCGACAGCGAAGGACAGATGCGCGCCTTTGTGGTGAGCGAAGACCGGATGAAAGAGGCTTTCGCTCTGCTGAAATCATTACCCGCTTAACGCTGATTCGCCTGCCACGCTAACGTAACCTTTGGATTTTATGGTCCACAGCCCCGATGTCCCGGGGCTTTTTTTTCAACGTCGTTTAGCCAGATAACGACAATGATGTTCAGACGCCGCGTCAGGAACGCACGACAAGCGCATCGTAGCCGCGCCAGCGATAGTTGATCATGGAAATCAGCCAGCAGGCAACGAACAGCCCGACCACCACGAACCCGGCGTTACCGAGGTTGTCATTAACTGCGCCAATGCGATCCCAGAGGCCTCCGCTGAGGGCAAATTTATCCATCAACAGACCCAGAGCTTCCAGCCCGCCGATAAACAGCGCCACCACCACGGAGGTGCCTGTGATGGTCATGTTGTAGTAAAGCTTGCGCTGCGGCTTGTTAAACGCCCAGCCGTAAGCGCCGACCATCAGCAGATTGTCGAGGGTATCGACCAGCGCCATACCGCTGGCAAACAGCGCCGGGAAGATCATGATGGACCAGACTGACATCCCGTTTGACGCGCTGGCGGCTGAAATCCCAAGCACACCGATTTCCGTCGCGGTATCAAACCCCAGACCAAACAGGAAACCGACCAGGTACATTTGCCAGCTCTTGTTCACCAGGCGGAACGTTGCGCCAAACAGCCAGTTCATGACTCCGCCTGATGCCGGAAGCGTGATGTCGTCACGCGTGACCTGACCGTTCTTCAGCGCCTGAAAATTACGCCACACGCCGCGCAAAATCACCAGATTGACCAGCGCCATCGCCAGCAGAAACGTTGCAGAAACGGCGGTGCCAATCAGGCTGCCGGTTTCATGAAACCATGCCATATTCTTCTGAAACGCCGTGGCGGTGGCCGCAATGGCAATGGAGGCCAGCACCACAATGGTGGAGTGTCCCAGAGAGAACCATGCCCCCACGCCGGAAGGGCGTTTACCCTGCTGCATCATCTTACGCGTGACGGTATCAATGGCCGCGATGTGGTCGGCATCCACCGCATGACGGAGTCCATAACACCAGGCCAGCAGGCTGGCGGCCATCAGCGCCGTACTGCCGCTGAAGGTTTGCCATGCCCAGCCCCATGCCAGAAGATTTGCCATTACCAGAGCCAGCAGCAGAAACGCCGCGCGGGGTTCATTGCGTAAGAGTCGTAACATTTTACATCCTTTGTGAACATGACCGGGCGGCAGCAACTACCGCCTGCCCGAAGGAGATAGCGCCGTCACCTGACGGCAGATGATGAGGAAAAAGCAGCGTGAAGTCTGAGAGGTAATGGCGCAGTCGCGCGCGCAGCAGACGGTTATGTAACACGCCGCCGCTGAAGCATACGGTGGAAAGCCCCAGTCGCCGGGCATGGGAGGTGACAAGCTCCGCCAGCCCTTTCGCCAGCGCATCGTGAAACGCCCATGCCCGCTCGCAGGGTTCCGCCTGCCAGTTCAGCCACTGTTGCCAGAAGCGCGTAAGGTTTTCGGCCTGAAGCGTAACCGGGTGTTGAACGTTGTGGCACTGCGCGGCCAGCGCTTCAAGCCGGCAGGCGGCCTCACCTTCGTAGCTCTGGGTTTCTGACGTGATGCCGAGCGCGCAGGCCACCGCGTCGAACAGACGGCCGCAGGATGAGGCCAGCGGCGCGTTTAAACCGCGCTGAATGGCCGTAGCCAGCAGCGGCCAGTTTTGCCGCTGAACGTCACGCGTTTCCGGGTACTGCTGCCAGTCCGGCACAAACGCCAGGCAGTGGGCAAGTAAATTGCGCCACGGCTGCATGGCAGCCCTGTCCCCGCCCGGCAGCGCAACCGCAGGCAGACCGCCCAGACGTTCGCAGTCGAGATAGTTTACCCGCAGGCACTCTCCGCCCCACAGCGCGCCGTTTTCGCCCATGCCGATCCCATCCAGCGTCAGGGCAATGACATCTCCGCCCTCAAGCGGCCAGCCGTTTTCTGCCATGCATGCCGCCGCGTGAGCGTGGTGGTGAAGCACGGTGTCGATCGGCAAAGCCTGGGCTTGCGCCCACTGTCGGGCGTGATAGCCCGGATGGGCGTCGCATACCACGCGCTGCGGCTGAAACGCATAGATCTGCTGCATCATCGACAGCGCCGAACGCCACTGGGCCTCGACACCGTCGTCACTCAGATCGCCAAAGTGCTGACTCAGTACCGCCTGGTTACCGCGCACCAGACAGAAGGTATTTTTCATATCAGCACCGGTGCACACCATCGCCGGGACAGCGCTGAAACCGGCGGGCAGCGTGATGGCATCCGGCACAAAACCGCGCGCGCGGCGCAGCATCATACCGTCCTGATCCACCACGGAATCATCCATACGCTGCAGGATGTCGCGGTTGTGCAGCAGGAATCCGTCAGCGATGTCGCCCAGTTCATCCAGTGCCTGCTGGCAGGTGATGGCCGGCGGACGCCCGCTGAGGTTGCCGGAGGTCATCACCAGTGCGCGCTGACAGTCCATCATCAGCACATGCTGTAGCGGGTTAGCGGGCAGCATCAGTCCAACGGTGTCCAGCCCTGGCGCGATCGCGTCAGGAAGCGGAGGACACCATGCTTTTGGCGTGAGCACGATGGGCGCTGCAGGCGAGCGCAGCAGCGTTTGCACTGATTCCGGCAGTCCCTCCGCCTGCGGGATCATGACCGCCAGTGGCTTCATCGGGCGCTGTTTGCGCGCCCGCAGGGTTGCCACCGCCTGCGCGTTGGATGCGTCACAGGCAAGGTGAAAACCGCCCAGCCCTTTGATGGCGACAATCCCGCCATTTTTGAGCATGTGGACCGCCGCACTCAGCGCAGACTCGCGGGTGGCAACGGTCTCGCCCGCGCGCCATTCCAGCTCGGGTCCGCAATCCGGACAGGCTACCGGCTGCGCGTGAAAACGGCGGTCAGCGGGATTGCGGTACTCGGTTTCACACGGCTCACAGAGGGGAAAAGCCGCCATTGACGTGGCCGGGCGGTCATAGGGCATGGCGCGGATGATGGTAAAACGGGGACCGCAATGGGTACAGTTGATAAACGGATAGCGATAACGCCGCGCTCGGGGATCGCGCATTTCAGCCAGGCACGCCGGGCAGGTAGCGGCATCCGGCACAATCTGGGTGTCCATCGCTCCGCCCGCGCTATGGCGAATGGTGAACGCCTGCGGCACCGTTGCCCAGGTGAACGGCTGGCTGTCGACAGCATCGATACGTGCCAGCGGTGGGCAGTCCTGATGCAGCCTCGCGGTAAAGGCCCCCCCATTACCCGCGAGACGCACCAGCACGCCCTCTCCGTCATTACAAACGTCACCCGTCAGCTGTAGCTGATGCGCCAGCTGCCAGACGAAGGGACGAAACCCTACCCCCTGCACCTTGCCGCGCACCCGCAACTGTACGCCGTTATCGCCCATCGCGACTTAAAACAGCAGTGACGATGACGTGTCGAACGCGGCACGACGGCGTTTTTCCGCGCTCATCTGCTCAAGCTTGTCGCGATCCACGCAGACCAGGGCGTGCGTCGGGCAGGCTTCCATACAGGCCGGGCCGGCGTCACGGTGGTAGCAGAGGTCGCATTTATTGGCTTCCGCTTTTTCCGCGCGCACGCTCAGCCCCAAGCCGCTGTTGCGCACAACCGGACGCACCACGACTTCCATCGCACCGTACGGGCAGGCAACCACACAGGTTTTGCAGCCGATGCAGCGCTCCTGCATCACATGCACGAATCCTTTCTCACGTTTGATGGCCACGTTTGGGCAGACGTTAGCGCACGGCGCATCCTCACACTGGCGACAAATAGCGGCCGTGGAGATATTCACGCCTTTAATGACGTGGATCCGCGGTAAAAAGGTATCAGGGGTGAGCGACGCGCAATCCTGCTCCGCCTGATGGGAAACCACACACGCCACTTCACAGGTACGGCAGCCAATGCATTTACTGGCATCGGCCATAATAAAACGGTTCATCTGCTTCTCCAGCATTACAGTCCTGCGCGGAGATATACATAAACCGTGCCAATTATTAACCTGTTGATTTTATGCAGTTTATAAAATGACAGCAGGGCTGTCATCGTCACTTCTGACGATGACAGCTGTCGACATCAGCGGTGAGGCCCCTCAATAACCGAGTCACGCAGGATAAGCTCGCCGGAGAAGGTTTGCAGGTACTTAAACTCACCGCCATCCAGCAGGAAGATCAGGCGGCTAATGGTCTCTTTGATCATCTCCGTCACCGGAATGCGCACGCTGGAGAGCGAGGGGACGATGTAGGGGGCGATGGCCACATCGTCAAAGCCAATCACCGACACGGCATCCGGGGTGGCGATCCCGCACTCGTGCAACTGTTTCATGGCACCAATCGCCATATCGTCATTACTCGCCACCAGCGCCGAAAAGGTTTCACCGCGCGAAAGCAGCTCAGACACCGCCGCCGCACCGCTGGCCGGGTTCCATTTCCCCTGCGCAATCAGCGACGGGCGCAGCGGGATCTGGTGCTGTGCCAGGGCGTCTTTGTAGCCCGAGAGACGCTCAACGCCCGTGGGGGAATCCAGCGAACCGGTGATAAACGCAATCTCCCGGTGCCCTTTCTGAATCAGCTGCGACACGGCGTCCTGGCAGGAGGCTTTATGATCTGACCAGACGCTGTGACTGCTGTTTTTTCGTAAGCGGCGATTGAGGACCATAATCGGCTGTTCGCATTTCTCAACGATGTCGTCCATCTCATCCACGCTCAGGAAACGCGGGTAAATGATCACCGCGTCACAGCGCATATCGAGCAAATACTGAATGGCCTCGCGCTCTTCATCCGCACTGTGCTTACCGTCCGCCAGGATCAGCTGCCGCCCTTTCTCTTCCGTCATACGGGCGGCGTGAAAGAGCAGTTCGCTAAAATAGACGCCGTGATAAAGGGTGTTGGTGACCACCAGACCCAGCGTCTGGGTACGTTTGGTCGCCAGATTTCGTGCCAGCAAATTCGGGCGATAGCCGCTCTCTTCAATCGCCTGAAACACCCGGTCTTTGGTCTCCTGGCTGACGTAGCCATTGCCCGACAATACCCTGGAAACCGTCGCTTTCGAAACGCCTGCCCGCTTCGCGACTTCAAGCATCGTGGTCATCGTAATCTTCCGTTTGAAACTACCAGGGCGCAGTGTACTGCACTGCAGAAAAATTGTCGCAGCGGCGATATCACGCTTTTTACCCCTCCAGGTGATCATCATCACGAAATGAAAAAATGTACAAAATGTGATCTTGTTTCATTCAAAGAAACTATTGATGATTGTGTGGAACCGGTTTCCTACATTTCTCACAACGATAACAGGATTACATCCGATGGCCAAAAATTACGCTGCGCTGGCGAATAACGTTGTCAGCGCGCTCGGCGGCAGAGACAACATCGTCGCCGTCACCCACTGCATGACGCGACTGCGTTTCGTCCTCAAAGACGAAAGCCTCACCGATGCCCCGCGCCTGAAAAGCATTAACGGCGTGCTCGGCGTGGTCCGCAACGACAACCAGTGCCAGGTGATCATTGGCAACACCGTGTCTCAGGCCTACCGCGAAGTGGTAAGCCTGCTGCCCACCGACCTGCAGCCTGCCGTACCGGAAGGCCCGCAGAAAATGACCCTGCGCCGCATCGGTGCCGGGATCCTCGATGCGCTGATCGGCACCATGTCACCGCTGATCCCGGCGATCATCGGCGGTTCAATGGTCAAACTGCTGGCAATGATCCTGGAGATGACCGGCGCGCTGGAAAAAGGGGCACCGACGCTCACCCTTCTGACGCTGATTGGCGATGGCGCGTTCTTCTTCCTGCCGCTGATGGTCGCCGCCTCTGCCGCAGTGAAATTCAAAACCAACATGTCGCTGGCGATTGCCATCGCGGGCGTGCTGGTACACCCGGGCTTTATCGAACTGATGGCGAAAGCCGCACAGGGCGAGCACGTTGAATTCGCCTTTATTCCGGTGACGGCAGTGAAATACACCTACACGGTCATCCCGGCGCTGGTGATGACCTGGTGCCTGTCGTACATCGAACGCTGGGTTGATCGTATTACGCCGGCGGTCACGAAAAACTTCCTTAAACCGATGCTGATCGTTCTGATTGCCGCCCCGCTCGCCATTGTGCTGATAGGGCCGCTCGGGATCTGGATCGGGAGCGCGATTTCAGCGCTGGTCTACACTATTCACGGCTATCTGGGCTGGCTCTCCGTGGCCATTATGGGCGCCCTCTGGCCGCTGCTGGTGATGACCGGGATGCACCGCGTATTTACGCCGACGATCATTCAGACCATTGCCGAGACGGGCAAAGAGGGAATGGTTATGCCGTCGGAAATCGGAGCCAACCTGTCGCTCGGCGGTTCATCGCTGGCGGTGGCATGGAAAACGAAAAACCCGGAACTGCGCCAGACGGCGCTGGCGGCAGCGGCTTCTGCCATCATGGCAGGCATTTCAGAACCTGCCCTCTATGGTGTGGCGGTACGCCTGAAACGCCCGCTGATTGCGAGCCTTATCAGCGGCTTCATCTGCGGGGCAGTGGCTGGCATAGCCGGTCTTGCCAGCCACTCAATGGCGGCGCCGGGGCTGTTTACCAGCGTACAGTTCTTCGATCCGGCCAACCCAATGACCATCGTCTGGGTATTCGGGGTCATGGCGCTGGCGGTTGTGCTCTCGTTTGTTCTGACCCTGATTTTAGGTTTTGAAGATATCCCGGTCGAAGACGACGCTGAGAAAGCACGCGCCCTGCAGAGCGCTCCGGTTCAGGCCAAAGCAGCACAAGTCTAAATTTATAGCGAGGTAAAGATGTCTGTTTTTCCACAAGGATTTTTATGGGGCGGCGCGCTTGCCGCCAACCAGAGTGAAGGGGCTTACCGTGAAGGCGGCAAAGGACTGACGACGGTCGATATGATCCCCCACGGCGCGAATCGTCTGGCGGTGAAGGTCGGTAAGGAAAAACGTTTTACGTTGCGTGACGACGAGTTTTACCCGAGCCACGAGGCGATTGATTTTTACCATCGCTACAAAGAAGACATCGCCCTGATGGCGGAGATGGGCTTTACGGTATTTCGTACCTCAATTGCCTGGAGCCGCCTCTACCCGAACGGCGATGAGCCACTGCCCAATAAAGAGGGGATTGCCTTCTACCGCGCAGTGTTCGAAGAGTGCAAAAAATACAACATCGAACCGTTGGTCACCCTGTGCCATTTCGACGTACCGATGCATCTGGTCACGGAGTATGGATCCTGGCGCAACCGCAAGATGGTCGATTTCTTCGCCCGCTATGCCCGTACCTGTTTCGAAGAATTTAACGGTCTGGTGAAGTACTGGCTCACCTTCAACGAAATCAACATCATGCTGCACAGCCCGTTCTCCGGCGCGGGGCTGGTGTTTGAAGAGGGTGAGAACGAAGATCAGGTGAAATATCAGGCCGCGCATCACGAACTGGTGGCAAGCGCCCTGGCGACCAAAATCGCCCATGAGGTGAACCCGGAAAACCAGGTCGGCTGTATGCTGGCCGGCGGCAACTTCTACCCCTACTCCTGCAAACCGGAAGACGTGTGGATGGCGCTGGAGAAAGACCGCGAAAACCTGTTCTTTATCGACGTGCAGGCGCGCGGCAGCTACCCGGCCTATTCTGCCCGCGTGTTCCGCGAAAAAGGGGTGGTGATTGTCAAAGACCCTGGCGACGATGAACTGCTGAAAAACACCGTCGATTTTGTATCGTTCAGCTATTACGCCTCGCGCTGCGCGTCGGCGGACATGAACGCCAGTAATACCAATGCGGCGAATATCGTGAAATCCCTGCGCAACCCGCACATCCAGGTCAGCGAATGGGGCTGGGGTATCGACCCACTGGGGCTGCGCATCACCATGAACATGATGTACGACCGCTATCAGAAGCCGCTGTTCCTGGTGGAAAACGGCCTCGGCGCGAAAGACGTCATGGATGAACACGGTGAGATCAATGACGACTACCGTATCAGCTACCTGCGCGAACATATTCGTGCGATGGGCGATGCCATAGAAGACGGTGTGCCGCTGATGGGCTACACCACCTGGGGCTGCATTGACCTGGTGGCCGCATCCACGGGCGAGATGAGCAAACGCTACGGGTTTGTCTATGTTGACCGCGATGACGCGGGCAACGGTACGCTGGATAGAACGCGTAAGAAATCGTTCTGGTGGTATAAGAAGGTCATTGCAAGTAACGGCGCGGATCTGGCGTAGCCTGTTGCTCTCTCCCCCGCCCTCTCCCACAGGGCGAGGGAGTGTCCAGGCCGGGTGGAAGCTACCACCACCCGGCACTGCTCACAGTCGGGAAAAACCGCCGTCCCCACGCCATCCGGCAAGCCGGGAGTAAACCTCTTCGACGGCCTCTTTCACCGGCGGCGTCATCGGATAATAAAACCCAACGATGTCCGGCTGAATGCCCAGAAACAATACCTCACCCACGTCGTCTTTAATCTGATCGACCAGATAGTTCAGCGGCATATTGTGGGTGGTCATCATAAACATCTCGGCGATGTCATCCGGATCAATCAGGCGGGTTTCCCCCGGATTAAGTCCCATATCGGTTGCATCCACAATCAGCAGCCTGTCCGGGTGCAGCTCACGGATCGCCACCACATCGTTTTCCGGTGCGCTGCCGCCGTCAATAACCACCCATTCCCCCTGCGGATGCGCGGCACACATTTGTGCAAGCAGCGGGCCCGCGCCGTCGTCGCCCATCATGCTGTTGCCGACACACAGTAAAACATCAGTCACGTAATCTCCTCACCATCAGGTAGATGGCACTCTCCTGATGAATATCATGCAGCATGCTGAGCAAAATTTTGCTCCAGGCCTGCTGCTGCGGGGTTTGCACGCTCAGCGCGGCGTCGAAAGCACTGGCGAGCATCGCAATGTGGTTGGCGTCGATAACGATCTCACCGTACTTCGGCACACCCTCCATTTTGCGGCGCGCCGTACTGCCCTCCGCCAGCGTGGCGATCCACGCCAGATAGTCAGGCCACGGGCAGCTTAATGCCGTTTCGAGACAATCTATCACCCCGAGGTGATGCCCAATGGCCAGGCTGTAATAGACCACCTGCTGCGCCGCATCCGGCGTGGCATCGTTCTCATCAATAAACTTACGGCTCAGCTGACTGAACACCACCGTTTCACTCATCGGATACGCGCCTCTTCCACCACCTGATTCAGGTTCGCGACGATCTCATTAAGACGAGGATCGTTTTCCGCCTCCAGCCAGCGCGTGACCTGATGCTCGCCCTGGCTCAGCAGACGCAGATAATCGTCGGCAATCTGGCGACCATAGCGATACCCCGCGAGCCGGCGCGCTGTGCGATCGACCTTCACGCGCAGCGGCTGCACCATATCCGGGTGCAGAATTGCGGCAGCCTGGTTGTCGCGCTCACCCGGTTCACGGGCATGTATTTTCTGTTCCAGCAGCCCGAGCGCCATGGCAAAACCGTACAGCGTGGCCGCAGGCGTTGGCGGACAACCGGGAATGTAGACATCCACCGGAACAATTTTATCGGTGCCACCCCAGACGCAGTACAGGTCATGGAAGATGCCGCCACTGTTGCCGCAGGCACCGTAAGAGATACAAATTTTTGGATCTGGTGCGGACTGCCAGGCACGCAATGCTGGCGATCTCATGGCACGGGTAACGGCACCGGTAAACAGCAAAATGTCCGCATGACGCGGTGAAGGCACCACTTTAATACCGAAGCGTTCGGCGTCGAACAGGGGCGACAGCGTGGCAAAGATCTCAATCTCACAGCCGTTGCAGCCGCCGCAGTCCACGCGGTACACATAGGCCGAACGTTTAATGTTCTTCAGCAGCGAGGCCTTCATGCTGGCGATGGATTCCTCCACCGTCATCGGCACCGGAATGCCGTTAGCGTCGCGTGGGCCGATCAGGTTTTCCATCAGCTGGCCTCTCTCATATGACGGGTAATATCGATGCGGTCCGACGGCAGCAGGCATTTCTGCCGTTTGCAGTCCGGGCAGGTTTCAAAGCTTTCGCGATGATGCTCCGCGCGGGCATCACCGTTGTGCTGCAACAGCGCGATGGCGTAGTCGATCTCTTTTTGTACGGCAAACGCGCGTTTGCAGACACGGCAGTTGCAGAGCGCGAAACGCGACTGCTGCAGAAAATCCTCTTTCTTCCAGACCGCCAGCTCGTACTCCTGCGAAAGACGGATCGCCACCGTCGGGCAAACCTCCTCGCAGCGGCCACAGAAAATGCAGCGCCCGAGGTTGAACTGCCAGGCCAGCTCGCCCGTTTTCAGATCGGTTTCCACCGTCAGGGCATTTGACGGGCAGGCGTTAACGCAGGCAGCACAGCCGATGCACTGTTGCGGGTTGTGCTCCGGCTTGCCGCGAAAGTTTTTATCGACCGGCATCGGCTCCAGCGGATAGCGGCTGGTCACCGTGCCGGTTTTGATCACTTTTTTAATGAAGGTAAACATGTTGACTCCTGCTTATGTGCTGCCTGTGCTCCGCCCCCCGGTTCTCTCATCAGAAAGAGGGTCAGGATGAGGGCATCAGCCTGCACAAAATCCCCTATTTCAGCGGCGAGTTCTTACGCTCGATGCTGTAGCGCTCCAGCTCTTTGTACGGCACCACCTGGCTTTTCTTCTTGCGCACATCCACCACCGTCATGCGGTCGGTGCAGGAGTAGCACGGATCGAGGCTGCCAATGATCAGCGGCGCATCGGATACCGTATTGCCGCGCAGCATGTAGCGCAGGGTTGGCCAGTTGGCGTAGGTTGCCGCACGGCAGCGCCAGCGGTAGAGCTTCTGGTTGTCACCGGTCATGCTCCAGTGGATATCGTCTCCACGCGGGGCTTCGGCAAACCCCAGCGCAAAGCGGTTTGGAATGTAGGTGAAGCCCTCAACCATCAGCGGACCGCCCGGCAGATTATCCAGACCGAAGTCGATCATGTTCAGCGCGGTGAAGACCTCGTTGATACGCACCTTCAGACGCGAAATAACGTCGCAACCCTGCTCGCTGTGCACGGTCATAGGCAGCAGGCCATAGCCGACGAATGGATGATCGGCGCGGGTATCGCGGGCGTGGCCGCTGGCGCGAACCATGGGGCCAACGTTACTGAAATCGCGGGCGATTTGCGGATCCAGCCGGCCAATACCGACGGTACGCTGCTCAATGTTCGGCGTGCTGAGCAGCATATCCACCAGCTCCTGAACGTCGCGACGCATCTGCTGCGCCAGCTGGCGGGTCTGGATCATGTCATCTTTCAGCAGATCGCGACGAATCCCGCCGATCAGGTTCAGACCGTATGTTTTACGCGCCCCGGTCAGGATCTCCGCCATCTTCATGGAGGCTTCACGTACGCGGAAAAACTGCATAAAGCCGGAGTCAAAACCGACAAAGTGACAGGCCAGACCGAGGTTCAGCAGGTGCGAGTGCAGACGCTCCACTTCCAGCAGGATGGCGCGGATCATCTGCGCGCGTTCCGGCACCACAATCCCCATGCCGTTCTCCACCGAGGTGGTGTAGGCGGTACTGTGGGCAAACCCGCAGATGCCGCACACGCGGTCAGAGAGGAACGTCACTTCGTTATATCCCATCCGGGTTTCCGCCAGCTTTTCCATCCCGCGATGGACGTAGAACAGGCGGTAGTCGGCATCAATAATATTCTCGCCGTCGACAAACAGGCGGAAGTGGCCCGGCTCGTCAGACGTGACGTGCAGCGGGCCTATCGGCACCACGTTGTTCTTTTTGCTGCCGAGCTCATTGATGAACGCATAAGTCTCGCTGTCGGTGGTCGGGGCCGGACGCTGACGGTAATCCATGCTGTCTTTACGCAGGGGATAGAGTTCGTCTGGCCAGTCGTCCGGCAGCACCAGACGGCGCTCATCCGGAAGCCCAACCGGGACCAGACCATACATATCGCGCACTTCACGCTCGCCCCAGACGGCGGCGGGCACGCGCGGGGTGACAGACGGGTATTCCGGTTTGTTGGGATCCACTTCGACACGCACGGTGAGCCAGCACTTCTCGCCCTGCTCCATCGACATCACGTAGTAAACCGCATAGTTTCCGCACAGCTGACGCTCGTCGTTGCCGAACAACACTGACAGCCAGCCACCCTGCTGGTAGTAGAGAAACTCCACCACTTCCGGCAGGTAGTTCACTTTCACGGTCACCGTTATCTGGTCTTTGGTTTGCCAGGACTCCTCCAGCACCACGCCCGGGAAGGCCTGGTGCAACGCGGCGAGATACTGCTGACCTTTCTTTTCTTCAGACATAAAAACTCTCTTTAATCACGCCACCAGCAAGGAGACGAACGCTAAAAATGCAAAACCAAAACCGGCCCAGGTGATGCGCGACGTCGCCACAAAACGCAGACGCGCCATGCTGTTCTCAAACAGGGCAATCACCAGCACGCCGACAAGTAGCTTGAGCACGGCAACGACCACCGCCAGCACCAGACCGGCCGCGGAAAAGTGCGTCATCTGCCCCCACGGGAAGAAGACACCGACAAACATCTGCAGCACCACCAGCTGTTTGAGGCTGATGCCCCACTTCAGCACCGCAAAGCCGTAACCGCTGTACTCAGTCAACGGACCTTCCTGCAGCTCCTGCTCCGCTTCCGCGAGGTCGAATGGCAGTTTGCCCATCTCGATAAACGTCGCGAATGCGCAGGCGCAGAGCGCCAAAAGCAACGGAAGGGAACGGTCCACGGGCCAGTGATACACGGTATGAGTGATAAAGCTGATATGGGTTGACCCCGCGACCTGCGCGGCGACCCACAGGCCGAGCAGCAGGATCGGCTCAACCAGCACGCCGAGCATGGCCTCGCGGCTGGCACCAATCCCGGTAAACGGGCTGCCGGTATCGAGGCCGGCAATCGCGAAGAAGAAGCGCGCGATGGCGAAGAGGTAGATAAGCGTAATGAGATCGCCCAGCACCGGCAGCGGCGATCCGACGGTGACGACCGGTAACGCCGTGGCGATGGTGAGCATGACGCCAGCCAGCACAAACGGTGTCAGGCGAAAGACCCATCCTGCCGCGTCCGGGGAAACGCTCTGACGTCCCATCAGCTTGAACAAATCACGGTACTCCTGGAGTACACCAGGCCCGCGACGGTTATGCATCCGGGCACGCGCCACGCGGCTCACCCCGGAGAGCAACGGCGCCATGGCAAATAGCACCAGCGCCTGAAGTATTGCCAGTAACAGACTCATGTCAGGCTCCTCGTGAAATCACAATCACAACCAGTACCGCCAGCTCGATCAACGCCAGTCGGCGGAACAGCACGGGCACGGCAGCGCTCTGCCAGCCCGGCACCCACCCCACCGGGTTAAACCAGTCCCGCAGTTTCAGCACCGCGGCAAAGTTCTCTTTGACCGGCATGGCAAAGCCGTGCGCTGTGATCACCATGGATTGCTCGTGTGCGTAACCGCAAGCCCAGGCGGTACCGCGTGCGCGGGAGGAGAGACGGTCGCGTCTGAAGAACAGCATCAGCATGAACGGCAGCAGCGGCGCGGCAATCAGCAGCAGCGCAATCATCGGCTGGGACACCGTGGTATGCGCCGTGGTGAGCGGCAGAGGAATGGCGTTACCCAGCAGCGGCAGAAGCCACGGGGCGGCCACCCCGCCCGCGATGCAGCACAGCGCCAGCGCGACAACGCTCGCCCCCATCAATGCCGGTGCACAGCAGGCGTTTTCGGCCTCACGCGTGCGCGGTGCACCCAGGAAGGTCACGCCGTAAACTTTAGCCATACACATCACCGCCAGCGCACCGGTTATCGCCAGCCCAACCGCCAGCAGCGGGCCGAGCAACCGGGCGATAAACACCTCGCTCTGACCGAGTGCGAAGAAGGACTGATAGATAACCCACTCGCCGGCAAAGCCGTTCAGCGGCGGCAGCGCAGCCATTGCCATCAGCCCCACCAGCATGCACAGAGAGATAACGGGCATTTTTTTGCCGATGCCGCCGAGTTTTTCGATATCGCGATGACCGGTGCGGAACCAGACGCTACCTGCCCCGAGGAACAGGGTGCTTTTAAACAGGCTGTGGTTGATCAGGTGATACAGGCCGCCGATAAAGCCGGCCGCAATCAGCGCCGGTTGATTGAGCGCCAGCCCGGTAACGCCTGCGCCAATACCCAGCAGGATAATGCCGATGTTCTCAAGGGTGTGGTACGCCAGCAGACGCTGGATATTGTGCTCCATCAGGGCGTACAGGCCGCCGACGAAGGCGGTGATCATCCCGGCGACCAGCAGTACAACGCCCCACCACAGCGGTGGCTGCCCACCGGTGAGCGTTATCGTCAGAATGCCGAACAGACCAACCTTCATGACAACCGTCGAGAAGAGCGCTGCGGCAGGCGCGGAGGCATGTGCATGTGCCTGTGGCACCCAGCCGTGCAGCGGGATAATCCCGGCCAGCAGGCCAAAGCCGATCACGCCAAGGAGCCAGACATCATTCCCCAGCCACTGACCGTTAAGGACGGAGAAGTCCAGCGTGCCGAAGCGCTGCCACACCAGCCAGCAGGCCAGTGCCAGCAGCAACGTGCCAAGACGCCCCAGCGCAAACCACAGTTTGCCGGAGGTGCTACAGCCCGTAAGGAATACGCCGCACAGCGCCATGATCTCGGCCATCACCACCAGCGCGCCGAGGTTGCTGGCAGTCACGGTACAGACCGCCGCGGCCATCAGCAGATTGACCAGCAGACCGTTGGGCTGAGTGTGCTGATGGCGGTGCCAGTCAATATTAAACAGGCTGATAAACACGCCGCACAGACCAAAGGTCACCAGCCAGATGGCATTCAGCGGCGTAATTTCAACGGTGTGCCGTATCAGCGGCATCACCGCTTCGACAGATTGTCCGCCTGTTAACACGAGGCCACCGGCCACCAGCGTCATCACGCTGCCAACCGCCCCGCCGATACCGGCTATCCAGCCGCTCAGGGTTTTATGGAAAGAGAAGATCAAGGCCAACACAGCGGCGGCGGCAAAATAGGCCACCGCGCTGGTAATCATCATCACTGCGTTCATTTCGCCCCCTCGTTCAGCGCCTGAAGCAGAGAAAGATCGCCGAAATCACTGTTAATGGTCAGCTCACGCTTACGTTTACTGGTGCGAACGATGTCGCGAATATTGACCAGAATCAGCGCCTTCGTCGGGCAGGTGCGCACACAGGCTGGCCCTTGTTCATCAAAGCTGCACAGGTCGCATTTGACCGCAACGGCACGCACGCCGGGAACCCAGTCAAGCAGCGTGCTCACCTTCGCCGGCGCAGGTGGCGCTGGCGGCGCTTTCGGGGAGTTGGCATTCGCCGGGATATGCAGCGGACGGCTGCCGGAAAATTCAATCGCGCCGAACGGGCAGGCAATGCCGCACAGTTTGCAGCTCACGCACAGACTTTCATTCAGCTGCACCGCCCCCTCGACACGGGTGATGGCATTAACAGGACAGACTCCCGCGCAGGGGGCATCTTCACAGTGGTGGCAGAGCTGCGGCGCAGACTCTTTCTCATTACGCATGACGCGCAGGCGCGGCATGGACTGTAGCCCGTGCTGACGGTGCGTTTCCGAACAGGCCGCCTCACAGGTTCGACAGCCAATACAGACCGTCGAGTCAGCAATTACAAAACGGTTCACCGGGTCATCCTCTGGTGATAGTCATTTTTGACGAAAAACTGTCTTGTCGACACTTCTCGACACGCAATGGTCAGGCCACGTTCGCTGAGGTATTTCCATCCATCAGCTGTTTCAGGTTGACCGCGAGATCGTGTTCAACAGCGGCGTACAGGCCGTTATAAACCGGCGCGATTTTTTCCAGATAGTGCTCCAGCACCTGCTGGCGATCGCGGTTACTGACGTGACCATCGACCATCCCGTCGGCCATCAGCTGCGCCTTCGCAAGACACTGTTTTTCACCTTCTTTTGTTTCGACGTAGTACTCGATGGTGTGGCTGTTGAAGGTGTCTGCCAGGGTGACGTTTATCGTGAAATGGCCGAAGAGCACAAAGCGCATATCCCCCTGCGCTGCACAGCTCATGGCGTGGTGAAGACGGGCTTTTGACAGGGTGATGCCCTGAACCAGAGAGTTGCAGTAAAGGTGCCACTGCTCCTGTAACTGCTGATGGCGCTGCGCAATGTAATCCGCTTTTTCGCTAATTTCCCAAATAGTCATAAAAGGTATCCGGTTAATGGAGATAGCGGCTGTAAAGCAGATTCCATGCCAGTTTTTAATATATTGATTTTTAACTATTTTAATCAAAAGAAGCGTGTCAATCGCGCCGTGTCGACGTGTCATTTCGACAGCATTGACATCGTCACGCCTTAACAAAAATCAAGCTGGCACCGTTATTGCATTATCGGGGCAATTCATTGAGGAGGCGTCATGCACGAAATCACCCTCTGCCAGCGGGCCGTCGAGTTAATTGAACAGCAGGCGCGGGCAAACAATGCAAAACGCATCACCGGCGTCTGGCTACAGGTCGGGGCCTTTTCCTGCGTTGAAACCAGCGCCCTGACCTTCTGCTTTGAGCTGGTGTGCCGCGGCACGCTGGCGGAAGGCTGTGAACTTCATATTGAAGAACAGCAGGCGGAGTGCTGGTGCGCGCAGTGTCAGCAATACGTCACTCTGCTTTCATCGAAGGTTCAGCGCTGTCCGCAGTGCCAGAGCAGCGAGCTTCGCATCGTGGCGGATGACGGCATGCAGATCCAACGTCTCGAAATCGAGAAGGAGTAAAATATGTGTAGTACCTGCGGTTGCGCTGAAGGCAACCTGTATATAGAAGGGGATGAACACCGTCCTCACGCCGCGTTTCGCTCCGCACCCTTTTCACCTGCCCCTCGTCCTGCAGCGGCATTAACCGGTATCACCTTCGCCCCCCGACACTCCGCTGCGGGCGACCTGCATTACGGGCATGGCGTCGCCGGTACCCACGCGCCGGGGCTCAGCCAGCGTCAGATGCTGGAGGTGGAAATCAACGTTCTGGATAAAAACAACCAGATTGCAGCACGCAACCGCGCCCGCTTTGCCACGCGTAAACAGCTGGTCCTGAACCTGGTCTCCAGCCCCGGCTCCGGCAAAACCACGCTGCTGACACAAACGCTCCACCGCCTGAACGGGCGCATCTCCTGCGCGGTGATCGAAGGCGATCAGCAGACGGTGAACGACGCCGCGCGTATACGCGAAACCGGCACGCCCGCCATTCAGGTTAATACGGGTAAAGGCTGCCATCTGGATGCACAAATGATTGCCGACGCCACGCCGCGCTTGCCGCTGGCGGACAACGGCATCCTGTTTATTGAGAACGTGGGCAACCTGGTCTGTCCGGCCAGCTTCGATCTCGGTGAGCGACATAAGGTCGCGGTGCTCTCGGTGACCGAAGGTGAAGACAAGCCGCTTAAATATCCGCATATGTTTGCCGCCGCTTCGCTGATGTTGCTGAACAAAGTTGACCTGCTGCCGTACCTGAATTTCGACGTGGATAAATGCATGGCCTATGCCCGTGAAGTGAACCCGGAGATTGACATCATGCTGGTGTCCGCCACCCGCGGCGACGGGATGGACGCCTGGCTGAACTGGCTGGAGAGCGAACGATGTGCATAGGCGTCCCCGGACAAATTCACGCCATTGACGGGAATCAGGCCCGCGTTGAAGTGTGCGGTATATTGCGCGACGTCGACCTGACGCTCGTCGGCAGCACCGACGAAACCGGCGCCTCACGCCTCGGTCAGTGGGTGCTGGTGCACGTGGGGTTTGCCATGAGCATCATCAACGAAGCGGAGGCCCGCGACACGCTTGCTGCCCTTCAGAATATGTTCGACGTGGAGCCGGACGTCGGGGCATTGCTGTACGGCGAGGAGCGGTAAACCATGCGCTACGTTGATGAATATCGCGCGCCTGAGCAGGTGATGCAGCTGATTGAACATCTGAAAACACGGGCGGCACGGCTGAGCTATACCGCCGAAAAGCCGCTGCGTATTATGGAAGTCTGCGGCGGGCATACGCATGCCATCTTTAAATTTGGCCTCGACCAGCTTCTGCCGGAAAACATCGAGTTTATCCATGGCCCCGGCTGCCCGGTGTGCGTCCTGCCGATGGGACGCATCGACGCCTGCCTTGAGATAGCCCACCAGCCTGACGTGATTTTCTGTACCTTTGGCGATGCGATGCGCGTGCCGGGCAAAAACGGCTCGCTGCTGCAGGCAAAAGCCCGGGGCGCGGATATCAGGATCGTGTACTCGCCGATGGACGCCCTGACGTTGGCCACCCATAACCCCGGTCGCAAGGTCGTCTTTTTCGGGCTTGGTTTTGAAACCACCATGCCCGCCACGGCCATCACGCTGCAGCAGGCCAAAGCCCGCAACATTGATAACTTTTTCTTTTTTTGCCAGCACATTACGCTCATCCCGACGTTACGCAGTCTGCTTGAAGAGCCGGACAACGGAATTGACGCTTTTCTGGCGCCGGGCCATGTCAGCATGGTTATCGGGACGTCGGCCTACGGCTTTATCGCTGAACAGTTCGAACGGCCTTTAGTGGTGGCTGGTTTCGAACCTCTTGATCTACTGCAAGGCGTGACCATGCTGGTTGAGCAGAAAATAGCAGCCCAGAGTGCAGTAGAAAATCAGTACCGCCGTGTCGTCCCCGACAGTGGAAATGTGGTGGCCCAGCAGGCGATAGCCGAGGTATTTAGCGTCGAGGGCGACAGCGAATGGCGTGGTCTGGGGCTGATTGCAGAGTCTGGCGTGCGCCTGACGCCAGCCTACCGGTCGTTCGACGCCGAAGCCCACTTCCGCCCGCAGCCGCAACAGGTGTGTGACGACCCGCGGGCCCGCTGTGGCGAAGTGCTCACCGGCAAATGCAAACCCCATCACTGCCCGTTATTTGGCAACACCTGTAACCCGCAAACGGCTTTTGGCGCGCTGATGGTCTCTTCCGAAGGGGCGTGTGCCGCGTGGTATCAGTATCGCAATCAGGAGTCTGAAGCATGAATACGGTTGAAATGGCACACGGCAGCGGCGGCCTGGCGATGCAGCAGCTGATTAACCGTCTGTTTATGGACGCGTTTGATAACCCCTGGCTGGCGGAACAGGAGGATCAGGCCCGCATTGACCTCTCCACCCTGACCGCGCAGGGCGACAGGCTGGCCTTTTCCACCGACAGCTACGTGATTGACCCGCTGTTCTTCCCGGGCGGCGATATCGGCAAGCTCGCGGTCTGCGGCACGGCAAATGACGTGGCCGTCAGCGGCGCTGTTCCGCGCTTTCTCTCCTGCGGCTTTATCCTTGAAGAGGGGCTGCCGATGGAGACGCTCTCTGCGGTCGTCAGCAGCATGGCGCACACGGCACGCGAGGCGGGTATCGCCATCGTCACCGGCGACACCAAAGTGGTCCAGCGTGGCGCAGCCGACAAACTGTTCATCAATACCGCCGGCATGGGGGCGATCCCTGCCGACATTCACTGGGGCGCGCAGCAGCTTGCCGTCGGCGACGTGCTGATCGTCAGCGGATCGCTGGGCTGCCACGGGGCGACGATCCTGAACCTGCGTGAAGGCCTGGGGCTGGACGGAGAATTACGCAGTGATTGCGCGGTACTGACCCCGCTTATCCAGACCCTGCGTTCCCTTCCAGGCGTGAAAGCCCTGCGCGATGCGACACGCGGCGGGGTTAACGCCGTGGTACATGAGTTCGCGGCACGCTGCGGTCTGGGTATTGAACTCACTGAACGCGCGCTGCCCGTTAAGCCTGCCGTTCGCGGCTTGTGCGAACTCCTCGGGCTCGACCCGCTAAACTTTGCGAATGAAGGCAAGCTGGTCATTGGCGTGGAGCGCGCGGCGGCCGAATCCGTACTCGAACAGCTGCGGGCACATCCTTTCGGGAAAGAGGCCGCGCTGATTGGTGAAGTGGTTGAGCGCAAAGGGGTGCGCCTGACCGGGCTGTATGGCGTCAAGCGGACGCTGGATCTGCCGCACGCGGAACCTTTACCCCGCATTTGCTAGAACCGCGCCAAAAGCGGTCAGCACTGACTTTCTCTTTTTTGCCAGTTTCTATTGGAAAGCAATATGCCGTATACACCGATGAGCGATCTTGGACAGCAGGGCCTGTTTGACATTACGCGCACACTTTTACAGCAGCCCGATCTTGGCGCGCTGAGCGATGCCCTGACGCGGCTGGTCAGGCAATCAGCGCTGGCAGACAGCGCCGCAATTGTGCTCTGGCATAGCGCAAGCCATCGCGCGAGCTACTATTCAACGCGCGACAATGGCAAAGCGTTTGAGTACGAGGATGAAACCTACCTCGCTCATGGTCCTGTCCGGCGTATTCTTTCCCGCCCGGAGGCGCTGCACTGCAATTTTGAGGAATTTCGCGAGGCGTGGCCGATGCTGGCGCAGAGTCAGTTATACCCGCCTTTCGGCCATTACAGCCTGCTGCCACTGGCGGTGGAAGGGCATATCTTCGGCGGCTGCGAGTTTATTCGTCACACCGACCAGCCGTGGAGCGAGGCGGAATACGAGCGTCTGCACACCTTTACCCAGATTGTGGCCGTGGTCGCGGAGCAAATTCAAAGCCGCGTCACCAATAATGTGGATTACGACCTGCTGAGCCGCGAACGTGACAATTTCCGGATCCTGGTGGCCATCACCAACGCGGTGCTTTCGCGCCTCGATATGGATGAGCTGGTCAGCGAAGTCTCAAAAGAGATCCACCACTATTTCAAAATCGACGCCATCAGTATTGCGCTCCGGGGGCACCGGAAAGGCAAGCTGAACATCTACTCCACCCACTATCTTGATGAGGCAAACCCCGCCCACGAACAGAGTGAAGTGGATGAGGCGGGCACGCTCTCTGAGCGGGTATTTAAAAGCAAAGAGATCCTGCTGCTCAATCTCAACGAGCAGGATGCGCTCGCGCCTTATGAGCGGATGCTGTTTAACACCTGGGGGAATAAAATCCAGACGCTGTGCCTGCTACCGCTGATGTCCGGCAATACTATGCTTGGTGTCCTGAAGCTGGCGCAGTGTGAAGAGGGCGTCTTTACCACCGCCAACCTGAAACTGCTGCGCCAGATTGCCGAGCGTATCTCCATCGCACTGGATAACGCGCTGGCCTATCAGGAGATCCACCGTCTGAAAGAACGGCTGGTGGATGAAAACCTGGCGCTGACGGAACAGCTCAATAACGTGGACAGCGAGTTTGGCGAAATCATCGGCCGCAGCGATGCCATGTACAGCGTGCTGAAACAGGTGGAGATGGTGGCGCAAAGTGACAGTACGGTGCTGATCCTCGGTGAAACCGGCACCGGTAAAGAGCTGATTGCCCGTGCGATCCACAACCTCAGCAACCGTAACAGCCGCCGCATGGTGAAGATGAACTGCGCTGCTATGCCCGCAGGCCTGCTGGAAAGCGATCTCTTTGGCCACGAACGCGGCGCGTTTACCGGTGCCAGCAGCCAGCGCCTGGGCCGTTTCGAGCTGGCGGACAAAAGCTCGTTGTTCCTTGATGAAGTGGGTGACATGCCTCTGGAGTTGCAGCCCAAACTGCTTCGCGTCCTGCAGGAGCAGGAGTTTGAACGTCTTGGCAGTAACAAACTTATCCAGACTGACGTGCGGCTCATTGCCGCCACCAACCGCGACCTGAAAAAAATGGTCGCCGACCGCGAGTTTCGAAGCGACCTCTATTATCGCCTGAACGTCTTCCCAATCTGCCTGCCGCCCCTGCGTGAACGGCCGGAAGATATCCCTCTGCTGGTCAAAGCGTTTACCGCCAAAATAGCCCGCCGGATGGGCCGCAACATCGACAGTATCCCCGCCGAGACGCTACGTACCCTCTCCTCGATGGAGTGGCCGGGTAACGTCCGTGAACTGGAAAACGTCATTGAACGTGCGGTATTGCTGACGCGCGGTAACGTACTGCAACTCTCCCTGCCCGAAGTTTCCCTGCCCGAAACCCCGGTTACAGCCACCGACGTGGCGCAGGAAGGTGAAGACGAATATCAGTTGATCATGCGCGTGCTGAAAGAAACTAACGGTGTCGTGGCCGGACCGAAAGGTGCCGCCCAGCGACTGGGGCTAAAACGCACCACGCTGCTCTCGCGCATGAAACGTCTCGGGATTGATAAAGAGAGCCTGGTGTAGCGTCATTCTGGCTGAGATCCCGCATGCAGGCGTTGGGATACGGTTGTCAGCGAAGCGCCTGAACGGTTACTTTTTCGGGCGATACTTTTCCGGTAATTCCGGCACCGGGCGACGGTCATCCATCAGGTGGCGTACCGTCAGGATGGGATGACGCCATAACATGCGTGGGCCAGCCCAGCGCATCACCTGCTTCATCTCTTCGCGCCTGGCAGGCTGATAGCAGTGAACAGGGCACTGTTTACAGGCGGGTTTTTCCTCACCAAAAACGCATTTATCCAGGCGCTTATTGGCATACGCTTTCAGCGCCTGATAATACCCCTCTTCCTGCGAAGCCTGGGGACACTGTGTTTCATACAGCGCGATCATTTTCGCGATCGTCGCTTTCTCACGTGCAATGCGTTTTCCGGACATAACGGCTCACCAGACAATAAAGTGCATTTATAATACGCCTTTCAGCTACTGATTTCAGGTGTTGCATTCTGTTTTCTGAAGGCTGATTCCAGTATTAAGCCCACGCCTGCAGTAAATCACTGGTATTTTATACAGCACCAGGAATGACCCTTGTCCATGTTGTCCGGAGGCCGTATGCACGAGATCGCTATCACCAAATCCTATCGTCATTTGAAAGTGGGGTATTTCAGAAAGCGTCATGAAGACCGTAACACCAAGATACCCAAACGCTACAGCGTGCATGCGGCGCTGAGCTTAAAGGGCGACTGGCTTGAAAAAGCGGGGTTTACCACCCATTCGCAGGTCAGAGTGGGGGTTGAGCATGGAAAAATTGTCATTGAGTTAGTGCAGGAAGGCACCTCGTAAAGCCGCGACATTTTTCTGCGCCGTACCTTTTTTTCATGCGACAATAGAAGGAACTAACGGCCACTGAGCCGCCCAAAGCGTATTATTTTCAAAGAAATGGACATCATAACTCCATGAGCACAATCGACAATTTCGACGCACATACGCCTATGATGCAGCAGTACCTGAAGCTGAAAGCACAGCATCCGGAAATCTTGTTGTTCTACCGTATGGGCGATTTTTACGAGCTATTTTATGACGATGCCAGACGTGCGTCGCAGCTGCTCGACATCTCGCTGACCCGGCGTGGCGCATCTGCAGGCGAGCCCATTCCCATGGCCGGTATTCCGCATCACGCGGTAGAAAACTACCTTGCGAAACTGGTGAATCAGGGTGAGTCAGTCGCCATCTGCGAACAGATCGGCGATCCGGCAACCTCAAAAGGGCCGGTTGAGCGCAAAGTCGTGCGCATCGTCACGCCTGGTACGATCAGCGACGAAGCCCTGCTGCAGGAGCGCCAGGATAACCTGCTGGCGGCACTGTGGCAGGACGGCAAAGGTTTCGGTTATGCGACGCTGGATATCAGCTCCGGACGTTTTCGTCTGAGTGAACCGGCAGATCGTGAAACGATGGCGGCTGAATTACAGCGCACGAACCCGGCAGAACTGCTCTATGCCGAAGATTTTGCCGAGATGGCGCTGATTGAAGGCCGCCGCGGTCTGCGCCGTCGTCCGCTGTGGGAGTTCGAAATTGATACCGCGCGCCAGCAGTTGAATCTGCAGTTTGGCACCCGCGATCTGATTGGCTTTGGTGTGGAAAATGCCCCGCGCGGACTGTGTGCCGCGGGTTGCCTGCTGCAGTACGTCAAAGATACCCAGCGCACCACCCTGCCGCATATCCGCTCGATCACGATGGAGCGGCAGCAGGACAGCATCATTATGGATGCCGCGACGCGTCGTAATCTGGAGATCACCCAGAATCTGGCCGGAGGCATGGAAAACACCCTCGCTTCCGTCCTCGACAGCACGGTGACGCCGATGGGCAGCCGTATGTTAAAACGCTGGCTGCATATGCCCATTCGCGATACCGGCACGCTTACCTGTCGTCAGCAGACGATTGCCGCGTTGCAGGATCGCTACAGTGAACTGCAGCCCGTGCTGCGTCAGGTCGGCGATCTGGAGCGTATTCTTGCGCGTCTGGCGCTGCGTACGGCACGTCCGCGCGACCTCGCCCGCATGCGTCATGCCTTCCAGCAGTTGCCAGAATTGCGCAGCCTGCTCGCCGATGTGGATAGCGCGCCGGTGCAGAAACTGCGTGAAACCATGGGTGAATTTAGCGAGCTGCGCGAGCTGCTCGAACGCGCCATTATTGACGCCCCTCCGGTTCTGGTGCGTGACGGCGGCGTAATTGCCCCGGGCTACAACGAAGAGCTGGATGAATGGCGTGCGCTGGCCGACGGTGCCACGGACTACCTGGATAAGCTGGAAATTCGCGAGCGCGAACGCCTTGGGCTCGATACCCTCAAAGTGGGCTATAACGCGGTTCACGGTTACTACATTCAGATCAGCCGTGGACAAAGCCATCTGGCCCCCATCCACTACGTGCGCCGCCAGACGCTGAAAAACGCTGAGCGTTACATTATCCCTGAACTGAAAGAGTATGAGGACAAAGTTCTCACCTCGAAAGGCAAGGCGCTGGCGCTGGAGAAACAGCTGTATGAAGAGCTGTTCGACATGCTGATGCCGCACCTTGCAGACCTGCAGTCAAGCGCCAGCGCGCTGGCAGAGTTGGACGTGCTGGTCAACCTGGCAGAACGCGCTGAAACGCTGAACTACACCTGCCCGACCTTTACCGATAAACCCGGTATTCGTATTACCGAAGGCCGTCATCCGGTTGTGGAACGGGTGCTGAACGAGCCGTTCATCGCCAACCCGCTAAGCCTGTCGCCACAGAGAAGAATGCTGATCATTACCGGTCCAAACATGGGCGGTAAAAGTACCTATATGCGCCAGACGGCGCTTATCGCTCTGCTCGCCTATATCGGCAGCTACGTTCCTGCGCAAAAAGTGGAGATTGGCCCTATCGACCGTATCTTTACCCGTGTCGGGGCAGCGGACGATCTGGCCAGCGGCCGCTCAACCTTTATGGTGGAGATGACCGAAACCGCCAATATTCTGCATAACGCGACCGAATACAGCCTGGTGTTGATGGACGAAGTCGGGCGCGGAACATCAACCTATGATGGTCTGTCACTGGCATGGGCCTGCGCTGAAAACCTTGCCAATAAGATCAAGGCAATGACGCTGTTCGCAACCCACTATTTCGAGCTGACACAGTTGCCAGAAAAGATGGAAGGCGTGGCAAACGTCCACCTCGATGCGCTGGAACACGGCGATACCATCGCCTTTATGCACACCGTACAGGATGGTGCCGCGAGCAAGAGCTATGGCCTGGCCGTGGCCGCGCTGGCGGGGGTTCCAAAAGAGGTGATCAAACGTGCGCGCCAGAAATTGCGTGAGCTGGAGAGCCTGTCACCGAATGCCGCGGCCACGCAGATTGATGGTACGCAAATGTCGTTGCTAGCCCCGGCAGAAGAGACGTCACCGGCCGTTGAGGCGCTGGAAAATCTCGATCCGGACTCGCTCACGCCGCGTCAGGCGCTGGAGTGGATTTATCGCCTGAAAAGCCTGGTGTAGTCTGCACCCGGTGGCGCAATGCTTACCGGGTCTGCCGGGAAGTAGCGGTATCTGAAACACACAGGCCGGGTAAGGCGAAACCGCCACCCGGCTTTTTTTAGCGCTTATCGTCGGCCAGTAACGGCGGGATCGTCGGCACCTGTGGTGCGTCATCGATATCCTTCTGCGTCATGCGAAACGCTTGCGGATAATGATCGCGGTGGGTCCGGCGTAGCGGCTCCGTGTCACGCCAGGTATACAGACAATGCTGGCACTGATAGACAGTCCAGACCCCTTTCAACGGTGATGTTGCCATCACCTCAATATGCTCATCAGCACAACGTGGACATATCATCTTTTCCTCCTTATTGGCGTGCAGCCAGCATCGCAGTCAGTTTTTCGGCCCAGGCCTTGGTTTCAGGTAAATCCTGCACCGGCTGGCTGAAGTGGCCCCGGTTGTCGGGTGCAACAGGCGTGGTGGCATCAATAATCAGTTTGTCGGTAATGCCTGCCGGGCTGGAGCCCGGGTCCAGTTCAAGTACCGACATATTCGACAACTGCACCAGATCGCCCGCCGGGTTCACCTTCGAGGACAGCGCCCACATCACCTGCGGCAGGTTGAACGGGTCAACGTCTTCATCCACCATAATCACCATCTTCACGTAGCCCAGGCCGTGCGGCGTGGTCATAGCACGTAAGCCGACTGCGCGGGCAAAGCCACCGTAGCGTTTTTTGGTGGAGATAATCGCCAGCAAACCGTGGGTATACATGGCATTGACCGCCTGCACTTCCGGAAATTCTGCTTTCAGCTGCTGGTAGAGCGGTACACAGGTAGCCGGGCCCATCAGGTAGTCAATTTCGGTCCACGGCATGCCGAGGTAGAGGGATTCAAAAATGGGTTTTGTGCGGTAAGACACTTTATCAATACGCACCACCGTCATGTTACGGCCACCAGAGTAGTGCCCGGTAAACTCACCAAAGGGTCCTTCGATTTCGCGCTTGCGGCCTTCAATCACCCCTTCCAGAATGACTTCAGATCCCCACGGTACATCAAAGCCGGTCAGCGGTGCCGTCGCAATGGGATAGGGGCTTTCGCGCAGCGCACCGGCCATCTCATACTCAGATTGATCGTATTTCAGCGGCGTCGCGCCCATAAGTGTAATAATCGGATCATTGCCAAGCGTAATCGCGACCGGCAGATCTTCACCGCGCTCTTCCGCTTTATGCAGATGCAGGGCGATATCGTGCATCGGAACCGGTTGCAGACCCAGCTTGCGTTTTCCCTTCACTTCCATGCGATAGATACCGACGTTCTGCTTGCCGAAGTTATCCGCATCAAGCGGATCGCGCGAAACGACGCACGCTTTGTCGAGGTAAAAACCGCCGTCACCGTCGTTCAGACGGAACAGCGGCAGGATGTCGAAAAGGTTAATGCCTTCACCCTCCACCGTATTTTGAGCCCAGGCGGGATCTGCACGGCGCTCTGGTGTGACGGGGAATTTATCCCAGCGGCGAATAAACTCATCAATCTGTTTTTTAACGGGGGTGTTCGCGGGCAGTCCCATTGAAATGGCGTGATTCTGCCAGGAACCAATGGTGTTCATTACCACCCGGGCATCGGTAAACCCGCGAATATTATCGAACCACAGCGCCGGTGCGCCGTCACCAATACGGCCTGTGGCATTGGCTGCCGCGGCCAGGTCCGGTTCTGCATTCACCTCTTCTTCAATTTTCAGCAGTTGCCCTTGCTCTTCGAGCGCCTGCAGGAAGCTTCTCAAATCATCAAATGCCATCTTTATTCTCCTGTGAAAAATGTTTTGCTTCCCGCAACCCGTTCCAGCGGCGCGCTTTTTTGTGCTCCAGACCAAACTGGTCGAGCACGCGGGTCACAATGTGATGGGTGATATCGTCGGCGGTCTGCGGGTGGTTGTAATACGCGGGCATCGGCGGCACCATTGCCACGCCCATACGGGACAGTGCGAGCATATTCTCGAGATGAATGGTGCTGAGCGGGGTTTCACGAGGAACCAGCACCAGTTTGCGCCCCTCTTTCAGCACCACATCTGCCGCACGGCCCACCAGTCCTTCGGCGTAGCCTGCGCGAATGCCTGCCAGGGTTTTCATACTGCAGGGAATGACGATCATGCCGTCGGTGCGAAACGAGCCGGATGAGATAGTGGCAGCCTGATCGGCCGGGCTATGGACAACATCGGCCAGCGCAGCCACATCCTGTGCGGTGTAGAGTGTCTCCAGCTCAATGGTGGTTTTCGCCCATTTCGACATGACCAGATGGGTCTCCACCTCCGGCATGTCACGTAATGCCTGCAGCAACGCTACGCCCAGCGGCGCGCCCGTTGCGCCCGTCATTCCAACTATCAATCTCATTCAGCACCTCAATGAATTCGTTCGTGTACGAACATGTTAAGTACGTTACTCCCGGATCCTGTTTCTGACAATATTGTTCGTACACGATCACATTAATTGCTAAAAATTGCCGCGTTAAAATCCTGGGCAAGAGCGGCTATCATAGGGAGAGAATTTTTCGTCGGAGTGTTCATGGAACTGAGACAAGAGGCGTTTCACCTGTTACGCCAGCTTTTTCAACAGCATACTGCCCGTTGGCAACATGCATTGCCGGAACTGACCAAACCGCAGTACGCGGTATTGCGGTCTATTGCCGAAAATCCGGGGATTGAGCAAGTTGCTCTGACAGAAGTGGCGGTCAGCACAAAGGCGACGCTCGCGGAGATGCTGAGCCGCATGGAGGCGCGTGGACTGGTAAAACGCGAGCACGATCCGGCGGACAAGCGCCGTCGTTTCGTCTTCCTGACGCCGGAAGGTGAAGCGCTGCTTGCCAGCTGTAAACCGCTCGGCAATGACGTGGATGAGGCGTTTTTAGGGCGGCTGAGCAACGACGAGCGGGCGCAATTCTCCGCACTCGTCAAAAAAATGATGCGCGACTAGTTAACCCGGGTGCGCATAAAATCGATAAAGGTGCGCACTTTCGCGGGCACATGCGGGGCATCGGGATAAACCGCATAGATGCCCTGCCGCGCAAAGGTATATTCCGGTAAAACCGACACCAGCGTGCCGTCATCAAGCGCATGGCGCACCAGCCACGCCGGCAACAGCGCCACACCGCATCCCGCGACCGCAAAGGCCATCAGCGCCTGAGCACTGTCCGCAAACAAACGCGGTGCTTTTTTAATTTCCAGCGTGGCAGGCTCACCGCTGGCATCGTTCACCTGCCAGCGCAGCGGCGAGGCTAAGCGCTCATGAATAATCCAGTCAGCTTTCGCCAGCTGTTCAAGCGATTCTACAGGATGGTTACGCAGCCAGCCGGGCGTCGCTACGGGGAAAATAGTGAACTGCGTTATCAGTGCCGCGTGATAGCGTGAATCGGCAAGGGTTCCCAGCCGGATGGCGACATCAAAGCGCTCTGAAATCAAATCGGCATGCAGTGAAGACGAAACGTGACGCACGCGAAGGTCCGGGTGTTGCTGGCTAAACTCAGCCAGTAACGGGACCACAACCTGCGAGCCGTACTCCGGTGTGGTGGTGATCCGCAACTCCCCCGTGAGACCTGCATGGTTTGCACGGACGTCGTCCTTCAGGCGTTCCGCGTCCTTTAAAAGCGCGACGCTCCGTTGATGGAAAAGCCTCCCCGCCTCGGTTAACGTCAGTCGACGGGTGGAACGCAGCAACAGGGTGACACCCAGTTCATCTTCCAGCTGGCGGATATTGAAGCTGACCACCGCTTTTGTCAGCCCCATTGCCTCTGCTGCGGCGGTGAAACTCCCGGTATCTGCGACGGCGACAAACATCGCGGTACGCTGCAAATTAATCATGGTCAGCCCTATTACTGTCAAAAATTTTTTGACAGTATATCGCGCTTTATAACGTTTATCCGTACCTCCCTGCCCGATACGATACGCCCCTCACTGGAGGTGCCGCCATGTCGTATCGCAGCAAAGTCGCCGTTGTCTATCTACTGGGCTTTTTTCTTGATTTAATTAATATGTTTATCGCCAGCGTCGCTTTTCCGGCAATGGCTCAGGCGTTCAACGCCACGCCCTCATCGCTTGCCTGGGTCAGTAACGGCTATATTGCCGGTCTGACACTCGTCATCCCCTTCAGCACCCTGCTGACGCGCAGGCTCGGGCCGAAGCATGTGATTCTGCTTTCGCTTTTTCTCTTTAGCGCCGCCTCCGTTGCGGCAGGTTTGTCGTCCTCACTTGAGAGCCTGATTGCCTGGCGAGTGCTGCAGGGCATGGGAGGGGGTTTACTGATCCCGGTCGGACAGGCGCTGACCTGGCAAAAGTTTAAACCCCATGAGCGTGCCAGGCTCTCCTCAGCGGTCATGCTGGTTGCATTGCTTGCGCCTGCATGCTCACCCGCCGTGGGGGGAGTGCTGGTTCAGGCACTCAGCTGGCGATGGATATTTTTTGCCACAACGCCTGTCGCCGCCGTGACGTTTTTCCTGGCCTGCGTGTGGCTTAAGAATGAGAGGCCCCCCGTGAAAGCGAGCAGGCTGTTAAACCTGCCCCTGCTGGCCGACCCGCTGCTGCGTTTTTCCATGCTTGTCTATTTGTGCGTACCCGGCATGTTTATTGGGGTGAACGTCACGGGGATGTATTATCTTCAGAGCGAGGCGCACATGACACCTGCCGCAACGGGGATGCTGATGCTGCCATGGTCTCTGGCCTCGTTTATGGCGATCACCGCGACCGGACGTTATTTTAACCGCGTGGGTCCCCGGCCTCTCATTGTCGTGGGTTGCCTGTTACAGGCGCTGGGCGTTTTACTGCTGCTTAACGTCAGCCCGACTACCACAGTGTTGTTACCTGGCGTCGCGTTTACGTTAATGGGCGCGGGCGGCAGTCTTTGCAGCAGTACGGCGCAAAGCAGCGCATTTTTGACGACGGCGCGCGACGATATGCCTGACGCCAGCGCGCTATGGAATCTTAATCGTCAGATCAGTTTTTTTGCCGGGGCATTCCTGCTCTCGCAGGTGCTGAACCTGACACTGGCGTTTTTCACGCCGCTCACCGCATGGCACGGGATGTTTAGTGTTGCTGCGGCCATCACATTACTGCCCGTCGTGTACGTCTTTCGTCTTAACAACACGCAGGTGCTTTCAGAGGTGCAACAGGAGAAACCATGACCCATTTCGAACAGGACATTATCGACGTTCACGTTAAGCTGGAGAACTGGTTGGGTAAGGGCGAAGGGGATGTTGACGCCCTGCTCGCCCACTTTCAGCCGGATTTTATGATGCTCACCCCAGGTGGCGTCCATTTTGACTATAACGCGCTTGTCGGTTTCCTGGACCTTCAGCGCGGCAGCCGTCCTGGTCTGGAGATTGTTCTTGATGAGATAACGACGCTACAGACGTGGGCCAACGGCGCAGTGCTTCACTACCGGGAAACGCAAACTCGCCCGGATCAGCCCGTCAATGTGCGCTGGTCAACCGCCGTGCTCAATCAGAAGGATGGCAAGATAACGTGGCGTTTGCTGCACGAAACGGCACAACCGTAACGCAAAAGAAAAAGGCCCGTCTCACGACGGGCCTTTTTTGATGAAAGATTGCTTATTCGCGGAACAGCGCTTCGATATTCAGACCTTGTCCCTGCAGGATTTCACGCAGGCGACGCAGACCTTCAACCTGAATCTGACGAACACGTTCACGGGTCAGGCCAATTTCGCGGCCGACATCTTCCAGTGTTGCAGCTTCATACCCCAGTAAACCGAAACGACGTGCCAGCACTTCACGCTGTTTGGCGTTCAGTTCGAACAGCCATTTGACGATGCTCTGTTTCATGTCATCGTCCTGCGTGGTGTCTTCCGGACCGTTGTCTTTTTCATCGGCCAGGATGTCCAGCAGCGCTTTTTCGGAGTCGCCACCCAACGGGGTGTCAACGGAGGTAATGCGCTCGTTGAGACGCAGCATACGGCTTACGTCATCAACCGGTTTATCAAGTTGTTCGGCGATCTCTTCCGCGCTTGGCTCGTGGTCCAGTTTATGGGACAACTCGCGCGCAGTACGCAGATAAACGTTCAACTCTTTGACGATGTGAATCGGCAGGCGAATCGTACGGGTTTGGTTCATAATCGCCCGTTCGATGGTCTGACGAATCCACCAGGTCGCGTAGGTTGAGAAACGGAACCCGCGTTCCGGGTCAAACTTCTCAACTGCGCGGATGAGACCTAAGTTGCCCTCTTCAATCAGATCCAGCAGAGCCAGACCTCGATTGCCGTAACGACGGGCAATTTTCACGACCAGACGCAAGTTACTTTCAATCATGCGACGGCGCGAGGCAACATCACCACGCAAAGCACGACGTGCGAAATAGACTTCTTCTTCGGCCGTTAACAGTGGGGAGTAACCAATCTCCCCAAGGTAAAGCTGAGTCGCGTCCAGTACACGCTGTGTGGCGCCCTGCGATAACAGCTCTTCTTCAGCCAAATCGTTATCACTGGGTTCCTCTTCTACTAAGGCTTTTTCATCAAAAGCCTCTGCTCCGTTCTCATCAAATTCCGCATCTTCATTTAAATCATGAACTTTCAGCGTATTCTGACTCATAAGGTGGCTCCTACCCGTGATCCCTGAACGAGACACCCTGGCTGGCATGCCCCGTCAACTTATCGCTGCGGCAAATACTGCAGCGGGTTTACGGATTTCCCCTTGTAACGAATTTCAAAATGCAAGCGTGTAGAACTGGTGCCGGTGCTACCCATGGTAGCGATTTTTTGCCCCGCCTTAACTTCTTGTTGTTCCCGGACCAGCATTGTGTCGTTATGGGCGTAGGCACTCAGGTAATCATCGTTATGTTTGATGATAATAAGATTACCGTAACCGCGCAGAGCGTTACCGGCATATACAACACGACCGTCTGCGGTCGCGATAATAGCCTGTCCCTTATTCCCTGCGATATCGATCCCTTTATTTCCTCCCTCGGAGGAAGAGAAGTTTTCGATAACCTTGCCGTCAGTTGGCCAGCGCCATGCAGAAATTGGCGAACTGGAGGTCATACTGCTGGCAGTCGGTTCAGTAGAGCTAACCACAGGTGCCGTAGTCGGTGCTGTGACAACAGTCGCAGTCCCTTTATTATTCGGCAACATTTTGTTAGCAGTCTGATCACCTGAATCCTCAGAATACGTAATTACCGGTTGTGAAGCAACCACCGTGGTGGATTTTTGTGCAGGCTTAACGCTGTTATTTTGCGCAGTGACATCGGCCGCTGAAACGGTGTTGCCAGGCGTGAGCGGCGTACCCGTCGCATTGCCCACCTGGAGCGTCTGGCCGACTTCCAGACCATACGGGGCCTGGACGTTATTACGCTGCGCCAGGTCACGGAAATCGTTCCCGGTGATCCACGCAATATAGAACAGCGTGTCGCCGCGTTTTACGGTATAGGTGCTCCCACCGGTATAGCTACCTTTCGGAATGTTCCCATACTGGCGGTTATACACTATGCGGCCATTTTGAGTCTGCACAGGGTGTTCCACTGGCTGAACCTGTGTTGGCTGCGTAACAGGAGGCTGCATTGGCTGAATGGGCGGATTTTGTTGTGCCGCAGCAGTGCCCATTTTAGGCGGAGGGGTGATCAACATTCCGCTGGACGTGTTACCCGAGCTGCTGGATCCCCCCACGGAACTGACGGGCGCAGGTGCATTATTAGAACTTGTACAGCCTGCCAGCCAGAGCGAAACCAGTGATAATGCCGCAACACGGCTGATGGTGAATTTAGGGCTTCCCGCGCTCATTTATCCCCCAGGAATGTGTTAACTACCAGTGACTTAAAATTTACCGTGATGACACGAATCTTTCGCGCCAAACCATACGCTGAATTTGCCTTAATAACCCTGGATAATTCTGAGTCTCAGGCCAACTCCCCCTTTACCAGAGGAACAAAGCGCACAGCTTCCACGGTATCGATAATAAACTCGCCGCCACGCCGACGAACGCGCTTCAGGAGCTGTTGCTCGTCCCCGACAGGCAGAACAAGAATGCCGCCTTCATCCAGCTGCGATAACAGAGCAGCGGGAATTTCAGGTGGAGCAGCCGTCACGATGATCGCGTCAAACGGGGCGCGTGCCTGCCAACCCTGCCATCCATCACCGTGTCGTGTCGAAACGTTATGTAAATCAAGTTGTTTCAGGCGACGACGCGCCTGCCACTGCAAACCTTTAATACGCTCAACGGAGCAAACATGGTGCACCAGATGCGCCAGGATCGCGGTTTGGTACCCCGACCCGGTGCCAATTTCCAGCACGCGCGAATGGGGCGTGAGCTCCAGCAGCTCCGTCATACGCGCCACCATGTAAGGCTGTGAAATCGTCTGACCCTGCCCGATAGGCAGCGCCACGTTTTCCCACGCTTTGTGTTCAAACGCCTCGTCTACAAATTTCTCACGCGGCACCTGGGCGAGCGCGTCGAGCACATGCTCGTCGCGGATCCCCTGAGCGCGTAGCTGTTCCAGAAGAGTTTGTACACGTTTGCTTACCATTGCGCGTTCACTCCTGCGCGATCCAGCCAACCCGACACCACATCATGCGCACTATACGCGGTTAAATCTACATGCAGCGGCGTAACCGAGACATATCCTTCATCAACGGCGGCAAAGTCGGTATCCGGTCCGGCGTCACACTTGTCGCCAGGAGGACCAATCCAGTAAAGCGTATTGCCACGCGGATCCTGCTGCGGGATCACCTGGTCAGCCGGGTGTCGGCTTCCGCAACGCGTTACGCGAATGCCTTTGATTTCACTCAGCGGCAGATCCGGCACGTTAATATTGAGGATGCGCCCGGTACGCAGCGGCTCGCGATTGAGCGCCCGCAGGAGAGAACAGGTCACCGCTGCCGCCGTGTCGTAGTGCGTGTGGCCGTTTAACGAAACGGCCAGTGCAGGGAACCCCAGATGGCGCCCTTCCATGGCGGCGGCCACGGTTCCGGAGTAAATCACATCGTCGCCAAGATTGGGCCCGGCGTTAATACCGGAGACGACGATGTCCGGGCGCGGGCGCATCAGCGCGTTCACGCCCAGAAAAACGCAGTCGGTCGGCGTGCCCATCTGGACGGCGATATCACCATTTTCAAAGGTAAAGGTGCGAAGCGACGACTCCAGCGTCAGAGAGTTAGACGCTCCACTGCGGTTACGATCGGGTGCCACGACCTGCACTTCCGCAAATTCGCGAAGGTGTTTCGCCAGGGTCTGTATACCCGGCGCATGGATCCCGTCATCGTTACTCAGCAATATTCGCATAATCACCCGACGTGTTGATAAGTTCCCTGACAACACTGGTGGCAAAGCTACCTGCCGGCAGCCAGAAGCGTAACTCGACGGTTACGTCGTCCCACCAGTTCCAGCTCAACTGTTGCGGATAGAGCAGCATCGCACGGCGTGCCGCCTCGACTTTTTCCCGCACCAGCAGTGTTTGTAATGCCTGCATATCAGCGACGGCAGACTGCTCAGCAGCCAGCGCATCGCCCTGCGTACCCCAGTCGCCCGTGCCGGGCAAGGCTGCGGTAATCATCAGCGTTTGAGTATCCACGCGCGACTGCACATCGGCCATTTCTTCAGCCGTTGCCACAAACCAGCTCCCGCGTCCCGCTAATTGTAGCGCATCGCCGACAACAACTTGATTCGCGTCCGGTTTTTTCAGCCGTTCGCTCACAATCTGATTAAACAACGCACTGCGGGCCGCCGACAACCAAAAACTGCGTTTATTCCTGTCGCGAACCGGGGCATCGCTTTGCGCCCAGCGCAGTGCGCCGAGCAGGTTGCTGCCGCCGATACCAAAGCGCTGTGCGCCAAAATAGTTTGGTACGCCGCACGCATTGATAGCGTTCAGGCGTTTTTCCACATCGTCACGGTCCGAAATCTCACGCAGTACCAGCGTAAAATGGTTGCCCTTCAACGCGCCCAGACGCAGTTTGCGCTTATGGCGTGCGTATTCCAGTACCTTACAGCCCTCAAGCTCAAATTTGCTTAAATCAGGCATCGTATTACCCGGCACGCGTGCGCAGAGCCACTGTTCGGTGACGGCGTGTTTATCTTTCTGCCCGGCAAAGCTCACTTCGCGGGCATGAATTTTGAGGAATTTTGCCAGCGCATCGGCCACAAAACGGGTATTGCAGCCATTTTTCAGAATGCGTACCAGGATATGTTCGCCTTCGCCATCCGGCGCGAATCCCAGGTCTTCCACCACAACAAAATCTTCAGGGCTGGCTTTCAGCAGCCCGTTCCCCTGCGGTTTACCGTGCAGCCAGGTCAGGTTGTCGAAGTCCGTCATTGGCTTGCCTTCACCAGCAGCGCCACGGCCTCACAGGCAATCCCTTCACCACGACCGGTAAAGCCCAGTTTCTCTGTCGTCGTCGCTTTGACGTTAACATCATCCATGTGGCAACCCAGATCTTCTGCAATGAACACGCGCATCTGCGGGATATGCGGCAGCATTTTGGGGGCCTGGGCAATGATCGTCACATCCACGTTGCCGAGGGTGTAGCCTTTCGCCTGAATACGACGCCAGGCTTCACGCAGCAGCGCACGGCTGTCCGCGCCTTTGAAGGCCGGGTCAGTGTCCGGGAACAGCTTACCGATATCGCCCAGTGCCGCAGCACCCAGCAATGCATCGGTCAGGGCATGTAATGCTACGTCGCCATCAGAATGCGCAAGCAGCCCTTTTTCATAAGGAATGCGTACGCCGCCAATGATAATTGGGCCTTCTCCGCCAAAGGCGTGTACATCAAAACCGTGTCCAATTCGCATTATGCCTTCTCCTGATGGGTCGAACGGGTAAGATAAAATTCCGCGAGCTGTAAATCTTCCGGACGCGTCACTTTTATATTATCAGCGCGTCCTTCAACCAGCTCAGGATGGAAACCGCAATACTCCAGCGCCGAGGCTTCGTCCGTGATGGTCGCACCTTCTTTAAGCGCACGCGTTAAGCAGTCGTGAAGTAATTCGCGGGGGAAAAATTGGGGGGTCAGCGCGTGCCATAAATCGACGCGCTCAACGGTGTGCGCGATAGCCTGCTTGCCCGGCTCAGCGCGCTTCATGGTGTCGCGTACAGGGGCGGCAAGAATACCGCCTACCCGGCTGGTTTCGCTAAGCGCCAGCAGGCGCGCAAGGTCATCCTGATGCAGGCACGGACGGGCAGCGTCATGGACCAGAACCCATGGTGCCTCACCGGCGGCCTGAATGCCCGCCAGCACGGAATCGGCACGCTCGGCGCCGCCGTCAACAACGGTAATCTGCGGATGATTTGCCAGCGGTAACTGCGCGAAACGCGCATCACCCGGGCTGATAGCGATAATCACGCGCGTCACCCGCGGATGCGCCAGCAGCGCCGCCACGGAATGTTCGAGGATCGTTTTATCGCCAATAGAGAGGTATTGCTTGGGACATTCTGTCTGCATGCGCCGGCCAAAACCCGCAGCCGGCACCACGGCGCATACGTCCGAAAAAGTTACTGCCATGTCGTAATCCTGGGCCTGATTATCGATTGTTTTGTGCTGAGCCCTGATTGCGTTTAGACGCATCCGGAACCAGACGATAAAAAGTTTCGCCCGGCTTAGTCATACTGAGTTCATTGCGTGCGCGTTCCTCAATCGCCTCTTGCCCGCCATTGAGGTCATCAATTTCAGCAAAGAGTTGATCGTTTCGCGCCTTAAGTTTGGCGTTTGTTGCCTGCTGAGCCGCGACGTCATCGCTTACCCGGCTATAGTCGTGCAGTCCGTTTTTACCGAACCACAGCGAATATTGTAGCCAGATCAGCAAAGCCAGCAACAGCAGCGTTAGTTTACCCATCCTGCCCCCTGAAAAACGGCATCATCATCCCAAAACGCCCCCAGATCTTTTTGCCGGGGTAACAGAGATGCCGCAACATCGCGGGCAAATGTACCACATTTTTTCCGCAGAATCGCCTTGCTCAATATCGTCACACAGTTGTTTACGGTTTGAATTATGGCTGAAGTTAGCCCATGAGCCACAAAAATAACAGACCAAACATCAGAACCACCGTCACAATCGTGACCACGGTACTGTAAAGAAGTTTGCCATTAAGCAGCGAGTGCAGCGCAATACCGACGACAACCGCCACAGGCATCAGCGCCAGGAAGAAAGGCCAGGTATAGAGAAAGAAGAACAGCGTATTACCGCCGTAGATAAGAAAAGGGATGCCCAGGGCCAACAACCACGAGACGAAGCCGACTATGGCCCCAGGAAAGGACCAGGTCGTCTCGTCGTCGGTCGCTAACGGCTCCGACCCGGTGGTAATAATGTAGTTCTCACTGTTGCGCATAGCTGATCCTGTGACCGTGACTCATCGTTCGGGAAGACAGCTCCCGAACGATACCGTCTCAGGATCTGATAATATCGTCCCGTCTGAGCAGGTCTAATAATTGGCTTACTAAATTTGTTACCAATTGTTGACCTTCCAGGTGAATTTCAGGCGATTCAGGCGCTTCGTACACCGAGTCAATGCCGGTGAAGTTTCGCAACTCTCCCGCGCGCGCTTTCTTATACAGCCCTTTGGGATCGCGCGCTTCGCAAATTTCCAGCGGCGTATCAACAAACACTTCGATAAAGCGATCCTGCCCGACGCGCTCGCGCACCATCTGGCGTTCGGCACGATGCGGTGAGATAAACGCGGTCAGTACCACTAACCCGGCATCCGCCATCAGGCTGGCCACTTCCCCCACCCTGCGAATATTCTCTTTACGATCGTCGTCGCTGAAGCCCAAATCGCTGCACAGGCCGTGGCGCACATTGTCGCCATCCAGCAGGTAGGTACTGACCCCCTGCTGGTGTAGCGCCTCTTCCAGCGCGCCCGCTACCGTGGATTTACCAGAGCCGGATAGCCCGGTAAACCACAGTACCACGCCACGATGACCGTGAAGTTTCTCGCGCTGCGCGACGGTGACCGGATGAGGATGCCAGACGACGTTCTCATCATGGGCGGCCATTACTTGCCTCCCAGCAGATCGCGCGCACCCCAGTGCGGGAAGTGCTTACGCACCAGCGCATTCAGCTCCAGCTCAAAAGCGCTGAACTCAGAGGCTACCGTAGCTTGTTCATTTGGCTCACGCACCATACCGGCACCCACGGTCACGTTGGAGAGGCGATCGATAAAGATCAGCCCACCCGTTACCGGGTTCTGCTGGTAGGGATCCAGCACCAGCGGCTCGTCAAAGGTCACGTCGACCAGACCAATGCCGTTCAGCGGCAGCTCGGTGACGTCGCGCTGGGTCAGGTTATTGATGTCCACCTGGAACTGGATACCGTCCACGCGGGCACGGGTTTTCTTACCCGCGATTTTAATGTCGTAGCTCTGACCAGCGGTCAGCGGTTGTTCGGCCATCCACACCACATCAACGGAAGCCCCCTGCACCGCTGCCAGCGTCTCCTGAGCGTCCACCAGCAGATCGCCGCGGCTGATATCAATTTCATCTTTCAATACCAGCGTGACCGCTTCACCCGCGCCGGCTTGCGGCAGATCGCCATCAAAGGTGACGATACGGCTGATGGTGGATTCCACACCAGACGGCAGAACTTTAACGCGCTGACCGACCGCCACGGTGCCCGACGCGAGAGTGCCGGAGAAACCGCGGAAATCGAGGTTAGGACGGTTAACGTACTGAACCGGGAAGCGCATCGGCTGGGTGTCGACCACGCGCTGGATCTCCACGGTTTCAAGCACTTCGAGCAGCGTCGGGCCGCTATACCACGGCATGTTCGCGCTCTGGGAAGCCACGTTGTCGCCTTCCAGCGCAGAGAGCGGCACAAAGCGAATATCCAGGTTACCCGGCAGCTGTTCAGCAAACGTCAGGTAACTCTGGCGGATCTCATCAAACTTCTCTTCGCTGAAGTTCACCAGATCCATTTTGTTGACCGCCACCACCAGGTGTTTGATCCCCAGCAACGTGGAGATAAAGCTGTGGCGACGAGTCTGATCCAGTACCCCTTTACGGGCGTCAATCAGCAGGATCGCCAGTTCACAGGTAGACGCACCGGTCGCCATGTTACGGGTGTACTGCTCGTGCCCCGGGGTGTCGGCAATAATAAATTTGCGCTTCTCGGTGGAGAAATAGCGATACGCCACATCAATGGTGATGCCCTGCTCGCGCTCGGCCTGCAGGCCGTCCACCAGCAGCGCCAGGTCGAGTTTCTCGCCCTGGGTACCATGACGTTTACTGTCATTGTGCAGGGAAGAGAGCTGATCTTCGTAAATCTGTCGCGTATCGTGCAGCAGACGGCCGATCAGCGTGCTTTTCCCGTCATCGACGCTGCCGCAGGTCAGAAAGCGCAGCAGGCTTTTGTGTTGTTGCGCGTGCAGATAAGCTTCTACGCCGCCTTCATTGGCAATTTGTTGAGCAATGGTCGTGTTCATGGCGGCTCCTTAGAAATAACCCTGACGTTTCTTCAGCTCCATGGAGCCTGCCTGGTCGCGGTCAATCACGCGCCCCTGTCGCTCACTGGTGGTCGACACCAGCATCTCTTCAATGATCTCCGGCAGCGTCTGCGCACTGGACTCCACGGCACCGGTCAATGGCCAGCAGCCGAGGGTACGGAAACGCACCATCTGTTTTTTGATCACTTCGCCTGGCTGCAGGTCGATGCGATCGTCATCGATCATCATCAGCATGCCGTCACGCTCCAGCACCGGACGTTCAGCGGCCAGGTACAGCGGCACGATCTCGATATTTTCCAGATAGATGTACTGCCAGATATCCAGCTCGGTCCAGTTGGAGAGCGGGAACACGCGAATGCTTTCGCCCTTGTTGATCTGACCGTTGTAGTTATGCCACAGCTCCGGGCGCTGGTTTTTTGGATCCCAGCGGTGGAAGCGGTCGCGGAAAGAGTAGATACGCTCTTTCGCACGGGATTTTTCTTCGTCACGGCGTGCGCCGCCGAAGGCCGCGTCAAAACCGTATTTGTTCAGCGCCTGCTTCAGCCCTTCGGTTTTCATGATGTCAGTGTGTTTGGCGCTACCGTGCACGAACGGGTTAATGCCCATCGCCACCCCTTCCGGGTTTTTATGCACCAGCAGTTCGCAGCCGTAGGCTTTTGCCGTACGGTCGCGGAATTCATACATTTCACGGAATTTCCAGCCGGTATCAACGTGCAGCAGCGGGAACGGCAGCGTACCCGGGTAAAACGCTTTACGCGCCAGGTGTAGCATCACGCTGGAATCTTTACCGATGGAATACATCATCACCGGGTTAGAGAATTCGGCTGCCACTTCGCGGATAATATGGATACTTTCCGCTTCGAGCTGCCGCAGGTGAGTAAGTCGTTTTTGGTCCATAACCGTTCCTTAAGCCAGATTCACCACAGAGGAGCCAAACCCCTCTGAGTCTGTTGTATGTTGAAACCAGGCGAGTGTGCTGTGCAGGTGCACCACTTCCCCTACCACGATAAGCGCGGGCATAGGGGCCTCTTTCGCCAGGGTGGCAAGATCCTGTAGCGTACCGATAGCCACATGCTGATCGACGCGCGTGCCGCGAGAAATCACGGCGACCGGCGTGGTTGCCTCTCGACCGTGTTGAATAAGTTGTTCACTGATGTCCGCCGCCTTCATCGTGCCCATATAGATAGCCAGCGTCTGACGACTCTGGGCCAGATGCGACCAGTCAAACGGGGTGCTGTCCGCCTTGTAATGGCCCGTGACAAAGGTCACGCTCTGGGCGTAATCGCGGTGAGTAAGCGGTATACCGGCGTAGGCCGTCACTGCGGAAGCCGCCGTGATACCCGGGACGACCTGGAACGGCACGCCCGCTTCAGCCGCCGCCTGCAGCTCTTCCCCGCCGCGACCAAAGATAAACGGGTCGCCACCTTTAAGCCGCACCACCGTTTTGCCCGCTTTTGCCGCCGCCACCAGCATCTGGTTGGTGTCATGCTGCGGTACAGAGTGCTCGCCCGCCCGTTTGCCAACGCAGATTTGTTCTGCGTCACGGCGAATCAATTCGCGCACCCCGTCGGTGACCAGATGGTCGTAGAACACCACATCGGCATCCTGAAGCACCTGCAGGCCGCGCAGGGTCAGCAGCCCGGCATCACCCGGCCCCGCACCGACCAGAATGATCTCGCCGCCGCTACTGCCAGGGTTATCCAGCTCATCTTCGAGGATCTGCTGCGCCGCCGTTTCATTCCCGGCATGCATCAGGCTGGCAAAACGACCGCGGAACACGCGTTCCCAAAAGCGACGGCGTTCCGTCACGCTGGTCAGGCGCGTTTTCAGATGGTTACGCCAGAAGCTCGCTTTCTCCGCCATCCGCCCAAGGCTGGTAGGCAAAAGTGCTTCGATTTTTTCCCGCAGCACGCGTGCCAGCACCGGCGCGGTCCCGCCGGAGGAGATGGCCACCAGCAATGGCGAACGGTCAACAATCGACGGGAAGATAAAAGAACACAGCGGCCGATCGTCCACCACGTTCACCAGACGGTGACGGGCCTGAGCCGCCTCTGAAATACGGCGGTTGAGCTCACGGTTATCGGTTGCCGCAATCACCAGCACCACGCTGTCGATTTGCGACTCGTCGAAATCCGCCTCGTCGACTATCCGTACCTGCGCCCCCGCTCGCTGCAGAAACGCGATTTTGCGATCGGCAACCTCACCGGTGCCGACTACCAGCACAGGTCTGTCTTTTATCGCGGCAAAAAGGGGCAGATAGTCCACAAGCTACAACTCACTAACAACAAGGAATAGTGGGACTATAGGGGGCGGCTTAGATCGAATGAAATTACGAATTGGAATGAGTAGTTACTCAATGGAATAACGCCATGGAAAAGCAAAGATCAAAAAGTGCTTAACACGCGAATTTTCGGGCATTTAAGAGCAATTCAAATTGTGTATGGTCGATCACAGTTTCATACTAGGCGGGTTAAAATTTTGCTCTGTTTTTAAGGACTCACTATGTTTTCCGCAACGCGCCACCGTATCGCTGCCCTGGCGCTCGGCGTTTGCTTTATCCTTCCGGCCCAGGCAAAAAATCAGCCCTATGGTGAAATCGCGAATATGCAGGCGCGGCATATTGCGACCGTCTTTCCGGGTCGTATGACCGGCACGCCAGCGGAAATGCTTTCCGCCGATTATATTCGCCAGCAATTTGCTGACATGGGTTACCAGAGCGATATCCGATCGTTTCACAGCCGCTACGTCTATACCTCGCGCAATAAAACAAAAAACTGGCATAACGTGACCGGCAGTACGGTCATTGCGGCCCATGAAGGTAGCGCGGCGGAACAGATCATTATCATGGCGCACCTGGACACCTACGCGCCAATGAGCGACGCCGATACCGACAATAATCTCGGCGGGCTGACGTTACAGGGGCTGGATGATAACGCGGCGGGTCTGGGCGTGATGCTCGAACTGGCAGAGCGAATGAAAGACATTCCAACCCAATACGGGATCCGTTTCGTTGCCACCAGCGGTGAAGAAGAGGGAAAACTTGGCGCGGAGAATCTCCTGAAACGCATGAGTGCCGAGGAGAGGAAAAATACGCTGCTGGTGATTAACCTCGATAACCTGATCGTCGGCGATAAGCTCTATTTCAACAGCGGACAGAGTACGCCGGGTACCGTGCGTAAACTGACGCGCGACCGCGCGCTGGCAATCGCCCGCAGCCATGGGGTGTATGCCACCAGCAACCCGGGCGGGAATCCCGATTATCCTCGCGGAACCGGCTGCTGTAATGATGGTGAAGTGTTCGATAAAGCGGGCATTCCTGTTCTGTACGTGGAAGCCACTAACTGGATGCTGGGTAAGAAAGACGGTTATCAGCAGCGGGTGAAATCGAAGGCTTTCCCGGACGGGACGAGCTGGCATAACGTGCTGCTGGATAATCAGCAGCATATTGATAGCGCACTGCCGCAGCGGATTGAACATCGCAGTCGGGATGTGGTTAAAGTGATGCTGCCGCTGGTGAAAGAGCTGGCAAAAGCTGGGAAAGCGTAGAACAGAACATGTCCCTCACCCTTTGTAAGAGGGTGAGGGAAAAGGGAACAGAATTTACCCTTCGTGCAATCCGCACTCGCGCTTAAGTCCAAAGAATCGCGTCTCTTCTTCCGCCATGCCCGGTTCCCATTTACGCGTGGTATGGGTATCGCCCACTGACAGATAACCCTGGTCCCAGAGCGGGTGGTATTTCAGTCCGTGTTTTTGCAGGTACTGGTAAACCGTACGGTTATCCCAGTCGATGATCGGCAGCACTTTAAACACCCCGCGCTGAACCGCCAGCACCGGGAGCGTGGCGCGACTTCCGGACTGCTCGCGGCGTAACCCCGCAAACCAGGTCTGCGCGTTAAGCTCTTTCAGCGCCCGGTTCATCGGCTCGACCTTGTTGATCTCATTGTATTTCTCAATGCCCTCAACGCCCTGTTCCCACAGTTTGCCATACCGCGCCTCCTGCCAGGCCGCACTTTGCTCCGCACGGTAGACTTTCAGGTTCAGCCCGAGCTTGTCCGTCAGCTCATCGATAAACTGGTAGGTTTCCGGGAACAGGTAGCCGGTATCGGTCAGGATCACCGGAATGTCCGGACGAATCTGGTTCACCAGATGCAAACTCACCGCAGCCTGAATACCAAAACTCGACGAGAGCACATAATCACCTGGCAGGTTCTCCAGGGCCCATGCCACGCGGCCTTCGGCGTCGAGCTTTTCAAGCTGCGCATTGGTTTCTGCCAGCGCCAGAATGCGATCGACTTTTGGCAGTTCATTTAGGGCGTTTAGATCGAGTACGGACATAATTACCTCTCGTGTTTACTCCCAGAAATCCCTTGCGGGATCGAGCACCGGGCGAATAATGCCCGCACGCACCGTAAAGTCGCCGAAGCCTTCACCCGCTTCGCGCTCTTTCGCCCAGCGCCCGACAAGCTCGTCGATAGAATCAAGAATTTCCGGCTCGGTGATGTTCTCACGGAACATGCGCGGAATACGCGTTCCGATACGGTTGCCGCCGAGGTGCAGGTTATAGCGACCCGGCGCTTTACCCACCAGACCCAGCTCGGCCAGCATCGCACGGCCACAGCCGTTCGGGCAGCCGGTGACACGCATAACAATATGCTCGTCCGGAATACCGTGTTTTTCCAGAATCGCTTCCACCTTATCGGTGAATGACGGCAGGAAACGCTCTGCTTCCGCCATCGCCAGCGGGCAGGTCGGGAACGACACGCAGGCCATTGAGTTTTCACGCTGCGGCTTCACCGCGTCCATCAACCCATGGTCGCGCGCCAGTTTCTCAATCTTCGCTTTCTGGCTTTCCGGCACGCCGGCAACGATCAGGTTCTGGTTAGCGGTGATACGGAATTCACCTTTATGGATCTTCGCAATTTCCAGCAGACCGGTTTTCAGCGGGCGGCCCGGATAATCAAGAATACGGCCGTTTTCAATAAACAGCGTCAGGTGCCATTTATTGTCGATGCCTTTGACCCAGCCAATACGATCGCCACGTCCCGTAAATTCATACGGACGGATCGGCTCAAACTTAATCCCCGCGCGACGCTCCACTTCCGCTTTGAACGTCTCTACGCCCACGCGCTCCAGGGTGTATTTGGTTTTCGCGTTTTTACGGTCCGTACGGTTACCCCAGTCGCGCTGCGTGGTGACAACCGCTTCAGCCACGGCCAGCGTGTGCTCCAGCGGCAGGAAACCAAACTCGCTTGCGGTACGGGCATAGGTTTTCTTGTTACCGTGTTCGATGGAGAGACCGCCGCCCACCAGCAGGTTAAAGCCCACCAGCTTGCCATTTTCGGCAATCGCCACGAAGTTCATGTCGTTGGCGTGCAGATCGATATCGTTCTGCGGCGGGATCACCACGGTGGTTTTGAACTTACGCGGCAGATAGGTCTGGCCAAGGATCGGTTCTTCGTCGGTGGTGGCCACTTTTTCCTGATCGAGCCAGATCTCCGCATAGGCGCGGGTGCGTGGCAGCAGGTGCTCAGAGATCTTTTTCGCCCACTCATAGGCTTCGGCGTGCAGCTCGGACTCGTACGGGTTCGAGGTGCAGAGCACGTTACGGTTCATGTCGTTGGCCGTGGCCAGCGCGTCCAGCCCGACAGAGTGCAGCATCTGGTGTACCGGCTTCACGTTCTTCTTCAGAATGCCGTGGAACTGGAAGGTCTGACGGTTGGTCAGACGGATGCTGCCATAAAGGGTATTTTCACCCGCAAACTTATCGATCGCCTGCCACTGTTTCGTGGTGATCACCCCGCCCGGAAGACGGCAGCGCAGCAGCATCGCATGACGCGGCTCCAGCTTCTGTTCTGCACGTTCGGCGCGGATATCACGGTCGTCCTGCTGATACATACCGTGGAAACGGATCAGCAGAAAGTTGTCGCCTTTAAAGCCGCCGGTGAGACCGTCATTCAGATCTTCAGCAATGGTGCCGCGCAGATAGTTGCTTTCCAGCTTCATGCGCTCGGCGTCTGTCAGTTTACCTTCGACCACCAGTGGCCCTGGATGTTTTTCGCTCATTAGTAGACATCTCGCTGATAACGGCGCTCAACGCGCAGCTCACTTAAAAATTCATCCGCCGTTTCGGCATCCATACCGCCGAATTCGGCAATCACTTCCAGCAATGCCTGCTCAACGTCTTTCGCCATGCGATTGGCGTCGCCGCAGACATAAATGTGGGCACCGTCATTGATCCAGCGCCACAGCTCTGCGCCCTGTTCGCGCAGTTTGTCTTGTACATATACTTTTTCTTGCTGATCGCGGGACCAGGCCAGGTCGATGCGCGTCAGGACGCCTTCTTTGACGTAACGCTGCCACTCAACCTGGTAGAGGAAATCTTCCGTAAAGTGCGGGTTGCCGAAGAACAACCAGTTTTTACCCGGCGCCTCATCTGCAGCGCGCTGCTGCATAAAGGCGCGGAATGGCGCAATACCGGTACCCGGCCCAATCATGATGACCGGTGTTTCCGGGTTCGCAGGCAGACGGAAGTTGTCGTTGTGCTCGATAAACACGCGCACTTCACCGTCTTCCTCCACGCGATCGGCCAGGAAGCTTGATGCCCCGCCCGCACGGGCACGGCCTTCGATGTCATAACGCACCACGCCCACGGTGATATGCACTTCGCTCTCCACTTCGGCCTGGGAAGAGGCAATGGAGTAGAGGCGCGGCGTCAGCGGACGCAGCAGGCCAATTAGCGCATCCGCATCCAGCTGTGCCGGAGAGAAACGCACCATATCGACAATCGGCGTCGTCGCGGCGTAATGCTGCAGCTTCGCCTTATCCCCCACCAGAGGCAGCAGCGATTCACTGCGCGTTAAGGTAGCGTAATTTTCAACGATGTTTGGCGTGTTGACCGTCAGCTCGAAATGCCACTGCAGCGCCTCAGAGAGCGGCTGCGTGTTACCGTCGACGGTGACAGGCTCATCGCCTTTCAGCCACAGCAGTTCGACCAGCTCTTTAACCAGCGCCGGATCGTTCTGGTACCAGATCCCAAGTGCATCGCCCGGCTGGTAACGCAGACCGGAATCACCGAGATCGATTTCAATATGCCGCACGTCTTTCTCAGAGGCGCGACCGGTAATTTTCTGATTAACCGCCAGGCTCGCTGCCAGCGGTGCCTCTTTGGTATACGGGCTGGTGTGAATATCATTGACTGCACCCGCCGCGGTGACGGCAGCCTGCGCTGGGGTCTCTTTCGGCACGCGTGCTTTCAGCACGTCAACGATGCGCGCACGCCATTCAGCGGCTGCAGTCTGGTATTCCACATCCGCATCAACGCGGTCCAGCAGGCGCTCAGCGCCCAGTTCCGCCAGTTTGTTGTCGAAATCTTTACCGGACTGGCAGAAAAATTCGTAGGAGGTGTCGCCCAGGCCAAACACGGCGAACGCCGTCCCGTTCAGTTTTGGGGCTTTTTTCGAGAACAGGAATTTATGCAGGGCCACCGCTTCTTCAGCCGGCTCACCCTCACCCTGGGTTGAAGCCACCACCACCAGCAGTTTTTCGGACGCGATCTGTTTGAATTTATAGTCCCCGGCGTTCACCAGGTTCACGTTCAGTTTGGCGGCCAGCAGGTCGTCGCGCAGCGCTTCGGCCACACGGCGAGCATTGCCCGTCTGCGAGGCAGAAATCAGCGTAATCGCCGGAATTTCTACCGCAGTTGCCGGTGCAGCAGCCACAGCGCCCGGTTGCTGGTTAAGCATTCCCCAGAAATAGCCGGAGACCCAGGCAAGCTGGGTGGGAGAAAAATCAGAGGTGGCAGCCTGAAGGCGCGCCAGTTGCTCCGGGTTCAGGGGAAGCAAATTTGAAGGTGGGGCCTGTGTTGTCATGCGTCGTTATGTTCCAGTAGCCAAGCGGACTTTAAGCGAATAAATCCAAACTGAAGATAAGGTTAACGGCGAGGATAATAACAATTAAAGAAGGGATGGAAATAATAAATAACCAAATGGACTAACCTGTTTTAGTTATCGTTCTTAGCGATAAAAACGATTAACTAACCCATTGAAATTTAATCATAAAACAGTAGTCCTTTCTCGTATGCACCACGTTGCGGCAACAGAGCCGTTTTAGTTAATGATAAAAATTGTGCTTTCCGGTACTATGCGGCGGTTTTTTCCGCATTACTGAGAGCAATAATGTCCACCACACTGTTTAAAGATTTCACCTTCGAAGCCGCCCACCACCTTCCGCATGTTCCTGAAGGGCATAAATGTGGCCGTCTGCACGGGCACTCGTTTATGGTGCGTCTTGAGATAACCGGTGACGTCGATCCGCATACCGGTTGGATCATGGACTTTGCCGAGCTGAAGGCGGCATTCAAACCGACCTACGATCGTCTGGATCACTACTATCTGAATGATATCCCGGGCCTTGAAAACCCGACCAGTGAAGTGCTGGCTAAATGGATTTGGGATCAGATGAAACCGCAGGTGCCTCTGCTGAGCGCGGTGATGATCAAAGAGACCTGCACCGCGGGCTGTATCTATCGCGGTGAGTAAAAAAAGCCCGGAATATCCGGGCTTTTTTTTAGGCGATGTTCAGGTACTTGTGCGTCTGCATCGACAGCCGCCAGTTGCGGGCAATACAGGTTTCAATACACAGGCGCGTGGCATCCTCTTTCTGGCTGATAGGCTGCAGCGCGATGATGCGCTGCTTTTCATCCGTCAGCGTGGCGAGCAGTTCATCCAGCGCTTCGATATCACGCACGCGGCCAACCGGGTGTTTAATCTCATCAGCACGCTCCAGCGCCTGAGAGAGTACATCGTAGCCGCCGCGCATGTTAACTTTCGGCGAAACCGTCACCCAGGTGGTGTGAGAACAGCGCACTTCATGCGTGCCGCTGGTTTCAATCTGACAGCTGTAGCCGTTCTTTTCGAGCAGCTCGGTCAGCGGCGTCAGGTCGTGGATGCAGGGTTCACCCCCGGTAATCACCACGTGGCGCGCCGTCCACCCCTGACGGCCAATGATCGCCAGCAGATCTTCCGCACTTCCCGCGCCCCACTTATCGCTCTCTTTGGTTTTAGCCAGAATGCTAAACAGCGACACTTCCCGATCTGCGAGTTTATCCCACGTATGTTTGGTATCACACCAGGCACAGCCAACCGGACATCCCTGTAATCGAATAAAGATGGCGGGAACGCCGGTAAAGTAACCCTCGCCTTGCAGGGTCTGGAACATCTCGTTAATCGGGTACTGCATAGTCATCTCAGTTAAGGGGATAAACGATAAGTATCGCAGATCCCCGTCAGATGGTCATGCTCCATCGGTGCTTTGAGCGCCAATCGCTGCCATAAACCGCGCAGTAATTTGCTGTGGACGGGTGATGGCCCCGCCGACAACGACCATAAAGGCACCAAGTTCCAGGCACCTCGCCGCCCGTTCAGGTGTATCAACGTTGCCTTCGGCCACCACGGGAATGTCGACGGCAGCCAGCACCTCTTTCAGAAACGCGCAGTCATTGCCCGGTAGCGCATGGCCTGCGGTTTCTGCCGTATAACCGTAAAGCGTGGTCCCCACACAATCAAAACCCAGCGCCTGCGCCGTCACGGCCTCTTCTGTTGAGGAAATATCCGCCATCAGGCATACCGACGGGTACCGCGTGCGGATATGCGCGACCAGCGTAGCCAGGTCTTCGCCGCCAGGGCGCTGTCGCGCAGTCGCATCCAGGGCAATGATTTCCGGAGAAACCGTCATCAGCTCATCCACTTCTTTCATCGTGGCGGTGATAAACACCTCACTATCCGGATAATCGCGTTTGATGATGCCGATAACCGGCAGCGCTACCTGCTGCTTGATGGCTTCGATGTCCACCACGCTATTGGCACGGATCGCTGCCGCCCCACCCTGCGCGGCGGCCAGCGCCATTCGTGACATAATAAACGCGCTATGCAGAGGTTCATTCTCCAGCGCCTGGCAGGAGACGACCAGTTTTCCCTTCAGGTTATCCAGTACAGTTTTCATTACGATAAGATCTCTTCCACTTCGTTTTTAATAATCGTGACATGCGGCCCATAAATGACCTGAACACCGTTGCCGCGGACGATAACGCCGCGCGCGCCGGTCGCTTTCAGCGCCGATTCATTCACTTTGCTGCCATCCTTCACCGTGACGCGAAGACGCGTCGCGCAGCAGTCCACCTCTTCGAGATTGTCTTTGCCACCTAACCCGGCGATCACCGCAACGGCACGCTCGCTCTGCGAAAAGGTCACTTCATCCGCCATCGCCTCTTTCTCACGCCCCGGCGTGGCAAAATCAAAGCGATTAATCAGATAGCGGAACGTAAAGTAGTAGAGGAAGAACCACGGCACCCCTACCAGCGGTACGAACATCCAGTGGGTTTTGGCCTCGCCCTGGAGAATGCCGAACAGCACGAAGTCGATAAAACCGCCTGAGAAGGTTTGCCCGATAGTGATGTGTAAAATATGGGCGAGCATAAACGCCAGCCCGTCAAACAGGGCGTGAATGACGTACAGCACCGGTGCAACAAAAAGGAATGAGAACTCAATAGGTTCAGTAATTCCCGTCAGGAACGAGGTCAATGCCGCCGAAAGTAACAGCCCCGCGACGCGTTTTTTGTTCTCCGGCTTTGCGGTGTGGTACATCGCGAGGCAGGCACCCAGCAGACCAAACATCATCGTGATGAAGCGTCCGGACATGAAACGCGACGTGCCTTCATAAAACTGGCGTGTTGTCGGGTCAGCAAGCTGGGCGAAGAAGATCCGCTGCGTACCTTCTACCAGCTGACCGTTAACGATCTCACTGCCGCCAAGCGCGGTCGTCCAGAAGGGAAGATAGAAGATGTGGTGTAAACCAAACGGCCCGAGCATGCGCAAAATGAAACCGTACAGCATCGTTCCCAGATAACCGGTGGCATCCACAAGCCCGCCCAGACCGAAGATCAGCTTCTGGAAATGCGGCCAGATGACGGTCATTAATGCCCCGACAAGTATTGCCGCCAGCGAGCTGACGATCGGTACAAAACGTGAGCCGCCAAAGAAACCCAGGAACTGCGGAAGCGCGATCTTATTGAACCGATGATGTAGCGCACAGGTCACAAGCCCGATGACGACGCCACCAAATACGCCGGTTTCCAGCGTCTGGATCCCCAGCGTCATTCCCTGCCCTACAGCACCCGGGTTCTCAAGCGCCAGTTTTCCGGTCAGGATCAGCAGCGCATTGATGGTGGCATTCATCACCAGAAAAGCGAGCAATGCCGCCAGCCCTGCGGTTCCTTTATCATTTTTTGCCAGCCCGACGGCGACCCCAACAGCAAACAGCACCGAGAGGTTGGCGAACACAATCGAACCGGCACTGCTCATAATGGTAAAGATGGCCTGTAGCCACGCAACATCTAAAAACGGGTAGGCCGTGAGGGTATTGGGATTTGATAACGCGCCTCCAATCCCCAGCAACAAACCCGCCGCGGGCAAGACGGCGATGGGCAACATAAATGATTTGCCAAAGCGCTGCGCTTTCTCAAACCATCCGCCAGAAGAAGCCCCACTGAACATTTGCATCATTTTTTCATCCCCTCGTGTATAGATGAAAATTTTTACCACATTAATTATTAATAGTGAAAATTATCATCAATAACCAGGAGGACGATCATACTTTTTCGAAATGACTGGCATCTTTCCCCCGCTTTCCGCCACACTAGTCGACAGAAGAATGCATTAAGGATCTCGCATGTCAGACCATGAAAACCTGCTGCTGAAGCTACGCCAGGAGGCTTCCGGGTACAGCCCAACGCAACGAAAACTGGGTGAGTTTGTCCTCAACGATCCTGCCCGGGTGCTTTACCTGACGATCACTGAGCTGGCGCGCGAAAGTCATACCAGCGAGGCCAGCGTGACGCGTCTTTGCCGCACACTGGGCTGTAAGGGGTACACGGAATTCAAAATGGCGCTTGCGCTGGACATTCAGCAGGGTCAGCCAGAGCGTCAGGCCGGCGATGAAATTGATAGCGTAGTGGAAGAGTCTGTACAGGCTCTGCAGGATACCGCCAGACTGCTCGACAGAGCACTGCTGGAAAAGGCGGCACAGGCGCTGCATCAGGCGCAGTCAGTCCAGATTTATGGGGTCGCTGCCAGTGCGATCCTCGGCGAGTATCTGCATTATAAGCTGTTGCGCCTGGGCAAACCTGTGCAGCTCTTCAGCGATATGCACCGTGCAGCCATGAATGCGACCACCCTCTCTAAAGCGTCGCTGGTGGTAGCCATCTCCAGTTCAGGCTCAACACGGGATTTACTTCACGTCGTAAAACTTGCGCGCAAACGTGGCGTCCCCGTGCTGGCGCTCAGCAATACGCCGCGTAGCCCGCTGGCGTCCCTTAGCGATATGCTACTGGTTGCAGCCAAACCCGAGGGGCCGCTTAGCGCAGGCGCACTCAATGCCAAAGTGGGTGTTATGCTGCTGGTCGAGTTGCTTACCCACTCCCTTATTGCAATAGACGGTCATTACGGCGAGGTCAGCCAACAAACCGCCAGCGCAACGCTTCCTCTGTTGCTGTAGAAAACCTTCGCAGGCTATATATCAATAGCCTGCGAGTTTGTTATTTTGAGTGTTCTTAAGCATCCGTTAAATTATTTACCGCATCAATGAATGATGTTACAAAGTATTTTTATAATTACATTTTGACTTAATATCATCACGATACAGGAAGCGAATTTATAATATATAAATCAGCAAGTTAAAATAAATATCTTTATAAATTGAATTTTCTTCCCTCCTGCAATGTCCAATCTCATCCCCTGAATTCCTTACCTTAAAATAAGCTTAAGAAACGGTAAGGCTGGCCATTTTTTTATTTAAACGCCGTTTACTTTCGCCCGCCTACAATCCGCCTCATCAATCATAATGAGACGGTATCAATGAAAACCTTACTGATTACAGGCGTGACCGGATTTCTGGGTGGTGCAGTACTTGAAAAAATCCTGACCGGCGAAAGCGCCGTAAATTTACTTCTGCTTGCGCGCGCCAGTGACCCGCAAGGTGGGCTGGCGCGAGTGCAGGAGAATATGCGTAAGTTCAACGTGCCTGAGCATGCACTGGCCTCGCTGAGCGTGGAGAATATCCTCATTGGCGATCTCAGCCAGCCGGAAGCCTTCCTGAACGATCCGCGCCTTGAACAGGTGACGCATGTCGTTAACTGCGCGGCCGTCGCGTCATTTGGCAACAATCCGCTTATCTGGAAGGTGAACGTCGAGGGAACCCTGGCGCTGGCGCGCCGCATGGAACGGGTGTCGACCCTACAGCGCTTCCTGCACGTTGGCACGGCGATGTCCTGCACGCCGGAGCAGGATTCGCTGGTCGCCGAAAGTGCAGAATTCAGAGAGAACGCCGAGCATCTGGTGGAATATACCTATTCGAAATCCACCATTGAACAGCTGATGCGCCAGCACTGTCCTGATCTGCCGCTGCTCATCGCCCGCCCGTCTATCGTCGTCGGCCATACCCGTCACGGCTGCACGCCTTCAAGCAGTATTTTCTGGGTCTTTAGCATGGGGTTAATGCTGCAAAAATTCATGTGTTCGATGGAAGACAAAATCGATGTCGTTCCGGTGGACTATTGTGCCGACGCGCTGTTAATGCTGCTTACCAGTGATGCACGTTCAGGGGAAGTGATACATATTTCTGCCGGGGAAGAGAACAGCGTTCGCTTTGCTGATATTGATAAGGCAATGGCGCAGGCGCTGGAGAAAGCCCCTGTCGGAGATCGATACGCTCAGGTGAGTTACGAAACGCTGGTCAGAATGCGCCGCGAACTGAAGGATATTTTTGGGCCGTGCAACGAGCGCCTGATGCTGAAAGCAATGCGTTTATACGGTGCTTTTGCCACACTCAACGTGCGCTTCAGCAATGATAAGCTGCTTAGCATGGGCATGCCTAAGCCACCCCGCTTTACGGACTATATTGCCCGCTGCGTGCAAACCACTCAGGGGCTGACCATTCCGGAACAAATGGCGGTCGATTTTAAATAGCCAAAAAAAATGCCAGTCTTGCGACTGGCATTTTCATTTTAAGGCTTAGCGATTATGCCTGGCCTTTGATCTCTTTACGACCGTTGTATAGTGCTTTTTCGCCCAGTGCTTCTTCGATACGAATCAGCTGGTTGTATTTAGCAACACGGTCAGAACGGCTCATAGAACCGGTCTTGATCTGGCCAGCCGCGGTACCAACAGCCAGGTCAGCGATGGTAGCGTCTTCAGTTTCGCCAGAACGGTGAGAGATAACAGCGGTGTAGCCAGCGTCTTTCGCCATTTTGATCGCAGCCAGCGTTTCGGTCAGAGAACCGATCTGGTTGAATTTGATCAGGATGGAGTTAACGATGCCTTTCTCGATGCCTTCTTTCAGGATCTTGGTGTTGGTTACGAACAGGTCGTCACCCACCAGCTGGATTTTGTCGCCCAGTACTTTAGTCTGGTATGCGAAGCCATCCCAGTCAGACTCGTCCAGACCGTCTTCGATAGAAACGATTGGGTACTGTTTGGTCAGGTCTTCCAGGAAGTGAGTGAACTCTTCAGAGGTGAACGCTTTGTTGCCTTCGCCAGCCAGAACGTATTTACCGTCTTTGTAGAATTCAGACGCTGCACAGTCCATCGCCAGAGTGATGTCTTTGCCCAGCTCGTAGCCTGCTGCTTTAACCGCTTCAGCGATAACAGCCAGTGCTTCTGCGTTAGAACCCAGGTTTGGCGCATAGCCACCTTCGTCACCAACAGCCGTGTTCATACCTTTAGCTTTCAGAACTTTAGCCAGGTTGTGGAACACTTCAGAACCCATACGTACTGCTTCTTTCAGGGATTTCGCGCCAACTGGCTGAATCATAAATTCCTGAATATCAACGTTGTTGTCTGCGTGCTCACCACCGTTGATGATGTTCATCATCGGTACAGGCATGGAGTATTTGCCTGGAGTGCCGTTCAGTTCAGCGATGTGTTCGAACAGTGGCATACCTTTAGCAGCCGCTGCAGCTTTGGCGTTCGCCAGGGAAACGGCCAGGATTGCGTTAGCACCGAAGTTAGATTTGTTTTCAGTACCGTCCAGATCGATCATGATCTTGTCGATGCCAGCCTGGTCTTTAGCGTCTTTGCCAATGATTGCCTGAGCAATAGGGCCGTTTACGGCGCCAACAGCTTTCAGTACGCCTTTGCCCATGAAACGGGATTTGTCGCCATCGCGCAGTTCCAGCGCTTCGCGGGAACCAGTAGAAGCACCTGACGGAGCAGCTGCCATACCGACGAAACCACCTTCCAGGTGAACTTCGGCTTCAACGGTCGGGTTACCACGGGAGTCGATGATTTCACGACCGATGACTTTAACGATTTTGGACATTAGATTTTCCTCAGTACAAGTTAAACTAAAACTCCAGACAAACAACGCGTACCAGGGGTACGCGTTGCCGTTCTAACTTTTTTTACTTCGCCTGACGCTTCTGGTAATCGCTGGCGGCTTTCACAAAGCCTGCAAACAGCGGATGCCCGTCACGTGGCGTTGAAGTAAATTCCGGGTGGAACTGGCAGGCGACAAACCACGGATGGTTTGGCACTTCGATGATCTCGACTAACTGATCATCCCCGGAGCGGCCCGCAACACGCAGACCCGCAGCTTCAATTTGTTTCAACAACATGTTGTTGACTTCATAGCGGTGACGATGACGTTCGGTGATAACCGGCTCGCCATACAGCTTGCGAACGACGCTATCGTCGGACAGCTGGCAGGCCTGTGCGCCAAGACGCATCGTGCCACCCAGGTCGCTCTTCTCGGTACGGACTTCGACGTTACCTTCTTCGTCGCGCCATTCAGTGATAAGCGCCACGACAGGGTACTTACAGTCTGGCACAAATTCCGTAGAGTTCGCGTTTTCCATTCCCGCTACGTTGCGCGCAAATTCGATCAGCGCAACCTGCATACCCAGGCAGATACCGAGGTATGGAATATTGTTTTCACGCGCATAGCGTGCGGTGGCGATCTTGCCTTCTACACCACGGTAGCCGAAGCCGCCAGGGATAAGGATCGCATCCAGATCTTTCAGAATTTCAACGCCACGCGTTTCAACATCCTGCGAATCAATCAGCTTGATGTTAACGGAGACGCGGTTCTTCAGACCACCGTGTTTCAGCGCTTCGATAACTGACTTATAGGCATCTGGCAGTTCAATGTACTTGCCAACCATGCCGATAGTCACTTCGCCAGCCGGATTCGCTTCTTCGTAAATAACCTGTTCCCATTCAGACAGGTTAGCTTCCGGACAGTTCAAGCTGAATCGTTTACAAATATAATCGTCCAGGCCCTGTGATTTCAACAGGCCCGGGATTTTATAAATGGAATCGACATCTTTCATTGAAATAACGGCTTTTTCCGGCACGTTACAGAACAATGCAATTTTCGCGCGTTCGTTCGCCGGAACCGCGCGATCGGAACGGCAAACCAGGATATCTGGCTGAATACCGATGGAGAGCAACTCTTTAACGGAGTGCTGAGTAGGTTTGGTTTTCACTTCACCTGCGGCTGCCATATAAGGCACCAGCGTCAGGTGCATGAACAGCGCGTTTTCACGGCCAATATCAACCGCCAGCTGACGAATCGCTTCCAGGAATGGCAGGGATTCGATATCACCCACGGTACCGCCGATTTCAACCAGCACCACGTCGTGGCCTTCGCCGCCCGCAATAATGCGTTCTTTGATAGCGTTAGTGATGTGTGGGATAACCTGAACGGTAGCACCAAGATAATCACCACGGCGCTCTTTACGCAGAACGTCGGAGTAGATGCGGCCTGTCGTGAAGTTGTTACGACGGGTCATTTTAGTGCGGATGAAACGCTCGTAATGGCCAAGATCCAGATCGGTTTCAGCGCCGTCTTCAGTAACGAACACTTCCCCGTGTTGGATTGGACTCATGGTACCCGGATCAACGTTGATGTACGGATCCAGTTTCATCATGGTCACATTGAGGCCACGGGCTTCAAGAATGGCTGCGAGGGAGGCTGCGGCAATGCCTTTACCCAGAGAGGATACGACCCCGCCGGTCACAAAAATATAGTTCGTTGTCATGCTGAACCTGAGAAGTTAGGGTGAAACGATGGAATAACCAGGACGGGAAAGTAGTATACCCGAACACGGCGAGCGCCACAAACTTTCATTCTCCGTCTCCTGTCCAGCCAATGACAAACATAAGGAGTGAGAAAATAGCCCCTTTTGGGTAAATGTTTTTGACGCAAATCAAGCGCTTGTCATTTAAAAAATCACACAAATTGCGCTTGATCGCAAAATTTCGTTAGAGATCAGTTTCCTGGCGTTTTACTTCTTGCCAGACTTCTTCCATCGCATCGAGGTCAATTCCGCTCATTTCCAGGCCACGCGAGGCCACAATCCGCTCAACTTCGCGAAAGCGTCGTTCGAACTTAATGTTGGCTTTTTGCAGGGCGGTTTCCGCTTTTACACCCAGATGGCGAGAAAGGTTGACGGTCGCGAACAGCAAATCGCCCATCTCTTCTTCAAGCTTTGCTTCATCTACCACGGCCTGTTGCGCTTCGTGCATCACTTCGTCGATCTCTTCATGCACTTTTTCCAGCACCGGGCCAAGAGACGTCCAGTCAAAGCCAACCGCGGAGCAGCGTTTCTGAATTTTATGCGCCCGCATCAGCGCAGGCAGGTTCAGGGGAATGTCATCCAGTGCCGAGTGCTGGGATTTCTCCGCGCGCTCGGCGCTTTTAATCTGTTCCCAGCGCGCCAGCACTTCCGCGCTATCACCTGCGGTGGCATCGCTAAAGATATGCGGATGACGGCGTTCCAGTTTGTCGCTGATGGCAGCGCAGATGTCCTCGAAGTTAAAACGCCCCTCTTCCTGCGCCATTTGCGCATAGAACACCACCTGGAACAGCAGGTCACCCAGCTCACCACGCAGGTCGTCAAAATCCTCGCGTGAAATGGCGTCCAGCACTTCATAGGTCTCTTCGAGGGTGTACGGGGCGATGGTGGCGAAAGTCTGCTCTTTGTCCCACGGGCAGCCGTTTTCCGGATCGCGCAGGCGTTTCATGATGCCAAGCAGGCGGTCGATTTGGGTCATAATTCTGTCCTGATTAAAAATAAATGCCGGGTAAAGGCTACGCCTTACCCGGCTTACAGAAAGGTGGGCTTACCCGCCGTGCAGACGACGTGCGTCAATCACATCCGGGACCTGGTTCAGTTTGCCAAGCACGCGGCCCAGCACCTGCAGGTTGTAGATTTCGATGGTCATATCGATGGTGGCAAGCTGCTCGCGCGTATCGCTGCGGCTGGCCACGCCCAGCACGTTAACCTTCTCGTTCGCGAGAATGGTCGTAATATCACGCAGCAGGCCGCTGCGGTCGTTTGCGGTGACGCGAACCACCAGCGAGTACCCCGCCGAGTAGCTCTCGCCCCAGACCGCTTCCACAATACGTTCCGGTGCATGCGACTGCAGCTCGGCAAGCTGGTCGCAGTCTGAACGGTGAATGGAAATCCCGCGTCCCTGAGTGATAAAGCCAACGATATCATCACCCGGGATTGGCTGGCAGCAGCGGGCAATGTGATGCATCAGATTACCCACCCCTTCCACCACAACGCGGCCATTGTCTTTGCTGCGCTGCTGTGGCGCATAGGTTTTCTGCTGCAGCTGCTTCAGCGCCGCCGCATCCTGCTCCGCCGCGCTTGGCTTGTTGAACTGCGCCTGCAGGAAGTTCACCATCTGATTAAGACGGATATCACCGCCGCCAATCGCCGCCAGCAGTTCATCCAGCTCGTTGAAGTTGTAGCGCGGCAGCAGGAATTTCTCGGCCTCTTTCAGGCTTATGCCGATATGTTCCAGCTCGTCGTCGAGGATCTGGCGACCGGCAAGAATGTTCTTGTCACGATCCTGCTTACGGAACCAGGCGTGAATTTTTGAGCGCCCGCGGCTGGTGGTGACATAACCCAGGTTCGGGTTAAGCCAGTCACGGCTCGGGTTAGGCTGCTTCTGCGTGATGATTTCAATCTGGTCGCCCATCTGCAGCTGATAGGTAAACGGTACGATACGTCCGCCGATTTTCGCCCCGATGCAGCGGTGCCCCACATCACTGTGGATGTGATAGGCAAAGTCCAACGGCGTGGAGCCTGCTGGCAGGTCGACCACGTCACCTTTCGGCGTAAAGACGTAGACCCGGTCGTCAAAGACCTGGCTTCGCACTTCATCCAGCATTTCGCCGGAATCCGCCATCTCTTCCTGCCACGCAATCAGCTTACGCAGCCAGGCAATGCGGTCTTCATGACCAGAGCGCACGCCACCTGACGTCCCCTCTTTGTATTTCCAGTGCGCCGCGACGCCAAGCTCAGCGTCCTCGTGCATCTGTTTGGTACGAATTTGAATCTCGACCGTTTTGCCGCCAGGCCCCAGCACCACGGTATGAATAGACTGATAGCCGTTAGGTTTCGGGTTCGCGACATAGTCATCGAATTCATCCGGAAGATGGCGGAAGTGAGTATGTACTATCCCTAACGCGGCGTAGCAATCCTGCAGACGCTCCGCAACGATGCGCACGGCGCGCACGTCAAACAGCTCATCAAAGGCGAGATGTTTCTTCTGCATTTTGCGCCAGATGCTGTAGATGTGCTTGGGTCGACCATAGACTTCAGCCCGCACATTCTCTTCTTTCATCGACTGGCGCAATCCGCTGACGAACTCCTCAATATAGTGCTCGCGGTCAATGCGGCGCTCGTGCAGGAGTTTTGCAATCCGCTTATATTCTGCCGGGTGCAGGTAACGGAAGCAGTAATCCTCCAGCTCCCATTTCAGTTGACCAATCCCTAAGCGGTTCGCCAGCGGTGCATAGATGTTCGTACACTCTTTCGCGGCCAGTACGCGCTCGTCTTCCGGCGCATCTTTTACTTCGCGCAGGTGGGCAACGCGTTCAGCGAGCTTGATGACCACGCAGCGGAAATCGTCCACCATGGCCAGCAGCATCCGGCGAACGTTATCAACTTGCTCCGAGGAGACGGAATCGGTATGTGCGGCTTTGAGCTGGCGGATTGCCGCCATATCCCGTACGCCGTGGATCAACGCCACGACGGATTGCCCGACGCTGTCGCGCAGCACGTCTTCAGTGACGACATCCGCATCGGCAAGAGGGAACAAAAGCGCGGCCTGCAGCGTTTCGATATCCATGTTGAGCATGGATAAGATTTCAACCATCTCCACGCCGCGCCACAATAACAGTTCGGCGTCAGGATGCCCCAGAGTGGTGCGCTGACAGTAGGCCCAGGTTTCGGTTAAGCGTTCACACGACTGCTGGCTGGAAATCCCCAGACTTGCTATCCATTTTTGTGGGTCAAACTCCCCAGCTTTATTAAGATGTGCACTTCTTACCGCAACCATTGTCCTCTCCTTTAGGGACCAGGGCCTGTCGAAGTCGACAAGCCAAACTAATTAGATGTGCTCAAACAACACCATCGATTCCAGATGCCCAGTGTGCGGGAACATGTCCAGCATTGCCAGACGCTGAATCTGGTAACCCGCACGGATTAATGCCTCACTGTCTCGGGCAAGCGTTGCCGGGTTACAGGAAACATAGACCACGCGCCTGGGCGCGAGTTTAATTATATGTTGCATTACACCCGGTGCACCTGCGCGCGCCGGGTCGAGAAGAATTTTGTCAAACCCCTGCGTCGCCCACGGCTGCGGTGTCACATCTTCCTCAAGATTTTGGTGAAAGAATGTCACATTTTGCAAGCCGTTCTGTCGTGCGTTCTCCTGCCCTTTAGCCACCAGCGCCTCAACGCCTTCGACACCCACAACGCTTGCCGCCTGCCGGGCCAAAGGCAGCGTGAAATTGCCCATTCCGCAGAACAGGTCAAGTACCCGATCGCTCTTCTGCACATCCAGCCATATCAGCGCTTTCTCAATCATTTGCTGATTGACGCCATCATTTACCTGAATGAAATCGCGCGGGCTGAACGTTAAGCGTAGCCCGTTTGACGCATACCAGGGCGCTTCGCCTGTCAGTTGCTCAAGTATCTCGCTTTGGGGGGCAAGGAAAAGCGCCAGCTCGTGGGAATGCGAAAAGCGTTCCAGTTTTTCGCGATCTTTTGTCGACAGCGGCGCGGTGTGGCGCAGCACAATCAGCGGGCCATTGTTGGCCATGACCAGTTCGACGTGCCCGAGGTGACGAACGCCGTCCAGTCCGCAGAGGCAGGCGTGCACGTCAGGAAGCAATGCTTCAAGACGGGGCACCAAAATGGGGCACTGCCTGATATCGACGATATCGCTGGAGCTGGCTTTGCGAAACCCCATCTCCAGCCGCTCAGTTTTTGGCTGATAGCTCAGGCTCAAACGCGCGCGACGACGATAGCCCCAGGGCTGGTCGGCGATGATCTCGTTGACGTCGTGCTTAAGCAGGCGGGCCAGGGCGCTGCTTTTACTTTTTTGCTGTAATTCTGTGCTGACATGCTGTTGCTGGCAGCCACCGCAGACGCCAAAATGCGGACAGCGAGGCTTCACGCGGTCCGGGCTATCGTTATGACGCTGCTTAACCTGCCCGCGTGCAAACTGGCGTTTATCTTCCGTCAGCGTAATTTCTGCTCGTTCTGTTGGCAGTAAACCTGTTATAAACAGTGTCTTACCATTATGACGCGCAACCCCCTGGCCAAAGGGATCGAGGTCAGTGGCTTCAACAGTTATGATCTGACGCGTCGTCACGCGTCGCTTTGCAGAGTAGAATTGCGCCATCGCCGAGATTTTTCTCACATAAACATAATTATCCTAATTGTCCCATAACGGAACGCCATGACCAACTACAGCCTGCGCGCGCGCATGATGATTTTGATCCTCGCCCCCACCGTTCTCATCGGTTTGCTGCTGAGTATCTTTTTTGTGGTGCACCGCTATAACGATTTGCAGCGGCAACTGGAAGATGCCGGTGCCAGCATTATCGAACCGCTGGCCGTCTCCAGTGAGTATGGGATGAATCTGCAAAACCGCGAATCGATAGGTCAGTTAATCAGCGTGCTGCACCGCCGTCATTCGGATATCGTGCGTGCCATCTCCGTTTACGACGAGCATAACCGCCTCTTTGTCACCTCGAATTTTCATCTGGATCCAGCGGCCCTGAAAATTCCTGACGGTACGCCCTTCCCGCGCCACCTCACCGTGCTGCGACGCGGCGATATCATGATCCTGCGCACCCCGATTATTTCGGAAAGCTATTCACCCGATGAATCCGCCCAATCTGACGCCAAATCCAGCGACAATATGCTCGGATATGTGGCGCTGGAGCTGGATCTCAAGTCGGTGCGTCTGCAGCAGTACAAAGAAATTTTCATCTCCGGCGTTATGATGCTGTTCTGTATCGGGATTGCACTTATCTTCGGCTGGCGCCTGATGCGTGACGTGACGGGGCCCATTCGCAACATGGTTAACACCGTCGACCGCATTCGCCGGGGCCAGCTCGACAGCCGGGTGGAAGGGTTTATGCTGGGCGAGCTCGATATGCTCAAAAACGGCATTAACTCGATGGCGATGTCGCTGGCAGCGTATCACGAAGAGATGCAGCACAACGTCGACCAGGCGACCTCTGACCTGCGCGAAACCCTGGAGCAGATGGAGATTCAGAACGTTGAGCTGGATCTGGCGAAAAAACGCGCGCAGGAAGCCGCACGTATCAAATCCGAGTTCCTCGCGAATATGTCCCACGAGCTGCGTACGCCGCTCAATGGCGTGATTGGCTTTACCCGTCTGACGCTAAAAAGCGAGCTGAACCCAACCCAGCGCGATCATCTGCACACCATTGAGCGCTCGGCCAACAACCTGCTGGCGATCATCAACGACGTGCTGGACTTCTCCAAGCTGGAAGCCGGCAAGCTGATCCTGGAGAGCATCCCGTTCCCGCTGCGCAGCACGCTCGATGAAGTGGTGACGCTGCTCGCACACTCGTCGCACGATAAAGGCCTGGAGCTGACGCTCAACATTAAAAATGACGTGCCGGATAACGTCATTGGCGACCCGCTGCGCCTGCAGCAGGTGATTACAAACCTTGTCGGTAACGCCATCAAATTCACCGAAAGCGGCAACATTGATATTCTGGTGGAAAAGCGCTCCATCAGTAATAACAAGGTTCAGATTGAAGTTCAGATCCGCGATACCGGCATCGGTATTCCGGAGCGGGATCAGTCCCGTCTGTTCCAGGCGTTTCGTCAGGCCGATGCGAGTATTTCCAGACGCCATGGCGGCACGGGGCTGGGTCTGGTTATCACACAGAAACTGGTTAAGGAGATGGGGGGAGATATCTCTTTCCACAGCCAGCCAAACCGGGGCTCCACGTTCTGGTTCCATATCAATCTGGACCTTAACCCGAACGTGCTGACCGACGGTCCGGTAACCAATTGCCTGAAAGGAATGCGCCTTGCCTACGTTGAGCCGAACGCCGCAGCGGCGCAGTGTACGCTTGATATCTTAAGCACCACGCCGCTGGAGGTGATCTACAGTCCTACCTTCTCAGCGCTTGCCGTGGAGCATTACGACATCCTGCTGTTGGGGGTCCCGGTCACCTTTACCGGCGAGCTCACCATGCAACAGGAACGGCTGGCGAAAGCCGCATCGATGACCGACTACCTGCTGCTGGCCCTGCCGTGTCATGCCCAGATCAATGCAGAAGAGTTAAAAAATGACGGGGCCGCCGCCTGCCTGCTTAAGCCACTTACCGCGACCCGCCTGCTGCCAGCACTGACGGAATACTGCCGTCTGAGCCAGCACGCCCTGCCGCTGATTGACGATGAACAAAAATTGCCGATGAGCGTAATGGCGGTGGATGATAATCCGGCCAACCTGAAGCTGATTGGCGTGTTGCTTGAAGATCAAGTTCAGCACGTAGAGCTGTGTACCAGCGGTGCGCAGGCGGTTGAGCATGCGAAACAGATGCAGTTCGATTTAATTCTGATGGATATTCAGATGCCCGGCATGGATGGTATTCGTGCCTGCGAGCTGATCCGTCAGCTCCCGCATCAGCAGCAAACGCCGGTGATTGCGGTCACCGCCCACGCGATGGCCGGTCAGAAAGAGAAGCTGCTGAGCGCCGGAATGAATGATTATCTGGCCAAACCTATCGACGAAGAGAAGCTGCATAGCCTGCTGTTACGCTATAAGCCGGGGCATATCGGCGGAACGTACACGGTATCGTCCGAACCGGTGGAAATCAGCGTCAATCAAAACGCCACTTTTGACTGGCAGCTTGCGCTGCGCCAGGCGGCGGGTAAGCCTGATTTGGCCCGCGATATGCTGCAAATGCTGGTCGCGTTTCTGCCAGAAATTCGTAATAAGGTCGAAGAGCAGCTGGTGGGTGAAAACCCGGAAGATCTGCTGGAAGCCATTCATAAGCTGCACGGTAGCTGCGGCTACAGCGGTGTGCCGCGGCTGAAGAATCTCTGCCAGCTGCTGGAGCAACAGCTTCGCGCGGGCACGCCGGAAACAGATCTTGAACCGGAATTTCTGGAGCTGCTGGACGAGATGGATAATGTGACGCGGGAAGCCATGAAGGTGTTAGGTAACTAGCGTTGCCCTCTCCCGTCGGGAGAGGGCAAACAGGATTGCCCGCCGTTCAGAGCCTGAACGCCTGCCCCACTTTCAGCACTGCAGCGATATTGCGTGCGGCCATCCGCACATTGTCGCTGGCATTTTCCAGCGCGTCCTCCAGCGAACAGATGGTATAAATCACGCTGAATACCGCGTCGATGCCGTGATTATGTACCACCCCGACATCCGCCGTCAGGCTACCCGCAATACCGATGACCGGTTTATTAAAGCGTTTAGCCACCTTCGCGACGCCCACCGGCACTTTCCCGTGGATCGTCTGGCTGTCAATGCGCCCTTCTCCCGTAATCACCAGATCGGCGTTAGCCACCTGCTCTGCCAGATGCAGCGCATCGGTGACAATCTCAATCCCCTGACGAAGCTGCGCACCGCAGAAAGCGTAGAGTGCCGCCCCCATCCCACCCGCCGCACCGCCGCCAGCAAGGTTGATGACGTCGATATCCAGATCCCGGGCAATGACCTGCGCGTAATGCGCCAGGGCGTTATCCAGGGTCACAATCATCTCCGGCGTGGCGCCTTTTTGCGGGCCAAAGACCGCGGATGCCCCTTCGTCGCCGGTGAGCGGATTAGTGACGTCACAGGCGACTTCAATCCGGCACTCCGCCAGACGGTTATCCAGCCCGCTCAGGTCGATACGGGCCAGTTTTGCCAGTTCGCCGCCCCCCTGTCCAAGGGGCTGCTCGTTGGTATCCAGCAGCTTTACCCCCAGCGCCTGCACCATGCCGGCACCGCCGTCATTGGTGGCACTGCCGCCAATACCAATAATAATATGCTTAACGCCCGCATCCAGCGCGTGCCGGATAAGCTCGCCGGTCCCCCAGGAGGTGGTAAGAAGGGGATTGCGTTGCGAAGGCGCGACCAGCTCCAGACCGCTTGCCGCCGCCATTTCAATAAACGCGCTCTGTTCGTCACCCGAGATGCCATAGAACCCGTCCACAGGCTCACCCAGCGGGCCTGAGACAGAGGCATGGACAATGCGCCCCTGCGTCGCCGCCACCATAGCTTCTACGGTACCTTCTCCACCATCGGCGACCGGCAATTTCACAAAGTCAGCTGCGGGGAAAATCTCGCGAAAACCCTGCTCAATCGCGGTGGCTACCTCAAGGGCACTCAGGCTTTCCTTATACGAATCCGGTGCGATAACAATCTTCATAAGCCATCCTTACGCATAGTCATTACGTTAAGCATACACCACGTAAACGACCGCTCATGGGAGCGGTCCCAATGCGTTTATCGTACCATGCACGGACGTTTATTGTCGAATTTCCAGTCAGGTATCAAATATTGCATGGCCATCGCATCGTCGCGTGCCCCCAGACCATGTTTTTGATACAGCTCGTGGGCTTTCATCACCTGATCCATATCCAGCTCAATGCCCAGACCCGGCGTGGTTGGCACCTGCACCATGCCTCCTTTGATCTCAAACGGCTCTCTGGTCAGACGCTGATTACCTTCCTGCCAGATCCAGTGGGTATCGATAGCGGTGATCGTGCCCGGTGCAGCAGCGGCCACGTGGGTGAACATCGCCAGCGAGACATCAAAGTGGTTATTGGAGTGCGAGCCCCAGGTCAGGCCAAATTCATGGCACATCTGTGCCACACGCACCGACCCCTGCATCGTCCAGAAGTGGGGGTCTGCCAGCGGAATATCGACAGACTGTAACGACAGGGTGTGCCCCATCTGACGCCAGTCGGTGGCAATCATATTGGTCGCGGTGGGTAAACCGGTGGCGCGACGGAATTCCGCCATCACTTCACGGCCCGAGAAGCCCTGCTCAGCCCCGCACGGATCTTCCGCGTACGCCAGCACGCCTTTCAGTTGTTTACCAATGCGGATAGCTTCATCCAGAGACCAGGCACCGTTTGGGTCTAGCGTGACGCGCGCCTGCGGGAAACGTTTTGCCAGTGCGGTAATGGCTTCCGCCTCCTGTTCACCCGCAAGCACGCCGCCCTTCAGTTTGAAATCGTTGAAGCCATATTTTTCGTACGCGGCTTCCGCCAGGCGCACCACCGCATCCGGGGTCATCGCTTCTTCGTGGCGGAGTCGGTACCAGTCACATTTTTCATCCGCCTGGTTCTGGTACGGCAGCGGCGTCAGCGTGCGGTCGCCAACGAAGAACAGATAGCCCAGCATTTCCACTTCACTGCGCTGCTGGCCTTCGCCCAGCAGCGACGCAACGTTAACGCCCAGGTGTTGGCCCAGCAGATCCAGCATCGCGGCTTCGATACCGGTGACCACGTGAATGGTGGTTCGCAGGTCGAAGGTTTGCAGACCACGACCGCCGGCATCACGGTCAGCGAAGGTGCTTCGCACGGTATTGAGGATATTTTTATATTCGCCCAGCGTTTTTCCCACCACCAGCGGAGCGGCCTCTTCCAGCGTTTTGCGGATCTTCTCACCACCGGGGATTTCACCCACGCCGGTATGCCCGGAGTTATCGTTGATAATGACAATATTACGGGTGAAAAACGGCGCATGCGCTCCGCTCAGGTTCATCAACATGCTGTCATGGCCGGCGACCGGAATGATCTGCATGGAAGTGACTACAGGGGTAGTAAAAGTACTCATCGTTCAATCCTTTTATCAGTGACGTCCAAAAACAGGGCGCTTACGATCAAATGTCCAGCCGGGGATCAGGTACTGCATCGGCCCCGCGTCGTTACGCGCGCCGCCTGGCAGTTTTTTATACGCCTCATGCGCGTGATGAACCTGATCCCAGTCAAGCTCAACGCCCAGCCCCGGTGCATCTGGTACGGCAATCTTGCCATTTTTGATTACCAGCGGTTCTTTCGTCAGGCGGGCTTCTCCCTCCTGCCAAATCCAGTGGGTATCAATGGCGGTCGGGTTGCCCGGAGCCGCCGCGCCAACGTGCGTAAACATCGCCAGCGAAATGTCGAAATGGTTGTTGGAGTGACAACCCCAGGTCAGTCCCCAGTCGTCGCAGAGCTGTGCGACGCGAACGGCACCTGAGAGTGTCCAGAAATGCGGGTCCGCCAGCGGAATATCGACCGCGTTCAGCATCACCGCGTGGCCCATTTCACGCCAGTTGGTGGCGATCATATTGGTGGCCACCGGCAGACCGGTGGCACGCCGGAATTCCGCCATCACTTCACGACCGGAGAAGCCCTGCTCGGCCCCGCACGGGTCCTCCGCGTAGGTCAACACGTCGTCCAGCCCTTTGCATAAGGCAATGGCCTCATCCAGCAGCCATGCACCGTTCGGATCCACCGTGATGCGCGCATCCGGGAAGCGTTTTTTGAGCGCGCGGGCAGTTTCAATCTCCTGCTCGCCGGGCAATACGCCGCCTTTCAGCTTGAAATCTTTAAATCCGTAGCGATCCTGCGCGGCTTCCGCCAGCCGAACCACCGCCTCACCGGAAAGCGCCTCCTGGTGACGCAGGTGATACCACTCGTGGTCGCCAGGGGAATGCGCCAGATAAGGCAGGTCGGTTTTGTTGCGATCGCCAACGTAAAACAGATAACCGAGCACCGTCACCGCGTCGCGCTGTTTTCCTGGCCCCAGCAGTTCGCAGACCGGGACCTTCAGCGCCTTACCCAGTAAATCAAGCAGCGCAGCCTCTAGCGCGGCGACAGCGTTGACGCGCAGTTCGAACGTCCAGGCGCCTTTACCGAACGTGTCAAAGTCTGCCGACTGATTGCCCTTATGCACCCGCTGCACCACGTTATTGAGGCGAGCGACCTCCTTCCCGACGACCAGCGGAATGGCGTCTACCAGCGTCTGGTGGATAACCTCGCCACCCGGCGCTTCCCCAACGCCGGTGTGGCCCGCGGAGTCCGTCAGCACCACGATATTACGGGTAAACCAGGCGTTATGTGCGCCACCGATGTTGAGCAGCATACTGTCCTGTCCGGCCACCGGTATGACCTTCATGTCGGTAATCACCGGGCTTGATTGAGTCGTCATCAGCCGCGCTCCACTACAGGTTTAAGTTCCACGCGCTTGATATCACCCACCAGAACCAGGTAGCTCAGGACCGCCACCAGCGCGTGTACGCCAACGTAAATCAGCGCGCCGTTGAAGGAGCCGGTAGTTCCCACGATGTAGCCGATGGCAATGGGGGTCACAATCCCGGAGATGTTGCCAAACATGTTGAACAGTCCACCGCTCAGGCCGCTGATCTCTTTCGGTGCGGTATCCGCCATGACCGCCCAGCCGAGGGCACCGATCCCTTTACCGAAGAAGGCCATCGCCATAAAGCCAATAATCATCCACTCAGCGCTGACGTAGTTACAGAACACCATGGTCATGGAGAGCAGCATGCCGAGCACAATCGGCGTTTTACGCGCGATATTCAAAGAGCCTGTACGACGCATCAGCCAGTCGGAAATCACGCCCCCCAGCACACCCCCTACAAAACCGCAGATAGCCGGGACTGACGCCACAAAGCCCGCTTTCAGGATCGACATCCCGCGCGCCTGCACCAGGTAAACCGGGAACCAGGTGATGAAGAAGTAAGTTAAGGCGTTAATGCAATACTGGCCCAGATAGATGCCGATCATCATGCGCGAGCCGACGAGCTGTTTGATCTGCGCCCATTTCTGGCTGAACGGCACTTTTGCTTTTGCCGATTTCTGATCCATGTTGATCAGCGCCCCGCCTTCAGCAATGTATTCCAGCTCTTTTTTATTCACGCCGGGATGCTGGTTCGGTTCGTGGATCACTTTCAGCCAGACGAAGCTAATGATGATCCCAAGCCCACCCATAAAGAAGAAGACATGTGACCAGCCCACTTCATGCGTCAGCCAGCCCATAATCGGTGCAAAGATCACCGTAGCAAAGTATTGCGCAGAGTTAAAAATTGCCACCGCCGTTCCCCTCTCCTGCGCCGGGAACCACGCCGCCACAATACGGCTGTTACCGGGGAAGGAAGGTGCTTCGGCTAAGCCCACCAGGAAGCGCAGGGTGAAGAGCGCAACGATGATGCCAAATCCGTTGAACACATCGACGAAGCCCTGCAACAGGGTAAATGCCGACCAGATGAAGATGGACCAGAAATAGACGCGTTTGGAGCCAAAACGATCAAGCAGCCAGCCGCCAGGAATTTGGCCGATAACGTAGGCCCATGAAAATGCGGAGAAAACGTAGCCCATGCCAACCGGATCAAGACCGATGTCTTTTGCCATTTCAGAACCGGCAATCGACAGCGTGGCACGGTCACCATAGTTAAAGGATGTGACGATAAACAGCATCACCACTATCCAGTAGCGCGCATTTGTGCGCTTCTCAGCGCTGCTCGCCGCGTGGCTTAATGTACTCATTGTTGCACTCCTGAATCCAGGCTCTCGCCAGTTCATTCTGTACAGCACCGGTAGGGTAACCAGAATGAGGGTTAGTATTTGGCAGTTTTGGTACGGCTTGATGCCGTTTTATAGTGCGCACTGCCTTTTTGATGACTGACCGGAAAAGTATAGGGAGAAGTGCCTCTGTCCCTCACCGTGCATGAACACAACATTGAGGGGTCAATGAGAAGTTGTTTGGGGCATAAGCCCAAAGCAGTGGAAGGTAGTTCACGGAATTCGCCGGAAGGCGGGAGAAAAGCAAAACGGTAACCGACGTTACCGTTTTGTGTTTGCGCTCGCGCCACGTGGGCACGGGGGCCCGGGTATGCGAAGGGCTGCCCGGCCAGAGCGTTATTTAAGCAGCGTTGCCCAGTGTTCAACCCACGGGTTCGATTCACTCTCTGGCTCAGGGTGTTCACCGGCATCAATCAGCAGCATCTCACCGACGCGTTGCGCGCTCTGTTCCTGCAAAAGCGCATCGAACTGCTTACCACCGCCGCAGAAATTGGCGTAAGAACTGTCGCCCAGAGCAATGATGCCGTAGTGAACATCCGGCTGATAGCCAAGCTGATCCTTGATTGCCTGGAAAAGCGGCACGATGCTGTCCGGCAGATCGCCCTGCCCGGTAGTGGAGGTAACCACCAGAATGTATTTATCTTTGTACTTTTCCCAGTCTGCCAGTTCCGGGTCTTCATAGACCGTGGCTTTATGGCCCTGACCTGCGAGTATCGCCTCAGCCTCTTCTGCTACCAGCAGCGAGTTGCCGTACATTGTGCCGACAAAAATGCCCACTTCAGCCATGATGTATTTCCTTGATTATTGCGCGTGCTGTTCATCCTGAACGTTGCCCGATACAAACTCAACCCTTTCATTTTCGGGGAGTTGCCCCAGCCAGCCAAACTGTGACAGGGCATGCATCCAGACGTTGTCCAGCCCCGCATGGAGAGTCAGCGGTTCGCCGGTAAACGGGTGCGTCAGGCTCAGTTCACTGGCATGCAGCATCAGACGGTCGCAGCCAAAATGTTCGGCAGCACTGCGGTTCTGGCGCAAATCGCCGTGCTTGCTGTCACCAATAATCGGATGACGCAGATGTTTCAGGTGACGGCGGAGCTGGTGTTTGCGCCCGGTTTTGGGCAACAGCTCAACCAGACTGTAGCGGGTGGTCGGAAACTTGCTGGTTGCCACCGGCATTTCCGTGGTCGCCATGCCGCGGTAATCCGTCACGGCGGGCTGCGGGCCTTTGTCATCGCGGGCAAATTTATCGGCAATTTTGTCCAGCTCTTCCACCAGCGGATAATCGAGCGTGGCGCTCTCCGTCAGCCAGCCACGAACGATCGCGTGGTAGCGTTTCTGGATCTGGTGCTGTTCAAACTGCTGCGACAGCAGGCGGCCCGCTTCGCTGGAAAGCCCCATCAGCAACACACCGGAGGTTGGCCTGTCGAGACGATGAGCCGTAAAGACGTGCTGACCAATCTGGTCGCGCACGGTTTGCATCACCACCACTTTTTCATCGCGGTCCAGCCAGCTTCGGTGCACCAGCCAGCCAGACGGTTTGTTTACCGCGACCAGCCACTCATCCTGATAGAGGATCTCAAGCGTCATGCATCTTCACCGGCAAACACGGCATCCAGCTTTTCCAGCTCAATCAGCATGACATCGCGCGCAGGGTGGGTCGCGTCCAGCGCCATTTCATAGTAAGGCGCAACAGCGAACGCCTGCGGCAGCGGGTGGCCACCGTCGAGCAGCGCGTGCATACGCGGAATTAATACCCACTGGAGCCATTCGAACGGTGCCAGCGTATCCAGACAGAACGGCTGAGTGCTTGCGAAGGCTTCTGGCTGCGGCGCGGTCTCCTGCCACAGCTGATGTTGGCGCAATAATGCCTCGATGGCGTGCAACCGGGCACGAACGCTATCGTGTTGCGTCATAGTAACCTCAACTGAAAAAGTGAACGGCGCGCAGCATAGCATTGCAGGAGACAGAAATAAAAAAAGGGAGCACTGTAAAAACAGTGCTCCCGGTTCGTTCCGCAGCAATCCAGCTACAATTCGTGCTCCCTGCTCATCCGTGACAACTTTTCCTGAAGCCCGAAGGCCTGGTCATCCTTCACCTTATGCATCCTGCTCACATCGTCCTGATGTGTTTGTTTCATCCTGAAACGTCCTGGCCATCCTGACCCACCGACCATCCTGACCGGCTCTCATTCTCCCTTCCTGGAGGTGTCCCTTACGCATCCTGCGCGATCCTTTTGCTTCATCCTGAAGCCTTCCTGCAGCGTCATCCTGACGTGTTCCTGGTGAGAAACGCCATCATCCTGATGTTCGTTTCTCGTGTCGGCATCCTGTCGACACAACTAGAATCCGCTATTCTGCTTCGTCTTACAACCCATGCTGGCAGCGCTGTAAGCCGTCCCGTGCCCCCCTGGACGCGGCGATATCTCATTAACGTATTGAAAAATAGAGTAATGTTAATCTTAATTAAATAAGGCAATACTGAATGATCCAGCGATCTCTCACAACTCTGTAAGAGATCTCTCACACGCGCGATGGCATCGTGGATTACAGAAGTGGCTCAAGTCGGGTGAGGAATTCCGCAAGTGAGGGGGCGAGAGTCTCGCGATTGCGGGTACCGATGGTCTCTTTAACCACTTCACCAGACAGGTTGCAGACTGAGATAACGTCCAGTTCACTGTCCAGCGTGGCAATAAAGAGCGTCGGAGAAAGCTTAAGGCGTTTTTGCGTGACCAGATGACCAATCAGGTTTTCCTGAACACGCTGCAGATCGTCTTCACTCCAGGTCTGCAACAGCGTCAGCGTGATATCAGCAAATCGCGCAGGCATATCCCCTGCAAATTGCGTGGTATAAAACGCGTGAACCGCTGGTTGTACCACAATGTCCATTGCCCGTTCAACCGCATTTACATTTTGCTCACCCGTCGGGGATTGCGGTTGCCAGATAACGTAATCATCCGGAGAAGAGATAATACACGGCGAAGGTACACCATATAAGTCAGTGCTTTGCGGCCAAGTGCCGTGCGTTTCATGCCATGCATCGCAATAGCGGGTCGTGAAGGCAGTGAGGGCATTTGCAGTTTCGATGTCCACCGATTTCTCTCTTCTTGTAAGACAGGATAAACTCAGCCCATAAGTGTACCTGTAAAGTGGCTATGAAACATGTCTTACGAAAATCATCAGGCGTTAACGGGCTTAACGCTGGGTAAATCGACCGATTACCGCGACACCTACGATGCAAGCCTGCTGCAGGGCGTACCGCGCAGTCTGAATCGCGATCCTCTGGGCCTGCACGCTGACGCGCTGCCGTTTGTTGGCGGTGATATCTGGACGCTGTATGAGCTTTCCTGGCTCAACGCCCGCGGTCTGCCGCAGGTCGCAGTGGGCCATGTTGAACTGGATTATGCCAGCCAGAACCTGGTGGAATCCAAAAGCTTTAAGCTCTATCTCAACAGCTTTAACCAGACCAAATTTGACAGTCAGGAAGAGGTTCAGCATACCCTGGAGCGGGATTTAAGCGCCTGCGCACAGGGCAAGGTGAGCGTGTCACTCTATCGTCTGAATGAGCTGGAAGGGCAGCCTGTTGCCCACTTCAACGGCACCTGCATCGATGATCAGGATATCGCAGTGGATAATTACGAATTCAGTACCGATTACCTCGAAAATGCGGCAAGCGGAAAGACCGTTGAAGAGACGCTGGTCAGTCATTTACTGAAATCCAACTGCCTGATCACCCATCAGCCGGACTGGGGCTCCGTGCAGATCCAGTATCGCGGTCCGAAGATTGACCGGGAAAAACTGCTGCGCTACCTGGTGTCGTTCCGCCACCACAACGAATTCCACGAGCAGTGCGTGGAGCGCATCTTTAATGATATTCAGCGTTTCTGTCATCCCGAAACGTTAAGCGTTTATGCGCGCTACACCCGCCGTGGTGGTCTGGATATCAATCCATGGCGCACCAACACGGACTTTGTGCCTGCCACCGGCCGTCTTGTACGCCAGTAACCTAAATATTTTCGCAATATGCGCGGTCTATTCCGCGCTTTAGGTTGTGAAACGTCGTAAGCCAGGGCTATTGTAATCAACAGGGAAAGACGATAATCGTCCCGTAAGGAGCTCACTTGATTACACATATTAGCCCTCTTGGCTCAATGGATATGTTGTCGCAGCTGGAAGTGGACATGCTTAAACGCACGGCCAGCAGCGATCTTTATCAATTGTTTCGTAACTGTTCACTTGCCGTACTGAACTCCGGAAGCCTGACCGACAACAGTAAAGAGCTGCTGTCCCGCTTCGAAAGCTTTGATATCAACGTGCTGCGCCGCGAGCGTGGCGTGAAACTTGAAGTGATCAACCCGCCGGAAGAGGCCTTTGTGGACGGGCGCATCATTCGCTCCCTTCAGGCCAACCTGTTTGCCGTACTGCGTGACATCCTGTTTGTTAACGGGCAGATCCACAACGCAGGCCGCTTCCAGCATCTCGACCTGGAAAGCTCGGTACATATCACCAATCTGGTGTTCTCCATTTTACGTAACGCCCGCGCCCTGCACGTGGGCGAAGCCCCTAATATGGTCGTCTGCTGGGGTGGTCACTCGATTAACGAAACCGAATATCTTTATGCCCGTCGGGTGGGAAACCAGCTCGGCCTGCGTGAGCTGAATATCTGTACCGGCTGTGGTCCCGGGGCGATGGAAGCGCCAATGAAAGGCGCGGCAGTGGGACACGCTCAGCAGCGTTACAAAGAAGGGCGCTTTATCGGCATGACCGAGCCGTCGATCATCGCCGCTGAGCCACCTAACCCGCTGGTTAACGAACTGATTATTATGCCGGATATCGAGAAACGCCTTGAGGCGTTTGTCCGTATCGCCCACGGGATAATCATCTTCCCGGGCGGCGTGGGAACCGCAGAAGAACTGCTCTACTTGCTGGGTATTCTGATGAACCCGGCTAACAAAGATCAGGTTCTGCCGTTGATCCTGACCGGGCCGAAAGAGAGCGCTGACTACTTCCGCGTACTGGACGAGTTTATCGTGCATACGCTGGGGGAAACCGCGCGTCGTCACTATCGCATCATCATTGACGATGCGGCAGAAGTGGCGCGTCAGATGAAAAAAGCGATGCCGCTGGTTAAAGAGAACCGTCGCGACACCGGAGATGCCTACAGCTTTAACTGGTCAATCCGCATCGCGCCGGACCTGCAGATCCCGTTCGAACCCTCGCACGAAAACATGGCCAACCTGAAACTGTATCCGGACCAGCCGGTAGAAGTCCTGGCAGCCGACCTGCGACGCGCCTTCTCCGGCATCGTGGCGGGTAACGTGAAAGAGATGGGTATCCGTGCTATCGAGAAGTATGGTCCGTATAAGATTCATGGCGATCGCGAAATGATGCGCCGCATGGATGACATGCTGCAGGGCTTTGTTGCCCAGCACCGCATGAAGCTACCCGGGTCAGCGTACATTCCTTGCTACGAAATCTGCACGTAACATTTTCACTCTCCTGATAAAAGCCGGGCCACGATGCTGTGGGGCCCGGCTTTTTTATTACCGAAACAACTCATAGATATTGCTTATACCTTTTACAAACTCTGACGCCACGCAAACGATTACCTCGTTTTTACAACCGTAAATTATCAGCCTTAAACTAAATTACCTGCCAGAAAATCCTAAAAACCCATTTCTTTACAGCGTAAGACACCTATCTTCGCGGGTGCTCTTTTAGCTCACATGTTGTTGATGGTAGCCTTCGCGCCCGTAAATCCTATTCGATGTTTTTTTAATAGATAAATGGTCTAAAGATGCCCACATCAAAAGTGGATTATTGCAATTGGGATCGGGATCACTGATAGATTCATAACGAGAATGTATCTTTCCGCCCGCCAATAGTTACGGGCGAAAATTATTAAAAAACCGTCACTGAACGAATTTCATATTACCGTCAGGCACTTTTTCATCGGATTTGACTACAAACCTGACAATTTGCTTCCTCCAGGAGATACAGATGGAAACCACTCAAACCAGCACCGTTGCTTCGATTGAATCCCGAAGTGGTTGGCGCAAATCAGATACCATGTGGATGCTTGGCCTTTACGGCACAGCTATCGGCGCTGGTGTATTGTTCCTTCCTATTAACGCAGGCGTCGGCGGTCTGATTCCGCTGATCATCATGGCTATCATTGCCTTCCCGATGACCTACTTTGCGCACCGCGGCCTGACCCGCTTCGTGCTGTCCGGTAAAAATCCTGGCGAAGACATTACTGAAGTCGTTGAAGAACATTTCGGCGTGGGCGCAGGTAAACTGATTACCCTGCTCTACTTCTTCGCGATTTACCCTATTTTGCTGGTTTACAGCGTTGCAATCACTAACACCGTTGAAAGCTTCATGCTGCACCAGCTGCACATGACGCCACCACCGCGTGCCATTCTGTCTCTGATCCTGATTGTGGGCATGATGACCATTGTCCGTTTCGGTGAGCAGATGATCGTGAAAGCGATGAGCATCCTGGTGTTCCCGTTTGTGGCTGCACTGATGGTACTGGCGCTGTATCTGATTCCACAGTGGCACGGTGCCGCGCTGGAAACGCTCTCCCTGAGCAGCGCATCTGCAACCGGTAACGGCCTGCTGATGACCCTGTGGCTGGCGATCCCGGTGATGGTATTCTCCTTTAACCACTCACCGATCATCTCCTCCTTCGCCGTGGCGAAGCGTGAAGAGTACGGCGACGGTGCAGAGAAGAAATGCTCCAGCATCCTGGCGCGTGCACACATCATGATGGTGCTGACCGTTATGTTCTTCGTCTTCAGCTGCGTACTGAGCCTCTCCCCGGCGGATCTGGCGGCAGCGAAAGAGCAGAACATCACCATTCTGTCTTACCTGGCGAACCACTTTAACGCACCGGTCATCGCGTGGATGGCCCCTATCATCGCGATCATCGCCATTACCAAATCCTTCCTCGGCCACTACCTGGGCGCACGTGAAGGCTTCAACGGTATGGTGATTAAATCTCTGCGCGGTAAAGGCAAGAGCATTGAAGTCAACAAACTGAACAAGATGACCGCGCTGTTCATGCTGGTCACCACCTGGGCAGTTGCCACGCTGAACCCAAGCATCCTGGGCATGATTGAAACCCTGGGCGGCCCGGTTATCGCGATGATTCTGTTCCTGATGCCGATGTACGCGATTCAGAAAGTACCTGCCATGCGCAAGTACAGCGGTCAGATTAGCAATATCTTCGTGGTTATCATGGGGCTTATCGCTATCTCCGCAATCTTCTACTCCCTGTACACCATGTTCTGATTATCACCCGCGCCGTCTCAGGACGGCGCACTCCTCCCCCTCTGACTGAAAGCAATGGACGCATCATGATTAGCGTATTCGATATTTTCAAAATCGGTATTGGTCCTTCCAGCTCTCACACCGTCGGACCAATGAAAGCCGGTAAGCAGTTCACGGATGACTTGATTGCGCGCGGCATTTTGCACGACGTAACCCGCGTGGTTGTCGATGTATACGGCTCTCTCTCCCTGACAGGTAAGGGCCACCATACCGATATCGCCATTATCATGGGCCTGGCAGGAAACCTGCCGGATACCGTTGATATTGATGCGATCCCTGGTTTCATCCAGGACGTCAATACCCACGGTCGCCTGCTGCTGGCAAATGGCGAACATGAAGTGGAATTCCCGGTTGATCATTGCATGAATTTCCATGCAGACAACCTGTCACTGCACGAAAACGGAATGCGTATTACCGCACTGGCAGGCGACAAAGCGGTATACAGCCAGACTTACTACTCTATCGGCGGCGGGTTTATCGTCGACGAAGACCACTTTGGTGAAACCAGCACATCCTCCGTTGACGTGCCTTATCCGTACAAAACCGCGGCGGATCTTCAGCGTCACTGCCAGGAAACGGGTCTCTCCCTTTCCGGCCTGATGATGAAAAACGAGCTGGCCCTGCACAGCAAAGCGGAACTGGAGCAGCACTTCACCAGCGTCTGGGAAGTCATGCGCGGCGGTATCGAACGCGGGATCACTACCGAAGGCGTTCTGCCCGGTAAGCTTCGCGTACCACGCCGTGCGGCAGCGCTGCGTCGGATGCTCGTGAGCACCGACAAAACGACCACGGACCCTATGGCGGTCGTTGACTGGATCAATATGTTCGCGCTGGCGGTAAACGAAGAGAACGCTGCGGGTGGCCGCGTGGTGACAGCACCGACTAACGGCGCCTGCGGTATCGTTCCGGCGGTACTGGCGTACTACGACAAGTTTATCCGCGAAGTGAACGCCAACTCGCTGGCACGCTACCTGCTGGTCGCCAGTGCGATTGGTTCACTGTACAAGATGAACGCCTCCATTTCCGGTGCAGAAGTAGGCTGTCAGGGTGAAGTTGGCGTCGCCTGCTCCATGGCTGCGGCGGGTCTGGCAGAACTGCTGGGCGCAAGCCCGACACAGGTCTGTATTGCGGCTGAAATCGGCATGGAACATAACCTGGGACTGACCTGCGACCCGGTTGCCGGACAGGTACAGGTGCCTTGCATCGAGCGTAACGCCATCGCCTCCGTGAAGGCGGTCAACGCCGCACGTATGGCGCTGCGTCGGACCAGTGAACCGCGCGTTTGCCTCGATAAAGTTATCGAAACCATGTACGAAACAGGTAAAGATATGAACGCCAAATACCGCGAAACATCTCGCGGCGGCCTGGCGATGAAGATCGTGACCTGCGATTAAGCCTTTCAGGAAGCCTCGTTTTGCGAGGCTTCTTCCTGTTTTCCCCGCCGCACATAGTTTCCCACCGCTGACAATGTTACCCTTCCCCCATTAAACAGAAGGGAGATTATCTGTGGCTGTTCATTTGCTTATCGTCGATGCGCTCAACCTCATTCGCCGGATCCATGCGGTGCAAGGTACGCCCTGTAAGGACACGTGTCTGCACGCGCTGGAGCAACTTATCCGCCATAGCGAACCGACCCATGTGGTTGCCGTTTTTGATGACGAAGCGCGTAACAGCGGCTGGCGACACCAGCGCCTTCCCGACTACAAGGCCGGGCGCGCACCAATGCCTGACGATTTGCATGCCGAAATGCCGGCCATTCGCGCCGCCTTTGAACAGCGCGGCGTTCCCTGCTGGGGAGCCCATGCCAATGAAGCCGATGATCTGGCCGCCACGTTAGCCGTCAAGGTCGCGAACGCCGGGCATCAGGCCACCATCGTCTCAACCGATAAAGGCTACTGCCAGCTGCTTTCGCCCACCGTCCGCATCCGCGATTACTTCCAGAAGCGCTGGCTTGATGCCCCCTTTATCGCCAGTGAGTTTGGCGTCTCGCCGGAACAACTTCCTGACTACTGGGGGCTGGCCGGAATAAGCAGCTCGAAGGTTCCGGGAGTGGCAGGCATCGGGCCGAAGAGTGCCGCCCAACTGCTGACGGATTTTCAGAGTCTGGAAGGGATTTACGCCAGGCTGGACGAGGTCCCGGAAAAATGGCGCAAAAAGCTGGAGGCGCATAAAGAGATGGCCTTTATCTGCCGGGATGTGGCGACGTTACAGACGGATTTACAGCTGGACGGGAACTTGCAGCAGTTGCGCTTAGAACGTTAAATCGTTTTCAGATGAATCGCCCGGCAAGCAAAACGCCACCGGGCAATGTAACGCGTACTATCGCTCGTCGCGACGTCCGCCAACAGCGGCCCACCAGCGACGAATATGCACCGTTACTTCTTCGCGGTCGTGATACAGCTGGCGCGCCTGAATCTCCACGTTAATGCCGTGCTCATCCATTTGCGCCTGGATATAGGCCAGGTTTTGCGAGACTTCCTCATAGCGCTTTTTCATCGGCAGCTTGAGGTTAAAGATAGTCTCACGGCACCAGCCGTTCACCAGCCAGGAGGCCATCAGCGCGGCCACTTTTGCCGGCTTCTCAACCATATCGCACACCATCCAGGAGATGTTGTTGCGGGTGGGACGATAGCGGAAACCATCTTCACGCAGCCAGGTGACCTGTCCGGTATCCATCAGGCTCTGGGCCATCGGGCCGTTATCAACCGAAGAGACCCACATGTTGCGTTTCACCAGTTGATAGGTCCAGCCGCCCGGACACGCGCCGAGATCGACCGCGTACATGCCGTTCGCCAGACGCTCATCCCACTCATCCGCCGGGATAAATACGTGGAACGCCTCTTCCAGCTTCAGGGTCGAACGGCTTGGCGCATCTGAAGGGAATTTCAGACGCGGAATGCCCATGAAGAAGGGAGAGTTGTTATTGGTGTAGGAGTAACCCGTGTAACAGCAGCCAGGGGCGATAAAGAATATATGCACCACCGGACGTTTTGGCGTTTCGTAGTTTGTCAGCACGCCAGCGTCACGCAGTGCAGCGCGCAGCGGTACGGTGAACTTACGGCAGAACTTCATCAGCTCTTTGCTTTCGTTGGTATCCGCGACTTCAACACGCAGCTCGCCACCCTTTTCCACGACGCCCTGCAGCATACCCACAACCGGCGTGATGCGGTCTTCCGGCGGAAGATCTTTTAGCAGTTCACCGGCAACAAACATCTGGCGAGCGAAAATCAGTGAGCTGAACGGCAGCTCACGCGCGAGTTTATCCGCATCCTCAGGCTGATAGCACTCGAATACGACGTAGCCGGCATTATCTTTAACGCGTGCAAAGCCAAAGACTTCGCGCTTCGCCGCTTTATCAGTAATTTCCGCGGCGCACTCTTTCTCAAACCCCGGGCGACAATATAAAACAACCTTATTCATGAACAACGCCCTTGCGTTTCAGACGGATGGCTCCGATAAACATTAATACCCAACCTGCCAGGAAGCTGACGCCGCCGACAGGTGTAACAAACGCCCACAGGCGTAAATGCGAAAGCGCCAGGCAGTACAGACTACCGCTGAACAACACGGTGCCTAACGCCAGGAATACGCTGCTCCAGTAAAACCAGATGCTGATGCGGCGCTGCATTGCCACCGCCAGGCCAAAAATCGCCAGCGTGTGGAATGCCTGGTATTCAAGGCCGGTCTGGATCCAGCCCATTTCTACCGCCCCCAACGACTTGCTTAATACATGTGCGCCAAAGGCGCCCAGTGCAACAAAAATAAAGCCACTCACCGCGGCAAAAATCAGCATGAATCGGCTGGTCATGTTTAAATCCTAAAGTGATGCGTGCCCGGCACACAAAAGTTACTGTTCATACCTGAAGCGGAATTTTTCTTGCTCACTCGCCGCTTTCGCCAGAATCCACTGTCGGAAAGCGGCTATTTTACCCAGTTCTGCCTGACTGTCATGACAAACCAGATAAAACGCGTTCTTGCTGACCAGCACATCATTAAATGGACAAACCAGACGGCCTGCCTCAATTTCGGACTGCGCCATGACGTTATTTGCCAACGCCACGCCTTGCCCGTGAATGGCAGCCTGTAACACCATTGCGCTGTGGCTAAAAATGGGGCCCTGCTGCACGTTTATATGATTAAGACCTAATTGACGGGTATAAGTTTGCCAGTCACGGCGAGAAGCATCATGTAAAAGCGTATGTCGCGCCAGGTCAGCGGGGGTCTTCAGCGCCTTTTCGCCCGTTAAGAGCAGCGGTGAACAGACCGGCAGCAGATATTCTGCGTATAATTTTTCGACACGCAAGCCTGGCCAGTTACCGCGGCCATAAAAAATGGCGACGTCCACATCATCGGCCAGCTTGTCTTCCTGACGGTCCACCGCCTGGATTCGAACGTCGATTCCCGGATAAGCTGAGTTAAAGCTTGTGAGTCTTGGCACCAGCCACTGAATGGCAAAACTGGGTAATAAACTTACCGTCAGCGCGCCTTTTGCACTGCGGGCCTGCAGCTTGCGCGTGGCTTCCGTGAGCTGGGAAAAAATCTCTTTAATATCCTGAAAATAGCTCTGCCCCTCTTCGGTCAACAGTAACGAACGGTTGCGCCGACGGAACAGCTTAAGGCCCAGGAAATCCTCCAGAGACTTGATTTGGTGACTTACTGCGGCCTGTGTCACAAAAAGCTCATCGGCTGCGCGCGTGAAACTCAGGTGACGTGCTGCTGCATCAAAAACACGTAATGCATTTAGGGGTGGCAATCGCTTCGACATGGTTATCTGGCTTAGATGTTAACGAGATTTAACAAACAGGAAACAATGTTTAACCTATTAGTTTTTTTTATCTGAGCCATTATAATTTGTCCGTTGAGGAACTACCAGCAAATACCTATAGTGGCGGCACTTCCTGAGCCGGAACGAAGAGCTTTTTTCGGAATGCGTGTTCTGAAGGGCTTTTGGCTTACGGTTGTGATGTTGTGTTGTTGTGTTTGCAATTGGTCTGCGATTCAGACCACGGTAGCAACGCTACCAATTTTTCACTTCCTGTACATTTACCCTGTCTGTCCATAGTGATTAATGTAGCACCGCCAATTTGCGGTGCTTTTTTTTCGCCTGCGATCGATTAATGCTCGATTTCTTTCATTTCCTTCACGTCAGTGCGATTAATCTGCTGCTTGTTCCCGTTCGCATCTTTATACGAAATCATACCGGTGTCGTTATCGGTTGTCGGTTTCCCTTCAGAGACGATAGAACGGCCATCGTTAGTATGCATTACGTAGTTGTTACCGGAACAGGCGCTCAGGGCAAAGGTCAACGCACAGGCAGAGATAATGGCGGCTGTCTTTTTCATGCTTATTCTCCTTTAGCAATTAATGCTATTCAAACATCGATTTATAACAGGCTTAAACATTCACCTAACCTTATTTAGCATAACCTGCTTTTTCAGAGTCGCCAGGATAAGTAAGGATTAGCAGACAAATCTGATAGATATCAACCTCCTTGCCCTGCCGATGAAATTGCGCGACGATCTCACTATTGAGATGAGGAATTCCATGAACGCTTTCAGTCCCGCGCAGTTTCGCGCACAGTTCCCGGCGCTGGCCGATGCCGGTATTTACCTTGATAGCGCTGCCACCGCCCTTAAGCCTCAGGCAGTCATTGAGGCGACGCAGCAGTTCTACAGCCTGAGCGCCGGGAACGTGCACCGTAGCCAGTTTGCCGAAGCACAACGATTAACCGCGCGCTATGAAGCCGCGCGCGATCAGGTCGCACGCCTGATCAACGCCGAAAGCGGGAAAAACATCGTCTGGACGCGAGGCACAACTGAAGCCATTAACATGGTAGCCCAGTGCTATGCGCGCCCGCGGCTAAAGCCTGGCGATGAAATTATTGTCAGCGAGGCTGAACATCACGCCAACCTGGTTCCGTGGCTGATGGTGGCTGAGCAAACGGGCGCGCGCATTGTGAAACTGCCGCTGGGTGCAGATCTTCTGCCAGACGTAGCGCGCTTATCTGAGTTCATTACCCCCCGCAGCCGCATTCTGGCTCTTGGACAAATGTCGAACGTCACAGGGGGTTGCCCGGATCTGGCTCTGGCCATCGACGTGGCCCACGCTAACGACATGGTGGTGATGGTCGACGGTGCCCAAGGCGTGGTGCATTTCCCCGCTGATGTACAAAAGCTGGATATTGATTTCTATGCCTTCTCAGGACATAAGCTGTATGGCCCAACCGGGATCGGGGTGCTGTACGGAAAACCGGCCCTGCTGGCGCAAATGACGCCGTGGCTTGGGGGAGGAAAAATGATCACCGAGGTGACCTTTGAGGGCTTTAAAACTCAGGATGTCCCTTACCGTCTGGAAGCCGGAACGCCGAACGTCGCAGGCGTCATCGGCCTGAGTGCCGCGCTTGAATGGCTGGCTGAAACGGATATCGCTCAGGCAGAACGCTGGAGCCGGGGTCTGGCGACGCTTGCAGAAGAGGCGCTACAGAAACGTCCGGGTTTTCGATCGTTCCGCGTGCAGGACTCAAGCCTGCTGGCCTTTGATTTTGCCGGCGTTCATCATAGCGATATGGTTACGCTGCTTGCCGGGTATGGCATTGCCCTGCGTGCCGGCCAGCACTGCGCGCAGCCATTACTGGCCGCGCTGGGTGTTAGCGGTACGCTGCGTGCGTCGTTTGCGCCGTATAATACGCAAAGCGATGTGGATGCGCTGGTTGATGCCGTTGACCGCGCCCTTGAAATACTGGTGGATTAATGACGAGTTCAGCGTTAGCCGAGCATCCGTTTGGCACGGTCATCACAGAAGAGACCTTAAAACAGACTTTCGCCCCGCTGTTGCAATGGGAAGATAAATATCGCCAGTTGATCCTGCTCGGCAAGCAGTTGCCGGCGCTGTCAGACGAACGCAAAGCGCAGGCGAAAGAGATTTCCGGCTGCGAGAACCGCGTCTGGCTGGGATGCACGGTATCCGGTGAAAAACTGCATTTCTTTGGCGACAGCGAAGGACGTATCGTTCGCGGGCTGCTGGCGGTACTGTTAACCGCCGTGGAAGGGAAAAGCGCGGCGGAGCTGCTGACGCACTCGCCGCTGGCATTGTTCGATGAGCTGGGGCTACGGGCGCAGCTCAGCGCCTCGCGCGGTCAGGGCCTGGTCGCTCTCAGTGAGGCGGTACAGGATGCCGCGCGTCAGGCTCAGGCCTGACGTTCCGCCTTCGCCATCATTTTCTTCAGGGCGTGAGAGACGGCTACAAAGCCGAAAGAGGCGGTCACCATGGTGGCCGCACCGAAGCCTGAGGCACAATCCATCCTTTTTGGCCCTTCCGCCGTGCTTTTCATCGCACACACCGAACCGTCAGCCTGCGGGTAGACCAGGGCTTCAGTCGAAAAGACACAGTCAACGCCCAGCTTGCCTTTGCTGTTTTTCACGACGTTAAAATCGCTTTTTAAGCGCTCGCGCAGCTTGGCCGCCAGCGGGTCCTGAATCGTCTTTGCCAAATCGGCCACCTGAATCTGCGTGGGATCGATTTGCCCGCCAGCCCCCCCAGTGGTAACCAGAGGAACCTTGTAACGCCGACAGCAGGCAATCAACGCCGCTTTTGGACGCACGCTGTCGATCGCGTCGATGACATAGCTGTAGCCTTTACTCATGTATTCGGCGACGTTATCTGCCGTCACAAAGTCATCGATCACCGTCACGCGGCATTCCGGGTTAATCAGGCGAATACGCTCCGCCATCACCTCAGATTTCGCCAGCCCGACGTTATCGCGCAGGGCATGGATTTGACGGTTGGTGTTGGTGACGCAAACGTCATCCATATCAATCAGCGTGATCGCGCCAATGCCGGTTCTCGCCAGCGCTTCCGCAGCCCAGGAGCCAACACCGCCAATCCCCACGACGCAGACATGCGCATCCGCAAACAGCTGCAGGGCTTTTTCACCATATAGACGTGCCGTGCCGCCAAAACGCTGACGCCAGGCATCGCTGATTACTACAGACATAAAACCTCAGATGTCAAAAGGGTGAGGTTATTCCTCACCCTTCTCTGTTAATTCAGTACGACTCAGAATACCACAATCAGCCGCTGAATACGTTACCGCTGCCAGGGGCTGCCTTGAGCACCCATACGCGCCCATAGTGGTTATACCAGCCTGCACGGTGCCCCGCATCCGGGCCAATGCCCTGATAAATATCGAAGTGCTGACCTTTAATCGCACCGCCGACATCCAGCGCGACCATCAGACGTAGCTCGTACTGACCGTTAAATTTGCCGTTGTTATCCAGCAGAGGCACTTCCGCCAGCAGCGTGGTGCCCGCAGGAATAATAGAACGATCCGAAGCTACCGAGGCGCGGCCAATCAGTGGAACGGCACTCGCCCCTTTCACTGGCGCAAAGTTTTGCGGTTTAAAGAAGACAAACGACGGGTTCTGTTCCAGCAGCTCACGCACTTCGGCTTCGCTGTGTTTTTCACCCCACTCGCGGATCGCCTGCATCGACATGTCTTCTTTTTTCACTTCGCCTCTGTCGATCAGCACTTTACCAATGCTGCGATAGGCATGACCGTTTTTACCGGAATAACTAAAGAAGTTCAGGGGGGAGCCATCGCCAAAGTCGATATAGCCGCTGCCCTGAACATCCATGATGAAGTTGTCCATCAGCGAGTTGCTGTAGGCCAGAACGTAGTTTTCGCTCAGCGCACCGGAGTAGATCTCAGCGCGGGACGGCAGACGACCGCGTTTAGGCGGCATTCGGTAAATGGGATACTGGAACTCGCCCTGACGCGTGTGTCGCGCCTGGATAACCGGGGTGTAGTAACCGGTAAACTGGACGTTGCCATAGTTATCCGCCCCTTCCATCTGCCAGGCGTCGATACCAAACTGGCGCATATTGCGCGTATCACCGCCCGCGCGTAGCCAGTCCTGTACCGCGTTATAAACGCTGCTCTGTGAGCCATACAGACGTGGCGACGCGTTGCGGATCTGGTAAACCTGCTCGGAAAAGTCTCCGGCGTTGATCGGTGCGCCAACGGCATCAGGTTGATTAACTAAAGAGAAAGGCTGGGATAGCTTCCCGTCTTTATACTGTTGACCGCGATCGGTCGGTTTAGAAGAGCAGGCCGCAAGAATGGCTACCATTGCCCCTGTCATTAGATACTTCGCCCAACGTCCTTTCATTATATCTCGTCTTAAAGTTGCCCATTACCGCGTGATGAAGATAACAAACCCACTGTTCTAAAGAAACGGAATCACATGCCCTTTGGCAAATTCTGAGCAAAAAATAGTCCAAATATCGCAACGCCGTTCAATTTACATACAAAGTTAATGATTTATGTGAAAAAGGGGTTGCATCACAAACCTAACCGAGTATAGTGCGCTTCCACGGACGCGGGGTGGAGCAGCCTGGTAGCTCGTCGGGCTCATAACCCGAAGGTCGTCGGTTCAAATCCGGCCCCCGC
>NZ_BSCM01000007.1:0-209660 GCF_027924865.1 Enterobacter sp. 200527-13
CAGAAGTGAAACGCCGTAGCGCCGATGGTAGTGTGGGGTCTCCCCATGCGAGAGTAGGGAACTGCCAGGCATCAAATAAGTGAAGAGGCCATCCGAAAGGATGGCCTTTTTGCGTTTTTATCCCTTCCTCGTTGCTCTAAACTAATCACCTATCCCCCCGTATATACGGTAAACTATCCCGGTTTTTGTCTCAGGATAGCGTCTATGAATCACTCCCTTAAGCCCTGGAATACCTTTGGCATTCAACGTAATGCTAATAAAATTGTACGTGCCGATACTGCACAGCAGCTGCTGGATGCCTGGCAAAGCGCAACAGAACAAGACGAACCTGTACTGATTCTGGGCGAAGGAAGTAATGTCCTGTTTCTCGATGATTTTGCGGGAACGGTGATCGTTAACCGCATCATGGGAATTGATGTGGAAGAGCGCGCCGATAGCTGGCATCTGCACGTTGGCGCCGGTGAAAACTGGCATCATCTGGTGCAATACACCCTGGACAAAGGGATGCCAGGACTGGAAAACCTTGCCCTTATCCCTGGCTGCGCCGGATCATCCCCCATTCAAAATATCGGTGCCTATGGCATCGAACTGAAACACGTTTGTGAATACGTAGATTGTATTGAGCTGGCGACCGGCGCGGCTCAGCGTTTAACCGCTGAACAGTGCCGTTTTGGCTACCGTGACAGTATTTTCAAGCATGAATATCAGGATCGCTACGTGATTGTCGCCGTAGGCCTGCGTCTGTCAAAAAACTGGCAGCCGGTGCTGACCTACGGTGATTTAACGCGTCTCGATCCCGAAACAGCGACTGCCCGTGATGTTTTTGACTCGGTGTGCCATATGCGCACGACCAAACTTCCTGATCCTAAAGTGAATGGAAATGCGGGAAGCTTCTTCAAAAACCCGGTTATCAGCAGCGAAAACGCACAAGCGTTTCTTGCAGGTTGGCCTGCCGCGCCCCATTACCCACAGGCGGATGGTAGCGTGAAGCTGGCCGCGGGCTGGCTTATCGATCAGTGCCAGTTAAAAGGCGCCTCCGTGGGCGGTGCGGCCGTTCATCGCCAGCAGGCTCTGGTGCTGATTAATCAAAACGATGCGACCAGCGAGGATGTTGTCCAGTTGGCCCATCACGTCCGTCAGCAAGTGGGCGAAAAATTTAACGTCTGGCTGGAGCCAGAGGTCCGCTTCATTGGCCGTACGGGTGAAGTGAATGCTGTGGAGGTTATCGCGTGAAGGACAATACTATCCCTTTAACCCTGATAAGCATTCTTGCCGACGGTGAATTCCATTCCGGCGAGCAGCTGGGTGAACACCTGGGCATGAGCCGTGCCGCCATTAACAAGCATATCCAGACCCTCCGCGACTGGGGTGTCGATGTCTTTACGGTACCCGGAAAAGGCTACAGCCTGCCGGAGCCGATTCAGCTGCTGAATGAAGAGCTGATCCGCAGCCAGGTAGAGCATGGCAATGTTGCGGTCTTGCCGGTGATCGATTCGACCAACCAGTACCTTATGGATCGACTCAGCGAATTATCCTCCGGGGATGCCTGTGTAGCCGAGTACCAGCAGGCCGGGCGTGGCCGTCGAGGCCGCAAGTGGTTTTCGCCATTTGGTGCCAACCTCTATCTCTCCATGTACTGGCGTCTGGAGCAGGGTCCCGCTGCTGCTGTTGGCCTGAGTCTGGTCATCGGGATTGTGATGGCAGAAGTGCTGCACGATCTGGGCGCTGATAAGGTGCGGGTGAAATGGCCAAACGATCTTTATCTGAACGATCGTAAACTTGCCGGTATTCTCGTTGAATTAACGGGTAAAACAGGCGACGCGGCGCAAATTGTCATTGGTGCAGGCCTCAATATGGTGATGCGCAATGTACAAAATGACGTGGTGAATCAGGCGTGGACCAACCTGCAGGAAGCGGGGATCACCATCGATCGCAACACCCTTGCCGTGCGTATGATTAAAGAATTACGCAGTTCGCTTTCGCTCTTTGAACAAGAGGGGCTGGCATCCTTCCTGTCCCGTTGGGAAAAGCTGGATAACTTTATTAACCGTCCGGTGAAATTGCTGATTGGTGATAAAGAGATCTACGGTATTTCCCGCGGCATCGACGCACAGGGCGCGTTGCTCCTGGAGCAGGATGGCGTGATTAAACCCTGGGTGGGCGGTGAGATTTCACTGCGCAGCGCGGAATAACCCATTATGCGAAAACCCGCATGCGCCGCTCTGGCCGTCATGATGAGTTTACTGTTCTCCCCCCTCTCTCAGGCGGGCCAGGCCTGGGAGAGTTACAAAGCACGCTTCTTTACGCCTGAAGGGCGGATTGTCGATACCGGCAACGGCAATGTTTCGCATACTGAAGGCCAGGGCTTCGCCATGCTGATGGCGGTGGCTAACGACGATAAAGCCACGTTCGATAAGCTCTGGAAATGGACTGACGGTACGCTAAAGAACAAAGAAAATGGTCTGTTTTACTGGCGTTATAATCCTGCCGAGTCCAACCCGATTGCCGACAAAAATAACGCCGCCGATGGCGATGTCCTGATTGCCTGGGCGCTGTTGAAAGCGGATACGCGCTGGCATGACAAACAGTACAGCGCCGCATCGGATGCGATAACGAAAGCACTCATTAGCCACACCGTAACCCGTTATGCGGGTTACCGCGTGATGCTGCCCGGCGTTCAGGGGTTTACCCTCGACGGTGAGATCGTGCTAAACCCCTCTTATTTCGTCTTCCCGGCCTGGCAGGCCTTTGCCAGTCGCAGCCATTCGCCGGTCTGGGGCAAGTTGATTCAGGATGGCCATCGCTTGCTGGCAAAAATGGGATCGGGTAAAGTCAGACTTCCCACGGACTGGGTCTCACTGGGCTCTACGGGCACGCTGTCCCCGGCCAAAGCCTGGCCGCCACGAATGAGCTACGACGCGATCCGCATTCCACTTTACCTGGCCTGGTCTGATAAGAAGAGCCCGCTGTTAACGCCGTGGCGAGCCTGGTTCGGTCAGTTCCCCCGCGAACAAACTCCCGCATGGGTAAACGTGACGACCAATGAATATGCGCCTTACATGATGGAAGGGGGGCTGCTGGCGGTTCGTGATTTAACGATGGGACAGCCATCCGGAGAACCCGAGATCGCTGCAAAGGATGATTACTACTCCGCAAGCCTGAAAATGCTTGTATGGCTTGCTGAGCAGCCATAACGGAACGGGTGAGCCCTCTCCCCTGGGGGGAGAGGGAAATGCGGTTTACTGCGGATAAGGTACCCAGTCTCCACCGTTCAGGCGAACGTACGGTTTGTTCTGATACTGAATCACGACCGCGTTCGCGTTCTCAGAGACTTCGGCAGTTTGCGGCAGGTTACTGGTGAGCTGATCCCAGTTCACGCTGTCTTCCACAAACAGTTTGCCGTCAACCGCGCGGGCAACCAGTTCTGAAATGGCCAGATAGCTGGTTGGCTGAGCGATCTCAATCGGTGCGCCCTGATGAGGTGCCTTCATACCAAAGAATTTAATGCCTGCCGGTACGTTGGTAATCGACGGGCTAGGGATATCACGCAGACCTGACACCTGCATTCTGTCGCCTTTCAGCGCGGCGCCGTGTTCAGGTACCACAACCACCATCACTTTACGGCCCGATTTATCCAGCTCCGTAAAGAATGCGTCCAGTTCATCGAAGAATTTCTGCACACGAACTTTATAATCTGCCGTTTTGCTCACGCCAGGGAAGTGGTTACCATCGTGAAGCGGCAGCGTGTTGTAGAACGTTGCACTGCGCGGATTACTGTCTTTTTCGATGGTCTTCAGCCAGCGTTGCAGCACGGCGGTATCGTCATAAACAGGTGAACCGTCAAAGCCCAGCAGAGTGACCGGCAGTCCGGTTTGATCCATCAGCTGTGCCTGCATACCACCCTGTTCGCGCACCTCTTTCAGGAAGTTACCGAACTGGCCGTTATGTCCCAGCATCAGATGCTGCGTGAAGCCCAGTTTTGAGAGGTTATCGAACAGATAACACTGGTTGCCGGCGGGTTGATACAGGTTCTTATGCGATGTCTGACCGCAGCTTGCACGAAGCAGGCGAATTGCCGCCGGGCCGCTGTACGAGGTGGCAGAGTTAAAGTCTTTAAACTGGATATCGAAATGGGACCACAGCGGGTGAGACATCAAACCCGCGGCATCGACGTCAGCCCAGGAGAGGGAACAGATGTTGATCACCAGCAGCTCAAACGGCTGAGCATCCGCCGGCAGGGCTTCCGGGAATTTGGTCTGACGTTTATCTTCCGCGGTATAGAAGCTGGAGAGCCAGGCGTTCAGGTTAGTGGACGTCGGCGGTGCGGTCTGCGTCGGGATATCGCCGACCACAGGCGTATCACCTGCCGTCGTGACGGTTGCCGCTGCACTTCCCCCGGTAGTGGTCACCGTGGTCGTGGGTTGACCCGCGGGCCACAGGGAGAAGTCTGGACCCGCAAGCGTCAGCACGTTCAGCCAGATCATAATGGCGACGACAAATACCGTGACGCGGATCCATTGTGACAGGAACAGCCAGGCCACCAGCAGCACAAAGACGGCACCTATCATTTGCCAGTTAATAAAGCGCTCGGTCAGGTCAAGGACATAGCTGGCGCTAAACCCTGCCACCTGCGAACCCTGACTCATAATGCTGTCCGGTCCCGGCAGCCAGGTGTCATGCCAGAACAGAGCAAAGCCGACAGGGATAGCAATCCAGTGACGCAAGCAATGCAGCCTGATATTGGGCAAAGGCATCAGCAGGAAAGCCATAAACACCAGGTTGAGCAGGGGATGGAAATTCAGATAGCCTGCCCACAGCAGACCAAACTTCACCAGAAAGTAGAAGTTCCAGCCGGAAAGGCCGCGCCAGTATTGCCAGAGCGGCGATGGTGACGAAGCGGTATAGGTAGAATTAGTCATGTTTTCGGTCTGCCTTGACGTGTGATGCCCGTGTCAGTGTTCCGGCTGGTTTTACATAGCGAGGTTTTACAAACAGCACTCTGGCCGTATCGCGGATACGGCGTATGGAATGGCGTGCATAGTAGCCAAGCGGGAAAAAGATCAGCGCACAGAATACGACCAGTTGAATGATATCGCTGATATTCATGATGGTGCGTTCTCCCCATTCTCAGTTAACAGGCGAAGGGGTTCCGGTATTCGCCGCCAGACGTGTCCGTCATGTCGGGCGTTGAGAATCGGTTTGGCATCGCTCTTCACAGTGAGAGGTTTCGCCCATTGTTCAGGCTCGAGGGCGCGCATCTGCACCAGCTCTGCACTGATAGAATTATCTTCGAACCAGATCATACGGTTCGAGAAAATATCCCCGGTTGGCAGGGGGAAGATATGGTTAAGGGCGGTATCAAGATCGTTTATCCGGCAGAAGGACAAGAACAGCACCAGGCGGTTGTCGCCGATGGTCATGATGTCTCCTGTGCGGTTCGGACGGCATAACGTGAGCGCCTGTTCAACGCGGATACCCGGTACCGGGCGCAGGGCAACCATCACCCCTTTCCCGTCTGCAGGAAGCAGCGTGTTGCTCATCATGTTGCCGACGGCGTCGCAGAAGGTATCCCATTTCTGGTATCCGCGCAGCTTCATCGGCTGCGTCATGGAGAGCAGGGTGGAGATATCTTCCGGTACGTGACGGTTGAACTGCTGACCCTGAACGCTTTCGAGAAGCGTCAGGCAGCGTGATAACGGCGCATTCCACGGAATCACCATATTGGCACCGCAGCCCAGAAGCAGGCGCTCATCCGTGGCGCGAAGGCTGGTGTTATTTTCGCGCACCACTATTTTTAAGGCGCTTCCGCGCTGGCGACGTAAGGTGTGGATCTGTCGCGCCAGCGTTTCAATCTGGTTATTTTGCATGAGCGAAAAAACAATGGTTGCTGCCTGGGTTGTGCGAGCTTCATTAAAAAGCGCTTCGTTAGAATCAAACAACGACCAATTTTCCGAGAGCGCAGGCGCCCCCTCTAAAACGGCAATATGGCTCAGGATTCGTTTTTCATCGCTGCGCGGTTGCACCACGGTTTCTTCCTGCTGCGCCAGGTGCCATTCGCCCTCAATATGTTTAAGGGTGAGCTGTTGTCTGGCGCTTACGCCTTTTTCATTACACCAGAACGCAATATCGTAGAGATAGCTGTCTGCCTGGTTCCGAAGACTCGCCAGACCAAACAGGGAGCGATATTCGCCCATTAAAAGGGAAAACAGTTTGTCGTTATTACTGCCAGGATTGACTATCAATAGCGTGCAATTTTGAAATTTTGCCCATTTATTGATTTTTTCCAGCCAGGGCAGTAGTTTTTCAGCAGGGATATTTTGCAGGGCGTTATTTGAGCATTTCAGAATCACCAGATAGTGATCGGGATCAATAGAGCACTGAATGTCGCGGGACAAAAAGTATAGACTATCGGCCTCCGCAGGCATGGAAAATAATCGCACCGTCTGCGGACCGCGATCGTTTTCAAGGGTGATAATTTTCTTTGGCTCTTCGCCCATGCTCACGACGGCCACGCGGGAATCCTTGCCCTGAGCGGCAATTGTCTTGTTTACCAGACTGATAGCATCTTCATTACGATCCGTATTAATCCACCAGACTCCTCCGACTGGCATGTGGCTCAATTCGTCCCATAATGACTGGATGCCAATAGAAAATATGGAGTCCACGGTGTCCCTCTTTTCGTTTAATTTCTCTGTATCTCAGTTTACTAGCGAAAGCGTAGAAATAAACCTAACATTGAAATTAAAGAACATCAGATTTAGCATGTAAATGAAATTTGATAGGGCAGGAAGCCTCGCTACTTCTGATTGTGCGATTTTACTCAAAGGGATGGAATAGAATGGATAATAACGAACCCGGCACCCCAGTCGACTCAACCCTGGGTTACACATTCCAGAACGACTTTCTGGCGCTGACGCAGGCGTTTTCATTACCTGAAATAGATTACACCGACATTTCCCAGCGGGAACAGTTGGCCGCGGCTATTAAACGTTGGCCGCTATTAGCTGAATTTGCCCAACAACAATAAGGGAGCCATTGATGGCCATACTAGGATTACAGGGCGTCCGTGGTGGAGTAGGTACAACATCCGTTACCGCGGCGCTGGCGTGGTCATTACAGCTTTTAGGTGAATCGGTATTGGTGATTGACGCCTGTGCCGATAATTTGCTGCGCATGTCGTTTAATGTCGAATTTACGCGTACAGAGGGTTGGGCTCGCGCGCTGCTTGATGATAAAGACTGGCGCGATGCGGGTATGCGTTATACCTCGCAGCTTGATGTACTGCCCTTTGGCCAATTGACCACTACCGAGCGTGAAAATGAAGCTGCCTATCAGCGTCTGTTTTCCCAGTTCACCGTCGCGCTGCAGGAGCTGAAAGAAAAAGGCCATTATAAGTGGATCCTTCTGGATCTGCCGCACGGCGCCGGCACGCTGACCCGACAGCTTATGGCGCAGTGCGATCGCGTGCTGTCGATTGTGAACGTCGACGCGAATTGCCATATCCGTCTGCATCAGCAAGGGTTGCCTGAAAATGGTCATATCCTGATTAATGATTTACGCATTGGCAGCCAGATCCAGGACGACCTGTATCAGGTTTGGCTGCAAAGCCAGCGCCGTCTGCTGCCGATTGTTATCCATCGTGATGAGGGCATGGCGGAATGCCTGGCCTCCAAACAGCCACTCGGTGAATACCGCAGCGATTCCCTGGCGGCAGAAGAGATCCTGACGCTGGCGAACTGGTGTCTGCTGCACTTTGCCAAAGGGGCAGAGCCTGCAGGGAGTTCTGTATGAGCCGTCTCGCCAGCTGGTTACTCATCCCGCCGGTCAGTTCGCGTCTGAGCGAACATTACCGGCATTTTCGCCGGCACGGAGCTTCGGCATTCAGCGCCGCGCTCGGCTGCTTCTGGATGATTCTGGCCTGGACGTTCATTCCTCTCGAACACCCGCGCTGGCAGCGCATTCGTGCGCAGCACAGTGAGTTATATCCGCATATTCATCCCGATCGCCCGCGACCCTTGGATCCGGCGCGTTATATCATTCAGGCTGTCTGGCTGGTGGCCACGTCGTCCCGCTCAGAACACAAAGCGCCGCGCTGGCGCAGCTTCTCCCGCGTGCAACATTTACGTGAGCGCTATCACCAGTGGCTGGACAGTTTGCCTGACCGCGTGGGTGACAAGACCAGCCATCTGGATAACCATAAAGAGCTCGGGCATCTGCACCCGGGCTTGCGGCGTTTTATACTCGGCGTAATCGTCGTTTTCTCGCTCATTCTGGCCCTGGTCTGTATTACGCAGCCCTTTAACCCTCTGGCACAGTTCACCTTCCTGATCCTGCTGTGGGGCGTGGCATTGCTGGTGCGCCGTATCCCGGGACGCTTCTCCGCCCTGATGCTGATAGTGCTGTCGCTGACCGTCTCCTGTCGCTACATCTGGTGGCGTTACACCTCAACGCTCAACTGGGATGACCCTGTCAGCCTGGTGTGCGGTCTGGTTCTGCTGTTTGCGGAAACGTACGCCTGGGTTGTACTGGTGCTGGGGTATTTCCAGGTCATCTGGCCGCTCAACCGTCAGCCGGTTCCGCTGCCAAAAGACACGTCACAATGGCCGTCTGTCGATCTCTTCGTGCCGACCTACAACGAAGACCTGAGCGTGGTAAAAAACACGATTTACGCCGCGCTGGGTATCGACTGGCCGAAAGATAAACTCAAAATCTGGGTCCTGGATGATGGCGGCCGCCCGGCGTTCCGCCAGTTCGCGGAAGAGGTGGGTGTTGAGTACATCGCCCGTACCACGCATGAACACGCCAAGGCCGGGAACATCAATAACGCCCTCAAGTATGCCAAAGGTGAGTTTGTCTCAATCTTTGACTGCGACCACGTGCCGACGCGCTCGTTCCTGCAGATGACGATGGGCTGGTTCCTGAAGGAGAAAGAGCTGGCGATGATGCAGACGCCGCACCACTTCTTCTCGCCGGATCCATTTGAACGTAACCTTGGCCGTTTCCGTAAAACCCCTAACGAAGGCACGCTGTTCTATGGCCTGGTGCAGGACGGGAACGACATGTGGGATGCGACTTTCTTCTGCGGTTCCTGTGCGGTTATCCGCCGTAAACCGCTGGATGAGATCGGTGGCATTGCCGTCGAAACGGTCACCGAAGATGCGCATACCTCGCTGCGCCTGCACCGTCGGGGCTACACCTCCGCGTATATGCGTATTCCGCAGGCCGCGGGTCTGGCAACGGAATCTCTCTCGGCGCACATCGGCCAGCGTATTCGCTGGGCGCGCGGCATGGTGCAGATTTTCCGTCTCGATAACCCCCTGATTGGGAAAGGGCTGAAACTCGCGCAGCGTCTGTGCTACGTCAACGCCATGTTCCACTTCCTGTCCGGTATCCCGCGCCTCATCTTCCTGACCGCGCCGCTGGCATTCCTGCTTCTTCACGCCTATATCATCTACGCGCCTGCGCTGATGATTGCGCTGTTTGTTCTGCCGCACATGATCCACGCGAGCCTGACGAACTCGAAGATTCAGGGTAAATACCGCCATTCGTTCTGGAGTGAAATCTACGAAACGGTGCTGGCCTGGTACATCGCGCCGCCGACGATGGTGGCACTGATCAACCCGCACAAAGGTAAATTCAACGTCACCGCGAAAGGCGGTCTGGTGGAAGAGGAGTATGTCGACTGGGTCATCTCCCGGCCGTACATCTTCCTGGTGTTGCTGAATATCGTGGGCGTGATTGCCGGTATCTGGCGCTACTTCTACGGCCCGGAAAACGAGATCCTGACCGTGTTCGTGAGTATGGCATGGGTGTTCTACAACCTGATTATCCTCGGCGGCGCGGTTGCGGTGTCGGTGGAGAGCAAACAGGTCCGCCGTGCGCATCGCGTGGAAATCTGCATGCCTGCGGCAATCGCCCGTGAAGATGGTCACCTCTTCTCCTGTACCGTGCACGACTTCTCAGACGGTGGTCTGGGGATAAAAATCAACGGTCAGGCGAAGGTGCTGGAAGGGCAGAAGGTTAACCTGCTGCTGAAGCGCGGCCAGCAGGAGTACGTCTTCCCGACGCAGGTGGTGCGTGTAGCCGGTAATGAAGTCGGTCTGCAGCTGATGCCGCTGACGAAAAAGCAACATATTGATTTTGTGCAGTGTACGTTTGCCCGCGCGGACACGTGGGCTCTCTGGCAGGACAGCTTCCCGGAAGATAAACCTCTGGAAAGCCTGCTGGATATTCTGAAGCTGGGGTTCCGTGGCTATCGTCACCTTGCAGAATTTGCCCCGTCGTCGGTGAAATTAATTTTCCGGTCCCTTACTTCGCTGGTTTCCTGGATCGTATCGTTCGTTCCTCGTCGTCCCGAGCGGGATGAGGCGAAGCAGGCGGACCCGGTTATGGCTCAACAATGATGATAACGCGATGAAAACTAAACTTTCCTGGTTATGTGCAGTGGCAATGGGGGTAAGTGCGCTCCCCACAACGATGGCTAACGCAGCACCCGATAACGCAGCGGCAACGCCTGCTCCGACGGTACCTGTGGTCGCCCAGGCGACCGATCCGGTTATCACCGCGGCACCCGGTCAAACGGAAAACGTCATTCCGAACCAGCCTACGGACGGCAACACCCAGCCGGCAGACAGCAATGTCGTCGGCCAGGTGATGCCGGGCGTACAGGGAGCAAACGCGCCTATTGTCGCGGAAGATGCCCCGTCACGGGACGTGAAGCTGAGCTTTGCGCAGATTGCGCCGCCGCCGGGCAGCATGGTACTGCGCGGTATTAACCCTAACGGCGGCATTGAGTTCGGTATGCGCAGCGATGAGGTTGTCTCTCACGCCATGCTGAACCTTGAATACACGCCATCACCGTCGCTGTTGCCGGTACAGTCTCAGCTGAAGGTTTACCTGAATGATGAGCTGATGGACGTCCTGCCCGTCACAAAAGAGCAACTGGGTAAGAAAACACAGGCCCAGGTGCCAATTAACCCCCTTTTCATCACCGACTTTAACCGCATACGTCTGGAGTTTGTCGGTCACTACCGTGACGTCTGTGAGAACCCTGCCAGCAATACCCTGTGGGTAGACGTAGGACGCAACTCTTCGCTGCAGATGACCTACCAGTCGCTGGCGCTGAAAAACGACCTCTCGTCGTTCCCGGTTCCGTTCTTTGATCCGCGTGATAATCGTCAGTTAGTGCTGCCAATGGTGTTTGCGGCGTCTCCGGACGTCACCGAGCAGCTGGCGGCCACCATTGTGGCATCGTGGTTTGGTTCACGTTCCGGCTGGCGCGGGCAGAACTTCCCGGTGATGTACGACAAAATGCCGGACAGAAACGCGATCGTGTTTGCGACCAACGCGAAACGTCCTGCCTTCCTGCGCGATCACCCGGACGTAAAAGCGCCGACCATTGAGATGATGAGCCACCCGGATAACCCGTACGTGAAGCTGCTGGTGGTCTTCGGGCGTGATGATAAAGACCTCGTACAGGCGGCCAAGGGCATTGCCCAGGGTAACGTTCTGTTCCGTGGAAACAGCGTGGTGGTGGATGAGGTTAAACCGCTGCTGCCGCGTAAACCTTATGATGCACCAAACTGGGTGCGTACTGACCGTGCCGTCACGTTTGGCGAACTGAAAACGTATGAAGAACAGCTTCAGGCGACGGGGCTTGAGCCAGCCCCGATTAGTCTGTCACTGAATCTGCCGCCAGACCTGTACCTGCTGCGCACCAACGGTATTGATATCAATCTGAGCTACCGTTACACCGCGCCGGCAACCAAAGACAGTTCACGCATGGATATCAGCCTGAACAACCAGTTCCTGCAATCTTTCAGTCTGACAAGCACGCAGGATACTAACCGACTGATGCTCCGTCTGCCGGTGTTGCAGGGGCTGCTGGACGGGAAAACGGACGTCTCTATTCCGGCGCTGAAGCTTGGGGCGATCAACCAGCTGCGCTTTGATTTCCAGTACATGAACCCGATGCCTGGCGGCTCGGTGGATAACTGCATCACCTTCCAGCAAGTACAGAACCACGTTGTGATTGGGGATGAGTCAACCATCGACTTCTCGAAGTATTACCACTTCCTTGCCATGCCGGACCTGCGTGCATTTGCTAATGCCAGCTTCCCGTTCAGCCGTATGGCCGATCTCTCTGAATCCATTGTCGTCATGCCAAAAGCGCCAAATGAGGGCCAGGTGACGACCCTGCTGGACACCATGGCGTCCGTGGGTGCGCAGACCGGATTACCGGCAATTAACGTCACGTTGACTGACGATGGTAGCCAGATCCAGAACAAAGACGCGGACATCATGGTCATCGGTAACATCCCGGATAAGCTGAAGGATGACAAGCGTATCGATCTGCTGGTCAAAGCAGCCCAGTCCTGGGTTAACACGCCACTGCGTCAGACCGAGTTCCCGAGCATTATGCCGGATATTAACGATCGTCAGGCCAGCGTGCAGACAACCGTTACGTCTCAGGGACCAATGGCCGCGGTGGTTGGCTTCCAGTCACCTTACAACGAGCAGCGTAGCGTAGTGGCGCTCCTGGCGGACAGCCCGCGTGGGTATGCGTTACTCAACAGCGCGATGAACGACAGCGGCAAACGTGCCGCGATGTATGGTTCGGTGGCGGTGATCCGCGAGTCTGGGGTCAATAGCCTGCGCGTGGGCGATGTGTACTATGTGGGCCATCTGCCGTGGTTCGAGCGTCTATGGTATGCGCTGGCTAACCATCCGGTTCTGCTGGCTATCCTGGCCGCCGTCAGCGTGGTGTTGCTGGCGTGGGTGCTGTGGCGTCTGCTGCGTATCATCAGCCGTCGTCGCCTTAACCCGGATGAGTAACAGGTGATGAAAGCGTTTCGCTGGTGTGTGTTAGCAGCGTTGATGCTGGCGGCGATCCCTCTTCGCGCCGCCTGCACCTGGCCTGCCTGGGAGCAGTTTAAAAAGGATTACATCAGTGAGAGCGGGCGTGTCATTGATCCCAGCGACACGCGCAAAATCACCACGTCGGAAGGGCAAAGCTATGCGTTGTTCTTTGCCCTGGCCGCGAACGATCGCAAAGCCTTTGATCAATTGCTGACGTGGACGCGCGACAACCTGGCCGGGGGCAATCTGAACGATAATTTGCCCGCCTGGCTATGGGGTCAGAAAGACCACGACAACTGGGCGATAATCGATACCAACTCCGCCTCGGATGCCGATGTCTGGATTGCCTGGTCACTGCTTGAGGCGGGCCGGCTGTGGAAACATCCGGACTATACCCGCACGGGTAAGGCGCTCCTTAAACGCATTGCCCATGAGGAAGTGGTGAAAGTACCGGGACTCGGCTCCATGCTGCTGCCCGGGAAGGTCGGTTTTGCCGAGGAGAAAGCCTGGCGCTTTAACCCCAGCTATCTTCCTCCGCAGATAGCGAGCTATTTCACGCGCTTTGGTGCCCCGTGGACGACCCTTCGTGAAACCAACCTGCGCTTGTTGCTGGAAACGGCGCCAAAGGGGTTTTCGCCGGACTGGGTGCAGTATCAGAAAAACAGAGGCTGGCATTTGCAGCAGGATAAATCGCTGGTGGGCGGCTACGACGCCATCCGCGTCTACCTCTGGGTCGGAATGATGAGTGACAAAGACGCCCAGAAAGCCCGGTTGCTTACGCGCTTCCGGCCGATGGCGACAATGACAACGAAACACGGTGTACCGCCGGAAAAAGTGGATGTGGCGAGCGGGAAGCCTGCGGGCAAGGGGCCGGTCGGCTTTTCCGCTGCGATGCTGCCTTTTTTACAGCAGCGTGATGCGCAGGCGGTACAGCGCCAGCGCGTTGCAGATAATTTTCCCGATAATAATGCCTATTACAGCTACGTACTGACTCTCTTCGGGCAAGGATGGGATCAGCATCGTTTTCGCTTCACCGCTCAAGGTGAATTAATACCGGACTGGGGCCAGGAATGCGCAACTTCACAGTAAATCTTCTCAGTTTATCGCTTAGCCTGGCACTGATGCCGCTGGCTCAGGCCGCTAACTCCCCGCAGCAGCAACAGCTGCTGCAACAGGTGCGGCTGGGTGAATCGACGCAGCGTGAGGATTTGGTTCGTCAGTCGCTCTACCGCCTTGAGCTGATTGACCCGAACAACCCCGACGTCATTGCGGCGCGCTTTCGTTACCTGCTTCGTCAGGGTGATAACGCCGGTGCGCAAAAAGAGCTGGATCGTCTGAAAGGGATCGCGCCGGGCTCCAGTGCGTATCAGTCCTCGCGCAATACGATGCTGCTTTCTACGCCTGAAGGCCGTCAGCAGTTACAGCAGGCCCGGTTACTGGCTACAACGGGTCATACTCAGGAGGCCATTGCGGCCTATGACAAGCTTTTTGACGGTAATCCGCCGGGCGGTGACGTGGCGACGGAATACTGGAATGTTGTGGCGAAAGATCCTGCCCGCCGTAGCGTCGCCATTAACCAGCTGAAGAAAATTAACGCCAGCAGCCCGGGCAATACGCAGCTGCAGGGCACGCTGGCACAGCTGCTGTTCCAGACCGGTCGTCGCGATGAAGGCTTTGCGGTGTTGCAGGAGATGGCCAAATCCAGCAATGGCCGCAGCCAGGCATCTGATATGTGGTATGAGCAGATCAAAGATCAGCCTGTCAGCAACGCCAGCGTCAGCGCGCTGCAAAAATACCTGAGCGTCTTCAGTGACGGCGACAGCGTAGCGGCGGCGCGTACTCAACTTGATACGCAGCAAAAACAGCTAGCCGATCCAACCTTCCGTGCGAAAGCACAAGGGCTGGCGGCGGTGGATGCCGGGCAGGGCGATAAGGCGGTGGCGGATCTGCAAAAAGTGGTCAGCGCAAATCATGCCGACAGCGAAGCCGTGGGCGCGCTTGGACAGGCGTACTCTCAGAAAGGCGATCGCGCCCGTGCGGTGGCGCAGTTTGAAAAGGCGATCGCCCTCGATCCGCAGAGCGATAACCGCGGTAAATGGGACAGTTTGCTGAAAGTTAACCGCTACTGGCTGCTGATCCAGCAGGGTGATACCGCCCTGAAATCGAACAATACGGCGCAGGCGGAACGTTATTACCAGCAGGCGCGTGCCCTCGACAATACCGACAGTTATGCGGTGCTGGGGCTGGGAGATGCCGCGGCGGCGCGTAAAGACACGGCTGCGGCGGAACGTTATTACCGTCAGGCGCTGCGTATGGACAGCGGTAACAGCAATGCCGTTCGTGGCCTTGCCAATGTTTATCGTGCGCAGTCCCCGGAAAAGGCCGCGCAGTTTATCCAGTCGCTCTCTGCCAGCCAGCGCCGAAGCATTGATGACATTGAACGCAGCCTGACCAACGAGCAGCTGTCAGCCCAGGCGGAACAGCTGGAAAACCAGGGCCAATACGCTCAGGCGGCGGAAATTCAGCGTCGTCGTCTGGCACTCTCTCCGGGCGACGTCTGGATAACCTACCGTCTGTCGCGCGATCTCTATAGCGCGGGCCAGCGCAGCCAGGCGGATACCCTGATGCGCCAGCTTGCCAGCCAGAAACCGTCCGATCCGGAACAGGTGTATGCCAGTGGGCTGTATCTCTCCGGAAACGATCAGGACCGGGCCGCGCTCACGCATCTGGAGACGCTTCCGCGCAGCCAGTGGAACGCCAATATTAAGGAGCTTGCCGACCGCCTGCAGAGTAACCAGACGCTGGAAACGGCAAACCGACTGCGCGACAGCGGCAAAGAGCAGGAGGCGGAAAACCTCCTTCGCCAGCAACCGTCCTCTACCCGTATCGACTTAACCCTTGCGGACTGGGCGCAGCAGCGTGGCGATCTGGAGGCCGCGAAAACGGCTTACAACACCGTGCTGGAGCGTGAACCGCAGAACGAAGATGCGATCCTCGGTCTGACCGAAGTGTATAGCGCCCAGGGCAACAAAGAGGCAGCCCGTGCCGCGCTGGCAAAACTGCCTGCTGCGCAAAACGGAGAGCCGCTGTCGCTCAATATGCAGCGCCGGATCGCGATGGCGCAGGCAGGCCTTGGGGATTCCGCCGCCGCAGAGCAGACGTTCAGCAAGATTATTCCTCAGGCGAAATCACAGCCTGCATCTATGGAAAACGCGCTGGTATTACGTGATGCCGCCCGTTTCCAGACGCAAAATGGTCAGCCTCAGCAGGCACTGGAAACGTATAAAGATGCGATGGTGTCGTCAGGCGTCACGACGACACGTCCGGCTGACAATGACAGCTTTACCCGCCTGACGCGTAACGACGAAAAAGACGACTGGCTGAAACGCGGCGTGCGTAGCGACGCCGGTGATTTGTACCGTCAGCAGGATGTTAACGTCACGCTGCAGCATGATTACTGGGGCTCCAGCGGCACCGGCGGCTATTCCGATCTTAAAGCGCATACCACCATGTTACAGGCGGATGCACCACTGGCGGATGGCCGTATGTTCCTGCGTAGCGATTTGGTCAATATGGATGCCGGGTCCTTTTCCACCGATAACGGTACCTACGATCCGAAATGGGGCACTTGTGCCGAAACGCCGTGTAGTGGCAACACGCATCAGTCAGCAAATGGCGCGAGTATTGCCGTGGGCTGGCAGAACAAAACCTGGGCGTGGGATATTGGTACCACGCCGATGGGCTTTGACGTTGTTGACGTGGTCGGTGGTGTAAGCTACAGCAGCGACCTGGGGCCAATCGGTTATACCGTTAACGCCCATCGTCGCCCGATCTCCAGCTCTCTGCTCGCCTTTGCCGGGCAAAAAGATACCAACACCGGCACCACCTGGGGCGGCGTGCGCGCAACCGGCGGTGGCGCGAGCATCAGTTATGACAAAGGTGAGGCGCACGGCGTCTGGTCGAGCCTGAATGCGGAAACGCTGACGGGTAAAAATGTGGAAGATAACTGGCGCGTCCGCTGGATGACCGGTTACTACTACAAGCTCATCAATAAAAACAATGAGCGTCTGACCGTCGGCGTGAGCAACATGCTCTGGCACTACGATAAAGATCTGAGCGGTTATACCCTGGGTCAGGGCGGTTATTACAGCCCGCAGGAGTATGTCTCCTTCGCGTTGCCTGTCACCTGGCGTAAACGTACCGAGAACTGGTCCTGGGAGCTGGGCGGATCGGTGTCATGGTCTCATTCTAAAACTAACGACGTGATGCGCTACCCCATTCAGGGACTGATTCCGACCGATGAGCCCGGTCGCTACACCGACAGAGGCGAAATGGAAACCGGCAGCAGCTCCTCAGGCACGGGTTATACCGCACGGGCCATTATCGAGCGCCGGGTCACGTCCAACTGGTTTGTGGGCCTCGGTGTGGATATTCAGGAAGCAAAAGATTATACCCCAAGCCACGCACTGCTTTATGTACGCTACTCTGCTGCAGGCTGGCAGGGCGATATGGACTTACCGCCGCAGCCGCTGATCCCTTACGCGGACTGGTAATCGGATTTAACTTAATCCATTTGTAAGTCTCTCTTAAAAGTACAGCAATCGGGTATACTCAGGCGCACCAGGTTTACACCCTGGTGCGCCCTGCGCTTCGAGTTTTGTGGAGAGTCATTTTGCGTGTCAGCCGTTCCTTAACTATCAAACAGATGGCGATGGTTTCTGCCGTCACAATGCTGTTTGTACTCCTTTTTTGCGTAATTTTGCTGTTTCATTCCGTACAGCAGAATCGCTATAACACGGCTTCGCAATTAGAAAGTATTGCCCGCTCGGTGCGTGGCCCGCTCTCTGCCTCTATTTTGAAAGGGGATATTCCCGAAGCGGAAACCATTTTAAAACGCATTCAGCCTGCCGGTGTCGTGAGCCGCGCAGACGTGGTGTTACCCAATCAGTTTCAGGCGCTGCGGATGAGTTTTATCCCCGAGCGACCGGTCCCCATGATGGTGATGCGACTGTTTGAACTGCCGGTGCAGATTTCGCTGCCGGTCTATTCGCTTGAGCGTCCCGCGAATCCGCAGCCGTTGGCCTACCTTGTTCTGCAGGCGGACTCGTACCGCATGTACAAGTTCGTCATGAGCTGGGTTGTCACGTTAGTGACCACTTGCTTACTTATGACGCTTATTCTGAGCGTGGCGCTGACCTGGTGTATTAACCGTCTGATTGTGCATCCGCTACGCCGGATTGCCCGGGAGTTGAACACGCTTTCACCGCAGGACCAGGTGGGGCATCAGCTTCCGCTGCCGCGTCTTCATCATGACGACGAGATTGGCATGCTGGTACGCAGCTATAACCTCAACCAGCAGCGGATGCAGCGCCAGCAGGATGAGCTGAACAGCAGCGCCACGCGCTTCCCGGTGTCGGAGCTGCCCAATAAAGCCTTCCTGATGGCGATGCTGGAACAGACTGTCGCCCGCCAGCAAACCACCGCGCTGATGGTGATCGCCTGTGAAACCCTGCAGGACACCGCCGGCGTGCTCAAAGAGAACCAGCGTGAAATGCTGCTCCTGACGCTGGTGGAGAAAGTGAAGTCCGTGCTGGCCCCACGCATGGTGCTGACCCAGGTCAGCGGGTATGACCTGGTGGTGATTGCCAACGGCGTGAAAGAGCCGTGGCATGCGATCACGTTAGGTCAGCAAGTACTCACTGTCATTAATGAGCGGCTGCCCATTCAGGGCATCCAGCTTCGTCCAAGCGCCAGTATCGGTATTGCGATGTACTACGGTGACTTAACGGCGGAACAGCTTTACCGTCGTGCTTTCTCGGCGGCGTTTACCGCCCGGCGCAAAGGGAAAAATCAGATCCAGTTCTTCGACCCGGAACAGATGGAAAGGGCGCAGCAGCGCCTGACGGAAGAGAGCGACATTTTGACCGCGCTGGATAACCGTCAGTTTGCCCTCTGGCTCCAGCCGCAGGTGAATTTGCTGACGGGCGAGGTGATCAGCGCGGAAGCGCTGCTGCGCGTGCAGCAGCCGGATGGTTCATGGGAATTGCCGGAAGGGCTCATTGAGCGCATTGAATCCTGTGGCCTGATGGTCACCGTCGGTTACTGGGTGCTGGAGGAGTCGTGCCGACAGCTTGCTGCCTGGCAGGAACGAGGCGTGACGCTCCCGCTGTCGGTCAACTTGTCCGCCCTGCAGCTGATGCATCCGACCATGGTGTCTGAGATGCTGGAGCTGATCCATCGTTACCGGATCAAGCCTGATACGCTAACGCTGGAAGTCACGGAAAGCCGGCGTATTGACGATCCTAATGAGGCGGTCGCGATTCTGAAACCGCTGCGTAATGCCGGTATACGCATCGCGCTGGACGATTTCGGTATGGGCTATGCCGGGCTGCGTCAGCTCCAGCATATGAAAACCCTGCCGGTGGATGTGCTGAAAATCGACAAAGCCTTTGTTGAAGGGTTGCCGGAAGACAGCAGCATGGTCCAGGCCATTATCCAGCTGGCCCGCAGCCTGAAACTGCAGCTGATTGCCGAAGGGATTGAGACAGACGCGCAGCGCACCTGGCTGGCTGAAGCGGGCGTGGAGGGCGGACAGGGCTTCCTGTTTGCACCGGCTGTTCCGTCGGATGTCTTTGAACAACGCTACCTTTCCGGTGGGGACAATAGCGCAAACGTGTAATTTTGTTGCTGGCTTGTGCGAGCCAGCTCAAAGTTCTTAACATTTGTGTTTCAAATTTGAACTGGGTTTATTTCTGTCCTGTTATACGGGTGTTATTTTAGAGCCGCAGGTTAACCATAACCTTACAAAGCCTGTGGTTTTTCTTCCCAAGGACACCCTATGAAAACCTCACTCTTCAAAAGTCTCTATTTTCAGGTCCTGACAGCCATCGCAATCGGTATTTTGCTTGGTCACTATTACCCTGAACTTGGCGCACAAATGAAACCGCTTGGCGACGCATTCGTTAAGCTCATCAAAATGGTCATCGCCCCGGTGATCTTCTGTACCGTCGTGACGGGCATCGCTGGCATGGAAAGCATGAAGGCGGTAGGCCGTACCGGTGCAGTGGCGCTTCTCTATTTCGAAGTGGTCAGTACCCTTGCGCTGATTATTGGTCTTATCATCGTGAACGTGGTGCAGCCCGGCGCGGGGATGAACGTTGACCCGTCGACGCTGGATGCCAAAGCGGTCGCGGTGTATGCCGATCAGGCGAAAGACCAGGGGGTAGTGGCCTTCCTGCTGGACGTTATCCCAGGCAGCGTCATTGGTGCATTTGCCAGCGGCAACATTCTGCAGGTGCTGCTGTTTGCCGTCATGTTTGGCTTTGCCCTGCACCGTCTGGGCAACAAAGGCCAGCTGATCTTTAACGTCATCGAAAGCTTCTCGCAGGTCATCTTCGGCATCATCAATATGATCATGCGCCTGGCGCCTATTGGGGCCTTCGGTGCGATGGCATTCACCATCGGTAAGTACGGCGTGGGTACCCTGGTGCAGCTGGGCCAGCTCATCATCTGCTTCTATATCACCTGTATTCTGTTCGTGGTGGTGGTGCTGGGCTCAATCGCCCGCGCGGCAGGGTTCAGCATTTTCAAATTTATCCGTTATATCCGCGAAGAGCTGCTGATTGTTCTGGGGACCTCTTCATCCGAATCGGCCCTGCCGCGCATGCTCGATAAGATGGAAAAGCTGGGCTGCCGTAAATCGGTGGTGGGGCTGGTCATCCCGACGGGCTACTCCTTCAACCTTGATGGCACCTCGATATACCTGACAATGGCGGCCGTGTTTATCGCTCAGGCGACCAATAGCCATATGGACATTTTCCATCAGGTTACCCTGCTGGTGGTGCTCCTGCTCTCGTCTAAAGGGGCCGCAGGTGTTACTGGCAGTGGCTTTATCGTGCTGGCGGCCACCATTTCCGCGGTCGGACACCTGCCGGTGGCGGGTCTGGCGCTGATTCTCGGTATTGACCGCTTTATGTCTGAAGCCCGTGCCTTAACCAACCTCGTAGGTAACGGTGTGGCAACGGTAGTCGTGGCAAAATGGGTGAAAGAGCTGGATCACAAAAAGCTCGACGATACGTTAAATAATCGCCAGTCAGACAGCAAAACTCCTGGTTTATCCTCTTAATATTGTCACAAATGCCCGCATTCCCTTGTCGGGATGCGGGCTCCTGCGCATAATAACTGTTCGTACCTGTCATAATTCGACAAGATTTTTTTTGGGTATATTTCACTTCTGACCGTGACGTTTTGTAGAACACGCGGTCTAATCGACGTGTTTTCATCGTCATCTTTTAGAGTGAAACGCGTCGCGAGACACTCTCTTTAACCAGGAATGTTGATCAGGGGTTCACATGCAGGGCACAAAAATTCGACTCTTAACCGGCGGTTTGCTGATGATGGCAGCAGCCAGTTATGTGCAGGCAGATGCGCTCCAGCCAGACCCGGCCTGGCAACAAGGGACACTAGCGAACGGTTTTCAGTGGCAGGTTTTAGCCACCCCACAACGTCCAAGTGACCGTGTTGAAATCCGTCTGTCTGTTAATACCGGCTCCCTCACGGAAAGCACTCAGCAAACCGGTTTTAGCCATTTTATTCCCCGACTGGCGCTCACGCAGAGCGGCAGTTTACAAGCAGTTCAGGTGCGTTCGCTCTGGCAACAGGCCATTGATCCGAAACGCCCGCTTCCGCCGGCTGTGGTCTCGTATGACTACACCATGTTCAACCTGAGCCTGCCAAATAACCGTAACGACCTGCTTAAAGAAGCCCTTACGTATCTCGCCGATGCGTCGGGCAATCTGGCGATTACGCCGGAAACCGTTAACTATGCGCTGAGCAACAGTGACATGGTTGCCACCTGGCCTGTGGACACCAAAGAGGGCTGGTGGCGTTACCGCCTGAAGGGTTCAACGCTGCTTGGGCATGACCCGGCCGAGCCGCTGAAACAGCCGGTGGACGCTGAGCAGGTAAAATCGTTCTACCAGAAATGGTACACCCCGGACGCGATGACGCTTATCGTGGTGGGGAATGTGGACAGCCGTGCGGTGGTGGAGCAGATCAACAAAGCGTTTGGCGAACTGAAAGGCAAACGCGAAACACCGGCCCCTGTCCCAACGCTCTCTCCGCTGCGTGCAGAGCCTGTCAGCATTATGACGGATACCGTTCGTCAGGATCGCCTCTCCGTCATGTGGGATAACGCCTGGCAGCCAATCCGTGAGTCAGCGGCGCTGCTGCGCTACTGGCGTGCCGATCTGGCACGTGAAGCGCTGTTCTGGCACGTTCAGCAGACGCTCAGCAAGAATAACGTGAAGAATATCGGTCTCGGCTTTGACTGCCGCGTGCTGTTCCAGCGTGCACAGTGTGCCATTAACGTTGAATCGCCGGGCGATAAGCTGAATGCGAATCTGGGCGTGGTGGCAAAAGAGCTGGCAAAAGTGCGCAAAGAGGGCCTGTCGGAAGAAGAGTTCAATGCGCTGGTCGCGCAGAAAAAACTTGAGCTGCAGAAGCTGTTTGCAACGTATGCCCGCGCCGATACCGACATTCTGATCAGCCAGCGTATTCGCTCACTGCAGAATCAGGTGGTGGATATCGCGCCGGAGCAGTACCAGAAGCTTCGTCAGGACTTCCTGGAGGGGTTGACCGTCGATATGTTGAATCAGGACTTACGTCAGCAGCTGTCGCAGGAAATGGCGTTGATTCTTCTGCAGCCGAAAGGTGAGCCGGAATATGACATGAAGGAACTTCAGTCGACCTGGAATACCATTATGGCCTCCGCGCCGCAGCCATCGCAGGCTGCTACGGCAGATGATTTGCACCAGGACGCAACGGATATCCCGCAGGGGCAGTAATGCCCCTCATCCAGAACCCTCTCCCTGTCGGAGAGGGTTTTGTTTTTACTGTGGCATTGCCTCACGCGGAATAATTGCCCCGCGATACTGGATCACGGTGCTCGCCGTCAGGTGTCCACGCTGGGCCGCCGCTTCTGGCGTCCCGCCCGTCAAACGCACCGCCAGATAGCCCGCACTGAATGAATCACCCGCCGCCGTCGTATCAATCACTTTCTCTTTCGGCAACGTCACCGCAGGGACGTCGATGACGGCTTCACCTTCGATGGCGACCAGACACGAATCAGCCCCGCGCTTAATCACCACTTCACTTACGCCGGCGGCCTGCGTACGCGCAATCACCTCATCAACGGGTTTCTCACCCCACAGCGCATCTTCATCATCGAGCGTCAGGAAGGCGATATCGGTGCATTGCAGTATCTGCTGATAAACCTGCTGCGTCTCTTCACGGCTGGCCCACAGGCGCGGACGGTAGTTATTATCGAAAATAACCTTGCCGCCATTGGCGCGGCATTCACGCAGTAACGACAGCAGCTTTTCACGGCTGGCTGAGCTTAAAATAGCCAGGCTAATCCCGCTCAGATAAAGATAATCAAAGGTGGCTAACGCTTCGCAGATGGCAGCCGCAGCGTCGCTCTCCAGCCAGAATTTGGCCGCGGCTTCGTTACGCCAGTAGTAGAAGGTCCGCTCGCCGGTATCGTCGGTTTCAATGTAGTAAAGCCCCGGCAGGCGGTTTTCCATACGCTGTATCAGCGAGGTGTCCACCTGCTCACTCTGCCAGGCTTCCAGCATTTGCTGGCTGAAACTGTCCGTCCCCAGGGCGGTGACGTAGTTCACGGTAAGGGCCTCAGGGTCAACCTGACGGGCAATATAAACGGAGGTGTTTAACGTATCGCCACCAAAACCGCGGCTGACTTCCGCGCCTTTTTGTGACAGCTCAATCATGCATTCGCCAATCACGGCAATTTTCTTGGTCATAGTCGTGAACCTGAACAGAGTAATTTTCGGTAGTGTGCGCTGAGTGAATTATGCGGTCAACTATATTAAAACGACGTTCCATTATTTTATTTGAGCCAGCGCGTGTTCCTGTTAATTTCTGCCCGCTTAATTTCATTTTCCGGGTGAATTGAACATAAAGTTCTCAATTGCCGGGCCGATAACCCTTTGACGAGTCCAGAAAGGCCATCCAACAACAGGACATCTGAAATGAAGTCAGAGCAGGTTATCCAGCGGCTGAGCACTACGCCCGAGGCAAGTATTGAGAACTTGCAGGAGCATCGCTACTGGCTGCAATGTGAGCGTGCGTACACCTATCAGCCGATCTACCGAACGGACGGTCGACTGATGGCTATTGAAATTTTGACCGTCGTGACGCACCCGTCAAACCCCTCACAGCGTATCGCACCGGACCGCTATTTTGCCGAAGTTGCCGTGCGCCAGCGCCTGGATGTGCTGGAAGAACAGCTCCGTATGCTGGCAACCAAACAGGCCTTTTTCGAACAGCACGCCATCCTCGCCTCGGTCAACGTCGATGGACCCACCCTGCTGGCGCTGCGCCAGAACGCGAAATTACAGGAGCTGATCGCCTCCTTACCGTGGATGCGCTTTGAGCTGGTGGAGCATGTTCGTCTGCCACAGGACTCATCATTTGCCTCGATGTGCGAATTCGGCCCGCTGTGGCTGGATGACTTTGGCACCGGGATGGCGAACTTCTCTGCCCTCAGCGAAGTGCGTTACGACTACATTAAAGTGGCCCGCGACCTGTTCATTATGCTGCGCCAGACCCCGGAAGGGCGGAATCTGTTTACGCTGTTATTACAGTTGATGAACCGCTACTGCCAGGGCGTGATAGTGGAAGGTGTGGAAACGCTGGAAGAGTGGCGTGATGTGCAAAATTCTCCCGCGGCGGCGGCACAAGGCTATTTCCTCTCTCGTCCGGTCCCAATGGATACCCTCGATTCCGTGATAACGATCCTCTGATCTGCCCGCTTCCCTTTGTCTGAACTATAGTTTTACAGGTTAGGTCATCAGGAAAGGGGATAACAATGACAAAAACAACCAGGGTAATCTCCTGGACAGCAGGGATTTTATTGTTGTTGATCGTGGTCGCCGTCGTCATTATCGCGACGTTTGACTGGAACCGCCTTAAGCCGACCATCAACCAGAAAGTCTCCACCGAACTCAATCGCCCCTTCGCCATACGCGGCGATCTCGGGGTGGTGTGGGAACGCCAGAAAGAGGAGACCGGCTGGCGAAGCTGGATCCCCTGGCCGCATGTCCACGCCGACGACATCATTCTCGGCAACCCGCCGGATATTCCTGACGTGACAATGGTGCATCTGCCCCGCGTAGAAGCCACGCTGGCCCCGTTAGCGCTACTGACCAAAACGGTTTACCTGCCGTGGATCAAGCTTCAGCAGCCCGATGCGCGTCTGATCCGCCTTTCCGAAAAGAACAACAACTGGACATTTGATCTCGCCAGCAGCGACGAAAAAGATCCCAATGCGCAACCCTCATCATGGTCATTCCGTCTCGACAATATTCTCTTCGATCGCGGGCGGATCGCCATCGACGACAAGGTCAGCAAAGCTGATATCGAGATCCTGGTCGATCCGTTGGGCAAACCGCTGCCGTTTAGCGAAGTGACCGGCGCAAAAGCGAAGGGCGATAATGCCAAAGCCGGGGATTATGTTTTCGGCCTGAAGGCCGAAGGGCGCTACAAAGGGCAGCCCCTGACCGGCACCGGAAAAATTGGCGGCATGCTGGCGCTTCGAAGCGACTCGACGCCATTTCCTGTGCAGGGGGATTTCCGCTCCGGGAACACGCGGGTGGCCTTCACCGGGACCGTCAACGACCCTATGAACATGGGGGGCGTTGATCTGCGGCTGAAATTTGCCGGTGATTCGCTGGGTGAACTGTATGAACTCACTGGCGTCCTGCTGCCAGATACGCCACCGTTTGAGACGGACGGGCATCTGGTGGCAAAAATCGACACGGAAAAATCGTCGGTATTTGATTATCGCGACTTCAATGGCCGTATTGGCGACAGCGATATCCATGGCTCGTTGACCTACACCACCGGAAAACCGCGTCCGAAACTGGAAGGCGATGTGGAGTCTCGCCAGCTGCGGCTGGCCGATTTGGGGCCGCTGATCGGGATTGATTCCGGTAAAGGCACGAAATCAAAAGAGGTGAAAAAAGATCGCCAGCCGGCGGGGAAAGTCCTGCCTTACGATCGCTTTGAAACCGATAAGTGGGACGTAATGGATGCGGACGTTCGCTTTAAAGGGGGCAAAATCGAACATGGCAGTACGCTGCCGATCAGCAATCTTTCGACCCATATCCTGCTTAAAAATGCCGATTTACGCCTGCAGCCACTGAAGTTTGGCATGGCGGGTGGGACCCTCTCATCGAACATTCACCTCGAAGGCGATAAAAAGCCGATGCAGGGGCGTGCCGATATTAAGGCCCGCCGGCTCAAACTGAAAGAGCTGATGCCGAACGTGGAATTGATGCAGAAAACACTGGGTGAAATGAACGGCGATGCGGATATCCGCGGCGTGGGGAATTCCGTGGCTGCACTGCTCGGGAGCAGTAACGGTAACCTGAAGCTTCTGATGAACGACGGGCTGGTGAGCCGCAACCTGATGGAGATCCTGGGGCTGAACGTCGGGAACTACGTCATAGGGCAAATATTCGGTGATGATGAGGTGCGGGTGAACTGTGCGGCGGCCAACCTGGATCTGGTCAACGGCGTGGCGCGCCCGCAAATTTTTGCCTTCGATACGGAGAACGCGGTCATCAACGTAACCGGCACCGCCAGTATGGCCTCCGAGCAGCTTGATTTAACCATCGATCCGGAAAGTAAGGGGATTCGTATCATCACCCTGCGTTCGCCGCTCTACGTGCGTGGGACCTTTAAAAATCCGCAGGCGGGTGTGAAACCCGGTCCGCTGATTGCGCGCGGCGCGGTGGCGGCAGCACTCGCGACGCTGGTTACGCCAGCGGCGGCGCTGTTGGCGTTAATTTCGCCGTCAGAAGGGGATGCGAATCAGTGCCGGAACATTTTGTCGCAGATGAAAAAATAACATGCGGCTTTCGGGGCCTTTACCCTCTCCCTGGGGGAGAGGGTATCAGGCGCGGTGAATTACAGAGACTGGTGCTTCGTCTCGTGGGTCAGCAGCAGGGCAATCAGCGTCAGCGCTGCCATGGCGGCCAGGTAAACGCCCACGTAGAACAGACCATAATTTGCCTGCAGCCAGGTGGCGATATAAGGCGCAACGGACGCACCCAGAATAGAGGCAACGTTATAGGAGAACGACGCACCGGTATAACGCACTTCCGTCGGGAACAGCTCTGGCAGCAGTGCGCCCATCGGGCCGAAGGTCAGGCCCATCAGGCTCAGACCAATGAGCAGGTACGCCATGACCAGCGCAGGGCTACCTGAACCCAGCAGCGGCGGGAAGACGAACAGGGCAAACAGAATGATCAGCGTGGTGATAACAATCATGCTGGAGCGACGACCAAACTTATCCGCCAGCAGGCCGGCAATCGGCACCATGACGCCAAACCCAATGACCGCCATCATCAACATCCACAGCACTTCGTTACGCGGCAGGCCGAGCCCAACCGGCGCGGCGGCGGTGCTGAACGTCATTGAGTAGACCGTCATGATATAGAACAGCGTGTAGGTCGCGAGCATGATAAACGTGCCCAGTACCGTCACGCGGACGTGTTTAGTCAGCAGCGTACCCAGCGGCACTTTTACCTGTTTTTTCGCGGCGGCAACTTTAGCGAAAACCGGCGTTTCGTGAAGCGACACGCGGACATACAGGCCAATCAGTACCAGCACGGCGGAGAAGACGAACGGAATACGCCAGCCCCAGCTCATGAACTGTTCGTCCGTCAGCAGCCAGGAGAGCAGCAGGAAAGTCCCGTTCGCAAAGAAGAAGCCAATCGGTGCACCAAGCTGCGGGAATGAACCGTACAGCGCGCGTTTGCGTGCCGGTGCGTTCTCCGTGGCCAGCAGCGCCGCCCCCCCCCATTCACCGCCCAGCCCCAGACCCTGACCAAAACGCGCCAGCGCCAGCAGCATCGGGGCCAGAATACCAATGGTTTCGTAGGTAGGCAGCAAGCCGATAGCGACGGTGGAGATCCCCATCGTCAGCAGCGAGGCCACCAGCGTGACCTTACGGCCGATGCGATCGCCGAAGTGTCCAAACAGGGCCGAGCCAATCGGACGCGCAACAAACGCGATCGCAAAGGTAGCCAGAGACTGCAGCGTGGCTGCCGTCGGGTCACCCTGCGGGAAGAAAATATGCGGAAAGACAATGACCGCTGCGGTGGCATAAATGTAAAAGTCGAAGAACTCAATGGCGGTGCCAATCAGCGAGGCGACGACAACTTTGTTTCGCGAGTTAACCGGCGCGGTTTCCGCGCCGGAGTCGAGTGTTGTGGCTGTTGCTTGCATAATATTTTCTTATTTTTAGTCGGACGAAAGGCCATATTACGCACAGCAAAAGCGACATTTCAATCTGTAACAAAGCCGCGCACTGGTGATAAAAGCAACAAAAAGCGGATAATGTTCAGGCCAGACAAAACACTTCTATGAAATGCTTCACAGTTTTCAAATATCAGCTGATAAAACTGGTTTTTGGTTAAATAAAAGTTACGGACTGGATTTATATGCTGAAATGATGAATCGGGCTGAAGTTTCAGCCCGGGAGAGACGTTATCGGTGTGTTTTACCCGGCATGCGCGGGTCGTCTTTGTACTCGGCGGTGGCAATCCACGCCGCGCAGAACAAGGTCAGGCGGGCGAAGAAGTAGAAGAACGCCATCAGCCCCAGCACCGAGCCAAACGCCGCGCCAGAAGGGGATTTCACCAGCGATGGCAGAGTGTAAGTCATCACAATTTTGATCACTTCAAAGCCTATCGCCGCAATCAATGTGCCGCGGATCAGCGCCTTCTTACGCGGACGATGGCGGGGCAAGCGCCAGAAGATCCAGAAGAACAGCAGATAGTTGGCGAAGATGGAAATAGCCAGTCCAATGCCACGCCACGCGGGCTTCAGCCATTCGATGTAATCCAGATAGAGCGCAGAGATAATCATCTGCTGCGCCGAACCGGCGACAGAGGTGATGGAGAGCGTCACAATCAGCGCGACGAGCAGGCCAATCAGCGAAACAAAGTCGCGAAGATACTTAACCCAGATTTTTTCCTGGTCCTGAGGCTTACGCTCCCACACCTCGCGCGACTGGGCACGAATAGCCTCGCGGAGGTTGCCCATCCAGTTAATCCCGGAGTAAAGGGCAATCAACAGGCCGACGATACCGACCGTCGTACGTTGCTGTACGGCGGTATTAATGGTGTTTTTGAGCGTGGTGGCGAGGGTCGGATCACTGACGTTATTCAGGATTTTATTGAAGATATCCTGCAACAGCGTTGGGTGTGACGCGAGCACAAAACCGGCTGCGGCAAAGGACACCATCAGGATCGGGATCATCGATAAAAAAGAGAAATAGGTGATGGCAGCCCCAAACTGGTTACCCATGCGGTCATTAAACCGCTCTGTCGCGCGTATCAGGTGCGCAATCATGGGGAACTGCTGTATCCGCTCTGCCAGGCTGGTGACAGTCCCCAGCGCTTTGCTGGCGGTGCCTGGCATTTTTACTTCTTCAGGCCCGGTTTCCATCTTCTGGATGGGTTCGTAATCTAAATGTTGGGTAGGTCGTTGCGGGTTGTTTTCCGGCGTCACGCGACTTTTCCTTTTCGTTTGGCTGGATGTTATTGAATTATAGCTTGCGACTAATCCACGTAAGCTTTTGTGAGTGCAGTAAGCCACTCCATAAACAGATGTACCCGACGGGAGAGGTTGCGCCGGTGGGGATAAATCAGCGATACCGGCATCGGTTCCGCCCGGTACTGTGGGAGAACTTCAATCAACTTCCTGGTGCGCAGAGCGTCACGCACGCCAACGCGCGGCACCTGGATAATACCCAGTCCGGCGATGCACGCCGCCTGATACGTTTCTGTGCTGTTGACGGTCAAAACCCCGCCCGTCTTCACCCACTGCGTCGACGTGCCGTTATAAAACTCAAAGCCCTGGGGACGTGTTCCCAGCGTGGCGGCGTAGTGAATGACGGCGTGTGAACCCAAATCTTCCAGCGTTTCCGGATAGCCAAAACGCGTGACATAATCCGGGCTGGCGCAGTTAATCACCGACAGCTTGCCCAGCGGGCGGGCGATAAGTCCCGAGTCTTTGAGCGCGCCGACGCGTACCACACAATCAAACCCTTCACGAATAACATCCACCAGGCGATCGCTGCTGCTAAGTTCCAGCTCGATGCCCGGATATTGCTGCAGAAAAGCAGGCAGTTTGGGGATGACTAAATTTCGAGCAACGCTGACGGGCATATCCACGCGTAACCGACCGCTGATGGTGGAGGGGTCATGCTGGAACATACCGTCCAGTTCATCCAGGTTTGTCAGAAGATCTTTTGCCCGCTCGTAATACACCATGCCGTCCTGCGTCAGGCTTACGCGACGCGTGGTTCGGTGCAATAGCTGGGTTCCCAGTCGGTTTTCCAGCGCCTGAATTTGCCGCGAAACACTGCCTTTCGGCAGCGTCAGTGACTCCGCCGCCCGGGAAAAACTCTCCAGTTCCGCGACACGAACAAACAGCTGCATTGCGTGAATTTTATCCATAGACGAAGCTCATTGTTGTTGCAATTGAAACAGTGAAGCGCTCTGCGACATCTTTATTGATCTTCTATCACCTAATAAGCTCTTTCTCAATCTCCACAACAGTCAAAACGAGGTTTCTTATGTCTGAACGTATTGCATTAGTCACAGGTGGTAGCCGTGGTCTGGGTAAAAACGCGGCCTTAAAGCTCGCAGCAGACGGAACGGGAATTATCCTGACCTATAACCGAAGCCAACAGGAAGCGCTGGATGTTGTACGCGAAATTCAGCAAAAAGGCGTTAACGCGGCGGCATTGCAGCTCAACGTCGGAGATGTTGCCAGTTTCGACCTTTTTGCCGGTCACCTTCAGGAAATCCTTAAGATCGTATGGCAGCGTGAAACCTTTGATTATTTATTAAACAACGCCGGGACGGGCTTGTACGCGCCCTATGCCGAGACAACGGAAGCCCAGTTTGATGAGGCGCTGAATATCCATTTCAAAGGGCCTTTTTTCCTGACGCAGCGTTTGCTTCCCTTGCTGAACGACGGTGGGCGGATCCTGAACGTCTCCAGCGGGCTGGCCCGTTTTACGCAACCCGGTTCCGGCACCTATGCGGCAATGAAAGGGGCGATGGAAGTGCTGACCCGCTACCAGGCGAAAGAGCTGGGCGCGCGCGGTATCTCCGTCAATATCATTGCTCCCGGTGCGATAGAAACCGACTTTGGCGGCGGACGCGTGCGTGACAACGCGCAGCTTAACCAGATGCTGGCATCACAGACGGCGCTCGGGCGCGTAGGGCTGCCGGATGATATCGGTGATGCCATTGCAGCGCTGCTCAGCGATAAACTGGGCTGGATGAATGCGCAACGTATTGAAGTATCAGGCGGTATGTTCCTGTGATGCCTGCGCTTAAGGGGATGGAACCTCTTAAGGAAATCCTCAAATTGAATGTGTCCAGATACTGGGAGATATAAATAACACTGGTGGATTTGTAACGTCTCCGTTCATTGAGTTTTTTCTTAAATAATGCCTCTGTAGAATCTCCCTTCGCGACTCTCAGAGGGAGAAAAACGATGCGGGTAATTATGTTTGACAGGCAGTCCCTGTTTATTCACGGAGCGATACACAGTCTTCAGAAATTAATTCCGGAAATAAATATTACGGGAAGCTGTCAGGCAGAAGATTTATGGGCGCAAATTTCAGCGTCACCCTCGGCTATCGTCATGATTGACGGGAATTTAATTGAGGATGAGGGGATCGGCTGGCTGGAAGCGATCATGCAGCGTTTCCCGACGATACGCGTGGTAATGGTTCTGGCTAAAAAAGAGGCCCGATGGGTTGAACAATTGCTGCAGCGAAACGTGATGGCCATTGTTCCCCGCAATGCGCACCCGGAGCGCTTTTCCGCAGTGCTGGATTCGGTCTCCCGAGGAATGGTGTGCTTCCCCGGTGAGTGGGTGAGGCAACCGTCGGCGCCGCAGGCGTTATTATCCTTAAGCGAACGCCAGCGCGAAGTCCTGAAATTACTGGCGGCGGGGGAGTCCAACAAAGAGATCGGACGCAATCTCAACATCAGCGCCGCCACGGTGAAAGCGCACCTGGAAGCGCTTTTCCGCCGCCTGGAGGTGAAAAACAGAACCCAGGCCGCGATGTACTATACCCGGGCGACGGCCTGAAGAATTGCGGTCGGGAGTGAGGTCGTCTCACCGAAACTGAGCATCATCAACACCAGCGCGTCGTGCTGCTGTTGGGTTAACGGGCGTTTAAATTTTTCCCGCAACAGCGTTTCGCACAGCTGAATATCATCGTGAAGTAAATATTCAGCCTGTAGCGGCGTGATAAGACGCTGAAAACATTCGCCCTGGCGAATAACATGGCCATAGCCAATAACCCATAAACCGTTTTCATCACGATATTTCTCCAGAGAAAGCCCCTGGTGTTTTTTTATTAACGCAATGGCGGCAGAAGATATCTTCAGCGCATGACCTTTCATATTCGTTTCCTCTTAATGGCAATATTGTAGAGGAAACGACACGCGCAAAATATCCGCCAAATGGCTATAGATCAGGAATGATTGCTGAGATATTCCTGCTTCAATAAACCGAACAGCCAGTCATTATGCCATTGTCCGCCAAGGTAATAACTCTCGCGTAACTCGCCCTCCAGACGAAAGCCCGTTTTTTCCAGCAGGCGTCTGGAGGCGATATTCCCCGCCGTGACGGTGGCGGTGAGGCGGCGTATGCCGCCCTGATGAAAGGCGTAACCGCACAGCGCCTGCAGCGATTCGAAGCCGTAGCCTTTCCCCTGGGCCGCAGGTGCAAAAAGAAAACCCACTTCCGCGCAATCGTCATCGCGATGAATACAACCGGTGACGCCGAGCGGTACGCCGGAGGTGGCGTCACGCACAACGAGGCAAAGCCAGTGCGCGCTGCCCGGCGTCCAGGGCGTCAGACGAGATTCGAACGCCTCGCGGATCGCCTCCACGGGGCGATCTTCCGCGACAAAACGCATCACCTCGGGGTCGTGCTGCAACGCCAGGAAAAAGGGCCAGTCATGGTCTTGCAGCGGTGAACAGATAAGACGCGATGTCGTTAAGACAGGCATTCAGATTCTCCTGAAACATTTAAAATGATTTTCGTGGTGTCACTTTATTTCAACAGAAAGTCAGGTATGGTTAACCTCGTATAAATAAAAAGAAAAACGGCCATTACGGGCCCATTCTGGTTGTCTTCGTTGTCGCTTAAGGAAAACAATGACTCTCAGCACAGCACACCCTATCCGCGAACAGTTCGAACACTGTCTGGCGGTTATTCGCCAGGCCTCGGTTGAAATTTTACTTCTCCTGAATGTACATGTTTCTGAGGGAAAAGATCCACGCTGGTTTCTGGAACAACTGGACAGCGCGCGTTTAGGCCTGGGGGGCTGGAATGCGGTTGCGAAGACGCTCAATTTGAATGACGCGGAGATGTCCGAATTCACGCTGCAATTGCGTCTGCTTCAGCAGCGTGTTCCTCAGTACGAAAGCGGTCAGGATGTCAGTGAAAACCAGCTGATTGCCGCGATGCGGTTTGTGACCACCCTGGAGCACCTTCGTTTGCAGCAGCCTCTTCTGACCTACAGCACCGAAGTGGCGCCTGGCAGTGAACTCCAGCAGCAACAGGCGCACAAGCAGGTGCGTACAATTGAGTTGATGATAAAAGGGCTCATCCAGCAGGCCTGGCCCGATCAGGTGCGGCTGAATAACCATCTTAAAACCCTGTTTAACGCGGACCGCGTGCGGCGCTGGCTGAAGCTTGGTGACATCAATGATGTGCTGAGCGGCATGATGTTCAGTGAGCTGGCACAGATGCTGGTGGATAAAAAAGAGTTCAGCCGCTACTACGCCTCGCTGTTTAACGATCCGTCAATGCTTACGCTGATGGTGGAACCGCGGAAAACCCTGCAAACCTTCCTCGATGATATTCGGCAAATCCGCAACAATATTACCGTGCAGAAAGCGTTAAGTTCGGCGCAAATCCAGCTGCTGGATAACTACTACACGCAGATCACCCGACCGGTTCAACGTGCTTTTGAAGAGGGGAGAACCCGCGTCAACCCGGCCGGACTGATGGCGGTGGATGCCAGCGAGCTGCATGCTTTCTGGGAAAAGGCGCAGAAAATGGATCGCGTGACCGGCGGGGATCTCTTTGAGGTTCGTGACACGATTGAAAAACCGACCCAGCGCGCACCGCGCACGCCAGAACAGCGTGAGCAGCTTATTTCCGGCGCGTTATGGGGGGCGGTTGGCGTGATGGTGATTGCCATTGTGGCGGGCGGCTTCTGGCTGGTAACCAGCAGTAAACCCCAGCCTGCAGCCGGGAACGTTGCAGAAACGGCCCAGCCTCAGGAGATGCGCGAAACCCCGTCCTCGCGCGAGACGCTGTCGCGCATGGGCGTGACCTGGGACGAGAATAATTTCCGCTCGGCGATTAACCGCAATGATACCCGGGTGGCACTGCTGTTTTTGCAGGGAGGGATGGACTGGAAGCTCTCCTGGACGGAAGAGGCGATGTCGGCTGACTATGACGACGTTCTGGAGCTGATGTTGCGCTACCGACAGAACATGGTGGAACAGAAGCCGTGCCGGCGCTTTATCAACACGCTCAGCCATGCCATGTCGAATGGCGAGTCCCTGACGTCAATGCGTAAACAGTATCTGAAGGCGTTTTGCACCGTGCCTGCCGTGGTGAAGCGCCAGCAGCATGATCTGGATTTGGCGACGCGTCGGGCACAATCACAGCCGGATGCCACCACAAAAAAATGGCAGTCCATCCAGACCGCCATTTATGAAGTGATTCGTTAATCCTGTCTTCTCCCTCTCCCGGCAGGAGAGGGATGGATACGGGCATCAGACCGCAGAAGGTCACGGCTCCCCATACAACCCTATCAACCGCCGTACCACGCCGTTAGTCCAGCCGAAGCCATCCTGCAGCGGGTACTCACCCCCGCCCCCTTCGCGCGGCGTACTGCTGGCGATGTGATATTTCTCAATCAGCTTATGGTGGGCTTTATAGAAATGATTCACCGTCTGCAGCCAGCTCCAGGCAATCTCATCGCCCAGCGAGTCATTGCCGTACTGTTTGAAGCCCTGAATCGCCATCCACTGCAGCGGCGCCCAGCCGTTGGGTTTATCCCACTGCTCGCCGGTCTCGTACTCGGTGGCCAGAATCCCGCCCGGCGTCAGCAGACGTGCTTTTACCGCATCAGACAAGCGTTCAGCCTGCTCGTGGGTCGCCATGCCAACGTACAGCGGCACAATGCTCGCCGCTGAGAACAGCGCCATGACCTCGCGGCGCCAGTCGTAGTCACGGTAACAGCCATTCTCGTCATCCCACAGATACCGGTTCACCGCGGCGCGGCGATCGCTGGCTTTCTGGCGGAACAGTTCCGCTGTCTCTTTATCCCCTTTCGATGCCGAAATATTGGCGATCGCGCTTTCCAGTTTGAACAGGAACGCGTTCAAATCGATAGGAATAAACTGCGTGGTGCGGATGCTGGCAAGTCGGCCAGGCTCCCGCAGCCAGCGCGAGGAGTAATCCCAGCCGGAGGCCGCGCCTGCGCGCAAATCGCGATAAACCTCATTCGGCGGACGGCCAGAGTGACGGGCGGTTTCCACATCCTCAATCCATGATTCATCACGCGGCGTGTCACGGTCGTCCCAGTAGCGGTTTAACAGCGAGCCATCCGGCATACGCACCGCGCTGCGATAGGCCTGATTAAGCAGCAGCGATTCCGCCCCGTCCATCCAGAAGGCGTGCTCCATTTTGAGGTGTTCAAGGTAGCGCTTTGCACCGCGCACACCATCCTCTTCAAACAGCTCTACCATCAGGGCAAATACTGGCGGCTGGGAGCGGCTGAGATAATAGGTACGGTTACCGTTCGGGATATGGCCGTAGCGTTCAATCAACCACGCGAAGTTATCCGCCATACATTTCAGCAGATCGTTACGTCCGCTCTCTGCCAGACCCAGCATGGAGAAGTAGGAATCCCAGTAATAGGTCTCGCTAAAACGCCCGCCGGGCACGATATAGGCCTGCGGCAGCGCCAGCAGAGAAGACCAGGGGATGTGGTCCTGCGGCTCGCGCGTTAGCACGGGCCACAGGCTGTCAATGTGCTCTTTTAGCGACAGGCCGGGGTCGGAGACATATTCCGTGGTATAGGTCTCTGGCAGCCAGAAGTGGTTCTCCACGAACCGACGCAGGTCGAAATCCCGGTGGCGCCTGACCTTGCGATAGCGGATCAGAATATCCAGAGGATCCATCTTCGGGGCACAGTCGGGGAAGGTTTTGCTGTCCGCAAACAGCCGTGTCGACTGCACGTGCTCGAACAGTTCCAGATAGCGATCGGCGGGCGTCAGAGCATCAGAGGCGGGTAGCCCCTCAATCATTTCGGGTTCCGGCTCCGCCTCAATCATTTCATCCAGTTTTAACTCGCAGGGATCGGTCTCGTAGCGCAGCTCTTCTGCAATCTCGAACTCGATGTTCTCGGCAGCCTGTAGTTTCTGGTTGAACATGGCGATAAGGACCTCCGGTTGTGTGTTCAAAATAACAGTTTTTTCCGGGCGTCTTATAAGCGTAGACATTCGCTTCGGTGTTGGCTGAGGGAAATGTGCGGTTGATCACGTTTTTAAACGCGAGGTATTTGCGGAGTTAGAACAGCAATTGCCTGAAAAATAAAGGCTAAAAGGGATTTTTAGACAGATTTATGGGGCAAATAATTCAGAGCATTCGTTGTGCAACCATTTATGTCTGAAACAAACGCCCCTCCGCAGAGGGGCATTTTGCTTAACGCATGGTGACAAATTCTTCGGCCGCTGTCGGGTGGATCGCAACGGTGTTATCGAAGTCTTTCTTGGTGGCACCCATTTTCAGCGCCACGGCGAAGCCCTGCAGGATCTCGTCCATGCCAAAGCCAATGCCGTGGATACCGACAATCTTCTCTTCCGGACCCACGCAGACCAGCTTCATGCGGCATGGCTGACGGTGAGAGGTGACGGCGGTATACATCGCGGTGAACGCGGATTTATACACTTTCACCTGGTCGTCGCCATACTGCTCGCGCGCCTGAGGTTCTGTTAAGCCCACTGTGCCGATTGGCGGGTGGCTGAAGACCACGGTCGGAATGTTACTGTAGTCCAGATGCTCTTCCGGTTTGTTGTTAAACAGACGCTCAGAGAGGCGACGGCCCGCGGCAACCGCAACCGGCGTCAGTTCGACCGCACCGGTGTTATCGCCCACCGCGTAAATGCCCGGAACGCTGGTGTTCTGGAATTTATCGACAACGATATACCCTTTCTCATCGGTTTTAACGCCCGTCGCCGCCAGGTTGAAGTTGTCGTTAGCCGGTTCACGACCAATCGCCCAGATCAGGCAATCCACGGTCTGGCTACGGCCATCTTCCAGCTCAAGCGTCAGGCTACCGTCTGCATTTTTCACGACCGCTTTTGGCACGGCGTGGGTGTGCAGCGTTGGGCCTTCGGTATTCATCACTTCGACCAGCGTATCGACGATCAGCGGGTCAAAGTTGCGCAGCGGCGCGTGTTTACGCACGAACAGGTGCGTTTCTGCGCCCAGGCCATTAATCACACCGGCCAGTTCTACGGCGATGTATCCCGCGCCCACCACGGCAACACGTTCTGGCAGAGCAGGCAGCTCGAAGAAACCGTCGGAGTCGATACCGTATTCCACACCGGGAATATCCGGGTGGCTCGGACGCCCGCCGGTCGCGATCAGGATGTGATCGGCAGTGATCGTCTCACCGTTAACGTCGATCGTCTTCGCATCAACAAAGCGCGCAAAACCATGAATAACATCGACGTTGTTCTTGCCCAGCACATTGTCGTACGAGGTATGAATACGGTCGATATAGGCAGTACGGCTGGCGATCAGCTTGTTCCAGTCAAAGTTATTGATGGTGGTGTCAAAGCCGTAATCCGGGCCATACATATGGATTGCTTCACGGATCTGGGCCGCATGCCACATCACTTTCTTCGGTACACAACCCACGTTGACGCAGGTGCCGCCCAGCGCTTTGGCTTCGATCAGCGCACATTTCTGGCCATACATGGCCGCGCGGTTGATGGAGGCGATGCCGCCGCTGCCGCCGCCGATTGCGATGTAGTCATAATGCTTAGTCATAGCTTTTATCCTTAATCGTGAATTGCCGCGATTGTATACCTGAAATCAATAGTTTCCACCGATGACTGCGATTACTCCGGCACGATCCAACTGACGGTGGCATGGCCCGTTCCGGCCGGCACCAGCGTCTTGTGCAGCCACGGCAGCACGTTGTTCATCTGCGCTTCGAGCTTCCATGGCGGGTTGATCACAATCATGCCGGAAGCGGTCATGCCGCGCTGGTCGCTGTCCGGGCGCACGGCCAGTTCAATTTGCAGAATTTTGCGGATACCGGTCGCTTCCAGGTCTTTGATCATGCGTTTAATTTGCGCACGCAGCACCACCGGATACCACAGGGCATAGGTGCCCGTCGCAAAGCGTTTGTAGCCGTCGTTAATACCGCTCACTACCGCCTGATAGTCGGTTTTGATCTCATAAGGCGGGTCGATCAGCACCAGACCGCGACGGGATACCGGCGGCAGTTTGGCCTTCAACTGCTGGTAGCCATCCGCCTTTTCCACACGGGCGCGGTTGTCTTTCTGGAATTCAGAACGCAGCAGCGGGAAGTCGCTTGGGTGCAGCTCGGTCAGCTGAAGGCTGTCCTGCTCGCGCAGCAGCTGGCGGGCAATCAACGGCGAGCCAGGGTAGTAGCGCAGCTGGCCGTTGCGGTTAAAATGATTCACCACACCAATGTAGGGCTCCAGCTCTGCCGGCAGGTCGTCCTGCTGCCAGATGCGGGCGATCCCTTCCAGGTATTCCCCGGTGCGTTCGGCATGTTCGCCGCTCAGCTGATAACGTCCCGCGCCCGCGTGGGTGTCCAGATAGAGAAACGGTTTATCTTTCTCTTTGAGTGATTCAATGATCAGGCTCTGAACGGTGTGTTTAAGGACGTCGGCGTGGTTGCCTGCGTGAAAGCTGTGGCGATAACTGAGCATGAATGAATGTGTTCCAGGTAGTAAACGTAGGCCTGATAAGCGTAGCGCCATCGGGCAAAAATAGAGCGTATCGCCACAGTATACAGAAAAGTTTATCCTGCCGCGAAAGCGCAACGTCTGGCATTGAAATCCTCTACACTTATCCCCATTCTAGATCGCATATGCACAGCGCCGGATGCGCGCTTCATTCATCTTATTCAACAGGACAGCGTTTATGACCAATCCATTACTGACGCCTTTTTCGTTGCCACCGTTTTCTAAAATCCGCCCTGAGCATGTGGTTCCAGCCGTAACACGGGCGCTGGACAACTGCCGTGCGGCGGTAGAAAGCGTGGTGGCGCAGGGCGCGCCGTACACCTGGGAAAATCTGTGTCAGCCGCTGGCCGAAGTGGATGACGTGCTGGGACGCCTCTTCTCCCCGGTAAGCCATCTGAATTCAGTGAAAAACAGCCCGGAACTCCGTGAAGCGTATGAACAAACCCTGCCGTTGCTCTCTGAGTACAGCACCTGGGTTGGCCAACACGAAGGGCTGTACAAAGCCTATCGCGACCTGCGCGATGGCGACCACTATGCCGAACTTAACACCGCGCAGAAAAAATCGGTCGATAACGCTCTGCGTGATTTCGAACTCTCCGGCATTGGTTTGCCGAAAGAGAAACAGACCCGTTACGGTGAAATTGCGGCCCGTCTGTCTGAGCTGGGCAACCAGTACAGCAACAACGTGCTGGACGCGACCATGGGCTGGACGAAGCTGATTACCGACGAAGCCGAGCTGGCCGGTATGCCGGAAAGCGCGCTGGCGGCGGCGAAAGCGCAGGCCGAAGCGAAAGAGCAGGAAGGCTTCCTCTTAACCCTGGACATCCCGAGCTACCTGCCGGTCATGACCTACTGCGACAATCAGGCGCTGCGCGAAGAGATGTACCGTGCGTACAGCACCCGCGCTTCCGATCAGGGTCCGAATGCCGGTAAGTGGGATAACAGCCCGGTGATGGCTGAAATCCTCGCGCTGCGTCACGAGCTGGCACAGCTGCTGGGCTTTGAGAGCTACGCTTCCAAATCCCTCGCCACCAAAATGGCGGAAAATCCACAGCAGGTCCTCGATTTCCTGACTGACCTGGCGAAACGTGCGCGTCCGCAGGGCGAGAAAGAGCTGACGCAGCTGCGCGCCTTCGCGAAAGCGGAATACGGTGTCGACGAGCTGCAGCCGTGGGATATCGCCTGGTACAGCGAAAAACAGAAACAGCACCTTTACAGCATCAGCGATGAGCAGCTGCGCCCTTACTTCCCGGAAAATAAAGCCGTTAACGGCCTGTTTGAAGTGGTTAAACGCATTTACGGGATCACCGCCAAAGAACGTACCGACATCGACGTCTGGCATCCGGACGTGCGCTTCTTCGAACTGTATGACGAGAAGAACGAGCTGCGCGGGAGCTTCTACCTGGATCTGTACGCTCGCGAGAACAAACGCGGCGGTGCATGGATGGATGATTGCGTCGGGCAGATGCGTAAAGCGGACGGCTCCCTGCAGAAGCCGGTAGCGTACCTGACCTGTAACTTCAACCGTCCGGTGAATGGCAAGCCTGCACTGTTTACCCATGACGAAGTGATTACCCTGTTCCACGAGTTCGGCCACGGCCTGCACCATATGCTGACCCGTATCGAAACCGCAGGCGTTGCCGGTATCAGCGGTGTGCCATGGGATGCGGTCGAACTGCCAAGCCAGTTTATGGAAAACTGGTGCTGGGAGCCGGACGCGCTGGCGTTCATCTCCGGCCATTACGAAACCGGCGAGCCGCTGCCTAAAGAACTGCTGGATAAAATGCTGGCGGCGAAAAACTACCAGGCGGCGATGTTTATCCTGCGTCAGCTGGAGTTCGGCCTGTTCGACTTCCGTCTGCACGCCGAGTTTAGTCCGGAGCAGGGGGCGAAAATCCTCGAGACGCTGGCCGAGATTAAAAAGCAGGTCGCCGTTATTCCTGGCCCAACCTGGGGCCGCTTCCCGCACGCGTTCAGCCATATCTTCGCGGGCGGCTATGCGGCAGGCTATTACAGCTACCTGTGGGCCGACGTGCTGGCGGCGGATGCGTTCTCTCGCTTTGAAGAAGAGGGCATATTCAACCGTGAAACCGGCCAGTCGTTCCTTGATAACATCCTGACGCGCGGCGGTTCTGAAGAGCCAATGGTGCTGTTCAAACGCTTCCGTGGCCGCGAGCCGCAGCTGGATGCGATGCTTGAGCACTACGGAATTAAAGGCTAACCGTTACGTGAAGATCTGTTTAGTCGATGAAACAGGCGCCGGAGACGGCGCCTTATCTGTTCTGGCCACCCGCTGGGGGCTGGAGCATGATGATGAAAACCTGATGGCGCTGGTGATGACGCCGGCGCATCTGGAATTACGTAAGCGTGACGAACCCAGGCTCGGCGGGATATTTGTCGATTTTGTGGGGGGCGCTATGGCGCACCGGCGCAAGTTCGGCGGCGGTCGCGGTGAAGCGGTTGCCAAAGCGGTTGGCGTCAAAGGAAGCTATCTTCCTGACGTGGTGGATGCCACGGCGGGTTTAGGGCGCGATGCGTTTGTGCTGGCCTCGGTAGGGTGTCACGTGCGGATGCTGGAGCGCAATCCGGTCGTGGCCGCGCTGCTCGACGACGGGCTGACGCGCGGCTACGCCGACCCGGAGATTGGGCCGTGGCTGCAGGCGCGCTTGCAGTTGATTCACGCCTCCAGCCTGACGGCGCTGACCGATATCACTCCGCGTCCGCAGGTGGTCTACCTCGACCCGATGTTCCCGCATAAGCAGAAAAGCGCGCTGGTGAAGAAAGAGATGCGGGTGTTCCAGTCGCTGGTCGGACCGGATTTAGACGCGGATGGTTTGCTGGCGCCTGCTCGTCAGCTCGCCACGAAGCGCGTGGTGGTGAAACGCCCGGACTATGCGCCGCCGCTGGCGGACGTGGCCACGGCCAATGCGGTGGTTACCAAAGGGCACCGGTTTGATATTTATTCGGGGACGCCGGAACAGGAAGGTTAGGGTGTGCAGTTTGATGCTGTCACCCCAACCCGCGCTGGAAAGAGGCTCGAACGGTTCCCTCTCCCTTTGGGAGAGGGAAAGCAGACTTACTCGTCTTCTTCGTCACGCAGTGGAACAATCAGCATATCCACATGAACGGTGTTAATCAGCTGACGCGCTGAAGACATCAGCTTGCTCCAGAAGTCCTGGTGGTGACCACAAACGACCAGGTCCATATCGTATTTCTTAATCGCATCAACCAGCACCTGACCCAGATCGCCGCTGCCGCTTAAGGTTTCGGTGATAGGGTAGCCCGCGTTGGTGGACAGTTCGCTCAGGGCGTGGTGTGTCTCTTCAGAGATGCGTTTCTGCATATCACCGAGATTGACGTCAATCAGACCGGTATAGAGGTCGGAGTAATTCACATCAACGTGGATAAGAGAAACTTTCGCGTTGTAAGGGCGTGCCATGGATACCGCTTTATCAACCAGCACTTTACTCTCCGGAGAGAGGTCTACCGCGATGAGAATGTGTTTGTAAGCCATAGTGTTACTCCTTCCTTAAGTTATCGATGACTAAATGGAAAAGCCGTCGTCTGATGCTTTCATTACGGCCCAGTAAAACATATTTTTCAAGCTTTGGTGTTGATAACGATTAACCTTGTGGCAAAAAAATTAACGGATCTCCTACACTATTTAATGAGCCGTTCGGATATTAAAACGCGAACCGGATCGACTTTTGTTCATTCTTTCACTGAACTGTCTGTCAGGGCACTGGAGTGCGGTAGCTCAGAGGCCTTGCTTCGTGGGCGTACGCCGGGGAGGATGTATGATTAGCACCGTCGCATTGTTTTGGGCGTTATGCGTGGTTTGCATAGTGAATATGGCGCGCTACTTCTCATCGTTACGTGCGCTGTTAGTGGTACTTCGTGGTTGCGATCCGTTGCTTTATCAGTATGTGGACGGTGGAGGGTTCTTCACCTCGCACGGACAGCCCAGCAAGCAGATGCGTCTGGTAGGGTATATCTATTACCAGCGCTATCGCGATCACCACGATGAAGAGTTTATTCGCCGTTGCGAGCGTCTTCGCCGTCAGTTCATTTTAACCAGCGCCCTGTGTGGTCTGGTTGTGGTCAGCATGATTGCCTTGATGATTTGGCACTGAGCATAAAAAAAGCGGGTCAGTTTCCTGACCCGCTTTTTTATCGCGTTCTGCCGATTAGATAAGCTTCAGCGAAATCCAGTACAACCCACCCGACAGCAGGATAGAGGCCGGAAGGGTAAATACCCAGGCCATCAGAATGTTGGTCACGGTTTTGCGTTGCAGACCGCCGCCGTCAACAATCATGGTCCCTGCCACGGAAGAGGAGAGTACGTGGGTGGTCGAAACAGGCATACCGGTATAGCTCGCCAGACCGATTGAAACCGCCGCCGTCATCTGCGCGGACATACCCTGCGCATACGTCATGCCTTTCTTACCGATCTTCTCGCCGATGGTGGTCGCCACACGACGCCAGCCAATCATCGTACCGATACCGAGAGCCAGTGCGACAGCCATGATGATCCAGATTGGCGCGTACTCAATAGTATTGAGCATATCGCCTTTCAGTTTCTTCAGCAGACGCTGGTCGTCAGCATTCACTTCTGGCAGCTTCGCCACTTTATCCGTGACATCAGAGATGCACAGCATAATGCGACGCAGTTGACCACGTTGCTCAACGGACAGTTTGTCGTAGCTTTCGATATTACCCAGCATGCCTTTGGCACGTTCCAGCGCGTTAATCGCGTTTGCCGGATGGCAGTGGAATTCGCCCGGCGCAGTGGTAGCGCCTGCTTCAGGAGAAGGGATCAACTGGTCAACGCCGGTTGCCTTCTTCAGCAGCTCAGGGTGTTGCTGGAAGTAGATTTCAACGTTGTTCACCGCATCACGGGTACGGGTGATTTCGTAACCGGAGGCGTTCATGTTGACCACGAATCCCGCCGGTGCGACGCCAATCAGTACCAGCATTACCAGACCAATGCCTTTCTGACCGTCGTTCGCGCCGTGAGAGAAGGCAACGCCGATAGCGGAAAGGATCAGGGCAATCCGCGTCCAGAATGGCGGCTTTTTCTTGCCGTCTTTCTTCTCACGCTCTGCCGGCGTCAGGTGAATACGGGAGCGTTTTTTCGTATTGCTCCAGTAACGACGCAGGATGAAAATCAATCCGCCTGCGACCACCAGACCCACGATAGGGGAGACAATCAGTGAGGCGAAAATTCCCAGCACTTTCGGGATGTTTAACGCATCAACAACCGAGGTACCGGTCATGAGGGCATTCGTTAACCCAATACCGATAATCGCGCCGATGAGGGTGTGAGAACTGGATGCAGGCAGGCCGAAATACCAGGTACCGAGGTTCCAGATAATTGCAGCAAGCAGCATTGAGAACACCATAGCGAGGCCATGGCCAGAACTAACGTTGAGAAGCAGATCCGTTGGCAACATATGCACGATCGCATATGCAACGCTCAGTCCACCCAGAAGAACACCAAAAAAGTTAAATACCGCCGCCATAACAACCGCGAGCTGCGATCGCATTGCGCGAGTGTAGATAACCGTTGCTACTGCGTTTGCAGTGTCGTGGAAGCCGTTGATCGCTTCGTAAAACAGTACAAAAACCAGAGCAAGCAATAATAAAAGCCCGGTATGTAAATCCAGGCCAGCAAACAAATGTAGCATAGGACGTTACGCCATTTTGAGGACATGAACGCGGCGCATTATCCAGGACAAATGCGCGGCGGGCAAAGTGAAATATAGCTTTTTTTTGATATAACTTCGGCTTTGTTGGCGTTAGGTAAAGAAATATATTTTATATTTCAAGTATATGACTGATATCTCGGTTAATTGCGCTGGTGTGACCACAGAGGAAACTTTACAATCCGCGGCAGTTAACGAAGAGGATTTTGACGTGGAAAGGTTTGATGCCGTGGTAATTGGCGCCGGTGCGGCGGGTATGTTTTGTGCGGCGATGGCCGGACAGGCGGGTCGTCGCGTGCTGTTGCTGGATAACGGTAAAAAGCCAGGACGTAAAATTCTGATGTCCGGTGGCGGGCGCTGCAACTTTACAAATCTCTATGTCGAACCTGCAGCTTATCTGAGCCAGAACCGTCATTTTTGCAAATCGGCCCTGGCGCGTTACACCCAGTGGGACTTTATCGACCTGGTGGGTAAGCACGGTATCGCATGGCATGAGAAGACGCTGGGCCAGCTGTTCTGTGATGACTCCGCCCAGCAGATTGTCGATATGCTGGTGGCCGAGTGCGAGAAGGGCGGCGTGGTGATGCGCCTGCGCACGGAAGTGCTGGAGGTGTCCCGCGATGAGCAGGGCTACACGCTGCAGTTAAATGGGGAAAGCGTCAGCGCCGATAACCTGGTGATTGCCAGCGGTGGCCTCTCCATGCCGGGGCTCGGTGCTTCACCATTCGGCTACAAGATTGCCGAACAGTTTGGCCTGAACGTGCTGCCCACCCGTGCGGGGCTGGTACCGTTCACCCTGCATAAGCCCCTGCTGGAACAGCTCCAGACGCTTTCTGGCGTCTCGGTTCCGTCGGTCATTACGGCTGAAGACGGTACGGTGTTCCGTGAAAACCTGCTGTTTACCCACCGTGGTCTTTCCGGCCCGGCGGTACTGCAAATCTCCAGCTACTGGCAGCCGGGGGAGTTTGTCACGGTTAACCTGCTACCCGATTGCGACCTGGAGGCTTTCCTCAACGAGCAACGCGCGGCGCACCCGAATCAAAGCCTGAAAAACACGCTGGCCATGCAGTTGCCAAAACGTCTGGTGGAATGTTTGCAGGTGCTGGGGCAGATCCCCGATGTGTCGCTCAAGCAGCTTAACAGCCGCGAACAGGCGGTGCTGGTTGAGACGCTGACAGCCTGGCGGGTGCAGCCCAACGGCACCGAAGGCTACCGCACGGCGGAAGTGACGCTTGGCGGGGTCGACACGAATGAACTCTCCTCACGCACCATGGAAGCGCGCAACGTGCCGGGGCTCTATTTTATTGGTGAGGTGATGGATGTGACCGGCTGGCTCGGCGGATACAATTTCCAGTGGGCATGGGCAAGTGCCTGGGCGTGTGCTCAGGCGCTGGCAGAAGACAAGTGACATAAGAGCACTGCCACTCGTCACAGTTGGTTTTACGGGCTGACGGTGGTTACGTCTGTTACAGCAAGAATATTGCTCGCGGCCACTGTCCCCATCTTGATATATGACGCTGCGGTAACGCCGCCAATATGCGGTGAAATAACCACGTTTTCTACGGACTGCCAGAGATGCGGCGCCGTCAGCGGCTCGTGGGTAAAGCTGTCCAGCGCTGCGCTGTGCAGCGTGCCATCCCTGAGCGCCGCCAGTAACGATTCATCGTCGATCAGTCCGCCGCGTGCCGTATTTACCAGAATTGCGTTCCGCTTGCAGTGTGCGAGCGTCTGGCTATTGATCATCCCCCGATTCTCATCGGTCAGCGGACAGTGCAAAGAGATGACATCGGAACGGGAAAGAAGTCCTTTCAGCGTTTCTGCGCGTTCGCACAGGGCAGGCATGGACTTAGCATAGGGATCGTAAGCCAGCACCTTCATGCCGAATGCGTGGCCAATATGTGCCACACGCGAGCCGATAGCACCCAATCCGATGAGCCCTAACGTTAAGCCCTCCAGTTCAATGGATTTATGCGTTGCCTTATCCCAGTGCCCGTCTCGCAGGCGCTTGTCCAGAGGTACCACCGACTTTGCGCAGGCGAGGATCTGCGCCCAGGTATGTTCAGCCACTGCCGCCGCGTTTGCACCTGGCGCAGCGCGGACGGCGATGTTGCGCTCGGCCGCTGCCGTCTGGTCTATCACATCGATCCCGCTTCCGTGCTTGGAAATAACCTGCAGAGCTGGGGCGGCATCCATGACTTTCGCGGTAATCTTGCCGTAACGTACCAGAATCGCCACAGGATTGTGTCGTTCACACAGCGCGATCAGTTCATCTTCTGTGGGCTGGCGGCCCGCAAACACCACCTCAAAGCCCTGCAACATCACCATGGCCTGCTCCGCCAGGTCGCTTCCGGTAACCAGAACTACGTCTTTGCCCCCCATCACAGCGTCTCCCCGTCATCTAACATACCTGCCTTACGCAGCGCGTCATCAAGCCAGTGTGGACGTAAATCGCCTTCACGGATGGCGGCAAGGCGTCGGGTCTCCATCTCCAGCTTTCCTTTTGCCAGCGCGATAACTTCCTGAACCTCATCGCGCGGGATGACTACCACGCCGTCGATATCCGCGACAACCAGATCCCCGGCCTGAACCGTCGCCCCGGCGACTGAAATGGGATGATTAACCCGACCAGAAATTAGCTTTGTCGGGCCGCAGGGGTTAAGACCGGCAGAAAAAACAGGGTAGTGACCTTTGCTTAAGGTATCGGCGTCACGTACAGCGCCGTCAATAATAATGCCCGCAATGCCGCTCGCCTGAGCCTGAGAGGCCATGATTTCCCCAAGCAGCGCGCAGCTCAGGTCGCCTTTGCCATCGACGATCAGGACATCGCCGGGCTGCGCCACCGCCATCGCGGCATGAATCGCCAGATTATCACCCGGACGGACTTCAACGGTGATGGCCGGACCCGCAACGGACATGTGTGGAGCCAGCGGTTTGATGCGGCCATGAAGCGTACCGCGGCGACCGGCCACGTCGGCCAGAATAGCGGCCTGATACTCGGCAGCCCGACGAACGTCCTCGGCAGAAACGCGATCAAACTGGCGATTAATCGGTTTTTTTTCAGTAACGGACATGAATGCCTCCATATTGTTTTACTAAGTACAATGCAGGTGTACAGTGCAAAACAACTATAGCGGTGTTGCTTTCCTTTTAGCCAGACCCGAGATGGCGTTTGTGATGTAAACACGAAGTGACTCACAAAATTTGAGGTACACTCACTGCCGGGCTAACAAGGAGATAATGATGGGGAATGAAGGCGTTGTAGCGGTTGAAAAAGCGCTGGCTTTACTGGATTGCTTCCGTCCTGGAGATGAGAGCCTGACGCTGACCGCGCTGGCACAGCTATCGGGTTATCACAAAACCACGGTTTACCGCTTGATGAATTCTCTTGAACGGATGAATTACGTCGTCAGGCATGAAGACGGCAATTATGCGCTGGGCCCACGTCTGCTTTACCTCGGCAAGCTGTATGAACAATCTTTCCATCTTTCCCGAGTGGTTCAGCCAGAGCTTCAGGCCTTATCCCTGGCGTCTCAGGAGAGTGCCAGCTGGTATGTGCTGGAGGGAGGGCAGCGGCTTTGCCTGTTTCGCGCTGAAGCGTCGCATGGCCTGCGACACAGCAATCTTCCCGGTAGCCAGTTTCCGCTCGATAATTCGGCCATCAGTAAGGTATTACGCCATTGGGGGCTCAATGAGAGCCTGCCGGAGGGAGACGCTGAACTCCCTTTCTACACGTCAGGCGCACGCGATCCCCACACCGCTGCGTTTGCGATGCCTGTCTTCGGCGTTCACGACAAGCTGGTTGCGGCGTTAGCCCTGACCGGCCCCATCTCACGGCTGACGGAAGATCGTCGTGAGAAGGAGATAGGTCAGTTGATGAAGGCGGCAGCAAGCCGTCTGTCGCAGAAAATGGGAGCCAGTAAGCTCTTCTGTCAGCAGTTTTTTGGGGAAACGAGCGATACGGCGGAAGAACATCTTTAAATGCAGAAGCGGGACAGTTGTCCCGCTTCTGTCAACGCTAATGCGTGACCTGTTTTTCGTGTAGCTGAGCGTTGCGGGCCTGTCGGCCCATAATGAGCACCGCTATCCCCCCGGCCACGCACAGCGCGGCCAGCGGAAGCATCGCCAGCGTGTAGCTGCCCGTACGCTCATTGATAATGCCGTACGCGTTTACCATCACCGCCCCGCCTATCAGGTTTGCGATGGCACCAATCGCGGCCAGTCCCGCCGCCGCTGAGGTACTGCTCATCCAACCGGACGCCAGCGCCCAGAAAGGCCCTTTCATTGAATAGGCGCCTATCAGCATAATGCTGAGGATAACGATCGTGGCAGACAGCGAAACGCTCACAAAGGCGGCGAACACGCCGGCGGCAATTATGAATAGCGTGAGTGCGGTATGCCAGCGGCGTTCGTTGGTACGATCGGAATTCCGCCCCCATACAATCATGAGAACAGATGCCAGACCGTAAGGAATGGCGTTAAGCAGACCTGTCTCAAGATTATCGAGATGGAAGGATTTCAGCAGTTGAGGAGACCAGACGCTGATGGTGGTACCCGCGGACGATGCACCCGCGTAAATCAGCGCCATCAGCCAGATTTGGCGATGCTTTAGCAACTGCCAGGTGGTCTGGTGTCCGATATTCTTTTGCTGATTGCGCTCGGTTTCCAGCGTGGTTTCCAGCCATTGTTTCTGTTCACTGCTAAGCCAGCTCGCCTGATGAGGGCGATCCCGGAGAATAAACCAGGCGGCAATACCCAGCAGCACCGCCGGCAAGCCTTCAATAATGAACAGCAGATGCCAGCCGCGAAGACCCAGCCAGCCATCCAGTGACAGTATCAACCCGGAAAGCGGGGAGCCAATGAAGTTAGCGAGCGGGATGGCGACCATAAAGGACGCAATAATGCGTGCGCGGTAGCGGGACGGGATCCACCAGGTCAGATACAGCACGACGCCCGGGAAGAAGCCCGCTTCTGCAGCACCGAGAAGAAAACGGACGATATAGAGCGACGTGGTGTTCTGCACCAGGGACATACACATGGAGACGATGCCCCAACTGATCATAATGCGCGGGATCCACAGCCGGGCGCCGACTTTCTGCATGGCCAGGTTGCTGGGTACTTCAAACAGAAAATAGGCCACGAAATAAAGACTGCTGGCGAAGCCAAATGCAGCTTTGCTGAGGCCAAGGTCCTCATTCATCTGCAGCGAAGCCATGCCGATATTCCCGCGATCGATAATGGAGACCAGGTAACTGACAATCAGAAACGGGAGAATACGCCAGATCACCTTCCGCATCGTCTCTCTTTCTATGTCCTCGGTGGCGGTAGCACCGTTACGTAAATGTTCTGTCATTGTGTCCTCGCAGGGTATGTTCTTTGTTTTATTAGGTACAACTGAGTTTTATTAAACAAAACCACTATAGCGACGGCGCGTTCTTTTTATCCAGTTAATGGAAGGTTTAAATGATGTAAATAAGAGGTGACTCACAGATAGTGCGCTCCAGATATATCGCTCACAGCAGTCGAACCAGCCGCAAAGAGGAGACTCTATAAGGGTGATAATCACGCAGCGCAATTATTGCACCAACTTTTTTCCTCCGATCCACTAAGCTTCGACCAGGCCAGACAACTCCAGGTGCCCCGCTGCGTTCGTGGGGTCATTTTTCTTCCCGGTCAGAGCACCTTTCATGCAGCTACTCAGCATCATTATTTTGCTTACCCTTACGGTGGTCATCCATTCGCTGTGGATGTTTTGCGTTTTAAAATTCATTAACTTAGAGGTCGGCTCTGCGGTGCGTGTGGTTTTGCGTAACGTCGGGATCGTTATCTCCATGATCTTCGCCCATCTTCTTGAAGCCGGTCTCTTCGCCGGGTTTTATTTTGTTATTGATGCATTTAACGACTGGAACACCAGCTTCTACTTTTCGCTGGTCAGTTACGCCACGGTGGGATACGGCGATGTCACGTTGCCTCAGCACTGGCGGCTGATTGGGGGTGTGGAAGGCCTGGTCGGCGCCTTGATGGTGGGCTGGTCAGTGGCGGTTCTGGTGGCCGTACTGCAGCGTTTGCGCGGCATGAGCGCCTAAACGGCAGATGCGCGACCCCATGGAGTGCGGTAAAGTACCTCTCTTTGCCGGGCCTGGAAGGCCGCGGCTTTAAGGGTTAAAGGCTGGTAAACAGCCTGCCCCTTTCCGTTCCTGGTTTACGCCAGTTTGCATGGTGTTGTGTTTTGTCTGCCAAAAGGGTTGTGTATGTCTGCTGCTCATCTCGGTTTCCCGACTGAAACCGTTGTTGTCTTTGTAGTGATGGCCGTCGGGGCGATGTTTATCGACCTCTTTATGCACCGTCACGATAAACCGATCTCGCTGAAAAGCGCTGCCATGTGGTCCCTCTTCTGGGTCATGATGGCCATGGCTTTCGCCGGGTTCCTGTATGTTCACCACGGCGCAGAGATGGCGAGCCTGTTCCTCACCGGTTACGCGCTGGAAGAGGTGCTCTCCGTCGATAACCTGTTTGTGATGATGGCGATTTTTGCCTGGTTCGGCGTGCCGGATAAATATCGTCACCGTGTCCTCTACTGGGGCGTGCTCGGGGCGATTGTTTTCCGCGGTATCTTTGTGGCCATTGGTACCAGCCTGTTAAGTCTGGGGCCTTACGTCGAGGTTATCTTCGCGCTGGTCGTCGGCTGGACGGCGGTGATGATGCTCAGACGCAATGAAGAGAGTGACGAGGTTGAAGATTACTCCGGCCATCTGGCTTACCGTCTGGTGAAACGCTTCTATCCTGTCTGGCCTAAAATCAGCAGCAATGCCTTTATTCTGACCCAGAAAGAGGTGGACGCGGAGCTGGAGAAACCTGAAAACCAGGACGTGATGGTTGGACGCGTGAAGAAGGCGAAACGCTACGCAACGCCGCTGCTGCTTTGCGTGGCGGTCGTGGAACTCTCTGATGTGATGTTCGCGTTTGACTCCGTGCCGGCCATTATTGCCGTCAGCCGTGAGCCGCTTATTATTTACAGCGCAATGATGTTCGCCATCCTCGGCTTGCGTACGCTCTACTTCGTGCTGGAAGCGCTGAAGCAGTATCTGGTGCATCTGGAGAAAGCGGTGGTGCTGCTGCTGTTCTTCGTGGCGTTCAAGCTCGGATTAAATGCCACCGATCACTTCTGGCACCACGGTTACAGCATTGGTGCCACGGCAAGCCTGTTTGTGGTGCTTGGCGTGCTGGCGCTGGGGATTATCACCAGCGTGATGTTCCCGGGTAAGAAAGAAGCTCATTAAAAGCAAAACGGCAACCTTTGGTTGCCGTTTTCGGGTAGACAGTGTCTAACACTTAATCGGTGAATGTCGACGCTTGCGCGGTGGATGGAAGTGCCGCCAGTGTGCATCCTGCGCCGCCGCCAGCAGTTCATGGTCGCCGCGGGTATCGCCCCACGCGCGCAGGTGGTAGCTATTCAGATCGCCATACACTTTTTCCAGCCTCGCCACCTTCTGGGCACAGCGGCAGTTGTTGCCGGTGATACGCCCGGTCAGCTTGCCGTCTTTCACTTCCAGCTGTGTGCCAATCAGCTTAATCCCCAGCTTGTCAGCCCACGGCTGGAGCACCAGCGCCGGAGAGGCGGAGCAGATGGTCACTTCCGCACCGGAATTCACCTCTGCGGCGACGGCCAGTACGCCGGCAGGGCGCATCAGCTTGTCCCAGTATTTTTCGCAAAACGCTTCCGCCTGCTGGCGTAGCCAGTGTTCATCCACGCCCGTCAGGAACGTTTTAATCAGCACTTCCTTCAGCTCATCGCGCGTCAGCTTACGACGCACGCAGTGCAGCGTGGGTAAGGCCATACGCACCAGGCGGCCCGCGAAGTAACGTTTACCAAAGGCAAAACGCAGGAAAGGGATAAAGCTGTCGTGGTGCGTCAGTGTTCCATCAAAGTCGAAGACGGAGAGCACGTTGGATTTGGCCACGGCCTCGTCGGCAATCATATTGGTCATAAATACGTCTTAGCTAAAATACACATTCTGTTGATTAGTTTACCTGCTTTACCCTGTCTGTCCTTCTGTCTTGAGCATTTTTTTCGCGATCTTGCGATCGGAAAGTGAGTCCATTTTTGGTCTCAATAATAATTGGTTGAAAAGCGAGCTGTCTATATTATCGCCACATTGATCGCTATTTCGGGGGAACGTTGGCCCCCACCGGTAAGGAAAATATCCACTCACTGAATCTATTTTGATATGACGTTTAGATCGCTTATTTCAATCCTCTCGTTAAGTCTGGCTTCGTTTTCGGCATTGAGTTTTCAACTGCCGGCGTCGATGCTGTCAATGAACCGCGAGCTTGCCCTTTCTCCGGCAAAATCCGCGCTGCTGCACCAGGAAACAGGACCACTGCGTACCCGGATCCTTGATCAATACCAGAAGTGGAAAGGCACCCACTATCAGTGGGGCGGGACCACACATCGGGGCGTGGACTGCTCCGCGCTGATGCAGCATCTGTTCAGCGATGCGGCGAACCTTAATCTGCCGCGCACGACGGGCGAACAGATCCATCGCGGCGTGAAGGTGGCGCAATACCGTCTGAAGGCGGGGGATTTGGTCTTCTTTCAGACCGGTCTAGACCGAAGGCACGTGGGCGTGTACATCGGCAATAGCCAGTTTATTCATGCCTCACGCAGCCAGGGCGTAACCGTCTCAACCCTGACTGATGACTACTGGCAGGCGCACTATATTACTGCCCGACGGGTCACAGACCGTTCTGTCTGAGGGATCAGATGATGTCATCCACCACGCCGCCATCGACGCGCAGTGCCGCGCCCGAGGTGGCGGAGGCCTGGGGCGAGCAGACATACACCACCATATTGGCGACTTCTTCCACCGTCGCGGCACGCTGGATAACCGAGCTCGGGCGGTGAGTCATCACAAACTCTTTCGCCAGTTCCTCCAGCGATTTGCCGGTTCTTTCGATCTCGTCTTTCATCATGCCGGCAAAACCGTCTGAAAGGGTGGGACCGGGCAATACGCTGTTCACCGTGACACCGCTTCCCGCCACGAACTTCGCCAGCCCGCGAGCGAGCGACAGCTGCGCCGTTTTGGTCACACCATAGTGGATCATGTCCGCCGGAATATTGCAGGCCGACTCGGACGAAATAAACACCACGCGTCCCCAGCCTTTCTGCACCATACCCGGCAGCAGCGCACGGGAGATACGTACGCCGGACATCACGTTTGTCTGCCAGTAACGCTCCCAGGTGTCATCGTCGGTGCCATAAAAATCCTGCTGGCCGTAAATGCCGGCGTTGTTGACCAGGATGTCGACGTGGGTCGCCACGTTCAGCAGCGATTCCACCCCTTCAGCCGTGCTGAGGTCGGCAATTGCAGCGCGTACCTGCACCCCAGGCACAACCTGTTGTAGCTGCTGAATACCTTTATTCACAGATTCCGTGCTACGGCCATTGATGATCACTTCCGCACCGCTTTCAGCCAGCCCTCGGGCTATGGCGAACCCGATCCCGCCGGTAGAGGCGGTCACCAGCGCGACTTTCCCCGTAAAATCGATCTTCATCATCTGCTCCTTATCGTGTTTAACGTTCGGACCTTAAAGCGTAGCAGGTGAGGATGGCGGCTCCTGGCTAAAAAGGCGCAGCAGGGTCTCAACCTGTTCATCCAGCGGGCCGAGGGAGCGTTTCACAATCAGATGCAGCGGCGTAGCCCGGCGTGCGCCATGGCTAAGCGGCAGGCGTTTAAGCACCCCCAGATCAAGCTGGGTCTGAATACGCTCCTCTGGCAGCCAGCCATAGCCGACCTGGGACATCACCGCCTCTATGGCTGCGTCAATGGTGGAAAAGGTCCACGACTCACCGGCCGCACGCGCGGCGGTCTGGCTGTCGGCTATCTGAATGAGTGGCCACGGGCGCAGCATATCGTCGTTAAGCGGCGCGTCGAGGCTAAAGAGGGGATGTTGATGATGCGCCACGGCAACAAAGTCGATATTCATCAGCCATTCGCCAAGACCGGTTATGTCCTGGCGGCGGGTTAACACCATCACGTCGGCTTCATCATTAATGACATCGGTGCGGCTATTTTCCAGCACTTCGGTGAGACGGACCTGCGTTTGCGGATACAGCTGCTGGAACTGACGCAAAATAGCGAACAGGCGTCGGCGCGGGAAAATGCTGTCCACCACCAGATCTAACCGCGTGCGCATTCCATTACGCAGGCTTGCCGCACGGGTCTCAACATAGGCGAAGGCTTTCAGCAACGGTTTAACCTGGTTGAGCAGGAGTTCGCCGGCCGGGGTCAAGACAGCCCGCCGCCCCTCGGGCACCAGCAGCGCCACGCCCAGCCGCTCCTGCAGCAGCGACAGGTTATAGCTGACCGAGGACTGGCTGCGGTTGGTCTCTTCCGCTGCTTTGGCAAAGCTACCTGCCTCGACCACTCTTTCCAGTAATGACCATTGTTCAAGCGTCGTCTTATGCATGATTAATCTAAAATTTGGATGAATTTGATTTAAACATAGCGTTATTCATTCATTTTTTGAAGGGGTACGATCGTCTCATCAAAGCAAAGGAGACACATTATGAACACCTTCGACAAACATGACTTAAGCGGCTTCGTCGGCAAACACCTTGTATATACCTACGATAATGGCTGGAACTACGAGATTTATGTCAAAAATGAAACCACCCTTGATTACCGTATTCACAGCGGGATTGTAGCGAACCGTTGGGTGAAAGATCAGCAGGCTTATATTGTTCGCGTAGGGGAGAGCATCTATAAAATTTCCTGGACAGAACCAACCGGTACCGACGTGAGCCTGATTGCAAACCTGGGTGACAAACTGTTCCACGGCACCATCTTCTTCCCACGTTGGGTGATCAACAATCCAGAAAAAACCGTCTGCTTCCAGAACGATCATATTCCATTGATGAATGCGTATCGTGATGCGGGTCCGGCATACCCCACTGAAGTCATTGATGAATTTGCGACGATCACCTTTGTTCGCGACTGTGGGGCGAATAATGAAAGCGTTATTGCCTGCGCGGCGAGCGAGTTACCAAAAAACTTTCCTGATAATTTAAAATAAGCGCGACAATTAACTAAAAAGAAAAGTTCCCGGCTATTTCTTCTTTTAAAAGAAATAGCCGGGATTTTTTTTGTTTGTTGATGTTATGTTTAAAAAATTGCAGGCAAAGGTCGAGTTTGATCACACAATAAATAATTCATAATAATTTAACTCTTTGTATTTTAAGTGGTTAATGGGTTGATAAAGTGAATGGAATGTCTTTCTTAATTTTTCCCTAAGAAATGTTAGCTACCTTGATATAAGTTTATGGTTCGTTGAAATAAACGAGCCGGCATTTGGTTAATATCAAAAGCGTGCCATTCTTATTTCAAGGAAATTAATGATGAGTGATTTTTTGCCTTTTTCCCGGCCGTCCATGGGTAGCGAGGAATTAGCGGCGTTGCAGGAGGTATTAACCTCCGGCTGGATCACCACAGGACCGAAAAATCAGGCGCTTGAAGAGGCATTCTGTCAGCTAACCGGGAATCAACATGCGATTGCCGTCAGCTCAGCGACCGCGGGAATGCATGTCACGCTGATGGCGCTGGGTATTGGTCCAGGCGATGAAGTGATTACCCCCTCCCTGACCTGGGTATCCACACTGAATATGATTGTGCTGCTGGGCGCAACCCCGGTGATGATTGATGTGGACCGGGATACGTTGATGGTCACGCCGGATGCGATCGACGCCGCCATTACGCCACGTACAAAAGCGATTGTTCCGGTTCATTATGCCGGCGCGCCGTGTGACATCGACGCCATTCGCGCCATCGGGGAACGTCACGGTATCCCAGTCATTGAAGATGCGGCGCATGCAGCCGGCACGTACTACCACTCGCGTCACGTGGGCTGGCAGGGCACCGCGATTTTCTCATTCCACGCCATTAAAAACATGACCTGCGCCGAAGGCGGGTTAGTGGTCACGGACGATGCGCAACTGGCGCAGCGGATCCGTAGCCTGAAATTCCACGGCCTGGGTGTGGATGCCTACGACCGCCAGACGCACGGTCGTGCGCCGCAGGCAGAAGTTATCACGCCCGGCTTCAAATACAACCTGGCGGATATCAACGCCGCGCTGGCGCTGGTGCAGTTGGGCAAACTGAAAGAGGCCAACGCACGACGTCATGACATTGCTGAACGCTATCTTCGCGAGCTTGCCGATACGCCGTTCCAGCCGCTGCGTATTCCTTCATGGCCGCACGTCCACGCCTGGCATCTGTTCATCATTCGCGTGGATGAAGCCCGCTGCGGGATTTCTCGCGACAACCTGATGGCAGCCCTGAAGGAAAAAGGCATTGGCACCGGCCTGCATTTCCGCGCGGCGCACACGCAAAAATACTACCGCGAGCGTTTTCCTGATGTATCGCTCCCGAATTCTGAATGGAATAGCGCGCGTATTTGTTCTCTCCCCCTTTTCCCGGACATGACTCATGACGACACAACCCGCGTCATTACCGCGCTCCATCAGCTTGCAGGAAATTGATATGTTCAGCGCACCGCCTGTACAAAAAGTTTCTGTGGTAATCCCCGTTTACAACGAACAGGAGAGCCTGCCCGAACTGATCAGCCGCACGACGGCCGCCTGCGACACGCTCGGCAAAGCCTATGAAATACTGCTGGTGGATGATGGCAGTAGCGATAATTCCGCGCTGATGCTGACCGAAGCCGCGCAGGCCGAGGGCAGCCATATTGTTGCCGTGCTGCTTAACCGTAACTACGGCCAGCACTCCGCCATTATGGCCGGGTTCAGCCACGTGACGGGCGATCTGATTATTACGCTTGATGCCGATCTGCAAAACCCGCCGGAAGAGATCCCGCGTCTGGTTGCAAAGGCCGATGAAGGGTACGACGTGGTCGGCACGGTGCGGCAAAACCGTCAGGACAGCCTGTTCCGTAAGCTGGCTTCCCGCACAATCAACCGTCTGATCCAGCGAACCACCGGCAAAGCGATGGGCGATTATGGCTGCATGCTGCGCGCCTACCGCCGCCATATTGTCGACGCCATGCTGCACTGCCATGAACGCAGCACGTTTATTCCCATTCTCGCGAACACCTTTGCCCGTAAGGCGACGGAAATCCCGGTACTGCACGCCGAGCGCGAGCACGGGGAGTCGAAGTACAGCTTTATGCGTCTCATCAACCTGATGTACGACCTTATCACCTGCCTGACCACCACGCCGCTGCGCCTGTTGAGCGTTTTCGGCAGCATCATTGCCGTGTTCGGCTTCGCGCTCTCCGTGCTGCTGGTGTTACTCCGCCTGATCTACGGTCCCCAGTGGGCGGCGGAAGGGGTCTTCATGCTCTTTGCCGTGCTGTTTATGTTCATCGGCGCCCAGTTTGTCGGGATGGGCCTGCTCGGGGAATACATTGGCCGTATTTATAACGATGTTCGCGCACGTCCGCGCTACTTTATTCAACGTGTTGTCCGCCAGGAACACAAAGCATCTCAAGAGGAAATTCACCCATGAAAGCTGTTGTCTTTGCCTATCACGATATGGGGTGTGCGGGCACGCTGGCCCTGCTGGAAGCGGGCTATGAAATCGCTGCAATCTTCACGCATCCGGACACGGCCGGAGAGAATAACTTCTTTGGCTCGGTGGCGCGTATCGCCGCAGAGCGCGGTATTCCGGTTTATGCCCCGGACGATGTCAACCATCCGCTGTGGGTGGATCGCATCCGGGCGCTCGCGCCTGATGCCATCTTCTCGTTCTATTATCGCAACCTGATTTGCGATGAGATTTTAAGTCTGGCCGCAAAAGGGGCATTTAATCTTCACGGCTCTTTGCTGCCCGCCTACCGTGGCCGCGCACCGCTGAACTGGGTGCTGGTGAACGGCGAAACGGAAACCGGCGTCACTTTACACCGTATGGTGCACCGCGCAGATGCCGGTGCCATCATCGCGCAGCAGCGCGTGGCTATCGACGCGGATGAAACTGCGCTGCAGCTTCATCAGAAGCTCTGCACCGTAGCGCAAAGCCTGTTACGTGATGTGTTGCCAGCGATCCTTAACGGCACCTTCAGCGAGACCGCGCAGGATGAGAGCAAGGCGAGTTGTTTTGGCCGTCGCCGGCCAGAAGATGGTCGCCTGGACTGGAACAAGCCGGCTCGTCAGTTGCACAACCTGGTGCGTGCCGTTACCGACCCCTGGCCGGGGGCGTACAGCTTTGCAGGCGTAAGTAAATTTATCGTCTGGAAATCCCGCGTACGCGACGACATTCCTGCCGCCAAACCGGGCACCGTTGTCTCGGCTTCCCCGCTGATTGTCAGCTGCGGCGAACAGGCGCTGGAGATCGTTACCGGGCAAACCGATAACGGCGTTTACGTTCAGGGCGCGCAGCTGGCTCAGTCTCTGGGGCTGGTCACTGGCGCACTGATCACCAGCGCACCGGTTGTGGCCATCAAACGCCGCACCCGCGTGCTGATCCTCGGCGTCAACGGCTTTATCGGCAACCACCTGACCGAGCGTCTGCTGAAAGACGATAACTACGAAATTTATGGTCTGGATATCGGTGCCGATGCCATCAGTCGTTTCCTCGACAATCCGCGTTTCCACTTTGTGGAAGGGGATATCAGCATTCACTCCGAGTGGATTGAATATCACATTAAAAAATGTGACGTGGTGCTGCCGCTGGTGGCGATTGCCACACCGATTGAGTACACCCGTAACCCGCTGCGCGTGTTCGAGCTGGACTTCGAAGAGAACCTGAAGATCATCCGCGACTGTGTGAAATACGACAAGCGCATCATCTTCCCGTCCACTTCTGAAGTGTACGGCATGTGTACTGACAAAAACTTCGACGAAGACACTTCTAACCTGGTCGTCGGGCCGATCAACAAACAGCGCTGGATTTATTCCGTCTCCAAGCAGCTGCTCGACCGCGTGATCTGGGCCTACGGCGAGAAAGCGGGTCTGCGCTTTACGCTGTTCCGTCCGTTTAACTGGATGGGACCACGTCTGGATAACCTTAACGCGGCGCGTATCGGCAGCTCACGTGCCATCACCCAACTGATCCTGAACCTGGTGGAAGGCTCGCCCATCAAGCTTATCGAAGGCGGTAAACAAAAACGCTGCTTTACAGATATCAGCGACGGTATCGAGGCGCTGTTCCGCATCATCGAAAACAAAGAGGGTAGCTGCAACGGAGAGATCATCAACATCGGTAACCCGGATAACGAAGCGAGCATTCGCGAGCTGGCTGAGATGCTGCTGGCAAGCTTTGAACGTCATCCGCTACGCGATCGCTTCCCGCCGTTTGCCGGGTTCCGTGAAGTGGAAAGCAGCAGCTACTACGGTAAAGGTTATCAGGACGTTGAGCACCGGAAACCCAGCATTCGTAATGCGAAACGCTGCCTGAACTGGACACCGACGGTGAAGATGGATCAGACCATTGATGAAACGCTCGATTTCTTCCTGCGCACCGTGGAGCTGTCGGAACAGGTCTCATGAGAAAAGTCGGTTTACGCATTGATGTCGACACCTTCAGGGGGACGCGTGACGGCGTACCCAAACTGCTGGAACTGCTGAGCAAGCACAACGTGCGCTCATCCATTTTCTTCAGCGTGGGGCCTGACAATATGGGACGTCATTTATGGCGTCTGGTTAAACCGGCATTTCTGTTCAAAATGCTGCGCTCACGCGCAGCCTCTCTCTACGGCTGGGATATTTTGCTGGCCGGAACCGCATGGCCCGGCAGGCGCATTGGCGCGGGTAATGAAGCCGTTATCCGCGACGCGGCGCAGCACCATGAGGTTGGACTGCATGCCTGGGATCACCATGCCTGGCAGGCCTGGGCTGGCGTCTGGGATATTCCACGCCTGTCGCGTGAAGTTGAACGCGGCATGCTGGAGCTGGAGGCCATTACCGGCCAGACGATTCGCTGCTCCGCCGTGGCGGGATGGCGTGCCGACCAACGCGTGGTGAAGGCCAAAGAACCCTTCGCGTTTCGCTACAACAGTGATTGCCGCGGCACCGGGCCTTTTTTGCCGCTCATCGGGGAGAATCGCCTGGGGACGGTGCAAATCCCGGTCACGCTTCCCACCTGGGATGAAGTGGTTGGGCGCGAGGTCAGTGCCGGAGGGTTCAATCGCTATATTCTGGACTGCATTCATCGCGACACCGGTACGCCCGTCTATACCATCCACGCAGAAGTGGAAGGGATTGCGTATCAGCATGATTTCGATGCACTGTTGACGATGGCCGCTCAGGAGGGCATTCAGTTTTGTCCATTGAGCGAATTGCTGCCAGAGGATCTTAGCGTCCTGCCCGTGGGCAAAATTGTGCGTAATGAACTGGCTGGCCGGGAAGGCTGGCTTGGCTATCAACAAACCGTGAGTCCGGTATCATGAAAGCAGCCCGTTATGGCTTAGCGCTTCTCGCACTGTTTATCGTTTACTACCTCATTCCGATCGATATCCGCCTGCTGTGGCAGCCTGATGAAACGCGCTATGCGGAAATCAGCCGCGAAATGCTGGCGTCAGGAGACTGGATTGTCCCGCATTTTCTGGGGCTGCGTTACTTTGAAAAGCCGATTGCGGGCTACTGGATCAACAGTATCGGGCAACTGCTGTTTGGGCATACTAACTTTGCCGTGCGCGCCGGCGCCATATTCTCAACCGGGTTGACGGCTCTGCTGGTGATCTGGATGGCGTGGCGCCTGTGGCGGGATAAGCGCGTTGCCATTTTCTCCGGCCTTATCTTCCTGACCCTGTTCCTGGTGTATGGCATTGGTACGTACGCCGTGCTGGATCCCATCATTACCCTTTGGCTGGTGGCCGCTATGTGCAGCTTCTGGCTGGCCTCGCAGGCTGAAACCGTGGCCGGAAAAGCGGGTGGCTACGTGCTGCTCGGGCTTGCCTGCGGCATGGGGGTGATGACCAAAGGATTCCTGGCGCTGGCGGTGCCGGTGATAGGCGTGCTGCCGTGGGTGATTGCGCAGAAGCGCTGGAAAGAGGTGCTGATCTTTGGCTGGCTGGCCATCGTGAGCTGTGTGCTGATCGTCCTGCCCTGGGCGCTGGCCATTGCGCATCGAGAGCCTGATTTCTGGCGCTACTTCTTCTGGGTTGAACATATTCAGCGCTTTGCCCAGAGCGATGCTCAGCACAAGGCGCCGTTCTGGTACTACCTGCCGTTCCTGCTGGCCGGCAGTCTGCCGTGGCTGGCGCTGTTGCCCGGCGCGTTTCGGCTGGGCTGGCGCGAAAGAGACAACACGGGCGGTGGCTTTTATCTGCTTGGATGGGTCGTGATGCCGCTGCTGTTCTTCAGCATTGCCAAAGGCAAACTGCCAACCTACATCCTGCCGTGTTTTGCTCCGCTGGCTATCCTGATGGCGCGCTATGCCTGCATCGCGGCGGACAAAGGGGCCAGAGCGTTACGCATTAACGGCGGGATTAACCTGGCGTTTGGTGTGATTGGCGTGGTGGCGGCGCTGGTGGTCTCGCCGTGGGGGGTTGCTAAGCATCCGGTCTGGACATCCGTTGAGCTGTATAAAGTCTTCTGCGCAGTGCTGGCGTTTCTCGTCTGGGCGGCTGTCGGCTGGTTTACCGTGCGGCAAAGCGCGCAGCGCTGGTGGCTGGCGGCGTTGTGTCCTGCTGGCGTGGCGCTGCTGATTGGGTTTGCCATTCCTAACCTGGTGGTAGATTCCAAACAGCCGCAGTCGCTGGTGGATACCATCCGTGACCCGCTTCAGAGCAGCCGGTTTGTGCTGGCGAACAATGTTGGCGTGGCCTCCGGGCTGGCGTGGGAGCTTAAGCGTAATGACATCATTCTGTTTGGTCAGAGCGGCGAGCTGAGCTACGGGCTAGCGTACCCGGATGTGAAAGACCGGTTTGTCGAGAAAGATAATTTTGCGCAGTGGCTGGCAACGCATCGCCAGCAGGGGGGCGTGTCACTGGTGATCCTGCTGTCAAAACACGACGATATTAAGCGGGCTCATCTGCCAGAACCGGACAGCCTGTATATTCAGGGCCGTCTGGCCTGGCTGCAGTATTTACCGCAATGACGACCTGGCTCTGGTTGATACTGGCAAGCCTGCTGACCTGCGCAGGGCAGCTGTGTCAGAAGCAGGCCACCCGTCCGGCGAAAGCCGGGCGGCGTGGCGCGCATATTATGCTGTGGCTGGGCCTGGCATTGCTGGCGCTGGGCAGCGGCATGCTGGTCTGGCTGGTGGTCCTGCAGCGCCTGCCTGTCGGCGTTGCCTACCCTATGCTGAGCCTCAATTTTGTCTGGGTGACCCTGGCGGCGAAAGCATTCTGGCATGAAAAAGTCGCGTTGCATCACTGGCTGGGCGTCGGGTTCATCATCATCGGCATTGTTATCCTCGGAGGAAGCCTGTGAGAGGAACGTTCTGGGCGTTATGCAGCGTAATGCTGGTCAGCGCGGCGCAGCTGCTGCTGCGCTATGCCATGCAGGCCCTGCCGCCAGTCAGCGAGCTTGATGCGTTTGTCTCCGCGCTCTGGCACGTCTCGTCCGGTACTGGCGCGCTGCTGCTGGGACTCATGGGGTATGTGGCCTCGATGGGCTGCTGGTATCTGGCGTTGCATCGCATGGCACTCAGCAAAGCGTATGCCTTGCTGAGCCTCAGTTACATTCTGGTGTGGGCCGCGGCCATTTTGTTGCCCGGCTGGAACGAACACTTTTCCTGGCACGGGCTGGCGGGGGTCGGGATGATTATTCTCGGCGTGCTGGTGATTTTTATGCCACGGACATCCCGTGGTGAGCAATCGTCCCGGCGGTAAGGGTATAAGGCGTTGAGGTGCAGACGGCAAGACTGAGCGAGCCGAACTGGAGCTGGCTTACCGAATGCGTCTGCGACGTGCTGTCGATACTGACAATCTGCCAGGCGCTGCCGCCTCGCTGCTTCACGATGGCCTCTTTACGCGTCCAGATCCCCCAGAAAGCAGAAAGCTTTGTCTCCGGGTCTTCGCGCTCCAGCTCCGCATGTTCCGCCACGCTGAAGACGGCGTTAGCCAGCGCCTGCCAGTTTTCACGTGGGCGGATAACTTCGATATCACACCCCACTTCGCCTTCGTCGCTCAGCAGCAGCGCGATATTATCGCCGCTGTGACTCAGGTTAAACCAGAAGGGCTGCGCATCCACGAAGGCCGGCTTCCCTTGCTCACCATAGACGATCTCGGGTAACGGAGAAGGAGAAAGCGTTTTGGCGAGCAGGGTTCTCCCCGCCAGCCAGGATGCATTTCGTGCACCCGCAGGTGCCATATGTGCAAGCGTCGACGCCAGCGGGTCTGCGCTCAGGGTGGAGATCTTTCCCAGTATAAACTGGTACATAGTTACGCCCAGCGTTTGATGATTATCGACGTGTTGATGCCGCCAAATGCGAAGTTATTGCTTTGCAGATACTCGCAGTCAATCTGACGGGCTTCACCCATAATATAATCTAAAGCACCACATTGCTCATCCGGTTGTCTTAAATTGAGCGTCGGGGCAAACCAGCCCTCACGCATCATCTGCAGACTCATCCAGGCTTCCAGTGCCCCACAGGCGCCTAACGTGTGGCCAAAATAGCTCTTCAGCGACGAAATTGGCACGTTGTCGCCAAAGATAGCGGCGGTGGCCTGGCTTTCAGCGATATCACCGCGATCGGTGGCGGTACCGTGCGCGGAGATGTACCCCATGTCCCGCGCGCTTAACCCTGCTAACGCCAGCGACTGCTCCATACAAATTTGCATGGTGTCACGTTGTGGCTGGGTGATATGGGCTGCATCACAGTTGGTGGCGAAGCCAACGATCTCGCCATAGATAGTTGCACCGCGTGCTCTGGCATGCTCAAGCTCTTCCAGAATCAGGGTGCCTGCGCCTTCCCCAATGACCAGACCATCACGCTGCGTATCAAATGGCGAAGGGGTGGTTTTCGGCGCATCGTTGCGCTGGCTGGTCGCGAATAAGGTGTCAAATACCGCCGCCTCTGACGGACAAAGCTCCTCTGCTCCGCCTGCGACCATCACGGTCTGATAACCGTGACGAATGGCTTCCCAGGCGTAGCCAATGGCCTGACTGCCCGACGTACAGGCACTCGACGTCGGAATAACGCGACCCCGAAGGCCAAAGAACAGGCCGGTATTCACCGCGGTCGTGTGCGGCATCATCTGCACATAGGTCGTACCGGTGATGTTGTGGGTGTGTTTTTCGGTGAGCATGGTGGCGAATTCGCTGACCGGCCCGGTACTGCCTGTGGAGGAGCCATAGGCGATACCGGTTTGGCCATTCGTGAGCACCGCCTCGCCAATCAGCCCTGCCTGCTCCAGCGCCAGCTCGGTGGCGCGGGTCGACATCAACGACACGCGGCCCATGGCGCGAATACGCTTGCGGGTATAGTGTTCCGGCAGGGTGAAATCATCAATCGGCGCGCCCAGCAGGGTGTGCAGGCCATCGTAAACCTGCCACTCCGGCATTTTGCGTACCGCGTTGTCATACGCCAGCAGCCTGCGGGAAACGGATTGCCAGTCCTCACCGAAGGCGGTAACGCCGCCCATACCGGTAATCACCACGCGACGCGTCATAGCATTCCTCCGTTAATGGAAATGACCTGGCGGGTAACGTAGCCTGCAATATCTGACATCAGATAGCTGGCAAGTCCTGCAACCTCTTCGGCCTGGCCCATCCGTTTCATGGGAATGATGGACATTGCCTCTTTCAGCGCAGCCTCTTCCATTTCAATCATGCCGGTATCAATCAGCCCCGGCGCAATGCAGTTCACGGTGATATTGCGTTTTGCCAGCTCAATTGCCAGTGCTTTGGTCGCGCCAATAATGCCCGCTTTTGCCGCGCTGTAGTTCACCTGACCGCGGTTACCCATCATGCCGGACACGGAGGATAAGGTGATAATTCGCCCCCCTTTTCGGGTGGCGATCATCGGCATAATGCAGGGTTGAATAACGTTATAAAAACTGTCGAGATTGGTATGGATGACGCTGTCCCAGTCGTCTTCGCTGAGGGCCGGAAACGCACCGTCGCGGGTGATACCGGCATTACTGACCACGCCATACCATGCGCCGTGGGCCTCGATATTCTGCTCCAGCACGTCACGGCACTGTTCGCGGTTACCTGCATCGAAAGAGAGCAGGCGACCCTGACCGCCCGCCTGTGTGATGGTATCCAGCGTCGCCTGCGCGCCTGCGGCGTCACGGTGGTAATGTACGCCTACGGTAAACCCGTCAGCGGCAAGCTGGCAGGCGATGGCACGACCAATGCCTTTGCTGGCCCCGGTGACCAGTACGGAACGACTCATGCGTGAGATCCCTGATTAAAAAGCGATGTTAATTCTTCTGCGCTCGGCTGGAAGGTATTGACCCGGCCCGTGGCCAGCGTCTCCTCACCTGAGGAGATCGTACATTCAAAACTGCCGAAGCGTTCATCCTGCATCAGCAGTCTGACGGTGATGTCCAGCGTCGCGCCTTTTGCGAAATGTCCACTGGCGCAGACCAACTCGCGCGCACCCAGCACCATGCCCAGCGCAATATGATCTTGCCCTTTCTGCTGGCGATGCCAGCCTGACCAGACGCCAACGGTCTGCGCCATCAGTTCGAGCGCGTACCAGCCAGGCAAATCGCCCTCGGCATTCAAAAAGGGCGCCAGTACGCTTTGGCCGTTGACCGCGACACGGCATACGGCGGAATCGTCTGTGACGCGTTCAACGGATCCCAGCAGCATCATTGGCGCATCGTGCGGCAGATAGTCGACGGGTGATAAGTAGCTCATGACACTCTCCCCAGCAGGATGCTGGCGTTGTTGCCACCAAACGCGAACGAGTTAGATAAAATGACCGGTTTTTTCAGCGCGGTGCTCTGGTGCAGCACGCCGCACGGCGACAGCGTCTCGTCCGGCGCGTAGCGGGCGAAATCCTGTGGGGGTAACGGCAGGTCACGCGTCAGAATAAGCCAGCTCAACGCCGCTTCGGTGATACCGGCAGCGCCCAGCGTATGGCCGGTAAGGTGTTTGGTAGAACTGCAGGGCACGTTTTCTCCAAAGAGGTCGTGTACCACGTGTGATTCAATCTGGTCATTGAGCGGTGTGGCGGTGCCGTGCAGGTTGATATAGCCAATATCCTCCGGCTGAAGACCCGCGTCATTGAGCGCCTGGGTAATGGCGCGAATGGCACCTTCACCCTGCGGATGCGGCGCCGAAATATGGTAAGCATCGCTGGACTCGCCTGTTCCCAGCAGCGCGACCCCGGCGGGTTCACGGCTCAGCACCATCAGCGCAGCGGCTTCACCAATGGTGATACCCCGACGGTCGCGGCCAAACGGCTCGCAGAGCGTTGGAGAAAGCGATTCCAGACTGTGAAAGCCATTGACGGGCATCCGGCTCAGGGTATCTGCGCCGCCAACAATGGCAATATCCACCAGCCCGGCGTCAATCAGACGCCGGCCGCTGATAATTGCCCGCGCGCTGGAGGAGCAGGCGGTCGAGAGGGTATATGCCGGGCCCTCGAGCTGTAACCAGTTAGCAAGAAAGCGGGACGGATCGCCCAGCTCCTGTTGTGGATACTGCCACCGGGTGCTGGCTTCGCCGTTGAGCGTTAATCGTACGTGCTCATCCCCTTCATCGAGGCCGGAGGTGCTGGTACCCAAAACCACGGCCACGCGGTCGCGGCCGACCCGGGCAATCGCGTCGTCAACGGTGGACTGAATCTGTGCCAGCGCGGCCAGCAGCAGCTGGTTATTGCGGGTGCGGTGCGCGGACAGGGTATCCGGAATGGACGGCAACTCGCCTTCCACGCCACCCAGCACGGCGTCGGGCGCATCCTGCAACCAGCCGGACCGACAATGCATGCCAGGGGCTACGCCCGCCGTCAGGTTAGCGGCAATCTCATCCAGCGAGTTACCCAGCGCGTTGACCATGCCAACAGCAGAAATGTAAATCATCTCAGTCACCCAGATATTGAATGGTGATGTGGTAGTTAAAGACGTGTTGCTCGATGCTGATTGGCACGCGCTTGCCTTTGCGTTGCAGGTAGACAATGTCAGTGACCAGCTTGCCGCTGGCATTGCGTAGCTCGCGCCGATCGCCCTTGTCTTTAAGCGTCCAGCCCTTCGGCAGTTGTGGCTGCCAGGCGCTGAGTGGCCAGTGGCTGAGCATCACATCGGCCAGTACCTGGCTGGCGGGAGGCAGCTGCGGTACAACGATCGACTGTTCGGTGTGGATCCCGGTGTCGTCGTAAGTCGCCAGGAACAGACGGATACCGACGGAAGAGAGCCCGGCAAGCGTCACTTTGTGATCATCCGCGTTGAGCATGACCAGCAGGGACTGCGTTTGTCCGTTGAAGGTTCCGGTCAGCAGCTGCTGCGAACTGACCGCCGGGGTAATACCGGGCGGCGGCAGCGTCACTCGGGTTCCCGGCTGAAGCCAGGCCTGCGGACGTGTCCCTTCAGTATCGGTCGAATGGCTACAGCCTGCCAGCAGCAGCGTCGCGACCAGCGCGGCTGCGCGGTAAAAAGCATTCATTTTCGTTTTCTCTCTTTCTTAACAGGCATCGCCAGCGGCGCCAGCAGGAAGGCGGTAAAAATGCCGCTCACCAGCACAATACCGAAGCTGCTGATGGCCTGCGTGGCGCTGAACACGAGCATGCCTAACGTCAGCAGCGTGGTCATCATCGCCAGCGTGATGGCCAGCATCGACGTCAGCGGCGTACCGCGCGGGTTGCCGAAAAACAGCGTGTAGTTAATGCCAATGCCGAGCACCAGGACCAGCGCCAGCAGTGAAAACAGATTTACCGAATGCCCCGTGACGGCCAGCGCGGCCAGCCCGCAGCTGAGCGACAGCACGGACGGGACCAGACTGATAAGCCCTTTTCGCCAGCCGAGGCGTACCATCGCCCCGCAGGCAATCACCGCCAGCGCGACAAACAAGAGTCCCGTTAACAGCGTGCGGTAGAGCGCAAACAGGCTGTCAAAACTGGCCTTGCGATCGACCCAGACGACGCCCGCATGACGGGCGGCTACTTCGCTGAGTGCGGCGCTGTTGCGGGCGTTGTCCACCGGCACTAACACACCGCTTTCGCCGTCAGGCAGGGTCAGCCACAGCAGACGCCAGCCTTCGCTGGCCGGGCTGGCGAGCCACGCCTCCACGCTCACGGGCATGGCGTTCAGATTCGGTGTGACGGTGTTCAGCCCCGCGTTTCGCAGCGCGTTCGTTATGGCCGGCGCGGCCTGCTGCAACAGCAGCAGATCGCTTTTCTGGCGCGCCAGCGAATTTAAGGGCAGGGTCCGCCAGCGGGTAATATCCCCCGCTTTTTGGGCCTGGGCTAACGCCGGGGTAAAGGCTTCCAGCCGTTCCAGCGTTTGCTGCGGCGATGCGCCATACACCACAAACCATTTCTGATCGACACCTTGCCCGGTCAGGGCGGTAATGGTTTTCTCCTGCGCCAGAATGTCTTTGGGCAGCGCCTGTAGCTGGGCGATATCGTCGTTGACCTTCAGGGTGGCAAGCCCGGCAGCCGAGACCAGCGCCAGTACCACAGGCAGGCCCACAGAGAGTTTTTTATTGCGTCGCCAGGCGGCCAGCCAGCGCAACATCAGGACCATAAACGGAACCGGCCGCACCGGCAAACCACGACACAGCCAGGGATGCCAGAAAATCACCGTCAGACAGGAGGCGCTCAGCCCCACCGCGGCAAACACCGCCATCTGGCGGATCCCGGGGAAGGGGGCCAGCATCATAATCAGGTAGGCGGCAACGGTCGTCAGCAGCGCCAGCAGCAGCGCATTACGCACTTTGGCCAGGCTTTGCCACGGGGAATGTTCTGCGCCGTGCACCATGCGTTCGGTGAGGTAATAGAGCGTGTAATCCGCTGAAATTCCGATGATGCTCATGCTCATCACCAGCGTCATCAGATGCAATTCGCCAAACAGCAGCAGCGTCACCACCGTGCCCGCCAGCGCACCTGTGGCAATGGAAATCAGACACAGCAGCAGGGGTTTCAGGGAACGAAACACTGCCAGGATGAGCAGGATAACCCCAAGGATCGTGACGATGCCGAGCGTGGAGATGTCCCGTTTTGCCTGCTGGCTGGCGTAATCACTGTAAAACACGGTACCGCGTGAGAGCAGCTGCGCCTGCGGAAAGCGCGTTTTCAGCGTCTCCTGCAGGGCGGTAAGGGTGGTTACCAGCTGATGGGTTTGCTGCATATCAAACGATGATCCCGCCAGCTCACCGTGCAGCATATACCAGTAATTTCCACTGGCATCCTGGGTGACCAGCCAGCCGTCCATCAGCCGTAGCTTCTGGCTGTTTTGCGCCAGCGCCAGCTGCGAGCCGCGCATCAGCATCAGGGGATCGCTTTGCAACTCTTTGCCACTCACGCCGGAAAAGGCCGAGTAGAGCTGGGATAAAATCCACTGCGCCTGTGCCTCACCGCCGTTTTGCAGGCGGGCCCGGGTGGCTGAATCAATCAGGCCGTTGCGATGCTGCCAGAAGAACTCGCCCCAGGCCTTTTGCCCGGCGGCGTCCATCGGGCCTTTAACCTCCCTGAGCGAATGGCTGTTTTTCAACAGATCCAGCCACTGCTGCGCCACCCGCGGATCGGGTTCTTTACCGGGACTGACCAGCCAGACAAGCTGGCGGTCAAGACGCTGTATAAACGCGTCGTTGAGTGCCGGCGGGATTGCCCCGAGCGTCTGCTTCGGCAGCATAGCCAGTACGCTGCTGTTCAGGCGCGCGCCGGGCAGCAGCGACAGCAACACGCCCAACAGAATCAGGCATACCGTCGCCCACAGCAGCGCCGGGCGCAGGGATTTACGGTGCGGCAAAGCGTTGGCGTTCGTCATCGGTCAGGCTGGCGGGCGTCAGTGTGTGGCGGGAAAGGACGATATCGGTACGATCGCCCTGCTTATCGTTGAGGCGAATCGTCTCAAGGTAGGTCGCGCCGCCCAGATCGAGGGTAGCGAAAATTTTGTCCAGCGGTGTCGTTGTGGGGGTCAGCACCAGCGACCAGCGGCCTTCACCGAGATCGCGAAAATCGATGCGGAAGTTCTCTTCCAGCACCTTGCGGTCGGCCTGGAACAACGCCCGCAGCAGGTGGTTGAACTGGAACATCTGCGGATTATTGTCGGCGGTAATGGTCTGCGGAGGCTGGCCGTTGATCGTCTGGATCATTCGTTTATCATCCAGCAACAACGTCATGGGGAAAGGCGCTTTTTGATCCCACAGCAGGCCGCTGTCGCGTGCGATCAACATTTCGCCCTGCGAGCGCAGCGGCTGCGGCAGATCCTTAATCGTCCGGACCTGTTCGAAATGCGCGCGCACGACAGGTTGCCCGGTAAACCGCTGCTGCAGCTCATCCAGCGTCACGGCGCTCACCAGCGGGCTGATCATCAGTGCCAGCACAGGCAACCATCTCATGGCGTAACTCCCATTCGTTCAAATAATATAGCCGGGCTGACAAAGCACATTTCACGGCTGGCTTCTTCGACGGCCACCTGGATGGTATAGCCGGTGGTGGTGCGTTTACCGGTTTGCGCGTCGAAAATTTGATAGGCGATGCGCAGACGGTTTTCATACTCTTCGATGTGCGCGCGCACACGGATGCGCTGCTCAAAGGTCACCGCATCGCGGTATTTCACCCGGGTATCGACTACCGGCCAGACATAGCCTGACGCCTTCATCTGGCGATAGCCGTAGTTAAACTGGTTGAGCAGCGCCTCGCGGGCAATCTCAAAGTAGCGAAAATAGTTGCCGTGCCAGACCACGCCCATCATATCGACATCGTGGAACGGAACGGTGATTTCTACTTCGGTCGTAAAGCGGGGATCGGTCAGCACCCTTTACTCCTTCTCTTTGGCATCCGGCAGGTGCCAGAAATCGAAAAAATTAAACCAGTCGAGCGGTGACATTAAGGCGTAATGTTCAAGCCGCTGTGCATAGCGATCGACGGCCTGTTGCAGCGCCTGCTGGCGCTCCCCGCGTGGCAGAAGCAGCGGGTCGGCAAACGGCTCGCAGTGTATCGTGAGCGCACCCTGCTGACGCAGGGCGTAAATCAGCACCACCGGGCAGCGCAGAATGGAGGCGAGGATAAACGGCCCTTGCGGGAACGGGGCGGGCTGTCCCATAAACGAACTCCAGATCACCCGCCAGTCGCCGCCGCGCTGTGGCGTGACCGCTATGCGATCGCCCACAATGGCGACCCATTCACCGCGCTCAAGCTTCTCTTTGATGGCGATGGCGGTATCCGGGCCAATGTCCGTCACGGGCATCAGGTTAACCCCGGCCTGGGGTGCCATCTCGGTCATGATCTGTTTAAAGCGCTGCGCATTATCGCTAAAGACCAGCGCGTTGATGACTTTGCTGCCTTCCAGCTGAGCCAGTGCCCGGCAGGCTTCCACATCGCCAAGATGCGATGCGAGCAGCAGTTTACCTTGCGATGCGTCAGCATCCAGCACGTCATACGCACCGGGAGCAAAGACCACGTCACGATGAAACTTCAGTTCGCCGCGCCAGCTGGCGACTTTATCCAGCATGGCGTTACCGAAGCGCATAAAATGGAAAAAGCTGTTAAGGCGTGGCGGAACAGGCATGTTCCGCTGCGTCAGCACCTGCTTCACTCGTGCTGTCCACTGCTGTGAAGCCTGTCGCGCCGGTCGGGCCGTAAGCCAGTACACCCCGATAACCGGCCACAGCAGCACGGTAAAGGCCCGGCGGCCAAACAGCTGCCAGACGCGCAGCATCAGGCGCATACCCCACAGGCCTTTCACCTCGTCCTGCTGCGCCCAGTGCTGGCGGCGACGACGAAACAGCAGGGCGGGAATGCGGGGCAGCATGCCGAAGAACAGCCGGGTGTGCATCAGCGAGATCCGCACGTTGTCTTTGAGCGCGTCGAAATGGGATAACCCGTCCGGCGGATAGGTAACGCGGGTCGGCAGAAAATAGCTGGTATTGCCCTGCCAGTAGAGACGGACCATCACTTCGGTGTCAAAGTCCATACGTTTGCCAAGCGGCACGCGTGCGGCCAGCTGCAGCGTGGGCGAGACCGGGTAGACCCGAAAACCGCACATGCTGTCTTTAAGTTGCAGGGACAGGGTTTCAATCCATACCCAGACGTGCGTTATCCAGCGACCGTAGAGGCGGGAGCGCGGAATGGAATCATCGTAAATGGGCTGGCCAGAAATCAGCGCCTCCGGGTGACGCTCAGCCAGAGCCAGCATTTTGGGGATATCCTCAATAGCATGCTGGCCGTCGGCATCCACCTGTACGGCGTGGGTATAGCCCGCGCGGGCAGACTCTTCCAGCCCCTTAATGACCGCGGCACCTTTACCTGCGTTTTGCGCCAGACGTACCAGCGTAACCTGGGGCTGCCCGGCGGCCAGACGCTCCAGAATGCGGCGCGTCTGCTCGTCACTTCCGTCATCGACCACCAGGCAGGGCAAGCCGAACGGCGCCAGCCGCGACAGTACCTTTGCCATCATCGCGCCATGGTTGTAGCACGGGATCAGCACGCAGGGGCGGAAAGTTACTGACACAGGCGAATCTTCCCGCTGCTGGCAGTATGGCGATCGTCACCGGCATGGCGCTGGTAGCTGAAGGTCAGTATCTGACGTTCGGCATGCCAGTTAAGGACCAGCGTGACCGTGGTATCCGGCAGCAGAGGGGCCTGGAATTTCACATTTTGGATGCTGTGAAAACGGTAACCCGGTGCCAGCAGCGTGGTGGCGTAGTGCATGACCCAGTCAATCTGTGCCACACCTGGCAGCAACGGCTGTACGGCAAAATGCCCCTGGAACCAGAACAGGGAGGGGTCAAGATGCAAAACGATTTCCAGGTGCTGCGGCTGTGCCTGGTGGCGTTCGATTTCATGAATTTTCATGAAACAACTCCTGTAACTGCGCATAGACACGCTTATTCATACTGTTTACCGGCATCTCATCGATAATGCGCCAGTAGCGGGGGACGGCGACCGGCTCAAGCCAGGGCCGCAGGGCGCGGCGCCAGGCCAGTTCCTGCGTTTTTTTGCCCTGCTGATGCCAGCGCTGACGGGTCTTCTCATCCAGAACCAGCAGGACACCTATACCCTGACGACCTCCGCGGGTAACCGGTAACGCAGCGGCTTCACATATGCCCTCAAGCTCCAGCAGGCGACGTTCAATCTCGTTCAGTGAGATACGCTTTTCTTCGATTTTGACCACCCGACCACGACGTCCGGCAATGCTAAAAAAACCGTTACTGTCGAAGTGCAGGATATCGTCCAGCTGTAACCCTGCGGCTTCGTGAATGAGCGGGGAGGTCACGCGGCAGATTTCCCCTTCACTCTGGAACACCACGCCGGGGAAGGCGAGCCAGGGAACGCTGTCCGCCTGACGATGCCGCCAGGCGAGGATCCCGGTTTCGGTGCTGCCGTAGATTTCATCCGGCCAGACGTTAAGCCAGCCATGGGTCTCCGTGACATCGCACCAGGGCAGCATTCCCCCGGCGGAGATCAGCATCACGACGGGAGGGGCAGTCAGCTCGGTATCCAGCCGTTTCAGGAACGCCGGACTGCTGATAAAAAGGTACTGCCTGTCGTGAGGGAGTGCCGCCAGCTGCTCAGCGTAATAAAGCATGGCGGCGTGCAGCGGAAGCCCCATCGCCATTGGCAACATGATGCGGAACGTCAGGCCATAGAGATGTTGTGGCACGACCGAGGCCACAATGCTGCAGCCCGCCAGGCGTTCGCCAAAACGGTTCGCCAGCAGGCACGCTTCACGGTCCAGGCTGGCGATGTGCTTAATGACCCGGCGTGGGGTGCCCGTGGAGCCCGAGGTAAAGAGTTCAACAAAGCGCGCGTCGTCAATGACGGGCAACGGTGCCCATTGGCGCGCGCGCTGAGGGGAGGAAGTCACCACAATGACCTTTCCCTGAATATCCAGCGTCTGATCGCTCAGGACACCGCTAAACAGCGACTGCTGTTCGTCGAGCAGAGAGACCCGGCTATGGCCTGGAATGACCGGGGTTTTACCGGCATGCAGTGAGGCCAGCAGCGCAACAATAAACAGGTAGCTGTTTTCAAAGCACAGCGCCCAGCGTTCACCCTCCTGCTGTCGCAATGCTTCTACCAGCAAGGTGACATCGTGGCGCAACTCGCCCAACGTCCAGGTGCGATCGTCAAGCCAGGCAATCGGCGTGTCGTCAGGGCGTGGAGCATTTAACCACTGGCCCAGCGGGAGGGGTTTATTCATCGAGCTTCTCTTTTTTCATCACCCGTTGACGCACCAGCCACTCTGTCGCCATCAGCGTGCCCATCAGAAAATAAGCCACCATACCGTTCCACACTGTCCAGACATGCATATCGCCGTGTAGCACGGTAAACAGGGCTATCGCACCGTTACCGAGGAAAAACCCGCACCACACCAGCGTCACCTTACGGGTATATCGCACACCCGCCGGAGGCAAATTCGGTTCACGCAGACGTGCCAGCCGTTCAACCAGCGGCATGGTTGTCCACAGTGAGCCGCCAAACACGGCCAGCATCACGAGATTAACCACCACCGGATAGAGCAGCAGCCACTGGTGCGCTTTCAGCAGATAGCTTGCCGCGCAGAGCGCCAGGCCTGCCAGCGCAATGCACTGCACCGCATACCGCATCGGGCCTGCGTTTCGCCGCGCCTGATGCAGACGCAGCACCAGCACCAGGGCCATCAGCGGCAACAGCCAGTGCAGACCGTTGTGCGTCAGCCCCAATCCAATCAGGAATGGCCACGCCAGCAACACGACTCCCGTCAGGAGTGGGATTGCCGGAAACGCTCGTCCTCCAGGCACGGTGGTTTACTCGTCGCGCAAAAGCTGAGCGACAGCGTCAACCACATCCTGCACGGTACGGACAGATTTGAAGGTTTCCGGTTTGATTTTCGTCCCCGTTTTCTTCTGCAGGTGAACAATCATGTCCACTGCATCGATACTGTCCAGATCCAGATCTTCGTACAGGCGAGCCTCAGGCGTGATTTCCTGTGGGTCGAGTTCAAACAGCGTAGCCAGGAGTTCGCAGACTTCCTGATAAATGGTTTCTTGTTCAGTCATAACGGATCACATCTCAGGCGCGTTGAGCGTTGATAAAAGAAGCCAGCGTGGCGACGGAAAAGAAGTGCTGACGCATCTCTTCGCTTTCGGCAGACAGCACCACGCCATACTGGTTTTTCACGGCCAGGCCAAGTTCGAGGGCGTCGATAGAGTCGAGACCCAGTCCATCACCAAACAGCGCAGCATCGGTATCGATATCCTCGGCGGTAAGCTCGTCCAGATTCAGCGTGGTGATGATGAGATTTTTAATTTCAAGATGAAGCGCTTGCATCATTAATTCCTGACAAAGATTGAAGGCCTGATGTTAATCGATGCTGCAGATGCCGGTTTAACTGCCTTGCCGCCAGTGCCGGTTCTTGTGTTTTCGCATCGTAAAAAGCGTCGATATTCACGCGATCGCGAACATCTACGGTGAAAACGGGTTTTACGGGTGGTACGTCGTACCAGTGACTTTTTTTATCCAGCAGAGGTTCGCTGCAGTGGATCACTACGATGCGCAGGTCGCTGTGGCAGCGCACGGCAATATTTGCCGCGCCGCGCTGGAGGGAGATTGCCTCTCCCGACCGGGTTCGTGTGCCTTCCGGGAAGATTAACAGCGTGTCGCCCTGGGCCAGACGCTGCTGGCTTGCACTGAGGAGCGTTTCCGCTTCGCTGTTAATCAGGTAATCCGCTGCGCGAATGACGCCGCTGACAAAGGGGTTGCGGAGCAACGCACTTTTCACCAGACAGTCGGTTTCGGGCATGACGGACGCCAGGATCACGTAATCAATCAGCGTCGGGTGATTGGCCACCACCAGACAACCACGGTCCCCGCGAAGGGCGTCAAGATTGTGAATGCGATAGTCCAGTACCCCGGTGCCACGGGCGACATGTAAGAAAAAGCGGAAGCTGGCCGCGATACTGCGACGCGCCAGGCGACGGCGTCTGGCGCGGTCGCGCTGAACCAGCAACAGCAGGTTGAACCACACCAGCGACAGCAGCAGCCCGCCCGTGCCAAACAGCACGAAGCAGAAGCCGGTCATCATCAGACGCCATAACCAGTTGATACGGGCAGTCAGGCGGCTCATTCGCGTGTCCATTGCCACAGCAGACGTTCGCCTGAAACCACAAACTGCCGTTCATCGCGGAGGTAATGTTGCAGGAACATCAGGCTCTGCGGCAGGGGAGGTTCTTCACCCGTGCTGCCGCTGCGGGTTTCGCACTGCAGTGTGCTCCCGGCTTCAATCACCAGGGCCAGCGCGTAGGGCCAGGTGGGCATCTGCGGCGGTAAACCCGGATGATAAAAATCGGGCAGGGCGCCGTCAAAATCGACCAGCAAGACGCGGGAATAGCCCGCCTGAAGCAGGCTTAACACTTCACATAATGCCTGCTGGAAGGTGTCCAGCCCGGCAGAAACAGAAGACGAGACGATGGGGTGTCGCGCAGTGATCGTCAGGTTGCCCACCGCCGAATTGTGCACGGACATGGCAAAGTCTGTCGGCGAGACGGCCTGACCGGTCGCCAGGGAGTGCAGGATGCGGAAATTACGCTCCAGTTCGCCATGACGGCTGGAATAGACAACGGCATCAATCGCGTGGCGGCGAAGCAGGGTGAGTCCGAGGTCTACCGCCAGTTTACTGCCCGAGTTGAGGCGGCGCGCGGTCATCATCGGCAGTTCGGTAAGCTTAGGCAGCGGCGCAGCCGGGTCGAGGGTAAGGTGCTGGCGTGACCACGCCTGCCACTCTGCGGCATCGCTCAGGCCTGGCGCTCTTGCCTGCCAGTCAATTATGTTCAGTGAAAATTTCATCTACGCGCGTCCGCGGAAAACCATCATTAAAAGACAGGCAAGCCTGCCGGGCAGTTCAACTGCTCTATTGTTCAATTTTTTGACAAATCAATAGGGTATGACCTACCCCAAGGTTGTCCAGCCGCTGTTCTACGTGGAAACCGGCCTGCTCCAGGTAGTGATAAAATTTCTCTACACTGTAAAACCGGCTGTTGCCGTTCGCCATACAGGTGAAATAAAGCGAGGTAGCATTCAGGCTGAATGAGGCGGCTTCAAATTTTTGGGCATCCCAGAACAGTTCCATGATGCACAGTCGCGTGCCGGGCTTCATAACCTGTGCAACGCGAGTCAACATGGCGACAATCTGGTCCGGAGAGAAACAATCCAGGAACTGGCTCATCCACCAGATATCGGCTTCACCCGGCAATGTCGCATGACTAAGCATATCGACAGCATGGAAGCCAATGCGATGAGATAAACCTGCTTTTTCGATGTTTTCCTGCGCCAGCGTTATCTGCTGTGGCAGGTCAAGGATCGTCACGGCAACATTGTCGTCATAGCGGCAGCAGCGTAACGCCCATTTACCCGTATTTCCGCCCACATCGTACAATTTTGTCGGCGAGCTTGCGAATATATATGGCAGCGCCGCGTCGAAAGCGGCATCAGAATAGTAATGATCAAAAGCGAACCAGCTCTCTTTTGCCTGCGCGGGTAATTGTGATAATGCCGGATAGATGGTTGGCCAGTTGCCAAACACGGATAATCCCGCCGGTTTTTCTTCCTGCAGGGCATCGGCCAGATGGAATAATCCCTGGTAACAAACATCCTGCGTGAAATCCATATTCACGCGAGTCATGGTGTCATGCAATAAGAAATGGCCCACCTTTGCCAGGAAATAGCGCCCTTCTTTACAGGTAACGATCCGCCCGCTTAATCCCATATCCAGCAATACGCTTACGCTATAACTGCTCAGGGTACTGTTTTCGGTTATTTCCTCGAGACTTGCCCCTGTTTTCCCTTTTTTATCCAGCCAGGAAAGCACGCCCGAATTACGCAGACAACGCGCGGTCTGAAACAGCATCGGCGCAAAAGCGATGCGTTGCGCTTCGGTAATGGCGTCCAGCGCGTTGAGGGTGTCCTTTTCGTACATGCGTGCGTAACCTTATGAGGCCGAGAAAAACGTTATCGGGCCATGTCGGCCCGACATGAGAAAAATATTACAGCGCGGCGCCTGCAAAGAGGTTCATCTGAATATCGTGGTCGAGGTTATGCACCCAGCGGTTATAGTTTTTGTGAATTTTACCGTCGGCGGCTTTCAGGTTCATACTGCTTTCGTAATTAATTGAATAGCTTGTCGCAGAATAAGGAATACGGATTTCGACCGAATGGTCGCGTGCCTGCAGACGGCCTTTAATTACGCCCGGGCCCGCTTCGCTCATGATCCAGTCGCGCTTCTGGCCTGCTTTCAGAATGGCGGTTTTCACCTGCTCAGCAGTGTGGCCTGTACTGACAGTAGCGTGAACCTGATCGATTGGGGCGGTACGCGCGCAACCGGCCAGTGCGCCGACGACAGCAACAGCAGCAAACCATTTAATGATCTTTTTCATCAACAACTCCGTATCAATAATAACAATTTAAATCAGTAATTTTAAAAAATTATATTTTGGCGGAGTATTATCGCTAATAAGGATAATTTTTGTCGATATAAAAGTGGGTATTTATTTTACGCGAGGGGAGGTGTAATGCATTGAAACGAAAGGGTGAGAATTATATGTCATGTAATTTGCGTTAAATAAATATTTGCATGACGATTCATTTATTAGGGCAAGATAAATAACGCGAAATCCTCCTTACCGAAAATGAAAATTACCGCGCGGTGAGCGTCGCGGTAATTTTCGGTGTGTTGCAGAGTTACGCGTTGTGGGACCCGTTATCCCGGCAGGCGGCTTTTCGGTCGCCCGGGACCCAACAGGATCGCCAGTTTGCTGCCACCTTTGGTGGTTTCCATCCAGATCTTACACACGCTGGTCAGCGGTACTGACAGTAACATCCCGACCGGCCCCAGCAGCCATCCCCAGATCAGCAATGACAAGAACACCACCAGCGTCGACATTCCGAGACGGTGGCCCATCATGCGCGGCTCAAGGATATTGCCCAGCACCATATGCACGACCAGGAACAGCGCCCCCACCAGCATGCACTCGTAAAAGCCATTGAACAGAAACGCCTGAATCATCGGCGGCACGGCGGAAAGCACCGCGCCGATGTTGGGTACGTAGTTCAGCAGAAACGCCAGTACGCCCCACATCAGCGCGAACTGCACGCCCATCAGCATCAGTCCCAGCCAGACAATCACCCCGGTCCAGACGCTTAACAGCGTTTTCAGGGCCAGATATTTGGACACTCCCTTCAGGGCCCGGTGTAAACCCGCAATATGAATTTGCGGGTTATTCAGCGCAAAGCGCAGCTTATAAGGAACATGGCGGACCTCGAACAGCATAAACACCACCGTCATCACCAGCAGCAGGATGCTGGCCATCGCGCCGGAAAGGCCGGTCATCAGGGTGGTGGCGTAGGTCATGACCTTCTCTGAATCCATGCGGCGTAACATCCGCTCGGGTGAGATATGCAGGTTAAGAAAAGGCATCATCTCCTGAAGCGAAACGATCTTACGCGTCAGCTCTTTGTTGTACTGCGGGAGCATGGTGGAGAATTCACTGAGCGACGCCGCGAGCACGCCGAAAAGCGCCGTCAGGGCAATCATCATCACGATGACCACGATAGTAATGGCCACCGGACGGCTGATGCCCCGGCGCAAAAACCAGGTCACCAGCGGATTAAGCACAATGGCAAAAAAGAGCGCCAGCAGGAGCTGGACAATGATGTCAGCGGCAGCATGGATACCTGCAAGGATAACCACCAGGCAGGCGAGTTTTAATAAGATGTGAAGTCCTGCTTTGTCGGACTGGTTCGGTATCATGCGGGTTCCTTAATGTGATAGCCCGTTAAGTGTAGTGCCCGGTGGCCGCTTCGTCTGGAGCCGATAATCTGAAAGTCAGTGCTGATTTTCTTATCCTGCCGTGGTAATAGTGAAACACTGTTGTAAAAATTCAGGTTAAACCCCATGCCAGAGCATGCCGCCGAACCGGCGCTGAGCGGATTGCGCCTCAATCTGCGCATTGTTTCCGTTGTGATTTTTAACTTCGCCAGTTATCTGACGATTGGCCTGCCGCTGGCGGTGTTGCCGGGCTATGTCCATGACGTCATGGGTTTTAGCGCATTCTGGGCGGGGCTGGTCATCAGCCTGCAGTATTTCGCCACGCTCCTGAGCCGCCCGCATGCCGGGCGCTATGCGGATCTGTTTGGGCCAAAGCGCATCGTCATTGTGGGGCTCTGCGGCTGTTTTCTGAGTGGTCTGGGCTACCTGCTGGCCGCCACCACCAGCCACTGGCCGCTGGTCAGCCTGGCGCTGCTCTGTCTGGGGCGTGTGATTCTGGGTATTGGGCAAAGTCTGGCGGGTACCGGTTCGACGCTGTGGGGCGTGGGTGTGGTGGGTGCGTCCCATATTGGCCGGGTGATCTCCTGGAACGGTATCGTCACCTACGGCGCAATGGCGCTGGGCGCACCGCTGGGGGTGATCTGTTATGCCTATGGCGGGCTATCCGGGCTGGCTATCACCATTATGGTCGTCGCGCTGCTCGCGATTCTGTTTGCCCTGCCGCGCCCGAAGGTGAAGGCCAGCAAAGGCAAGCCACTGCCGTTCAGGGCGGTGCTGGGGCGCGTCTGGCCTTATGGTATGGCGCTGGCGCTGGCAACCACCGGCTTCGGCGTGATCGCCACGTTCATCACTCTCTTCTATGACGCCAAAGGCTGGGACGGCGCAGCCTTTGCCCTGACGCTGTTTAGCTGTGCGTTTGTCGGCGCGCGTTTGCTCTTCCCGAACGGTATCAACCGTCTGGGGGGACTGAATGTGGCGTTGATCTGCTTTGCGGTAGAGATTGTCGGGCTGGTGTTGACCGGGATTGCCACCGCACCGTGGATGGCGAAAATGGGCGTTTTCCTCGCCGGCGCTGGCTTTTCGCTGGTCTTCCCGGCACTCGGCGTGGTCGCGGTAAAAGCCGTGCCGCAGCAGAACCAGGGGTCGGCGCTGGCGACCTACACGGTGTTTATGGACATGTCGCTGGGCATTACCGGGCCGCTGGCGGGGCTGGTGATGGCGTGGGCAGGGGTACCGGTAATCTATCTTGCCGCGGCGGGTCTGGTGGTTATCGCATTGATGCTGACATGGCGGCTAAAAAAATGGCCCCCGGTGCAGGCACCGGAGGCCACGTCATCATCGTGAAGAATTACTGGATCACGATGGTGTTAATGATGTTTTCAGCAGCCGTCTGCGCTTTCTGCTGATTTTCCGCCGGCAGGGTGATCTGCAGGGTCAGCAGTTTATTATCGACCTTGCCAAGCACCACGGAAGAGTAAGCGGTCTGGCCTTTTGCTGAAATGATGCTGTCCAGCTGTTGCAGTGTGTGGCCTTTCAGTTCGATAGATTTATTGGTCACGACCTGCAGCTGCGGATCGCGGCTGCGCTGCTGATCTTCCAGACGTTTGGTCATGACGGCCAGGTCTTCGCTGGTGTCGTCGCCCACAATCACAATAACGGCTTTCTGCCCGGTTGCATCGGAGTAAACGTGCATATTGTTCGCCTGGGTACCCAGCTTGCCGCTCTGGTCAGTCATATCTGCTGGCAGAGAGAAACTGAGTTTACCGTCCAGCAGACTCACCGGCTGACCGGTGGCGTTGCTCTCTGCAGACGCGCCCTGAGCAGGCGTTTTCGTGTCGCTGTTATCACAGGCTGCAAGGCCCACAACCAGCAGGCCAATCCCGACATATTTAACCAGATTGCGCATTAACTTCTTCCTTTCGATAAACGGCCATAACGGCTGATTGGCTCATCTTATCACAACTGATAAAGCGAACCCTTAACCAGCCTGCAATGCTGTGATTTCAGATTTATCTGCGAGTCTTTTCAGCAGCATATTCAGCAGGACGCCGTACATCGGCAGGAAGAACACAATGCTGATAAGCACCTTGAAGCAGTAGTCCACAAGGGCGATTTCCATCCAGTGCTGGGCCATAAATGCGTCCGGGCTACGCCAGAATGCGATAAAGAAGAAGGCCAGCGTGTCGCTGACGTTGCCGAACAGCGTGGACGCCGTGGGTGCCATCCACCAGCGATGATTTTGACGCAGGCGGTTAAACACGTGAACGTCGAGGATCTGCCCCAGCGCGTAGGCCATAAAGCTGGCGGAGGCGATACGGGCGACAAACAGGTTGAAGTGCGTTAACGCCTCGAACCCCTGCCAGCTTCCCATATAAAACAGGGAAGAGATCACGTACGAAATGAACAGCGCCGGCAGCATGACCGCAAAAATAATGCGGCGAGCCAGCGGTGCGCCGAAAATACGCACGGTCAAATCAGTGGCGAGAAAAATAAACGGGAAACTGAACGCGCCCCACGTGGTATGAAAACCAAAGATGGAGATCGGGAGTTGCACCAGATAGTTGCTGGAGGTAATCACCAGCAAATGAAAAAGCGAAAGCCAGAACAACGCTTTAACGCGCTGCGAATCAGAAAACTGCATCATGTTGTAACCTTTTTATACGTTGGGGTGAGGGAACCCAATAAAAACCGCAGCATGATACTGCTTTGGCCGGACATTGCAATGGTTAGTTTTTACGCAATCGTTAACCTGGTTGCATTGCCGACGATGGGGCGTAAACTACAGCCGTTTTTACCTGACCGAGAAGAACATGACCGATCTGTTTTCCAGCCCAGACCACACCCTTGATGCTCAGGGCCTTCGCTGCCCGGAGCCGGTAATGATGGTACGTAAAACCGTGCGCAACATGCAGACCGGTGAGACGCTGCTGATCATCGCCGACGACCCCGCCACCACCCGCGACATTCCCGGTTTTTGTACCTTTATGGAACATGAGCTGGTGGCACAGCAGACCGAAACGCTGCCGTACCGGTATGTGATCCGTAAGGGGTAAATGCGGCCTGATGGCCTCACCCCGACCCTCTCCCACCGGGAGAGGGAGAAAACCTTTCTAAACCATCGTTTCAAAATTTCACGCTTTTGTGAGGCGCTTCACCTCCGCTTTTCCGGCCGTAGTCTAGTTTTTAAGCGTACAAAAATAAAACACTGTTTTAACGCTTATCTCACTACCCTGGAGTTGACCCGATGAAAACGACCCTCAAGCCGTTACTGGCCGCCCTGTGCCTCTCCGCTTTTGCCTGCTCTGTCGCTGCGCAAACCATCAAAGCCGCCGATGTGCACCCTGAAGGCTACCCGAACGTGGTGGCGGTTCAGCAAATGGGTGAAAAACTCAAACAACAAACCGACGGCAAGTTGGAGATTAAGGTCTTCCCCGGCGGCGTGCTGGGGGATGAAAAACAGATGATTGAGCAGGCGCAGATGGGGGCGATCGATATGATCCGCGTCTCGATGGCGCCGGTGGCGGCCATCCTGCCCGATATCGAAGTCTTCACGCTGCCCTACGTTTTCCGCGATGAAGACCACATGCACAAAGTGATCGACGGGGATATCGGCAAGCAAATTGGCGATAAGCTAACTGCCAACCCGAAATCACGACTGGTGTTCCTCGGCTGGATGGACTCCGGCACCCGCAACCTGATCACCAAAGATCCGATTGTTAAACCCGACGATCTGAAAGGGAAGAAAATCCGCGTACAGGGCAGTCCGGTGGCGCTGGCGACGCTGAAAGATATGGGCGCTAACGCGGTGGCAATGGGGGTAAGCGAAGTTTACAGCGGAATGCAAACCGGCGTGATTGACGGCGCGGAGAATAATCCACCGACCTATGTCGCGCATAACTATATGCCGGTCGCCAAAAACTACACCCTCAGCGGCCACTTTATCACCCCGGAAATGCTGCTCTACTCAAAAGTGAAGTGGGACAAACTCAGCGCCGACGAGCAGAAAAAGATCCTGACCCTGGCCCGTGAAGCCCAGTTTGAACAACGTAAGTTGTGGGAAGCCTATAACGCCCAGGCGCTGGAAAAAATGAAGGCTGGCGGGGTGCAGTTCCACGAGATCGACAAAACGGTATTTATCAAAGCCACAGAGCCGGTGCGCGCCCAGTATGGCGAAAAGCATCAGGATCTGATGAAAGCCATCGCTGACGTCAAGTAACCGGAGTACGTATGTCCGAACTCTATCTGAAGTGGATGGACCGTCTCTACCTGCTGGCGATGGCCGTGGCGGGCATCTCGCTGCTGGTGATGACGATTGTGATCCCCATCGGCATCTTTTCGCGCTATGTGCTTAACCGCGGTGAATCCTGGCCGGAGCCGGTTGCCATCATCTGCATGGTGACCTTCACCTTTATCGGCGCGGCGGTCAGCTACCGTGCCGGTTCGCACATTGCGGTGAATATGCTCACCGACCGGCTGCCCGGGCCGTTAAAAACCGTCTGCGCACGGGCCGTTGATCTGCTGATGCTGCTGATCGCTGGCCTGATGTTCTGGTACAGCTACTGGCTGTGCGTCGAACTCTGGGAGCAACCGGTCGCCGAATTTCCGGTCCTGACCTCCGGCGAGAGCTATCTGCCGCTGCCGGTGGGCTCTGCCGTTCTGATCCTGTTTGTGATTGAGCGCCTGCTGTTTGGCTCGCAGGAACACCGTCCCGTCGTGCTGATCGGCAACCACAGTTAAGGGGTGAACAATGGATGCATTCGTTTTGTTATTCACCCTCGCCATTTTGCTGGCGCTGGGGATGCCGGTGGCCTTTGCCGTCGGGCTAAGCGCCGTCGCGGGCGCGTTGTGGATAGATTTACCCCTCGAGGCGCTGATGATTCAGATAACCAGCGGGGTGAATAAATTCACGCTGCTGGCGATCCCCTTCTTTATTCTCGCGGGTGCGATTATGGCGGAAGGGGGGATTGCCCGACGGCTGGTCAATTTCGCCTACGTGTTTGTTGGCTTTATTCGCGGTGGGCTGTCGCTGGTGAATATTGTGGCCTCCACGTTCTTCGGCGCGATTTCCGGCTCGTCGGTGGCGGATACGGCCTCCATTGGCAGCGTAATGATTCCGGAGATGGAGAAGAAGGGCTATCCGCGCGAGTATGCGGCGGCGGTGACCGCCAGCGGGTCGGTACAGGCGATTTTGATCCCGCCCAGCCACAACTCGGTAATTTATTCCCTCGCGGCAGGCGGGACGGTCTCTATCGCGACGCTGTTTATCGCGGGGGTGCTGCCAGGGCTGCTGCTCGGCGTAAGCCTGATGGCAATGTGTCTGGGCTTTGCCCGCAAACGTGGCTACCCGAAAGGGGAAAAAATTCCCTTTAAGCAGGCGCTGAAAATCACGCTGGACGCGCTGTGGGGGCTGATGACTGTAGTGATTATTCTCGGCGGGATACTGTCCGGGATATTTACCGCAACGGAATCCGCTGCTGTGGCCTGTCTGTGGGCGTTCTTTGTCACCATGTTTATCTACCGGGACTACAAGTGGAACGAGCTGCCGAAGCTGATGTGCAGGACGGTGAAAACCGTCACCATCGTGATGATACTGATTGGCTTTGCGGCGGCGTTTGGCGCGGTGATGACCTACATGCAGCTCCCGAGCCGTATCACCGAGTTCTTCACCTCGCTCTCCGATAACAAGTACGTGATCCTGATGTATCTCAACATCATGCTGCTGCTGATCGGCACGTTAATGGACATGGCACCGATCATCCTGATCCTGACGCCTGTGCTGTTGCCGGTGACCAATTCGCTGGGCATCGATCCGGTGCATTTTGGGATGATCATGATGGTGAACCTGGGGATCGGGCTGATTACGCCGCCGGTCGGTTCGGTGCTGTTTGTGGCGAGCGCGGTAAGTAAACAGAAAATCGAGCATGTGGTTCGCGCGATGCTGCCGTTTTACGGCATGCTGCTGGTGGTGCTGGCGATGGTGACGTACATCCCGGCCATCTCGCTGTGGCTGCCGCGCGTGTTAGGGATGCAGTGACGCCGTTTTCCGCCCTCTCCCGGTGGGAGAGGGCATCTCGTGTTATTGTCGACGTAATAAGCGGAGCGCGTTCGCCGTCACCAGTACCGTCGCGCCGGTATCCGCCAGTACCGCCAGCCACAGGCCGGTTATACCGAGCAGCGTGGTGACCAGGAAAATCCCCTTCAGGCCCAGCGCAATCCCGATGTTCTGACGGATATTGGCCCGCGTGGCGCGCGCCAGAGCAATCATCTGCGCCAGCCCGGTCAGGCGGTTATGGGTGAGTGCTGCGTCGGCGGTTTCCAGCGCCACGTCGGTGCCGCTGCCCATTGCAATGCCAATGGTGGCGGCTTTCATCGCCGGGGCATCGTTGATGCCGTCACCCACCATTGCCAGCGGTGCATGGTTGTTCAGTTCCGTTACGGCGCTCACTTTATCCGCAGGCAATAACCCGGCTTTAAACGCCAGCCCCAGCTCAACGGCAATCGCTGCCGCGGCTCGCGGGTTATCCCCGGTGAGGATCACCCCCTGCACGCCCAGTTGATGCAGCGCGGCGACGGCGTCTTTTGCATCGTCACGCAGGGTGTCACGCAGTGCCAGCATCCCTATCGCCACGCCGTTTTGCACCACCATCACCACGGTTTGCCCGGCCTGTTCCAGCGCCTGGACTTGCTGGCTCAGCCCGGCCGCCGGAAACGTATTCGCGGCAACGATCAGGACGTTATTCCCTTCAACGTCGGCTTCAATCCCGGACCCGACCAGCGCCCGCTGTGCGGTGGCGGCAGGGATGTCCAGCCCACGCGACTGCGCCTCGCGGACTATCGCCTGTGCCAGCGGGTGGGTGGAGCCTTGTTCGACGGCAGCGGCCAGGGTGAGCAGCGTATTTTCACTGACCTCCTGAGGATAAATGCCCGTGACCTGCGGTTTACCCACCGTCAGCGTACCGGTTTTATCGAAGGCGATATGTTGCACCTGGCTCAGCTGCTCCAGCGCCGCGCCGCCTTTAATCAGCGCTCCACGACGCGCCGCGGCCGCCAGACCGGAGGTAATGGCCGCCGGCGTGGAGATCACCAGCGCGCATGGGCAACCAATCAGCAGCAACGTCAGACCTTTATAAACCCAGCCCTCCCAGGCTGCGCCCAGGAACAGCGGTGGAATAATTGTCACCAGCAGGGCGACCAGCATGATGGCGGGGGTGTAGATCCGGCTGAAGCGATCGATAAAGCGCTCAACGGGGGCGCGACGCTCCTCGGCCTCTTCAATCAGCTTCAGGATGCGGTCGATGGCGCTCTCACCCGGTCCGGAGAGGACCGTAAGTTGCACCAGACGATCGACGCTGGTGGCGCCTGCAGGCACTTTCTCGCCCGCTGAGCGTTCAACCGGAATCGACTCGCCGGTGAGGGCACTTTCATCGAAACTCGCCGTGGCGGTAAGCAGTTCACCGTCCGCAGGCAGACGCCCGCCGGCGGCGACCTCAATCACATCACCCGGGCGCAGCGTGTTAATAGCCACCGTCTGGCGTTCGCTGCCCGTCACCCGCGTTGCGGTTTCCGGTTTCAGCGCCATCAGCGCGCTGACCCCTTTCCGTGCCCGACTCGCCGCCCAGCCCTCAAGGCGCTCGCCAATTAAGAACAGCAGCAGCACCATGGCCGCTTCCGCCGTCGCGCCAATAAACAACGCGCCGATCGCCGCCACGCTCATCAGCGTTTCGATGGCGAACCAGCTTCCGCTTTTCATCAGCCGCACGGCCTGACGGGCAATCGGGAACAGTCCGACAAGCGTCGTGGCGATGAACGCCAGGTTACCGAACGGGTGGTTAAACTGCTCCAGACCCCAGCTCAGGGCCATCATGATGACAAGGGTGATAATGGGCAGGTTTTCTCGCAGGGCTGACGTCTTTTCGACAGGTGCGGTTTCGCTGCGCAGGCTGTAACCGGCCTTACTGACGGCGGCTTCAACCAGCGTGCTGATGTCATTATCGGCACTGACCAGAAGTTTCTCGGTGGCGAAGAGCACCTGGACGTGGCTGACGCCCGGGACCTGTTTTACCGCGTTTTCGACTTTACGGGCGCAGGCCGCGCAGTCCATACCGTTGACCACCCAGCTGTAGCGGTTTGCGCTTTCCGGGAGCGGCGGCGTGTTTTGCGTTTCGCATGCGCCGTCGCAGCAGCAGTCGTCCTTCACGGGAACGGGGCTGAGCTTAAGTGCCGAGAATTGTGGAACTTTTTTAGGTGTTTCTGGAGTCGACATGGCAGTCTCCGGTAATGATAATTTTCTCATTAACCGCAGCATACACTCTGGAGTCGACTCCAGAGTCAAGGCTTATTTAGATATACAGTGAACGCACAATCAGGAAGTGCCCGGCAAAGTAGCAGGCGGCGGCAATCGCGTTATCCGCACGGAAGCGGCGACGATAGTGGCTGCCCAGCCAGACGATATTCCCGAGTAACAGCAGCGTGGCACCAAAGAACGCGGACATTGCCGGTGCCGTCGGACGGAAGAACCACAGTTCACCCGCCAGCCATACCATCACCAGCGTCATGGCGATAAACGTGCAGACAGGCAAGCGCATCTCTTCCAGACGCGTCCAGATCACCGCGATCAACAGTGCGCCAATGACCAGCAGCACCAGCGGCAGCGGCCAGAAGAAGGAGAGCGTCATCTGGCTGGCGAAGTAAATGGTATAAAGCAGATGCGACAGGAAAAATGCCCCAACGGCATACAGCAGGCGCTGTCGCGGCAGCAGGGTTAAGGCATCACCAATCAGGGACGCACACAGACCGGCAAGAACCAGATAGCTGACGGCGTTAAACATGGGCGCTTGCCAGGCAAGCAGCAGGAGTAACAACAGCGTGACGGGTTTAAACAACCATCGCTGCCAGGCAGGGCCGCGATAGGATGCATCGACGTAAAGCCATGCGGAAAAACAGACAGCGATAAATGACCAAAGCATATTAACTCCCTGTAACTGTTGAGTCTGAATAATCAGTTTCTTATTCAGTGTAGTGATGGGGGCAGGCGTTTGGCAATGCCGGGGAAGGCAAGGTATCCTGAATTCCGTATAATCTGATGGGATTTTTGAATGAGCAAGATGCCGCTTTTTTTCGTTATCGTGGTGGCGATTATCGTCATTGCCGCCTCCTTTCGTTTCGTGCAGCAGCGCCGTGAGAAGGCGGACAACGATGCCGCGCCGTTGATGCAAAAACGCGTGGTGGTAAGCAATAAACGCGAGAAAGCCCTCAATGACCGACGCTCGCGCCAGCAGCAGGTTACGCCGGTGGGAGCCACCATGCGCTATGAAGCGAGCTTTAAGCCGGAAACCGGCGGGCTGGAGATGACCTACCGTCTGGAGGCGCAGCAGTACCATCAACTGACGGTGGGAGAAAAAGGGATTCTGAGTTACAAAGGGTCGCGGTTTGAAGGGTTTACGCCAGATCGGTAATGTTCCCTCTCCCGCAGGGAGAGGGGTCAGCTGAGGCTTGAGGCGCCTTACTTCTTCGCCTGGGCCTTAAATTTCTTCATCCACACCAGCAGTTCAAATACGCCAAAAATAAACACGCGCAGCTGCTGCCAGCCGGTCATCTGCGGACCGTCTTTTGGCAGGCCGTTTTTCAGCATCACCATCTGCAGGGCGTGCATGAAGGTGGTAAAGATAAAGGCCACGTTCACAAAGATGTTCATCGGGTGCGGGAACGGGTGCACCAGATTGAGGAGCAGAAATGCCCAGACGCCCAGCATCAACAAACGTCCCACATTAATCAGTACTGGCATTGGATTCTCCTTGTGCCTGACGGTGATACAGACGATAAGCGACCTGACCTGCCACTTTTTCTCGGTGCAGATCCCAGTGAACCGGGACCGGCGGTAAACCATTTTCGACTTCGCTTTCGACGTAGATTAACGCGTCATCCGCCAGCCAGCCGTTGTTTTCCAGCAGGGATAACGTCTCTTCCAGCAGCCCCTTGCGGAACGGCGGGTCGACAAACACCACGTTGTGCGGCGTGCCCTTTTGCGCGAGGAAGCTCAGTGTGTTGGTATTCACTACTTTGGCGTTGGTCGCTTTCAGCGTTGCCAGATTTTGCTGCAATGTCTGCGCAACGCCGCGCTCCATCTCCAGCAGCGTGGCGCTGGCGGCATAGCGCGACAGCGCCTCCAGACCCAGCGCGCCGCTGCCCGCGAAGCAGTCCAGGCAGTGGGCATCCACCATTGAGGGGGCCAGCCAGTTAAACAGCGTTTCGCGTACGCGGTCCGTGGTTGGGCGTAGTCCGGGGCTATCCGGCACCGGTAATTTCCGGCCTCGCCACTGGCCGCCGATAATACGAATTTGACCGGCTGGGGCGCGGTTGGGTTTCTTCATCTCTGGAAAGCTCTGTTAACAATTGGCCTGCGATTGCGGGCGGTGATGTCAATTAAGTAAAGTGTTAGACTATTTCATCATTTTTTTAGCTTCCATGTATATAGCGCCGCGAGGAGTGTAGTCGCAGATGGCAAAACAAAAAAAACGTGGCTTCTTTTCCTGGCTGGGCTTCGGTGAAAAAGAGCAAGAAACAGAGCAGAAAACCGAAGAACAACAAGCCGTTGAAGAGCAGTCTCAGCCTGAAACGCCGGTAGAAACTGCCGCCGTTGTCGACGCGGAAGAGCACGCGCACAGCAAAGAAGAGACCGAAGCCTTTGCTGAAGAGGTGGTGGAAGTTACCGAACAGGTTCAGGAAAGCGAGAAGCCAGAACCCGTTGTGGTAGAAGACGTTATCGATACGCCGCAGGCGATTATCGAGCATGAAACGTTGCCGCTGCCGGAAGAGGTGAAAGCCGAAGAGGTTTCAGCGCAGGAGTGGCAGGCCGAGGCAGAAACCCTCGAAATTGTTGAGGCGGTGGAAGAAGAAGCACAAGACGAGCCAGCGCTTACCGACGAAGAGCTGGAAGCCCAGGCGCTGGCGGCAGACGCGGCGGAAGAAGCGGTTATCGTCGTGCCGGTGGAAGCGCAACCAGAGCAGGGTGAAGAGGTTGCTCAGGAGCAGGAAAAACCCACCAAAGAAGGTTTCTTCGCCCGCCTGAAGCGTAGCCTGCTCAAAACCAAAGAAAACTTAGGTTCCGGATTTATCAGTCTGTTCCGCGGCAAGAAGATCGACGACGATCTCTTTGAAGAGCTGGAAGAGCAACTGCTGATCGCCGACGTTGGGGTGGAAACAACCCGTAAGATCATCGCCAGTCTGACCGAAGGGGCGAGCCGCAAGGCGCTGCGTGACGCCGAAGCGCTGTACGGTCTGCTGAAAGACGAGATGGGTGAAATCCTCGCAAAAGTTGACGAACCGCTTAATATTGAAGGCAAAACGCCATTTGTTATTCTGATGGTTGGCGTGAACGGTGTGGGGAAAACCACCACCATCGGCAAGCTGGCGCGACAGTTTGAGCAGCAGGGCAAATCGGTGATGCTGGCGGCAGGTGATACCTTCCGTGCGGCGGCGGTTGAGCAGCTGCAGGTCTGGGGCCAGCGTAACAACATTCCGGTGATTGCGCAGCATACCGGTGCGGATTCCGCCTCCGTTATCTTTGACGCCATCCAGGCGGCGAAGTCGCGTAACGTGGATGTGCTGATTGCCGATACCGCAGGGCGTTTGCAGAACAAAGCGCACCTGATGGAAGAGTTGAAGAAAATCGTCCGCGTCATGAAGAAGCTGGACGAAGAGGCACCGCATGAAATTATGCTGACCATTGATGCCAGCACCGGACAGAACGCCATCAGCCAGGCGAAGCTGTTCCATGAAGCGGTAGGGCTGACCGGGATCACGCTGACCAAACTGGACGGCACCGCGAAAGGCGGGGTGATCTTCTCCGTGGCCGATCAGTTCAATATTCCTATCCGTTACATCGGTGTGGGCGAGCGTATTGAGGATTTACGTCCGTTTAAAGCGGACGACTTTATTGAGGCACTATTTGCCCGAGAGGACTAACAATGATTCGCTTTGAACACGTCAGCAAGGCCTATCTCGGTGGGAGACAAGCGCTGCAGGGGGTGACATTCCACCTGCAGCCAGGCGAGATGGCATTCCTGACCGGCCATTCCGGCGCGGGGAAAAGTACCCTGCTCAAGCTTATCTGTGGGATCGAGCGGCCGAGCGCCGGGAAAATCTGGTTCAGCGGCCATGATATTAGCCGTCTGAAAAACCGTGAGGTGCCGTTCCTGCGTCGTCAGATTGGCATGATTTTCCAGGACCACCACCTGCTGATGGATCGCACCGTTTTCGATAACGTGGCCATTCCGCTGATTATTGCCGGTGCCAGCTATGATGATATCCGTCGTCGCGTCTCTGCGGCGCTGGATAAAGTCGGGCTGCTGGACAAAGCGAAGAACTTCCCGATCCAGCTGTCTGGCGGTGAACAGCAGCGTGTGGGGATTGCCCGTGCGGTGGTGAACAAACCTGCGGTACTGCTGGCGGATGAACCGACCGGTAACCTGGACGACGCCCTGTCAGAAGGGATTTTGCGTCTGTTTGAGGAATTTAACCGCGTTGGGGTGACGGTATTGATGGCAACGCACGACATCGGGCTGATTTCCCGTCGTTCGTACCGCATGCTGACCCTGAGCGACGGTCATTTGCACGGAGGCCTCGGTGAATAAGCGTGATGCAATAAACCAGATTCGGCAGTTCGGAAACCGGTTTGACCGCTTCCGTAAGCCGCAGGGCGGCGGTGACGGCAATCGTAATGCGCCAAAGCGTGCGAAAGCGGCGCCTAAGCCGAACTCCCGCAAAACCAACGTGTTCAACGAGCAGGTGCGTTATGCGTTCCACGGTGCGTTGCAGGACCTGAAAAGCAAACCGCTGGCGACGTTCCTGACGGTGATGGTGATTGCCATCTCCCTGACGCTGCCAAGCGTCTGCTACATGGTCTATAAAAACGTTAACCAGGCGGCGTCGCAGTACTATCCTTCTCCGCAGATCACGGTCTATCTGGATAAGGCGCTCGACGATAACGCAGCGGCGCAGGTTGTGGGGCAAATCCAGGCCGAACAGGGCGTAGAGAAAGTGAATTATCTCTCTCGTGAAGAAGCCCTGGGTGAGTTCCGTAACTGGTCAGGCTTTGGCGGTGCGCTGGACATGCTTGAAGAGAACCCCCTCCCGGCCGTGGCGGTGGTGATCCCGAAACTCGATTTCCAGGGGACCGATTCGCTCAACACCCTGCGTGACCGCATCACCCGTATCAACGGGATTGATGAAGTGCGCATGGATGACAGCTGGTTTGCGCGTCTTGCTGCGCTGACCGGGCTGGTAGGGCGCGTGGCGGCGATGATTGGTGTGCTGATGGTGGCGGCGGTCTTCCTCGTCATCGGTAACAGCGTGCGCCTGAGCATTTTCGCGCGTCGCGACACCATCAACGTGCAGAAACTGATTGGTGCGACGGATGGCTTCATCCTGCGTCCGTTCCTGTACGGCGGCGCATTGCTCGGTTTTTCCGGCGCATTTCTTTCACTGATATTGTCAGAAATTTTGGTGATGCGGCTGTCCTCTGCCGTAACCGAAGTGGCGCAGGTTTTCGGAACGAAGTTTGATATCAGCGGCTTAGGGTTCGATGAGTGCCTGTTACTGCTGCTGGTGTGCTCGATGATCGGCTGGGTGGCAGCATGGCTGGCAACCGTGCAACATTTACGTCACTTTACTCCCGACTAATAAAAGCGTGATATAATCTTTCCCTGCACCGAGATGTTCGCTCTGCAGGGAAAGCGTCCCTGTTGTCTCTTCCCCTGTTATCATCTCCATGTCACAATTTGTGCGTAATTTATTCACCGTTGCACCTGGAACTTGTGGATAAAATCACTGTCTGATAAAAGAGTGAATGCTAATCTCGTGGCTCAAACGCTTTGGCATGGTTGTTGCCTGATGGGGACAGCCTGGACCAGAAGAAACATTGAGAGGAATGAATGACCAAAGAAATGCAAACTTTAGCTTTAGCCCCTGTTGGTAACCTGGAATCTTATATCCGGGCTGCGAACACCTGGCCGATGTTAACGGCCGAGGAAGAAAAGGAGCTTGCTGAAAAGCTGCATTACCAGGGCGATCTGGAAGCAGCGAAAAAGCTGATCCTGTCTCACCTGCGCTTTGTTGTTCACATTGCTCGTAATTATGCGGGCTATGGCCTGCCGCAGGCGGACTTGATTCAGGAAGGTAACATCGGTCTGATGAAGGCTGTACGTCGCTTCAACCCGGAAGTGGGTGTGCGACTGGTCTCCTTCGCCGTGCACTGGATCAAAGCAGAAATTCATGAATACGTGCTGCGCAACTGGCGTATCGTGAAAGTCGCCACGACAAAAGCGCAACGTAAACTGTTCTTCAACCTGCGTAAAACCAAGCAGCGTCTGGGCTGGTTCAATCAGGATGAAGTTGAAATGGTGGCGCGCGAGCTGGGCGTATCCAGCAAAGACGTGCGTGAGATGGAATCCCGTATGGCCGCGCAGGACATGACCTTCGATATGTCCTCCGACGACGACGGCTCTGACAGCCAGCCAATGGCACCGGTTCTGTATCTGCAGGATAAAACCTCTAACTTTGCTGACGGCATTGAAGAGGATAACTGGGAAGATCAGGCCGCGAACAAGCTGACTTCAGCAATGGAAGGCCTCGACGAACGTAGCCAGGATATTATCCGCGCCCGCTGGCTGGACGAAGACAACAAGTCCACGCTGCAGGAGCTGGCCGACCGCTACGGCGTCTCCGCTGAACGTGTGCGTCAGCTTGAAAAGAACGCCATGAAAAAACTTCGCGCCGCTATCGAAGCGTAATTTCCGCGATGTCCCCGATAATCCTCGAATGCAAATTCGGGGGTTTTGTTTTTTTATCTCCCGCTCTGGCGAATTCCCTCCCCCTGGCAAACACTTACAGATGCGCTAAGCAGGTGAATTTCTCAGGGGGACAGGGTGAAAAACAGTGAACTGAATGACCGGCGTTTGCAGGCGACGCCGCGCGGTATCGGCGTGATGTGTAACTTCTACGCCGATAAAGCCGAAAATGCCACGGTGTGGGACGTCGAGGGTAACGAGTATATCGACTTCGCCGCCGGGATTGCGGTGCTGAATACCGGCCATCGGCATCCAAAAGTTATTGCCGCCATCGAAAAACAACTCCACGCATTTACCCATACGGCATACCAGATTGTCCCGTACGAAGGCTATGTGGCGCTTGCCGAGCGCATCAACCAACGTGTACCCGTTGATGGGCCTGCCAAAACGGCTTTCTTCTCTACGGGAGCAGAGGCGGTCGAAAACGCGGTAAAAATTGCCCGCGCGTATACCCGTCGTCCTGGCCTGATCGCCTTTGGCGGTGCCTTCCACGGCCGTACCTTTATGACGATGGCGTTGACGGGGAAAGTGGCGCCGTACAAACTCGGTTTCGGTCCGTTTCCCGGATCGGTTTATCACGCGCACTATCCAAATGATCTGTACGGCGTCAGCACGGCAGAAGCGTTAAAAAGCCTCGAACGCATCTTCAAAGCCGACATTGCGCCGGACCAGGTGGCGGCCATTATCCTGGAACCGGTTCAGGGGGAGGGGGGATTCAACATTGCCCCCGCCGATTTTATGCAGGCCCTGCGCGAACTGTGCGATACGCACGGAATTTTGCTGATTGCCGACGAAGTGCAAAGTGGCTTTGCGCGAACCGGCAAGCTGTTCTCGATGGAACACCATTGCGTGAAGCCGGATCTGATCACCATGGCGAAAAGCCTGGCCGGCGGGATGCCGCTCTCGGCGGTCTCAGGCCGGGCGGAGGTGATGGATGCCCCCGCACCTGGCGGGCTGGGCGGGACTTACGCTGGCAACCCGCTGGCGATTGCCGCAGCCCATGCCGTGCTGGATGTGATTGATGAAGAGGAACTCTGCACGCGCGCGGCGCATCTTGGCCATCATCTGGTGGAAGTGCTGAACAAAGCGAAGGGGGACTGTCCGTTTATTGCCGATATCCGTGCCCAGGGCTCAATGGTGGCGGTGGAGTTTAACGACCCGCAAACCGGACTGCCGTCGCCGGAATTCACGCGTCAGGTCCAGGAGCGTGCGTTGCAGGAAGGTCTATTGCTGCTGAGCTGCGGCGTGTACGGCAACGTTATCCGTTTCCTCTATCCGCTTACCATCCCCGAAGTTCAGTTCCGTAAAGCGCTGGATATTATCTCCGCGTCGCTGACACGTTAAAGCCCTGGCCCGGCGGTGATCCCTGCCGGGCTTATCATATATTCATTTCAAATTAGCTATTCCAAAATCATAAAAATGGGGTATGTTTTAGCAGAGTATGCTGAAAAAGCGCGACTGTCATACCTATAACTGAAATAAAGCGCTACACAACAACATCACGACAATCGTAATAACCATAATAATGGGGAATCTCAGGATGAATATGAAGGGTAAAGCGTTACTGGCAGGATGTATTGCGTTGGCATTCAGCACGATGGCACAGGCCGATATTAAAGTGGCTGTCGTGGGCGCGATGTCCGGTCCGGTAGCACAGTACGGCGACCAGGAATTTACCGGCGCAGAACAGGCGGTTGCAGACATTAATGCTAAGGGCGGTATCAAGGGCGAAAAACTGCAGATCGTAAAATATGATGATGCCTGTGACCCGAAACAAGCGGTTGCCGTGGCGAACAAAGTGGTGAACGACGGAATCAAATACGTTATCGGTCACCTGTGCTCCTCTTCCACGCAGCCCGCGTCTGATATCTACGAAGACGAAGGCATTCTGATGATCACCCCGGCTGCAACGGCGCCGGAGCTGACCGCACGTGGCTATAAGCTGACCCTGCGTACCACCGGTCTGGATTCAGACCAGGGCCCAACCGCGGCAAAATACATTCTGGACAACGTGAAGCCGAAGCGTATCGCGATTGTTCACGACAAACAGCAGTATGGTGAAGGTCTGGCGCGTGCCGTGCAGGATGGTCTGAAGAAAGGCAATGCCAATGTGGTCTTCTTCGACGGTATCACCGCCGGTGAGAAAGACTTCTCCACTCTGGTGGCGCGTCTGAAGAAAGAGAATATTGATTTCGTTTACTACGGTGGCTATCACCCTGAAATGGGCCAGATCCTGCGTCAGGCACGTGCGGCCGGCCTGAAAACCCAGTTTATGGGCCCGGAAGGGGTGGCGAACGTTTCCCTGTCTAACATCGCCGGTGAGTCTGCTGAAGGCCTGCTGGTGACCAAACCGAAGAACTACGACCAGGTGCCTGCGAACAAACCGATCGTAGATGCCATCAAGGCGAAGAAACAGGATCCAAGCGGCGCGTTCGTCTGGACCACCTACGCTGCGCTGCAGTCTCTGCAGGCGGGTCTGAACCAGTCAGCCGATCCGGCTGAGATTGCCACCTGGCTGAAAGCCAACTCTGTCGATACCGTGATGGGTCCGCTTTCCTGGGATGCGAAGGGCGATCTGAAAGGCTTCGAGTTCGGCGTGTTTGACTGGCATGCTAACGGAACGGCGACCGACGCCAAATAAAAGCAAACGGCAACCTTTCGGTTGCCGTTTTAGTATTTGCACCCTCTCCCGTGGGAGAGGGGCGGGGTGAGGGCATCAGGCGGCATTCAGCAAACCTGACGTTTCTCCCACCCGTTTTCCTGCGCCGTAAACCCTAACGCCTGCATAAACGCCGCCATCACGCCGCGGTCTTCCACGCCCACGTCGGCCATCCACCAGGAGGTAACGTTCGGGTTTTCACGGATTATCTCTTCAATTAAATACTGCCCCACACCGCGACGACGGGTCACGTCACGTACGCGCAGTGAGTCCAGCGCCCCTTCGGTGCCGCTCAGGGTCACGCGAACCGCGGCGAGCAGACGCTCGTTAAAGCGGGCGGCGTAGATGCGGTGTGTCTCATCGACGCGGAGTGAAGAAGGGGAATATTCCGGCCAGATCTTGCCCAGGTCGATATGATCCTGGTCGCTAAAGGTCACCAGACGCACGATAGTCAGTTTCATTAGCTGCTTGTCCAAATCAAATTGAGTAGGGGCAGTGTACTCAATTTATTCCCTCAGCGGCTTCCTCTTTTTATCCCGGCTCACCAGGTGATTAGTTTTTTGGCAGCGCGAAGGGCAGTTTGAAAACACATGGATCGAAAAATAAGCAGAATTTTAACCTGAATGGCAGTGAATTATTCGGCGCTTTGTACCGTTATTTTATGCTGCAAACTGCAATTTTATTTGTTTATCTCTGCCCTATTTCAGAATATTATCTTTGCTTAATCGCCTGAAAAATAGAGATTTTAGTCTGGTTTTTATGAAAAAACTGCGCTAAACCATTAAAGGCGCTGGTAAAAATAGCGTTGTGCATTAAAAGTACAGAATGCTTTTTAACCATAATAAAACAAAATATATACACGACATCACGAATGGGGATTCAGAGATGAAAAGGAACGCGAAGACGTTAATCGCGGGGATGGTTGCATTGGCGATTTCGCATGCAGCCATGGCGGAAGATATTAAGGTTGCTGTAGTGGGTGCGATGTCCGGTCCTGTTGCCCAGTGGGGGGATATGGAGTTCAACGGTGCTCGCCAGGCAATCAAAGACATCAACGCCAAAGGCGGCATCAAAGGCGACAAGCTGGTTGGCGTGGAATATGACGACGCCTGCGATCCCAAACAGGCCGTCGCGGTCGCTAACAAAATCGTGAACGATGGCATCCAGTACGTGATTGGCCACCTGTGCTCGTCGTCCACCCAGCCTGCGTCTGATATCTACGAAGACGAAGGCATTCTGATGATTACCCCGGGCGCAACCAACCCTGAACTGACTCAGCGCGGTTATCAGCACATCATGCGTACTGCCGGTCTGGACTCGTCTCAGGGACCAACCGCCGCCCGATACATCCTCGACACCGTCAAGCCGACGCGCATCGCCATTATTCATGACAAACAGCAGTACGGCGAAGGCCTGGCGCGCTCCGTTCAGGACGGGCTGAAAAAAGGCGGCGCGAATATCGTCTTCTTTGATGGCATCACCGCTGGCGAGAAAGATTTCTCCGCGCTGATCGCCCGTCTGCAAAAAGAGAATATCGATTTTGTTTATTACGGTGGCTACTACCCGGAAATGGGTCAGATGCTGCGTCAGGCGCGTTCGGTCGGGCTGAAAACCCAGTTTATGGGGCCAGAAGGCGTCGGTAACGCCTCCCTGTCGAACATCGCCGGGGACGCAGGCGAAGGCATGCTGGTGACGATGCCAAAACGCTATGACCAGGATCCTGCGAACAAGGCTATCGTAGACGCGCTCAAGGCGCAGAAGAAAGATCCAAGTGGTCCGTACGTCTGGATCACCTACGCGGCGGTGCAGTCTCTGGCAACCGCGCTGGATCGCACCGGCAGCAAAGAACCGCTGGATCTGGTGAAAGATTTAAAAGCACACGGGGCGAACACCGTGATTGGGCCGCTGAACTGGGATGAGAAAGGCGATCTGAAGGGATTTGAGTTTGGTGTCTTTAAGTGGCACGCCGACGGTTCGTCCTCGGTCGCCAAATAATTATCCCACCGCCCGGACCGCCGGGCGGGTATAAAAAGGTTTGCATATGTCCGAGCAGTTTCTCTATTTCCTGCAGCAGATGTTTAACGGCGTCACGCTGGGAAGCACCTACGCGCTGATCGCCATCGGCTACACGATGGTTTACGGCATTATCGGCATGATTAACTTCGCCCACGGCGAGGTCTACATGATCGGTAGCTATGTCTCCTTTATGATTATCGCCGCCCTGATGATGATGGGTATCGACAGCAGCTGGCTGCTGGTCGCCGCCGGATTTGTCGGCGCGATTGTGATTGCCAGCGCCTATGGCTGGAGCATTGAACGCGTGGCGTACCGGCCGGTGCGTAGCTCCAAACGCCTGATTGCGCTGATCTCCGCCATCGGGATGTCGATCTTCCTGCAAAACTACGTCAGCCTGACGGAAGGCTCGCGCGACGTGGCGCTGCCAAGCCTGTTCAACGGTCAGTGGGTGGTCGGTGCCAGCGAGAACTTCTCTGCCTCTATCACCACCATGCAGCTGGTGATTTGGGTGGTGACCTTCGTTGCGATGCTCGCCCTGACGGTCTTTATCCGCTACTCGCGTATGGGACGCGCCTGCCGTGCCTGCGCAGAAGATCTGAAGATGGCGAGCCTGCTTGGCATCAACACCGACCGCGTTATCGCCCTGACCTTTGTGATTGGGGCAGCGATGGCGGCGGTCGCGGGTGTCCTGCTGGGGCAGTTCTACGGCGTTATCAACCCGTACATCGGCTTTATGGCCGGGATGAAAGCTTTCACCGCGGCGGTCCTGGGCGGTATCGGCAGTATTCCAGGCGCGATGATTGGCGGCCTGATCCTGGGCGTGGCCGAAGCGCTCTCCTCCGCGTATCTGAGTACGGAATATAAAGATGTGGTGTCGTTTGCCCTGCTGATTCTGGTTCTGCTGGTAATGCCTACCGGTATTCTGGGTCGTCCGGAGGTAGAGAAAGTATGAAACCGATGCATTTCGCAATGGCGCTCCTCTCTGCCGCCATGTTCTTCGTGCTGGCAGGCGTCTTTATGGGCGTCCAGTTAGAGCTGGACGGCACAAAACTGGTGGTGGATACCGCCGCCGACATTCGCTGGCAGTGGATATTCATTGGCACCGCGGTTGTGTTTCTGTTCCAGATGCTGCGTCCTGTGTTCCAGAAGACGCTGAAAAGTGTCTCCGGTCCGAAATTCGTTCTGCCGGCTCTCGACGGCTCAACCGTTAAGCAGAAGCTGTTCTTCGTGGCGCTGCTGGTGGTTGCGGTGGCGTGGCCGTTTGTGGTCTCTCGCGGTACGGTCGATATCGCGACCCTGACCATGATCTACGTGATCCTCGGTCTGGGCCTGAACGTGGTGGTGGGGCTGTCTGGCCTGCTGGTGCTGGGCTACGGTGGATTCTACGCCATCGGGGCCTATACCTTCGCGCTGCTGAACCACTATTACGGTCTCGGCTTCTGGACCTGTCTGCCGCTGGCGGGCCTGGTCTCCGCCGCGGCGGGCTTCCTGCTGGGCTTCCCGGTCTTACGCCTGCGCGGTGACTATCTGGCGATTGTGACTTTAGGCTTCGGCGAAATCGTGCGTATCCTGCTGCTCAACAACACCGAAGTGACCGGCGGCCCGAACGGGATCAGCCAGATCCCGAAACCGACCTTCTTTGGTCTGGAGTTCAGCCGTACGGCTCGCGAAGGGGGCTGGGATACTTTCAGCAACTTCTTTGGCGTGAAGTACGATCCGTCCGACCGGGTGATTTGGCTCTACCTGGTGGCGCTGCTGCTGGTGGTGCTTACCCTGTTCGTGATTAACCGTCTGCTGCGTATGCCGCTGGGCCGTGCGTGGGAAGCGCTGCGTGAAGATGAAATCGCCTGCCGTTCACTGGGCCTCAACCCGACCCGCATCAAGCTGACCGCGTTTACCATCAGCGCCGCGTTTGCCGGTTTTGCCGGTACGCTGTTTGCCGCGCGTCAGGGCTTTGTCAGCCCCGAATCGTTTACCTTTGCTGAATCTGCCTTTGTACTGGCGATTGTGGTGCTCGGCGGTATGGGCTCGCAGTTTGCCGTTATCCTGGCGGCCATTCTGCTGGTGGTCTCCCGTGAGCTGATGCGCGACTTTAACGAATACAGCATGCTGATGCTGGGTGGTTTGATGGTGCTGATGATGATCTGGCGTCCGCAGGGCTTGCTGCCGATGACCCGTCCACAGCTGAAGCTGAAAAACGGGCAAGCGAAAGGAGAGCAGGCATGAGCCAGCCATTATTATCCGTTAACGGCCTGATGATGCGTTTTGGCGGCCTGCTGGCCGTCAACAACGTGAATCTGGATCTGCACAAGAAAGAGATTGTCTCCCTGATTGGCCCTAACGGCGCGGGGAAAACCACGGTCTTTAACTGCCTGACCGGTTTCTACAAGCCGACGGGTGGCACCATCAAGCTGCGCGACCAGCATCTGGAAGGGCTTCCGGGCCAGCAGATTGCCCGCATGGGGGTGGTGCGTACCTTCCAGCACGTGCGTCTGTTCCGCGAGATGACGGTGATAGAGAACCTGCTGGTGGCGCAACACCTGCAGCTCAAAACCGGCCTTTTCTCTGGCCTGCTGAAAACCCCGGCCTTCCGCCGTGCTCAGGATGAAGCGCTCGACCGCGCCGCCACCTGGCTCGACCGTATCGGCCTGCTGCAGCATGCGAACCGTCAGGCCAGCAACCTGGCCTACGGTGACCAGCGCCGTCTGGAGATCGTGCGCTGCATGGTGACGCAGCCAGAAATCCTGATGCTCGATGAACCGGCGGCAGGGCTTAACCCGAAAGAGACCAAAGAGCTGGACGAGTTGATTGCCGAACTGCGCGATCATCATGACACCACCATCCTGCTGATTGAGCATGATATGAAGCTGGTGATGGGCATTTCTGACCGTATCTACGTGGTAAACCAGGGCACGCCGCTGGCAAACGGGACGCCGGAAGAGATCCGCAACAACCCGGACGTGATTCGTGCATACCTGGGTGAGGCATAAGATGGAAAAAGCGATGTTAACGTTCGACAAGGTTAATGCTCACTACGGCAAGATACAGGCGCTGCACGACGTCAGCCTGCATATCAATCAGGGCGAAATCGTCACCCTGATTGGCGCGAACGGTGCGGGTAAAACCACGCTGCTCGGCACCCTGTGCGGCGACCCGCGCGCCACCAGCGGGCGGATTGTCTTTGATGGCAAAGATATTACCGACTGGCAAACCGCCAGAATCATGCGTGAAGCGGTAGCGATTGTCCCGGAAGGGCGTCGCGTCTTCTCACGAATGACGGTGGAAGAGAACCTTGCGATGGGCGGCTTCTTTGCCGACCGCGACCAGTACCAGTCCCGCATCAAATGGGTCTATGAGCTGTTTCCGCGTTTGTGGGAGCGCCGTATTCAGCGGGCCGGCACGATGTCCGGTGGTGAACAGCAGATGCTGGCGATTGGCCGCGCGCTGATGAGCCAGCCGCGTTTGCTGCTGCTGGATGAACCGTCGCTCGGTCTTGCGCCGATCATCATTCAGCAGATCTTCGACACCATCGAACAGCTGCGTAAAGAGGGGATGACCATCTTCCTCGTCGAGCAGAACGCCAACCAGGCGCTGAAGCTCGCCGACCGCGGCTACGTGCTGGAAAACGGCCACGTGGTGCTCTCCGATACCGGCGACGCGCTGCTGGCAAACGAAGCGGTGCGAAGCGCCTATCTCGGCGGCTAGATAAAAGCAAAAGCAAAAAGGCAACGTCAGTTGCCTTTTTTCATGCAGGGTACCAGACCGCACCGAACTTACCCCAACCGCCTTCACACAACCATCATCCGCCTGACGTTTTGTTGTCATCTCACTGTAAAGAAACAGTTATTTTTCTGTCATTCGAGCATGTCATGTTACCTCGCGAGCATAAAAACGCGTGATATCGCGCATCCGGCACAATAAGAGAGATGACAATGACATCGTTACGACACACAGCTTTGGGTCTGGCAATGGGGCTGACTTTTGCGGCGAACGCAATGGCTGTCACCACCATTCCGTTCTGGCATTCCATGGAAGGGGAGTTGGGTAAAGAAGTTGACTCCCTGGCGCAGCGTTTCAACGACACCCATCCGGATTACAAAATTGTGCCGGTGTACAAAGGTAACTACGAGCAGAGCCTGAGCGCGGGCATTGCCGCTTTCCGTACCGGTAATGCACCTGCGCTGCTTCAGGTTTACGAAGTCGGTACTGCGACCATGATGGCCTCTAAAGCCATTAAACCGGTCTACGAAGTGTTTAAAGACGCAGGTATCAACTTCGACGAATCGCAGTTCGTGCCGACCGTGGCGGGTTACTACACCGATTCCAAAACCGGTCATCTGCTGTCTCAGCCGTTTAACAGCTCCACGCCGGTGCTGTACTACAACAAAGACGCCTTCAAGAAAGCCGGTTTAGATCCGGAACAACCGCCAAAAACCTGGCAGGACCTGGCGGCGTACACCGCTAAGCTGAAAGCGGCGGGGATGAAGTGCGGCTACGCCAGCGGCTGGCAGGGCTGGATCCAGATTGAAAACTTCAGCGCCTGGCACGGCCTGCCGGTGGCCACCAAAAACAACGGCTTCGACGGCACCGACGCGGTACTGGAGTTCAACAAGCCAGAGCAGGTGAAGCACATCGCTCTGCTTGCCGATCTCAACAAGAAGGGCGATTTCAGCTACTTCGGGCGTAAAGACGAATCCACCGAGAAGTTCTACAACGGTGACTGTGCGATTACGACCGCCTCTTCCGGCTCTCTGGCGGATATCCGTCATTACGCAAAATTCAACTACGGCGTAGGCATGATGCCTTACGACGCTGACGTGAAAGGCGCACCGCAGAACGCCATTATCGGTGGGGCGAGCCTGTGGGTCATGCAGGGCAAAGACAAGGGCACCTACAAGGGCGTGGCCGAGTTCCTCGACTTCCTGGCGAAACCAGAGAATGCCGCCGAATGGCATCAGAAAACCGGCTACCTGCCTATCACCACGGCCGCGTATGACCTGACCCGCGAGCAGGGCTTCTACAGCAAAAACCCGGGCGCGGATATCGCGACGCGTCAGATGCTCAACAAGCCGCCATTGCCGTTCACCAAAGGCCTGCGTCTGGGGAATATGCCGCAGATCCGTACCATCGTAGATGAAGAGCTGGAAAGCGTGTGGACCGGGAAGAAAACCCCACAGCAGGCGCTGGATTCTGCGGTAGAGCGCGGTAATCAGCTGCTGCGCCGCTTTGAGCAATCAACAAAGTCTTAATCATTTTACCCTCATCCTGTCCCTCTCCCTGCGGGAAGGGCTGGGGTGAGGGCTACCTACGCTGAGCTAAACTATGTCCTCATCCCGTCCGGTGTTCCTTTCGCGCTGGCTGCCGTATTTGCTGGTCGCGCCGCAGCTGGTCATCACCGTTATCTTCTTTATCTGGCCTGCGGGCGAGGCGCTTTGGTACTCGGTACAAAGCGTCGATCCGTTTGGGCTTTCCAGCCAGTTTGTCGGGCTGGACAACTTTACCGCGCTGTTCCATGACAGCTATTACCTCGACGCCTTCTGGACGACCATGAAGTTCAGCGCGCTGGTCACTGTCAGCGGTCTTGTCGCATCGCTCTTTTTCGCGGCGCTGGTGGATTACGTGGTGCGCGGCAGCCGTCTGTATCAGACGCTGATGCTGCTACCTTACGCCGTGGCGCCAGCCGTCGCCGCCGTGCTGTGGATCTTCCTGTTTAACCCAGGGCGCGGGCTGATTACCCATTTTCTGGCGGAGTTCGGCTACGACTGGAACCACGCCCAGAACAGCGGTCAGGCGATGTTCCTGGTGGTCTTCGCGTCGGTGTGGAAACAGATCAGCTACAACTTCCTGTTCTTCTTTGCTGCGCTGCAGTCTATTCCGCGCTCGCTGGTTGAAGCTGCGGCGATTGATGGTGCAGGGCCGGTCCGTCGTTTCTTTAGGCTGTCGCTGCCGCTGATTGCCCCGGTGAGTTTCTTCCTGCTGGTGGTCAACCTGGTTTACGCCTTCTTCGACACCTTCCCGGTGATCGACGCCGCCACGGCCGGTGGCCCGGTGCAGGCCACGACAACGCTTATCTATAAGATCTATCGCGAAGGCTTTGCCGGTCTGGATCTCTCGGCATCCGCCGCCCAGTCGGTCGTGTTGATGTTCCTCGTCATCCTTCTCACGGTAGTGCAGTTCCGTTATGTCGAAAGTAAGGTGCGCTACCAATGATCGAGAACCGTCGCGGGCTGACGATGTTCAGCCACACCATGCTGATTTTGGGCATCATCGTCATTCTGTTCCCGCTATATGTGGCCTTCGTTGCCGCCACGCTGGACACCAAAGCGGTGTTTGATACGCCGATGACGCTGATCCCAGGCGGGCATCTTTTCGAAAACATGAAAACCATCTGGACCCAGGGCGTGGGCGCTAACAGCGCGCCATTCTGGCTGATGATGCTGAACAGCTTCATCATGGCGTTCGGTATTACGGTGGGCAAAATCACGGTGTCGATGCTCTCGGCCTTCGCCATCGTCTGGTTCCGCTTTCCCCTGCGTAACCTGTTCTTCTGGATGATCTTCATCACCCTGATGCTGCCGGTCGAAGTGCGTATTTTCCCGACGGTGGAAGTGATCGCCAACCTGAAGATGCTGGACAGCTACGCAGGTTTAACCCTGCCGCTGATGGCCTCGGCCACCGCCACCTTCCTGTTCCGCCAGTTCTTTATGACCCTGCCGGACGAGCTGATTGAGGCCGCGCGTATTGACGGAGCCTCGCCGATGCGCTTCTTCCGTGACATCGTGCTGCCGCTGTCGAAAACCAACCTTGCGGCGCTGTTTGTCATCACCTTTATCTACGGCTGGAACCAGTATCTGTGGCCGCTGCTGATTATTCAGGACGTCAATCTTGGCACCGCCGTGGCGGGCATCAAAGGCATGATCGCCACCGGTGAAGGCACCACGCTCTGGAATCAGGTGATGGCGGCGATGCTGCTCACCCTTATCCCCCCGGTCGTTATCGTTTTAGCCATGCAGCGTGCGTTCGTGCGTGGTTTAGTGGACAGTGAGAAATAAGATGGCAGGTTTAAAATTACAGGCAGTGACCAAAAGCTGGGACAACAAAACCCAGGTCATTCAGCCGTTAACGCTCGACGTGGCGGACGGGGAATTTATCGTGATGGTTGGCCCGTCAGGCTGCGGAAAATCGACGCTGCTGCGCATGGTTGCCGGGCTTGAACGTGTGACCAGCGGCGATATCTGGATCGATCGCCAGCGCGTGACCGAGATGGAGCCGAAGGACCGGGGCATCGCGATGGTGTTTCAGAACTACGCCCTTTATCCGCACATGAGCGTGGAAGAGAACATGGCATGGGGGCTGAAAATCCGCGGGATGGGCAAAAGCCATATCGATGAGCGCGTGAAAGAGGCAGCGCGTATTCTGGAGCTGGATGGCCTGCTCAAGCGACGTCCGCGTGAACTGTCCGGCGGACAGCGCCAGCGTGTGGCGATGGGGCGCGCCATTGTGCGTGACCCCGCGGTATTTCTGTTCGATGAGCCGCTCTCAAACCTTGATGCCAAGCTGCGCGTGCAGATGCGCCTTGAGCTGCAGCAACTGCACCGTCGTCTGAAAACCACCTCCCTGTATGTGACGCACGATCAAGTGGAAGCGATGACCCTCGCCCAGCGCGTGATGGTGATGAACAAAGGCGTCGCCGAACAGATTGGCACCCCGGTGGAGGTATACGAGAAACCGGCCTCCCGCTTTGTGGCGAGCTTTATTGGCAGTCCGGCGATGAACCTGCTGGAAGGGCGGCTCAGCAGCGCCGGTACGCATTTTGAGCTGGAAAGTGGGATGGCGCTGCCCGTAAACGGGTACTATCGTGGCTATGCCGGGCGTAAGATGACGCTCGGTATCCGCCCGGAACATATTGGGTTAACCTCACAGGCGGAAGGCGGCGTGCCGCTGGTCATGGACACGCTGGAGATGCTGGGGGCTGACAACCTGGCGCACGGACGTTGGGGTGAACAAAAAATGGTGGTGCGTCTGGCCCATCAGGAGCGCCCTAAAGCAGGCAGCACGCTGTGGCTGCATCTGCCGGAAAATCACCTGCACGTATTCGACGGTGAAACAGGACAACGTATATGAGTAACTGGCCTTATCCCCACATCGTCGCCCACCGGGGCGGCGGTAAACTGGCGCCGGAAAACACGCTGGCGGCTATCGATATGGGCGCGCATTACGGTCACACGATGATCGAGTTCGACGCCAAACTATCGAAAGACGGCGAGATTTTCCTTCTGCATGATGACAACCTCGAACGCACCAGTAATGGCTGGGGCGTGGCGGGAGACCTGCCGTGGCGCGATCTGCTGAACGTCGACGCCGGAAGCTGGTACAGCAGCGCGTTCAAAGGCGAGCCGCTGCCGCTACTGGCGGAAGTGGCCGACCGCTGTCGCCTGCACGGCATGATGGCCAATATCGAAATCAAACCAACCACCGGCACCGGGCCGCTCACAGGTAAAGTCATTGCGCTGGCCGCGCGTGAGCTGTGGGAGGGCATGACGCCACCCCTGCTGTCGTCGTTTGACATTGATGCCCTGGAGGCGGCGCAGGCGTCCGTCCCGGCGTTGCCGCGCGGACTGTTGCTTGATACGTGGCGTGATGACTGGCGTGAGCTGACCAGCCGTTTAGGGTGTGTGTCGATTCACCTGAACCACGCGCTGCTGGATGAGGCACGGGTAAACGTGTTGAAAGCGGCGGGGCTGCATATTCTGGTCTATACCGTCAACAAACCCCAGCGCGCGGCGGAGCTGCTGCGCTGGGGGGTGGACAGTATCTGTACCGATGCGATTGACGTGATCGGCCCGAACTTTAATTCTGCGAAGAATTAAGCATCCCGCCATTCGACGGTGACTGGGACGGCAGCATATGCTGCTGTCCGCTGCCCGACGAGGTCATCCCGCCCAGCATCCCGCCGTTCGGGTTAGGCAGCGGCTGCTCACGCACCTGACCCTGCTGTATGCGCTGGGTGTTGGTGTTCATCTGGTTTTGCAGGCTTTGCTGCTGCATCTGGGTCTGCGTTTTCAACTGCTGGTTCAGCATCCCTTTCTGCTGTTGCTGCTGGCTCATCATCTCCGTTTGCATACGCTGCTGGCTTGGAATGACGTAGCCCTGCTGGTTCGGGTTGTTCATCGTATTGAGTGGCTGTGCGAGCGCGGCAAACGGAAGCAGCGCCGTAAGAATCAGTAAGCGTTTCATTGTCATCTCCTTCTTTTGAGGCTTCTCTTAAGTTTACCCTGATTTCACCATGACGATGATTTTTTAGGAGTTGTGAACCAGGCTTAAGCGGGGAATATGGCCCTCTTCACCTGGAGAACAATAATGATGAAACCAACGTTTTTGCGCTGGATAGCGATCGCCGCGCTGATGGCAGGCGGCACATTTAGCGTGGCGGCCAACCCGCCAGCGGCTCCGCCAGTTTCGTACGGCGTGGAGGAAGATGTTTTTCATCCCGTGCGGGCAACGCAGGGTATGGTGGCGTCGGTGGATGCGCTGGCAACGAAAGTGGGCGTCGATATTCTCCGGCAGGGCGGTAATGCGGTGGATGCGGCAGTCGCGGTGGGCTATGCGCTGGCGGTGACGCATCCGCAGGCGGGGAACCTGGGCGGCGGCGGCTTTATGATGCTGCGGACCAAAGACGGCAAAACCACCGCCATCGACTTCCGTGAGATGGCCCCCGGACAGGCTTCCCGCGATATGTTCCTTGACGATCAAGGCAACCCGGACAGCAAAAAATCCCTGACCTCGCATCTTGCCTCCGGTACGCCGGGCACCGTCGCAGGCTTCTCCCTGGCGCTGGAAAAATATGGCACCCTGCCGCTCAACAAAGTGGTACAGCCTGCGATTAAGCTCGCTCGCGAAGGTTTTGTGGTGAATGACGCCCTGGCTGACGATCTTAAAACCTATGGCAGCGAAGTGATTCCGAATCACGAAAACAGCAAGGCTATCTTCTGGAAAGACGGTGAACCGCTGAAGAAGGGCGATAAGCTGGTGCAGAAGAACCTGGCGAAAAGTCTGGAGCTGATCGCGGAGCACGGCCCGGATGCGTTATATAAAGGGGCGATTGCCGACCAGATTGCCGAAGAGATGCAAAAAAACGGTGGGCTTATCACCAAAGCGGATCTCGCGGAGTACAAGGCCGTCGAGCGTGAGCCGATTCACGGAAGCTATCGCGGCTATGACGTTTTCTCGATGCCGCCTCCGTCTTCCGGCGGCATTCACATCGTGCAGATCCTCAACATTCTTGAAAACTTCGATATGCACAAGTTCGGCTTCGGCAGTGCGGATGCCATGCAGGTGATGGCAGAGGCGGAAAAACGCGCCTACGCCGACCGTTCAGAATACCTGGGCGACCCGGACTTCGTGAAGGTGCCGTGGCAGGCGCTGACCAATAAAGCCTATGCCAAATCGATTGCTGATGAGATTGACATCAACAAGGCCAAACCGTCGAGCGAGATCCGCCCGGGCAAGCTGGCACCGTATGAGAGCAACCAGACCACCCACTTCTCGGTGGTGGATAAAGACGGTAACGCGGTGGCGGTGACCTATACCCTCAATACCACCTTTGGTACAGGCATCGTGGCAGGCAACAGCGGGATTCTGCTCAATAACGAGATGGATGACTTCTCGGCCAAACCGGGGGTGCCGAACGTCTACGGCCTGGTGGGCGGGGATGCAAATGCGGTCGGACCGAAGAAGCGTCCGCTGTCGTCCATGTCGCCTACCATCGTGGTCAAAGACGGTAAAACCTGGCTGGTGACAGGCAGCCCTGGCGGCAGCCGTATTATCACCACGGTGCTGCAGATGGTGGTGAACAGCATTGACTTTGGAATGAATGTCGCCGAAGCGACGAACGCACCGCGTTTCCACCATCAGTGGCTTCCGGACGAGCTGCGTGTTGAGAAGGGCTTTAGCCCGGACACCTTAAAACTGCTGGAGCAGCGCGGACAGAAGGTGGCGCTGAAAGAGGCAATGGGCAGCACCCAGAGCATTATGGTCGGCCCGGACGGCACGCTGTTTGGGGCCTCGGATCCGCGTTCGGTGGACGATTTGACGGCGGGGTTCTGATTTTATTGCCCGGTAAGCGTCGCGCTACCGGGCAATTTATCACTTCAGCCGCGCCATGTAATACGCGTCCACATAGTCGCCGTTACGCAGGGCGAAGTTCCTGCCGGTCCCTTCGATTTCAAACCCAAACTTCTTATACAGCGCCAGTGCCGCTGGGTTATCCGCAAAAACCGTGAGCTCAATGCGTTCAATGCGCAACCAGTTGTCGCAGAGATTGACCATTTCGCGCATGAGCGCACGACCCACACCGCGTCCCTGTACATCAGCGGCCACGCTAATGCCGAACGTTGCAACGTGGCTGCGGCGGGGATTTTCCATCACATCGAGTGCCATATGGCCAACCACTCGCTGGTCAAGACAGGCGACGAGATGCCGTCTTCCCGGTTTCGTCGCGACCCGGTCATGCCACATATCCATTGAGGGATGGGGAAGTTGTAGCGTGTCGTGATACACCCCAGGATGCGACATGATGTCACGTAACGCTTCTGCATCGCGGGCTTCGATATGGCGTATCACAATCTCACTCATTCCTTCATCCTCAGTCAGTTAAACGTCCATTCCAACATCAGTGAGATTAAAATTTGAGTCAACTGCTAATTTTTGCAAAAAAGATTGGACAAGTGCGAATGAGAATGATTATTATTGCTCTGCGTTCAGGAAGACCCCTACGGGAACCTGAAAGCACGACATTGCTCACATTGCTTCCAGTATTACTTTAGCCAGCTTTTAGCTGGCTTTTTTTTTGTCTTTTTTCGCCCGCTCCCCGTGGAAGAGGGCTGGGGTGAGGGCAAAACTTGCGCTATGGTTGCACTCAGTAACCTTAAAAAGGACTGAGCCATGACATTACATTGCGCATTTATTGGATTTGGCAAAAGCACCACGCGTTACCACCTTCCGTATGTTCTCAACCGCAAAGACAGCTGGCACGTTGCCCATATCTACCGGCGTCGCGCGAAGCCGGAAGAGCAGTCTCCCCAGTACTCCCATATTCATTTCACCAGCGATCTTGATGAGGTCCTCAACGATCCGCAGGTCAAACTGGTGATTGTCTGTACCCATGCTGACAGCCATTTCGAGTACGCAAAACGCGCGCTGGAGGCGGGCAAAAACGTGCTGGTGGAAAAGCCGTTTACCCCGACAATGGCAGAGGCGAAAACGTTGTTTGACCTGGCGAAGCGCAAAGGGCTGACCGTTACGCCGTACCAAAACCGCCGCTTTGACAGCTGCTTCCTGACGGCAAAAAAAGTGATTGAGAGCGGTAAACTGGGTGACATCGTCGAGATTGAAAGCCACTTTGATTACTACCGCCCGGTGGCCGAAACGCATCCCGGCCTGCCGCAGGATGGCTCATTCTATGGTCTGGGCGTGCATACGCTCGATCAAATCATCTCTCTGTTTGGCCGACCGGACCACATGGCGTACGACATCCGCAGCCTGCGCAACAAAGCCAATCCGGATGACACCTTCGAAGCCCAGCTGTTTTACGGCGACCTGAAAGCCATCGTCAAAACCAGCCATCTGGTGAAAATTGACTACCCGAAATTTATTGTGCATGGCACCAGAGGCTCGTTTATCAAGTACGGTATCGATCAGCAGGAGACCAGCCTGAAGGCGAACATTATGCCCGGTGACCCGGGGTTTGCGGCGGATGACTCCGTGGGCGTGCTGGAGTACGTCAACGCAGAGGGCATCACTGTTAGAGAGGACGTGAAACCCGAAGCGGGTGACTACGGACGCGTTTACGATGCGCTGTATGAGACTCTGACTAACGGTGCGCCCAATTACGTCAAGGAATCTGAAGTTATGACCAATCTCGAACTCCTTGAACGGGCCTTCGAACAGGCCTCTCCTGCCACGATAACCCTCGCCAGATAAGAAAACATGACTCCTCTTTGCTTGTTCTAAATTTTTGAACAGAGGAGTCAATTTTCACCCTCTATGATCCCAGGCCGTTTGCGTCCACACTTACTCCATCGAAACGAACTGAGGGTGAAACAATGATCTACTTACGCAAAGCAAACGAACGTGGTCACGCGAATCATGGCTGGCTGGACTCATGGCATTCATTCTCGTTTGCTGACTACTACGACCCGAACTTTATGGGCTTCTCCGCGCTGCGCGTCATTAACGATGACGTGATTGATGCAGGCCAGGGCTTCGGTACTCACCCGCACAAAGACATGGAAATCCTGACGTATGTGCTGGAAGGGGCGGTTGAGCACCAGGACAGCATGGGCAACAAAGAGCAGGTTCCGGCGGGCGAGTTCCAGATTATGAGTGCGGGTACCGGGGTGCGTCACTCTGAATACAACCCAAGCAAAACGGAAAAACTGCACCTGTATCAAATCTGGATCATTCCGGAAGAAACCGGCATCACCCCGCGCTACGAACAGCGCCGCTTTGATGCTAAACAGGGCAAACAGCTGGTGCTCTCTCCGGATGCGCGTGACGGTTCGCTGAAAGTGCACCAGGATATGGAACTGTACCGCTGGGCGCTGGCAAAAGACGAACAGTCTGTCCATCAGATTGCCGCTAACCGCCGCGTCTGGATCCAGGTGGTGAAAGGCGAGGTGTCTATTAACGACACGAAAGCTACCACGGCGGATGGTCTGGCAATCTGGGATGAGCAGGCACTGTCCGTGCATGCCGACAGTGAAAGCGAAATTCTGCTGTTTGATCTGCCACCGGTGTAATAAATCATAAATAAATGCCCATCCTTCCCTTTGACAGGGGAAGGATGGGCTTTGTCCGTGATAAACTGAGCAAATCTATCACTTACGATTTCTCAGGACGATGAAAAAGAAACGCCCCGTACTTCAGGATGTAGCCGATCGCGTCGGTGTGACCAAAATGACGGTCAGCCGGTTTTTACGTAACCCGGAACAGGTTTCCGTGGCGTTGCGTGGCAAGATTGCCGCTGCCCTCGATGAACTGGGGTATATCCCTAACCGCGCCCCCGATATTCTTTCGAATGCGACCAGCCGCGCGGTTGGCGTCCTCCTGCCTTCCTTAACCAACCAGGTTTTTGCCGAAGTGTTGCGCGGCATTGAAAGCGTGACCGATGCCTTTGGCTATCAGACCATGCTCGCCCACTATGGGTACAAGCCGGAACTGGAAGAAGAACGTCTTGAGTCCATGCTCTCCTGGAACATCGACGGTCTGATTTTAACCGAACGTACTCACACCCCCCGTACGCTAAAAATGATTGAAGTGGCAGGCATTCCGGTGGTGGAGCTGATGGACAGCCAGTCGCCGTGTCTCGATATTGCGGTGGGCTTTGATAACTTCGAAGCGGCGCGCCAGATGACGGCGGCCATCATCGCCCGCGGCCATCGGCATATTGCCTACCTGGGTGCACGTCTGGATGAACGTACTATCATCAAACAGAAGGGATACGAGCAGGCAATGCTCGACGCCGGTTTAACACCGTACAGCGTGATGGTTGAGCAGTCGTCATCCTATACGTCGGGTATTGAGCTGATGCGTCAGGCACGACGCGAGTATCCGCAACTGGATGGTATTTTCTGTACCAACGATGACCTTGCGGTCGGTGCAGCGTTCGAATGCCAGCGTCTGGGGCTGAAGATCCCCGAAGATATGGCGATTGCCGGTTTCCACGGCCACGATATCGGCCAGGTGATGGAACCCCGTCTGGCGAGCGTCCTGACACCGCGTGAACGTATGGGCCGTATTGGCGCAGAACGCCTGCTGGCGCGCATACGTGGCGAGACGGTGACGCCGAAAATGTTAGATTTAGGTTTCACCTTGTCACCGGGTGGATCTATTTAAGCTGACAAATTTGAAGTGGGTCACACTTATTCACTTCGCGCACGTTTGGATATTGCTTCTCTTTTGCCCCGGCAGGACAATGTTACCGATAACTGTTACCCGTAACAATTGACTGAGGGACACCCTTTGAGCACGACTAATCATGATCACCACGTTTACGTCCTGATGGGCGTTTCCGGTAGCGGTAAATCTGCCGTGGCCAGCGAAGTGGCGCATCAACTTCATGCGGCGTTTCTTGATGGCGACTTCCTCCATCCGCGCAGCAATATCATGAAAATGGCCTCCGGCGAGCCGCTGAACGATGACGACCGCAAACCGTGGTTGCAGGCGCTGAATGACGCCGCGTTCGCGATGCAGCGTACCAACAAGGTCTCCCTGATCGTCTGCTCCGCGCTGAAAAAAACCTACCGCGACCTGCTGCGTGACGGCAACCCGAACCTCTCTTTCATCTACCTGAAAGGCGATTTCGAGGTGATTGAGAGCCGTCTGAAGGCGCGTAAAGGCCACTTCTTCAAAACCCAGATGCTGGTGACGCAGTTCGAAGCGCTGCAGGAGCCGGGCGACGATGAGAAAGACGTCTTAGTGGTTGATATCGATCAGTCACTGGAGGGTGTTGTTGCCAGCACCATCGAGGTCATTAATAAAAGGCAGTAAGTTTTGAGTACATTAACGCTAGTTTTAACAGCAGTTGGTTCCGTATTGCTGCTGCTGTTTTTAGTGATGAAAGCGCGTATGCATGCTTTCGTTGCCTTAATGGTGGTGTCTATTGGTGCAGGTCTCTTTTCCGGTATGCCGCTCGATAAGATCGCAGCGACGATGGAAAAAGGGATGGGAGGCACGCTGGGTTTCCTGGCTATTGTGGTCGCGCTGGGCGCGATGTTTGGCAAGATCCTGCATGAGACGGGCGCAGTCGACCAGATTGCCGTCAAAATGCTCAAATCCTTCGGACACAGCCGTGCGCACTACGCGATTGGCCTCGCCGGTCTGATTTGTGCGCTGCCGCTGTTCTTCGAAGTGGCCGTGGTGCTGCTGATTAGCGTGGCGTTCTCGATGGCGCGCCATACCGGCACTAACCTCGTGAAGCTGGTGATTCCGCTGTTTGCGGGCGTGGCGGCAGCGGCGGCGTTCCTGCTGCCTGGGCCTGCGCCGATGCTGCTGGCTTCTCAGATGCACGCCGATTTTGGCTGGATGATCCTGATTGGCCTGTGTGCAGCGATCCCGGGAATGATTATTGCCGGCCCGCTGTGGGGCAACTTCATCAGCCGTTACGTTGAGCTTCACATTCCGGATGACGTCACCGAGCCGCACCTTGGCGAAGGCAAAATGCCGTCCTTCGGCTTCAGCCTGGCGCTGATCCTGCTGCCGCTGGTGCTGGTGGGGCTGAAAACCATCGCCGCGCGTTTCGTGCCGGTAGGGTCTACCGCGTACGAATGGTTTGAGTTTATCGGCCACCCGTTCACCGCGATCCTGGTGGCGTGTCTGGTGGCGATGTACGGCCTGGCGATGCGCCAGGGCATGCCGAAAGACAAAGTGATGGAAATCTGCGGCCATGCGCTGCAGCCTGCGGGTATCATTCTGCTGGTGATCGGTGCCGGTGGCGTGTTCAAACAGGTGCTGGTGGATTCCGGCGTGGGTCCGGCGCTGGGCGAAGCCCTGACCGGCATGGGGCTGCCCATTGCGGTGACCTGTTTCGTACTGGCTGCGGCGGTGCGTATCATCCAGGGCTCTGCGACGGTGGCATGTTTAACCGCCGTGGGTCTGGTGATGCCGGTGATTGAACAGCTTAACTACTCCGGTGCCCAGATGGCCGCGCTCTCAATCTGTATTGCGGGCGGTTCGATTGTGGTGTCACACGTCAACGACGCCGGCTTCTGGCTGTTCGGTAAATTTACCGGTGCGACCGAAGCGCAAACCCTGAAAACCTGGACGCTGATGGAAACCATCCTCGGCACGACGGGTGCCATTGTCGGGATGATTGCGTTTACGCTGCTGAGTTAAACCCGGCTAAAAGCAAAAGGACAACGTGAGTTGTCCTTTTTTGTTTTTACCTAGCCCTTCATCCACGCGCGGATCCCGTCCAGGAACATCTGCGTCGCCATCATCACCAGAATCAACCCCATCAGGCGCTCCAGCGCGTTTACGCCTTTCTCACCCAGCAGGCGCAGGAACAACGACGACTGCAGCAGAATGATAAACGTCCCGCCCCAGGCAATCAGCAAGGCAATCACCAGATGGCTCATCTGATTGGGGTACTGATGCGACAGCAGCATCAGCGTTGCCAGAATCGTCGGTCCGGCGACAAGGGGAATCGCCAGCGGCACAATAAACGGCTCTTCCCCCGCGGGCAGGCCGCTGCTGCTGCCTTCGGCGCTCGGGAAAATCATCTTAATCGCTATCAGGAACAGGATAATCCCACCGGAAATCGAAACCGTTTCGGCACGCAGATTCAGGAAGGCGAGGATTTTCTCACCGGCAAACAGGAAGATGAACATCACCAGCAGCGCGATAAGCAGCTCGCGGATCATGATCGCCCGACGGCGTTTGGGTTCGGTGTGCTTCAGCACCGACATGAAGATAGGCAGGTTGCCCAGAGGATCCATTATCAGGATCAATAAAACCGCCGCGGATATGATTTCACTCATTAAAATTATCCCTGAAACTCTCTATGGTTATTATGATGATTAGCGCTATTTCTGATTGGCGGGCCATCATCGATTAATTTCGCTTGCGACTTTGGCAGCATTTTGTAATGTGAAGCATATCCCAGTTGAATACTGGTTTGCACAATCAGCACACACCCTCTGCAGGAAAAAAATGCTATGAAAAACGTTGGTTTTATCGGCTGGCGCGGTATGGTCGGCTCTGTTCTCATGCAACGCATGGTTGAAGAGCGCGATTTTGACGCCATCCGCCCGGTCTTCTTCTCCACTTCCCAGCTCGGCCAGGCTGCACCTTCTTTTGGCGGCAGCACCGGTACGTTGCAGGATGCTTTCGATCTGGAAGCGCTGAAGGCACTCGACATTATTGTCACTTGCCAGGGCGGCGATTATACCAACGAAATTTATCCAAAGCTGCGTGAAAGCGGCTGGCAGGGCTACTGGATTGATGCGGCGTCTTCACTGCGCATGAAAGACGATGCCATCATCATTCTCGACCCGGTCAACCAGGACGTCATCACCGACGGTCTGAACAACGGCGTAAAAACCTTTGTCGGCGGTAACTGCACCGTCAGCCTGATGCTGATGTCCCTCGGCGGCCTGTTCGCGCAGGACCTGGTGGAGTGGGTCTCCGTGGCGACTTACCAGGCCGCGTCCGGCGGCGGTGCGCGACATATGCGTGAACTGCTGACGCAGATGGGCCAGTTGCACCACAGCGTTGCGACCGAGCTGGCAAATCCGGCCTCCGCTATTCTCGATATCGAGCGTAAAGTCACCGAGCTGACCCGCAGCGGCGAGCTGCCGGTGGATAACTTTGGTGTACCGCTGGCCGGTGGTCTGATCCCGTGGATCGACAAACAGCTGGATAACGGCCAGACCCGCGAAGAGTGGAAAGGTCAGGCTGAGACCAACAAAATACTCAATACCGCGAACACCATTCCGGTTGACGGTCTGTGCGTACGTATCGGCGCGCTGCGCTGCCACAGCCAGGCCTTCACGATTAAACTGAAAAAAGATGTGTCGATTCCGACCGTGGAAGAGCTGCTGGCTGCACACAACCCGTGGGCGAAAGTGGTTCCAAACGATCGCGACATCACCATGCGTGAATTGACCCCGGCTGCCGTCACCGGCACGCTGACCACCCCGGTGGGTCGTCTGCGTAAGCTGAACATGGGGCCGGAGTTCCTTTCTGCATTCACCGTCGGCGACCAGCTTCTGTGGGGCGCAGCCGAGCCGCTGCGTCGCATGCTGCGCCAGCTGGCGTAATAATTTGTTAAACCCCGGGGGGTGATTTTCACCCCCTTTTCCGCGTACTACATGGAGTAAAACGCATATGTCTTATTTTTTATCAGGAGTCATTTAGAGCGTTGGCTATGCTTTAAGGAAGAGTTATTTCTTACCTGAGGTTAGGACGGGGCTGAGAGGATGCCCGTTCAGGTCACATTAAAGTCGTCCCAGGTGCTAAAAAAGGACGACATAAAAAACAGGATGAATACCATGTCCGATCGTGTGGATAGAGACGTGATTAATGCGCTTATTGCGGGTCATTTTGCCGACCCCTTTTCCGTACTGGGGATGCACCGTACCGAGGCCGGGCTGGAAGTCCGGGCACTGTTACCGGATGCCACAGAAGTGTGGGTTATCGAACCCAAAACCGGCCGCAAGGTCGGCAATCTGGAATGCCTCGATTCTCGTGGCTTCTTTTCGGGCGTAATGCCCCGACGTAAAAACCCTTTTCGTTATCAGCTTGCCGTTATCTGGCATGGTCAGCAAAATCTCATCGATGATCCCTACAGCTTTGGGCCTCTTTTACAGGAGATGGACGCGTGGCTGCTGTCTGAAGGTACCCACCTGCGACCTTATGAAACGCTGGGTGCCCATGCCGATACGATGGATGGCATCACCGGCACGCGGTTTGCCGTGTGGGCGCCTAACGCCCAGCGAGTCTCCGTTGTCGGCCAGTTCAACTACTGGGATGGCCGTCGTCACCCGATGCGTCTGCGCCGTGAAAGCGGTATCTGGGAGCTGTTTATCCCCGGCGCGCACAACGGCCAGCTGTATAAATTCGAGATGATCGATGCGCACGGCAAGCTGCGTATTAAGTCCGACCCGTACGCCTTCGAAGCGCAAATGCGTCCGGAAACCGCGTCAATGATTTGCGGCCTGCCGGAAAAAGTTGTCCAGAGTGAAGAACGCAAGCAGGCCAACCGCTTTGATGCGCCAATCTCCGTCTACGAAGTGCATCTCGGTTCCTGGCGTCGCCATACCGATAACAACTTCTGGCTCAGCTACCGGGAGCTTGCCGACCAGCTGGTTCCGTACGCGAAATGGATGGGCTTTACCCACCTTGAGCTGCTGCCAATTAATGAACACCCGTTCGACGGAAGCTGGGGTTATCAGCCGACCGGGATGTATGCCCCGACGCGTCGCTTCGGCACGCGCGATGACTTCCGCTATTTTATCAATGCCGCGCACGCCGCCGGGTTAAACGTGATCCTCGACTGGGTGCCGGGCCATTTCCCGTCCGATGATTTTAGTCTTTCAGAGTTTGACGGCACTAAGCTGTACGAGCACAGCGACCCGCGCGAAGGCTATCACCAGGACTGGAACACGCTGATCTACAACTACGGTCGTCGTGAAGTGGCAAACTACCTCGTGGGCAATGCGCTGTACTGGATTGAGCGCTTTGGCATTGATGCCCTGCGCGTTGATGCCGTGGCGTCGATGATCTACCGCGACTACAGCCGCAAAGAAGGCGAGTGGATCCCGAACGAGTATGGCGGCCGTGAAAACCTGGAAGCGATTGAGTTTCTGCGCAACACCAACCGTATTATCGGCGAGCAGGTAGACGGTGCGGTGACGATGGCGGAAGAGTCCACCGACTTCCCTGGCGTCTCCCGTCCACCGTCAACCGGCGGACTGGGGTTCTGGTACAAATGGAACCTGGGGTGGATGCACGACACGCTCGACTACATGAAGCTGGATCCTGTCTACCGTCAGTATCACCATGACAAACTCACCTTCGGGCTGCTCTACAACTACACCGAGAACTTCATGCTGCCGCTGTCGCATGACGAAGTGGTGCATGGCAAAAAATCCATTCTCGACCGCATGCCGGGCGATGCATGGCAGAAGTTCGCCAACCTGCGCGCCTACTACGGCTGGATGTTCGCCTTCCCGGGTAAAAAACTGCTGTTTATGGGCAATGAGTTCGCCCAGGGGCGCGAGTGGAACCACGACACCAGCCTCGACTGGCATCTGCTGGAAGGTGGCGACAACTGGCACCACGGCGTGCAGCGTCTGGTGCGGGACCTGAACCTGACCTACCGTCACCACAAAGCCCTGCATGAGCTTGATTTTGACCCGTACGGTTTCGAGTGGCTGGTGGTGGATGACCATGAGCGCTCGGTGTTTGTCTTTGTGCGGCGGGATAAAGCCGGCAACGAAATTATCGTCGCCAGCAACTTTACCCCTGTACCGCGCCATCATTATCGCTTCGGGATTAACCAGGCCGGCAAGTGGCGTGAAATCCTGAATACCGATTCCACGCACTACCACGGCAGCAATGCCGGTAACGGTGGTCTGGTGCAAAGCGATGCCATTGAAAGCCACGGGCGACCGAATTCCCTGAGCCTTACGCTACCGCCGCTCAGCACCATCTGGCTGATCCGGGAGGGGGAATGACCCAGCTTACGGCAGGTAAACCCGAACCGCTCGGGGCACGTTTTGATGGAAAGGGGGTGAATTTCACGCTCTTTTCTGCCCATGCGGAGCGGGTTGAACTGTGCGTATTTGACGGCGAGGGTAATGAACATCGTTACGACCTGCCGTCTCGCACAGGAGATACCTGGCATGGCTACCTGGCCGGGGGACGGCCAGGAATGCACTACGGCTATCGCGTACACGGCCCGTGGGCACCTGCGCAGGGGCACTGGTTTAACCCGGCGAAGCTGCTGATCGATCCGTGTGCGCACCGCGTGGATGGCGAGTTTAAAGACGACCCTATTTTCCATGTCGGCTACGGTGAACCCGACCACCGCGACAGCGCCCCCGTGGCGCCTAAAAGCGTGGTGGTGAACGATCTCTACGACTGGGAAGACGATGCCCCGCCGCGCACGCCGTGGGGCAACACCGTTATCTACGAGGCGCATGTCAAAGGGCTGACGTATCTGCATCCGTCGATCCCGAAAGAGATGCGCGGCACCTACAAGGCGCTCGGTCATCCGACCATGATTGCCTACCTTAAGCACCTCGGGATCACGGCCCTGGAGCTGTTGCCCGTCGCGCATTTTGCCAGTGAACCTCGTCTGCAGCGGCTGGGGCTCAGTAACTACTGGGGCTACAACCCGCTGGCGATGTTTGCGCTCGAACCCCGCTATGCCGCTCATCCGGACAAGGCGCGGGACGAGTTTCGTGATGCGGTAAAGGCGCTTCATACGGCAGGTATTGAGGTCATTCTGGACGTGGTACTGAACCACAGTGCGGAAAGCGATCTCGATGGACCGACGCTCTCCATGCGCGGAATTGATAACCGTAGCTATTATTGGATCAGGGACGATGGCGATTACTTCAACTGGACCGGTTGCGGTAACACGCTCAATCTCAGCCACCCGGTGGTCATGCATTTCGCGTATGAATGCCTGAAGTACTGGGTGGACACGTTCCACGTCGACGGTTTTCGTTTTGATCTGGCACCCGTTATGGGGCGTACGCCGGCCTTCAGCCAGCAGGCGCCGCTGTTTGAAGCGATCAAAAACTGTCCGGTGCTGTCACAGGTGAAGCTCATTGCCGAGCCGTGGGACATCGGTGAAGGGGGGTATCAGGTCGGGAATTTCCCGCCCCTGTTTGCCGAGTGGAACGATCACTATCGCGATGCCGCGCGCCGCTTCTGGCTGGAACGGAATCTGTCGCTGGGGGAGTTCGCCGGACGCTTTGCCGGGTCCAGCGATCTTTTTAAGCGCGATGGCAAACGACCGTCTGCGACGATCAACCTGCTGACGGCGCACGACGGTTTTACGCTCCGGGACTGCGTTTGTTTCAATCAGAAACACAATGAAGCGAACGGCGAGGAGAATCGCGATGGCACTAACAATAACCATAGCTTCAATCATGGTATAGAAGGGTTAGGCGGAAGCCTTGATGTTATCGAGCGGCGACGCGCCAGCGTGCATGCGCTGCTGACAACGCTGTTATTGTCGCAGGGCACGCCGATGCTGCTGGCAGGCGATGAACATGGTCACAGTCAGCATGGTAACAACAATGCGTATTGCCAGGACAACACGTTGACCTGGCTCGACTGGGGTGAAGCGAACAGCGGGTTGATTCACTTTACCGCTGCGCTGATCCATCTTCGCCAGCAAATTCCCGCGCTCACCGCCGATCGCTGGTGGGAAGAGGGCGACGGTAATGTCCGCTGGCTGAATCAAGACGCGCAACCCTTAAGCGCGCAAGAGTGGCAACACGGCGTACCACGCCTGCAAATCCTGCTTTCGGAGAGGTGGCTGGTCACGCTGAACGCGACGGATGACGTCGCTGAGATTGTTTTACCTGACGGGGAATGGCGCGCTGTTCCCCCATTTGCCGGAGCGGATAATCCGGTAGTAATGGCTGTCTGGCACGGGCCTGCGCACGGAGTGTGCGTATTCCAAAGATGATAAAAAAGGAGTTAGTCATGGTTAGATTAGAGAAGAACGATCCCTTAATGTTGGCACGCCAGCTACCATTAAAAACTGTTGCCCTGATACTCGCAGGCGGGCGTGGTACTCGTCTGAAAGATTTGACCATCAAACGCGCCAAACCTGCCGTCCACTTTGGTGGTAAGTTCCGTATTATCGACTTTGCGCTCTCCAACTGCCTGAACTCAGGCATTCGCCGCATTGGCGTCATTACGCAGTATCAGTCACATACTCTGGTGCAGCACATCCAGCGCGGCTGGTCATTCTTCAGTGAAGAGATGAATGAGTTTGTCGATCTTCTGCCTGCCCAGCAGCGCGTTCACGGTGAGAACTGGTATCGCGGGACGGCGGATGCGGTGACGCAAAACCTCGACATTATTCGCCGTTATAACGCGGAATACATTGTGATCCTCGCGGGCGATCATATCTACAAGCAAGACTACTCCCACATGCTGATCGACCACGTCGAAAAAGGGGCGCGTTGCACCGTGGCATGCCTGCCCGTGCCTGTTGCTGAGGCGACGGCATTTGGGGTGATGCACGTCGACGCCGACGACAAGATTATCGATTTTGTCGAAAAACCGGCGAACCCACCGACAATGCCAGGGGACGATACCAAATCGCTCGCCAGCATGGGGATCTATGTCTTTGATGCCGATTATCTTTACGCGCTGCTGGAAGAAGACGACAAAGACGAAAACTCCAGCCACGACTTCGGCAAAGACATCATTCCGAAAATTACCAAAGCTGGCATGGCGTATGCACATCCCTTCCCGTTGTCCTGCGTGCAGTCTGATCCGAATGCTGAACCTTACTGGCGCGACGTCGGAACGCTGGAGGCCTACTGGAAGGCAAACCTCGATCTCGCGTCGGTGACGCCTGAACTGGATATGTACGACCAGAACTGGCCAATCCGTACCCACATGGAATCGCTGCCGCCGGCGAAATTCGTTCAGGACCGCTCCGGCAGTCACGGCATGACGCTGAACTCGCTGGTGTCCGGCGGATGCATTATCTCGGGGTCGGTGGTGGTGCAGTCGGTGCTGTTCCCCCGCGTGCGCGTGAACTCATTCTGTAATATTGATTCGGCGGTGCTGCTGCCGGATGTCTGGGTCGGACGCTCATGCCGTCTGCGCCGTTGCGTTATCGACCGTGCCTGCGTCATACCTGAAGGCATGGTGATTGGTGAAAATGCGGAAGAAGACGCGCGTCGTTTCTACCGTTCGGAAGAGGGGATCGTGTTAGTAACACGGGAAATGTTGCGGAAGCTGCAGGTCAAACAGGAGCGATAATGCAGGTTTTACATGTATGTTCTGAGATGTTCCCGTTGTTAAAAACGGGCGGTCTGGCGGATGTTCTTGGCGCATTGCCTGCGGCGCAAATCGCCGGGGGTGTAGATACCCGAGTTCTGTTGCCCGCTTTTCCGGATATCCGGCGTGGTATTCCAGATGCAAAGGTGGTCACTCGTCGTGAAACCTTCGCCGGACGCATCACCCTGCTGTTTGGACATTACAATGGCGTAGGCATTTACCTGATTGATGCGCCGCATTTATACGATCGACCGGGTAGCCCGTATCACGATACGAACCTGTTCGCCTATACCGACAACGTGCTGCGTTTCGCACTGCTCGGCTGGGTCGGTGCTGAAATGGCAACCGGGCTGGATCCGTTCTGGCGCCCGAATGTGGTACACGCTCACGACTGGCACGCCGGGCTTGCACCGGCGTATCTGGCGGCGCGCGGCCACCCGGCGAAATCGGTCTTTACCGTTCACAACCTGGCGTATCAGGGCATGTACTATGCCCATCACATGAATGACATCGATCTGCCATGGTCGTTCTATAACATGCACGGGCTGGAGTTTAACGGGCAGATTTCGTTCCTGAAAGCCGGCATCTACTACGCCGATCACATTACGGCCGTGAGCCCGACCTACGCCCGGGAAATTACCCAGCCGGAGTTTGGTAACGGTCTGGAAGGGTTGCTGCGACAGCGCCATCGTGAGGGCCGCCTGTCGGGGATCCTCAACGGTGTTGATGAGCAGATCTGGAATCCGGAGACCGATCTTCTGCTGGCGGCACGCTATGGCCGCGATTCCGTGGAAGACAAAGCGGAAAACAAACGCCAGCTGCAGATTGCGATGGGGCTGAAGGTGAACGATAAAGTGCCGCTGTTCGCCGTCGTCAGCCGTCTGACCAGCCAGAAAGGGCTGGATTTAGTGCTGGAGGCGCTGCCGGGCTTACTGGAGCAGGGGGGACAACTGGCGCTGCTCGGTGCCGGCGACCCGGTGCTGCAGGAAGGTTTCCTTGCGGCAGCGGCGGAACACCCCGGGCAGGTAGGGGTGCAGATTGGCTATCACGAAGCGTTTTCGCACCGGATTATGGGCGGTGCTGACGTCATTCTGGTGCCGAGTCGTTTCGAACCGTGTGGCCTGACGCAGCTCTATGGCCTGAAATACGGCACGCTGCCGCTGGTACGTCGTACTGGCGGGCTGGCGGATACCGTATCGGACAGTTCTCTGGAAAACCTTGCGGACGGTATCGCCAGCGGGTTTGTCTTTGAGGACAGTAATGCCTGGTCGCTGCTGCGGGCGATTCGGCGTGCTTTCGTCTTGTGGTCCCGTCCATCTCTGTGGCGTTACGTTCAGCGTCAGGCGATGTCTCTGGACTTTGGCTGGCACGTTGCGGCGCAGTCATACCGCGACCTTTATCAACGCTTGATGTAACGAGGCGAAGTTACTGATATGAATGCTCCTTTTAGCTATTCTTCACCCACGCTCAGCGTTGAGGCGTTAAAGCACTCTATCGCCTATAAGCTGATGTTCACCATCGGGAAAGACCCGGTCATCGCCAACAAACACGAGTGGCTGAACGCCACGCTGTTTGCCGTGCGTGACCGCTTAGTGGAACGCTGGCTGCGCTCTAACCGCGCCCAGCTCTCGCAGGAAACGCGGCAGGTTTATTACCTGTCGATGGAATTTTTGATTGGCCGCACGCTGTCCAATGCGCTGTTGTCGCTCGGTATCTATGACGACGTCAAAACCGCACTGGAAGAGATGGGGTTAGATTTAGAAGAGCTGATTGACGAAGAGAATGACCCGGGCCTCGGTAACGGCGGCCTGGGGCGTCTGGCCGCCTGTTTCCTGGACTCGCTGGCGACGCTGGCCCTGCCGGGCCGCGGCTACGGGATTCGCTACGACTACGGCATGTTCAAGCAGAACATTGTGGAAGGCCGACAGAAAGAGTCTCCGGACTACTGGCTTGAGTACGGCAACCCGTGGGAATTCAAACGACACAACACGCGCTACAAAGTGCGCTTTGGTGGCCGTATTCAGCAGGAGGGAAAAAAATCCCGCTGGGTTGAGACGGAAGAGATCCTGGCCGTGGCCTATGACCAGATTATCCCCGGCTACGACACCGATGCCACCAATACCCTGCGCCTGTGGAGCGCCCAGGCCAGTAGCGAAATCAACCTCGGTAAATTCAACCAGGGCGACTATTTTGCGGCGGTGGAAGATAAAAACCACTCTGAAAACGTCTCCCGCGTACTTTATCCGGATGACTCGACCTATTCCGGACGCGAACTGCGTCTGCGTCAGGAGTATTTCCTTGTGTCCGCGACGATTCAGGACATCCTGAGCCGTCATTATCAGCTGCACAAAACCTACAGTAACCTGGCGGAAAAAACCGCCATTCACCTCAACGACACCCACCCGGTGCTTTCGATCCCCGAGCTTATGCGTCTGCTGATCGACGAGCACAAATTCAGCTGGGATGATGCGTTTGAAGTGACCTGCCAGGTCTTCTCGTACACCAACCACACCCTGATGAGCGAAGCGCTGGAAACCTGGCCGGTCGACATGCTCGGTAAAATTTTGCCACGCCATCTGCAGATTATCTTTGAGATTAACGACTACTTCCTGAAGACGCTGCAGGAGCAGTATCCGAACGATACTGGCCTGCTGAGCCGGGCTTCAATCATTGATGAATCCAACGGTCGCCGCGTGCGTATGGCCTGGCTGGCGGTGGTGATCAGTCACAAGGTGAACGGGGTTTCCGGACTGCACTCGAACCTGATGGTGCAGTCGCTGTTTGCTGATTTCGCGAAGATCTTCCCGACGCGTTTTTGCAACGTGACGAACGGTGTTACCCCGCGTCGCTGGCTGGCGCTGGCTAACCAGCCGCTCTCCGACGTCCTGGACGAACATATTGGCCGCACCTGGCGTACCGATTTGAGTCAGCTGGGCGAGCTTGAACAGCACCTGGATTTCCCGGCGGTGAACAAAGCCGTGCGTGAAGCCAAGCTTCTGAACAAGAAGCGGCTGTCGGTGTATCTTGCGCTGCACCTGAACGTGGTGGCCAACCCGAAAGCGTTGTTTGATGTGCAAATCAAGCGTATCCATGAGTACAAGCGACAGCTTATGAACGTGCTGCACGTCATCACGCACTACAATCGCATCAAAGCCGACCCAACGGCCGACTGGGTGCCACGGGTGAAAATCTTTGCCGGTAAGGCGGCGTCGGCATACTACATGGCGAAGCACATTATTCATCTCATCAATGATGTGGCGAAGGTGGTCAACAACGATCCGGATATCGGTGACAAGCTGAAGGTGGTCTTTGTCCCGAACTACAGTGTGAGTCTGGCGCAGCTGATCATTCCGGCGGCGGACCTGTCTGAGCAGATTTCCACGGCCGGTACGGAAGCCTCTGGCACCAGTAATATGAAGTTTGCCCTGAATGGCGCACTGACCATCGGTACGCTGGATGGCGCGAACGTTGAGATGCTGGAACATGTCGGGGCAGAAAATATCTTTATCTTCGGTAACACGACGGAGGAGGTGGAGGCGCTTCGCAGGAAGGGCTACTCGCCGCGCGAGTACTACGAAGAAGATGAAGAGCTGCGCCAGGTGTTGACGCAAATCGCCACCGGCGTGTTTAACCCTGAAGAGCCGAGCCGCTATCGCGATCTGGTCGATTCACTGATTAACTTTGGTGACCACTATCAGGTGCTGGCGGATTACCGCAGCTATGTCGACTGTCAGGACAACGTGGACGAGTTGTACCGTCAGCAGGAGAAGTGGACCAGCGCCGCGATGCATAACATCGCCAATATGGGGTATTTCTCATCAGACCGTACTATCAAAGAATATGCTGAAACTATCTGGCATATCGATCCCGTGCGGTTATAAAAAAACAGAGCCGGGTGGCGGCTTCGCCTGACCCGGCTTATGCGATCTGCTGGCCCGGGAAGCGTAACGCCACCGGGCTTTTTTACATCACGATGCTAATGACAGCTCACGCTTTCCCGCGTTCTGCGCCAGCCACTGCGCCACGCGCGACTGCTGCTCGGCATCCAGCCACATCCCTTCTTTGGTACGACGCCAGATGGCATCATCCAGGCGGCGCACCCACTCGTTCTCAACCAGATAGCGCAGTTCGGCTTCGTAGAGTTCGTGACCGAAATGTTCACCCAGGTCGGCAAGCGTTTTGGCTTCACCCAGGATCCATTCCGTATTACTGCCGTAGGTACGGGCGTAGTGACGCGCCATCCCTTCGGTGATGAACGGGTAGCGACGGCGCAGTTTCGCGGCATAATCATCGCGGTTATCCCCGATATCGCCGCCAGGCAATACGGCACCTTTAGTCCAGGCCGGGCCAATGCCTTTGTAGTACGGCACCAGTTTTTCCAGCGCGTGTTCGGCAAGCTTACGATAGGTAGTGAGCTTGCCGCCAAAGACCGACAGCAGCGGTGCCTGGCCGTCCACGTCATGAATATCCAGCGTATAGTCGCGAGTGATGGCCTGCGGTGAGTCCGATTCGTCATCACACAGCGGACGCACGCCGGAGTAGGTCCAGACCACGTCATCGCGTGCCAGCTGTTTTTTGAAGTGCGCGTTATACACTTTCAGCAGGTAGCTGACTTCACTTTCGTCGATCTCGACATTTTTCGGATCGCCTTTGTACTCCACGTCGGTGGTGCCGATGATGGAGAACTCATCCATCCACGGGATCACAAACACGATACGTTTATCTTCGTTTTGCAGGATATAGGCCTGCTTCTGGGTATGCACGCGTGGCACGACAATGTGGCTGCCTTTGATCAGGCGGATGCCGTACGGCGAAGGCAGGTGCATTCCCTCATCAAAGAACTGTTTCACCCACGGACCGGTGGCGTTTACCAGGCCGCGCGCTTTCCAGCTGAACTTCTCGCCGGTATCCACGTCTTCCGCTTCAACAATCCACAGGCCGTTTTCACGACGGGCAGCCGTGGCGCGGGTGCGGGTTTTCACCTCGCCGCCTTTTTTCACCACCATCTGCGCATTGGCAAGGACCAGACGCGCATCGTCTACCCAGCAGTCGGAATATTCGAATCCGCGCACGATTTCAGGTTTAAGGACCGATTCTGAGCCAAAACGCAAACCGGTCGATCCTGGCAGGCTGGTACGTTTGCCCAGATGATCGTACATAAACAGACCGATTCGAATCATCCACGCCGGACGCAGATGCGGGCGGTGGGGCAGGCGAAAGCGCATCGGAATCGCCAGATGCGGGGCCATTTTCAGCAGCACTTCACGTTCGGCCAGGGCTTCGCTGACCAGGCGGAATTCGTAGTGTTCCAGGTAGCGCAGGCCACCGTGGATCAGTTTGGAGCTGGCGGACGAGGTCGCGCAGGCGAGATCGTTAGCTTCCAGCATCAGCACGGATAAACCGCGTCCTGCAGCATCGGCCGCAATCCCGGCACCGTTGATGCCACCGCCTATCACAATCAGATCTTTGGTTTCCATAACACCCTCACGCACTTTCGTTAAAGCTCAGAAATGTTCGATATCGCTCATAATAGCAAAGGAACGCGCTTTTGGTAACATCAAAAAAACAATTTAGAGTGATATGGATAACATAATGGCGTTTACCCGCCGCCAGGACGTACACTACGGGGTAAAATAGTGCCGCTTGATGCCCTCGCCCAACCTTCTCACTTCAGGAGAGAGTGGGGGTGAGAGGAAGCGCACCACACCTGAATATAAGATGAGAGCACCATGGATCAGTTTGAATGTATTAACGTAGAAGAAGCCCATCAGAAAATGCACCAGGGAACGGCTGTGCTGGTGGACATCCGCGATCCACAGAGCTTTGCGATGGGCCACACGCCAGGCGCGTTCCACCTGACCAACGACTCCCTGGGCGCGTTTATGCGCGATAACGACTTCGACACGCCGGTGATGGTCATGTGCTACCACGGCAACAGCAGTAAAGGTGCAGCGCAGTACCTGCTTCAGCAGGGCTACGATGCGGTTTACAGCGTCGATGGCGGCTTCGATGCCTGGCATCGTCATTTCCCGGCAGAAGTTGAATACGCGTTTGAGCGCTGATACCGCTATACTGTCCCCTTTTGTGTGGAAATAAGCGACGGCTGCCCATGTTGATGATCACCTCTTTTACCAACCCGCGCGTCGCCCAGGCGTTTGTCGACTATATGGCGACGCAGGGCGTTATTCTGACCATCCAGCAACATCATCAGACCGATGTGTGGCTGGCCGACGAGAGCCAGGCCGCGAGGGTAAATGAGGAGCTGGCGCGATTCCTTGAGAACCCCGGCGACCCGCGCTATCTGGCCGCAAGCTGGCAATCAGGCCAGACGGGCAGCGGGCTGCACTATCGTCGTTTTCCCTTCTTTGCCACCGTGCGCGAACGCGCGGGTCCGTTTACGCTGCTGCTGATGGCCGCCTGCATTATCGTGTTCATTATGATGAACGTGGTCGGCGACCAGAGCGTCATGATCGCCCTGGCATGGCCCTATGATCCTTCACTGGACGTTGACGTCTGGCGCTATTTTACCCATGCGCTGATGCACTTCTCGGTGATGCATATTCTCTTTAACCTGCTGTGGTGGTGGTACCTTGGCGGTGCCGTCGAGAAGCGTCTGGGCAGCGGGAAGCTGATTGTGATCACCGTCATCAGTGCCCTGTTGAGTGGCTATGTGCAGCACAAATTCAGCGGCCCGTGGTTTGGCGGATTATCAGGTGTTGTGTATGCCCTGATGGGCTATGTCTGGCTCAGAGGTGAGCGCGATCCTGAAAGTGGCATCTATCTGCAACGCGGGTTAATAACCTTTGCATTAATATGGCTAATTGCCGGATGGTTTGATCTGTTTGGTATGTCTATCGCCAATGGTGCACACGTCACCGGGCTGGCCGTTGGGCTGGCGATGGCGTTTGCCGACACGCTCCATGCGCGAAAACGAACATAATTCTCAGGGATAATTGATGAAACAAACACAACGTCATGACGCCATTATCGAACTGGTTAAAAAACAGGGATATGTCAGTACCGAAGAGCTGGTCGAGCAGTTTGCCGTCAGCCCGCAGACCATTCGTCGTGACCTGAACGACCTTGCCGATCAAAACCGTATTCTGCGCCACCACGGCGGGGCGGCGCTGCCGTCCAGCTCGGTCAACACCTCATGGCATGACCGTAAAGCCACGCAAACGGCGGAAAAAGAGCGCATTGCGCGGAAAGTCGCCAGCCAGATCCCTAACGGGGCGACGCTGTTTATTGATATCGGCACCACGCCGGAAGCGGTCGCCCATGCGCTGCTGGATCATGAAAACCTGCGCGTTGTGACCAATAACCTGAATGTCGCGAATACCCTGATGCAGAAAGACGATTTCCGCATCATCCTTGCGGGCGGCGAGTTGCGCAGCCGCGACGGCGGCATCATCGGTGAAGCGACGCTCGACTTTATCTCTCAGTTCCGTCTCGATTTCGGCATTCTCGGGATCAGCGGTATCGACAGCGATGGCTCCCTGCTGGAGTTTGATTATCATGAAGTCCGCACCAAGCGCGCGATTATTGAGAATTCACGCCACGTTATGCTCGTGGTGGACCACTCCAAGTTTGGCCGTAACGCGATGGTGAATATGGGCAGCATCAGCATGGTTGATGCGGTTTATACCGACGTGATGCCGCCGGCAGGCGTGATGCAGGTGATTAAGGATAATAATCTGCAGCTGGAACTGTGCTGACGTAAAAGCAAAACGGCAACCGAAGGTTGCCGTTTTTAGTTTCTGCAAAACAGGCCCGGGTGAGGGCACCCACGCGCACCGGAATTACACGCCGTACCCCATCATCTTCAGCAGCTGCTGTGCATGCTGCACCGCATCCTGACGATGGGCGACGCCAAGCTTCTGATAGAGATTACGGATATGGGTTTTGATGGTCGTCGCCGCCACCGCCAGTTCACCGGCGATCTGCTCGTTGCTGTAGCCTGAGTAGATCAGCCCCAGCACCTGCCATTCGCGCTGAGTGAGCGGGCTGGTGCGGATCAGTTCCGGTACTTCCGGATGGTTCAGCAGACGTTCAACGAAGTTCTCATCAAAGTGCGCAAACTTATGGCGATGGTGCTGGTTAATCTCGCGCAGAATACGCTGGGCACGATGCTGATCCAGCTCTGGCAGCGTATTGAGTTGAATCAACTGTCGCAGCTGCTGGGCCATCACTTCACCTTCAATGACAAAGTGGCTGATAAACCCGGTGCGGTTCGCCAGCTGCAGCGCTTCCAGCAGGACGCGCTGGGCATCGTTTTTGCGGCCCGCCTGCCAGTAAAGCTGGTTCAGCAGAAGCAGGTTGCGGTTGAGATCGCTCATCAGCCGCAGGCTGCGGGCGTTTTCATTAAGCTCTTCCAGCACGATTTCGGCAGGTTCTAATTCACCGAGCAGGATCTGGACGCGGGCAATGTTGCGCCACTGGCTCTGCAGGAAGTGGTTGTTGGCAAATTCCGGTTTAGGGGTCTGACGTAACCAGTTGGCGGCGGATTTTTTGTCGCCGGTCATCTGCCAGTAAATCACCCGCACCTTATCGGCGTTGGACACCCAGTCGCTGTGGTACTGACCGTTACCGAGCAGGTTTTCCAGACGGTTAAGGTGGTTGCGGGCGTTATCGAGATCGCCACGCGCCAGCGAGCACTGAACCAGCAGCGCCAGACACTGCAATTGCTGCTGTGGCTGGAAGCTGGAGAGAACGTCCACACCCTGACGGGCGCAGCTTTCCGCTTCATCCAGACGCGACCATGCCCAAAGGAGCTGTGCACGAATGCGCAGCAGGAACTCGTGCATCGGCAGCTGTTCCAGATGCTGCTCACGAATCAGCTGGAAGGCCTTTTCCTGATTTTCCCAGGCGGCCTGCAGGAACCCCTGCGCAAACAAAATTTCACTTTGCTGGATCAGGCTCCACAGCGCGTAATGCCAGACATCGTGGCGGCGGGCCATCTGTTCAGTTTGTTGCATGAGCGAAAGGGAGCGCGTCAGCTCGCCTTTGCAGTGCAGAACTTCACCGTGTACCGAGGTGGCAACAATACGGCTGTAGAAATTGGCCAGCGGCAGTTCATCCAGCGCAACCATCGCCAGGCGCTCTGCCTCTTCCGGGTCACCGTCGTTAATCGCCACCTGCGCCCGCAGGGCGTTGAATTCGCCGTGCAGGGTGGCATCCATATCGCTTTCCATCTCCTGCTCGGCACGTGCCAGCAGGGTATTTACTTCACTGTAGCGATGCTGGCTCTGCATCAGCCAGGCCTGCAGCAGCACCAGGCGCGGATTCTCCAGCAGGCTCTCCCACGGCAGGGCTTTCAGTGACTCTTCAAGCAACGTCAGCTCGCTGTGGTTAAACAAGCCCCATGCGTGGTTAAGGAGGATATCGCGCAGCATGCCGGCATCACCGGCGGCAAGCGCGTGGTGAATCGCCTCGCTCGGGAAACCTTGGGCCATCCAGCTTTCGGCGGCGGCGCGATGGATTTCCGGCAGTTCCGTCGCAAGCTCCCACTGACAGCGCTGGCGCAGGAAGCTGCCGAACAGTGGGTGATAGCTGAACCACTCGCCGGGATCGTCCATTCGGGTCAGGAACAGGCCCTGGCGTTCAATCTCTTCCAGCTGCAGCTGACCGTTTTCACAGCCGGTCACGCGCACGATCAGCGCGTCGTTCATGGAACGCAGCAGAGAACTTTTGAGCAGGAAATTTCGGGTCGACGGATCAACGCTGTTCAGCACTTCGTCGACGAGATAATCAGAAAGATGGCTCGCGTTAATCCCCGCCAGGCGACGCGCAGACTGGTGCGTCGGGCTGTTATTTTGCCGGGCAGAGAGGGCAATCAGCTGCAGCGCCGTCGCCCAGCCGGCGACATCATCACACAGGCGGCTGCTTTCGGAGGCCTCAATTGGCGAGTTCAGTCGACAGTCAAAGAACTGTTTGGCTTCCTGATGGGTAAAGGCCAGCTGCTGGCTGCCGACTTCCAGCAGCTGATCGCGCACGCGCAGGTTGGCGATGCCCAGTTGCGGCAGGTTACGCGACAGCACGACCAGGGTCAGGTTTTCCGGCTGATGACGCAGGAAGAAACGCATCGATTCATGGATAACCGGGTTAGTGATGAGATGATAATCATCAATCACCACGTACAGCGGGCGATGCCATTCGGCCAGTTCGATAAACAGCTGCGAGAAAAGGGAAGACAGGCTGGCGTACTGGCGCTTTTGCACCATGACCTCACTGGCGACGCAGTGTCCGTTGGTTGCCTGCTGAATGGCGGCAATCAGATAGCTGGCAAAACGCTCTTGCTGGTTATCGCCCTCATCAAGGGAGTACCAGCCAAGGTCGCTCTTACCTGCGGCCCATTGCGAAATGAGCGTTGTTTTTCCATAACCTGCAGGGCTCGTAACCAGCGCCAGTCGGAAATTATGCGCGCCGGAAAGTTTAGCCAGCAGACGCTCGCGGACCACTGTATGGTCAAGACGAACCGGGCGACTTAATTTAGACGGAATCAACATAGTTTTCACTTCACTGTGGGGAACGAGAGAATTTATTTTTTTTGCGCTTCGTAATTAATAGCTATAAGGTCGGCCAGAAAGAGAACTATTGCAAGTTATGTCTGGGTTTTGTGGCTCTGAATTTGCACTCTGTCACAAAACATTCAGGCGAGTACCGGAACTTTTCCAGAATGGCTTTAACACCGCGTCAGCGCTGGCTTGTCCCAGTGTCACACGGTTACGCTGAAACTGGTTTCAGAAAGGTATAGTGACGTCAAATTTAATAAAGTTCGGGTAAAGTTGAGTGAGATTAATAATCCCCTTAGGTAAGGCCCCATTGCAGAAATATTATTCTGCGTAAGTAATCATTTCGGCGCGGATTAATTTCATCCGAAACTGTATTTCATTTTTTTGACATTCTCCCCGGTTATCTTTTTTTCTTCCTGGCACACTCACACTATGCTCTCAGAGTGGCCTTGATCACACTTTTATGCTCATCCCCGCTACTCCTCCCTGCCTAATCCCCTGCGGGATGAGGAAGAGGCGAAATGAGCCTGGCACACTAGCGCCAACATGTGTTTTCTCTCTACAGGATGCCAATTCCCTATGTCACAGCCTACCTTTAACAAAGCTCAATTCCAGGCTGCCCTGACGCGTCAGTGGCAGCGTTTTGGCCTTCACGCTGCAAACGAGATGACGCCTCACCAGTGGTGGCAGGCAGTGAGCGGTGCGCTCGCGGAGCAGCTGGATGCTCAACCGTTGGCAAAACCGGCGAAAGACCAGCGCCACGTTAACTACATCTCAATGGAGTTCCTGATTGGCCGTCTGACAGGTAACAACCTGTTGAACCTCGGCTGGTATCAGGAGGTGGGTGATGTGCTGAAAGAGCATGACATTAACCTGACCGACCTGCTGGAAGAAGAGATTGACCCGGCGCTGGGTAACGGTGGTCTGGGACGTCTGGCGGCCTGTTTCCTTGACTCGATGGCCACCGTCGGTCAGTCGGCCATTGGCTACGGTCTGAACTACCAGTACGGCCTGTTCCGTCAGTCGTTTGCTGATGGTCATCAGATGGAAGCGCCGGATGACTGGCACCGCAATACTTACCCCTGGTTCCGCCACAATGCACAGCTTGATGTGCAGGTGGGCATTGGTGGTAAAGTCACGAAGCAGGGGCTGTGGGAGCCTGCGTTTACCCTGACCGGCGAAGCCTGGGATCTGCCGGTGCTGGGCTACCGTAACGGCGTGGCGCAACCGCTGCGTCTGTGGCAGGCAAAGCATGCTCATCCCTTCAACCTGACCAAATTCAACGACGGCGATTTCCTGCGTGCCGAGCAGCAGGGGATCGACGCCGAGAAACTGACCAAAGTCCTTTACCCGAACGACAACCATCTGGCGGGCAAGAAACTGCGTCTGATGCAGCAGTACTTCCAGTGTGCCTGTTCCATTGCGGATATTCTGCGTCGTCATCACCTGGCGGGCCGCAAGCTGGCGCAGCTGCCGGACTTCGAAGTGATCCAGCTTAACGATACGCACCCGACGATTGCGATTCCTGAACTGCTGCGCGTGCTGATTGACGAGCACCAGCTGAGCTGGGATGACGCGTGGGCGATCACCAGCCGTACGTTTGCCTACACCAACCACACCCTGATGCCTGAAGCGCTGGAGTGCTGGGATGAGAAGCTGGTGAAAGCCCTGCTGCCGCGTCATATGCAGATCATCAACAAGATTAACGACGCGTTTAAAAAGCAAGTGGATAAAACCTGGCCGGGCGACAAAGCGGTGTGGGCGAAGCTGGCTGTGGTACATGACAAACAGGTGCGCATGGCGAACATGTGCGTGGTAAGCGGTTTTGCGGTGAACGGTGTGGCGGCGCTGCACTCGGATCTGGTGGTGAAAGACCTGTTCCCGGAATACCACCAGCTGTGGCCGACCAAATTCCATAACGTGACTAACGGCATCACGCCGCGTCGCTGGATTAAGCAGTGCAACCCGCTGCTGGCTGGCCTGCTGGACAAAACCCTGAAGAAAGAGTGGGCCAACGATCTGGACCAGCTGATCAATCTGGAAAAGTATGCCGACGACGCGGCATTCCGCGAGCAGTACCGCGCCATTAAGCTCGAAAACAAAGTGCGTCTGGCGCATTTTGTCAAAGCGCGTACCGGGATTGAGATCAACCCGAACGCCATTTTCGATATTCAGATCAAACGTCTGCATGAGTACAAACGCCAGCACCTGAACCTGCTGCATATTCTGGCGCTGTATAAAGAGATCCGCGAGAACCCGCAGGCTGACCGCGTACCGCGCGTGTTCCTGTTTGGGGCGAAAGCCGCACCGGGCTACTACCTGGCGAAAAACATTATCCTCGCCATTAATAAAGTGGCCGCGGCCATCAATAACGATCCGAAAGTGGGTGACAAACTGAAGGTGGTGTTCCTGCCGGACTACTGCGTCTCTGCAGCTGAGATGCTGATCCCGGCGGCGGATATCTCCGAGCAGATCTCCACGGCAGGGAAAGAAGCTTCCGGTACCGGCAACATGAAGCTGGCGCTGAACGGTGCGCTGACCGTCGGTACGCTCGACGGCGCGAACGTCGAGATCGCCGAAAAGGTGGGGGAAGAGAACATCTTTATCTTCGGCCATACCGTCGAAGAAGTGAAAGCCCTCAAAGCCAAAGGTTACGACCCGGTGAAATGGCGTAAGAAAGACAAAGTTCTTGATGCGGTTCTGAAAGAGCTGGAAAGCGGCAAGTACAGCGATGGCGATAAACATGCCTTTGACCAGATGCTGCACAGCATGGACAAACACGGCGGTGACCCGTATCTGGTCATGGCGGACTTTACGGCCTATGTGGACGCGCAAAAACAGGTCGACGTGCTGTATCGCGACCAGGAAGCGTGGACCCGGGCGTGCATTCTGAACACCGCCCGCTGCGGGATGTTCAGTTCTGACCGCTCAATCCGTGATTATCAGGCTCGTATCTGGCAGGCAAAACGCTAAGGAAGCGCGATGGAGAGTAAACGTCTGGACAGTGCCGCGCAGGCGGCGGGGATCAGCCTCAGTTACATTAATGCTCACGGCAAACCACAGTCTATTGGCGCCGACACCAAAAGACGTTTGCTGGATGCCATGCACAAGACCGACGCGAAAGCGTCGGTTGCTCCGGTGCCGAACGTGAAGGTGTTTACCGCCGGTAAAAAGATGCCGCTAACGGTAAACGGGCGCGGCGAATTTAGCTGGCTGCTCACGACCGAAGAGGGGCAACAGCACAAAGGCCACGCCACCGGTGGCAAAGCGCTTAACCTTCCGGCAAAACTGCCGGAGGGCTATCACACGTTAACCCTCACGCAGGACGACCAGCGTTTTCATTGTCGGGTGATTGTTGCGCCAAAACGCTGCTATGAGCCGCAGGCGTTGCTCGAGGGTAAAAAGCTGTGGGGGGCCTGCGTGCAGCTCTACACGCTGCGCTCTGACAGCAACTGGGGTATCGGCGATTTTGGCGACCTGAAAAAGATGCTGGCGGATGTGGGCGAGCGCGGCGGTGCGTTTATCGGCCTCAACCCCATTCATGCGCTCTATCCGGCGAACCCGGAAAGTGCCAGTCCGTACAGCCCGTCATCCCGTCGCTGGCTGAACGTGATTTACATTGACGTGAATGCCTTAGACGATTTCAAAAGCAGCAAAGAGGCGCAGGCGTGGTGGAACCTCACGACCACTCAGCAGGCGCTGAAGCAGGCGCGCGAGACGGACTGGGTAGACTATGCCACCGTCACCGCACTGAAAATGGCCGCGTTACGTCTGGCGTGGAAAGGTTTTTCGCAGCGTGATGACGAGCAGATGTCGGCTTTCCGCCAGTTTGTGGCCCAGGAAGGCGAGAGCCTTTACTGGCAGGCGGCGTACGATGCATTGCACGCTTATCAGGTAAAAGAGGACGAAATGCGCTGGGGCTGGCCGGTATGGCCGGAAGCGTATCAATCTGTCGATACGCCCGAAGTGCAGGCGTTCTGCAAAAAATATGCTGACGAGGTGGATTTCTTCCTCTGGCTGCAGTGGCTGGCTTACAGCCAGTTTGCCGCCTGCTGGCAGGTGAGCCAGGGCTATAAAATGCCGATCGGCCTGTACCGCGATCTGGCCGTTGGCGTGGCAGAAGGCGGGGCGGAAACCTGGTGTGACCGCGAGCTTTATTGCCTGAAGGCCTCCGTGGGCGCACCGCCGGATATTCTTGGCCCGCTCGGCCAGAACTGGGGCTTGCCGCCGATGGATCCACACGTCATGGCTGCGCGGGCTTACGAGCCGTTTATCGACCTGCTGCGCGCCAACATGCAAAACTGCGGCGCGCTGCGAATTGACCACGTGATGTCCGTTCTGCGTCTGTGGTGGATCCCTTATGGTGAAACGGCTGACCACGGCGCGTATGTACAGTATCCGGTTGACGATCTGCTCTCGATCCTGGCGCTGGAGAGTAAACGTCATCAGTGCATGGTGATCGGCGAAGATCTCGGTACCGTGCCGGTTGAGATTGTCAGTAAGCTCCGCGACAGCGGTGTTTACTCCTATAAAGTGCTCTATTTTGAAAACGACCATGAGAAAACCTTCCGCGCGCCGAAAGCGTACCCTGAACAGTCAATGGCAGTCGCGACGACGCATGACCTTCCTACGCTTCGTGGCTATTGGGAAAGCGGCGATCTGACGCTCGGTAAAACGCTGGGCCTGTATCCGGATGAAGAGGTCTTACGTGGGCTGTATCAGGATCGCGAACTGGCGAAGCAAGGGTTGCTTGATGCGTTACACAAGCATGGTTGCCTGCCGAAACGCGCCGGGCATAAGGCATCACTGATGTCGATGACGCCTACGCTCAACCGCGGATTGCAGCGCTATATCGCCGACAGCAACAGTGCCCTGCTGGGTCTGCAGCCGGAAGACTGGATTGATATGGCGGAGCCGGTGAACATTCCGGGTACCAGCTATCAGTACAAGAACTGGCGTCGCAAATTGTCCATCACGCTTGAGAAGATGTTTGCCGATGACGGGGTGAACAGGCTGATTAAGGATTTGGATAAGCGCAGAAAAGCGGTGGGTAAAACGCGGTAGTCTCACAGAGAGAAGAAAGCCGGGTAAGCGCAAGCTACCCGGCTTTTTGATATCAGATAACCATGTTCAACAGCAGAACCCCGACCAGACCACATACCGAAATAATGGTTTCCAGTGCAGACCAGGACTTGATGGTTTCACCGATAGTCAGGTTGAAATATTCCTTGAACAGCCAGAAGCCCGGATCGTTCACGTGAGAGAAAATCACGCTACCGGAACCTACCGCGATAACCATCAGCTCAGGGCTCACGCCCGTCGTCGCAATCAGCGGCGCAACGATACCACCGGCGGTGATTGCTGCAACGGTTGCAGAGCCGAGCGCGATACGCAGCACCGCAGCGATAGACCACGCCATCAGCAGCGGTGATACATTGGTTTCATGCATCATGGCCGCGATGTATTTATCCACGCCGCTGTCGACCAGCACCTGCTTGAACGCACCGCCACCACCGATAATCAGCAGCATCATGGCAATGATTTTGATGGAAGAGGTCAGGGTGTCGTTAATCTGATCCATTGAACGACCACGGTTCAGGCCGAAGGTGAACATCGCAATCAGCACCGCAATCAGCGTCGCCATCACCGGGTCGCCCAGGAATTCGGCAACGGACAGGAACGGGTGGCCTTTTGGCAAGATCATTTCCGCCACGGCACGCATCGCCATCAGGATGACCGGTACCAGAGAGGTCCAGACGCTGACGCCAAAACCAGGCATCTCTTCTTCCGTGAAGGTTTTCGCGCTGTACAGACCTTCCGGGATAGGCTTATCAATCCCTTTCAGGAAGCGGGCATAAACCGGGCCGGCCAGGATCACCGTCGGGATTGCCAGAATCGTACCGAACAGCAGGGTTTTACCCATATCGGCATGGAAGATGGTGGCGATCGCGGTTGGACCCGGGTGTGGTGGCAGGAAACCGTGCGTAACGGATAGCGCGGCGGCCATCGGTACACCGACATACAGCAGTGGAATGTTCGCTGCCGCTGCGATGGTGAACACCAGTGGCAGCATCAGCACGAAGCCCACTTCATAGAACAGTGCGAAACCGACGGTAAACCCGGTTAACACGACCGCCCACTGAATATTCTTCTTACCAAATTTGGCAATCAGCGTGGTGGCAATACGCTGGGCGCCCCCACAGTCCGCCAGCATTTTGCCGAGCATAGCGCCAAAGCCCATGATCAGTGCCAGGCTACCGAGCGTGCCGCCGACACCGGCTTTAATGGAGCTGATGACTTTCACCAGCGGCATCCCTTGCATCAGACCGACTGCAAGTGCCACCAGAACCAGAGCGATAAACCCGTTCATTTTGAACCGGATCATCAAGAGCAGTAATAACACAACACCGATAGCAACGATGACTAATGGCATGATTTACCTGGCCTTTGAATTGTTATGGGTAACGTCATTGTTTCAACGACAAATTCCGATTGTCCCAACTGGGAACAGAGTGTTAACGGCACTAATACTGTTGCCTTGGAAACTATTAAGTTTAGTCGGCTGTTATGAAGGTGCTTAGTGCCCACGAGAATGATACGGGTAACATGTCGTGGTTGAGAATCACCCTGGGGGGCTAAATTTGAATTATGAGACGCAGGTCAACATATGGGGAGGCAAGGCAGGGAGGGGAAAGCAGGCCCGGTAAGCATAGCGCCACCGGGCAAAAGCAGGCGGACGCTTAGTAGTAAGAGTGCTCGCCGCGCTGGTGTTCGGTCAGATCGCGCACACCTTTCAGTTCCGGGAATTCGTTCAGCAGCTGCTTCTCGATCCCTTCTTTCAGCGTGACATCAACCATTGAACAACCGTTACAGCCGCCGCCGAACTGCAGGATCGCCAGGCCGTCTTCAGTGATTTCCATCAGGGAAACACGCCCGCCGTGGCCCGCCAGCTGCGGGTTGATCTGAGACTGCAGCAGGTACTCGACGCGCTCCATCAGTGGGGCATCGTCAGACACTTTACGCATTTTGGCGTTTGGCGCTTTCAGGGTCAGCTGAGAACCCAGCTGATCGGTGACGAAATCGATCTCCGCATCTTCAAGATACGGTGCGCTCAGCTCATCAACGTAAGCCGTGAGCTGTTCAAATTTAAGGGCAGTGTCAGTCGCTTCCACTGCGTCCGGAGGACAATAAGAGACACCACATTCTGCATTCGGAGTGCCTGGATTGATCACAAACACGCGGATCTGCGTCCCTTCTTCCTGATTTGCCAGCAGTTTGGCAAAGTGCGCTTGTGCAGAATCGGAAATACGGATCATAGCTTTGGCCTAATAGTTGACTAAATTACCTGGGTATAATCATACGCCCATTGAAGAAGGGCTACAAGGTACGGCACAGACACCATACCTGAACCGACGCGGCGCCGCTTTGCAAAAGCAGTCGGGAAAGTTCAGCAACGGTACTGCCTGTGGTGACGACATCATCCACAATCGCGATATGGAGGCCTTTGACCGGGAATTCAAGACGAAAGGCATTTTTGAGGTTCATTTTGCGAAGCCGGGCCGTGAGCTGATGCTGGATAGCCGTATTATGGACGCGTTTGAGCGCACGGGCGTCGTACCGGCAACCGAGCCATCGCGCGAGCGGGCGGCAGAGCAGGTCACTTTGGTTGTAGCCGCGTCGCCAGTGTCGGCGACGGTATAAAGGCACGTTGACCACCATGTCGATGTTCGGCAGGCCGCGGGTGCGTCGCGCCTGTAAAACGGCCAGCAGTAACAGGCGGGCGAGGGGACGCGCCAGCACACTCTGGCCGGCAAACTTCAGCGCATGAATAAGGCCGCTTAACGGCGCAACATAATCATCCACAGCCACCAGGGCACACCACGGCGGCGCTTTTTTTAGGCAGCGGCCGCAGGGAACGTCCCGGCCGGTGGCATTTAGCCCACACTGCGGACACGTCATCGCCTGCCTTTTCAGCGAGCGGGTGCAAACGGAGCAGACGCCCCATGTGCTGAGGGCAAGCGGCATCCGGCATAGCCAGCACAAGCCAGGCACTGTTAACATGTGCAACCTCCATGTGAAAAAAGAGAACAGTAACTGATGAAGACGCTGTGGTGGCAGACCGTAGGGACGGGAAATTGCCATCTTGTGCTGCTGCACGGATGGGGCCTGAATGCCGAAGTATGGAATTGCATAACCGGGGAACTCACCTCGCAATTTACCCTGCATCTGGTGGATTTACCGGGCTTTGGCCGCAGTCGCGGCTTTGGGGCAATGTCGGTTGAGGAGATGGCGCAGCAGGTGCTGGACGCTGCGCCGCAACACGCCATCTGGCTGGGCTGGAGCCTGGGTGGGCTGGTGGCGAGCCAGATTGCCTTGACCCATCCCGAGCGCGTGCGTGCGCTGGTCACGGTAGCCTCGTCACCGTGCTTCAGTGCGCAGGACGACTGGCCGGGCATAAAACCGGATGTGCTGGCCGGGTTCCAGAAACAGCTGAGCGAAGACTTCCAGCGGACCGTTGAGCGTTTCCTGGCCCTGCAGACAATGGGAACCGACACCGCGCGTCAGGATGCCAGAGCGCTGAAGCAGACCGTGCTTTCCCTGCCGATGCCGGACGTTGAGGTGCTTAACGGGGGGCTTGAGATCCTCAAAACCGTCGATTTGCGTGAGCCGCTGGCCGCGCTGGCGATGCCGCACCTGCGTATCTACGGCTACCTCGACGGGCTGGTGCCGCGTAAAGTGGTTCCAGTGCTGGATTCACTCTGGCCACAAAGTGAGTCTCTGGTGATAAACAAAGCCGCGCATGCGCCGTTTATCTCTCATCCGGCGGAGTTTTGTTCAGCGCTCGTTGCGTTAAGTCAACGTTTAGACTGATTATTTTCTATCCAGCCTGGAAAAAGTTTCACACCGCAACCATACTCCAGATGTCGTTGCGGTTGTTCTGCCTACGATAATCAAAACAACAATCCTATGGAGAGTCAGGCTATGAAACTTGTTACAGGTATCGTCACTTCTCTGGTTATTGGGTCACTTTCATTTGGCGCCTTTGCGGCACAAGAGCTGGAAAAAGATAAAGTTGCCGGGATGAATCTGACCAAAGTTGGTGAGATTTCTACGTCTGACACGACCGCGCCGATGGACGCCAAAAGAGAGCTGTCTAAGAAAGCGGATGAGCTGGGTGGGAAGTACTACGTCGTCACCAGTGCCGAAAAACAGACCAAAAACGTGCGCGCAACGGCGGACGTCTATAAGTAATACGTTAATGCCGGGCAGCGATGCCCGGCTTTATGCGCGCAGTGCCCACCACTCTCTGAGGCAGGCTTTTCCTTCCGGGCAGCTTTTACAACTGCCGGACAGGCAGCCCTCCGCCTCTTCCTGAATACGCACCGCTTTTCCCATGGCTTCCAGTCTTTCCAGCATGGCATCGATCATCGGCTGTGGCGTATGCAGGGTGAGGCTCAGCTGTTTCGCCTCCATTCGCCCTTGTAACGCCAGCAGATCACGTACCTGAATCAACGATGCCATGGCTTACCCCTTAGTGACAGTCGCCCGCCGGGCTGTTGCAACAGGTGGCAGCCGTTTTGCGGTTTGCCAGCAGGTTGATATCAACCCGGCTGCGTGCCCGGCGTAGCAGGCCGAGAACGAGCACGTTAAACAGCACAACCGCCAGGATGCACACCAGGCTATAACGCGGGTGCTGGCTAAAGTTAACGGTCTGATAAAAGAGCGTCGCCAGCGAGTACGCGATGTTGAGCCCCCACAGAATGGAGAAGCCCATCCAGCCACGGCTGGACTCGCGGGCAATCGCGCCCATGACGGAGATGCACGGAATATAGAGCAGAACAAAGATGAGGTAGCTGTAGGCCGCAGAGGCGCTGCCAAATTTCTCGCTCATCACGCCCATGGCACCCGTTGCCATTTCGCCGTCACCTTTACTGGCCTCGATAGGGTTCGCCAGCACGCTCAGGCTGAAGGTGTCTTTCAGGCTCTGCCATGTCTCTTCGACGGCGCCCAGCAGTTCGTTACCGAGATGAAACTCTGCCGGATTGAACGCTTGCTCCTGGATGTTCTCCGCGGTGTAGAGCGTATTCAGGGTCCCGACGACCACCTCTTTCGCCATCGCACCGGTGAACAGACCGACGGTCGCCTGCCAGTTATCGTCATGGACGCCGATCGGTTTGAAGACCGGGGTTATGACGCGGCTGACGGAGGCGAGGGCGGAGTCGTTGATGTTATCCGCAGCCTGTCCGCTCAGGGTGAAGCTGTTCAGCGCGCTCAGGAAAATACTCACGATAACAATCACTTTACCGGCACGCAGGACGAAGCCTTTCAGGCGCTGCCAGGTCTGGATCACCAGGCTTTTAAGATGGGGGACGTGGTAGACCGGCAGTTCCATAACGAACGGCGACGCTTCGCCGCGCATGATGGTGTGTTTCAGCATCAGCCCCGTGAGAATGGCCATGACGATACCCAGCACGTACAGCGAGAAGACCGCCAGCGCCCCCTGCTGCCCAAAGAAGGCCGCGGCAAAGACCGCGAAGATAGCCAGTCGCGCACCGCAGGACATAAACGGTGCCATCATAATGGTCATCAGACGCTCACGCGGTGCATCCAGCGTACGGGCACCCATAACCGAGGGCACGTTACAGCCGAAGCCCACGATCAGCGGCACGAAGGATTTGCCTGGCAGACCGAGCGCCTGCATCAGGCGATCCATGACGAAGGCGGCGCGCGCCATGTAACCGGAATCCTCAAGGAAGGAGAGGAACAGATACATCATGCCGATTTGCGGCACCAGAGGCAGTACGGTGTTGATACCACCGCCAATCCCCTGGGCAAGGAAGATGGTCAGCCATTCCGGGAAATGCAGGGTGTAACCCACCCACTGAATGCCATGAACAAAGATAGCAACGGAACCGGCATCGAAAATCGGCTGGAGTGCGCCACCAATGTTAATGGCGAGCAAGAACATCAGGTACATCACCAGCAAGAAGACCGGCAAACCGAGGAAGCGGTTAAGCACAACCTTATCCACGGCCGCGGTGAAGCGGCTCGGTTCCGCCGTCAGGGCGTTACTGACCACGTCGCAAATCGCGGCGATGGCCTGATAGCGAGCATCAGCGATATGCAGGGCCGGGTCATCCAGCTCGTCGCTCAGACGGGCGAGGACCACGTCCAGTTTATCTGCCGCATGACCAGCATAGGCGCGGCTGTAGATATCCCCTTCCAGCATTTGCAGGCCGAGCCACAGGCGCTGTTTTGCGGGCATGCTTTTGTCCATCTCTTGCGCCAGCAGATCCGCTTCGCGCAGGAGCGGCTGGGCGTAGTGCACCAGCTCAACGTTACGATTGCCCGCGTGACGATCGATAGCCAGTTTCAGGGCATCAATACCGCGGGCGCGCGTCGACACCAGCGGAACGACCGGGCACCCCAGCCGTGCGGAGAGGGCATCGACGTCGATACGCAGTTTCTGTTTCTCTGCAATGTCGAGCATGTTGAGCGCCACGATGCAGGGAATGCCCAGCTCCAGCAGCTGCAGCGTCAGGTAGAGGTTACGCTCAAGGTTTGAGGCATCAACCACGTTGATGAGCAGATCCGCGTCGCCGCTAAGAATATAGTGGCAGGCAATCTGCTCATCGAGCGAAGTTTGCGAGGAGATCGTGGTTAAGGAGTACGTGCCGGGTAGGTCAACCAGCGTGACCTGGTGATCTGTTGTTGAGAACAGGCCTTCTTTACGTTCAACCGTTACGCCAGCCCAGTTACCGACGCGCTGGCGCGCACCCGTGAGCTGGTTAAATAGCGTTGTCTTGCCGGAATTAGGATTGCCAATTAAGCCAATAGTTAATTTTTTCATTTTTCTGGACTCACTGAAACCGCTGGCTTGTTATCGGGATAAGGCTTCGACTTCTATTAATGCGAGATCTTTTTTACGCAATACCAGATTTACGCGTCGGGTTTCGATATGCACCGGATCACCTAACGGGGCGACGCGCACGACCTGAAATGACGAGCCGGGCAGCATGCCCAGCGACAGCAGCTTTTGTCGGTAGGCCGGGCTAATTTCGTGGGTAAAACCGGTAATTTTCCATGCACTGTCTGGAGTGAATTGCATAATGCCTGATTCCACGAGAGGTTAAAATATCTACTATGGGATGATAATGAGAATAGTTTTTATCAGCAATAATAAAACTGTGACGGAATGTTGTTTGCGGTATTAATTTACGGCCTGTTTGACCTTGCTCAATATTTACGGATTCTGCGGCAGGGAGAGGAAAGGCTTATTTGTTAATAGTGTGATCACTGATAGTTGAAATATAGATATACAACCGGTTTCATATTTTACCATTAATTTCGGCGGGATATCGGCCCGGTGAGTGACGCATCACCGGGCCTTTTTTATGCGGTTAGCGTTTCTTACCCATTGCTGCCGCCAGCGCATCCATCATGGCGCTGTTGCCCGCAGGCTGGGCGTCACGTCCGCGTGGCTTCGCCGCTTTTGCGGCCGGGCGCTGCTGCTCGCGTCCGCCGCCGTTACTGCCGCGGCGCGCATTGGTTTCACCTGGCTGCTCGTCCAGACGCATCGTCAGGGCGATACGCTTACGCTGCAGATCCACTTCCATCACCTTCACCTTCACGATGTCGCCCGCTTTGACCACGGTATGCGGATCTTCAACGAATTTATCGGCAAGGGAAGAGATGTGGACCAGACCATCCTGGTGCACGCCGATATCGACAAACGCGCCAAAGTTGGTGACGTTAGTGACCGCCCCTTCGAGTACCATGCCTGGAAGCAGGTCATTCATGGTTTCAACGCCGTCGGCGAAGGTCGCGGTTTTAAACTCAGGACGCGGATCGCGGCCCGGTTTTTCCAGCTCTTTGATGATGTCCGTGACCGTCGGCACCCCGAACTGCTCGTCGGTAAAATCGACCGCCTTCAGGTTACGCAGCGCGCTGCTGTCGCCCATCAGGTCTTTCAGCGCCTGCTGGGTTGCGGCCAGAATGCGTTCCACTACCGGGTACGCTTCCGGGTGAACGGTTGAGGCATCCAGCGGGTTATCGCCGTGGTTGATGCGCAGGAAGCCCGCGCACTGCTCAAACGCTTTTGGCCCCAGACGGCTCACCTTCAGCAACTGCTGGCGGTTCTGGAACTGGCCGTTTTCATCACGCCAGGCAACGATGTTTTGCGCCATCATGCGGGTTAAGCCCGCCACGCGGGTCAGCAGGGGAACAGAGGCCGTGTTCAGGTCAACGCCGACGGCGTTTACGCAGTCCTCCACGACCGCATCCAGCTTACGGGCCAGCTGAGTCTGGCTCACGTCATGCTGATACTGGCCGACGCCGATGGATTTCGGGTCGATCTTAACCAGCTCCGCCAGCGGATCCTGCAGACGACGGGCGATAGAAACTGCACCGCGCAGGGAAACGTCCAGGTCCGGGAACTCCAGTGCGGCCAGTTCAGACGCCGAATAGACGGAAGCGCCCGCCTCGCTGACAATCACTTTCTGTGCGGTGACTTTCGGGAACTGTTTCTGCACGTCGAGGTAGAAACGCTCGGTTTCACGGGAGGCCGTACCGTTGCCGATGGCCACCAGCTCCACGTTGTATTTCTCGCACAGCGCCGCAACCACGACGGCAGCCTTCGCCGCCTGGCCGGTATGCGGATAAATGGTGTCGGTAGCCACCAGCTTGCCGGTACCGTCAACCACGGCCACTTTCACGCCGGTACGCAGACCCGGATCGAGCCCCATGGTGGCGCGCAGGCCGGCAGGTGCGGCCATCAGCAGGTCGTGCAGGTTACGGGCGAAGACGTTGATTGCTTCGTCTTCGGCGCGTTCACGCACGGTGCCCATCAGTTCGGTTTCGAGGTGCATCAACACCTTGATGCGCCACGTCCAGCTCACCACGCCTTTGCGCCAGCTGTCTGCCGGCGCGTTGTTCAGGCGAAGGCCGAGGTGGTCGATAATGATCTGCTCGCAGTGGCTCTCTTTTGGTGGCTCGTCAAACTGTGGGTCGGCATTCAGGGAGAGCTGGAGCACGCCTTCGTTGCGGCCGCGGAACATCGCCAGCGCGCGGTGTGAAGGGGTGGTAGAGATGGGTTCGTGATGATCGAAATAATCGCGGAACTTGGCGCCTTCTTCCTCTTTCCCGCTGACCACGGTAGAGACGATGTGGGCGTTTTTCCACAGATAGTCACGCACTTTCGCGAGCAGGGCGGCATCTTCGGAGAAGCGCTCCATCAGAATGTAGCGCGCGCCGTCGAGTGCGGCTTTGGTGTCTGCGACCCCTTTATCGGCATCGATAAACTTCGCGGCTTCGGTTTCCGGGTCGTGGGACGGTTCGTTCCACAGCAGTTCGGCCAGCGGCTCCAGGCCTGCCTCAATGGCAATCTGTCCACGGGTGCGGCGCTTCGGTTTGTACGGCAGATAAAGGTCTTCGAGTTCGGTTTTGCTCAGGGTGCCGTTGATTGCGGTTTCCAGCTCGCTGGTCAGTTTTCCCTGTTCGCCGATGGATTTGAGGATCGCCTGACGACGGTCTTCCAGTTCGCGCAGGTAACCGAGACGGGTCTCCAGGTTACGCAGCTGCGTGTCATCCAGACCGCCGGTGACTTCCTTACGATAACGTGCAATAAACGGCACGGTGTTCCCTTCATCAAGCAGGCGAACGGCAGCTTCTACCTGTTCGGCTCTGGCCTGAAGTTCACCCGCAATAATGCGGCAGAGCGAATCTTTCATCATGGCTTTATCATCTGTTGAGTCGAAAAAATCAGGGGATAGTTATACGGGCTGACACGGCAAAATGCCAGCCGCGGAGGGCGCTCTCGGACTATTTAACGTACGTAATTTCGTTGACGTACCAGCTGGCTTCGCCGCCAGGGGTCTGCACGACGGCCAAATCGCCCACTTCCTTTTTCAGCAGCGCACGGGCCATTGGTGAGTCGATAGAGATGTAATCCTTACGACCAAAAATTTCGTCATAGCCGACGATACGAAAACGCAGGGTGTCGCCATCGTCGTTCTCAATCTCGACCCACGCGCCGAAAAACACTTTGCCTTCCTGCTGTGGGGAGTAATCCACTATTTTGAGGTTCTCAAGGCATTTGGTCAGATAGCGGACCCGCCGGTCGATTTCACGTAACCGTTTTTTGTTGTACTGGTAGTCAGCATTTTCACTGCGATCGCCCAGGCTTGCGGCCCAGGTCACTTTCTTGGTCACTTCAGGACGCTCTTCGCGCCACAGGTAATCCATCTCTTTTTTGAGTTTCTCATACCCTTCGCGGGTGATCAGGGGCGTTTTCATGGGGTGACCTTAAGACTCGACATCATTGCATTCTTTGCGCACATTACGTATCACGTAGTCTAACAGACAACGTTAATAATGATTTATGTGATGAAATGTGCAGATAAGCTGCTGTTAAATATGCTTTGTAACAATTTCGACTAGAATTTATACCAGAATTAGCTGGTCGAACACGTGCACTTTTTTAGAATACGCTGTTATTAGACTATCCGAACCTTTGGGAGTACACACAATGCAAGAGAACTACAAAATTCTGGTCGTGGATGACGACATGCGCCTGCGTGCGCTGCTTGAGCGTTATCTGACCGAGCAGGGCTTCCAGGTTCGTAGCGTGGCCAACGCTGAGCAGATGGACCGTCTGCTGACCCGCGAATCATTCCATCTTATGGTACTCGACCTGATGCTGCCTGGTGAAGACGGGCTTTCCATCTGCCGCCGTCTGCGTAGCCAGAGCAACCCTATGCCGATCATCATGGTGACGGCGAAAGGGGAAGAGGTTGACCGCATCGTTGGTCTGGAAATCGGCGCTGACGACTACATTCCAAAACCGTTCAACCCGCGTGAACTGCTGGCCCGTATTCGCGCCGTGCTGCGCCGTCAGGCGAACGAACTGCCTGGCGCACCGTCGCAGGAAGAAGCGGTGATTGCGTTTGGTAAGTTCAAGCTGAATCTCGGTACCCGTGAGATGTTCCGTGAAGATGAACCTATGCCGCTCACCAGCGGTGAGTTCGCGGTGCTGAAAGCGCTGGTCAGCCACCCGCGTGAGCCGCTTTCACGTGACAAGCTGATGAACCTGGCGCGCGGCCGTGAATACTCCGCAATGGAACGTTCCATTGACGTGCAGATCTCCCGTCTGCGCCGCATGGTGGAAGAAGATCCGGCGCATCCTCGTTATATTCAGACCGTATGGGGTCTGGGCTACGTGTTTGTCCCGGACGGCGCTAAAGCATGAGGCGAATGCGCTTCTCTCCGCGAAGCTCATTTGCCCGTACGCTGTTACTGATTGTCACCCTGCTGTTCGTCAGCCTGGTGACAACCTATCTGGTGGTGCTGAACTTTGCGATCCTGCCGAGCCTCCAGCAGTTCAATAAGGTTCTGGCATACGAAGTGCGTATGCTGATGACCGATAAACTGCAACTGGAGGACGGCACGCAGTTAGTTGTTCCCCCGGCGTTTCGCCGTGAAATCTACCGTGAGCTGGGTATTTCGCTTTACTCCAACGAAGCGGCAGAAGACGCTGGCCTGCGCTGGGCGCAGCATTATGAGTTCCTCAGCCAGCAGATGGCGCAGCAGTTAGGTGGCCCGACGGAAGTGCGTGTTGAGGTCAACAAAAGCTCGCCGGTCGTCTGGCTGAAAACCTGGCTGTCACCCAATATCTGGGTGCGCGTCCCGCTGACCGAAATTCACCAGGGTGACTTCTCACCGCTGTTCCGCTACACCCTTGCCATTATGCTGCTGGCGATAGGCGGCGCGTGGCTGTTTATTCGTATACAGAACCGACCGCTGGTCGACCTGGAGCACGCTGCGCTGCAGGTCGGTAAAGGGATTATTCCTCCGCCACTGCGTGAGTACGGCGCCTCAGAAGTGCGTTCCGTGACGCGGGCCTTTAACCATATGGCGGCCGGCGTGAAGCAACTGGCAGACGACCGTACGCTGCTGATGGCGGGCGTGAGTCATGACCTGCGCACGCCGCTCACGCGTATCCGTCTGGCGACGGAGATGATGGGCGAAGAGGATGGTTATCTTGCGGAGTCCATTAACAAGGACATCGAAGAGTGTAACGCCATCATCGAGCAGTTCATTGACTACCTGCGTACCGGGCAGGAGATGCCGATGGAGATGGCCGATCTGAATGCGGTACTCGGTGAAGTGGTCGCGGCGGAAAGCGGCTACGAGCGGGAAATCGATACCGACCTGCAGGCCGGTGAAATTCAGGTGCGGATGCACCCGCTTTCCATTAAACGTGCGGTGGCCAATATGGTGGTTAACGCGGCCCGTTATGGCAATGGCTGGATTAAAGTCAGCAGCGGGTCTGAGCTCAACCGCGCCTGGTTCCAGGTGGAAGATGACGGTCCGGGCATTAAGCCAGAGCAGCGTAAGCATCTGTTCCAGCCGTTTGTGCGGGGCGATAGCGCGCGCAGTACCAGCGGAACCGGCTTAGGCCTGGCGATTGTGCAGCGTATTGTAGATAACCATAACGGCTTGCTGGAGATTGGGACCAGTGAGCGGGGCGGTTTAAGCATTCGCGCATGGTTACCGGTGCCGGTGACGCGCGGGCAGGTGAGAGAGAGTTAAAAAAGGGTGGCAAAAGCCACCCTTTTTTTTGCAGGTCGTGTCAGCTGTTACAGCTTCGGACCCGCACTCACCAGCGCTTCACCTGCCGGGGTATCGGTATACTTCTCGAAGTTCTCAATAAACAGTTTCGCCAGCGATTCTGCTTTCTCACTCCACTGCTCCGGTGAACCGTAGGTATTGCGTGGGTCGAGAATACGGGTCTCTACGCCCGGCAGCGCCGTCGGGATTGCCAGATCAAACATCGGCAGCGTGAAGGTTTCGGCGTTATCGAGTGAACCATCCAGAATGGCGTCGATAATGGCGCGGGTATCTTTGATGGAGATACGTTTGCCGGTGCCGTTCCAGCCGGTATTCACCAGGTACGCCTGTGCACCGGACGCCTGCATGCGTTTGACCAGCACTTCCGCGTACTGCGTCGGGTGCAGCGACAGGAACGCTGCGCCGAAGCAGGCGGAGAAGGTTGGCGTTGGCTCCGTCACGCCGCGCTCGGTACCGGCCAGTTTGGCGGTAAAACCAGACAGGAAGTGGTACTGCGTCTGGCTGGCGGTCAGGCGGGACACTGGAGGCAACACGCCGAACGCATCTGCCGTCAGGAAAATCACCTTCGTCGCGTGGCCCGCTTTTGACACCGGCTTCACGATGTTGTCGATGTGGTAGATAGGGTAAGACACGCGGGTGTTTTCGGTTTTCGAAGCATCGTCGAAGTCGATCGTTCCATCGGCACGCACGGTGACGTTTTCCAGCAGCGCATCGCGGCGGATGGCATGGAAGATATCTGGCTCCGCTTCTTCAGACAGGCGAATGGTCTTCGCGTAGCAGCCCCCTTCGAAGTTAAACACGCCGTCATCATCCCAGCCGTGCTCGTCATCGCCAATCAGACGACGTTTCGGATCGGTAGAAAGGGTGGTTTTACCGGTGCCGGACAGGCCGAAGAACACCGCCACATCCCCTTTTTCACCGACGTTTGCCGAACAGTGCATGGAGGCGATACCGCGCAGCGGCAGCAGGTAGTTCATCACCGAGAACATCCCTTTCTTCATTTCGCCGCCGTACCAGGTACCGCCGATCAGCTGAATACGCTCGGTCAGGTTGAAGGCGATGAAGTTCTCGGAGTTAAGACCCTGCTCTTTCCACTGTGGGTTCGTGCATTTCGCCCCGTTCATCACGATGAAGTCAGGGGTGAAATCCTGCAGCTCTTTGTCGTCAGGACGAATAAACATGTTTTTCACGAAATGCGCCTGCCAGGCCACTTCAGTGATAAACCGCACGGAAAGGCGAGTGTCGGCGTTAGCGCCGCAGAAAGCATCAACGATAAACAGACGCTTGCCGGAAAGTTGATGGGTAACGAGCCCTTTCAGATGCTGCCAGGTTTCCGGAGAGAGCGGTTTGTTATCGTTCTTCCCTTTGCCTTTATCAGCCCACCACAGTGTGTCGCGGGTGGTCTCGTCTCGGACGATGTATTTATCTTTCGGCGAACGACCGGTAAAGATACCGGTATCGACGGCGATAGCACCAAGGTTAGTCAACACACCTCGCTCGTATCCTTCCAGTGCTGGATTGAGCTCTTCCTGATACAGCGTATCGTAATCGGGGTTGTAGACGATTTCCTGGACGTCGTGAATACCATAAGCCTTGAGATCTTGCGGGGTTAAACCAGTAACACGCATATCACTGCTCCTTAGCCAATATGTACTGTCTGAAATTGTAGGGTTTTTGTGAGGTTGTTAACCGCGACGGGGCTCATAGATTTACGCATCTGGACAAAACCCTTACTAACGGAAAACGCTGCGACTCCAGTCACAGGGCAGGCGGATTATCGCAGGAATCGCTTTTTGGTTGGGGAAAATGTTCCGAAAAGGTTAATGGCTGGTGATTTTATCGGAAGGAATGTGAATGTAATCGCATACACGTAAGAAAATTACGTAAGAGTTACAGTGTTAAAAACGATTCAGCCAGAGAGGGCTTTTTTGCACTTTGCCCTCTCGCAAAAGGGAGAGGGCAAGGTGAGGGCAGGCTTTGCTTAGTGGACCTGAGGATCCGCCGGGGAGGCGTTGTTGCGGATCTCAGCAATATCCATCGAATTGAACACGTAGTGCGTACCGCAGTAGTCACAGTGCATATCGATTTCGCCGTCTTCCGCCATGATGCTGTCGATCTCTTCATCCGGCAGGGTCTTCAGCGCGCCAGCGCAGCGTTCACGTGAACAGGTGCACTTAAATTCCACCGACTGTGGGTCGTAAACCGTCACTTCTTCTTCGTGATAAAGACGCCACAGGACATCGGTCGCCGACAGGGTGAACAGCTCTTCTGCTTTGACGGTTTCCGTCAGGGTCGCGAGGTGCTCGAAGTCGTTGGTCTGCGCGTCCTGCGCAGGCAGAACCTGCAGTAGCATACCGCCAGCAGCAGGCTGACCGTCTACTTCACCGGTGCGGATGAACAGACGCGTCGGCAGCTGTTCTGAACGCATGAAGTAATCTTCCAGGCAGGCCGCCAGCGTATCGCCTTCGAGGCCAACCACGCCCTGATAGCGCTCACCTTCCTCCGGGGAGATGGTGATGACCAGATAGCCATTACCCACCAGCGTTTTCAGGTCCGCGTTTTCAGGAACATCGCCCTGTACGCGCGCCACGCCGCGCATCTGCTGCTGGTTATTACCGTTGATGACCGCCAGGGTCATAGGGCCATCACCCTGCAACTGCACGGTGATATCCCCGGCAAATTTCAGGGTGGCAGTCAGCAGGCTGGTGGCAACCAGCAGTTCGCCCAACAGGGTTTTCACCGGCAGCGGGTAGTTGTGGTTTTCCAGAATCTGTTTCCAGGTTTCGGATACGGTGACCAGCTCGCCGCGCACGGCGAATTGTTCAAACAGATAGCGGTGTAATTGGTCGTGTTGGGCCATAATAGTCTCTCGTGCAGGTGAGGGTTACTCGGTCTCACCGTGTTTAAATTTCATCAGATCGCGGCGCTCTTTTTTATCTGGACGCCGGTCCGGGTGGGGCATTGTCAGCGCATTCATTTTGCGCGCCAGCGCGGTCTTCTCGCGTTTTTCAATGCTCTCAGCCGTCTCTTCATACAGCAGGACGGCTTCGGTTGCGGGCCGTCGTTGTTCAGTAATGGCTTTAATCACCACGGTACGTTCATCGTTGCCCTGACGCAGCGTTAAGGTGGCATTCAGTTCGACCAGCTTGCTCGGTTTGCTGCGCTGGCCGTTGTAATGCACTTTACCGCCGTCAATCATGTCGCGGGCAAGGGCGCGCGTTTTATAAAAACGGGCCGCCCACAGCCATTTATCCAGTCTTACCCCTTCAGAGGGTTTTTCTTTCATGGCCTCTCCTTCACGGTCAGTGAGGGGATCATCTGGCGATAGTCGTTCAGCCCCGGATGGCGCAGATAGCTTTTTTCAGCCAGGCCAGAGTCAGGATTGGTAACGCCCAGACAATAGCGAATGCCAAACCTGGCCGCGGAATCCAGAATAGGCTCGCTGTCATCAATAAACAGCGTGCGTTCCGGCTGCAAACCGGTCTCTTCCGCCACCGCATGCCACAACCGCTGATCCTCTTTCGGATAACCAAATGTGTGGGTGGAAAGTAATAAATCAAGGTGCGAAGCAAGACCCGTATGCTCCAGCTTCACGGCCAGATTGTGAGGATGGGCGTTGGTCAGCAAGATACGGCGCTTGCCGCTCGCTTTCAGTGCATCCAGAAAAGGCACGGTATCCTCACGCAGTACGGCGCGCGGGCCCTGGGCGGTGGTCATGGCACAAATATCCAAACCGAGGCGCTCGCTCCAGTAGTCAAGACAGTACCAGTTTAGCGTATGCTGCACCGCGCTATATTGCGAACGAATGAATTCCTGCGCTTCTGCCGGGGAGATCCCCTGCTGTTCACCATAGGTTTCCGGAACCAGCTTTTGCCAGAAATAGTTATCAAAGGCGAGATCGAGCAGCGTGCCGTCCATATCCAGCAGAACGGTATCAACCTCCTGCCAGGCGATATCAAGATGCATAAGGGGGAACTCCAGCCTGAAGAAACGTGCGCGACAGGGTAGCACATCTTGTCGCGCATCGACGTTATCAGATCAGGCTCTCAGAGGAGGGGATCAGCTTAGGGTTAAGGCAATTTTCGTAATACTGCTGGATGTCGGCAAGCCTGGTGCGTGAGCGCTGATAGCGACGCAGCGCCATAAAACCGTTCCAGCAAATGCATACCAGCATCGCAATCATCAGCAGCGAGGTGCCGATGTAGCGCCACAGGCCAGCGCTGTCCGGCATGCGGTGCAGGCCGATGTGGCGCGTGCCGTTGGCATCGGTAAAGATACTCGTCACAATCCCTTCAGCGCTAAACGGCGTCTGCATCAGCATCTGCGCCAGGCGCTGGAACTGGCCCCACTGTTCCTGAGCCGGGTAGTCATAAAGTGCGACCTGCGGGTATGGCTGATCGACCAGGTCGCTCCCTTCATCACTGACGATCACAAAGCCACCCGGTGCCGGGCTGTTCAACGCCTGCGCCGCGCGGGTGGTTTCGCGCATCACGAAGGGTGCGGTTGACGTGGCGACCAGATTATCCAGCGACTCGGCGCTGACCGGACGCAGCAGCACGTTAACGCCATCCAGCCGTCCCGCTTCCGCGCGTTTCACCAGCGAATCCCAGTCTTTACTGTTACCCAGGTTCACAAGGGCGTTTTTGAGACGTACGCATTCGTCCTGAGCGGAACACAAATCCTGCGTTTTCAGAACGATGTCACCAAAGTCGTCCAGAAGCACCATCCCCGATTTCTGAATGGCCGAGCGCAGGGCAGGGCTCACGCGTGAGTCGTCATCGGGTTTTGGGTGCAGCTGGCGGTTGACCGTCTGGGTAAGCGACGTGGCTTTATTAACAACCTCAGATTCAGGCAGCGGCAGCGGCGGCGCATCATTCCAGATAATTTGCGAGCAATCGAACGGCATGAACGGCGAGCTCTGACGCGTATTCCATGCGCCAGGCGTATGAATGTTACACATCCCGGTGCCCTTCAGGCGCAGCGTATCACCGACCCGCACGCCAGCCTCGTCCAGTTGGTTGACGCTGGTTGCCTCAATGGTTTGCGCCCCTTTTATCCATGACAGGGTAAATTTAATGGGCATATCCAGCGGGACAAACAGCAGAAGCATGATAAAGACCAGCGCTGCCCCCCCGGCAATGACCGCACTGCGTAACCAGTGCTGAAGCGGGAAATTTTTTACTTCATCATGCAGGGATAAAAAGCGCCCCTGGCGCACCACATGGCGGTCAAGGTAGATATCGATATCGGTTTTCTGCCCTAAATCCTGGGCAATCCACGGCTGCCAGTGGCGCGGGTAGATAAGATCGATAATACCGAGCGAGATATTATTGAGGTGCTCCTGGTCACTCTCACCGAACAGACCCCAGCGCTTAGGAGTACCGCGCAGGCAGTGGATCTCACGTAGCGAGGTTTTTGCCGGCGGGGCAAAGAGCCCCCACAGCCCGGCTGCCAGCAACAGCACCGCACCGCCAGCCAGCCAGGGGACAAACACATCCGGCGTCAGCAGGCAGATGAAAAAGAGCAGGAACGCGGCCACGATCAGAATCGCTTCGCGAATCCCGTCAGGGCGGCTCAGGGCGTACTCTTCATGCGTCTCCTGGCGAATGTTCAGCAGCTCGATCTGCTCTGTCTCTTCGCCACGAATGGAGGCCTGCGTTGAGCTTGCGCGTTCCAGCGCAAAACGCGGGGCTTCCTGAAGATATTCATTCAACGTATGGCCGTTGAGTGAGATAACCAGCGGCAACGAATCGGTATGGATCAGCTCTACGCTGTTTTCGTCATTAATGTACTGCTCCCAGGACGGGGGCAGATGCACTTCAACCGAATCCAGGTAATAGCGCCATTTATTGGGATCGTCTGTGGTGATGCCATAGCGGGTGATGGAGCGCGTCACACTGAGCACTGTGTCACTTTGCGCATTTAACTTGAGCGCCACCGGCGCAGCAGTTGCCCCCGTCGGCCCAGGTGTTAACTGAGAACGGTTCAGTGTTTCGAGATAGTTTTCTACTGCATCGCGCTCTTCTTGCGTCAGTTTACGCGTCGTCGCACCGGCAAAGGCGTTTAAAAAGGGCAGCCGGTAACGACGCCTTACGCGACGCCTGTATACCCACCCTGCAACCAATGCGCCGGCCAGCATAGCAGCGAGAACAATCAAAATGGTGCTCATGCTTTCCCCATCTTACTTATCTTCTTACAGGTGTAGTCAGTAGCACCTTTAACATTGAATGAGAGTCTGTGGTTGGCTATCGGCAAGTATGGAGTCGAACTTGAGCATTCTGAAGCGCATCCCAGTGACCGATGATGATAGCAAAGCCTGTTATGGCGCGATATCAGCAAATTCCTGGAAACATTTCAACCTCTTGACATTTGTTTTGAATTGAGGATTGATTCCTGTTACGTTGCATAAATGTAAATACAGAACAATTGACATTGCCGAAACCGTGCGGCGTATCGCACAATAAAGCCAGTTCCCACTGCTAAGACCCCATCACGATGAGCAAACCACTACAAAAACCCACCATTCTGAATGTTGAAACAGTCGCAAAATCGCGCCTGTTTAATGTCGAAAGTGTGGATCTGGAGTTCAGCAACGGTGTGCGTCGCGTTTACGAACGTATGCGCCCTTCTTCGCGCGAAGCGGTGATGATTGTTCCTGTCGTCGACGACCATCTGATCTTAATCCGCGAGTATGCCGTGGGAACCGAATCTTACGAACTTGGGTTCTCGAAAGGGCTCATCGATCCGGGTGAAACGGTCTTTGAGGCGGCCAATCGCGAGCTGAAAGAAGAGGTCGGTTTTGGCGCGAACGAACTGACGTTCCTGAAAAAACTGAGCATGGCACCCTCCTATTTTTCCAGCAAAATGAACATTGTGGTTGCTGAGGATCTCTATCCAGAATCGCTGGAGGGGGACGAGCCGGAGCCACTGCCCCAGGTTCGCTGGCCGCTGGCCCATATGATGGACCTGCTCGAAGACCCTGACTTTAACGAGGCCCGCAACGTGAGCGCGCTGTTCCTGGTACGCGAATGGCTGAAGGGGCAGGGGCGGTTATAACAGCCTGATGTCCGGAACGTGTGAGAGAACAAAAAAAACGGCAACCTGAGGTTGCCGTTTTTACGTTGCCCGTTAGAACAACTCGTGCGTTTCGCCGTTATCAATGATTTCTGTACCCACCTCATGCACCGCCTGTGTGGTCGGCTGCGTGCCCTCGATGAAATACTCTGCACGGCTATTGCCGCCATTGGCGAGCTGCCCGGTGCTGCGGTCGATATTGACGGTAACCACACCCGGTGGTGGCGTCAGCGGTTGCTCCGGAACGCCTTCCAGCACGGATTTCATATAGGCATCCCAGGCCGGTTGCGCACTCTTCGCGCCGCCTTCGTAGCCAGAAATCTGATCTTTAATCGCGCCTGAAGCCGTGGTGCGGCCTAAATCACGGCGATGATCGTCAAAACCGATCCAGACTGACGTCACCACGCCCGGGCCGTAACCGGAGAACCACGCATCTTTCGAGCTGTTTGTTGTCCCCGTTTTACCGCCGATATCATGGCGTTGTAAATCACGTCCTGCCCGCCAGCCGGTCCCTTGCCAGCCAGGTTCGCCGAAGATGTTGGTGTTCAGCGCGCTCTTTATCAGGAACGACAGCGGCGTGTTGATGACATGCGGTGCATACTCCTGCGCCCCGCTCTGCGCCACCAGCGACTGGTTAGCCTGTTCCAGCTGCGGCTGCGGCAACACAGGGTTCGTCTGCTCCTGAGACACGGCAACGTCTTCCATGTCCTTGTTTTCAATCACCTCAGATTTTGGCGTATTGCCGTAAATGACCGGAATATCGCAGTCAGGGCAGGCAATTTTCGGCTTCGCTTCAAACAGCACGCCACCCTGGTCGTTCTCGATTTTACTGATGAAGTACGGGTCAATCAGGAAGCCGCCGTTAGCCATCACCGAGTACCCCCGCGCCACCTGAAGCGGCGTAAAGGACGCAGAGCCTAACGCCAGCGATTCGGTGCGCACGATGTTCTGAGCCGGGAAACCGAAGCGTTGCAGATATTCCGCGGCATAGTCGACACCCATCGCACGCATTGCGCGCACCATCACCACGTTTTTCGACTGCCCAAGACCCTGACGAAGACGAATAGGGCCTGAATATTCCGCCGGTGAGTTCTTCGGCTGCCAGTCAGAACCGGCACCGGCATCCCAGCGGGAGATAGGCACGTCGTTCAGGATACTGGCGAGAGTCAGTCCCTTATCCATGGCTGCGGTGTAGAGGAACGGCTTGATGTTAGAGCCAACCTGACGTAACGCCTGGGTGGCGCGGTTAAATTTGCTCTGGTTGAAATCGAACCCACCGACCAGGGCCAGCACGGCACCGTTCTGCGGATTGATGGACACCAGGGCCGAGTTAACGTCTGGCACCTGCGCCAGCCACCAGCTGTCGCCCACCTTGCGTACCCAGATTTGCTGTCCGGTCTGGACGACATCCGTCACTTTACGCGGCGTCGGGCCTTGCAGGGTGTCTGAGCGGTACGGGCGAGCCCAACGGATCCCGTCCATTCGCAGGGAGACAGACGTTCCATCCGCCAGCGTTGCCACCGCTTCCTGCGGATCGGCCTGAGTCACCACGGCAGGAAGGAGCGGGCCATAGGTGGGCAGCGCTTTCAGCGTACTGGTGATTTTTTTGCTGTCCCAGGCGCTTTCGCCGACTTTCCACAGCACATTCGACGGGCCGCGATAACCGTGGCGCATGTCGTAATCCATCACGTTGTTACGCACCGCTTCCTGAGCCGCCTGCTGAACGTTGCGGGTCACGGTGGTGTAAACGCGGTAGCCATCTTCGTAGGCTTTATCGCCGTAGCGGCTCACCATCTCCTGACGCACCATTTCGGTGAGATAAGGGGCAGAGAAGGCAATCTCCGGCGCATGGTAGTTGGCATCGATGACATCGTTGCGCGCCTGTTCGTACTCGCTCTGGCTGATATAGCCTTCGCTCAGCATACGTGACAGAACGACGTTACGACGCGCCGTAGCGCGTTCAAGCGAGTAGAGCGGGTTGAAGGTCGATGGCGCTTTAGGCAGACCGGCAATGGTCGCCATTTCGCTTAACGTCAGCTGCTCGACAGGTTTACCAAAGTACACCTGCGCGGCCGCACCAACACCGTAGGCGCGGTAGCCGAGGTAGATTTTATTGAGGTACAGCTCAAGGATCTCGTCTTTGCTCAACAACTGCTCAATACGGATCGCAAGGAACACCTCTTTGATCTTACGGGTCAGGGTCTTTTCTGGGCTAAGGAAGAAGTTACGCGCCAGCTGCTGTGTAATGGTACTTGCCCCCTGAGAGGCATGACCGGAGAACAGCGCAATACTTGCAGCACGGAAAATCCCCACCGGATCGACACCGTGGTGCTCGTAAAAACGGCTGTCCTCGGTAGCGATAAAGGCTTTGACCATCACGGGCGGAATTTGATTTAAGGTCAGCGGGATACGACGCTTTTCGCCGTACTGCGCCATTAACTCGCCATCGGCGCTGTAGACCTGCATCGGGATCTGGAGTCGCACATCGCGAAGCGTAGCGACATCAGGCAGCTGCGGCTCAATATATTTGTACAAACCATAAATCGAGCCTGCTCCCAGCAGAATGCAACAGACTGCAAGGATTAATAAATACTTTACGAACTTCACCGGAGATTTCCCATTTGGTTTCACTTGGGCAGTTTCTAAACAATCGCGCGGTAGTATAAAGGCAAGCCTGATTCATTGATATAGCCGTCACCTGACGGGCGATAAGGAGATCGTGAAGCATGGCTTTCAAAACATGGCAAACAGGCGTTCATATTCAACAGGATAGGGTGCAGATAGTGGCGCTGGCCCGGGAGCGGTCGGGCTGGCGTTTGTGCCGCTGGTGGGCTATCACTCTGGCCGACGGGATTATCCGGGATGGCAAAATTTGCCAGCCTGAACAATTGGTTGACGCCCTGCGCGACTGGCGGAAAACGTTGCCCCACTCCCACCGGGTGTTTCTCTCATTTCCGGCGGCACGCACGTTGCAACGATCGCTTCCCCGTCCGGGCGTGGCGCTGCGCGACAGCGAACAGCTCTCCTGGCTGGGGGCGACGCTCGCGCGTGAACTGGAGATGGCTGCTGACACGCTCTGTTTTGATTATGCGCAGGATACGTTCAGCAATACATTCCATGTCACCGCTGCACAAAACAACGAGATTCACCCCCTGCTGACGCTGGCAAAGATATTGCGTTTACGGCTCGTGACGATCACCCCGGATGCCAGTGCGCTGGCGAACCTTCTCCCTGCGGTAGCGCCGGCGCAGTGTGTCGCCTGGCGGGATGGGCATCAGTGGCTGTGGGCGATGCGCCATCAGTGGGGACGGCGTTTTACCACGGAAGCGGAAAACGTGGCCGATCTCGCGGCACTGCTGGCCCTCACGCCGCAGGACATTGCCCTCTTTGATAGCCAGCGAGACCCCTGGGACGCGCTGATTCGTTGCCATGCTCCTCTGCCGGCATGCGGCGCTGATTATACCGTCGCGCTGGCGCTGGCCATGAGTGAGGTGCCGGAATGAGCATGACGAACTTTCTGCCGTGGCGGCGGCAGCGACGCATGCGCTGCCTGCGATTCTGGGGCGTACTGTTTGTCGCTACGTGGCTGCTGATACTGATGGGGGTTTTCAGCCTGCGGATGAATCCTCTCGTGATGACGCGTGCGCTGCATATTCAACTGGCGGGCATGCAGTCCGTGCAGCAGGCGCTGGTGTCTCGTACAAGGTCAGGCACGGAGACGCCAATGCCCGCGCCAGCGCCTCAACGACGCGCCTGGCAGCCGGTGCTGGAGTCCTTTGCCGGGGTGATGCCATCCCAGGTCTGGCTGACCGAACTGCGCTATCAGCCCCCTTCACTGATGTTAACCGGATATGCCGCAACACTCCCCGCGCTCTCTGCTCTGCGGGATGGGCTCGGAAAGATGGCGGGGTTTACCCCCGGGCCGACGGGGGAATTACAGCAGGATGACCTGGGGCGCTGGATGTTCACCTTTCATCTGCGAAGCGAGGGCTAATGCGTGGAAACCTTGTTCGAACGCTGGTGCGAAAGCAGCCCCCGATGGCGGGTGCTGTGCTGGTGTCTGAGCGTTCTCTTTCTGGGGAGTACGACATGGGGCATGGTGCTTCGACCGGTTGCAAAGCAGGTGGCTGAACTTCAGCGGCAGGTCAGCGAGGCCGCACAGGCTAATGTCTCGCTATGGCCCGCCGCCAGTCAGGTGCCGCGGCGTCACGCACCCCGTGAAGCCACGGTAATGACGCCTTTTTCACCACTCGAGTTTCAGGGGGCGGGTACAAGACTGGTTCACTGGAAGCCGTCGCAAAACGGAGGGGAACTGACGCTGGATGCTGAATGGCAGGCCATCCCGACTGTTTTCACTCGGCTGGCGCAGCGGGATGTTCAGGTTGCCGCCTTTGCTCTCTCTGCACAGGGTTCGGCATTACGCCTGCGGGTGGAGCTGGAGGAGCCGCATGCGAAATAGCGCGCGTTGCCTGCTGGTGAGTTGCGCCCTGTTAGTGACCGGGATGCGGGATCCTTTTCGCCCGCCGGATGACCCTTGTGCGGTAGGGCAGCTGGCGCAGTGGCATTACCACGGGATGGTGGGCGGCACTCAGGACACTGGCATTTTACAGGACGGGCAAAAGCGCTGGCATCGCCTGACACCGCAACAGCGTCTCCCGGTGGGCTGGCGGGTAACGGCCCTCAATGAAAGGGAACTGGTCGTCGATGTGGGGGATGCATGTGAACCCAGACAATGGACGTGGCAACGAGAAGGAACGAAAAAGAATGAACATAAGGATAACGCTGTGGTTGCTGGCGTTCAGTCATCCGCTTTGGGCCGCCGCGCCAAAGCCGGTCACGCTGGTGGTGGATGAGGTACCGGTGGTGCAGGTGCTACAGGCGCTGGTCGCACAGGAGAACCGTAATCTGGTGGTATCGCCAGATATCAGCGGCACGCTGTCGCTCAATCTGACACGCGTCCCCTGGCGACAGGCGCTACAGACGGTCGTCAGCAGCGCCGGGCTTGTTCTGCATGAAGAAGGGGGGATTTTTTATATTCACACCGCAGCCTGGCAGCGTGAACAGCTGGAACGCAAAGAGCAGGAGCGGGCACGCCGACAGCTTGATGCGCCGCTGGTCTCGCACAGCATACCTTTTTCTTACGCTGACGCCGGGGAGCTGCAAAAAGCGGCGGAAAAACTGCTCAGTCCAAAAGGGAGTTTGTCTGTCGACAAGCGTACCAACCGTCTGCTGATACGGGATAACCAGGCGGTGCTTGATACGCTGCAGCACTGGGCGACACAGATGGATATCCCTGTCGAGCAGGTGGAACTGGCGGCGCATATCGTGACCATCAATGAAAAAAGCCTGCGTGAGCTGGGGGTGAAGTGGAATCTCGCCGACGCAACGGAGGCGGGCAAGGTCGGGCAACTCACAACGCTTGGCAGCGATCTGTCCGTGGCAAACGCCACCACCCATGTGGGTTTTAACATTGGGCGGATTAACGGCAGGCTGCTGGATCTGGAGTTGTCGGCGCTGGAGCAAAAGCAGCAGGTCGATATCATCGCTAGCCCACGACTGCTGGCCTCGCATATGCAACCGGCCAGTATTAAGCAGGGCAGTGAGATCCCATATCAGGTCTCCAGCGGTGACAGCGGGGCGACCTCCGTGGAATTCAAAGAGGCGGTGTTAGGCATGGAGGTGACGCCGGTGGTGCTGCCCGGCGGTCGCGTACGCCTGAAGCTGCACATCAGTGAAAATATGCCAGGACAGGTGCTGCAGCAGGCCGATGGTGAAACGCTCGCCATCGATAAACAAGAAATTGAAACCCAGGTGGAAGTAAAAAGTGGAGAAACGCTGGCGCTGGGCGGAATTTTTTCGCAAAAGAATAAAACCGGAAGCGATCGCGTGCCTGGGCTGGGCAACATCCCGTGGCTTGGACAGCTTTTTCGCCATGACGGAAAGGACAATGAACGACGGGAGTTAGTGGTGTTTATTACACCACGACTGGTCGGTATTCGCTGAAGAGTCACGATCCTCCCAATGATTTTGCATTCAGATTGTTGCAGATGTTTGACGTGGGGCATGAATTAGCATACAAGGAGTACCGATTTGAGTTGGACTTACGTCTTATTGCCTTATGCGTCTGGTGCGGTGATTTAATCAGTTGCCAAACAAGCCGGAGTATTGAGATAATTTTTAGTCTGACTCTCGCTCTATTGCATATGAGGTTTCAGTTCATGTCCTGCTACGCCGGGTGTCTGCGAAGCGGGGATTACCATTAACGAATAGTCTTAGTAGTACCGATAAAATGGCAGAGAAACGCAATATCTTTCTGGTTGGGCCTATGGGTGCCGGCAAAAGCACTATTGGGCGTCAGTTAGCTCAACAACTCAATATGGAATTTTACGATTCTGATCAAGAGATTGAGAAACGAACCGGAGCTGATGTGGGCTGGGTTTTCGACGTAGAAGGCGAAGAAGGTTTCCGTGACCGAGAAGAAAAAGTGATCAACGAACTCACGGAAAAGCAGGGCATTGTTCTGGCAACAGGCGGTGGCTCTGTCAAATCTCGCGAAACCCGCAACCGTCTCTCCGCCCGTGGCGTAGTGGTCTATCTCGAGACGACCATCGAAAAACAGCTGGCACGTACGCAGCGCGATAAAAAGCGCCCGTTGCTGCAGGTTGAAACGCCACCACGCGAAGTTCTGGAAGCGTTGGCCGATGAACGCAATCCGCTGTACGAAGAGATTGCTGATGTGACCATTCGTACTGACGATCAGAGCGCTAAAGTGGTTGCAAACCAGATTATTCATATGCTGGAAAGCAACTGATTCTGGCTTTATATACAATCGCCTGCGGGTAAAAGCATTAAAGGTGGATGTCGCGTCATGGAGAGGATTACAGTTACTCTCGGGGAACGTAGTTACCCAATCACCATCGCGGCTGGTTTGTTTAACGACCCAGCTTCCTTTTTACCACTGAAAGCGGGTGATCAGGCGATGCTGGTCACCAATGAGACGCTGGCTCCGCTTTATCTCGACCGCGTTCGCCACCTGCTTGAACAGGCGGGCGTTAAAGTCGACAGTGTGATTCTGCCCGATGGCGAGCAGTATAAAAGCCTGGCGGTACTGGATACCGTCTTTACCGCATTGCTGCAAAAACCGCATGGTCGCGATACAACACTGCTTGCCCTGGGCGGCGGTGTTGTGGGCGATCTGACGGGCTTTGCGGCTGCAAGTTATCAACGTGGTGTGCGTTTTATTCAAATCCCTACCACGTTACTGTCTCAGGTCGACTCTTCTGTCGGCGGCAAAACGGCCGTTAACCATCCGCTCGGTAAAAATATGATTGGCGCGTTCTACCAGCCGGCATCGGTGGTGGTGGATCTCGACTGTCTGAAAACCCTACCGAAACGCGAGCTGGCTTCTGGCCTGGCTGAAGTGATCAAATACGGCATTATTCTGGATGGCGAGTTCTTTGACTGGCTGGAAGAGAATATGGATGCGTTGCTGCGCCTGGATGAGGCGACACTGGCTTACTGCATTCGTCGTTGTTGTGAGCTGAAAGCGGAAGTTGTCGCTGCAGACGAGCGTGAAACGGGCTTACGTGCTTTACTGAATCTTGGGCATACGTTTGGTCACGCGATTGAAGCCGAAATGGGTTACGGTAACTGGCTTCACGGTGAAGCAGTCGCTGCCGGAATGGTAATGGCTGCCCGCACTTCTGAACGTCTGGGGCAGTTTAAACCGGAAGAGACGGCACGCATCATCACGCTGCTTGAGCGTGCGGGCTTGCCGGTAACCGGGCCGAAAGAGATGTCGGCACAAGCGTATTTACCCCACATGATGCGCGATAAAAAAGTATTGGCAGGTGAGATGCGTCTTGTACTCCCGCTTGCAATAGGGAAGAGTGAAGTACGCGGCGGAGTGCCGCATGATGTGGTTCTTGGCGCTATTGCTGACTGTCAGCAGGCGTAACAACTAGAAAGGTCAGGCCACTGTTACAGGTGGTCGTTTAGCTTCAGGCGAAATGCAAAGTCGTTAGCATAAGCCTTTGAGTGGGGTGTTAAATGGATGAATTCAAACCAGAAGACGAGCTGAAACCCGATCCCAGCGATCGTCGTACTGGTCGTTCTCGTCAATCTTCAGAACGTGATAACGAGCCGCAGATCAACTTTGACGATGTTGATCTGGATGCAGACGATCGTCGCCCTTCGCGTAGCCGCAACGCGCGTGATGAGCGAGAAGAAGAGGGTTATGAGTCCGAAGAAGATTCAATGGACGAAGAGCCTGTAGAGCGTCGCCCACGTAAACGTAAAAAAGCCGCTGCGCAGAAACCCGCCTCCCGCCAGTACATCATGATGGGACTCGGCGTTCTGGTGCTCGTGCTGCTGATTGTCGGTATTGGTTCTGCGCTAAAAGCGCCTTCGACCCCTTCCGGTGAGCAAGCAGCATCCACTGAGAAGAGCATCAGCCTCTCTGGTAACGATGCGACCGATCAGGCGAATGGTGCGCAGCCAGCGCCGGGTACCACCTCCGCCGAGCAGACTGCCGGAAATACAACACAGCCGCAGGATGTTTCTCTGCCGCCAGTTTCTTCTACCCCCGCACAGGGTCAGGCACCTGCCACGCCGGAAGGCCAGCAGCGTGTAGAAGTTCAGGGCGACCTGAACAATGCCCTGACGCAGCCGCAAAATCAGGCGCAGGTGGACAATGCCGTGGTTAACTCTACGCTGCCAACTGAACCTGCGACCGTTGCGCCGATCCGCGGTGGTAACGCTCAGCCGCAAACGGCTGCAACCGAAACCAAACCGCGCCAGACGCAACCTGCGACCCGTCCTGAACGTAAGCAGGCTGTGATTGAACCTAAGCGTGAAACCAAACCTCAGGCAGTCGTCAAAGCGCCTGAAGTGAAAGCGCCGGCTCAGACAAAACGTACTGAAACGACGGTGAGCGAACCGGCAAAAGCACCGGTTACGCAGACTGCACCGAAAGCAACGGCGACCACCACGGCACCGGCTGCCACTTCGGCACCAGCTGCAACTGCACCTACTGCAACTGCAACTGCACCTGCAGCAACGGCAACAACCAGCGCCGCAGCAGGCAAGACTGCAGGTAACGTCGGTTCACTGAAGTCAGCCCCGTCCAGCAATTACACGCTGCAGCTGAGCAGTTCGTCTAACTATGACAACCTCAACGGTTGGGCGAAGAAAACAAATCTGAAAAACTATGTGGTTTATCAGACGACCCGTAATGGTCAGCCGTGGTACGTGCTGGTAAGTGGCGTTTATGCTTCAAAAGATGAAGCGAAACGTGCTGTCGCAACGCTGCCCGCCGACGTTCAGGCGAAAAACCCATGGGCTAAGCCAATTCATCAGGTTCAGGCTGATCTGAAGTAATGTTTAAAGCGCAGGATGCTGTCGGAGCTTTCTCCACAGCCGGAGAAGGTGTAATCAGTTAGTCAGCATGAAAAAAAATCGCGCTTTTCTGAAATGGGCAGGGGGGAAATACCCCCTGCTCGATGATATTAAAAAGCACCTGCCGAAAGGCGAGTGTCTTATCGAGCCCTTTGTGGGCGCTGGATCGGTATTCCTGAATACCGATTTTTCTCGTTATATCCTGGCGGATATCAACAGCGACCTCATTAGCCTCTACAACATCGTCAAGCTGCGGACCGACGAGTACGTGGAAGAGGCTCGGAAGCTGTTTACACCCGAGCACAATAATCCGGACGTTTACTACCAGTTCCGCACTGAATTTAATCAGAGTCAGGATCCGTTCCGTCGGGCGCTGTTGTTCCTCTATCTCAATCGACACGGCTACAACGGCCTGTGCCGGTATAATCTTCGTGGTGAATTTAACGTGCCGTTTGGCCGTTATAAGCGTCCGTATTTCCCACAGGATGAGTTGTATCACTTTGCTAAAAAAGCGCAGAATGCCGAATTCCACTGCCTCTCCTATGAAGAGTGCATGGAGCTGGCAGGCGTAAACTCGGTGGTCTATTGCGACCCGCCTTACGCACCGCTGTCTGCGACGGCAAATTTCACCGCTTATCACACCAACAGCTTCAGTCCGGCCGAGCAGGCCCGTCTGGCGGAGATGGCGGAAAAGCTGGTCAGCAAAAGAATTCCGGTGTTAATTTCGAATCACGATACCCCTGATACGCGCGAATGGTACAAAGCCGCGAAGCATTTTCAGGTCAAAGTGCGGCGTAGCATAAGCAGCAACGGCGGCACACGTAAAAAGGTGGACGAACTCCTGGCTCTTTATCGCCCCTGAGCCGTTTTGCCCGCCGGTAAACACATTTCAAGGAGATGCGGATGAAACAGTTTTTGATTGCTCCCTCAATTCTGTCGGCCGATTTTGCCCGCCTGGGTGAAGACACTGCAAAAGCACTCGCGGCGGGCGCGGATGTCGTCCATTTCGACGTTATGGATAACCACTACGTTCCTAATCTGACCATTGGCCCGATGGTGCTTAAAGCGCTGCGTAACTACGGTATTACCGCGCCGATTGACGTCCATCTGATGGTGAAGCCTGTTGACCGTATCGTGCCTGATTTTGCCGCTGCGGGAGCCAGTATCATCACCTTCCACCCTGAAGCGTCTGAACATGTGGATCGCACGCTGCAGCTCATCAAAGAGAATGGCTGTAAAGCGGGTCTGGTTTTCAACCCGGCTACGCCGCTGAGCTATCTCGACCATGTGATGGATAAGCTGGATGTCATTTTGCTGATGTCCGTTAACCCGGGCTTTGGCGGTCAGTCGTTTATCCCTCATACGCTGGATAAACTGCGTGAAGTGCGCCGTCGTATTGATGAGTCAGGTTACGACATTCGTCTGGAAGTCGACGGTGGCGTAAAAGTGAATAACATTGGTGAAATTGCGGCAGCGGGCGCGGATATGTTCGTTGCAGGTTCAGCGATTTTCGACCAACCGGATTACAAAAAAGTCATTGATGAAATGCGCCGTGAACTGGCGAAGGTAAGTCATGGATAAATTGCAGGCAACACGGGGTATCGCATTTGACCTCGACGGCACGCTGGTCGACAGCGCGCCGGGCTTAACCAGCGCCGTAGACCAGGCGCTGTATGCTCTTGAACTGCCCGTTGCGGGCGAAGAGCGTGTCATCACGTGGATTGGCAATGGCGCCGATGTCCTGATGGAGCGCGCGTTGACATGGGCCCGCCAGGAGCGTGTGTCCCAGCGTTCCGCACAGGGTAAACCGAGCGTGGATCATGCGGATATCCCGCAGGAAGAACAGTTGCGTATCCTGCGTAAATTGTTCAATCGTTTCTATGAAGAGACGGTCGAAGAGGGCAGCTTCCTGTTCCCGGATGTCGCAGAAACGCTGAGTGCGCTTCATGCTAACGGCATTCCGCTGGGGCTGGTGACAAACAAACCGACACCTTTTGTCGCCCCTCTGCTGGAAGCGCTGGATATCGCGAAGTATTTTTCCGTCATTGTTGGCGGTGATGATGTGCAGAACAAAAAGCCGCATCCGGAACCGTTACTGCTGGTGGCAGGAAAATTATCCTTAACGCCCGCGGAGCTGCTCTTTGTCGGTGATTCCCGCAATGATATTCTGGCTGCCAGAGCGGCGGGTTGTCCTTCCGTGGGATTAACCTATGGCTACAACTACGGTGAGGCCATCACGCTGAGTGAGCCGGACGTCGTGTTCGACCACTTCAAAGATTTGTTGCCCGCACTCGGGCTTTCGCACAGTGAAAATCAGGAATTGAATAATGACTAAGCCCATCGTTTTTAGTGGCGCACAGCCGTCAGGTGAATTGACCATTGGTAACTACATGGGTGCGTTACGTCAGTGGGTCAGCATGCAGGATGATTACCATTGCATTTACTGCATCGTAGATCTGCATGCTATCACTGCACGTCAGGATCCTGAGAAGCTGCGTAAAGCCACCCTGGACACCCTGGCGCTGTATCTGGCCTGCGGAATTGATCCTGAGAAGAGCACCATTTTCGTTCAGTCTCACGTTCCAGAGCATGCGCAGCTGGGCTGGGCGCTAAACTGCTACACCTACTTCGGCGAACTGAGCCGCATGACGCAGTTCAAGGATAAATCCGCGCGCTACTCAGAAAACATCAACGCCGGTCTGTTTGATTACCCGGTACTGATGGCAGCAGACATTCTGCTGTACCAGACCAACCAGGTGCCGGTTGGCGAAGATCAGAAACAGCATCTGGAACTGAGCCGCGATATCGCCCAGCGCTTTAACGCGCTGTATGGCGACGTGTTCAAAGTGCCTGAGCCGTTCATTCCAAAATCCGGCGCACGCGTGATGTCGCTGCTGGAGCCAACCAAGAAGATGTCCAAGTCTGACGATAACCGCAACAACGTTATCGGCCTGCTGGAAGACCCGAAATCGGTGGTTAAAAAGCTCAAGCGTGCGGTGACCGACTCCGATGAGCCACCTGTTGTGCGTTACGACGTGCAGAACAAAGCGGGCGTCTCCAACCTGCTGGATATCCTCTCCGGTGTGACGGGCCAGAGCATTCCTGAGCTGGAACAACACTTCGAAGGCAAGATGTATGGTCACCTGAAAGGGGAAGTGGCGGATGCTGTTTCCGGCATGCTGACCGAGCTGCAGGAGCGTTATCACCGCTACCGTAACGACGAAGCTTTCCTGCAGAAAGTGATGAAAGAGGGCGCGGAAAAAGCCAGTGCCCGCGCGTCTGAAACCCTTAAGGCGGTGTACCAGGCGATTGGGTTTGTGGGTAAACCATAACCCTGTTTTGTCGGGTAAGCATGAGCGCTCCCCGACAAAAAACGCGCTGAGCCAGACAAAAAACCGGGACATTCCCGGTTTTTTTACGCCTGAAAAACGCTTACTGCTGTGCGGCCGGGCCGCAGCCACCGATGATCTTCGAAATGGAAATTGCCGGGTGCAGCAGGTAATCATAGCTGCAGTTATTTTTGGTATTTTGAACGTGACCGGTGCAGGCGGTCAGAGTCGATAACATGCTTACCAGAACGGCGGCTTTTGCCAGTTTAAACATACGCATTCCTTGTCTGAAAAAACGAAAATTGGATCTAACGTGAGGGAATAAATGGAAAAATTCCATTTCGCGGGCGGTATGTTATCGGGAGCGGTAAGAGGGGAGTAGTCCGCATAAGGACTACTCCGGGAAGGGGGAATATGCGTTAGTGATTCGAGAACCAGTTCAGTTTATCGCGCAGCTCCACCACGCGTCCGACAATAATCAGCGCCGGGCTTTCAACCTGCTGTGCCAGCTCACCTAACTGGGTCAGCACGCCGTTCACCACGCGCTGCTTAATGGACGTACCGTTTTCCACCAGCGCGACGGACATATCCTCTTCCATGCCGTGCTCCAGCAGTTTGGCCTGAATGGTCGCAGCCTGGTTTAACCCCATATAGAACACCAGCGTCTGTTTTTCGGCGGCCAGGTTATGCCAGTCCAGCTCACTGCCGGTTTTCAGGTGTCCCGTCACCAGGCGTACGCTCTGGGCATAGTCACGGTGGGTCAGCGGAATGCCCGAGTAAGCTGAGCAACCGGAGGCTGCCGTGATGCCCGGCACCACGGAAAACGGAATACCCGCGTTGCACAACGTTTCCAGCTCTTCACCGCCGCGACCAAAGATAAACGGGTCGCCACCCTTGAGGCGCACCACGCGTTTTCCTTTTTGCGCTTCGCGCAGCAGGATCTGGTTAATCTCCTCCTGCGGCACACAGTGGTACCCGGCACGTTTACCGACAAATACGCGGTCAGCATCGCGGCGGACCAGGTTCATTATCTCATCGGAGACCAGACGGTCATAAACCACAATATCCGCCTGCTGGATCTGCTGCAGCCCTTTCAGCGTCAGCAAACCGGCATCGCCCGGGCCGGCACCCACCAGCACCACTTCACCACGATGATCCAGCGGCTCGCAGAGCAACTGCGCCGTCGTCTCTTCCACCGCTTTATGATCCTGATTCGCCAGCGACTGGGCCAGCCTGTCATTCACAAAGAATTTTTCCCAGAAGCGACGGCGTTCACCCACGGTCGCGAAGGTTTGCTTAACCCGGGAACGCAGCTGCCCGGCATAGTGGGCAATCTGGCCAAGATGCTGCGGCAGGATGGCTTCCAGTTTTTCCCGCAGCAGGCGGGCCAGAACGGGAGAGCGGCCGCCGGACGATACCGCAATCATCAGCGGCGAACGGTCAATGATCGACGGCATGATAAAGCTGGCTTCCTTCGGGGCATCCACCACGTTACAGAAGATGCGGCGCGCTTCACAGGCGTCGCTGACGCGCTGATTCACTTCATCGTCATCCGTGGCGGCAATGGTCAGCCAGCAGGTATCAAGCAGGGATTCATTAAACCCCCCCTGCACCAGCGTGAGCATCCCTTCTTTTTCCCAGGCCTCAAACTGCGGGGCAAAAGCCAGGGCGTTAACGGTGAGTCGGGCTCCTGCTTCTAACAGCAAGCGCGCTTTGCGTTCAGCCACATCGCCGCCGCCTACAAGCAGACAGTCGCGATGGCGTAATTGACAGAAAATCGGCAGGTGGTCCACGACATTACCTCACAGCATTCAAGGAGGGGGTAAGAAATTGAGGTCAGGATAACAGCAGGAATCGTACAGAACATACGGTTTTTCCTGCCGTTACCCATAAGGGGTCATAAGCTTTTCATATTGAAAAGGCGAGAGATTAGCCTTTCAGCTGCACCTTACCGTCCTTCACGCGGACATCGTAGGGCTTCACGGAATAATGCTCATCTTCCATGCAATACCCGTCGCGTAAACGAAAACGCTGTTTCTTCAACGGGCTGGCGACCCAGAGTTCACCCTGATGCTCTGCGATTAATCCCCGGGACAGGACGCTGGCCTCAAAGAACGGGTCGATATTGCTGATGGCAAAAACCTGTTCATCATGGCGAGGGCGGAATATCGCGACCTGCTCGTTACCCAGCAGGGCACAGACCCCGGTGGCAGGCAGAATGTCGTTAATGTTGCAGATGTTTACCCACTGGCTCATGCGTTTTCCTCCACCAGAGTCACCGGAATACGTTCATAAGGTGTCGCCGGACGATGCTGCTCGCGTTCTGCCACAACCTGCACATTCGGGTCGCGCTGGGTGCTGTTGATAAAGTGTCTGAAGCGAGTCTGCGCCGCCGGGGTGTTGACGGTTTCAGTCCACTCGCAGATCACCGCCTCGCGCAGGCGCGCCATTTCCGCTTCCAGATGGTCGTTCAGGCCCAGTTTGTCGTCAATGATGACCGATTTCAGGTACTCGATGCCGCCTTCCAGGTTATCGAGCCAGGACGCGGTACGGGTCAGCTTATCGGCGGTACGGATGTAGAACATCATAAAGCGGTCGAGATACTGAATCAGCGTATCGCGGTCGAGGTCTGCAGCCAGCAGGTCTGCATGGCGTGGTTTCATGCCGCCGTTACCACAGACGTACAGGTTCCAGCCTTTCTCGGTGGCGATGATACCCACATCTTTACCCTGCGCTTCCGCACATTCGCGGGTACAGCCGGAGACGCCAAACTTCATTTTGTGCGGTGTACGGATGCCTTTGTAGCGGTTCTCCAGCTCCACACCGAAGCCGACGCTGTCGCCTACGCCGTAGCGGCACCAGGTGCTGCCCACACAGGTTTTTGCCATACGCAGCGCTTTCGCGTAGGCGTGGCCGGTTTCGAATCCCGCGTCAATCAGCTGACGCCAGATTTCAGGCAGGTCATCTTTTTGTGCACCAAACAGGCCGATACGCTGAGAGCCGGTGATTTTGGTATACAGGTTAAATTCGCGCGCGATACGGCCAACGGCGACCAGCCCTTCCGGGGTGATTTCGCCACCGGCGGAGCGTGGGATGACGGAGTAAGTCCCGTCTTTCTGAATGTTCGCCAGGAAGTTATCGTTGGTATCCTGCAGCGGCGTATGTTCTGGTTTGAGAACGTACTCGTTCCAGCAGGAGGCCAGCAGGGAACCCACGGTCGGTTTACACACTTCACAGCCATAACCCTGGCCGTGTTTCGCCAGCAGTTCGTCGAAGGATTTGATGCCTTCCACGCGGATCAGGTGGTACAGCTCCTGGCGAGAGTAAGCGAAATGCTCGCACAGGTTATTGTTGACTTCGATACCCTGTTTCGCCAGTTCTGCGTTCAGAACCTGTGTGACCAGCGGGATACATCCACCGCAGCCGGTACCGGCTTTGGTTTCCGCCTTCAGGGCCGCGACGGTATGGCAGCCTTTATTGATGGCCGAAATCAGCATGCCTTTGGTCACATCGAAGCAGGAGCAAATCTGCGCGCTGTCGGGCAGTTTATCCACGCCGATGGACGGCTTACCGCTGGACGCATGCGCTGGAAGGATCAGCGCGTCCGGGTTTTCCGGCAGTTCGATGGCGTTCAAGACCAGCTGAAGCAGGTTACCGTAGTCGCTGGTATCGCCCACCAGCACCGCGCCGAGCAGGGTTTTGTTGTCCTGACTGACGATAAGACGTTTGTACACCTCTTTGCTTTCATCGAGGTAAACATAGCTGCGTGCGCCCGGCGTGCGGCCATGCGCATCGCCAATACCGCCTACGTCTACGCCCAGCAGTTTCAGCTTGGCGCTCAGGTCAGCCCCTTCGAAGGCGTTCTGGTTGCCGAGAATATGGTCAACGGCAACCTGCGCCATTTTGTAGCCAGGCGCGACCAGACCGTACACGCGGTTGTTCCAGCTGGCGCATTCGCCGATGGCGTAGATATCCGGGTCGGAGGTCTGGCAGGTATCGTTAATCATGATCCCGCCGCGCTGAGCGACGGCCAGACCGCACTGGGTGGCCAGCTTGTCGCGTGGGCGAATACCGGTAGAGAAGACGATAAAGTCCACTTCCAGTTCGCTGCCATCGGCAAAGCGCATGGTTTTCCGCGCTTCGGTGCCTTCCTGCACAATCTCTTTGGTATTTTTGCTGGTATGAACCTTCACGCCCATGCTTTCGATTTTACGGCGCAGCTGGTCACCACCCATGTGGTCAAGCTGCTCTGCCATCAGCATCGGGGCAAATTCGATGACGTGGGTTTCAACACCGAGGTTTTTCAGCGCACCGGCGGCTTCCAGACCCAGCAGCCCCCCCCCGACCACGGCGCCACGTTTACTGCGGCGGGCACATGATTCGATCGCATTGAGATCTTCGATGGTACGATAAACGAAGCAATCCTGCGTTTCCGAGCCTTTGATCGGCGGGATCCACGGGTACGAGCCAGTCGCCATGATCAGCTTGTCGTAAAAAACCGTACGTCCGGCGCTGGAGTGGATCACTTTTTCCTGACGGTTGATGGTGATAGCGCGTTCGCCCACCAGCACTTTCACGCCATGCTTCTCGTAGAAACCATCGCGCACCAGAGAGAGCTCTTCAGCGGTATGATGGGAGAAGTAGGAAGACAAGTGCACACGGTCGTACGCCTTGCGGGGTTCTTCACAGAACACGGTAATATAGAACTGGTTAGCATCGGCTTTATCGAGAAGATCCTCAATAAAGCGGTGGCCGACCATGCCGTTACCGATGATAGCGAGTCTGACTTTGCTCATTTTTGCCTCGATTTCTTTTCTATTACTGCCTACCTTAACGATTCAGCAGTGGCACTTATTGATGCAAATCAAATACGCCTTCGCCTACTCCTTAGGTGGTATATGACTGATTTGTCAGGATTTTTATAAGTTGTGGAAATCGCTGGCTTTTCGAGGTCGCCGATTTTGTGTACAAATTAAGGGGCGCATTGTCAAAAATGCGTACTCCCAAATATCAGCCGCGTTTTTCAGGGGAAAGGCATGTCTACAACACCGCTTGGGCTTATTCAGAATGTTCGCTTACCGGGTCGCGAAGGGCTGTGGCAAATCGCCATTGAGCAGGGCCGTTTTGGTGGCATAACGCCGATGGGCGATACCGAAGACGAAAACGTAAGAATCTTAAACGCGCGTGGCGGCCTTGCCATCCCCCCGTTTATAGAACCGCATATCCACCTTGATACCACCCAGACGGCAGGCGAGCCGAGCTGGAACCAGTCCGGTACGCTGTTTGAAGGCATTGAGCGCTGGGCGGAGCGTAAGGCACTGCTTAGCCATGAAGATGTAAAAGCGCGCGCCTGGAAGACGCTGAAAGGGCAAATTGCCAACGGTATTCAGTTTGTGCGCACCCACGTGGACGTCTCTGACCCGACGCTCACCGCCCTGAAGGCCATGCTGGAGGTGAAGCAGGAGGTTGCGCCGTGGATCACGCTGCAAATCGTGGCGTTCCCGCAGGAAGGCATCCTTTCTTACCCGGACGGCGCGGCGCTGCTTGAGGAGGCGTTGAAGCTGGGCGCCGATGTGGTCGGGGCAATCCCGCATTTTGAATTCACCCGCGAGTATGGCGTGCAATCGCTGCACATTGCCTTTGAACTGGCGAAGAAATATGACCGTCCGCTGGATATCCACTGCGATGAAATTGACGATGAGCAGTCCCGATTTCTGGAAACGGTGGCCACCCTGGCTTATGAATCAGGGATGGGCCCGCGGGTCACGGCCAGCCATACCACGGCGATGCACTCCTATAACGGGGCATACACCTCGCGGCTTTTCCGCCTGCTGAAGATGTCAGGCATCAACTTTGTCGCCAATCCACTGGTGAATATCCATTTACAGGGACGCTTTGACGATTATCCCAAACGACGCGGGATTACCCGAGTGAAGGAGCTGCTGGAGGCGGGGATCAACGTCTGTTTCGGGCATGATGATGTCTTCGACCCGTGGTACCCGCTTGGCACCGGCAATATGCTGCAGGTACTGCATATGGGGCTGCATGTGTGTCAGATGATGGGGTATTCGCAAATCGACAACGGTTTGAACCTGATAACCCACAACAGCGCCCGAACCTTCGGCCTGACGGATTACGGTATCGAAACGGGAAATCTGGCTAACCTGATCGTGCTGCCTGCGGAGAGCGGGTTTGAAGCGGTGCGCTGCCAGGTGCCGGCGCGCTGGTCGATTCGGGAGGGGCGAGTGATTGCCACGACGCAGCTTGCGCAGACGTGGATCAAAATGGACGACGTTGCGGAAGAGCACATCTTCACGAAAAACAGCCCCTTCGCTGAGCGCAAAGGGGCGTAGGGGATCAGTGGGACGCCGCTGCCGTATTATGCTGGCGGTGGCGGGTCACAAAGCCCAGAACCAGGCACATCACAAATACCACCGCGTACAAACCGTTAGCGGTATGCAGCGCGGCCAGCGGGCCGCTGTGGGCGACGATCGGGCCGGTGACCACGAAGGTCAGCATGGTGCCGATGGTGCCGCAGGTCAGCACGAAGTTCACCAGTTTCGGTGACGCCACTTTGGTCTGCAGAGAGCCCAGCGTAATGATAGAGGTGTAAATCGCGCTGGAGAAGAAGCCCAGGGTCAGGATGAACCACGGCATATGCTCCGGTGAACCGTTAATGAACAGGTACATCAGCACGGTTGCCATGCCTGCCAGCACGGTCAGAATGCGCTGCAGGTCGAAGAAGCGCAGGATGAAGCTAAACGCCCACATGCCGAACATGTAAGACATCCAGAAATCGCTCACCAGTTTACCCGCGTCGTTCAGGCTCATGCCCAGGCCTTTGGCGTATTCCGGTACCCAGGAGATAAAGCCCAGCTGACCGAGGATGTAGCACAGTGCGGCCACGGAGAGGAACAGTACGCCGATACCCCATTTCTCTTTCGCGACCGGCTCGTCCGTGGATTGCGCTTTTTTGCCCAGAACCGGGAATTCACAGCCGAAGGTCAGAATAAAGATTGCCACGTAGACCAGACCGATACAGGCATAAACCCAGTACCACTCAATGCTGCGTGCCAGCAGAACAGCCGCTACCATCGGGAAAATCATCCCCGCCATGCTGAAGAAGGAGTCGGTAAACAGCAGACGTGCGCCACGCTGACGACCTTCATACATGTGGGTAATCAGGAACGTACCGATGGACATCGTAATACCGCTCACCAGACCCAGCACAAACATGGCGGCAGAGAACAGGGCGATGCTGTGGCTCACCATTAAACCCGCGACCGCGGCGACCATCAGCACGAAACCAAAACGCAGCTGCGTTTTCAGTGGAACAATTTCCATCAGCCAGGCATTCAGGAAAATGGAGATCAGGATCCCGGCGTTGAGGAAGGTAAAGGTGTTACTCATGCTGGAAACGGGCAGCTGGAAGTAGTCTGCGATATTACCCATCACCATCCCGGTGACGATCACCAACGCGCCGGTCAGGGCGTAGGAGAAGAAGCTGATCCATGTGAGCTTGATACGATTGCTGTTAGTCATGTCTGGCCTGTTCAGGAAAAGAAAAGCGCCCGAGGGGCGCTGAGAGCGGGCAGATTTTAGACATTAAAGTGATCCATTCATATCTTTTAAGAGAAATTCGATCGCTATTGCAGGTTTTTATGTGACTCAGATCACATTAATAGACGTCATAACCAATCGTTTGCGTGGTTACAACTGTTTCAATTTCGTAAAATTAGGTAAAAGGCTGGTCTCCGTTCATACTGCTCTTTAGAATCAAGCCATTCGCTTTTTATACTGCGCTTTGTTAAGGAATTCTCATGCTCAAATCAACGCTGGCGGCTGTCGCAGCTGTGTTTGCTCTTTCTGCCGTTTCCCCTGCTGCGCTGGCAGCCAAAGGAGACCCTCACGTTCTGCTGACCACCTCCGCCGGGAATATTGAGCTGGAACTGAATAGCCAGAAAGCTCCGGTTTCTGTGAAAAACTTCCTCGACTACGTGAATAACGGTTTCTATAACGGCACCACATTCCACCGTGTGATCCCGGGCTTTATGGTGCAGGGCGGTGGTTTTAACGAGCAAATGCAGCAAAAGCAGCCTAACGCACCGATTAAAAATGAAGCGGATAACGGCCTGCGCAACACCCGCGGTACCATCTCAATGGCGCGTACGGCAGATAAAGACAGCGCCACCAGCCAGTTCTTTATCAACGTGGCGGATAACGCCTTCCTCGACCATGGTCAGCGCGACTTCGGCTACGCGGTCTTCGGTAAAGTGGTGAAAGGGATGGATGTGGCTGACAAGATTTCTCAGGTGCAGTCCCATGACGTTGGCCCGTACCAGAATGTGCCGACGAAACCGGTTGTGATCCTCTCTGCAAAAGTTCTGCCGTAACCTTCTTTGACACGGGCGCTTCTCGCCCGTGTTTCGCTCCCCTCCCTGCGAAAGCGCGTTTTGCTGCTTATACTTGTGGCACACGGACATCTTCAGGGAGGCGTTAAGTGAAAAAACTCACCGATAAGCAAAAATCCCGTCTCTGGGAGCAGCAGCGAAACAGTAATTTCCAGGCCAGCCGCCGCCTTGAGGGGGTTGATAGCCCGCTCGTTACGCTAAACGCCCAGGATGCGCAAAGCCGTCTTGAAGAACTCAGGAGGCACTATGAGCGATAAAATCGGTGACGATCGTGACCCGTATCTCTACCCGGGTCTGAATGTGATGCGTAACCGTCTGAATATCCGCCAGGCTGACCGTCTTGCAAAGGCATCCTATGAGATCACCGCGCTGCGGGTGGCGACGCTCGGCTTAGGCCCGTCGGCGCCGGGGTTGCCGCATCTCTGTGCAATCCACCGCCACCTTTATCAGGATATTTTTGACTGGGCGGGCGATATCCGCGAAATCGATATTTATCAGGGCGACACCCGCTTCTGCCACTTCGCCTACATCGAGAAAGAGGGCAATGTCCTGATGCAGGATCTCGAGGAAGAGGGGTATCTCAACGGTCTGCAGAAAGAGGAGTTTGTGGCCCGCCTGAGTCACTACTACTGTGAGATCAACGTGCTCCATCCCTTCCGGATTGGCAACGGTATCGCTCAGCGGATCTTCTTCGAACAACTTGCCATCCATGCAGGCTATCAGCTGAGCTGGAAAGATATCGACCCGGGCAAATGGGCGGCGGCCAACCAGAGCGGCGCAATGGGCGATTTAACGGCCCTGAACGCCATCTTTGCCAAAGTAGTGAGCGAAGCGCGGGAAACTGAGTAGAATAGGGCGGCACGTTTTTCTGGAGCCGCCATGATTCTGCTGATTGATAACTACGATTCCTTCACCTGGAACCTTTACCAGTATTTTTGTGAACTGGGTGCAGAGGTGGTGGTCCGCCGCAACGACGACATCAGCCTGGCCGAAATCGACGCGCTTGCCCCGCATAAAATCGTTATCTCGCCGGGGCCCTGCACGCCGTCGGAATCGGGCATTTCGCTGGATGTCATTCGTCACTACGCCGGTAAGCTGCCCATTCTTGGCGTCTGCCTGGGCCATCAGGCTATTGGGCAGGTGTTTGGTGCCACCATTGTGCGCGCCGCCAAAGTGATGCATGGCAAAACCGCGCCGGTGACCCATACCGGCACGGGCGTGTTTACGGGGCTTAATAATCCGCTTATCGTGACGCGCTACCATTCGCTGGTCATTGACCCGTCAACGCTGCCGGAATGCTTTGAGATTACCGCCTGGAGCGATACCCGGGAGATCATGGGGATCCGACATCGTGAATGGGACCTCGAAGGGGTGCAATTCCACCCGGAGAGTATCCTCAGCGAGCAGGGACACCAGCTGCTGGCAAATTTCCTCAATCGTTGAATAGTGGTTGCCTTGCTGTGATTTTTTATGCATATTTTGTGATTATATTTTCACAATCACTGTGACATAAAATGGATGGTCATGACATGGCAACTGAACAATCTGCAATTACCCGCGCGACATTCGATGAAGTCATTCTGCCGATTTATGCACCGGCTGAGTTTATCCCGGTAAAAGGGAAAGGCAGCCGAGTCTGGGATCAGCAGGGGAAAGAGTATGTTGATTTCGCCGGTGGGATTGCGGTGACGGCGCTGGGTCATTGCCATCCTGCGCTGGTAGAGGCGCTGAAAACCCAGGGGGAAACCCTGTGGCATACCAGCAACGTCTTTACCAACGAACCGGCGCTGCGTCTGGGCCGTAAGTTAATCAGCGCGACTTTCGCCGAACGCGTGCTGTTTATGAACTCCGGTACCGAAGCGAACGAAACCGCCTTCAAGCTGGCGCGCTATTATGCCTCCACGCGTCACAGCCCGTACAAAACCAAAATCATTGCTTTCCACAACGCCTTCCACGGTCGCTCGCTGTTTACCGTTTCCGTCGGCGGACAGCCAAAGTATTCCGACGGTTTTGGACCAAAACCGGCCGATATTATCCATGTGCCGTTTAACGATCTCCATGCGGTAAAAGCGGTAATGGATGATCACACCTGTGCGGTGGTGGTGGAGCCGATCCAGGGAGAAGGCGGCGTAACGGCTGCCACGCCTGAGTTCCTGAAAGGGCTGCGCGACCTGTGCGATGAGCATCAGGCGCTGCTGGTATTTGATGAAGTGCAGTGCGGGATGGGCCGTACCGGCTCCCTGTTTGCCTACATGCATTACGGCGTGACGCCGGATATTCTGACCAGCGCCAAAGCGCTCGGCGGCGGCTTCCCGGTCAGTGCGGTATTAACGACGCAGGAGATTGCCTCCGCGTTCCACGTGGGTTCCCACGGCTCCACATACGGCGGCAACCCGCTGGCGAGTGCCGTCGCGGGTGCCGCGTTCGACATTATCAACACCCCTGAGGTTCTGAGCGGCGTCAACGCGAAGCGTGAGCTTTTCGTGAAGCATTTGCAGCAGATTGATGACCAGTATGACGTCTTCAGCGAGATCCGCGGGATGGGGTTACTGATCGGCGCGGAGTTGAAGCCACAGTACAAAGGCCGCGCGCGCGATTTCCTGCACGCCGCCGCCCATGAAGGGGTGATGGTGCTCAATGCCGGGCCGGACGTGATGCGCTTTGCGCCGTCGCTGGTGGTCGAAAATCAGGACATTGAAGACGGGTTAAACCGTTTTGCCGCGGCGGTCGCGAAGATCGTAAACGCTTAAGACTCCGTTCGCGTTAAGCGACGGGTTAACCATATCCCGTGGTGAGGCCGCTGACGCCATGCTACCGACGAAATGGTGTGCATGGTGTTCAGATGCCCGAGAACGCGCTGCAGATGCTGCTCCAGGGTGCTCATTGGCCCGTGGGTGAGCGTCTCTGGCGCCTCCAGAATGTTCGAATCCCCTGACTCGCCAGGCGCGTCATACTCGAGTCGCTGCTGACACCGCTGCAGGGCAATCTCACACGACTGCAGGTAGCGCTGCGCCAGATCGGGCGTCAGCATCGTATGTTCCCGCGCCAGCGTGGTCATGGCGTTGATATGCTCAACGATAAACTGGCTGTGCGTCACCCAGAGCTTCATGTCCGCCAGATAGTGCGAGTTAAAGCCGGGCTCCTGCATGGCCTGATTCAGCGAGTTAAACAGGGCGTTATGCGCCTGGTTGACCTTCATCCGCTGATACGCCAGCGGAGAGGGCTGCGGGTCGTCACTCAGGATCAGGCGAATGGCCTGCTGGTCGGCCTCCAGCGCATCATGGGCGTTCTGTCTGAGCAGCCCGCTTTGCCACTGAGGCCACAGCCAGACCATGCCGCCAAAGGCAATCAGGCAGCCGATCAGGGTATCGACCAGCCTGGCGATAATAAACTGCTCGCCGTTGAGCGTGAGCAACTGCAGGGTATACACCGCCGTTACCGTAAAGCCCACCATCGCCCAGCCGTAGTTTTTGCGAATGATCAGGTAGCTCACCATCGTGATCACCAGCATCCCTGCCAGCGTATAGCCTTCCGGCACGTGAAAGTGCAGCGTAACGCCCGCAATGATCAGCCCCGCCATCGTTCCGCCTGCCCGGTGCAGAATGCGCACCCGCGTCGCGCCATAGCCGTTCTGGGTGACAAACAGGATGGTCATTAAAATCCAGTACGGTTTGGGCAGATGCAGCGCCATGCCCATCAGGCTGGCAATGCTCAGCATCACGCTAATTCGCGCGGCGTTGCGCAGGGCAGATGATTTAAGGGAGAGGTAGCTTCTGAGCGCCGGCAGCAGCGGCAGGCGTTTTTGTTTGTCGGCCATCAGGTCGCGCGGATAAAGCGGACGCTGGGTTCGTAACACGCGGGCGATACGGCTGAAGTGCCAGGCGGCAAACTGACCCACTGGGTTGTCTTCATGCTGACGGGCAATCTTCTCCAGCGCGCCGAGCTGTTTGTCCATGTTAAAGCGCGTGGGGTAGCGATGATACAGAATATCGTCAGCCAGCACCCGAAGGCGCGCGGAGACGGTTTGCGCGTTCCAGCGGATCACCGCTTCGGCATGGCTGCGCTCGACCAGTTTTTGCACCTCCTGCGGCTGGTGCAGGCTCACGGAGATATGCTCCTGTAAGTCCAGCCCCACCTGGAAGACGCGCAGCAGCCGCTTATATTCGTGGTTCTTATTGGCGGCGAGCATATGCAGCTGTTGATAACACTGGCTTATCAGGTCCACCACCTTTTGCTGACGCGTCAGCAGCGGCGGCAGTGATTTTTCTGGATCGGTATGCTGGGTGAGCAAGGTGTATTTGGCTTCACAGTAATCCGCCAGCTGCACGTAGAGCAGGCTCAGGGATTCCCGCAGCGGCTGTTCCCGCCACAGCCAGAACCAAAACCAGTTAAACAGCCCGTACCACAGCGTACCGAGGGCGTAGATCAGCAGCGGCTCCCACACCGGCATGTTGCCCGCAAGGCTCAGCGTGAAGATGGCGGCAATCAGCGACGCGGGAAGCAAACGCGCGTGCAGTGAGCTGATTTCAGCGGTTACGCCCAGGGTCATCGCCAGGACGGTGAGGATCAGCGGCAGCGGGATATCGCGGGCCAGCAAAAGCTGCACGGCGAGGCTACAACCCGCAAACAGCGAGCCGCCCACGATCAGCCGTTTGAAAAAGCGCTTATGCGGTGTATCCAGACCGGCAATGTTGCAGCAGGCGGGAACGAGAGAGAAGAGCAGACCTTGCTGAAGATGGCCCAGAATCAGGCCCACGGCCACAGGAAGGCACAACACCAGCGTTTGTCGCAGTGCGTAGTTAACTTCCGGGTGATAAATCAGCCTGCGCCACATGGGGAATAGAGACAAAAACGGCGTGACACCTTGCGATGGCACGCCGTTTGAGCGGAATTAACGCGTTCCGTAAACCACGATGGTTTTACCGTGTGCGGAGATCAGGTTCTGATCTTCCAGCATTTTCAGAATACGGCCCACAGTTTCACGGGAGCAACCGACAATCTGACCGATTTCCTGACGGGTAATTTTAATTTGCATGCCATCAGGGTGAGTCATCGCATCGGGTTGTTTCGCCAGATTCAGCAGGGTCTGAGCGATACGGCCGGTCACGTCCAGGAAGGCGAGGTTACCCACTTTCTCAGATGTCACCTGCAGACGGCGTGCCATCTGCGAAGAAAGACGCATCAGGATGTCAGGGTTAACCTGAATCAACTGACGGAATTTCTTGTAGGAAATTTCAGCCACTTCACATGCTGTCTTTGCACGAACCCAGGCGCTACGTTCCTGGCCTTCTTCAAACAGGCCCAGTTCACCGATGAAATCGCCCTGGTTCAGATAAGAAAGGATCATCTCTTTCCCTTCTTCATCTTTGATCAGCACTGCCACCGAGCCTTTGACGATGTAATACAACGTTTCCGCTTTTTCACCCTGGTGAATCAGCGTGCTCTTCGATGGGTACTTATGAATGTGGCAATGAGACAAGAACCATTCGAGAGTCGGGTCTGTTTGCGGTTTGCCAAGCACCATGCGCTGTTATCCTCTGTTATAAGCTGTCACCAGAGTCATAAGATGCATCCGGACTCTGGGGTTGCAATCGAATTCTTACCCATACCCTGGGAAGTCGGCTATCGTAACGTTTCGCAGCCAGTAAAGTTTGATGTCCTCTGCATACATGTGTAACGTCAATGTATTACTGTAGCATCCTGAGTGTTTTAGCATAGCTTTCGCCGCGTGTCTCCTGGTGTCTCGCTTCAGCATGACGCAGGTCGCCTTCCATTGCGAGAAATGTAACGCACGCGTAATCTGTCACCAAAAATGCAACGTTGGAGTGAGTGAATATGCAAGCGCGTGTGAAATGGGTTGAAGGTTTAACGTTCCTGGGCGAGTCCGCTTCAGGACACCAGATTTTGATGGATGGTAACTCCGGCGATAAAGCACCAAGCCCAATGGAAATGGTGCTGATGGCCGCAGGTGGATGCAGCGCAATTGATGTGGTGTCGATCCTGCAAAAAGGCCGTCACGATGTGACCGACTGCGAAGTAAAACTCACCTCAGAACGCCGCGAAGAGGCACCACGCCTGTTTACCCACATTAACCTGCATTTCATCGTCAGCGGGAAAGAACTGAAAGACGCGGCGGTCTCACGCGCGGTCGATCTTTCAGCGGAGAAATACTGCTCGGTCGCCTTAATGCTCGAGAAAGCGGTAAAAATTACGCATTCGTATGAAGTGATCGACGCCTGATATTGGGGGGCATCGTTCACCCCGATGCCCTCACCGAAGCCCTCTCCCACGCGGAGAGGGAAATCATCAGGCGATTTTCTTCCCTTCTATCAACCGCTGCACCAGCGGCATCATAATTAATTCCATTGCCAGCCCCATTTTTCCGCCCGGAACCACTAACGTATTCATGTGCGAAATAAACGAGCCCTGCAGCATCGCCAGCAGCCAGGGGTAATCAATGCCGTCGAGATTGCGGAAATGGATAACCACAAAGCTCTCATCCAGCGATGGGATACTTTTGGCCGCGAACGGGTTAGAGGTGTCCACTGTCGGTACGCGCTGGAAGTTGATATGCGTGCGGGAGAACTGCGGCGTCAGATAAGTAATGTAGTCTTCCATGGAGCGCACGACGGAATCCATCACCGCCTCACGTGAATGGCCGCGCTCGCTGATGTCACGCGTCAGCTTCTGGATCCACTCAAGGTTCACGATGGGCACCACGCCAACCAGCAGATCCACGTGACGCGCCACGTCATGCTGCGGCGTCACCACGCCACCGTGCAACCCTTCGTAAAACAGGACGTCGGTCGGTTCCGGCAGCGGTTGCCAGGGGGTAAAGGTGCCGGGCACCTGGTTCCAGGGAACGGCTTCATCGTAGGTGTGCAGATATTTGCGTGACTGCCCCTTGCCGCTCTGGCCGTACTCCTGAAAGGTTTGCTCCAGCAGGCCGAAGTCATTGGCCTCCGGGCCGAAGTAGCTGATGTGTTTACCCAGATCGCGCGCCTTGCGGATAGCCATATCCATCTCCGGGCGCGTGTAGCGGTGAAAGCTATCGCCTTCGACCTCCGCCGCGCGGAGATTCAGTTGGGCGAAAATCTTACGAAAAGCGAGGCTGGTCGTGGTGGTTCCCGCACCACTCGAACCCGTAACGGCAATAACCGGATGTCTGGCAGACATAGCAACTCCCTGACTGGAAAGGTTTAAAGATCAGCCATGAAACGCGTTGCGGGGCATGATATTGACCGTCTCATGCAGTTCAGACCATACCAGCACCACGTCGCCGCTTTTGAGCTGGTGCTTCACATCGTTGACCTTTTGCTCAAGCGAACGTTCATGTTCACCATAATCGGTACCTTCGCGCAAGACAAAGCTTTCAATCAGATTATCGAGCGTTTCGGGGGAGAGATCCTGCCACGGAATAATCATTTTGCACCGTCCAGATAAGGGGTAAGCCAGTCAGGAATACGCGACTCCAGCCACATTTTCGGGCGGCGCAACGTTCCACCGATGAACCCCACGTGACCACCATGCTCTGTCAGCTGGTAGTGAACGTTGGCAGGCAAAAATTCCTGCGCGGGGATAGAGTGATGATCCATAAACGGGTCATCTTTGGCATGAATGATAAGCGTCGGTTGCGTGATCTTGCTGAGCAGCGGCATGGCGCTGCACTGGCGATAGTAGTCAATCGCATCGGCAAAACCGTGAATTTTGGCGGTGATCAGATCGTCGAATTCGCGGATGCGACGGACCTTTTTCAACTGACGCAGGCTCACCGGCAGCGTATCCGGATAGGCCTTCAGCTTGCGCGCCGCGTTGGCTTTCAGCAGGTTGAGCAGGTAACGCTGATAGACCCGGGAAAAGCCTTTCTCCATATGGTAGCTGCACTGCTCCAGCATAAAGGGCGCGGAGACAATGACGGCCGCATCCAGCGGCACGGTGTCGCCCTCTTTTGCCAGCAGGCAGGCCAGCATATTGCCGCCCAGCGAGTAGCCCACGGCCGCCGTCGGGACGGTACCAAAGTTTTCCCGTAACCAGTGTAAAAACCAGGTGCCGTCTTCGGTTTCACCCGAGTGATAGATGCGCTTCTGGCGATTCGGTTCGCCGCTACAGCCGCGAAAGTGCATCACCACGCCGAGCCAGCCCCGCGCTTTGGCTGCCTGGATGAGCCCGTGTGCATAGGGACTGTGCAGACTGCCTTCCAGACCGTGAAAGACCACCAGACGCGGCTTGTGGCGCGCCTGTTCTGGCTCTTCGCTCCATGCCAGGTCCAGAAAGTCACCGTCCGGTAAGTCCAGCCGTTGCCAGTGCGGCGTGAACTGAACCTTACGGCGGATGAGTCGCGGCAGCATGGTCTGCAGATGGCAATTGGCCACGCCGCGCATGGGCACGAACTCGGTGCTGTCTTCGGCGATGATGTCGAAGTCTGATGGAATGATTTGGCTCATAACGGCGATGCTAATTCTTGTCAGTTATTTTCTGTTCTTTCCGAATTGTACCCCGTTTAGCCTGGTTTTCCGAAACATGAACTGATCTCGATCACAAATATTTACCTTGATTATTACTCTCAGGCTAATGATTCCGCCCAGCGCTTAATTGATGACTTTCTCGCCACAGCGCACACTTTACTCAACGTTAAGCAAATCAGAATGATGTGCTGAATCAGGAGGTTAATAATGTTATCTGGGCAAACACCCACCCGGCAATGGAACACACGACGCACCGAGAAGGCGCGTCGTCTGGCATCCGTACCGGTGCAGGGCAAGGTACTGCCAACCGGCGATCTTGTCGCCATGCTGGAAAAACTGATCGCGCCTGGCGACAAAGTCGTTCTGGAAGGTAATAACCAGAAGCAGGCCGATTTCCTTTCACGCTCGCTGGCTGAAGTGAACCCGCAAATCGTGCATGACCTGCACATGATTATGCCAAGCGTGGGCCGTAGCGAGCATCTGGATATCTTTGAGAAAGGTATCGCCCGCAAGCTGGACTTCTCCTTCTCCGGTACCCAGAGCCTGCGCATCTCGCAGCTGCTGGAAGATGGTCAGCTCGAAATTGGTGCTATCCATACCTACATAGAGCTCTATTCACGTCTGTACGTGGATCTCTCGCCAAACGTGGCGCTGATTGCCGGCTTTAAAGCGGACCGAAAAGGTAATCTTTATACCGGCGCAAGCACCGAAGATACCCCCGCGCTGGTGGAAGCGGCCGCGTTCCATGACGGCATTGTCATCGCACAGGTGAATGAGCTGGTGGACGACGAATGCGACCTGCCGCGCGTTGATATTCCCGGCTCCTGGATTGACTTCGTGGTGGTGGCCGACAAACCGTTCTTTATCGAACCGCTGTTTACCCGCGACCCGCGTCTCATCAAACAGGAACATATCCTGATGGCGATGATGGCCATTAAGGGCATTTATGCGGAACATCAGGTGCAATCCCTGAACCACGGGATTGGTTTCAATACCGCGGCGATTGAACTGCTGCTGCCGACCTACGGTGAACAGCTCGGCCTGAAAGGCAAAATCTGTAAACACTGGACCCTTAACCCGCACCCAACCCTGATCCCGGCGATTGAAAGCGGCTGGGTGGAAAGCGTGCACTGCTTCGGCGGCGAACTGGGGATGGAAGAGTACATTCGTGCACGTCCGGATATCTTCTTTACCGGTGCCGACGGCTCTATGCGTTCCAACCGCGCCTTCTGTCAGCTGGCAGGCCAGTACGCCGTTGATATGTTCATCGGCTCAACCCTGCAGGTCGACGGGTATGCCAACTCCTCAACCGTGACCCGTGGTCGTCTCTCTGGTTTCGGCGGTGCGCCAAACATGGGCCATGACCCGCATGGTCGTCGTCATGCCACCCCGGCCTGGCTGAACATGATCACCGAACCTGATCCGATGCAGCGCGGTAAAAAACTCGTCGTCCAGATGGTGGAAACCTTCCAGGCAGGCGTGAAACCGACCTTTGTGGAAAAACTCGATGCTGTTGACGTTGCGAAAGCGTCCGGGATGCCTCTGGCTCCGGTCATGATCTACGGCGACGACGTAACACATGTGCTGACGGAAGAGGGGATTGCTTACCTCTATCGCGCAGAAAGTCTTGAAGAGCGCCGGGCGATGGTTGCGGCCGTCGCGGGGATCACCGATATCGGTCTGGGCGTCGATGCCAAACGTGTGGCGCAGTTGCGCCAGAGCGGCAAAGTGGTTTACCCGGAAGATATGGGGATTCGCCGCACCGATGCCACCCGTTCTCTGCTGGCAGCAGGCAGCGTGTCAGACCTGGTTGAATGGTCTGGCGGTCTTTACAACCCACCTGCGAAATTCCGGAGCTGGTAATGAAACTTCTGCCCCAGATTCAGGTTGAAGGCGGTGCCGAATGGCTGGCGCGAACCGCCACGCAGTGTCTGATTGACGAAGCACAGTTAAGCCCGAAACCCGGTCTGGTGGACAGTCGGGGGAACGGCGCGCACCACGATCTGTCGCTCGCGTTGATGGAGCGTTCCGCGCGCAGCCTGACCCCCACGTTTCAGGCGCTGGCGCAACACAGCTGGCAGCGTCCGGCGGATATTGCGCTCAGGCAAACCATAGGGCGACTCGGCCGTGAAGGTGAGCAGCAGATGATGGCGGCTACCGACGGTGTAAATACCCACCGCGGCGCGATTTGGGCGCTGGGGCTGCTGGTCAGTGCCGTGGCGATGCTCGGTGGCGATGCCAGCGCGCAGGCGGTAGCGAATACCGCGGCACAGCTGGCGAAACTGCCCGATGACGCGGCGCCGAAAGTGTTCAGCAAAGGGCTACGCGCCACGCGCCGCTACCGGGTTCCGGGCGCACGTGAAGAGGCTCAGCAGGCATTTCCACACGTGATGCAGCGTGCTCTGCCGCAGCTTCGTCTGAGCCGTCTTAACGGCAGCAGCGAAACGTATGCAAGGCTCGATGCGCTGATGGCCATCATGACGTCGCTTACCGACACCTGCGTGCTGTCGCGCGCCGGGATGGCGGGGCTGGAGGCCATGCAGAACGGTGCGCGTGCGGTGCTGAGCGCCGGAGGATGCGCGACATCCGCAGGCCAGATGGCGCTGGCGAGGTTAGACCGCCACATGCTGGCACTCAATGCCTCACCGGGCGGAGCAGCCGACCTGCTTGCCGCCACGCTGTTTCTCGATCGCATCGAAACGCCTTATTCAAAGCATTAAGAGGATGTTATGGAAAAAATCACATTAACCATGCCAGCGAGCCGCGCGTTAAGCGGCAAAGCGCTCGCAGGGGTTGTTGGTTCCGGGGATATGGAGGTGTTGTTTGCCGCCGAACCGGGCCAGACGTTAACCATTGATATCACCACGTCCGTCGACAACAGCCGCGGTCGCTGGGAGGCGTTATTCAACCGCCTGCACACCGTCAGCAGCCTGCCTGCAGGAAAACTGACGATCCATGACTTTGGCGCGACGCCGGGGGTGGCACGCATTCGTATCGAACAGGTTTTTGAAGGGGTGAGCCATGCGTGATGATCGGAGTTTTATTGAATTAAAAGCTCGCCAGCGTGCGCAGGCATTGCTGGACGACGGGAGCTATCGCGAACTGCTGGATCCTTTTGAAGGCATTATCTCCCCGTGGCTGGGGCCGCAGGGCATCGTTCCTCAGGCCGATGACGGCATGGTGGTCGCCAAAGGCACCCTCAACGGTCAGCCTGCGGTAGTGGTGGCGATCGAAGGTGCGTTCCAGGGCGGCAGCATGGGCGAAGTGTCCGGCGCCAAAATGGCAGCGGCGCTGGAGCTGGCGGCAGAAGATAACCGCAACGGGATCCCGACGCAGGCGATACTGTGTCTCGAAACCGGCGGCGTGCGGCTGCAGGAAGCCAACCTGGGCCTGGCGGCCATTGCCGATATTCATGCGGCAATTGTTGACCTGCGTCGTTACACCCCGGTGGTCGGGATTGTGGCCGGGACCGTGGGCTGCTTCGGTGGGATGTCTATCGCTGCTGCACTGTGCAGCTACCTGATTGTCACCCGCGAAGCGCGTCTCGGTCTGAATGGTCCTCAGGTTATCGAGCAGGAAGCGGGAATTGAAGAGTATGACTCCCGCGACCGTCCGTTTATCTGGAGCATGACCGGTGGCGAAGTCCGCTATGAAAGCGGCCTGGTGGATGCGCTGGTTGGCGATGGCGTGAACGCGGTGAAAGCGGCGATGAACGACGCGATTGCCAAAGGCGTGCCTGCAAAACATCGCACCGATAACTATGACGATTACCTGAACCGTCTGACGAATTTCGACACCCGCAAACAGGCCGATGCCGAACAGATTAAAGCGCTCTTTGCCCGGGAGGTGAAATGATGACTAACTCAGTAAGCCGTGGCGAACTCTGGCTGCAAACGCTCGCGCCGAACGCCAGACGCCTGGAAGGGTTATGCCCGTCTGTACAGGCGGCCGATGGTGAACTTAACGGTGAAACGGTACGTTTTGTTGCCGTGGTACCGGATGCCAACAACCATTTCCCGCGCGCGGCGAAAGGGGAAGTCGGTCTGCTGGAAGGCTGGACGCTGGCAAAAGTGGTGAGCGAAACCGTTGCCGCCGATGCCAACAGCGCCGTGAAGCGCCCGATCGTGGCGGTGATTGATGTGCCAAGCCAGGCCTATGGCCGTCGTGAAGAGGCATTTGGTATTCACCAGGCGTTGGCCGGCGCGGCGGCGGCCTATGCTAACGCGCGTCTGGCCGGCCATCCGGTGATTGGACTTATCGTTGGTAAAGCGATGTCCGGCGCGTTTCTGGCGCACGGGTACCAGGCAAACCGCCTGATTGCCTTTAACGATAAAGGCGTGCTGATCCATGCCATGGGTAAAGAGTCTGCGGCGCGTATTACGCTACGTACCGTGGACGCGCTGGAAAAACTGGCGGCAACGATCCCGCCAATGGCCTATGACATCAGCAACTACGCCACACTGGGGCTGCTTTCCAACCTGCTGGATATCAGCAACCCGGATGCCCCTTCTGAAAACGATCTGACGCAGGTAAAAACCACGCTGCAACAGGCCATCCATGACGCTCGTCAGGACAACACCCTGAAAAACCGTCTCGGTGCTGACAATCGCCGCAGCTCTGCCCTCGTACGCGAACGCATGCGGGCAAGCTGGTAAGTAAAAAGAGACCTGCCAGATGCACTCCCCGCGGACGTAACCGTTACGTCCGCGCGGGAACCTGCATCCTGAAAATAATAATCATCGCGCCAGTGCTTAAACTTTTTTACTACAGGTGAATTATGACTTACGTAATTGTTCATGCTCTTGCACCGATTTTCGTCATCATGCTGCTGGGATTCTGGGCCGGTAAGGCAAAAATGGTCGATAACAAAAATGTCTCCCTGCTTAATATCTTCGTCATGGATTTTGCTTTGCCTGCCGCGCTGTTCAGCGCCACGGTGCAAACCCCGTGGACCGGCATCGTAGCCCAGTCGCCGCTGATTCTGGTGCTGACCCTGGCGATGTGGATAACCTACGCGGCCATTTACTTCCTCGCGACCAGCGTCTTTAAAAAATCCCCACAGGATGCCGCCGTGCTTACGCTGACGGTTGCGCTGCCAAACTATGCCGCGCTTGGCTTGCCGATTCTGGGCAGCGTGCTGGGTGAAAGCTCTTCAACCTCACTGTCCGTGGCGGTCTCTATCGCCTGTGGTTCGGTACTGATGACGCCGTTCTGCCTGCTGATTCTGGAACGTGAAAAAGCGCGTGCCGAAGGCAATAACTCCGGTTCAACGCTCTCGATGCTGCCGGTGCTGATGTGGCGCTCGATTAAAAAACCGATTGTGATGGGTCCCCTGCTGGGTGTGATTTTGTCTGCTATCGGCATCAAAATGCCTGAACTTGTTCTGGCCGCCATTAAGCCACTGGGGCTTTCTGCAACGGCTGCCGCGCTGTTCCTGACCGGGGTGATCCTCTCTGCGCGTAAGCTGCAGATCAACACCATGGTGATTACCTCAACCGTAGCCAAGCTTCTGATCCAGCCTGCGATTGCCTGGGGTATCGTTCTGATCTTCGGTCTGCACGGCTCCGTGGCGATCACCGCTATCCTGATGATTGCGCTCTCAGCCGGTTTCTTCGGCGTGGTGTTCGGTAACCGCTTTGGTGTGCAGTCTCCGGATGCGGAAGCGGTGCTGCTGTTAAGCTCGGTACTGTGTATCCTGTCGCTGCCGCTGTTTATCTCGCTGACTTCAGGAATGTAATCATGACCACAACATTACGCCCTCACGACCTCATCTGGCTTAACGCGCGTGATGCGCTGGAAGGTATCACCGACGACTGGGTGGATGCGGTATGGCATACCGGTTTACCGGTGGTCGTGCGGCGTGATGTTGATAACGCTGGCCGTATTCCCGTTGGCGTACGCGGTTTACGCCGCGACCAGCGGGCGGCCGGTTGGGTGAAGCCAGACAACGTCGTGCGGGTGGTCTCACCCGAGGCGTTGAGCGTGACCGCCGATCTTCTGCGTTCACCGTTTGTGACTCAGCCACCGGTTCAGGTGGCGTTGCAACTTTCTCAGCAGTCATGGCCGTGGACGTGGGGAATTACGGGCAGCACGGGCTACGCCCTGGCGACCGGTATCCCGGTCATTCATGCCGACAGCGATCTCGATTTGCTGGTGCGAGCCCCTCAGCCTCTGTCGGCTGACGCTTTTCGTGTCTGGGCGTCACAGCTCAGCCGCGCGTTATGTCGGGCAGACACCCAGGTCGACACCCCTGAAGGCGGCTTTGCGCTGACGGAGTGGCTGCGCGACGGCAAAACGTTGCTGAAAACCCGCCGTGGGCCACGTCTGGTGGCGGACCCGTGGCACAGGGAGGAGTGATGAAAATACTGTTTACCTTTCCAGGGCAGGGCACCCAGCATGCCGGTATGCTGCAAAACCTGCCTGGCACGACGCTGGAGCAGGCCCGCGAGGTATTGGGTGGCGAAGTCGATATGCTGGATACCGCGGCAGCGTTAACCCACACGCGAGCCGTTCAGCTTTCGTTGTTAATTGCCGGTGTTGCCTGGGCGCGTGAGCTTGAACAACGCGGCGTGGCACCGGATATCGTCAGCGGTCTGTCTATTGGCGCGTATCCGGCCGCGGTCATTGCCGGTGCGCTGGAATTTGCCGACGCGCTGAAGCTGGTCGCGCTGCGTGGCGATCTCATGGAGCAAGCCTATCCGCACGGTTATGGCCTGACCGCGATAATGGGTCTGACCCTGCCTCAGGTTGAAGCGTTGCTGGAAGGCACCGGAACGTATATCGCCAATCTGAACGCGGAAACGCAGATTGTGATCGCCGGCACCGATGAGGGGATGGGGCAGGTGGCGAAACGCGCGCTGGCAAAAGGGGCTAATAAGGCGCATCGGCTGACCGTCAGCGTGCCTTCCCATTGCGAACTGCTGGCGGAGCCGGCGCACAAGCTGGTGGAGGCATTCACATCCGTCACGCTCACACGCCCGCGCTGTGCTTACCTGAGCGGCAGCACAGGACGCGTGCTCTGGACGCCTGAGAAAATCGCGGACGATCTGGCGATGAATATGGCGCGCACGGTGCGCTGGCAGGAAGCGGTGATTTCTGCCAACGAGCGTGAAGCTCGGCTGGCGATTGAAATGCCACCTGGCGGAGTACTGACCTGCCTGACGCGTCAGGCGGCCTGGGAAGGGGAGTCAGTTTCGCTGGAGCGCAGTGGTGTTGACGTGGCGGTACACCTGGCTAAGCGGCTACAGCGGTAGGGTCTGCGCAGGGTCGGTGGCGATACTGCGGGCATACATTCGCCCTTCGGCTGCCAGTGCCCGCAGGCTGGGGTCTTGCTCGCGGTTGCGGGCAAACACAATGGCAATCAACTGCTGCATCTGATACGGCTGGGCCAGCTTCAGTAGCTGTACTGAGTTCTCATACACTTTCTTCATTCTGCCTGGCATGAGCGTAAAGCCCACGCCCGCCTGCACCAGACTCAGCATCGAGAAAATGTCATTTACGCGGGTGACGATTTCCGGTTCGAAACCGGCAATATGAAACGCCTCCTGAAACCCGGCGTAGGTGGCAAACCCTTCCGACAGCGCGACAAACTTCTGGTCTTTGTAATCACGTAAGTCGGCAGGCCCGCTGGTGTTCAGCGTGGCAGAGGCCGGTGCGGCAAGAAAAATGTCGTCATGGAACAGGGGGAGCACTTCCAGACTGTTGCGGTCGATATCGCTTTCGGAAATAGAGATGAGGATGGCGTCGAGCAAACCGTCGTCCAGCATACGCAACAGGGTCTCGTTAGAGCCCATCGTCAGGTCCATCTCCAGGTCCGGACGGCGCAGTTTCATCCCCATAATCAGGCGTGGCACGGTTTCCAGCGTCAGCGAGTAGAGCGTGCCGACGCGCAGTCGTCCCTGGCCAACGCCGGCCGTTTTGCGCGCTTCTTCCAGCCCGCGCGCCATTACCTGCATCACTTCCTGACAATATTCCAGCAGCGTCCAGGCCGAAGGCAGCGCAATGAGATTGCGACCTTTGTGAGTAAAGAGCGGGCAGCGCACATTTTCTTCGAGAGTATGCAGCGCGCGGTGCACGCTAACGCCGCTCAGGCCAAGCGCTTCGGCGGTACGGGCGATATTGCCCTTCTCCATAAAGGTCATGAAGATGCTGAGTTTACGAAATGTAATGTCGCTCGTGATATCGAAACTCATAACCCTCCCGGGGATTTAGTCGGCCTGCAGCATGGCTTCCAGCTGTTCCTGGGCGTCCAGCCACGCCATCTCGCACGCTTCGAGGCTGGATTTCGTCTTCGCCTGTGTCTGCAGGCAGTCGGTCAGTTCCGCCTTACGGCTCTGGTCATACAGACCGCTGTCGCCCAGCTTCTCTTCAACGGTAGCCAGCAGAGCGTTAAGTTTCTCCATCTCCTTTTCGAGACGGGCAATCTCTTTACGCAGCGGCTGGGTTTGAGTACGCAGTTCCGCTTCACGGCGCTTCTGGTCTTTACGCGCCTGGGCGCTGTTGGCGTTATCTTTCGACGAGTCGTCCGGCTGGTTTTCCTGCTTCTGCACGTCCGTCAGCCACTGCTGGTAGTCTTCCAGATCGCCATCGAACGGCTCGACTTTGCCATCGTGCACTAAATAGAGATCGTCCGTTGTGGAGCGGATCAGGTGACGATCGTGCGAGACGACAACCAGCGCGCCTTCAAACTCAATTAACGCTTCGGTCAGCGCCTGACGCATGTCGAGATCGAGGTGGTTTGTAGGCTCATCGAGCAGCAGCAGGTTCGGACGCTGCCAGACGATAAGCGCCAGCACCAGACGCGCTTTCTCGCCGCCGGAGAAACGTTCGGTGTTTTCGGTGACTTTATCGCCCTGGAAGCCAAAGCCGCCAAGGTAATCGCGCAGCTTCTGCTCCATCTCCTGCGGCGCCAGTCGCGCGAGGTGCTGGATGGGCGATTCATCCGCGCGTAAGAATTCCAGCTGATGCTGGGCGAAGTAGCCAAGCTTAATGCCTTTTGCCAGGCCGATCTCGCCGCTGACCGGGTTAAGCTCGCCCGCCAGCAGTTTAATCAGCGTCGATTTACCGGCGCCGTTACGCCCCAGCAGACCAATACGTGAACCCGGCACCAGGTTGAGCTTGATGGAGTCGAGAATAATGCGATCGCCGTAGCCAGCGCTCACCTTTTCCATCTTCAGCAGTGGGTTTGGCAGGCTCTCGGGCTCGCGAAAACTGAAATGGAACGGGTTATCGACGTGCGCCGGGGCGATCATCTCCATGCGTTCCAGCATCTTGATGCGGCTCTGGGCCTGCTTGGCTTTAGACGCTTTTGCCTTGAAGCGGTCAACAAAGCTTTGCAGATGCGCCACGCGCTGCTGCTGGCTTTCGTACATCGCCTGCTGTTGAGCAAGGCGCGTCGCGCGCTGGCGCTCGAATGAGCTGTAGTTGCCGGTGTATTCAAACAGGCTTTGCTGTTCGATATGAATGATTTTATCCACCACCGGGTCGAGGAAGTCGCGGTCATGGGAGATCAGAATCAGAGTGCCCTGATAGCTCTTGAGCCACTTCTCCAGCCAAATAACCGCATCGAGATCGAGGTGGTTAGTGGGTTCATCAAGCAGCAGCAGGTCGGAACGGCAAATCAGTGCCTGCGCCAGGTTAAGGCGCATACGCCAGCCGCCGGAGAAGTCGCTGACGGGGCGTTCAAGCTGTTCGTTGCTGAAACCCAGACCGTGCAGCAGGCTGGAGGCGCGGGAGCGAATGGTCCATGCGTCGATGGCGTCCAGCTTACCGTGGACGGTGGCGATAGCATGACCGTCATTACGCTCGTTGGCGGCGTTCAGTTCAGCTTCCAGCTTACGGTATTCACGATCGCCGTCGATAACATAGTCGAGAGCGGGTTCGCTCAGGGCAGGCGTCTCCTGATTTACCCAGGCAAGCTGCCAGTTGCCCGGATAGGTAAAGTTACCGCCGTCAGCGCTAATCTCGTTTTTCAGCAGCGCAAGCAGGGTCGATTTTCCGCAGCCGTTTTTGCCGACCAGACCCACTTTTTGACCGGGATTGATGGTGGCGGAGGCGTTATCCAGCAGGACGCGCACGCCGCGGCGAATTTGTAACGAGGAGAAAACAATCATAGAAGCGCCGTATGTTCCGACTATGTTAATTTGTCATTATGATAATGTAAGGTGTGGGCCATTTTCCGCACCGGGCCGCCATGGTAGCCCAAAACAACGACGATACACAAAAACAGAAACAGAACCGGGAGGGGAGTGATGTCTCAGACAGCGAAAGTGCTGCTGCTGTATGCCCATCCGGAATCTCAGGACTCGGTGGCAAACCGGGTTCTGCTTAAGCCGGCTACTCAGCTCAGCAATGTGACGGTGCACGATCTCTACGCGCACTATCCTGATTTCTTTATTGATATTCCTTACGAGCAGGAACTGCTGCGTCAGCATGACGTAATTGTGTTCCAGCATCCGCTTTATACCTATAGCTGTCCGGCACTGCTGAAAGAGTGGCTGGACCGTGTGCTGAGCCGGGGGTTCTCCAGCGGGGTGGGGGGCAACCAGCTGGCGGGAAAGTACTGGCGCAGTGTCATTACGACCGGTGAGCCAGAGAGCGCTTACCGCCACGACGGTCTTAACCGTTATCCCATGAGCGATATCCTGCGGCCGTTTGAGCTGACGGCCGCGATGTGCCGCATGCACTGGATGAGCCCGATTATTGTCTACTGGGCGCGTCGCCAGAAGCCTGAAGCGCTGGCGAGCCATGCCAGAGCGTATGGCGATTGGCTGGCATCACCGATATCGGCGGGAGGTCGCTAATGGAAGGATCGAATTTACTCCTGGCCGGCGTGCTGTTTTTATTTGCCGCAGTGGTGGCGGTTCCGCTGGCCGCCCGGCTGGGCATTGGCGCGGTGCTGGGCTACCTGCTGGCCGGGATCGCCATTGGCCCCTGGGGGCTGGGATTCATCAGCGATGTGGATGAAATTCTCCACTTCTCTGAACTGGGCGTGGTCTTCCTGATGTTCATCATTGGCCTCGAACTGAACCCGTCAAAACTGTGGCAGCTCCGGCGATCGATATTTGGCGTGGGGGCGGCGCAGGTCTTGTTCAGTGCTGCGATTCTGGCCGGGCTGTTAATGCTGACCAACTTCTCGTGGCAGGCGGCGGTGATCGGCGGAATAGGTCTTGCGATGTCGTCGACAGCGATGGCGCTGCAGTTAATGCGTGACAAAGGGATGAACCGCAACGAGGCAGGACAGCTGGGCTTTTCGGTACTGCTGTTTCAGGACCTGGCCGTGATCCCGGCGCTGGCACTGGTGCCGTTACTGGCAGGCTCCGGTGACGATCATTTTGACTGGGTCAAAATCTCCATGAAGGTGCTGGCCTTCGCCGGCATGCTGATTGGCGGACGTTTCCTGCTGCGGCCGGTGTTTCGTTTTATTGCCGCTTCTGGCGTGCGCGAGGTGTTTACTGCCGCGACGCTGCTGCTGGTGCTGGGCTCGGCATTGTTTATGGACGCGCTGGGGCTGTCGATGGCGCTCGGTACGTTTATCGCCGGGGTGCTCCTTGCCGAAAGCGAATATCGTCACGAACTGGAAACGGCTATCGATCCGTTTAAAGGGCTGCTGTTAGGGCTGTTCTTTATTTCGGTGGGAATGGCGCTCAACCTGGGCGTGCTCTATACCCATCTGCTGTGGGTGGTGATGAGCGTTGTTGTGCTGGTGGCGGTAAAAACGCTGGTGCTGTACGTCATGGCACGGATATACGGGCTGCGCAGTTCCGAGCGCATGCAGTTTGCCAGCGTCTTAAGTCAGGGCGGAGAGTTCGCGTTCGTGCTGTTCTCCACCGCCTCCTCCCAGAAGCTGTTTAAAGACGATCAGATGGCGCTGTTGCTGGTGACGGTCACGCTGTCGATGATGACCACCCCGCTGCTCATCAGGCTGGTGGATAAGCTGCTCTCGCGACGCTTAAATCCGACAGAGGATGAAGATGAGATGCCATGGGTGGAGGATGATAAGCCGCAGGTGATTGTGGTGGGCTTTGGCCGCTTTGGGCAGGTGATTGGACGTCTGCTGATGGCGAACAAAATGCGCATTACGGTGCTGGAGCGCGATATCAGCGCGGTGAACCTGATGCGTAAATACGGCTACAAGGTGTACTACGGCGACGCGACCCAGCTCGAACTGTTGCGTTCAGCGGGGGCAGAAGCAGCAGAATCCATCGTGATTACCTGCAACGATCCGGAAGATACGATGAAGCTGGTGGAACTGTGTCAGCAGCATTTCCCGCATCTGCATATTCTGGCGCGTGCGCGTGGACGTGTTGAAGCGCACGAACTGCTGCAGGCAGGTGTGAAACACTTCTCCCGTGAGACATTTTCCAGTGCGCTGGAGTTGGGGCGTAAAGCGCTGATTTCGCTGGGCATGCATCCCCATCAGGCTCAGCGGGCCCAGATGCATTTTCGCCGGCTGGACATGCGAATGCTGCGCGAATTAATGCCGGTACACTCTGATACGGCGCAGATCTCCCGCGTGCGGGAAGCGCGTCGCGAGCTGGAAGAGATTTTCCAGCGAGAGATGCAACAGGAACGACGCCAGCTCGATGGCTGGGATGAATTTGAATAAAGGGTAACGAAAGATGGCTGTACGTAAACGCTTTATTGCGGGCGCAAAATGCCCGAGCTGCCAGGCGCAAGATACGCTGGCGATGTGGCGGGAAAATAATATTGATGTCGTAGAGTGTGTTAAGTGCGGCCATCAGATGCGCGAGGCGGATAAAGAAGCCCGCGATCATGTTCGCAAAGAAGAGCAAGTTATCGGGATTTTTCATCCGGACTAGCGATATGCCCTGAGTTTTTTTAAGCTAAAGGGTACACGGGTGCAGATTTCCGCTACAATCTGCGCCAGCAATTTTCCCTTGCTCAGGAGATATCATGAAAGTAGCAAAAGACCTGGTGGTCAGCCTGGCCTATCAGGTACGTACAGAAGACGGTGTGTTGGTTGATGAGTCTCCGGTGAGTGCGCCGCTTGACTACCTGCATGGTCACGGTTCCCTGATTTCCGGCCTGGAAAACGCGCTGGAAGGTCACGACGTTGGCGACAAATTCGACGTTGCTGTTGGCGCGAACGACGCTTACGGTCAGTACGACGACAACCTGGTGCAGCGCGTTCCTAAAGACGTGTTCATGGGCGTTGACGAACTGCAGGTTGGCATGCGCTTCCTGGCTGAAACTGACCAGGGTCCGGTTCCTGTTGAAATCACTGAAGTGGAAGACGACCACGTTGTGGTTGACGGCAACCACATGCTGGCTGGCCAGAACCTGAAATTCAACGTAGAAGTTGTTGCGATCCGTGAAGCGACCGAAGAAGAGCTGGCTCATGGCCACGTTCACGGTGCGCACGGTCACGACCATGACCACGATCACGGCCACGACGGCTGCTGCGGTGGTCACGGCCACGATCACGACCATGGTCACGACCACGGTAAAGGTGGTTGCGGTAACGGCGGCTGCGGTTGCCACTAATTCCGTTATGCGGAAAATAAAAAAGCGGGATAATAATCCCGCTTTTTTTACGCCTCAATAATGAGGTGGTGGCGTCTCTTCTGACTGAGAGGCAATATGTGACGGCTGTGTGGCCTTCAGTTTGTCCGTCAGCAGGCGCATGAGATCCCGCAGTTTCGCCATTTCCAGTTCATGTGCGGTCACGGTCTGGTTTAGCTCTTCGATGGTGATGTCCTGAAAAGCCAGGCGGCTTTCCAGCTCAGCCATTCTCGCTTCTAACATTGTGTCCTTCATCATTCACCTCGTTGTATCTCATTAACCACAATCGGCCAGCGGCGGCGAAGTTTAACTGAGTTTATCCTTAAGTTCAGTATCTATCCCCTTGGCAAGAAACTTATTTAAACAAAAATAGTCTGAAAAGTGGCGAGAATCGGGAGAGTCTGTCTGTAGATTTCTTCCGCAACGTTTTATAGTACGTAACTCATTTACGTTTAACGCTGGGGTGAGAGTCCCCAGGCCCTGGAGATATGGATGAAATCACTGTTTAAAGTAACGCTGCTGGCGACGACGATGGCTGTTGCGCTGAACGCGCCGCTGTCCTTCGCTGCTGATACTGCTGCAACTGCAGACAGCAAAGCGGCGTTCAAAAATGACGACCAGAAATCCGCCTACGCACTTGGCGCATCTCTGGGTCGTTACATGGAAAACTCTCTGAAAGAACAAGAGAAACTGGGCATTAAACTGGACAAAGCTCAGCTGATCGCGGGCGTTCAGGACGCATTTGCAGATAAGAGCAAACTGTCTGACCAGGAAATTGAACAGACTCTGCAGGCGTTCGAAGCACGTGTGAAAGGTGCCGCTCAGACTAAGATGGAAGCGGATGCAAAAGACAACGAAGCGAAAGGCAAAGCCTACCGCGATACCTTTGCTAAAGAGAAGGGCGTGAAAACCTCCTCTACGGGTCTGGTGTACAAAGTTGAGAAAGAAGGTACCGGTGACGCGCCTAAAGACAGCGATACTGTCGTGGTTAACTACAAAGGTACGCTGATCGACGGTAAAGAGTTCGATAACTCTTACACCCGTGGTGAGCCTCTCTCCTTCCGTCTGGATGGTGTGATCCCAGGCTGGACTGAAGGTCTGAAAAACATCAAGAAAGGCGGCAAGATCAAACTGGTTATTCCACCGGATCTGGCATATGGCAAAACCGGCGTTCCAGGTATCCCTGCTAACTCTACCCTGGTCTTTGACGTAGAGCTGCTGGACATCAAGCCAGCGCCGAAAGCTGATGCGAAACCAGAAGCGCAGGCAGAACAGAAAGCTGCGACAGACGCGAAGAAGTAATGGAATGAAAACCGCCGCCTTTAAGGCGGCGGTTTTTTTATTGTGGGGCAGATATAATTAACACTGGAAAGCGTTATGCACGCTGTATTAATTTAGTTGTCCGTGTAGATAATGAGCCTGCCCTGAAAACCTAACGACAGGCTCCTGAAAAGGAGTGTTTTTTTCATGTCCAGGTCGCTTTTAACCAACGAAACCAGTGAACTTGATTTACTGGATCAACGTCCTTTCGACCAGACCGACTTCGATATTCTGAAATCCTACGAGGCGGTAGTGGACGGGTTAGCGATGCTCATTGGGTCCCACTGCGAAATCGTATTGCACTCCCTGCAAGATCTTAAGTGTTCCGCCATCCGCATTGCTAATGGTGAGCATACTGGCCGTAAAATTGGTTCGCCAATCACCGACCTTGCATTGCGTATGCTGCATGACATGACCGGCGCGGACAGCAGCGTCTCCAAATGTTATTTCACCCGCGCCAAAAGCGGCGTACTGATGAAATCAGAAACCATCGCGATTCGAAATCGCGAGCATCGCGTGATCGGTCTGTTGTGCATCAACATGAACCTTGATGTGCCGTTCTCGCAAATCATGAGCACTTTCATACCGCCTGAAACGCCGGACGTTGGCTCCTCAGTTAACTTTGCCTCCTCGGTTGAAGATCTGGTGACGCAGACGCTTGAGTTCACTATCGAAGAGGTGAATGCCGATCGCAACGTATCGAACAACGCCAAGAATCGTCAGATCGTGCTGAATCTCTATGAGAAAGGGATTTTTGACATCAAAGACGCCATTAACCAGGTGGCCGATCGCCTGAACATTTCCAAGCATACGGTCTACCTCTACATCCGCCAGTTCAAAAGCGGTGATTTCCAGGGGCAAGACAAGTAATGCGTTTTTCGCTGATGGTGACAGGCCCGGCGTATGGTACTCAGCAGGCCAGCAGCGCGCTGCAGTTTGCGCATACGTTACTGGCTGCCGGACATGAGCTGGTGAGCGTCTTCTTTTATCGGGAAGGGGTGTATAACGCCAACCAGTTTACCTCACCGGCCAGCGATGAATTTGATCTGGTGCGCGCCTGGCAGACGCTGAACGAGACAAGGGGAGTTGCGCTGCATATCTGCGTGGCGGCAGCCCTGCGTCGCGGCGTGACCGATGCCACCGAAGCTGAACGTCTTGGCTTGCCAGGGGCCAACCTGCAGCCGGGGTTTTCGTTGAGCGGTCTGGGCGCACTGGCACAGGCTGCGTTAACCTGCGACAGAGTGGTGCAATTCTGATGAAACGCGTGGCGTTTGTTTTTTCATCTGCTCCGCACGGTAGTGCGTCCGGCAGAGAAGGGCTGGATGCGTTGCTCGCAACATCAGCGCTGACCGAAGACATCGGTGTCTTCTTTTTAGGGGATGGCGTGTTTCAGCTTCTGGCGGGCCAGCAGCCGCAGGCTATTCTGGCGCGGGATTACATCGCGACCTTTAAAGTGCTGCCGCTTTACGACATTGAAACCTTTTTTGTCTGCGCTGATTCTCTGGCTGCGCGCGGTCTGAGCGATAAGACGTCTTTCGTGCTGGATGTCACACTCCTTCCGGCCGACGCGCTGCGCAACCAACTTTCCCATTACGACACTGTTCTGAATTTCTGAGGCTGACATGCTCCATACCCTGAGCCGTTCACCGTGGCATTGTGATATCGACGCATTACTGAGCATGCTGCGCGAAGGTGATGACCTGCTGCTGATTCAGGATGGCGTACTGGCTGCGCTTGAAGGGAGTCGTTTCGTTGAAATTCTCAGCAATGCCCCCATATCCGTCTCTGCGCTGAAAGACGATCTTGAGGCGCGAGGTCTTTCTGGTCAAATTTCAGCCAAAATTGACGTGGTTGGCTATACTGATTTCGTCAATCTTACTGTGACGCACGCCAGTCAAATGAACTGGTGATCCGAGATCGCTGTATATTTCTTGACACCTTTTCGACGTAGCCCTAAAATTTCGCGTCCTCATATTGTATGAGGTCGTTTTATTACGTGTTTACGAAGCAAAAGCTAAAACCAGGAGCTATTTAATGGCAACAGTTAACCAGCTGGTACGCAAACCACGTGCGCGCAAAGTTGCAAAAAGCAACGTGCCTGCACTGGAAGCCTGCCCGCAGAAACGTGGCGTATGTACTCGTGTATATACCACCACTCCTAAAAAACCAAACTCCGCACTGCGTAAAGTATGCCGTGTGCGTTTGACTAACGGTTTCGAAGTGACTTCCTACATCGGTGGTGAAGGTCACAACCTGCAGGAGCACTCCGTGATCCTGATCCGTGGCGGTCGTGTTAAAGACCTTCCGGGTGTTCGTTACCACACCGTTCGTGGTGCGCTGGACTGCTCAGGTGTTAAAGACCGTAAGCAGGCTCGCTCCAAGTACGGCGTGAAGCGTCCTAAGGCTTAATGGTTCTCCGTTAAGTAAGGCCAAACTGATTTATCTTAATGTCAAACTAAACTCGTAGAGTTTTGGACAATCCTGAATTAACAACGGAGTATTCCCATGCCACGTCGTCGCGTCATTGGTCAGCGTAAAATTCTTCCAGATCCGAAATTCGGATCAGAACTGCTGGCAAAATTTGTAAATATCCTGATGGTAGATGGTAAAAAATCTACTGCAGAAGCAATCGTATACAGCGCGCTGGAGACCCTGGCTCAGCGCTCTGGTAAAAATGAACTGGAAGCTTTCGAAGTCGCTCTCGACAACGTGCGCCCGACTGTAGAAGTTAAGTCTCGCCGCGTTGGTGGTTCTACTTATCAGGTTCCAGTTGAAGTTCGTCCGGTTCGTCGTAATGCTCTGGCAATGCGTTGGATCGTTGAAGCTGCTCGTAAACGCGGTGATAAATCCATGGCTCTGCGTCTGGCGAACGAACTTTCTGATGCTGCAGAAAACAAAGGTACTGCAGTTAAGAAACGTGAAGACGTTCACCGTATGGCAGAAGCCAACAAGGCGTTCGCACACTACCGTTGGTAATCCCTTCGGAGTATTAGTCACCAGGCGGGCGCTTCAGCGAAGCTGCCCGTCCTGGGTTACTTAACTGAACGCCTAAAGAAACAAACGAGGAATCAAATGGCTCGTACAACACCCATCGCACGTTACCGTAACATTGGTATCAGTGCGCACATCGACGCCGGTAAGACCACTACTACCGAACGTATTCTGTTCTACACCGGTGTAAACCATAAAATCGGTGAAGTTCATGACGGCGCAGCCACCATGGACTGGATGGAACAGGAGCAGGAGCGTGGTATTACTATCACCTCCGCAGCGACTACTGCATTCTGGTCAGGTATGGCTAAGCAGTACGAACCGCATCGCGTTAACATCATCGACACCCCAGGGCACGTTGACTTCACCATCGAAGTAGAACGTTCCATGCGTGTTCTTGACGGCGCGGTAATGGTTTATTGCGCAGTTGGTGGTGTTCAGCCACAGTCTGAGACCGTATGGCGTCAGGCGAACAAATATAAAGTTCCACGCATCGCGTTCGTTAACAAAATGGACCGTATGGGTGCTAACTTCCTGAAAGTTGTTGGTCAGATCAAATCCCGTCTGGGCGCGAACCCTGTTCCGCTGCAGCTGGCAATTGGTGCTGAAGAAGGCTTCACCGGCGTTATCGACCTGGTGAAAATGAAAGCCATCAACTGGAACGATGCAGACCAGGGCGTTACCTTCGAATACGAAGATATCCCAGCTGAGATGCAGGACCTGGCTGACGAATGGCACCAGAACCTGATCGAATCCGCTGCTGAAGCTTCTGAAGAGCTGATGGAGAAATACCTGGGTGGTGAAGAACTGACTGAAGAAGAGATCAAAAAAGCTCTGCGTCAGCGTGTTCTGAACAACGAAATCATCCTGGTAACCTGTGGTTCTGCATTCAAGAACAAAGGTGTTCAGGCGATGCTGGATGCGGTAATTGATTACCTGCCATCCCCGGTTGACGTTCCTGCGATCAACGGCATCCTGGACGACGGTAAAGATACTCCGGCTGAACGTCACGCAAGCGACGAAGAGCCGTTCTCTGCACTGGCGTTCAAAATTGCTACCGACCCATTCGTGGGTAACCTGACCTTCTTCCGCGTTTACTCTGGTGTGGTTAACTCCGGTGACACCATCCTGAACTCCGTGAAAACGGCGCGTGAACGTTTTGGCCGTATCGTACAGATGCACGCTAACAAACGTGAAGAGATCAAAGAAGTTCGTGCGGGCGACATCGCTGCAGCAATCGGTCTGAAAGACGTGACTACTGGTGACACCCTGTGTGACCCGGATCACCCGATCATTCTGGAGCGTATGGAATTCCCTGAGCCGGTAATCTCCATCGCGGTTGAACCAAAAACCAAAGCTGACCAGGAAAAAATGGGTCTGGCTCTGGGCCGTCTGGCGAAAGAAGACCCATCATTCCGCGTATGGACTGATGAAGAATCTAACCAGACCATCATCGCTGGTATGGGTGAACTGCACCTGGACATCATCGTTGACCGTATGAAGCGTGAATTCAACGTTGAAGCGAACGTGGGTAAACCTCAGGTTGCTTACCGCGAAGCGATTCGTGCGAAAGTTACCGATGTTGAAGGTAAACACGCTAAGCAGTCTGGTGGTCGCGGTCAGTACGGTCACGTTGTGATCGACATGTACCCACTGGAGCCGGGCTCTAACCCTAAAGGTTACGAGTTCATCAACGACATCAAAGGTGGTGTAATTCCTGGCGAATACATCCCAGCCGTTGATAAAGGTATCCAGGAACAGCTGAAAGCGGGCCCTCTGGCTGGCTATCCGGTTGTTGACATGGGTGTCCGTCTGCACTTCGGTTCTTACCACGACGTTGACTCCTCTGAACTGGCGTTTAAACTGGCTGCGTCTATTGCCTTTAAAGAAGGCTTTAAGAAAGCAAAACCAGTTCTGCTTGAGCCAATCATGAAGGTTGAAGTAGAGACTCCTGAAGAGAACACCGGTGACGTTATCGGTGACTTGAGCCGTCGTCGCGGTATGCTGCGCGGTCAGGAATCCGAAGTAACTGGCGTTAAGATCCATGCTGAAGTTCCGCTGTCTGAAATGTTCGGATATGCAACTCAGCTGCGTTCTCTGACCAAAGGTCGTGCATCATACACCATGGAATTCCTGAAGTATGATGATGCGCCTAACAACGTTGCTCAGGCCGTTATCGAAGCCCGTGGTAAGTAATCCACAGGATTAAAACCTAAGTCCCGTGCTCTCTCCGAAGGGGAGAGCACTATAGTAAGGAATATAGCCGTGTCTAAAGAAAAATTTGAACGTACAAAACCGCACGTCAACGTTGGTACTATCGGCCACGTTGACCATGGTAAAACTACCCTGACCGCTGCAATCACTACCGTTCTGGCTAAAACCTACGGTGGTTCTGCTCGTGCATTCGACCAGATCGATAACGC
>NZ_BSCM01000008.1:0-202609 GCF_027924865.1 Enterobacter sp. 200527-13
CTCAGAAGTGAAACGCCGTAGCGCCGATGGTAGTGTGGGGTCTCCCCATGTGAGAGTAGGGAACTGCCAGGCATCAATTAAAAGAACCCCGTACCGTATGGTGCGGGGTTTTTTGCTTTGGGTTTTTCCCGTCGCCGGAGACGGCATCAGACTGCACACCGCCATACCAGCCCACGACCCTTAGTCTTTATCCTATAACTTACCTTGCTAACAGAAAATGTGATCTTACTCTCAATGTTATTTATAACAAAATAATAACATTTGCTTTACAAGATCGTGAGTTCGCAGGACTCAGCATGCCGTTTTTATGGCAGGAGCATAATCACAATGACAGAAAGCATAACATCGAACGGGACGCTGGCTGCCAGTGATTCCCGTAGAAGGGTATGGGCAATCGTCAGTGCCTCTTCAGGGAACCTGGTGGAATGGTTCGACTTTTACGTCTACTCATTCTGTTCACTTTACTTCGCACATATCTTCTTCCCGTCCGGCAACACCACCACACAGCTTCTGCAAACGGCTGGCGTATTTGCTGCGGGCTTCTTAATGCGCCCCATTGGTGGATGGTTGTTTGGACGGATCGCAGACCGTCGAGGACGTAAGGCATCCATGCTGATTTCGGTCTGCATGATGTGTTTTGGCTCGCTGGTGATCGCCTGTCTTCCCGGTTATGACGCTATCGGGACATGGGCGCCGGCTCTTTTGCTACTGGCTCGTCTGTTCCAGGGGCTTTCTGTTGGAGGAGAATACGGTACCAGCGCCACTTACATGAGTGAAATTGCCCTTGAGGGCCGGAAAGGGTTTTACGCCTCTTTCCAGTACGTCACGCTTATTGGTGGCCAGCTTCTGGCCATTCTGGTGGTGGTTATTCTGCAGCAGGTGCTTACCGACAGCCAGCTTCATGAGTGGGGATGGCGAATTCCTTTCGCGATGGGCGCTGTACTGGCGGTCGTCGCACTCTGGTTGCGTCGTCAGTTGGATGAAACCTCGCAAAAAGAGGTCCGGGCGCTGAAGGAGGCGGGGTCGTTTAAAGGGCTGTGGCGTAACCGCAAAGCTTTCCTGATGGTTCTCGGGTTCACCGCGGGCGGTTCTCTCAGCTTTTACACCTTCACCACCTACATGCAAAAATATCTGGTGAACACCACGGGCATGCACGCCAACGTCGCCAGCGCTATCATGACCGTCGCGTTGTTCGTCTTTATGCTGATTCAGCCACTTATTGGCGCGCTCTCCGATAAAATAGGGCGTCGCACGTCAATGCTGATCTTTGGCGGCATGTCCGCGTTATGTACTGTTCCCATTTTAACTGCGCTTCAGCACGTTTCCTCACCGTATGCCGCCTTTGGTCTGGTCATGCTGGCGATGGTCATTGTCAGTTTTTACACATCGATCAGTGGGATCCTGAAGGCTGAGATGTTCCCGGCACAGGTACGCGCTTTGGGGGTAGGGCTTTCTTATGCGGTCGCCAATGCGCTGTTCGGTGGCTCTGCGGAGTACGTCGCGCTGTCGCTTAAATCATGGGGTACGGAAACAACCTTCTTCTGGTACGTGACGGTGATGGGGGCACTGGCCTTTATTGTCTCCCTGATGCTGCATCGAAAGGGTAAAGGTATTCGTCTCTAATAGCGTGCCATCTGCCATACGGCATAGCCGGTCGTGGCGCCGGCTACGTCCCAGGCAAAGTCTTTCCAGCTCCAGCCGCTCCCCGCGGAGCGGCTATCCCACAGCTCTTTTGAAGCCCCAAGGCTTACAGAGAACATCAGGCCGATTGCCGCACTACGATCCCGACTGTACCCCTGATGTTGTGCATACTCATTACCGGCAGCGGACAATATCGCGGAGGCGAGAAAGTGTTGCGCTTTATCCTGCCCGGACCAGCTATCGTTAGCCATATGGCTACAGCCACTGAGAAAGAGAGCACTCAGCAAGAGAAGAATACGCATTAGCGGACTCCAAAAAAAAGCCCTGTCGCTGACAGGGCCTGGACATCACAGAATACGGCTGATAAGTCTGTCAATACGGATTCGACGCAGGCGACGAATAAGCTTGCGGACTTTCACCGGGTAATCGGCAATGCTCTGCAGTTCACGGTAATGCTGAACCACAGTGGTATGCGTGCGAATAAGCTCGAGCTCACGTTCACGACTGGTCGCTAACTCATGTTTCGGGTCATGGATCAGGATGGCATTTTCGAGATCCAGACGCCAGGCGCGAGGGTTGAGGTTATTGCCCGTAAGCAGCATCCATTCATCGTCGACCCACATCCCTTTCAGATGATAACTGTTGTCTTCATCTTTCCACAGACGCACGACCAGCTGGTCAGTGTTAACGTAATACTGTAAACGGCTCAGGAAACGGCGCAGGTTAATCTCATAGAGATAAGGGAGGGCACCGATAATCTTGAACGGTTGATCTTCAGGAATAAAGAAGTCGTTAGCCGTTTTGTCACCGACGATAATTTCAACTTTTTTACCATCACGCAGCAGCTGAATGATATTACGCACCAGCACGGCGGGAAGGTTGAAGTAAGGGGTGCAGATGATGAGTTTCTGCTCCGCACACGGCATCAGGTGGAAAATCGTTTTGTTCAGCAGGCTTGATTTGCCTAACCCCACCAGCGGTGTAACGGATAGCTCTTCGTTATTGGCATCGCCCTGGAAATGGTAGACCGCATCACGCAGTTCCTGGCGGAACGCGCGGATATCATTTTTAATTTCCGGGCTTTTAGGACGGTGTGGATCGTCAAGACGATTTACGCCGCGACCCTGTACTAAGTTCTTATCAACCCAATTAAACATGATATCCGCCATCTGCGGATTACGAACCAGATGGTAACGGTCATATCGATATTTATCGAGCTGATGAAGGTAAACATCATTCAGGCTCGCGCCGCTGTACAGCACGCTATCATCAATGATGAACCCTTTGAAATGAAGGACGCCGAGCGCTTCTCGGGTATTTACAGGTACGCCGTAAACGGGCACATCGACGCCAGGATTTTCCTGCGCCGTGCGGCAATACCAGTCAGCATTGGTGTTTGAAGCAGCAGCGCCTATACGGCCACGCTGAGCGCGGTGCCAGTCGACCAGCACGCGAATATCCAGTTCCGGACGTTGACGCTTGGCTTCATAGAGCGCATTTAAGATCGCGCGCCCACCTTCATCTTGTTCAAGATACAGGGCCACAATGCAAATGCGACGCGTAGCGCCGGCAATCTTTTCCAGAAGCGTCTCCCGAAAATGGGCGGGAGCGTAAAAGAACTCTACATCATCAACTGACTGAGAAATCTTCGGTAGTTGAGCAAGGTGTTGTTGATGTTTATTACGCTTAAATTTTGACAACATCACAGTGCGTTTCTTCTCTGTTCATTGAAGGGTTGTCTGTACCATGCAAACAACATAAGCGGACAATGATACCACCAGTCCCGTCCAAAGTGGGTAACATTTCCAGTAGCTTACTCGGCTTTATCCGCTGATATCAGGCTCAGGGATAAGGCCACAATACCTTCGTCCAGCTGAATATCAACGTCAAATCCAAGTTTTCGCGCCAGGGTCACCATACCGCGATTGTTAGGCATAGTAATGCCATTGAGGCGTAACAATCCGTGATCTCGCGTATAACTGATGAGTTTTTCCAGCAGCCGTCGCCCCAGACCCAACCCTTTCAGATCGGAGCGCACCAGCACAGCAAACTCCGCATCAACATTATCCGGGTCGGAAATAGCACGCGTAACGCCGAGGATCTCATCGCCCTTATCGGAACGACGGACGGCGACAAATGCCATTTCTCGATCGTAGTCGATCTGGGTCATATTGGCTAAATCATCGTGGGTAAATTCGTTGATTTCGCTAAAATAGCGATAGTAAAGATCCTCTTTCGTTACCTGAGAGATGAACGTGCGCAGCTGCGGTTCATCTTCCGGCAGGATAGGGCGGAACAACGCGCGCTCCCCGTTTTTCATCTCCACCCACTCCTCCAGCTGCAGAGGATACGGGCGGATCGCAAGGCGGCTCTCTCTGTCACCCTCGAAAGGCGCGATATCCAGCGTGACGTCCAGAGCCGTAAACTCACTGCCGGAGGCGAGCAGCGGGTGGATGTCCAGCCGCTGGATCTCCGCGCAATCAACAATCAGATTAGACACCTGCACCAGGAACTGACTCAACCCGGCAATATCAAGAGGGCGCAGCGCGCTTCGGCCCCGGATTTTTTTGCTTTTGATGGCCTGAATGATCAGATAACGCGCCAGGTTCATGTTCAGTGGTGGCAAAGCCACGACCGCCTGCTCCTCAGGACGCCACTCGACGCCGCCTTCCCCCAGCATGATAAGCGGGCCAAAGACAGGATCGTATTCAACCACCACGCGCAACTCCTGAGCGCCAGCGCGATTAGCCATGCTTTGCACCAGCAGTCCGTGGATCCGCGCCTGAGGCCAGGCCATTTTGACCCGGTCGAATATGGCATCAGCGGCTTGCTGTACCTCGGTCGCAGTCCGCAGGTATAACATCACCCCCTGGACATCAGACTTATGCGGGATATCCGGTGAGCGAAGCTTGAGGGCAACGGGATAGCCAATTTGTTCGGCAATATGCACGGCTTCGGCGCTGTCGCCGGCAATCCAGGTGGGCAGGGTTTGCATCCCGTAACTGCCCAGAATCGGCTGCACTTCGTGCGTATCAAGCGAGGTGGCTCCCTCTTCGATAGCCTGCTGTAAAAGCCGGTGAACATCGGCGGTGTTCGCCGTCAGGTTACCCGGTAAAGCCGGGGTTTCACGGAGCTGCTTCTGGTTGCGGCGATACTCCACCATATGCATAAACGCCGTAATCGTGCCTTCCGGAGTGCGGTAGGTGGGCAGACCGGCTTCACTGAACAGGCGTCGTGCCTCCTGGGAAGAGAACTCACCGCACCAGTTGGTCAGCAGAGTGACATATTTACCACGCGGATGGTTCCGGACGGCGTCAATCAGTGCGCGCGCGCTTTCACTCCCGGGAGCGACCGCGCTGGGGGAGTGAATAATCATCAGCGCGTCGAAATCCTGGCTATCCAGTAAAAGGGAGATCGCCCTGATATAGTGATCGCTACTGGCGTCATCGCGCAAATCGAGGGGATTGCCTGGGCTAACGCTTGCCGGCAGCGCCTCTTTCAGGCGTTGTAGCGTCTCCTCACCCAGGGTGGCCAGCTTGCCATTGCGCAGCCACAGTTCATCCAGTGCAAGTGCGGCAGGAGCCGCGCCATTACTGACAATCATTAACTTCTCACCGCGTAACGGACGCATATGGCTTAACGTCTCGACGGCGGAAAAAAGCTCGTGTGTATCCTGAACCCGTAGCAAACCTGCGCGTTGAATCGCGGCATCCCAGGCGGGATCCATGCCGGAATGCGACTGCAGCAGACGCTGGGCGGCGGGGCTACGCCCGCTTTTGATCACCAGAATCGGTTTGTTACGGGACGCGCTACGGGAAGCTGATACAAAACGACGGGCGTCGCTCAGGTGCTCAAGATAAAGAAGAATGGCGCTGGTTTTGCTGTCGCGAGCCAGAAAATCGAGCAGTTCATCAACGTCGATGTCCAGGCTGTCACCCAGAGCAATGAAGTAGGAAAACCCCATCTCACGCTGTTGCGCCCAGTCGAGGATCGTGTTCGATACCGCAGCCGATTGCGAAATAAATGCGAGTTTGCCTTGGCGGATAGGGACCGGGGAGAAGCTGGCATTCAGCCCTTGCCACGGGGCGAGCAGGCCCAGACTGTTTGGCCCAAGAATGCGCATCTGGTAGCGACTGGCGCATGCCAGAAGCTCCGGCTGCTGTTCGGGCGGAGACGAGAGAATAATGCAGGTTTTACATCCTTTCCTGCCGAGCGACTCCAGCAGGGCTGGATTACGTTTCGCATTTGTACACAGGATGGCAAGGTCCGGTATGAAAGGCAGGCTCTGCACGTCCGGCCATGCCAGCACCCCCTGAACAGCCTTATAGGCAGGCGTCACGGGCATGACGGGGCCATTAAATCCGCCGGCCAGCAGGTTACGCATCATCAGATAGCCTGCGCGATCCGGTTTCATTGATGCGCCGATAACGGCAATGGATTTAGGACGAAGTAGCGCTTCTAACCCTCGCTGGCTCATGCAGGCCTCCTGTGAATGCAAGCGACCTGATGATTTTAAACGTTTTCTGTCTCAGTTGCTGTGACGCTGCCCTTATGAACGGTTTTTCCTGCCAGGTAACGTTCACGAAAGCAGGAGAAATGGCTCCCCAGCGCACCTGCCGCGACGGTATCTCCCGCTAAATCCAGAAGGGCAATCGCCACTTCAGCGGTACAGTATTGCCCGTCAGCATGCGCTTCTCGCAGGCGGTAGGCCGAGACGCGTGAAAGGTCGACCGAAATCACCGGCAATGAATCGAGATAAGGACTTTTGCGGAACATTTTTCGCGCTTCGGTCCAGGTTCCGTCCAGCATAATAAACAGCGGCGGTTTACCTGATGGCGGTGCCGAAAGCACCTGGCGATCTTCGCCAGCATACGAGGCCGGAAATACGACCATTGGCTGATAGTCCGGGTTTGCTACTAAGTCGAGCAGGGCTTGAGGCGGTTCCGTGCGTGACCACTGAAATGCCGCGGTATCCGGCAGAATGTCGGCAATAAGGCGTCCGGTATTGCTGGGTTTCATTGGTTCGGTATCGAACATGACCAGGCAAAAACGACTCTTCGCCGTGCTCGGCGCAAGGGTCTCGCACAGACAAACTTTTAGCGGCAGCAGACAACGCTGACAGCGGCGAACACGATTGCCGCGGGCAAGAAAAGGGCGAGTCGCGCGGGCCAGGCGTGCGGCGCGCAGTTGAAGAACAGCGTTATCAGTCATGGGCGAAGTGCAGGAAAAACCCTATTTTCGCAGAGGAAGGAACGGGGCACAAGATGCGCCCCGTTAATGTTACAGCGATTCGTTTAACCAGCTATCAAACGGTGCTTTAGGAACAGCACCGTTAAGCATGTCGATCACTTCACCATTTTTGAAAATCATGATGGTTGGGATGCTGCGAATGCGAAAGCGTGCACTCAGCTCACGTTCTGCTTCGGTATTGACCTTAACAAAACGCATTTTGCCGCTGCGTTCTTCGGCAACATCCTCGAAGACAGGCGCGAAGCTACGGCACGGACCACACCACGGTGCCCAAAAATCGACAACCACCGGAAGATCGTCCTTGAGGAGTTTGTCCAGCGTAGCACCCGTAGCGTTGATAACATCGCCATCAAACAGTTCATGGCCACAACGCCCGCATTTCGCACCATCTTCAATCCGATCGTCCGGAATGCGATTAAGAGCCTGACAGTTGGCACATACGGTATTCATAACTAACCTCTGATAGAGCCGTGGGACAGCGGCAGAATGCCGATAATGTTTCTAATATGTTACATATTATCATTCAGCCTGTTTGAAACGACAATGCGTTTTATTCAATGAGAACAATAGTCACAGGCTTTTGTACGAATTTATGGCTATGAGCTTGCACATCGGGTAATCTGCGCGCTTCGCGCAGCGCTGGTGGAGAAAAGCATGAACGACGAAATGAAAAACAAAAGCGGCAAGGTCAAAGTGATGTATGTCCGCAGTGATGATGACTCTGATAAACGCACCCAAAATCCGCGTACCGGAAAAGGTGGCGGGCGTCCGGCGTCTTCTCGTGCAGACGGTGGCCGTCGCCCCGCCCGCGATGACAGAAATAACCGCGGTGATGACCGCAAACGTGATGACCGCAAGCGTGACGATCGCAAACGCGATGATTTCTCGCGCGAGGGTTCATCCCCCTGGCGTACCGTTTCTCGCGCCCCTGGTGATGAGGCGCCTGAAAAAGCCGATCACGGCGGCATCAGCGGGAAAAGCTTTATTGACCCGGAAGTGCTGCGCCGTCAGCGTGCAGAAGAGACCCGAGTCTATGGCGAGAACGCCTGCCAGGCGCTGTTCCAGAGCCGTCCTGAGTGCATCGTTCGCGCATGGTTTATCCAGAGCGTAACCCCGCGCTTTAAAGAAGCGCTGCGCTGGATGGCGGCAAACCGTAAAGCCTACCATGTGGTGGATGACGCTGAGCTGACGAAAGCATCAGGCACTGAACACCACGGTGGCGTGTGCTTCCTGATCAAAAAACGTAACGGGACTACCGTACAGCAGTGGGTTAGCCAGGCGGAAGCCGATGACTGCGTGCTGGCACTTGAAGATGTGGGCAACCCACATAATCTGGGTGCAATGATGCGTAGCTGCGCGCACTTTGGCGTGAAAGGCGTGCTGTTACAGGATGCCGCGCTGCTGGAATCGGGTGCCGCGATCCGTACTGCAGAGGGCGGGGCAGAGCATGTTCAGCCGATCACCGGCGACAGCGTTCTGGATGCCATTGAGCAGTTCCGTAATGCGGGATATGCCATCGTCACGACCTCCAGCCATGCCGCTACGCCGCTGTTTAAAGCGACACTGCCGCGTAAAATGGTGCTGGTGCTGGGTCAGGAGCGTGATGGCCTGTCGGATGCTGTGCTTTCCAGCGCGGATCTGAGCGTCTCTATCGACGGTACAGGCAATGTTGAAAGTCTGAACGTTTCCGTTGCGACTGGCGTACTGCTGGCGGAATGGTGGCGTCAGAATAAAGCATAATACTGTGCGTCGGATGTGCCCGCTAAAACGGGCACATCCGATGCGTTACTCACTCTCAGCCGGTAACACTGGCATCCAGTCAATTGGCGTTTCGTCACGTTTTTCCAGCCACTCGTTCGCCAGAACAAAATGATTACAACCAAAGAAACCACGATGCGCTGACAGCGGTGACGGATGCGGTGCCTTCAGGACATGATGACGCTGCCTGTCGATAATCGCCCCTTTCTTCTGCGCGTGGGAACCCCACAGTAAAAACACCACCCCTTCACGATGCTCGTTGATAAGGCTGATGACTTTATCGGTTAAGGTTTCCCAGCCCAGGCTGGCGTGAGAATGTGCCTGACCGGCACGTACGGTGAGTACCGTATTCAGTAACAGCACGCCCTGGCGCGCCCAGCTTTCCAGATAACCATGCGTGGGCCGGGTAAAGCCGGGCACGGTCTTTTCGAGTTCTTTGTACATGTTCAGAAGCGAAGGGGGGATAGCAACCCCAGGACGTACAGAGAAAGCAAGCCCGTGAGCCTGTCCCGGTCCGTGGTAAGGATCCTGGCCGAGGATAACCACTTTCACATCGCTGAGCTCGGTATAGCGAAACGCGTTGAAAACATCTTTTTGTAGTGGATAAATCGTCTGGCCAGACTGCCGCTCTGCCGCAACGGTGCTGAGGGTGTTAATAAAATAGGGCTGCTGTTTCTCTTCTGCCAGCACATCGTGCCAGGTCAACAGTGTCGTCATCTCGCTCTCCTGCGAATCACATTCTGCGCCTAGCTTAACCGCTAAAACCCGGGGTGCAAAATCCCAGGCATAAAATCACCGTAAGTCATTCAATTTATTTTGAATGGATGCGAAAGGAGTTGAGCTGGTAAAGCAATGAAATTGATCTGGAACAATAAAATCAAACCACACTCTTTGTGTGGTTGGTGTTTTTGTTGATTTAAATCAATAAATGACCGGGGTGCGAGTGATATATATACACACAAGAAACAATGGTTTTACCAATTGGCCGCGCAAGGCCGACACCAGTTAATGTAGCCTAAGGGAGGCAACACATGATTACAGGTATCCAGATTACTAAAGCTGCAAATGACGACCTGCTCAACTCTTTCTGGCTGCTGGACAGCGAGAAAAATGAAGCGCGCTGTGTAGTAGCGAAAGCGGGTTTTGCTGAAGATGAAATCGTTCCGGTGAACAAACTGGGCGAAATCGAATACCGTGAAATCCCAATGGAAGTAAAACCGGAAGTGCGCGTTGAAGGTGGTCAGCACCTGAACGTGAACGTGCTGCGCCGTGAAACGCTGGAAGATGCGGTTAAGCACCCGGAAAAATACCCACAGCTGACAATTCGTGTATCAGGTTATGCAGTACGTTTTAACTCTCTGACCCCGGAACAGCAGCGCGACGTTATTGCGCGTACCTTTACTGAAAGCCTGTAAGGTTTCAGTCTCGGGGGTGGAATAAAAAAGCCGGGGTTTTCCCCGGCTTTTTTTTACTCTTCAGTTTTCGTCTCTGGTGCGGCAGAGCTTGGTTTACGGCGCTTACCAATATTCTTGGTATCGCGGTGGCGCTGCTTCACGCGCGGCTTCTCTTTTTCTTTCTCTTTTTTCTCAGCACGTTTTGCGAGCGCTTTTTTAGACGGTTTGCCCGTCATTTTTTCACTCGGTGCACGTGTGGTCGGGCGAAGCTCATCAATAACGCGTGCTTTCAGTGGCTCATCGACGTAGCGGCCAATTTTCTGCAGCAGCAGGTAGTCATGCGCTTCGACCAGAGAGATCGCGATACCTTTGCGTCCGGCACGGCCGGTACGGCCAATGCGGTGCAGATAGGTGTCGCCGCTGCGTGGCATATCGAAGTTAATGACGTGACTGACGTCCGGAATGTCGATCCCGCGTGCAGCAACGTCTGTTGCGACCAGCACGTTCACGCGACCATCAGTCAGACGTTTAATCCCTTCGGTACGCTTAACCTGCGCCATCTCGCCTTCGAGATAGCAGTTATTGATCCCGGCATTACGCAGCATTTCAGCCAGTTCATGCACACGCTCGCGCTTACGCACAAAGACGATGGTACGGGTGGCATCGTCCTGCTTCAGCAGGTGCTTAAGTAACTCAACCTTATGTTCAAGGTTATCTGCACGGTAATACCACTGGTGGATCTTCTTGCGTTCGCGCGTGGACGGTGTCGCGGAAACTTCCACCGGATCTTCCAGCAGGCGCTCTGCGAAGTCTTTGATCGCGTCACCTTCAAGGGTGGCAGAGAACAGCATCGTCTGGTTACGCCAGCGTGTCTCACCCGCGATATGTTCGATATCCTGCGCGAAGCCCATGTCCAGCATGCGGTCAGCTTCATCCAGAATCAGTGTTTCTACCGCGCGGCAGTCGAAGTTCTCTTCTTTAATGTACTGCAGCAGGCGACCGGTCGTCGCAACGACGATGTCCTGATTTTCGCTGAACACTTCGGCGTGGTTCATATACGCAACGCCGCCAGTGATCGTGGCGATATCCAGATGGGTATTGGCCGCCAGCTCGCGGGCGTGATCGGCAACCTGCATCGCCAGCTCGCGCGTCGGCGTCAGGATCAAAATACGCGGCGGGCCTGATTTTTTACGTGGAAAATCGAGCAGATGCTGCAACACAGGCAGCAAGTAAGCTGCTGTCTTCCCCGTGCCGGTTGGCGCAGAACCGAGCACATCGCGGCCCTCAAGCGCAGGCGGAATGGCCGCTGCCTGAATGGCGGTCGGGCGTGTAAAGCCTTTGCTCTCAAGTGCATTGAGCAGGCTTTCATCGAGTTCAAGTTCGGAAAAAGTCGTTACAGTCATGTTCTACCTCTGTGTGGGGCGCTGATTATAGACGTTACGGCTGTAATCTTCATCTGTTTGTATGGATATCGCTTTGCGGCCACTTCGCTTTCCCCTATGCTACTCCAGTTTCACTTAGAAGGTTGCCCTGACATGTCTCAACTCAAAGCGCAGTTGCGCCGCGATGGTTTTACGTTTAAACAATTTTTTGTCGCTCACGATCGCTGTGCCATGAAAGTCGGTACAGACGGTATTTTACTGGGTGCCTGGGCACCTGTCGCAGGTGTAAAGCGTATTCTGGATATTGGGACGGGCAGCGGGCTGTTGGCGCTGATGCTGGCGCAACGTACCGAAGCGCATGTCACCATAGATGCGGTGGAGCTGGATGCGCAGGCGGCAGAGCAGGCGAGTGAAAATGCGGCTGAATCTCCGTGGGCCGCCCGGATTAACGTTGAATGTGCAGATGTGCTCGACTGGACGCCGGAGCAAACCGCGCGTTACGACCTGATTGTCAGCAATCCTCCCTACTACGCGCCCGGAGTTGAGTGCGGAACGCCTGAGCGTGAACAGGCCCGTTATACCGGCTCCCTCGACCATAAGGCGCTGCTGATCAGTGCCGCAGAACTTATTTCAGAAGAGGGTTTTTTCTGCGTGGTTCTGCCAGAAAGCACCGGCAATGCGTTTATTGGCATAGCGCAAGAGATTGGCTGGAAATTACGTTTACGCACCGATATTGCAGATACCGAAGGGCGATTGCCGCACCGTGTGCTGCTGGCGCTCTCACCCAAAGAAGGTGAATGCTTTAACGACCGAATGGTGATCCGTGGGCCAGACCAGCGTTATTCCGAAGATTACACCGCTCTGACCCAGGCGTTTTATCTGTTTATGTGAACCTGCGGGGAGAGGATCGACGGGCCGGACTCGGCCAGTTGATCGGGGTAGTCGAGGGTATAGTGCAAACCGCGGCTCTCTTTGCGCATCATCGCGCAGCGAACAATCAATTCGGCAACCTGAACCAGATTGCGCAGCTCCAGCAGATTATTGGATACGCGGAAATTGGCATAATATTCATCGATTTCCTGCTGCAGCATCGTGATACGGCGTAATGCGCGTTCAAGACGTTTCGTGGTCCGCACAATCCCGACGTAGTCCCACATAAACAGCCGCAGTTCGTGCCAGTTATGCTGAATAACGACCAGTTCATCCGGGTTCTCCACGCGGCTTTCATCCCAGGCAGGCAGGTTTTCAGTCTGACGGGCGTAAGGCATGCGCTTCGTGATATCTTCCGCGGCAGACCAGCCGTAAACCAGACACTCCAGCAGTGAGTTCGACGCCATCCGATTCGCGCCATGAAGCCCGGTATAACTTACTTCACCGATAGCATACAGGCCATCCACATCGGTGCGACCGTGATCGTCAACCATTACGCCCCCGCAGGTATAGTGAGCGGCAGGCACGATGGGCACCGAATCGCGGGTTAAATCAATCCCCAGACCCAGCAGCTTTTCGTAGATCATCGGGAAATGCTGGCGGATAAACTCTGCCGGCTTATGGCTGATGTCCAGATACATGCAGTCCACGCCAAGACGCTTCATTTCATGGTCGATGGCGCGGGCAACGATATCGCGCGGTGCCAGCTCGCCCCTGGGGTCAAAGTCCGGCATAAAGCGGGAGCCGTCAGGACGTTTCAGGTATGCGCCTTCACCGCGCAGGGCTTCCGTCAACAGGAAATTACGCGCCTGAGGATGGAACAGGGCGGTCGGGTGAAACTGGTTGAATTCAAGGTTTGCCACGCGACAACCGGCGCGCCAGGCCATGGCGATCCCGTCTCCGGAGGCAATATCGGGGTTGGTGGTATACTGATACACTTTGGATGCACCGCCAGTCGCCAGCACTACGGCCTTCGCCTGACAGGTCTCAACCTTCTCTTTATTGCGATTCCAGACCCAGGCACCCACGACACGACGCGTACCCGGAAGGCCAATCTTGTCGGAAATAATCAGGTCAACGGCATTGCTGCGCTCAAGGACCCGAATGTTAGGATGGCTGAGGGCTTTGCTGACCAGTGTGGTTTCGACTTCTTTACCGGTAGCGTCTGCGGCATGCAGGATACGGCGGTGGCTATGCCCGCCTTCGCGGGTCAGGTGGTAACTCTCTTCACCGTTTGGCTGCACCTGTGTATCAAATAATACGCCCTGATCGATCAACCACTGCACGCAATGACGGGCATTACTGGCCACAAACTCTGCGGCATGTGCATCCACGATCCCGGCCCCGGCAATCAGCGTATCGTCGACATGCGACGCAATGCTGTCTGTCTCATCAAACACGGCGGCAATACCGCCCTGGGCATAAAACGTAGAACCTTCACTTATCGGCCCTTTGCTCAGAACGATTACGCTCTGATGTTCGGCCAGACGCAGTGCCAGGGAGAGACCGGCAGCGCCGCTACCGATGATCAGTACATCACAATGCAGTTCAGGTGTTGTGTTCATGATTTTTGTTTAATTTACTAAACAGTGTTTGGTCAGAATAGCATCCGAATGCGAGATATCGCACGTTTTTTTTGATGTGAGTTGTAACCGCTAAACTCGAGGCGGAGGATTAAAACCACGTAAAAGAAAGAAAATATTTTGCGAAGCAGATCGTTAGCGTCAGATTTTGTGGTGAAATAAAGACTGGGTTGCGTTACTCTTCTGGCGGGAAAAGAGATGTTTCTTGTCATAAAGTGGTGCGTATCGTGAACAGACTTATAATGAGAGAAAATGAACAGTCTGCGGCGCGATGAACAAAAACAAAGGCGTTACGGAACTTATTGAAGATCAGACACTCTAATTCGGTGCTTGCTCAAAGTGCGGTTTTTTAAGAGTGGCGTTTCGATAACGCGTGGAATTTAGGTTTGGGGAGACATTACCTCGGATGAGCGAGCAGTTAACGGACCAGGTCCTGGTTGAACGGGTCCAGAAGGGAGATCAGAAAGCCTTTAACTTACTGGTGGTGCGCTACCAGCATAAGGTGGCGAGCCTGGTTTCCCGCTATGTACCGTCAGGCGATGTGCCTGATGTAGTACAAGAGTCTTTTATTAAGGCCTATCGCGCGCTGGATTCATTCCGGGGAGATAGTGCTTTTTATACCTGGCTGTACCGTATTGCGGTCAATACGGCAAAGAATTATCTGGTCGCTCAGGGCCGCCGTCCGCCTTCAAGTGATGTGGACGCAATCGACGCCGAAAACTTCGAAAGTGGCGGTGCGCTGAAAGAAATTTCGAACCCTGAGAACTTAATGTTGTCAGAAGAACTGAGACAAATCGTTTTTCGCACGATCGAGTCGCTCCCGGAAGATTTACGCATGGCAATTACGTTACGGGAGTTGGATGGTTTGAGCTATGAAGAGATAGCCGCCATCATGGATTGTCCGGTCGGCACGGTACGTTCACGTATTTTCCGTGCGCGAGAAGCAATTGATAATAAAGTTCAACCGCTTATCAGGCGTTGACGATAGCGGGATACTGGAAAAGGTATTAGGCATGCAGAAAGAAAAACTTTCCGCTTTAATGGATGGTGAAACGCTGGATAGTGAGCTGCTCAACGAGCTGTCTCATTCTCCCGAAATGCAAGAGACCTGGGAGAGTTACCATCTCATTCGTGACACCCTTCGCGGTGACACCGGCGAGGTTCTCCATTTCGATATCTCAGCTCGCGTGATGGCGGCCATTGAAAATGAGCCTGTCCGTCAGACCACTCCGCTGATTCCTGAAGCTCAACCTGCGCCTCACCAGTGGCAGAAAATGCCGTTCTGGCACAAGGTGCGTCCGTGGGCCAGCCAGCTCACCCAAATGGGTGTGGCTGCATGCGTATCGCTTGCAGTTATCGTTGGCGTCCAGCACTATAATACTCAGTCTGAAACTAATCAGCAGCCAGAAGCGCCAGTGTTCAACACACTGCCGATGATGGGCAAAGCCAGCCCGGTAAGTTTGGGTGTTCCGGCTGATGCATCCGCCAGCGGCGGCCAGCAACAGCAGGTTCAGGAGCAACGCCGTCGCATTAATGCGATGTTGCAGGATTACGAGTTGCAGCGTCGTCTGCACTCTGAACAGCTTCAGTTTGAGCAGGCACAAACCCAGCAAGCGGCTGTGCAGGTGCCCGGAAACCAAACTTTAGGAACGCAATCGCAGTAATGAAGCAACTTTGGTTCGCCATGTCTCTGATGGCGGGTAGCCTGTTCTTCTCTGCCAACGCCTCGGCTGATGTTTCATCCGGGGCGTTGTTGCAGCAAATGAATCTGGCCAGCCAGTCACTCAATTACGAGTTGGCATTTATCAGTATCAATAAGCAGGGCGTCGAGTCGTTACGATACCGCCATGCCCGTCTTGATAACCAGCCGCTCGCCCAGCTTTTACAGATGGATGGCCCGCGTCGGGAAGTTGTCCAGCGTGGTAACGAAATCAGTTATTTCGAACCCGGTCTGGAGCCTTTCACGCTGAATGGCGATTATATCGTCGATTCTCTGCCATCGCTTATCTACACCGACTTCAAACGTCTTGCGCCTTACTATGATTTCATTTCAGTAGGGCGTACGCGCATTGCGGACAGACTGTGTGAGGTGATCCGCGTTGTTGCCCGTGACGGAACGCGCTACAGCTATATCGTCTGGATTGACGCCGAAACCAAGCTGCCAATGCGTGTAGACCTGCTTGACCGTGATGGTGAAACGCTGGAACAGTTCCGCGTTATCTCCTTTAGCGTGAACAATCAGGTGGGTAATAGCATGCAGAATCTGGCGAAAGCCAGCCTGCCGCCGCTGCTTTCGGTACCGGCGGGTGATTCCGTCAACTTCAACTGGGTTCCTTCCTGGATCCCGCAAGGGTTTAGCGAAGTCTCCAGCAGCCGTCGACAACTGCCAACCATTGAAACACCGGTTGAATCGCGTCTTTATTCCGATGGTTTGTTCAGTTTCTCGGTGAACATTAACCGCGCATCGGCAAACAGTTCTGAACAAATGCTGCGTACCGGACGCAGGACGGTCAGCACCACGGTTCGCGATAACGCAGAGATCACCATTGTGGGTGAATTACCGCCACAAACGGCGAAGCGTATTTCCGACAGCATTAAATTCAGGGCTGCACAATGATTAAAGAGTGGGCTACGGTCGTATCGTGGCAGAATGGCATTGCGCTGGTGAGCTGTGATGTTAAGGCCTCATGCAATAGCTGTGCTTCCAGAGCCGGTTGCGGTAGCCGCGTGCTGAATAAGCTCGGGCCGCAAACCTCGCATACCATTTCCGTGCCAAGCGATCGGCCGCTGATGGTGGGGCAAAAGGTGGAGCTGGGAATTGCAGAAGGTAGCCTGCTCACGTCCGCCATGCTGGTTTATCTCTCTCCGCTGGTGGGGCTGTTTGTTATGGGCGGCGTATTCCAGATGCTGTTTGGTACCGATGTGGCCGTCATGTGTGGTGCGGCATTGGGCGGCGTAGGGGGATTCTGGCTGGCCAAAGCTCTCTCCCCGAAGCTTGCCGCACGCGAAGAGTGGCAGCCTGTTATTCTCAGCGTTGGGCTGGCACCCGACCAGCTTCGTGTTGAGACGCTCTCTTCTGAGGCCCGGTGATCCATCGGGCTTTGTCCTTTTTTACGTCCTAAAACAGAAAACGTCATTTCTTCACGCTATACCTGGCGCTAAGTACATTTCCAGGTAACGGGGATGTAGTGTAGAATGCGGCGTTTTCGCACTGAAAAACGTCAGGCTAAGAACAGCGGCCTCCAGGAATTCGTAAGGCATAATTATTTAACTATATGAAGAACATACGTAACTTTTCGATCATTGCTCACATTGACCACGGTAAGTCGACGCTGTCTGACCGTATTATCCAGATTTGCGGTGGCCTGTCTGATCGTGAAATGGAAGCCCAGGTTCTGGACTCCATGGACCTGGAACGCGAACGCGGTATCACCATCAAAGCGCAGAGCGTTACGCTTGATTACAAAGCGGCTGATGGCGAAATCTATCAGCTGAACTTTATCGACACCCCAGGCCACGTTGACTTCTCCTATGAAGTTTCACGCTCGCTGGCGGCCTGTGAAGGCGCGCTGCTGGTTGTGGATGCCGGGCAGGGCGTTGAAGCCCAGACCCTGGCAAACTGCTACACCGCGATGGAAATGGATCTCGAGGTTGTGCCGGTTCTGAACAAAATTGACCTGCCAGCTGCCGATCCTGAGCGCGTAGCGGAAGAGATTGAAGATATTGTCGGCATCGACGCGACCGATGCGGTGCGCTGCTCCGCTAAAACGGGCGTGGGCGTGACCGACGTGCTGGAACGCCTGGTGCGTGATATCCCGGCACCAGAAGGTGACCCGGATGCCCCGCTGCAGGCGCTGATCATCGACTCCTGGTTTGATAACTACCTGGGCGTTGTCTCGCTGGTGCGTATTAAAAACGGCACCATGCGTAAAGGCGACAAAATCAAGGTAATGAGTACTGGCCAGGTTTACAACGCTGACCGTCTGGGTATTTTCACACCAAAACAGGTTGACCGTACCGAGCTGAAATGTGGCGAAGTAGGCTGGCTGGTCTGCGCCATTAAAGACATCCTCGGTGCGCCAGTGGGCGATACCCTGACCGGTGCACGTAACCCGGCAGACAAAGCGCTGCCAGGCTTTAAAAAGGTTAAACCGCAGGTTTACGCGGGTCTGTTCCCGGTCAGCTCTGACGACTATGAAAACTTCCGTGATGCGCTCGGCAAGCTGAGCCTCAACGATGCTTCCCTGTTCTATGAACCAGAAAGCTCCACGGCGCTGGGCTTCGGCTTCCGCTGCGGCTTCCTTGGTCTGCTGCACATGGAGATCATCCAGGAGCGTCTGGAGCGTGAATACGATCTGGATCTGATCACCACGGCACCGACCGTTGTGTACGAAGTGCAGACCACCAACAAAGAGATCGTCTACGTCGATAGCCCGTCCAAGCTGCCGCCGCTGAACAATATCGAAGAACTGCGCGAGCCCATTGCAGAGTGTCATATGCTGCTGCCGCAGGAGTTCCTGGGTAACGTTATTACGCTGTGTATTGAGAAGCGTGGCGTACAGACCAACATGGTTTACCACGGTAATCAGGTTGCGCTGACGTACGAAATCCCTATGGCGGAAGTGGTCCTCGACTTCTTCGATCGTCTGAAGTCTACCTCTCGTGGCTATGCGTCACTGGATTACAACTTCAAACGCTTCCAGGCGTCTAACATGGTGCGTGTGGACGTGCTGATCAACGGCGAGCGTGTGGATGCGCTGGCACTGATCACTCACAACGACAATGCGCCATACCGTGGCCGTGAGCTGGTTGAGAAGATGAAAGAGCTGATCCCGCGTCAGCAGTTTGATATCGCGATTCAGGCCGCCATCGGTAACCACATTATTGCCCGTTCTACTGTGAAACAGCTGCGTAAAAACGTTCTGGCGAAATGCTACGGCGGTGACGTCAGCCGTAAGAAAAAGCTGCTGCAGAAACAGAAAGAAGGTAAGAAGCGTATGAAGCAGGTCGGTAACGTCGAACTGCCGCAGGAAGCATTCCTTGCCATCCTTCATGTTGGTAAAGACGGCAAATAACCCTAAGGAGTTGGCATGGCGAACATGTTTGCCCTGATTCTGGTCATTGCTACCCTGGTGACAGGTTTGTTGTGGTGTCTGGATAAGTTTATTTTCGCCCCAAAACGCCATGAACGTCAGGCTGCCGCACAGGCAGCCACTGGCGATGGGCTGGACGCGAAAACCCTGAAGAAAGTCGGCCCGAAACCGGGCTGGCTGGAAACCGGGGCATCGGTATTTCCGGTGCTGGCGATTGTGCTGGTTGTCCGCTCGTTTATTTACGAGCCGTTCCAGATCCCGTCTGGTTCAATGATGCCAACGCTGCTGATTGGCGATTTTATTCTGGTTGAGAAGTTTGCCTACGGGATTAAAGATCCGATCTACCAGAAAACGCTGATCGAAACCGGTCATCCAAAACGTGGCGACATCGTGGTGTTTAAATACCCGGAAGATCCGCGTCTGGATTACATCAAGCGTGCAGTGGGTCTGCCGGGTGATAAAGTCACCTACGATCCGGTGGCGAAAGAAGTTACCGTTCAGCCTGGCTGCAGCTCCGGTACCGCGTGTGAAAACGCGCTGCCAATCACTTACTCAAACGTTGAGCCAAGTGATTTTGTGCAGACCTTTGCTCGCCGTAACGGCGGTGAAGCGACCAGCGGTTTCTTCCAGGTGCCTAAAGGCGAGACCAAAGAGGACGGTATTCGCCTGGTTGAACGTAAAGAGACGCTGGGTGATGTGACCCACCGTATCCTCACCGTGCCAATCGCGCAGGATCAAGTGGGGATGTACTACCGGCAGCCAGGCCAACAGCTGGCCAGTTGGATCGTACCACCGGGACACTACTTCATGATGGGTGATAACCGCGATAATTCCGCGGACAGCCGTTACTGGGGCTTTGTGCCGGAAGCGAATCTGGTAGGTAAAGCGACCGCTATCTGGATGAGTTTTGAGAAGCAGGAAGGCGAATGGCCGACCGGCGTTCGCCTGAATCGTATCGGCGGGATCCATTAATTCTCATTAAATGAACGCGTAGCCGCGTTAATTAGCGGCTACGTGAATTATTTCAGCGATAAATCTCTTTGGACTAACGACATCCCCTGTCGTTGTGTATAGAATATTCCCCCGAAGTTTAAGGTTGGCCCTGCAAGGGTGCCACGGCACACGAAACCGCGTTGGTCTTCTCAGGTCGGTTTCGTGTGCTGCATTTTTGACGCATTCATTTACTGGTATCGCATGAACCCCATCGTAATTAATCGGCTTCAACGGAAGCTGGGCTACACTTTTCATCATCAGGAGTTGTTGCAACAGGCATTAACCCACCGCAGTGCCAGCAGCAAGCATAATGAGCGCCTCGAGTTCCTGGGTGACTCTATTTTAAGTTTCGTGATCGCGAATGCGCTTTATCATCGTTTCCCACGTGTGGACGAAGGTGATATGAGCCGCATGCGCGCGACGCTGGTTCGGGGTAATACCCTGGCGGAAATCGCTCGTGAATTTGAACTGGGCGAATGTCTGCGACTTGGGCCGGGTGAACTGAAAAGCGGCGGCTTCCGTCGTGAATCTATTCTTGCCGACACGGTCGAAGCATTAATTGGTGGTGTGTTCCTGGACAGCGATATTCAGACCGTAGAAAAGCTGATCCTTAACTGGTATCAAACCCGTCTGGACGAAATCAGTCCGGGCGATAAACAAAAAGATCCGAAAACGCGTCTGCAGGAATATTTGCAGGGTCGCCACCTCCCGCTGCCATCCTATCTGGTGGTGCAGGTGCGGGGCGAAGCGCACGATCAGGAATTTACCATCCATTGCCAGGTCAGTGGCCTGAGTGAACCGGTGGTCGGCACAGGTTCTAGTCGTCGTAAGGCTGAACAGGCTGCCGCCGAACAGGCGTTAAAAATGCTGGAGCTGGAATGAGCGAAGAAAAAACGTATTGCGGGTTTATTGCCATCGTCGGACGTCCGAACGTTGGCAAATCTACCCTGTTGAATAATCTGCTTGGGCAGAAAATTTCCATTACTTCCCGTAAGGCGCAGACCACGCGTCACCGCATCGTCGGTATCCACACGGAAGGCGCCTATCAGGCGATCTACGTTGATACCCCGGGCCTGCACATGGAAGAGAAGCGCGCCATCAACCGCCTGATGAACAAGGCGGCGAGCAGCTCGATTGGCGACGTAGAGCTGGTGATTTTCGTGGTGGAAGGCACCCGCTGGACGCCTGACGACGAAATGGTGCTGAACAAACTGCGCGACGGTAAAACGCCGGTGATCCTTGCGGTCAACAAAGTGGACAACGTGCAGGAAAAAGCCGATCTGCTGCCGCATCTGCAGTGGCTGGGAAGCCAGATGAACTTCCTTGATATCGTCCCGCTGTCTGCCGAGACCGGTCTGAACGTCGATACCATCGCAGGCATCGTGCGCAAACATCTGCCGGAAGCGATTCATCACTTCCCGGAAGATTACATCACCGATCGTTCTCAGCGCTTTATGGCCTCTGAGATCATCCGTGAAAAACTGATGCGTTTCCTCGGCGCGGAACTGCCGTACTCCGTAACGGTTGAGATTGAACGTTTTCAGACCAACGAACGCGGCGGCTATGACATCAACGGCCTGATCCTCGTTGAGCGTGAAGGGCAGAAGAAGATGGTGATCGGCAACAAAGGTGCCAAGATCAAAACCATCGGCATTGAAGCGCGCAGAGACATGCAGGACATGTTTGAAGCCCCGGTTCACCTTGAACTGTGGGTGAAGGTGAAATCAGGCTGGGCCGATGATGAGCGTGCATTGCGCAGCCTCGGTTACGGCGACGACGTCTAAGACTGAACATCGTGGATGGATGGCAGCGTGCCTTTGTCCTCCATAGCCGTCCGTGGAGCGAGACCAGCCTTATGCTGGACGTTTTCACGGAAGAGTCGGGCCGTGTGCGCCTTGTTGCTAAAGGCGCACGTTCCAAACGCTCCGGCCTGAAGGGCGCCTTACAGCCTTTCACTCCGCTGCTGGTACGTTTCGGCGGGCGTGGGGAAGTCAAAACCCTGCGCAGTGCCGAAGCCGTCTCTCTGGCGCTCCCCCTTTCTGGTATCACGCTGTACAGCGGTCTCTATGTCAACGAACTCATCTCACGTGTTCTGGAGCATGAGACTCGCTTCTCTGAACTTTTCTTTGATTACCTGCACTGTATCCAGGCGCTGGCCGGCGCTACCGGTACGCCCGAACCTGCCCTGCGTCGTTTTGAGCTGGCGCTGCTTGGACACCTGGGCTATGGGGTCGATTTTTTGCATTGTGCAGGGAGCGGAGACGAGGTAGAGGATGCGATGACCTATCGCTACCGTGAAGAAAAAGGCTTTATCGCCAGCGTCGTGATAGATAACAGCACCTTTACCGGGCGACAGCTTAGAGCGCTGTATGCGCGTGAGTTTCCCGATCAGGATACCCTTCGCGCAGCAAAACGCTTTACCCGGATTGCGCTCAAGCCGTATCTTGGCGGCAAGCCCTTAAAGAGCCGCGAATTGTTCAGGCAGTTTATGCCGAAACGTTAACGTATCAGACCCTCGCTCCAGCCCTCTTATTGAGGGAGAGGGAGGCAGGGACACGAACTAAAATACCGAGGATTGTCATGGCTGAATTACTGTTAGGCGTCAACATTGATCACATCGCCACGCTGCGTAATGCACGCGGCACGGCTTATCCCGATCCGGTTCAGGCGGCGTTCATCGCTGAGCAGGCTGGCGCCGATGGCATTACCGTTCACCTGCGTGAAGACCGCCGTCATATTACCGACCGCGATGTGCGCATTTTGCGTCAGACGCTGGACACCCGCATGAACCTGGAGATGGCGGTCACGGAAGAGATGCTGACGATTGCCTGCGAGACGAAGCCGCATTTCTGCTGCCTGGTACCGGAAAAACGTCAGGAAGTGACCACCGAAGGGGGCCTGGACGTGGCGGGTCAACGCGACAAAATGCGTGATGCCTGCAAGCGTCTGGCTGAGGCAGGTATCCTGGTCTCTCTGTTCATCGACGCCGATGTAGCACAGATCAAAGCGGCTGCCGAAGTGGGCGCGCCCTATATTGAAATTCATACCGGCTGTTACGCTGATGCGAAAGACGAAACTACGCAGGCCAAAGAGCTGGAGCGTATCGCCAATGCGGCCACCTATGCCGCGAGCCTGGGGCTGAAAGTTAACGCCGGGCATGGCCTGACCTACCATAACGTCAAGGCCATTGCAGCCCTGCCAGAAATGCATGAGCTGAATATCGGCCACGCTATTATTGGCCGTGCGGTAATGAGTGGCCTGAAAGAGGCGGTCTCAGAAATGAAACGCCTGATGCTGGAAGCGCGTCAGTAATGGCTATTCTGGGCTTAGGCACCGATATCGTTGAAATAGCCCGCATTGAAGCGGTGATCGCCCGTAGCGGCGATCGCCTGGCACGACGCGTGCTGAGCGATAACGAATGGGCCATCTGGGAGACGCATCAGCAGCCGGTACGTTTTCTGGCCAAGCGCTTTGCCGTCAAAGAGGCGGCAGCGAAAGCCTTCGGCACCGGTATTCGTAATGGTCTGGCGTTTAATCAGTTTGAAGTGTTTAACGATGAGCTGGGTAAACCACGCCTGCGTTTATGGGGTGAGGCGCAAACGCTGGCAGAGAAACTCGGCGTAAATCACATGCATGTGACGCTCGCCGATGAACGCCACTACGCCTGCGCGACGGTAATTATCGAAAGTTAAAGTTTGTCCGCGTGATGCAGCAGGACAAACTTATCCCAAAGCTGCTCTTCGCTCTCGACGTGTGCCGGATCCTTCAGGATGGTATTGGGGATTGGGCACACTTTCTGACAGGTCGGCGTTTCGTAGTGGCCGATGCATTCAGTGCAGCGGTCGCTGTTAATCTCATAAATGCTCTCGCCCATCGAAATCGCCTGGTTCGGGCATTCCGGTTCGCACATATCGCAATTGATGCATTTTTTGGTGATTAACAGCGCCATCAGGAAATTCTCAGAAACAACACAAACAGGGCGGGCATTATACGCTCATTACCTGTTCAAACCAGTTTTTTTACCAGCTCTTCACTGTGCCGGATACGCTCTGGCGCGTGCTCCAGATCCTGTTGCACCAGGGCCATAAACAGCAGGTCGGTCAACATCATCTGCGCACTTGTCGAGGAGATCGCCGCGCTGCGCGTGGCCTGCTCTTCCGCGATAGTATATAAACAGCGCGTAGCCCGCTGCTGCAGCGCGTTGGGAGTAAACCCGGTGATGGCCAGAATCTTACCGCCTACGCGTAAGGCTTCATCGGTAGCCATATTGATCTCGCGGCGTTCGCCGGAATAGGAGATCGCCAGCAGCAGATCGTTAGCATCCATCGCCTGCACGGTCGCCAGCAGGGCGTGCATATCCTGCTCGACAATGGCGTTGTAACCTATTTTTGTCAGCTTCCAGCCAAAGTTACGTGCCACCAGTCCGGACGCGCCTATCCCGGTCAAAATAATACGTCGCGCTGCACGCAGCATCGCCACGCTTTCCAGTAATTTTTCTTCGGTATTCACATCAAGGGTGGCATGCATGGCCGCGACATTCTCTTTGATGAGCTTCTCTCCCACCAGACGCATCGGGTCATCGCCACGAATCTGATTATGCACCGGCATCGACTGCGGATTGGGGTTACTCACCAGCGCTTCGCTAATCGCCAGCTTGAGAGCCGGGAAGCCTTTAAAGCCAATCTTCTGGGCAAATTTCACCACGCTCGACTGACTCACTCCGGCCTCACTCGCCAGCTGCTGCGAGCTGAGATGGCGGGCATGGTCGGGCTGAGAGAGCAGAAAATCCGCCAGCTTTTTATCGCTTTGAGCAAAGCCTGCATAACGCTGGCGAATGCGAATTAAACAGTTCATAGGTTCTCCTGGCGAAATTGTGATTGTCTGCGCAAATACGAATTTTGCTCGCCTGAATGAATTTTATATTCCATTATAGTGAGATTATTATGAATTAAAAATTCTTGAGGTACAAAAGATGAATCTTGGCTCACTTGTTTCTGAAACGCGTAACCCACAAACCATGGATCTGGATGCGCTCAGCACCCTGGAGCTGGTTAACCGTTTTAATCAACAGGATACGCTGGTCGCGCAGGCAGTGAAAGAGACATTACCCGAGGTGGCGAAAGCTGTCGATGCGGCGGCGGAAGCACTGAAGGCCGGTGGTCGCATTATCTACATGGGCGCCGGAACCAGCGGGCGTCTTGGTGTGCTGGATGCCTCTGAATGCCCGCCAACGTTTGGTGTGCCGCACGGTCTGGTGGTCGGGTTGATTGCTGGCGGCCCTGGCGCGCTGCTGAAAGCCGTGGAAGGGGCGGAAGATAACAAACAGCTCGGCGAGGATGACCTGAAGGGGCTAAATCTGACCGCTCAGGATCTGGTTGTTGGGCTGGCGGCCTCCGGGCGTACGCCGTACGTTATCGGCGGTCTGGAGTATGCCAACAAGACGGGCTGTACCACGGTGGCGATTTCCTGTAATCCTGGCTCGCCGATTGCGCAGGTCGCTGCTATCGCTATCTCTCCGGTTGTCGGCCCGGAAGCGTTAACCGGTTCTACGCGTCTGAAATCCGGCACCGCGCAAAAGCTGGTGCTCAACATGATCTCCACTGGCGCGATGGTGAAGTTTGGCAAGGTTTATCAGAACCTGATGGTGGATATGCAAGCGACCAACGTCAAGCTGGTGGACAGAGCCTGCCGTATGGTCATGGAGGCGACGGGAGCAAGCCGCGAAGAGGCGGAAGCGGTACTGAAACAAACCGATCACGATGTTAAACCGGCCATTCTGATGATCCTGAGCGGACTGGACGCTGCGGCCGCCAGAGCAAGGCTCAATGCCCATAACGGGTTCTTACGGGCGGCATTAGAAAACTAACAGAGGCGTGTATGGACAAAACAGCAGCGCTCGCCAGCGATATCCTGCAGGGGATCGGTGGGGAAAAAAATATTCAGCGTCTGGAAAACTGCATGACGCGCGTGCGCGTCGAGGTGCATAACGACGAGCAGCTTGATGTGCCGCGTCTGAAGCAGCTTTCCGGCGTGAGTGGTTACGTTAAACAGGGGCAACAGCACCAGCTGATTGTCGGGCCGGGAAAGGCGGCGCAGGTTGTGGATGCCATGCGTGCGCTGATGGTCGGCGGCGAGAGCGTGGCGATCGATGACGTCGAACGTACGAAGGCGCAGGCAAAGGCCCGATACAAAGCCCCCATGAGCGATGCGCTGCGACAACTGGCCAACGTCTTTATTCCGCTGATCCCGGCGTTTATTGCCTCTGGCTTAATCACCGGGATCATCAATATTCTTAAGCGTCCGGATATCGTAGGGGACTTCGCGACCCACTACCCTAATTTATTAGGCATTCTCGGTATTTTCGGCAGCGCCGTGTTTGCCATCATGAACATTCTGGTGGGGGTCAACACCGCGAAGGTCTTTGGCGGCTCGCTGGCCATGGGCGGGGTGATGGCAGGTATTCTGTCCAGCCCACAACTGGCGCAGATAACCCTGTTTGGTGAGGTGCTCCAGCCTGGCCGCGGCGGGGTGATTGCCGTGCTGCTGGTGGTCATCCTGATGTGCTGGATCGAGAAGAAACTGCGCACCCTCCTGCCTGGATCAATTGAGCTGATCCTCAATCCACTGTTAACGACATTGATCACCGGTAGCGTGGCTATTGTGGCGTTGCAACCGCTGGGTGGCTGGATCTCTGAGGCCATCGCCCATGGCGCATCGCTGGCTATCGATCGCGGCGGTCTGTTAGTGGGTGCCGTGCTGTCAGGCACCTTCTTGCCGCTGGTACTGACCGGTCTGCATCAGGGGCTGGTGCCGATCCACGTCGAGCTGGTGCAGGCGCACGGTTACAACGCGCTGCTGCCCATCCTGTCGATGGCTGGCGTGGGGCAGGTCGGGGCGGCGATTGCCGTACTGATGAAAACCCGCAACGCGCGGCTGAAAAAAGTGATCAAAGGTGCGTTGCCGGTCGGATTACTCGGAATTGGCGAGCCGCTGATTTTCGGCGTCACGCTGCCGCTGGGGAAACCGTTCCTCGGTGCTTGCCTGGGAGGGGCGGTAGGCGGAGCGCTGATCAGCTACTGGAAAGTGGCAACGGTGATCACCTTCGGGATCTCCGGGCTGCCGCTGGCGCTAACCATCGTGACCGGAAAAGTTATGCTCTATCTGTTAGGCTATCTGGTAGCGGTGATCGCCGGGTTCCTGTTTACCTGGCTGTTAGGATTCAACGATCCAGAGGAGTAAGGTTTGGCAAATCACGAGCGTCGCGTTGTTTTTTTCGACCTGGACGGTACGCTGCATCAGCAGGATATGTTTGGTACGTTTATGCGCTACCTGCTGCGGCGTCAGCCTTTGAATGCGCTGCTCGTATTACCTCTCTTACCCGTAATTGGCATTGCGCTGCTGCTAAAAGGCCGGGCAGCGCGCTGGCCAATGAGCCTGTTGCTCTGGGGCTGTACCTTTGGACGCAGCGAAGCGCGGCTTAAACAGCTTCAGCAGGATTTTGTGCACTGGTTTCGCGGGCATGTGACCGCGTTTCCGGTTGTTCAGGTAAGGCTCACCAGCTATCTCGACGCGAACGATGCCGACATCTGGTTGATTACCGGATCCCCGCAAGCGCTGGTGGAACAGGTCTATTATGATACCCCGTGGCTGCCGCGGGTGAATCTTATCGCCACGCAAATTACCCGCGGGTACGGCGGATGGGTACTGACCATGCGCTGCCTGGGACATGAAAAGGTGGTGCAACTGGAGAAGCGAATCGGTACGCCACTGCGTCTTTACAGCGGCTACAGCGACAGCAAGCAGGACAACCCGCTGCTCTATTTTTGCCAGCATCGCTGGCGCGTCACGCCCGCAGGCGAACTTCAGCAACTCGAATAGTCTTATCTATAGCGGGTGTGTATAATGCCGCCCGCTTTTAGACTGGAGTATCAACCGTTGTGCAACCCTGAACGCGATCATGAATACTGGATGCGCCATGCGCTTACGCTTGCCCAGCGCGCCTGGGACGAGGGGGAAGTGCCCGTGGGTGCTGTGCTTGTCCACAATAACCAGGTGATAGGGGAAGGGTGGAACCGCCCGATTGGCCGTCACGATCCGACTGCGCACGCTGAAATCATGGCCCTTCGTCAGGGCGGAATGGTGCTGCAAAACTATCGTCTGCTTGATACCACACTGTATGTCACGCTTGAGCCGTGCGTTATGTGTTCCGGCGCGATGGTGCATAGCCGTATCGGCACGCTGGTCTTTGGCGCGCGGGATGAAAAAACCGGAGCGGCCGGTTCGCTGATGGACGTACTGGGACACCCGGGGATGAACCACCAGGTGCAGACTATCGGTGGGGTACTTGCACCAGAGTGTGCGGGGCTATTAAGTGATTTCTTTCGAATGCGCCGTCAGCAGAAAAAGCAACAAAAGGCAGAATTGAAGTTGTCGGGCGAGTAAGTTCGTCCGGTGCCACCACCGGATAACTCTGGGCCAGCTGATTTGCTTCTGCCGCCTCTTTTTCCTTCTCCAGCAGATAACCCACCAGGCTAATCTGATATTTACGGATATTTTCCACGTAGGCGTAGGCTTCATGCCCGCGCGCGTAACCGTAGGTCAGCTTGTTGTACCACGGCTTCTGGCTCAACAGCGGCAGGCGTTGTTTTACGTCTGACCAGCTGTCCGGATTACCTTTCGTTTTCGCCGTCAGCGCGCGCGCGTCAAGCATGTGCGCGTAACCCATGTTGTAGGCTGCCAGCGCAAACCAGATCCGTTCCTCTTCAGGCACCGTCTCCGGCACTTTGCCCATCATATCCTGCAGATACCGTGCGCCGCCGCTGATGCTCTGTTCTGCATCGGTACGGTCGGTCAGCCCAAGGCTCTGAGCGGTATTTTTAGTGAGCATCATTAAGCCGCGAACGCCAGTGGGCGAGGTGGCCTGAGTATCCCAGTGGGATTCCTGATAAGAGATCGCTGCCAGTAATCGCCAGTCGATCTCCTGGGCATACTTCTCAAATAACGGCTGCAGGTCTGGCAGCACGCTATCGACCGCGCGCAAGAAGCTTCGGGTGTCGACGTAATCAAAATCGTCACCGTGGCCGAGGTATTTCTCTTCCAGACGCGCCAGCGTACCGTCTTCATTGATGGTGTTGAAGAAATCGAGCATCGCCGCAGAGAGGGTCTGATCGTCATCAAGCTGGCTAAACCAGGTCACCGGCTGTTCGTCTGTCACGTCCAGCGCCACCGCGATTTCGGGGTGCACGCGCTGGAAAAGGCTGATCGCGACCGAATCAGCGATGGTATAGGGCAGTTTTTTATCTTTTACCTGGTCCAGCAGCTCAGTCGTGCCGAGCTTAGGATCAACGGTCCAGCTCAGGTCCGGGAATTTCTTCTCCTTGAGCTCACGCAGATCGTCAATCACGACATGACCCGGGGCGATAGTCAACTGTTGTGCATTAATCGCCGCCAGCGTTCGCGGGCGCAGGCTCCCGACCCGGTAGACCAGCTGTTGCGAAACGGAGTAGTAGGTCGGGCCTGGCTGATAGTTCTTGCTGCGCTCGCTGTTGTACACCAGCCCAGCCGCAAGGATATCGGCATCGTTGTTATCCAGGTCATCAAACAGCTGGCTGATATTCTGACGGACGGTAATTTTGAGCTTCACGCCAAGATAGTCGGCAAACTGCTGCGCCAGTTCATAATCCAGGCCAATCGTTTTGCCGTTAATGTCGCTGTAAATCAGCGGCGAGTTGAGGGTACTGACGCGCAATTCCCCCCGCTCCTGTATGGCGGCGATACGGTTTTCGGCTTTACCGAACCAGGGGATGGAAGGCCAGAGGGCCACTGCCAGCAGCAACGTTACAATGCCGATGAGCAGATAATTAATCTTTAATTTTTTCAATTAGTTAATTCTCTGCGACGCCGGGTGCCTCAGTATGCTGTAGCCATGTTAAGAATAAGGTTTGCCATTGAATGAGCGGCATTTTGCGTAAAGTTACGCCACTTGGCAACAAATTAGAGAGAGAGGTCACATCTATTGTTAAACGTAAACGTTGATTTTATTTCGACGCAAACGGTTTCGTCGACGCTCAGGATTCTCTATAATGACGCCCGTTTTCCCCCCTTGCGCACACTGTAAGCGCCCCGGCGCTTCGAAGACGAGAGACTTATGATGGAAATTCTGCGTGGTTCGCCTGCACTGTCTGCCTTCCGTATCAATAAACTGCTGGCACGTTTTCAGGCAGCCGACCTTCCGGTAAGCAATATTTACGCTGAGTATGTCCATTTTGCTGACCTGAATGCACCCCTGAATGCAGAGGAGCGAGTACAGCTGGAACGCCTGCTCAAATATGGTCCAAGCCTGAGCAGCCATACGCCAACCGGCAAACTGATCCTTGCGACGCCTCGTCCAGGCACCATCTCCCCCTGGTCTTCCAAAGCCACCGACATCGCCCACAACTGTGGTTTGAACCAGATTAACCGTCTGGAGCGCGGCGTGGCGTACTACGTTGAAGCCTCTACCCTGACCGATGCGCAGTGGCAAACCGTTGCCGCTGAGCTGCACGACCGCATGATGGAGAGTGTCTTTGCCTCTCTGGACGATGCGCAGAAACTCTTCTCCCACCATCAGCCTGCGCCGGTACAGAGCGTCGATTTGCTGGGGCAGGGCCGTCAGGCGCTGATTGACGCCAACCTGCGTCTCGGTCTGGCACTGGCAGAAGACGAAATTGACTACCTGCAGGATGCGTTTGTTAAGCTGAACCGCAACCCGAACGACATCGAACTTTACATGTTCGCTCAGGCAAACTCTGAGCACTGCCGTCACAAGATTTTCAACGCCGACTGGATTATCGACGGTGAAGAGCAGCCGAAGTCGCTGTTCAAAATGATCAAAAACACCATGGAAAAAACGCCTGACCACGTGCTGTCTGCCTACAAAGACAACGCCGCGGTGATGGAAGGTTCTGACGTGGGCCGCTTCTTCGCCGATCGCGAAGCAGGGCGCTATGATTTCCATCAGGAGCCGGCGCATATCCTGATGAAAGTCGAAACGCATAACCACCCGACGGCGATCTCGCCGTGGCCGGGTGCGGCGACCGGGTCTGGCGGGGAAATCCGCGACGAAGGCGCAACCGGACGGGGTGCTAAACCAAAAGCCGGTCTGGTCGGTTTCTCCGTCTCCAACCTGCGCATCCCGGGCTTTGAACAGCCGTGGGAAGAAGATTTCGGCAAGCCGGAACGTATTGTGACCGCGCTGGATATCATGACCGAAGGCCCACTGGGCGGGGCGGCGTTCAACAATGAATTTGGACGTCCTGCGCTGAACGGTTACTTCCGTACCTACGAAGAGAAAGTGGAGAGCCACAACGGCGAAGAGCTGCGCGGCTATCACAAACCGATCATGCTGGCTGGCGGGATCGGTAACATTCGCGCCGATCACGTGCAAAAAGGCGAGATCGTAGTCGGTGCGAAGCTGATCGTTCTGGGTGGCCCGGCAATGAACATCGGCCTGGGCGGCGGGGCTGCCTCCTCTATGACCTCCGGTCAGTCTGATGCGGATCTCGATTTTGCATCCGTACAGCGTGATAACCCGGAGATGGAACGCCGTTGCCAGGAGGTCATTGACCGCTGCTGGCAGCTGGGTGATGCCAACCCCATCCTCTTTATTCATGACGTAGGCGCGGGCGGTCTGTCCAACGCCATGCCGGAGCTGGTCAGTGACGGTGGTCGTGGCGGTCGCTTCAACCTGCGGGACATCCTGAGTGATGAGCCAGGCATGAGCCCGCTGGAAATCTGGTGTAACGAATCCCAGGAACGTTATGTTCTGGCCGTCGCTGCCGATCAGCTGCCGCTATTTGACGAGCTGTGCCGCCGCGAGCGTGCCCCGTATGCCGTCATCGGTGAAGCGACCGAAGCGCTGCACCTGTCCCTGAGCGACACCCATTTCGACAACCAGCCGATCGATCTGCCGCTGGACGTGCTGCTCGGTAAAACGCCGAAGATGACCCGCGACGTTGAGACCCGTAAAGCAGCTGGCAAAGCGCTGGATCGTCAGGGCATTACCGTGGCTGACGCGGTCAATCGCGTTCTGCACCTGCCGGCCGTGGCGGAGAAAACCTTCCTGGTCACCATCGGCGACCGTACCGTGACCGGTATGGTGTCGCGCGATCAGATGGTTGGCCCGTGGCAGATCCCGGTGGCTAACTGTGCCGTCACCACCGCGAGTCTCGACAGCTACTACGGTGAAGCGATGGCGCTGGGCGAACGTACCCCGGTCGCTCTGCTGGACTTCGCCGCGTCTGCTCGCCTGGCCGTTGGTGAAGCACTGACCAACATTGCCGCAACGCAGATTGGCGACATTAAACGTATCAAACTTTCCGCGAACTGGATGGCCGCAGCGGGCCACCCGGGCGAAGATGCGGGCCTGTATGAAGCCGTGAAGGCGGTGGGTGAAGAGCTCTGCCCGGCACTTGGCCTGACCATTCCGGTGGGTAAAGACTCCATGTCGATGAAGACCCGCTGGCAGGAGGGTAACGAGCAGCGCGAGATGACCTCTCCGCTGTCGCTGATCATCTCCGCGTTTGCCCGCGTAGAAGACGTGCGCCATACCGTGATGCCACAGCTGGTGACTGAAGATAACGCCCTGCTGCTGATTGACCTGGGTAAAGGCCATAACGCACTGGGAGCGACCGCACTGGCGCAGGTTTATCGTCAGCTGGGTGATAAGCCGGCAGATGTACGTGATGTGGCGCAGTTAAAAGGTTTCTACGACGCCATCCAGGCCCTGGTGGCACAGCGTAAACTGCTGGCCTACCACGACCGTTCCGACGGCGGCCTGCTGGTTACTCTGGCTGAGATGGCCTTCACCGGGCACTGCGGCGTTGAAGCGAACATCGCGACGCTGGGCGAGGATCGTCTGGCGGCGCTGTTTAACGAAGAGCTGGGCGCGGTGATTCAGGTGCGTGCCGCAGATCGTGACGCGGTTGAAAGCGTACTGGCTCAGCACGGCCTGGCAGATTGCGTGCATTATCTGGGTAAAGCTGTGCAGGGCGACCGCTTTGTCATTGAAGCGGATGGCCACGCGGTGTTCAGCGAGAGCCGTTCTACCCTGCGTATGTGGTGGGCTGAAACCACCTGGCAGATGCAGCGCCTGCGTGACAACCCGGAGTGTGCCGATCAGGAACACAATGCGAAGGCTAACGACAACGATCCTGGCCTGAACGTGAAGCTCTCCTTCGACATCAACGAAGATATCGCCGCGCCGTACATTGCGACCGGCGCGCGTCCGAAAGTGGCCGTACTGCGTGAGCAGGGCGTCAACTCCCACGTTGAGATGGCTGCTGCCTTCTACCGTGCGGGCTTTGATGCCATCGACGTTCACATGAGCGACCTGCTGGCCGGGCGTACCGGTCTGGAAGATTTCCAGGCGCTGGTCGCCTGCGGTGGTTTCTCTTACGGCGATGTGCTGGGGGCAGGTGAGGGTTGGGCGAAGTCCATCCTCTTCAACAGCCGTGTCCGCGACGAGTTTGAAACCTTCTTCCACCGTCCGCAAACGCTGGCGCTGGGCGTATGTAATGGTTGCCAGATGATGTCCAACCTGCGCGAGCTGATCCCCGGTAGCGAAGCCTGGCCGCGCTTTGTGCGTAACCAGTCTGACCGCTTTGAAGCGCGTTTCAGCCTCGTGGAAGTGACCCAAAGCCCGTCTCTGCTGCTGCAGGGCATGGTAGGGTCGCAGATGCCAATCGCCGTTTCCCATGGCGAAGGCCAGGTTGAAGTGCGCGATGCAGCTCATCTGGCTCAGCTTGAAAGCAAAGGCCTGGTGGCGCTGCGCTTTGTCGATAACTTCGGCAAGGTGACAGAATCCTACCCGGCTAACCCGAACGGTTCGGTGAACGGTATCACTGCGGTGACCAGCGAAAGCGGTCGTGCGACCATTATGATGCCGCACCCGGAACGAGTGTTCCGTACCGTGAGCAACTCCTGGCACCCGGAAAACTGGGGCGAGGACAGCCCGTGGATGCGTATCTTCCGTAATGCGCGTAAACAGCTAGGTTAAGCGTACCGCTACTCCCACAGCAGGCCCGGTGCGCGAAAACGCCACCGGGCTTTTTTGTGCCTGTCGCAAAACCGCGACAATCCGCTATTCGTGGTGTCTCCAAAAGGAGACATTTAACTCATTGAATTGTATAGGGTGTGGTGGGTTGTCGTTAAGGTGTTGCTTTTTAGCGACACTTAGCCTGGAAATCATTCAGCGGGCAATTAACGGCATAGTTGCATAAAATACATAAATATCAACAAGATAATTTATTGTTTTGCATTATGGCACGAGTGTTGCATAATATTAATCAGTGGCTCATTCACCTTCTTATGTCAGCCCCTTCGGGACGTGCTACATAAACTTCGAATGACGCACAAAAAGGTGCCTGCCGTCCAACTACTGATCATAGCGTTGCTTTATCAGGCCAGGGCGAAACGTCGAGTTAGGCACCGCCTCATTCCATGACAAAGCCGGGTTTTTACCCGGCTTTGTTGTATCTGAAGGGCAGACTCAGTTACGCTCTCCTCAAACCCCGATAAAGAGAGTAATGCGTTGAAACGCTGGCCCGTTTTTCCTCGTTCCCTGCGACAGCTTGTCATGATGGCCTTTCTGCTGATCCTGCTGCCTTTGCTGATCCTGGCATGGCAGGCGTGGCAGAGTCTCAACGCGTTGAGTGCGCAGGCGGCACTGACTAACCGCACGACGCTGATCGACGCCCGACGCAGTGAAGCGATGACTAACGCCGCGCTGGAGATGGAACGCAGCTATCGCCAGTACTGCGTGCTTGACGATCCTACTCTGGAAAAGGTCTATCAGAATCAACGTAAACGCTACAGTGAAATGCTGGACGCCCATGCAGGGGTGCTGCCGGACGATAAGCTTTATCAGGCGTTACGTCAGGATTTGAACGATCTGGCGCAACTGCAGTGTAAGAACAGCGGCCCGGATGCCGCAGCGGCTGCCCGTCTTGAAGCCTTTGCGAATGCCAATACCGAGATGGTGCAGTCTACCCGCACGGTTATCTTCTCGCGCGGGCAACAGCTGCAGCAGGAGATTGCGGAACGTGGCCAGTTCTTTGGCTGGCAGGCGCTGGTGCTGTTCCTCGTCAGCCTCGGTCTTGTTCTGCTCTTTACCCGCATGATCATCGGCCCGGTGAAGGGTATCCAGCGCATGATTAACCGCCTGGGCGAGGGGAAGTCTCTCGGGGATACGGTCGCCTTTAAAGGTCCTCGCGAGTTGCGCTCCGTTGGCCAGCGCATTATCTGGCTTTCTGAACGTCTGGCATGGCTGGAATCCCAGCGCCATCAGTTCTTGCGCCATATTTCCCATGAGCTTAAAACGCCGCTTGCCAGCATGCGCGAAGGAACGGAACTGCTGGCAGATGAAGTGGCGGGGCCGCTTACGCCCGAACAAAAAGAGATTGTCGACATCCTGGATGCCAGCAGCCGCAATCTGCAAAAGCTGATTGAGCAACTGCTGGACTACAACCGCAAGCTGGCGGATGGCGCGGTGGTGCTGGAAAACGTCGATATTGCGCCGCTGGTGGATATGGTGATCTCCGCCCATAGCTTGCCAGCAAGAGCTAAAATGATGCATACCGGGGTGGAGCTCAGTGAGCCAGCCTGCCTCGCGGAACCGATGCTGTTGATGAGCGTTCTGGATAATCTTTACTCCAATGCGGTGCACTATGGTACTGAATCCGGTAACATTTATATCCGAAGTTATACGAATGGTTCACGGGTGTTTATTGACGTCGCTAACACCGGCACTCCAATCCCTGATGACGAAAAAACCATGATCTTTGAACCCTTTTTCCAGGGAAGTCATCAGCGGAAAGGGGCGGTAAAAGGAAGTGGGCTGGGCCTGAGTATTGCCCGGGACTGCATACGACGCATGCAGGGTGAGCTGAAAATTGCCACGGACGAACGGTCAGATGTTTGCTTCCGTATTGAACTGCCCCTGAGCCGGAAAAATCAATGAAATGAATCTATGCCTGGTGAGTATGTCACACGTCTTTTCCCGCGCCGTGCGCGCGGTGTTTTCCAGCAATATGTTTCGCCTGAGCCTGCCCTGTTTATTTCTGGCGGGCTGTGTTTCCCATGTGCCGCAAAGTGCGATTAGCGATAAACAACAAGATAAATGGCCAGATAATCAGCTGGCAGATTTTCTGTCGACCCGCTGTGACGACATCTGGAACCTGTCGGGGCATGACGTTGAGAGCAATCCGCTGTTCTGGCTACGTGGAATAGATTGCGCCCAGCGTCTGGCGCCGGTTGAGGCGCGCTCGCAAGCGGCGATGCTCAGTGACGATACCTGGCAGGACGCGTTCAAGCGTGGGATTTTACTCGCGGATGCGAAAATCACCCCCGTCGAGCGTCGCACCAACGTCACGCGGCTGGACACGTTTGTCGGAAATCTTCCGGCGCAGGTGCGCCCGGTGTATCAGCTCTGGCGTGATGGTCAGGCGTTACAACTGCAGTTATCTGAAGAGCGTTTTCGCTACAGCAAATTACAGCAATCCACCGACAGCGAGCTTGATACGCTGCGCCAGCAGGAGCAGCACTTGCGTGCTCAACTGGATACCACAACGCGCAAGCTTGAAAACCTGACCGACATCGAAAGACAGCTCTCGACGCGTAAACCGGCCGGAAATTATCTGCCTGACGCGCCAAAAGGGTCAGCCGCGACGCCAGACGGTGATGCGCAGAAACAAGAGGATGTGAAGCCATGACAAGCCGAAAACCTGCCCATCTCTTACTGGTGGATGACGATCCGGGGCTGTTAAAGCTGCTGGGGATGCGTCTGGTCAGTGAAGGCTACAGCGTGGTGACGGCGGAAAGCGGGCAGGAGGGGCTGAAAGTCCTGAGCCACGAGAAGGTTGATCTGGTGATTAGCGACCTGCGAATGGATGAAATGGATGGCCTGCAGCTGTTCGCGGAGATCCAGAAGCAGCAGCCTGGCATGCCGGTGATCATCCTGACGGCGCATGGATCGATTCCGGATGCCGTTGCCGCGACGCAGCAGGGGGTATTCAGCTTCCTGACCAAGCCGGTAGATAAAGATGCCCTCTATAAGGCTATCGACAGCGCGCTTGAGCACGCGGCTCCGTCGAATGATGAAGCGTGGCGGGAGTCTATCGTCACCCGCAGCCCGATTATGCTGCGTCTGCTCGAACAGGCCCGGATGGTGGCACAGTCAGACGTTAGCGTGCTGATTAACGGCCAGAGCGGTACCGGGAAAGAGATCCTTGCCCAGGCTATCCATAACGCCAGCCCGCGCAGCAAAAACGCCTTTATCGCGATTAACTGTGGTGCGCTTCCTGAACAACTGCTTGAGTCTGAACTGTTTGGTCATGCCCGCGGGGCGTTCACCGGGGCGGTGAGCAGCCGGGAAGGGCTTTTCCAGGCGGCAGAAGGCGGCACACTTTTCCTGGACGAGATTGGCGATATGCCGGCACCGCTGCAGGTCAAATTGCTGCGTGTTTTGCAGGAGCGAAAAGTGCGCCCCCTCGGCAGTAACCGCGATATCGATATTAACGTGCGTATCATTTCGGCCACGCACCGCGATTTACCAAAAGTCATGGCGCGCAACGAGTTTCGTGAAGATCTCTACTACCGTCTGAACGTGGTGAACCTGAAAATTCCGGCACTGGCCGAGCGGGCGGAAGATATTCCGCTGCTGGCAAACCATCTTTTGCGCCAGGCGGCCGATCGGCATAAGCCTTTTGTCCGGGCGTTTTCCACCGATGCGATGAAACGGCTGATGGCCGCAAGCTGGCCGGGCAACGTGCGCCAGCTGGTGAACGTTATTGAACAGTGCGTGGCGCTGACCTCGTCACCCGTCATTAGCGACGCACTGGTGGAGCAGGCGCTGGAAGGGGAAAACACCGCGCTGCCGACGTTTGCAGAAGCGCGTAATCAGTTCGAACTGAACTATCTGCGCAAGCTCCTGCAGATAACCAAAGGCAACGTAACCCATGCGGCGCGTATGGCCGGGCGCAACCGTACCGAGTTCTACAAGCTGCTCTCCCGCCATGAGCTGGAAGCAAACGATTTTAAAGAGTAGTACCGCAAAATCTGAATGAGTATGATACTGTGAGCAACCGATTACGAAGCAGCTTACAGGCAAGAGTTTAAGGACCCACCATGAAAAAGATTGATGCGATTATTAAACCTTTCAAACTGGATGATGTGCGTGAAGCGCTGGCGGAAGTGGGCATCACCGGGATGACAGTGACGGAAGTGAAAGGTTTTGGTCGCCAGAAGGGCCACACCGAACTTTACCGTGGCGCAGAGTACATGGTGGACTTTCTGCCAAAAGTGAAAATTGAAATCGTGGTGAGCGACGATATCGTGGATACCTGTGTGGATACCATTATCCGTACGGCGCAGACCGGCAAAATTGGCGACGGTAAAATCTTCGTCTTTGATGTGGCACGCGTGATCCGTATCCGTACCGGTGAAGAAGACGACGCCGCGATTTAATCGTCAGTACCTGATTCCTGATTCAGCCGGGTGGCGCTATGCTTACCCGGCCTGCAAAACCTCACCGGCCGGGAAAGTGTAGCGCCATCGGGCGATTACAGTACTTTATGCGGCCCGAAACATTCGTAATGAATGTTGTCTTTATTCACACCCAACTCCACCAGCTGCTTCGCGGCATACTGCATAAACGCTACCGGTCCGCAGACGTAAAACTGCATCTCCGGCGCGCTGAATGCCCCTTCGTGCTGACTCAAATTCATCAGACCTTCGCTGTCAAAGCGTGCGGCTGCACGGTCGGCATCCGTCGGCAGACGATACCAGGTATGGGCGGTAAAGCGTGGCAGACCGGAAGCCAGCGCATTCACTTCATCGGCAAACGCGTGCACTTCACCGTTCTCGGCGGCGTGGAACCAGTTTACCTGCGCGCTGTGGTTTGATTTAGCGAGGGTATCGAGCATCGCCAGCATTGGCGTCTGACCCACCCCGGCTGAGATCAGGGTAACCGGCGTATTCGCCTCAACCGCCATAAAGAAGTCGCCCGCAGGCGCGGCCAGATGAACCACATCACCCACGTTAGCCTCGTTATGCAGCCAGTTTGATACCTGGCCGCCATCTTCGCGTTTTACGGCAATGCGATAACGTTTACCGTCTGGTTTGCGGGTCAGGGAGTACTGGCGAATCTCCTGGTGCGGAAAACCTTCAGGCTTCAGCCACACGCCCAGATACTGCCCCGGCTGATAATCAGCGACCGGCTTGCCATCCACCGGCTCGAACTCAAAACTGGTGATGAGCTGGCTGCGCGGCGTTTTCTCGACGATGCGGAAAGCGCGGGTACCTTCCCAGCCGCCAGCCTTACTGGCGTTTTCGCTGTAGATCTGTGCTTCACGGTTAATGAACACGTTTGCCAGCACGCCGTAGGCTTTTCCCCACGCGTCCAGCACCTCCTGACCCGGGCTAAACATCTCATCCAGTGTGGCCAGCAGATGGCCGCCGACGATGTTGTACTGCTCCGGTTTGATCTGGAAGCTGGTGTGCTTCTGCGCAATTTTTTCCACGGCAGGCAGCAACGCCGCCAGATTTTCGATATTACTGGCGTAGGCTGCGATGGCGTTGAACAGGGCTTCGCGCTGATCGCCGTTACGCTGGTTGCTCATGTTGAAAATCTCTTTCAACTCCGGGTTATGCGTAAACATACGATCATAGAAATGGGCGGTGAGTTTCGGGCCGGTTTCGACCAGCAGGGGAATAGTGGCTTTAACTGTGGCGATGGTTTGAGCGTCGAGCATAGCAGCGTCCTTCAGTGGTGTTTTTAATGATGTATTTTAAATGCATCTTATAAAAAATACCCCTGCGTTGTAAATGGTTCTTTGCAACGTGAAAAATATGCATCACAAACCTGAAAAGAAATCCGTTGAAAATGATGAGGGCTTTATTCCTCAAACCCTTGCGTGGCGGGTAGGAAAACGTTTGCGTAAAATCGTTTGTCAAGACCTGTTATCACAGAACTAATCAGTTATACTGTTGCCCGTCGTCCAACAGGACTGCCTTTTCAGGCCAAAATTTTATTGTTAGCTGAGTCAGGAGATGCGGATGTTAAAGCGTGAAATGAACATTGCCGATTATGATGCCGAACTGTGGCAGGCTATGGAGCAGGAAAAAGTACGTCAGGAAGAGCACATCGAACTGATCGCCTCCGAAAACTACACCAGCCCGCGCGTAATGCAGGCGCAGGGTTCTCAGCTGACCAACAAATACGCTGAAGGTTACCCGGGCAAACGCTACTACGGCGGTTGCGAGTACGTTGATATCGTTGAGCAACTGGCCATCGATCGCGCTAAAGAACTGTTTGGCGCCGACTACGCTAACGTACAGCCGCACTCTGGCTCTCAGGCTAACTTCGCGGTCTACACCGCGCTGCTGCAACCGGGCGATACCGTTCTGGGTATGAACCTGGCGCAAGGCGGCCACCTGACTCACGGCTCTCCGGTTAACTTCTCTGGCAAACTGTACAACATCATTCCTTACGGCATTGATGAGTCCGGTAAAATTGACTACGAAGACATGGCGAAGCAGGCGCAGACCCACAAACCGAAGATGATTATCGGCGGTTTCTCTGCTTACTCCGGTATCGTTGACTGGGCAAAAATGCGTGAAATCGCAGACAGCATCGGTGCTTACCTGTTCGTTGACATGGCGCACGTTGCCGGCCTGATTGCTGCAGGCGTTTATCCGAACCCGGTTCCGCATGCTCACGTTGTGACCACCACCACGCACAAAACCCTGGCGGGCCCACGCGGTGGTTTGATTCTGGCAAAAGGTGGCGACGAAGAGCTGTACAAAAAGCTGAACTCTGCCGTATTCCCAAGCGCGCAGGGCGGCCCACTGATGCACGTTATCGCGGCGAAAGCGGTGGCGCTGAAAGAAGCGATGGAGCCAGAGTTTAAAGTTTACCAGCAGCAGGTTGCTAAAAACGCCAAAGCGATGGTTGAAGTCTTCCTGAACCGCGGTTACAAAGTGGTTTCTGGTGGTACTGAGAACCACCTGTTCCTGCTGGACCTGGTTGATAAAAACCTGACCGGTAAAGAAGCTGACGCTGCCCTTGGCCGTGCCAACATCACCGTGAACAAAAACAGCGTGCCAAACGATCCGAAGAGCCCGTTCGTGACCTCCGGTATCCGTATCGGTTCTCCGGCTGTTACTCGCCGCGGCTTTAAAGAAGCGGAAGTGAAAGAGCTGGCAGGCTGGATGTGTGACGTTCTGGACAATATCAATGACGAAGCGGTTATCGAGCGCGTTAAAGGTAAAGTTCTGGAAATCTGCGCACGCTTCCCGGTATACGCATAATCTTTCTGTTTTGCAGAAATAAAAAAGGCCGCAATCGCGGCCTTTTTTTATGGGTTAACGCCGGTCAAGGGAGAGGGCTCCCGGTCCCACTATCGCCAGTAAAATAAACGCTCCGGCAATACTGATATTCTTGTAGAAGTTAATCATATTCGGCATGACGGCATCACCGGTCATATCCCAGTAGTGGTGGCCGATAATCGCGGTACCCAGCGTGTAAAATACAAAGAGTACGGCAACAGGGCGGGTGAAAAAGCCCAGCACGATCAGAATGGCGGCGGGCACCTCCATTACCACCGCAATAATGGCCGCCAGCATAGGCATGGGTGTACCCAGCGACGTCATATATTGTACGGTCCCGCTAAACCCCGTCAGTTTTGGATAGCCGAAGATAATAAACAGTACGACAAGCGCGATACGACCTATTAACAGCAACAGGTGACGTGCCTGGCCGAAATCTAAATAGCGAAGTGAGTTCATGGCAGAAATACCTCTGCAAGTGGAGTAATTTAAACGTAATACACATTTTCATTCCCTGCCATAAGTCAGATGACTGCACAATATGTTAAATTTTCGTTAATTTATAGCAGGCTATCGACTTGCTTAATTTTTGTATTCTCGCCAGACTATGGCCTCCATTTCGGGAGGGATTCATGGTCTTGCATTCCACGCGCTGGCTGGCGCTCAGTTATTTCACCTATTTCTTTAGCTACGGTATTTTTCTGCCTTTCTGGAGCGTCTGGCTCAAGGGGATCGGCCTGACGCCCGAGACCATAGGTATCCTGCTTGGCGCTGGTCTGGTGGCACGTTTCCTGGGAAGCCTGCTGATCGCACCGCGCGTCAGCGATCCCTCCTTGCTGATTAAGGCGGTACGCATTCTGGCGCTGTTGACGCTGGTCTTTGTCGCCTGTTTCTGGGTGAGCCACCAGTTTGCATGGCTGATGGTGGTGATGGTCGGTTTTAACCTCTTTTTCTCGCCGCTGGTTCCGCTGACGGATGCCCTGGCAAACACCTGGCAAAAACAGATAACGATGGATTATGGCCGCGTGCGGCTGTGGGGCTCAATTGCCTTTGTCATCGGCTCTGCACTGGTGGGTAAACTGGTTAGCCTTTACGATTACCGTGCGATCCTTGCGCTGCTGAGTATCGGTATTGCCTCCATGCTGCTGGGGATGCTGTTGCGTCCATCGGTAATGCCGCAAGGTGAGAGCCGTCATCAGGAAAGCGCCGGCTGGCCGGCCTGGCGAAGCCTGGTGGCACAAAGCTGGCGTTTCCTGGCCTGCGTCTGTCTGCTGCAGGGCGCGCACGCGGCGTACTATGGTTTCAGCGCCATCTACTGGCAGGGGGCAGGATACTCCGCATCTGCAGTGGGTTACCTGTGGTCGCTCGGTGTGGTCGCTGAAGTGATTATCTTCGCGCTGAGCAAAAAGCTGTTCCGGCGCTTCGGCGCGCGCGATCTGCTCCTGCTTTCTGCAGTCTGTGGCGTCGTACGGTGGGGCATTATGGGCTGGACGACGGAACTGCCGTGGCTGATCGTGGCGCAAATTCTGCACTGCGGCACCTTCACGGTATGTCACCTGGCGGCCATGCGCTATATCGCCGCGCGTGAAGGCGGGGATGTCATTCGGTTGCAGTCGGTTTATTCGGCAGTGGCGATGGGCGGCAGCATTGCGGTGATGACGGTCTTTGCGGGCTTCCTTTACCAGCATCTGGGACACGGGGTCTTCTGGGTCATGGCGCTTGTCGCCCTACCGGCGATGTTCGTTCGTCCTAAAGTCGCCGCGCGCGCGTAGCTACGATTCCAGCATGGCGCGAATATGTTCTTGCTGCTGCGTGTTCAGCGTCTCAACGGCGTGGATCAGCGGTGGTGAGAACAGGGGCAGGGCGGTCGGATAAGGGGTGATGACCAGCGCCGCTTCGCGCGGTGCCCCCTCTTTCTGATAGGCCTGCAGCGTCTGATATCGAATGTTGAGCGGCAGCAACGTCAATTCGCGCAGTTGCTGCTCTATCACGTCCTCACAGGATTTATCCTCTCCCGTCAATAACACCACCTGCTTCTCATGCAGATCGGTCTCCTGCATCAGCCAGGCGCCGAAAATGACCGCCACCAGGCTCATCTCTTCATCAGAAAAACGCAGCCCGAATTCCGCTTCCAGCTCAAACAACGCCTCTTTGGTGGTGCGTAACAGGCGGGGGTAGAGACGATGGATCTCTTCCGGCAGGCTATTGTCGATGCCTATCTCAAACAGCGAACGGTCCAGCGCCTGGGCCAGATGAATATAAAGCTGATCGGTCAGCCCCTGTTCATCGCTGAAGTTCATCCCGGTTTGCGCCCGAAAACGGGCGACCATGCGCACAATCGCCCGACGCAGGCGCTGATCCTGCTGATGCTTATCAAGCACAGGGTCAGGGGTGCGCAGCATCATAAACAGCAGTGCAAGAAACAGTTGTTCATCGCTGTGGGTCCCTTGTGGCACACGGCGTTTCCAGTGACGAACAATCTCCTGAGCGGTGAAATATTCCCCTCTTGATTGCGTCCAGTTACGCTGCACCGATGAAAACTGCGGGGTATTCCCCAGATGATGCTGCATCAGGCAATACTGCAGATAGAGTTGCAAAAACTTTACGTCCCGGCAATCAAACGGGCGCTGAAGCTTGCGCGAGCAGAAGCTGATCAACGCCCGCAGGTTGGTATCGTCATAGAGAGGACGGGCAATGCCCTGCTGTTTAAGCGCGGTTTTCAGCGCGGGGGTAAACTGATGCGAAACGAATTCCGGACACAGCCGCATAGCCCTGCGCAGCCAGTGCAACAGGCATAAACGTTGATTCAGGGCTGAGCCTTCAATCCGGTAGCTGCCGTCATGGTACGTGACGATGTCGAGCCGGTGATAGCGCTGGATTTCATCGCGCGTCTCGGCTATATCTTGCCGTGCCATAGCGTCGTCCACGCCATTGGCAGCGATAATGCTCTGTGCGGTAACGGCAGCATCGGGCAGGTAAAGCATTAAAAGCACCTGGCAGCGGCGCTGCGAACTGGAAAGCACAGATGGAATTTCAAGCGTCGTCATCATCTGTCGGGTATCCAGTGGGAATGTTTGATAAGAATAGCTAAAGGATGGGCGCTGAAAAGCGCGCCGGCAGGCCTTTCACTCAGGATTGCTGGCGAACATCACAGAATTTATGACGTGAGGAATTGATGCAAACAGTTAAACAAAGCGCAATGGCGTTATTTTTGACGGTGATCCCCTTTGCTGTCGTCGCGCATCCTCACAGTTTTATCAGCCTGAAAACCGAGCTGGTAACGGACGGAACGCAGCTCAGTGGCCTGAAAATGCGCTGGACGATGGATGAAATCACCTCGGCTGACCTGCTGTACGATGCCGGGAATGCAAAACCCGGGGATGAAATCTGGAAAAAGCTGGCGGCGGAAGTGATGGCCAACGTGCTTGGTCAGCACTATTTCACCGAGTTCTGGCACAACGGACAAAAAGTGAAATTTATGAATCGGCCGACGGAATATGGCATGACCCGCGACGGACATCAGGCGGTACTGACGTTTGTCCTGCCGCTGGCGCATCCGCAGCCGCTGGCTGGGCAGACCTATACGTTTTCCACCTTTGATCCCACTTACTATGTCGATATGCATTACGCAGAGGAGAGTGATGTGACGCTACCGGCAGCCCTGCAAAAAACCTGCACGATGGCAATGCACACGCCAAAACCGAGCGAAGAGACGCTCAATTTTGCGGTCTCTCTCGATAAAGAAGATGCACCACCCGAAGACATGGAGCTGGGTAAACAGTTCGCACAGCAGGTGACGTTGCAATGTCAGTGATCGCGTCTCCGGCACGAAAATCACGCCGCTGGCTTCATCTCTGGCCGCTGGCGCTCTTTTTGCTGCTGGCCGTGTGCGGCGCGTTGTGGCTATGGCACGCCTGGCCGCAGGTGATGATGAAAAGCATTGTCTGGCAGCGCGAGGTCAACCCGCAGATGAGTGGCTTACTGAAGGCGGTGGCGGAAAACCCGACGAAGGCAGGCGGTTCTCTTCTGGCCTTCAGTTTTCTCCACGGTGTCCTGCATGCGCTGGGGCCGGGACACGGCAAAATCGTGATCGCGACCTGGCTTGCGACCCATCCGTCCAGGCTCAAATCAAGCATTGGGTTGACCCTCGCATCTTCGCTGCTTCAGGGCGGCGTGGCGATTGCGCTGGTGGTGGTCGTCCTGTCGTTATTACGCCTTCCTGCTCGTCAGCTGCATATCAGCAGTTTCTGGCTGGAGAAGGGCAGTTACGCGCTGGTCGGTGTGCTGGGCTTGCTCCTGTGCTGGCGGGCACTGAAAAAACTGCGGGCTTTACTGCACAAACCCCAGTTCAGGGCTTTTACGCCGCACCATGAACACACTGCGAACTGCGGCTGTGGGCATCAGCATCTGCCGACGCAGGCGCAGCTACAGAACGGTGATGACTGGCGAGCGCGGCTGATGGTTGTGCTCTCAATGGGCATGCGTCCGTGTTCAGGGGCAATCATGGTGCTGCTGTTCAGTAAGGTGATGGGTGTATTTGGCTGGGGAATGCTCTCGGCATTGGCCATGGCGGCCGGGACGTCACTCACGATTTCGTCACTGGCACTGCTGGTGCACAGTTTCCGTCAACTGGCGGTCAAACTCAGCGGCAATAAAACGCCGGTGCTGTGGCGGCAGGTCGGATGGACAACGCTCGCGCTGGCGGGCGGGATGATTCTGCTGGTGGCTGCGGTAACGATGTGGATGAGCGCGGTGCCGGTGGGAAGGGGATTAAGGCCGTTTTAGTCAGGTACAGCATGGTGCCCTTTCCCGTCGGGAGAGGGCACCGCAGGCTGGATTAACGCTTCAGCGCGTCGCTCAGCTCATCACGCATGTTTGCCAGCATGGCTTTAACAACACGTGGGTTACCTGCAACGATGTTGCCGGTCGTCAGATGGTTGTGTCCGCCGGTGAAATCGCAAACAATGGCGCCTGATTCACGCGCGATCAGCTCGCCCGCTGCAAAATCCCACGGCTTCAGTGACAGCTCAAAGTAACCGTCAACGCGACCGGTAGCCACATAGGCCAGGTCCAGCGCGGCAGAACCGGTGCGACGGAAGTCCGCGCATTCGGTGAACAGTTTGCCCAGAATATTCATGTAAGTGGTTGCGTGCTGCTTCGCCTTGAACGGGAAGCCGGTCGCCAGAATGGTACCGTCGAGGTCGCGTGCATTGCTGCAGCGCAGACGGTAGCCGTTCAGCTGCGCGCCCTGACCGCGGGTTGCGGTGAACAGTTCGTTACGCATTGGATCGTAAACCACGGCGACTTCAGTACGGCCTTTAATGCGTACTGCGATAGACACGGAGAAGTGTGGCAGACGTTTGACGAAGTTGGTGGTGCCATCCAGTGGATCGATAACCCATTGAACATCCTGATCGGTACCTTCAAGTTCACCGCTTTCTTCGGTGATGATGGTGTGCTGCGGGTAAGATTTGCGGATGGTATCGATAATAATCGCTTCAGCGGCTTTATCGACGTTGGTTACGAAATCATTGCTGCCTTTCTGGCTGGTTTCAACAGAATCTGGCGTTTCGTAGTGTTTGGCAATTACATTACCCGCCTTGCGCGCTGCGCGCACGGCGATGGTCAGCATCGGATGCATCGGTCTCTCTCACTGGATGTTAAAGAACGGGAAAATCGGCGCAGAGTATAGCAGCGAGATCGGAATATGTCTCTCGTTTATGATAATATGGCCGAATATTCTTCAGACACAGAATCCAGACATTAAAACTATGCTGCAAAACATTCGAATCGTGCTGGTCGAAACATCGCACACTGGCAATATGGGCTCCGTAGCCCGCGCTATGAAAACCATGGGTTTAACGAACCTGTGGCTGGTTAACCCACTGGTGAAACCCGACTCACAGGCTATCGCTCTGGCTGCGGGCGCCAGCGATGTCATTGGTAACGCGCAGATCGTGGATACCCTGGACGAAGCCCTGGCAGGGTGCAGTCTGGTGGTCGGGACCAGCGCCCGCTCCCGTACACTGCCGTGGCCGATGCTGGATCCGCGTGAATGCGGTCTGAAAAGCGTCTCTGAAGCCGAACAGGCTCCTGTAGCGCTGGTGTTTGGCCGTGAACGCGTGGGCCTGACCAACGATGAACTGCAGAAGTGCCATTACCACGTGGCCATTGCTGCTAACCCGGAATACAGCTCCCTGAACCTGGCAATGGCCGTTCAGGTGATTGCCTATGAAGTGCGTATGGCGTGGCTGGCGACGCAGGAAAAAGCAACGGCAGAGCCGCAGGAAGAGGCCGTCTACCCGCTGGTGGACGATCTGGAGCGCTTCTATGGTCACCTGGAGCAGACCCTGCTCTCTACCGGTTTCATCCGTGAAGGTCACCCGGGGCAGGTAATGAACAAGCTGCGTCGCCTGTTTACCCGTGCGCGTCCGGAAAGCCAGGAACTGAACATTCTGCGCGGGATTCTGGCGTCGATTGAGCAAAAGAATAAAGAGTAGTGCCCATCCTGGTGATACGGCACGGAAGGTTAAATACCTGACTAAAACAGTCAAGTAAATAGTTGACCATTTTAGTCAGGAATGTCAGACTTGGCCCTGCTATGCAATACCCCCATTTTACTATAAAAAACCCCGGGCAGGGGCGAGTTTGAGGTTAAGTAAGACATGAGACTGACATCTAAAGGGCGTTATGCCGTGACCGCGATGCTGGACGTTGCGCTCAACTCCGAAGCGGGCCCGGTTCCGTTGGCTGATATTTCTGAACGACAAGGGATCTCCCTCTCCTATCTGGAGCAGCTGTTCTCCAGACTGCGTAAAAATGGACTGGTTTCCAGCGTTCGTGGCCCAGGAGGCGGTTATCTGCTGGGTAAAGACGCGGGCAGTATTGCAGTTGGCGAAGTGATCAGTGCCGTTGACGAATCCGTTGATGCGACCCGTTGCCAGGGTAAAGGCGGCTGCCAGGGCGGCGATAAGTGCCTGACCCACGCGCTGTGGCGCGACCTGAGCGATCGTCTGACCGGCTTCCTGAACAACATCACCTTAGGTGAGCTGGTAAATAACCAGGAAGTTCTGGATGTCTCTGGCCGTCAGCACAGCCAGGACTCCCAACGCAGCACCCGCGGGCAGGACGCGATCGACGTCAAATTACGCGCGTAATAAAAAGATAAGTATTTCAGAATCAGGCCGGAGCGTTCGCTCGCTCCGTGTACTCGGTCGTACATCCAGCCGGTTGCCTGATTCCTTGCATTGAAGCGATGTACGGAGTTTATAGAGCAATGAAATTACCGATTTATCTCGACTACTCCGCAACCACGCCGGTGGACCCGCGTGTTGCCGAGAAAATGATGCAGTGTCTGACCCTGGACGGAAACTTTGGTAACCCAGCTTCCCGTTCACACCGTTTTGGCTGGCATGCTGAAGAGGCGGTAGATATCGCCCGTAATCAGATTGCTGACCTGGTGGGTGCCGACCCGCGTGAGATTGTATTCACCTCCGGTGCGACCGAATCCGATAACCTGGCGATCAAAGGTGCGGCCAACTTTTATCAGAAAAAAGGCAAGCACATCATCACCAGCAAAACCGAACACAAAGCCGTGCTGGACACCTGCCGTCAGCTCGAGCGTGAAGGTTTCGACGTGACTTACCTGGCACCACAGAGCAACGGTATCATCGACCTGAAAGAGCTCGAAGCGGCCATGCGTGATGACACCATTCTGGTTTCCATCATGCACGTAAACAACGAAATTGGCGTTGTGCAAGATATCGCGACCATCGGCGAAATGTGCCGTGCGCGCGGCATCATCTACCACGTAGACGCCACCCAGAGCGTGGGCAAACTGCCTATCGATCTGAGCCAGCTGAAAGTGGACCTGATGTCCTTCTCCGGCCACAAAATCTATGGCCCGAAAGGTATTGGTGCACTGTACGTTCGTCGTAAACCGCGTATCCGCATCGAAGCACAGATGCACGGTGGCGGTCACGAGCGCGGTATGCGTTCCGGTACGCTGCCTGTTCACCAGATCGTGGGTATGGGCGAAGCTTACCGTATTGCGAAAGAAGAGATGGAAACCGAGATGGCGCGCCTGCGCACGCTGCGTAACCGTCTGTGGGATGGCGTGAAAGATATGGAAGAAGTGTATCTGAACGGCGATCTCGAACAGGGCGCACCAAACATTCTCAACGTCAGCTTCAACTATGTTGAAGGTGAATCGCTGATTATGGCGCTGAAAGACCTGGCGGTTTCTTCCGGTTCTGCCTGTACGTCTGCAAGCCTGGAGCCATCCTACGTGCTGCGCGCACTGGGCATGACTGACGAGCTGGCACACAGCTCTATCCGTTTCTCTTTAGGTCGTTTCACTACCGAAGAAGAGATTGACTATACCATCAAGCTGGTTCGCAACTCCATCGGTCGTCTGCGTGACCTTTCTCCACTGTGGGAAATGTTCAAGCAGGGCGTGGATCTGAACAGCATTGAATGGTCACATCACTAATCGGTACATAAGGAGAATTCAACATGGCATACAGCGAAAAAGTTATTGATCATTACGAGAACCCGCGCAACGTTGGCTCTTTTGACAACAGCGACGAAAGCGTAGGTAGCGGTATGGTCGGTGCGCCAGCGTGTGGCGACGTGATGAAGCTGCAGATTAAAGTCAACAATGAAGGTATCATTGAAGACGCGCGCTTCAAGACCTACGGCTGCGGTTCTGCTATCGCCTCCAGCTCCCTGGTCACCGAATGGGTGAAGGGCAAGTCTCTGGACGAAGCACAGGCAATCAAGAACACGGATATTGCTGAAGAACTCGAACTGCCACCCGTGAAAATTCACTGTTCTATCCTGGCAGAAGACGCGATCAAAGCCGCCATTGCGGATTACAAAAGCAAACGTGAAGCAAAATAATTGAGGTTTGAGTATGTCGATTACCCTTAGCGACAGCGCTGCCGCGCGAGTAAGCTCTTTTCTGGCGAACCGTGGTAAAGGCTTTGGCCTGCGACTGGGCGTACGTACCTCCGGCTGTTCTGGTATGGCTTACGTACTGGAGTTTGTTGACGAACCGGCGTCTGATGACACCGTGTTTGAAGACAAGGGCGTGAAGGTGGTGGTCGATGGCAAAAGCCTGCAATTCCTCAATGGCACTCAGCTGGACTTTGTAAAAGAAGGCCTGAACGAAGGGTTCAAATTCACGAACCCGAACGTCAAAGACGAGTGTGGTTGCGGCGAAAGCTTCCACGTTTAACCGCGCGTCATCCGAAACCCCACCGCAGGACTCCTGCGCGTGGGGTTTGTTCTAACAGGCTACCCCTGAGATTGTTATGGATTACTTCACTCTCTTCGGACTACCCGCTCAATACCCGATTGATCTGCAGGCGCTGACGATCCGCTTCCAGGATCTGCAGCGTCAGTATCATCCGGATAAATTCGCCAGTGGTACTCAGTCAGAGCAATTGGCTGCGGTATCGCAATCTGCGACCATCAATCAGGCCTGGCAGACGCTGCGCCATCCACTGTCTCGCGCTGAGTATCTGCTCTCGCTTCATGGCTTTGATCTGGCGAGTGAACAGCACACCGTGCGTGATACGGCGTTTTTGATGGAACAGCTGGAACTGCGTGAAGAGCTGGATGAGATTGAACAGGCCAAAGATGAAGCGCGTCTGGAAAGCTTCATCAAGCGCGTAAAAGGCATGTTCGATACCCGCCATCAACTGATGGTGGAGCAACTGAACAACGAGACCTGGGATGTGGCGGCAGACACTGTGCGCAAACTCCGTTTTCTCGATAAACTGCGAAGCAGTGCTGAACAACTCGAAGAAAAGCTGCTCGATTTTTAATTTCGGAAGCAATTATGGCCTTATTACAAATTAGTGAGCCTGGCTTAAGTGCCGCACCGCACCAGCGTCGTCTGGCGGTAGGTATTGATCTGGGCACCACCAATTCTCTCGTGGCGACCGTGCGAAGCGGCCAGGCGGAAACGCTGGCTGACGAGCAGGGCCGTCATCTGCTGCCTTCCGTGGTCCACTACCAACAGCAGGGCCACGCGGTTGGCTACGACGCACGCGCGAACGCCGCGCGCGATCCGGCGAACACCATCAGTTCCGTAAAACGCATGATGGGCCGCTCCCTCGCCGATATTCAGACCCGTTATCCGCATCTGCCGTATCAGCTGCAGGCCAGTGAAAACGGCCTGCCAATGATTGCCACGACAGCGGGGCTGCTGAACCCGATCCGCGTTTCTGCTGATATCCTCAAAGCGCTGGCGGCGCGTGCTACGGCAACGCTCGGCGGCGATCTCGATGGCGTGGTCATTACCGTTCCGGCCTACTTTGATGATGCACAGCGTCAGGGCACCAAAGACGCGGCGCGTCTGGCGGGACTGCACGTTCTGCGCCTGCTGAACGAACCGACGGCGGCCGCCATTGCCTACGGCCTGGACTCCGGTCAGGAAGGGGTGATTGCGGTTTACGATCTGGGTGGCGGGACCTTTGATATCTCTATCCTGCGCTTAAGCCGTGGGGTGTTTGAAGTGCTGGCTACCGGCGGTGATTCTGCGCTGGGTGGCGATGACTTTGACCATCTGCTGGCTGATTTCATTCGCGAGCAGGCGGGTATTCCCGATCGCAGCGATGCACGCGTGCAGCGTGAACTGCTGGACGTGGCCATCGACGCGAAAATCGCGCTGAGCGATGCGCAGTCTGTCACCGTCAACGTGGCGGGCTGGCAGGGGGAAATCACCCGGGAACAGTTTAACGACCTGATCGCGCCTTTGGTGAAACGCACTCTGCTGGCCTGCCGTCGCGCACTGAAAGATGCGGGCGTTGAGGCTGACGAGGTGCTGGAAGTGGTCATGGTTGGCGGCTCCACGCGCGTACCACTGGTGCGTGAACGGGTGGGTGAATTCTTTGGCCGCACGCCGCTGACGTCCATCGACCCGGATAAAGTGGTTGCCGTGGGCGCGGCTATCCAGGCGGATATTCTGGTCGGCAACAAGCCGGACAGCGAGATGTTGCTGCTGGATGTTATTCCGCTCTCCCTGGGTTTAGAAACCATGGGGGGACTGGTGGAGAAAGTCATTCCGCGTAACACCACCATTCCGGTGGCGCGCGCGCAGGAATTCACCACCTTCAAAGACGGCCAGACCGCGATGTCCATCCATGTGATGCAGGGCGAGCGCGAGCTGGTGCAGGACTGTCGTTCACTGGCGCGCTTTGCGCTGCGCGGTATTCCTGCGCTGCCTGCGGGCGGTGCGCATATTCGCGTTACCTTCCAGGTGGATGCGGACGGCCTGCTGAGCGTCACGGCGATGGAGAAATCCACCGGCGTTGAGTCGTCTATCCAGGTGAAGCCGTCCTACGGCCTGACCGATGGTGAGATCGCCTCCATGATTCAGGATTCAATGAGCTACGCCGAACAGGATGTGAAGGCGCGTATGCTGGCAGAACAGAAAGTTGAAGCCGCACGCGTGCTGGAAAGTCTAAACGGTGCGCTCGCTGCCGACGCCGCGCTGTTAAGCGCCGCTGAGCGTCAGGTGATTGACGAGGCTGCCGCGCGCTTAAGCGCAGTGGCCGAAGGCAATGATGCTGATGCAATAGAAGAAGCCATTAAAAACGTTGATAAACAAACCCAGGACTTTGCTGCTCGCCGCATGGACAAATCTGTCCGCGTCGCGCTGAAAGGCCAGTCCGTGGACGAGGTTTAATATGCCAAAGATTGTTATTTTGCCTCATGCGGACCTCTGTCCGGATGGTGCTGTTCTGGAAGCGAAGACCGGTGAGACCATTCTCGATGTTGCCCTGCGTAACGGTATCGAAGTGGAACACGCCTGTGAAAAATCCTGTGCCTGCACAACCTGCCACTGCATCGTGCGTGAAGGTTTTGACTCTCTGGCCGAGAGCACCGAAGATGAAGACGACATGCTGGATAAAGCATGGGGTCTGGAGCCAGACAGCCGTTTGAGCTGCCAGGCTCTGGTGACCGATGAAGATCTGGTCGTGGAATTCCCACGCTACACCATCAACCACGCACGCGAGCACTGATATGGGACTGAAGTGGACTGACAGCCGTGAAATCGGCGAAGCGCTCTACGACGCTAACCCGGATCTCGATCCTAAAACCGTACGCTTCACCGATATGCATCAGTGGATCTGCGATTTAGACGATTTTGACGACGATCCAAACGCATCCAATGAAAAAATTCTGGAGGCGATTCTGTTAGTCTGGTTAGATGAAGCAGAATAAATCACCTTACGGGCTGCCTTCAGGCGGCCCGTTTGCTAATAAGGATAAATAAAATGACCGAAGCGATGAAGATTACGATCTCGAATCAGCCTGCTGACGCGCGCTGGGGCGAGAAAGCCACCTACAGTATCAACAACGACGGTATTACCCTGCACCTGACTGGCAACGATGATTTGGGTCTGATCCAGCGCGCGGCGCGCAAAATTGATGGTCTGGGCATTAAACATGTCACCCTGGACGGCGAAGGCTGGGATATCGACCGCAGCTGGGCATTCTGGGCGGGTTACAAAGGACCGAAAGGCAGCCGTAAAATCGAGTGGGCGACGCTCGACGAAGCGGGTCAGAAAGAGCTGGAAAGCCGTCTGACCATTATCGACTGGGTGCGCGATACCATTAACGCCCCGGCAGAAGAGCTGGGTCCTGAACAACTTGCGCAGCGCGCCGTTGACCTGCTGTGCGGCGTGGCCGGCGACAAAATGTCTTACCGCATCACCAAAGGTGAAGACCTGCGCGAGCAGAACTATATGGGGATCCACACCGTGGGTCGCGGTTCCGAGCGTCCTCCGGTATTGCTGGCGCTGGATTACAACCCAACCGGTGATAAAGCAGCACCGGTATTTGCCTGCCTGGTCGGGAAAGGCATCACGTTCGATACCGGCGGTTACAGCCTGAAGCAGAGCGCGTTCATGGACTCCATGAAGTCCGATATGGGTGGCGCGGCAACCATCACCGGCGCGCTGGCGTTTGCCATTACGCGCGGTCTGAACAAGCGCGTGAAGCTTTACCTGTGCTGTGCGGACAACATGGTGAGCGGTAATGCCTTTAAGCTCGGCGACATCATTCGCTACCGTAACGGTAAAAACGTGGAAGTGATGAACACCGATGCGGAAGGTCGTCTGGTGCTGGCCGATGGTCTCATCGACGCGTCTGCGCAGAAGCCAGAGCTGATTATCGACATGGCGACCCTGACCGGTGCGGCGAAAACCGCGCTGGGCAACGACTACCATGCGCTGTTCAGCTTTGACGACAAACTGGCAGCTCGCCTGCTGGCAAGCGCGGCCGCGGAGAACGAACCGTTCTGGCGTCTGCCGCTGGCCGAATTCCACCGCAGCCAGCTGCCGTCTAACTTCGCCGAACTGAACAACACCGCGAGCGCAGCCTATCCGGCGGGTGCGAGCACGGCGGCCGGCTTCCTGTCTCACTTCGTTGAGAACTATCACGAAGGCTGGCTGCACATCGACTGCTCCGCAACCTACCGTAAAGCGGCCGTTGAGCAGTGGTCTGCAGGGGCAACGGGACTGGGCGTGCGTACTATCGCGAACCTGTTGACTGCCGAGTAATTGTCTTTGTCCGGCGGCGCTGTGCTTGTCCGGGCCTACGGTTTTGTAGGCCTGTTAGCCTTGCGCCAGCCGACATTATGTTGAAGTAGCCAAACTATGTCTGAAACGAAAAACGAATTAGAAACTCTGCTGGAACAGGCGGCGACCGAACCTGCCCACCGTCCGGCATTTTTCCGCACGTTGCTGGAGTCCACCGTCTGGGTTCCGGGTACCGCAGCGGAAGGCGAACAGGTTGTTGAAGACAGCGCGCTGGACCTGCTCCACTGGGAGAAAGACGACGGCACGTCGGTGATCCCGTTCTTCACTTCGCTGGAAGCGCTGCAGCAGGCTGTTGAAGACGAGCAGGCGTTCGTGGTGATGCCGGTGCGCACTCTGTTCGAAATGACGCTGGGCCAGACCTTGTTCCTCAACGCCAAACTGCCAACCGGGAAAGAGTTTACCCCGCGTGAAATCAACCATCTGATTGGCGAGGAGGGCAACCCGCTCAGTACGCAGGAAGTGCTGGAAGGGGGCGAAACGCTGCTGTTGTCTGAAGTAGCCGAACCCCCTGCGCAGATGATTGATTCGCTGACCACGCTGTTCAAAACCCTCAAACCCGTGAGGCGCGCGTTCCTCTGCTCTGTTAAAGAGAGCACGGATGAACAGCCGGTGCTGCTGATTGGCATTGAAGCAGACGGCGATATCGAGGAGATTATTCAGGCTGCGGGCAGTGTTGCCACCGATACGCTGCCGGGTGATGAGCCGATCGATATCTGTCAGGTGAAGAAGGATGAGAAGGGCATCAGCCACTTTATTACCGAGCACATCACGCCGTTTTACGAGCGTCGCTGGGGCGGATTCCTGCGCGATCTCAAAACCACCCGCATTATCTGATTACGCGGGGTGATTTTTCACCCCGTCGCTTCCAGCAGCAGTAAATCCATCAGCAGGACCAGATTCGACTCAAACGACGTCACGCCAGCGGCTTCTGCGGCGTAATGTACCGCCTCGTCATATAAGGCAAAGTGTAAATCTGCCATTCCCGCCAGCGTATTGGCCGAAGCGCGCGTAAAAGCCACGACCGTCATACCCACGTTTTTAGCGATCCGTGCTTTATCCAGCACCTGTTCGGTTTCACCGCTGCGTGAGACGGCGATAAACACCTGATACCGCGCAGCGTTGCTGAGGAAAATGTTTCGGCTATCGCCCGGCCCGGAAATAAACGCCGTTTTGCCCAGCACCTGCAATTTCTTGGTAAGGTACTCGGCGAAGAGATAAGAGAAGCCGGCGCCATAAAGAAAGAAGCTCTCTTTCTGGCGCAGTAACGTCGAAAATTGCGCGCGCTTCTCCCGCGTTACCCACTGAAAGGTTTGCTGATAGTTCGCGATAAATTGACTGAAAAGCGCCGGCAGTTCCGGGCACTGTTGTGCCTGCGCGGCGATATACGGCGTCTCGGTTAACAGCTGTTTGCAGTGCCAGATAAATTCGCTAAAACCGCTGAAGCCTAATTTCTGACACAGACGCATAATGGTAGCGGTTGAGACGAACGTCGCCTGCGCCAGTTCGCGCACCGTAATATTGCCCACCAGCAGAGGATGCTCTGTGAGGTGGGCCAGCACGCGATATTCCGCGCGGGTCAGTGACGCCCCGCGCGTTAACAGCGTGGCCAGACGGTTATCCATTATTTGGCCGGTTCAACGGGCAAATCGTCTCGTGCACCCCATTCACTCCAGGCGCCATCATAGAGCGTCACGTCGTTTACACCGAGTGTGGCGAGCGCCAGAATCACCACGCAGGCCGTGACGCCGGACCCGCAACTGGCAATAATGGGACGATGCAAATCCACGCCCTGACGATCAAAAATGGCGCGCAGCTCATCGGTCGTTTTTAATTCACCTTCAAACACCAGATCGCCCCACGGCACATTCAACGCGCCGGGAATATGGCCGCGCTTCAGCCCCGGACGCGGTTCATCCGCCTGGGCGTTAAAGCGCGCTGCAGGGCGGGCATCGACAATTTGCGCCGTTTTTTCATGGCTGACCACCAGCACGTCGGTCAGACGTTTTACCTGATGCGCATCAAACGTCGCGTCGAACTCGCCTTCCGGCAGCGTCACGTTGCCCTGCTGCAATGGCAGTTCATCACGCTTCCAGCCCGCGAGGCCGCCTGCAAGAATTGAGACTTTCTCCACGCCAAAGTTTTTCAGCATCCACCAGGCGCGCGGTGCGGAGAAGAGGTTACCTTCATCGTAAACCACGAGGTGTTTGTCACGATTGACGCCAAGTTCGCGCATCGCCACGGAGAACGCTTCCGGTCGCGGCAGCATGTGCGGGAGAGGGGAGTTATGGTCGGACAGGGCTTCAATATCAAAAAATACCGCGCCCGGCAAATGCCCTGCGCGGTATTCTGCGACCATATCGCGAAGGTGTTCCTGCCCGGCAGGTGCCATACGCGCGTCAATAATCTGTACTTCCGGATCGTCACCGTGCTCAATCAGCCAGTCGGCGGCGACAAAATATGAGGTGGACATGGGTTGCCTCCAGTCTTTTCCGTAAAAAAGGATTGTCGGTGTTTTTTCTGACACCGACAAGCAAACCACGTTCAACTCGCGAGCACGACCCTATTTTTTCACCGCTTCACCGTTCTGCCAGGCTTTTTGCAGCGCAGGCCAGTAGTCACGGTTGGCGTCAATCATGTCATCAAGAATCGCTTTTGCGTGCTCCATGGTGGGCACGGTGCGGTTCAGGGTGAACGCCTGCAGCGCTTTTTCGTAGCTGCCTTCAATGGTCGCTTCCACCAGCAACTGTTCAGAGGCGAGCTGCTGCTGTAGCAGCGTCTGATGGAACAGCGGGACCCGACCCACGCGGATAGGCTCTGGCCCTTCAGAGGTGATGTAGGCCGGGACTTCCACCACCGCGTCGTACGGCAGATTGGTTATCGCCCCGCGGTTTTCCACCATTACCAGATGGCGCTGACGCAGGTTAAATGCCAGCGAGCAGGCGACATCGACAATAAACTCGCCATGGACGCCCACGTGGAAGGCATCCGGTAAAATCCCGGTACGCTTATACTCTTCTGCGGCGGCAAACAGCTTTTTCTCACGCCCGTTCATCACTTCGTTCGCGCGGGTATAGTCCGGGTTCTGATGCTCCACAATCTGGTTTGGCATCAGGTAGTACTGCAGATAGGGGTTTGGCAGATATTCCGGGAAGTTATCCATGATGGGCTTGATGTTGCGCCAGGTTTTCACCCACGACGGATCCGAGTGCTGCGGGTCGGTTTTGGCCGCATCTTCCGTCAGCAGGCCGAACCTCGCGATATGCCGACGCAGTTCCGGCAGCTTGTCCTCGCCGTCCACCCGCACGCGGGTAAACCAGCCGAAGTGGTTCAGTCCAAAGTAGTCCACCTCCAGCTTGTGGCGGTCCACACCCAAAATGGCCCCCATGTTACGCATCGCCGCCACTGGCATATCGCAGATATTAAGCACGCGGGCATCCGGTCGCAGGCGGCGCACCCCTTCCGCAACGATCGCTGCCGGGTTGGAATAGTTCACGATCCAGGCTTTTTCATGCGCGTAGCGATCCACCAGATCGATCAGCTCGACCATTGGCAGGATCGTGCGCAGGCCGTATGCCAGTCCGCCAGGACCGCAGGTTTCCTGGCCCACCACGCCGTGGCGCAGCGGGATCTTCTCATCCTGCTCACGCATTCTGTACTGGCCGACACGCATCTGGGCGAAGACAAAGTGCGCCCCGCTGAACGCGACTTCCGGGTCTGTGGTCACGGTGAAGGTAATGCTCTGGCTATGGTCGCGAATGACCTTCTCCACCACCGGTGCAATGGTGTTCTGGCGTGCTTCGTCGATATCGTAGAGGCGAATCTCGGCCAGCGGGAAGTCCTGCAGGCGTACCATCAGGCTTTTCACGATACCTGGCGTATAGGTGCTGCCGCCACCGGCAATCGACAGAATAAAAGGGGGTGTAAACATCTTTAGCTCCTCTCAGAGAAACGTCTCAACGGCTTCTCGCATTTTTTTGACATGCAGCCCGTAGACCACCTGAACGTTGTTACCTTGTTTGATAATCCCTTTCGCGCCGGTCGCTTTCAGGCGCGGCTCGTCGATGATGGAGACATCCTTCACCGTGACGCGTAAGCGGGTGTAGCAGTTATCCACTACCTCAATGTTTTCCCGGCCTCCCAGTCCCACCACGATGGATTCACCCAGCCCGTCATTGTTCCCCTTCGCCTGATACTCCTGTTTGCTGTACAGGCGCGTCTCCTGATCGTCATCCTCGCGTCCCGGCGTCTTCATGTTGAAGCGCAGGATCAGGAAGCGGAAAACCACAAAATAGAGCGCGAACATGATGAGCCCGACCACGATGTACATCGGCCAGTTGGACTTCTCCGTGCCGAGCGGCAGGTTATAAAGAATAAAATCGATAATTCCGTTAGCGCCGATGGCATGAACACCGAACAGGGAGAAAAGCATCATGCCGATGCCGGTCAGCACTGCATGTACCACAAACAGCAGTGGAGCGACGAACAGGAACGAAAACTCAATCGGCTCGGTAACGCCCACCAGCAGAGAGGTTAACGCTGCCGGGATCAGGATGGCTTTGGCTGCCGCTTTGCGCTCCGGCCTGGCGGTCATGTACATCGCCAGCGCCGCCGCGGGCAGGCCAAACATTTTGCTGATGCCGCGCGCGTCCCACACTACCGTGCTGCTCAACTGCTTCACTTCCGGGCAAGCCATTTCGGCGAAATAGATATTGCGTGCGCCCTGATAAACCGTGCCGCATACCTCTTGCGTACCCCCAAGTTCGGTATACAGGAAGGGGGTATAGACCAGATGATGCAAGCCGGTCGGCACCAGAATGCGTTCCAGGAAGCCGTAAATGGCCACCCCAAAAGGCCCGGAACCTTTGATCGCCAGCGCCAGTGCGCTGATGCCATGCTGGGCAAATGGCCACAGTTCGCTCATCACGACGCCGAGCAGCATTGAGACAGGAAGCATGACGATGGCGACGAAACAGTGGCCGGAATAGATGGCCATCGCGCCGTTAAACTGTACGCCGGAGTACTTGTTGTACAAGTATCCGGACAGCGCCCCGGTCAGGATCCCGGCGAAAACGCCCATCTCCAGCACCTGCACGCCCAGCACCATACTTTGCCCGGCGGCTTTCATCTGGTCAGCGGGAGCCAGTTCGCCCTGGAGCTGCAGCGTAACGTTCATCGCGTTAATGAAAACAACAAAGGTCACCAGGCCGATCAGGGCCGCATAGCCTTTATCACGCGTGGCCAGGCCAATCGGTATCCCGACGGCAAACACCAGCGCCAGGTTAACCAGTACTGACACGGCCGATTTCGCGATAAGCTGACCAACATGCTGAATCAGCGGATGGCCGAGAAACGGCACATACTCTGCGAGGTTACCGTTCCCCAGGACGTTACCGAATGCGATAAACAGACCGACGATCGGTAAGATAAGTACCGGTCCGTACAACGATTTTCCGAAATTTTGTAGGGCGTTCACGGCTCGTTTCATGACTGTCTCTCTTAGTGAACCGCGCACTCGGGGTGCGTCTTGAGCTTAAAGCTAGCAGGCTAAAGGCGAGGTAATCCAGCTATCTTCTTGTTTTAAAAACAAATGACGTAAAAGGTAACATGTGACGTTTGCGACTGTGATCGGCATAGCAGTGCCTGAGTAAAGGCGTCGTCGCTCTGCGAGGTGCTTTCCAGATTCTAAAATTAGACTTTTTGTATTAATGAAACTTGCGGATAATACTTATCCGGAAGACGACCAACAGGCTCCATGGGCCAGGGACAAAGGATGACACCGTTTCGCTTAGCCGCGATTTCTCTCGCGCTGCTTACCACATTTTCGCTTGTCGGCTGTGATAACAGCGACGATAACTCTCAGGTTGCGGCTCCCGCAGCATCCACAGCAACGACACCGAAAGCACCGGAAAAGCCGGACGCTGAAAAGCTGGCAACGCTGGCGGCACAGAGTCAGGGCAAAGCGCTCACCCTGCTGGATACCTCAGAGGTGCAGCTTGATGGCGCGGCCACGCTGGTGCTGACCTTCTCTGTTCCGCTCAATCCCGATCAGGATTTCGCCAAAACAGTGCATGTGGTGGATAAAAAAAGCGGCAAGGTTGACGGGGCGTGGGAACTCGCACCTAACCTGAAAGAGCTACGCCTGCGCCATCTGGAGCCCAACCGCAATCTGGTTGTCACCGTTGAACGTGATTTGCAGGCGCTGAACAAAGCGACATTTGGTATCGATTACGAAAAAGCCCTGACTACCCGGGATGTTGAACCGACGGTCGGTTTTGCCAGCCGTGGCTCGCTGCTGCCGGGCAAGGTGGTGGAAGGTCTGCCGGTAATGGCGCTCAACGTCAACAATGTTGACGTGAATTTCTACCGCGTGAAGCCTGAATCCCTGGCCTCCTTTGTCAGCCAGTGGGAGTACCGTAACTCCCTGACCAATTGGGAGTCCGATAATCTGCTCAAAATGGCGGACCTGGTGTATACCGGCCGGTTTGACCTCAATCCGGCACGCAACACCCGTGAAAAACTGCTGTTGCCGCTGCGGGATATTAAGCCGCTCCAGCAGTCAGGCGTGTACATCGCGGTCATGAATCAGGCCGGGCACTATAACTACAGCAATGCCGCGACGCTCTTTACCTTAAGTGATATTGGGTTGTCCGCTCACCGTTATCATAATCGTCTGGATATTTTCACCCAGAGCCTGGAAGATGGCGCGGCGCAATCCGGCGTTACCGTCACCCTGTTGAATGATAAAGGGCAGACGCTTGCCGAAGCGAACAGCGATGCTGACGGCCACGCAAAACTTGAGACTGACAAAGAAGCCGCGCTGATTCTGGCCAGCAAAGACGGACAGACCACGCTGCTTGACCTCAAGCTTCCGGCCCTCGATCTGGCGGAGTTTGATATCGCAGGTAGCCCTGGCTACAGCAAGCAATTCTTTATGTTTGGCCCGCGCGATCTCTATCGCCCTGGCGAAACGGTGATCCTCAATGGTTTGCTGCGCGACAGCGACGGTAAACCGCTTCCTGCCCAGCCGGTTAAACTCGACGTACTGCGCCCGGACGGACAGGTGGCGCGCACGGTTGTCGTCCAGCCTGAGAACGGCCTCTATCGCTTCAATTATTCCCTGGACGGCGGGGCGCAGACCGGTATGTGGCATATCCGCGCCAATACCGGCGATAACCAACAGCGCCTGTGGGATTTCCACGTTGAAGATTTTATGCCGGAGCGTATGGCGCTTAATCTGACGGGACAAAAAGCGCCGGTTTCCACCGAGGATAACGTCGACTTTAACATTGCGGGTTATTACCTGTATGGCGCACCTGCCAACGGAAATTCCCTGCAAGGCCAGCTTTTCCTGCGACCGCTGCGCGAAGCCGTCGCTGCACTGCCGGGCTTCCAGTTTGGTGATATCGCCGAAGAGAACCTGAGCCGCAGCCTGGATGAAGTTCAGCTAACCCTTGATGAACAGGGGCGCGGACAGGTCTCGACCGAAAGCCAGTGGAAAGAGGCGCATTCACCGCTGCAGCTGATCCTGCAGGCCAGCCTTCTGGAATCGGGCGGTCGCCCGGTGACGCGCCGTGCTGAGCAGGCCATCTGGCCGGCGGCTGATCTGCCGGGTATCCGTCCTCAGTTTGCCAGTAAGGCCGTTTATGACTACCGCACTGACACCACCGTCAACCAGCCGATCGTGGATGAAAACGGCAATGCCAGCTTTGATATCGTCTATGCCGATGCCAGCGGGGCAAAAAAGGCGGTTTCCGGGTTACAGGTTCGCCTGATCCGTGAGCGCCGTGACTACTACTGGAACTGGTCAGAGAGCGATGGCTGGCAGTCACAGTTTGATCAGAAAGACCTGGTGGAGGGCGAGCAGGAGCTGACCCTCAAGGCCGATGAAACCGGTAAAGTGACCTTCCCGGTGGAGTGGGGCTCGTACCGTCTGGAGGTCAAAGCGCCGGACGACATGGTCAGCAGCGTGCGCTTCTGGGCCGGCTACAGCTGGCAGGATAATAGCGACGGCACCGGTGCCGCTCGCCCCGACCGTGTGACCATGAAACTGGACAAGCCTTCCTATCAGCCGGGAGATACCATCCAGCTGCATATCGCTGCTCCGGCGGCGGGTAAAGGCTATGCGATGATCGAGTCCAGCGAAGGGCCGCTGTGGTGGAAAGAGATCGACGTACCGGCCAACGGGCTCGATCTCTCAATCCCGGTGGATAAGGCCTGGAAACGTCACGATCTCTATCTCAGCACGCTGGTGGTACGCCCTGGCGATAAATCCAAATCAGCGACGCCGAAACGTGCCGTCGGGTTACTGCATCTGCCGATGGGCGATGAGAATCGCCGCCTGAATGTCGCGCTGGAAAATCCGCAGAAAATGCGGCCAAACCAGACGCTGTCCGTGAAGGTGAAGGCCAGCGTCAAAGACGGCGCCGTTCCGCAGAAAGTGAATGTGCTGATCTCGGCAGTGGACAGCGGCGTGTTGAACATCACCGATTACGTTACCCCGGATCCGTGGGAAGCGTTCTTCGGTCAGAAGCGCTACGGCGCGGATATCTACGATATTTACGGTCAGGTCATTGAAGGGCAGGGCGGCATGGCTGCACTGCGCTTTGGTGGTGACGGCGATGAGCTTAAGCGCGGCGGTAAACCACCGGTGAACCACGTGACTATCATTGCCCAGCAGGCGCAGCCGGTCGAGCTCGATGCTAACGGTGAAGGGACCGTGACGCTGCCCATTGGAGACTTCAACGGCGAGCTGCGTCTGATGGCGCAGGCCTGGACGGAAGATGATTTCGGCAGCAGCGAAGGTAAAGTGATTGTCGCCGCCCCAATCATTACCGAACTGAACACGCCGCGCTTCCTGGCAAGTGGCGATACCTCACGCCTGACGCTGGATGTGACCAACCTGACGGACCAGCCGCAAACGCTGAACGTTGCCTTTACCGCTACCGGCAAGCTGTCGCTTGAGGGCGCACAGCCGCAGCCCGTGAAGTTACCGCCGGGCGCGCGCAGCACCCTGTTTATACCGGTACGTGCGCTGGATGGCTACGGTGATGGTGAAGTGACCGCTCAGGTGACCGGCCTGCAGCTGCCGGGCGAGACTTTCGCTGCACAACAGAAGAGCTGGAAAATCGGCGTTCGTCCGGCATTCCCGGCGCAGACCGTTAACACCGGTGCCATGCTGAATCCTGGTGAGTCGTGGAGTGCACCGGCGCAGCACCTTAATGGCTTCTCTCCTGCCACGCTACAGGGACAATTGCTGCTGAGCGGGAAACCGCCTCTGAATCTGGCGCGCTATATTCGTGAGCTGCAGGCATACCCGTATGGCTGTCTGGAGCAAACCACCAGTGGTCTGTTCCCGTCGCTCTACACCAACGCGGCGCAGTTGACCGCGCTTGGCATCAAAGGGGATACGGATGACAAGCGCCGTGCGGCCATTGATATCGGGATCTCCCGTCTGCTGCAGATGCAGCGTGATGACGGAGGTTTCGCGCTTTGGGATAAAAACGGTCCGGAGGAGTACTGGCTCACCGCCTATGTCACTGACTTCCTGGTTCGTGCAGGCGAGCAGGGCTACAGCGTGCCTGCTGAGGCGGTTAACAACGCCAACAGCCGCTTGCTGCGTTACCTGCAGGACCCGGGCATGATGTCCATTCGCTACAGCGATGATACCCAGGCCAGTAAATTTGCGGTGCAGGCCTATGCCGCGCTGGTGCTGGCTCGCCAGCAAAAAGCCCCGCTTGGTGCGTTGCGTGAAATCTGGGAACGTCACGGACAGGCCGCTTCCGGGCTGCCGCTGATGCAGCTGGGGATGGCGCTTAAATTGATGGGCGACGCACCGCGCAGCCAGCAGGCGCTGGGTCTGGCCATCAAAACGCCGCGTAGCGACAGCAAGAATTGGATGGCCGATTATGGCAGTGCGCTTCGTGATAATGCGCTGATGCTCTCTCTGCTTGAGGAGTACAAGCTTCTGCCGGATGCGCAAAATACGCTGCTGAACGCCTTGTCGGAACAAGCTTTCAGCCAGCGCTGGCTCTCGACCCAGGAGAGTAACGCCCTGTTCCTGGCCGGACGCTCGCTGCAAACTTTGTCCGGTGCATGGCAGGCGCAAACGTCTCTGGCGGATACCGCATCAGGTGGTGATAAAGCCCTGGTACAGAACGTGAACGGCGACCAGCTTGGCGCGTTGCAGGTGACCAATACCGGTAGCACACCGCTGTGGGTACGCCTTGATGGCACCGGTTATCCGGCATCTGCACCTCAGCCATCGTCTAACGTGCTGCAGATTGAGCGCCATATTCTGGCAACCGACGGTAGCACAAAGTCGCTCACGTCACTGAAGAGCGGCGAGCTGGTGCTGGTATGGCTTGAAGTGAAGGCCAGCCAGAACGTGCCGGATGCGCTGGTTGTCGATCTCCTCCCGGCGGGACTGGAACTGGAAAACCAGAACCTGGCGAGCAGCAGCGCCAGCCTGCAGGACAGCGGCAGCGAAGTGCAGAACCTGCTCAGTCAGATGCAGCAGGCGGATATTCAGCATATGGAATTCCGCGACGATCGCTTTGTGGCGGCGGTGCCGGTTAACGAAGGGCAGCCGGTCACGCTGGTTTATCTGGCGCGCGCCGTGACGCCGGGAACCTATGAGGTGCCGGTCCCGATGGTGGAGTCCATGTATGTTCCGCAGTGGCGGGCAACAGGTGCGGCCAGTGGCCCGCTGATTGTTGTACCGTAATATGCGCCTTGTACGTCTGATACGCTCCCGCTGGCTGTGGCTGGCGGGAGCGCTTCTCGTTTTATGGGGGCTGATCCTGGCCGCTGATCGCCTGTGGCCGTTGCCTCTGAAAGAGGTCAACCCCGCACGGGTGGTGGTGGACGAAAAGGGCACGCCGCTCTGGCGTTTTGCCGACAGCGAAGGGATCTGGCGCTATCCGGTCACTCTCGAAGAGGTTTCTCCCCGCTATCTTGAAGCCTTGATCCAGTATGAAGATCGCTGGTTCTGGGACCATCCAGGCGTGAATCCGTTCTCTGTACTGCGCGCAGCCTGGCAGGATCTTACCTCCGGGAGGGTTGTCTCAGGCGGCAGCACGCTCACTATGCAGGTGGCGCGCCTGCTGGATCCGCATCCGCGCACTTTTGGTGGCAAAATTCGTCAGCTCTGGCGAGCCATGCAGCTTGAGTGGCACCTATCTAAGCGCGACATCCTCACGCTTTATCTTAACCGTGCCCCGTTTGGCGGTACGCTGCAGGGGATTGGTGCGGCAAGCTGGACCTATCTCGGCAAACCGCCTTCGCAACTCAGCTATTCCGAAGCGGCGCTGCTCGCCGTATTGCCGCAGGCGCCAAGCCGGTTGCGTCCTGACCGCTGGCCGGAACGTGCAGAAGCGGCACGCAACAAAGTGCTCGACCGGATGGTGACGCAGGGCGTCTGGTCGGCAAGCCAGGTTAAGGAGTCCCGTGAAGAAGCGGTATGGCTGGCGCCCCGGCAAATGCCGCAGTTGGCACCGCTCTTTTCGCGCATGATGCTCAGTAAAAGTCGCGATACTAAAATTGTGACTACCTTAGATGCGTCCCTGCAGAGGCAGCTTGAAGAACTGGCGATGAACTGGAAATCCCGCCTGCCAGCACGCAGTTCGCTGGCAATGATCGTCGTCGATCACACGGATATGAAAGTGCGTGGCTGGGTGGGATCGGTCGACATTAACGATGACACCCGGTTTAGCCATGTGGATATGGTGAATGCGATCCGATCGCCGGGATCGGTGCTCAAACCCTTTATCTACGGTATGGCGCTGGACGACGGTTTGATCCACCCGGCATCGCTGCTCCAGGATGTTCCAAGAAAAACGGGGGATTATCGCCCGGGTAATTTCGACAGTGGGTTTCATGGGCCGGTGAGTATGAGTGAAGCGCTGGTACGTTCCCTTAATCTGCCCGCCGTGCAGGTGCTCGAGGCATACGGACCAAAACGTTTTGCTGCGATGTTGAGTAATGCAGGTTTGCCGCTGATTTTACCTGCTGGCGCACAGCCGAATTTATCGCTGATCCTGGGCGGGGCAGGGGCGCGGCTGGCCGATATCACCGCGGCCTATAGCGCGTTCGCCCGACACGGTAAAGCGGGCCGGCTGCGCTTACAGCCAGGCGATCCCTTGTCAGAGCGGCCGTTGTTATCCCAGGGCTCGGCGTGGATCATTCGCCGTATTCTGGCCAATGAGGCGCAGCCGCTGCCGGACAATGCGCTGCCTCAGGTGGTACCTCTGGCATGGAAAACGGGAACCAGCTATGGCTACCGTGACGCATGGGCGGTAGGGCTGAATGCCCGTTACGTTATTGGGATCTGGACCGGACGACCGGACGGCACGCCTGTGGCGGGTCAGTTTGGGTTTGCGAGCGCGGTACCTCTGCTTAACCAGGTGAATAATGTACTGCAGTCTGGTTCAACGCTCGATCAGGCGCGTCTGCCACGCGACCCGCGTCCTGACGGTGTGGGACGCGGCGTCATCTGTTGGCCGGGCGGCCAGTCGCTGCCGGAAGGGAGCGAAAATTGCCGTCGTCGCCTGGCGACCTGGCTGCTGGACGGCAGCGAGCCGCCGACGTTGCTCTTACCGGAACAGGAAGGTATTCGCGGGATCCGCTTCCCGGTCTGGCTGGATAAAGAGAGCAAACGCGTGGCGGCAGACTGCCCGGATGCGACCGAGAAAGTTCTGGATGTCTGGCCGCTGCCGCTGGAACCCTGGCTCCCTGCAGCCGAGCGGCGCTCAGCACGGATCCCTTCGCCATCGGCTACCTGTCCGCCCTTGTCGCAGGACTCACCTGCACCGCTGATGTTGACTGGCGTGCGTGAAGGCGCGGTTATCAAGCGTCTGCCGGGGGAATCCCGCGTCTCGTTACCGCTACAGGCAACCGGCAATAGCGGTGAACGCTGGTGGTTTTTGAATGGCGAACCGCTGGCGGTGAAAAGCCGGGTTTACACCTTGCAGCTTGATAAATCAGGCGATTATCAGGTGCTGGTGATGGATGAAGCGGGGCAGGTGGCGACGGTGAATTTCACGCTGCAGTAGCGTTAAACGTCTCTTCTGCTGTGAGCTGTTGCTAATCTTCGTCTCATTTTAAAAAAATGTTACCTGAATCCATAGGCAATGGCGCTATTGCTCATTATAATCCGCGCCACACCATACTCAGGTATGAAAAACAACAGAACATTTACAGAGGTTATCATGGCTATTGAACGTACTTTTTCCATCATCAAACCAAACGCGGTGGCAAAAAACGTTATTGGCAGCATCTTTGCTCGCTTTGAATCAGCAGGGTTCAAAATCGTTGGCACCAAAATGCTGCACCTGACCGTTGAGCAGGCTCGCGGTTTCTACGCTGAGCACGAAGGTCGTCCATTCTTCGACGGTCTGGTTGAGTTCATGACTTCTGGCCCGATCGTTGTATCCGTACTGGAAGGCGAAAACGCAGTACAGCGTCACCGTGACCTGCTGGGTGCGACCAACCCGGATAACGCACTGGCTGGTACCCTGCGCGCTGACTATGCAGACAGCTTCACCGAGAACGGCACCCACGGTTCCGATTCTGTTGAATCTGCCGCTCGTGAAATCGCGTTCTTCTTCGCTGAAGGCGAAGTGTGTCCACGTACCCGTTAATTTAACGGTTTCGTTTACACATTATTTTCGTAAATGCCGCGTGCAGACGTGGCATCCCTGCGCCAGACTTTGTACAATGCAACGCCCCGGACGAGCAGACTGCTTTCCGGGGCGTTTCTTTTCAACCCTCCATGGGCCATAACGTGTAACAACGAGGCCGGAAAAAATTATGTCTGAATTAGTGAATACCTCCGAAGTCGCCATTCCTGCGGTTCCAAATAAAAATGGAAAAATTAACCTGCTGGATCTGAACCGTCAGCAGATGCGCGAGTTCTTTAAAGAGATGGGCGAGAAGCCGTTTCGTGCCGATCAGGTCATGAAATGGATGTACCACTATTGCAGCGACAACTTTGATGACATGACTGACATCAACAAAGTGCTGCGCAATAAGCTCAAAGAAGTGGCTGAAATCCGTGCACCAGAAGTGGTGGAGGAGCAGCGCTCTGCCGATGGCACCATCAAATGGGCGATTGCCGTTGGCGATCAGCGCGTTGAAACCGTCTACATCCCGGAAGAAGACCGCGCCACGCTGTGCGTCTCCTCTCAGGTAGGCTGTGCGCTGGAGTGCAAGTTCTGCTCAACCGCTCAGCAAGGATTCAACCGTAACCTGCGCGTGTCTGAAATTATCGGCCAGGTGTGGCGTGCGGCGAAAATCGTCGGTGCGGCGAAAGTGACCGGGACCCGTCCAATCACCAACGTAGTGATGATGGGCATGGGCGAGCCACTGCTGAACCTGACCAACGTCGTTCCGGCGATGGAAATCATGCTGGATGACTTCGGCTTCGGTCTGTCCAAGCGTCGCGTAACGCTGTCGACGTCAGGCGTAGTGCCTGCACTGGACAAGCTGGGCGACATGATTGACGTTGCGCTGGCGATCTCCCTGCATGCACCAAACGACGAAATCCGTGACGAAATTGTACCCATCAACAAAAAGTACAATATCGAAACTTTCCTCGCCGCCGTGCGTCGCTACCTGGAGAAATCCAACGCGAACCAGGGCCGCGTGACGATCGAGTATGTCATGCTCGATCACGTAAACGACGGTACCGAGCATGCGCATCAGCTGGCTGAACTGCTGAAAGATACGCCGTGCAAAATCAACCTGATTCCATGGAACCCGTTCCCGGGTGCGCCTTATGGCCGTAGCTCGAACAGCCGTATCGACCGTTTCTCCAAGGTGCTGATGGAGTATGGTTTCACCACTATCGTGCGTAAAACCCGTGGTGATGATATCGATGCTGCATGCGGACAGCTGGCAGGTGATGTGATTGACCGTACCAAACGTACCCTGCGTAAACGTATGCAGGGCGAGACGATTGCGGTCAAAGCTGTTTGATTCTTATGCACTCACGGCGCATTATTTGCGCCGTGAAGCATAATCTTACTGAATAATCAGTCAGATTCGTGATGACTGATCAATAATTACGGTGCGTTTCATCCGACTTTCGGGCAGTATGTAACGACGTAACAACAGTTTATCCTGACGGGCAGGGCTGTGCTGTCATCTCCGGGCTGACAGTCTTATACTGTCTGTTCAAGGTTAACTGATCAGAACTTTCGCGGTGCGGGTGGCATTGTGACTTACCGGCACCTGAACCCTTTTTTTTCACGTACCAGTAGTTGTAGCGAATGAATACTGAAGCCACTCACGACCAACATGAAGCACTCTCCACTGGCGTTCGTCTTCGCAACGCCCGTGAACAACTCGGACTCAGCCAGCAAGCCGTTGCAGAACGCTTATGTCTGAAGGTTTCCACGGTTCGCGATATTGAAGAAGATAAGGCTCCGGCCGATCTGGCTTCAACATTTCTGCGTGGTTACATCCGCTCTTATGCAAAACTGGTGCATATCCCTGAAGAAGAATTACTGCCAATGATGGAGAAGCAGGCACCGGTCCGCGCAGCAAAAGTTGCGCCGATGCAGACCTTCTCCCTGGGAAAACGTCGTAAAAAACGTGATGGCTGGCTGATGAGCTTTACCTGGCTGGTGCTGTTTGTGGTGATCGGCCTGACGGGCGCATGGTGGTGGCAAAACCACAAGGCGCAGCAGGAAGAGATCACCACCATGGCCGATCAATCCTCCGCCGAGCTCAATCAGTCCGGCAATGACAACGCTCAGAGCGTGCCGCTGAATACCGAAGGTGCTGCCACCTCCAGCGAGCCGCAGACTGCCGCGACCGATGCGCCTGCAACCGATGCCGGGCAGGCACCCGCCGCAACGGCTAATACTCCTGCGCCTCAGGCTCAGGATCAAAACGCGGTGGTTGCCCCTTCTCAGGCAAACGTGGATACCGCGACCAACGCGCCAGCGGCCACTCAGCCTGCGGACAACGGTGCTGCGTCACTGCCAACCAACCCGGCCGGAACGGCTGCGCCGGCGGCGGACCCAAATGCGCTGGTGATGAACTTCTCTGCTGACTGCTGGCTGGAAGTGACCGATGCAACAGGTAAAAAACTGTTCAGTGGTCTGCAGCGTAAAGATGGCACGTTAAACCTAACCGGCCAGGCACCGTATAAACTTAAAATCGGCGCTCCGGCAGCAGTACAGATCCAGTATCAAGGAAAACCTGTCGACCTGAGCCGCTTTATCAGAACTAACCAGGTTGCGCGTCTTACCGTTAATGCCGAACAATCAGCAGCACAGTAACAGACGGGCAACGCGGGAGATTTTTCATGCATAACCAGGCTCCGATTCAACGTAGAAAATCGAAACGGATTTACGTTGGTAATGTGCCAATCGGCGATGGGGCTCCTATCGCCGTCCAGTCGATGACCAACACGCGCACCACAGACGTGGAAGCGACGGTCAATCAGATCAAAGCGTTAGAACGTGTAGGCGCGGACATTGTTCGCGTCTCCGTGCCGACAATGGATGCCGCTGAGGCGTTCAAACTGATCAAACAGCAGGTCAGCGTTCCGCTGGTTGCTGATATCCACTTCGATTACCGCATTGCGCTGAAAGTTGCTGAATATGGCGTCGACTGCCTGCGTATTAACCCGGGCAATATCGGTAACGAAGAGCGTATCCGCATGGTGGTGGATTGCGCCCGCGATAAAAATATTCCTATCCGTATCGGCGTTAACGCCGGTTCCCTGGAAAAAGATCTGCAGGAAAAATACGGTGAGCCAACGCCGCAGGCGCTGCTTGAATCCGCGATGCGTCACGTTGATCATCTTGATCGTCTGAACTTTGATCAGTTCAAAGTCAGCGTAAAAGCCTCAGATGTGTTCCTGGCAGTAGAGTCTTATCGCCTGCTGGCAAAACAGATCGATCAGCCTTTGCACCTCGGGATTACGGAAGCCGGTGGCCTTCGTAGCGGTTCCGTTAAATCGGCGATCGGTCTGGGGCTGCTGCTCTCGGAAGGGATCGGTGACACCCTGCGCGTTTCGCTGGCGGCCGATCCGGTAGAAGAGATCAAAGTCGGTTTCGATATCCTCAAATCACTGCGTATCCGCGCACGTGGGATCAACTTCATTGCCTGCCCAACCTGTTCACGTCAGGAATTTGACGTGATTGGCACGGTGAATGCGCTTGAGCAACGTCTGGAAGATATCATCAACCCGATGGACGTCTCCATCATCGGGTGCGTGGTAAACGGTCCGGGTGAAGCCCTGGTGTCAACGCTCGGCGTCACCGGCGGTAACAAGAAAAGTGGTCTCTATGAAGATGGCGTGCGTAAAGATCGTCTGGATAATAGTGACATGATCGACCAGCTTGAAGCCCGCATCCGTGCCAAAGCAACAATGATGGATGAAGCGCAGCGCATCAGCGTTCAGCAGGTTGAAAAATAACGTGATGGGAAGCGTGGCGCTTCCCATGTATGATTGAACCCATTCTTTGGGTTCTTTTTTGTATATAGAAAGAGAATAAACGTGGCAAAAAACATTCAAGCCATCCGCGGCATGAACGATTATCTGCCTGGCGAAACCGCCATCTGGCAGCGCATTGAAGGCACACTCAAACAGGTGCTCGGCAGCTACGGTTACAGCGAAATCCGTTTGCCGATTGTAGAGCAGACCCCGTTATTCAAACGCGCGATCGGCGAAGTGACCGACGTGGTTGAAAAAGAGATGTACACCTTTGAGGACCGCAACGGCGACAGCCTGACACTGCGTCCGGAAGGTACGGCGGGCTGCGTACGCGCCGGCATCGAACATGGTCTCCTGTACAATCAGGAGCAGCGCCTGTGGTATATCGGCCCGATGTTCCGCCACGAACGTCCACAGAAAGGTCGTTATCGCCAGTTCAACCAGTTGGGTGTGGAAGTCTTTGGCCTGCAGGGCCCGGACATTGACGCCGAACTGATTATGTTGACTGCCCGCTGGTGGCGTGCGCTCGGCATTGCTGAGCACGTCTCACTGGAACTGAACTCCATCGGTTCTCTGGAAGCACGCGCGAACTACCGTGACGCACTGGTTGCGTTCCTGGAGCAGCACAAAGAGAAGCTGGACGAAGACTGCAAACGTCGTATGTACAGCAACCCACTGCGCGTGCTGGATTCCAAAAACCCTGACGTACAGGCGCTGTTGAACGATGCACCTGCATTGGGCGACTACCTGGACGAAGCGTCGCGTGAGCACTTTGCGGGTCTGTGCAAACTGCTGGAAGCCGCGGGCATTGCTTATACCGTGAACCAGCGTCTGGTGCGCGGTCTGGACTACTACAACCGCACCGTGTTCGAGTGGGTGACATCCAGCCTCGGTTCCCAGGGCACCGTGTGTGCCGGCGGTCGTTATGACGGTCTGGTTGAGCAGCTTGGTGGTCGTCCAGCCCCTGGCGTTGGCTTCGCCATGGGCCTTGAGCGACTTGTTTTGCTGGTTCAGGCAGTTAATCCGGAATTTAAAGCAGATTCCGTTGTCGATATATACCTGGTAGCCTCAGGCGCGGAAACGCAGCCTGCGGCAATGCAGCTTGCGGAACGCGTGCGTGATGCACTGCCGGACGTGAAGCTGATGACCAACCATGGCGGCGGCAACTTCAAAAAACAGTTTGCTCGTGCCGATAAATGGGGCGCAAGTATTGCACTGGTGCTGGGCGAGTCCGAAGTGGCTAACGGCGAAGTGGTTGTGAAAGACCTGCGCTCGGGTGAGCAGACAACGGTAACGCAGGACGGCGTTGCGGCGCACTTGCGCACTCTATTGGGCTAAGGAGAAGGACTGCGTGGAAATTTACGAGAACGAACACGATCAGGTCGACGCGATTAAACGCTTCTTTGTCGAAAACGGCAAGGCGCTGGTTGTTGGGGTTATTTTAGGTGTCGGTGCGCTGGTAGGCTGGCGTTACTGGAACAGTCATCAGGCGGACTCCGCGCGTGACGCGTCGCTGTCGTATGAAAATACCGTTAGCGCAATCCGTGCCGATCAGCCGCAAACGCTGACGGCGGCAGAGAAATTTGCCGCTGACAACAAAAACACCTACGGTGCGCTGGCCGCACTGGAAGTGGCGCAGCAGTACGTTGATAAGAACGAGCTGGATAAAGCCGCTAGCCTGCTGTCACAAGGGCTAACCGCCGCCAGTGATGAAAATCTGAAAGCGGTAATCAATCTGCGCCTGGCTCGTATTCAGGTTCAGCAGAAAAAAGCTGACGATGCGCTGAAAACGCTCGATACCATCAAAGGTGAAGGTTTTGCTGCCATTGTTGCCGATCTGCGCGGTGAAGCACTGCTGAGCAAAGGTGACAAAGCGGGCGCGCGTAAAGCGTGGCAAGCTGGCGTAGAGAGCAAAGCTTCACCTGCGCTGAGCGAAATGATGCAGATGAAAATAAATAATTTGTCCGTCTGAGAGGGACCCGATGCAATTGCGTAAATTACTTCTGCCAGGACTGCTTTCTGTTACGTTATTGAGTGGCTGTTCACTGTTCAGTGGCGAAGAAGACGTTGTGAAAATGTCCCCACTGCCGACTGTTGAAAACCAGTTTACCCCGTCCACCGCGTGGAGCACCTCCGTGGGCGATGGTATTGGTGATTTTTATTCCAACCTGCACCCGGCTTTTGCCGACAGCGTTATCTATGCGGCTGACCGCAAAGGTACCGTGAAGGCGGTTAATGCCGATGACGGGAAAGAAGTGTGGTCGGTTAACCTGGCGGAAAAAGACGGCTGGTTCTCTCGTAAACCGGCACTGCTTTCTGGCGGTCTGACCGTTGCCGGTGGGCATGTGTACGTGGGTAGCGAAAAAGCCCAGGTCTATGCTCTCAACACCAGCGATGGTTCTGTTGCATGGCAAACCTCCGTGGCCGGTGAGTCTCTGTCTCGTCCGGTCGTGAGCGACGGCATGGTACTGATCCACACCAGCAACGGCCAGCTGCAGGCGCTGAACGAAGCCGATGGTCTGGTGAAATGGACCGTGAACCTGGATATGCCTTCCTTGTCCCTGCGCGGTGAATCTGCGCCGGCTACCGCCTTTGGTGCTGCCATTGTTGGCGGTGACAACGGTCGTGTAAGCGCGGTACTGATGCAGCAAGGCCAGATGATCTGGCAGCAGCGTATTTCCCAGGCGACAGGCTCAACGGAAATCGATCGTCTGAGCGATGTCGACACGACCCCGGTTATCGTAGACGGTGTGGTTTACGCACTGGCCTATAACGGTAACCTGACCGCGCTGGATCTGCGCAGCGGCCAGGTCATGTGGAAACGTGAACTGGGCTCGGTAAATGATTTCGTGGTTGATGGCAACCGTATCTATATGGTTGATCAGAACGACCGTCTGCTGGCGCTCAGCACCGAAGGTGGTGTTACGCTGTGGACGCAAAGCGATCTGCTGCACCGTCTGCTGACCGCACCAGCACTGTATAACGGTAGCCTGGTGGTGGGTGATAGCGAAGGGTATATGCACTGGATTGACCCGGACAACGGTCGTTTTGTTGCTCAGCAAAAAGTCGACAGCTCAGGTTTCCTGACGGAACCGGTCGTGGCTGACGGCAAACTGCTGATTCAGGCAAAAGACGGCACGCTGTACGCGATCACGCGTTAATTACCCAGCGGTTGTAGTATACTAAACGGCTCCTGTTCACTCAGGAGCCGTTTTGACATTTTTAAAAACGCCGCAAATGCGACGTTTATTTGAATTTTATGAGGCTTCAAACATGGTACCTGTGGTCGCGCTTGTCGGGCGCCCTAACGTTGGAAAATCCACTCTTTTTAACCGTTTAACACGCACCCGTGATGCGCTGGTTGCGGATTTCCCGGGGCTGACGCGTGACCGTAAGTACGGTCGTGCAGAAGTAGAAGGACGCGAGTTCATCTGTATTGATACCGGTGGTATTGACGGGACAGAAGATGGTGTTGAAACCCGTATGGCGGAACAGTCGCTGCTGGCGATTGAAGAAGCTGACGTGGTTCTGTTTATGGTGGACGCTCGCGCAGGCCTGATGCCGGCGGACTCCGCTATTGCGAAACATCTGCGCTCGCGTGAAAAACCCACTTTCCTGGTGGCGAACAAAACTGACGGTATTGATGCAGACCAGGCGGTTGCGGATTTCTGGTCCTTAGGTCTGGGCGAAATCTACCCGATCGCGGCATCTCATGGCCGTGGCGTGACCAGCCTGCTGGAAACCGTTTTGCTGCCGTGGGTTGATGAAGTTAACCCGCCGGAAGAGATCGATGAAGACGCCGAATATTGGGCGCAGTTCGAAGACGGCGAAGCGGGCGAGGAAGAGCCTGAAGACGACTTCAACCCGCAGGATCTGCCGATCAAACTGGCCATCGTGGGCCGTCCAAACGTAGGTAAGTCTACACTTACTAACCGTATCCTCGGCGAAGAGCGTGTGGTCGTTTACGACATGCCGGGCACCACCCGCGACAGTATTTATATCCCGATGCAGCGCGATGAGCGTGAGTATGTGCTCATTGACACCGCAGGCGTACGTAAGCGCGGGAAAATCACCGATGTGGTTGAAAAATTCTCCGTTATCAAGACCCTGCAGGCGATTGAAGATGCCAACGTGGTCATGCTGGTCATCGATGCGCGTGAAGGTATCTCCGATCAGGACCTTTCTCTGCTCGGCTTCATTCTGAATAGTGGGCGCTCACTCGTTATCGTGGTCAACAAATGGGATGGCCTGAGTAATGAGGTGAGAGAGCAGGTGAAAGAGACGCTCGACTTCCGTCTGGGCTTTATCGACTTTGCTCGCGTGCACTTTATCTCTGCGTTACACGGCAGCGGTGTAGGTAATCTGTTTGAGTCCGTGCGTGAAGCGTACGACAGCTCCACCCGTCGTCAGAGCACCGCCATGCTGACCCGTATCATGAACATGGCAGCAGAAGACCATCAGCCGCCGCTGGTGCGTGGTCGTCGCGTGAAGCTGAAATATGCTCACGCCGGTGGTTATAACCCACCAATCGTGGTGATTCACGGCAACCAGGTTAAAGACCTGCCGGATTCCTACAAGCGCTATCTGATGAACTACTTCCGTAAATCACTGGACGTAATGGGCACGCCAATCCGCATCCAGTTCAAGGAAGGGGAGAACCCGTTCGCCAACAAGCGCAATACCCTGACGCCAAACCAGATGCGTAAGCGTAAGCGTTTGATTAAGCACATTAAGAAAAGCAAATAAGCGTTGCCGTTCTTTCTGAAGCCCGCGTTGATCGCGGGCTTTTTTTCGCCCGCTCATACCGCCAGTCCACTCTGTGTGATGTCAATCACTATTCACTTTTAACCAAGTTTAAATCTAAGAAAGTAGACAATCATCGAATTTTCATCTTAAAGTCCAGGGTCCGGTACTAGACAAAACTAGCGACTGGTTATCAAATGGTTAACTAACTTTTCGCTGCATGTAAAAAATCGGTCAGATACGTAACTGGCCGGCGTACATGCTGGTGTTTACAAGCACGACACATACCTTCCTGGGAGAATTATGCAATCCTCTGTTAATCAAAAAGAAAGCCGAACGTTCTTCGGCCACCCTTATCCGCTCGGTTCGCTGTTCTTTACCGAGATGTGGGAACGTTTCTCGTTTTACGGCATTCGCCCATTACTGATCCTGTTTATGGCCGCCACCGTGTATGACGGCGGGATGGGGCTGGCACGTGAAAACGCGTCGGCAATTGTGGGCATCTTTGCCGGCACCATGTACCTGGCCGCACTGCCGGGTGGGTGGCTGGCGGATAACTGGCTCGGCCAGCAGAAAGCCGTCTGGTACGGATCCATCCTGATTGCGCTCGGCCACCTGTCGATTGCGCTTTCGGCCATCATGGGCGATAACCTGTTCTTTATCGGCCTGATGTTCATCGTGCTCGGTTCTGGTCTGTTTAAAACCTGTATCTCGGTCATGGTGGGGACGCTGTACAAAAAAGGCGATGCGCGTCGTGACGGCGGTTTCTCGCTGTTCTACATGGGCATCAACATGGGCTCGTTTATCGCGCCGCTGATTTCCGGCTGGCTGATTAAATCTCACGGCTGGCACTGGGGCTTCGGCATTGGTGGCATCGGGATGCTGGTTGCCCTGATCATCTTCCGCGTGTTTGCCGTTCCGGCAATGAAACGCTATGACAGCGAAGTGGGGCTGGACTCGACCTGGAATAGCCCGGTGGTGAAAAGAAACGGCGTGGGCGCATGGTTGCTGGCGCTGGCTGTGGGTGTAGCTGTTATCGTTACGCTGATCGCGCAGGGTGTGATTGTGATTAACCCGGTTGCGGTAGCCAGCGTGCTGGTTTACGTGATTGCGGCGTCCGTTGCCCTTTACTTTATCTACCTGTTCCTTTTTGCGGGCCTGAATCGTAAAGAGCGTGCCAGACTTCTGGTCTGTTTTATTCTGCTGGTCTCCGCTGCGTTCTTCTGGTCCGCCTTCGAGCAGAAGCCAACGTCATTCAACCTCTTTGCCAACGACTACACTAACCGCATGATCGGTGACTTCGAAATCCCGGCGGTATGGTTCCAGTCGATTAACGCCCTGTTCATCATCCTGCTGGCGCCGGTATTCAGCTGGGCCTGGCCGAAACTTGCCAGCATGAACATTCGTCCGAGCAGTATCACCAAGTTTGTTATTGGTATTTTGTGTGCCGCCGCAGGCTTTGGTCTGATGATGCTGGCTGCGCAGAACGTACTGAATAACGGTGGCGCGGGCGTGTCGCCATTCTGGCTGGTGGGGAGCATTTTGATGCTGACGCTGGGGGAACTGTGCCTGAGCCCGATTGGTCTGGCGACCATGACGCTGCTGGCACCGGAAAGAATGCGTGGGCAGATGATGGGCCTGTGGTTCTGCGCAAGTGCGCTGGGCAACCTGGCGGCAGGTCTGATTGGCGGTCACGTGAAGGCCGACCAGCTAGATATGCTGCCGGATCTCTTCGCACGTTGCTCCATCGCGCTGCTGATTTGTGCTGCGGTGCTGATCGTCCTCATTGTTCCGGTACGTCGCATGCTGGAAAATGCGCAGACTAAACCGGCCGCTAACGCCTGATAACGCCTCGCTCGTCGATACCGGGGCAGGCGTTTGCCCCGGTAATTTACTCGACGAGGTAGAAGATGCTGTTAGGGTTTGTTGGGCTTGGCGCGGTGGTGGAAACCGCTTATTTACCCGCACTACACAATCTGTATGGCGATTCACTGCACTGCCTGGGTTTTGATGTTCAGCCTGGCAGGCACCCTGAAGGCGTAACGCGCTGCGCCTCTCTCACCGAACTTCTCTCGCATCCTCTTGATACCCTGTTTATTACCACGGTTTCTCTGCAGCATCTTGAGGTGCTGGAGTACGCCCTGGCGTCTCCTGTGGCGCGGATCGTGGTTGAAAAACCCATCGTCGCCACGCTCTCGCAGCTCGAAAAACTGAACAGACTGCTGGCGTTGCCCGGTGCGGCGTCCCGTGTGCTCGCACTTGACCACTGGATGGCGCGCCTCGCAACGGTTCAGCTTGGGCTGATCGGGACTTTTGCTGATATCGCCAGAATTGACGGTTTTTTGCAGGAACCGAGCGGGTTTAACGCAAAAGGAGAACCTGTCGCGCTTAACTTCGCGACGGGTGAAGTGGACACCCGCACGCTTCGCCATCCTGACGGCGTTATCCTGGACATCGGCACGCATGTGCTGGCGATGCTGCGTGAAACGGTGCGTTATCTGGGGGGCGGGGATGATATGACGCTGCAGGTGGTGGCCGCTACTGACCGGCTTGGGCGTGAGATCAAACAGGGCGATCTCACCACGGCAGAGGGCAGCGCTCATCTTCGCGGGCAGCTTAGTGGCATTCCGGTGGAGATTTGGCTCAACAAATATGCGGGACCGTCAGGCGGGCAAAAAGGGTTACGGCTGTATCTGCATGACGGGCGCGTCATAAGCCACGATCGTCACGGAGCAGAAGATGTGCTCGTGCTGACGGACGGCGATCGGGTTCAGCGCTGGCATATTCCAGGCACGATTTATACGCACTGCCTGGCAGAGCGCATTCTGGGGCAGAAAAGTCTGTTCGAATGTGACCCGGAAGAAGTGAGCCGGACGACACGCCGTCGAATGGCGGAAGTAGAACTGCTGCTGACCTTACAGCAACAGCTGCGTGGCCCGCACTGAGTGCTGCGTGTTAATATCAACGTATTACAGAATGCCCAGCAAAGGAGTCATCATGTCGATTACCTGCCCGGATTGCCACGCAGAGCTTGAAGTGCAAAATGGCGTCGCCCACTGTGAGCACTGCGATAAGGATATCGCGCTCGAAGCCCGCTGCCCGGAGTGTCATCAGCCACTCCAGGTCTTAAAAGCCTGCGGTGCGGTGGATTATTTCTGCCAGAACGGCCACGGCCTGATTTCGAAAAAGCGCGTGGAGTTTGTCCCGGCTGAGGCTTAATCACACACGCAGCCTTCGCCTTTCTGCCACAGCTCGACCAGCGACTCAGGGGCTTCCTGCTCAGGCACCAGCACAATCATATCGGTGTACTGGGCCTGATTGTGCTGAGTCCAGATTATCTGGATGCGAAAATAACGCTGATCGCCACTCCCTGGCGAGGTGGGTTCACCCGGCGGCTGGCCGCGTGGAAATGCCTGCTCCAGGATGTTTACCACGCGCTGACGCTGGGCCTCGTTGAGTGACGAAAGCGTAATGGTGCGTTGGCCGCTTAGCTTAGGAATAAAAGCGACGCCGCCTTCCCGGGCCAGCTCAACGACGGCGTCATCTGTGAGTTCCGGAACCTGCATTTACAGCACTCCCACCTGTTCCCAGGCTTGTTTTATCGCAGCCGCCACGTCGCCACCGGACCGTTTCTCGCCGTGGGCAACCGTCAGTTTTGCGAAGGCCTCAAAATCGGCATCTTGCGCCAGGTGACGGTCGCAAACTGTGTCGTACCAGGCATATCCCGCTTTTTCCCAGGCATGACCCCCAATCGCCTTCGCGGCCAGATAAAACGCCCGGTTGGGAATACCTGAATTCAGGTGTACGCCGCCGTTGTCTTCGCGCGTTTTGATAAAGTCTTTCATGTGCCCAGGCTGCGGGTCTTTACCGAGCAGAGGATCGTCATAGGCGGTGCCGGGCGCTGACATGGAGCGCAGCCCTTTGCCGTTAATACCGTCTGCCAGCAGCCCCTCACCAATCAGCCAGTCGGCTTCATCGGCGGTCTGTTTGAGGTGGTACTGTTTGACCAGCGAGCCAAATACATCTGACAATGATTCATTTAGCGCGCCAGACTGCTCAAAATAGATAAGCCCGGCTTCGGTCTCGGTGACACCGTGGCTTAGCTCGTGGGCCACGACGTCAATGGCAATAGTAAAGCGGTTAAATATTTCGCCGTCGCCATCACCAAAGACCATCTGCTGACCATTCCAGAAGGCGTTCTGATATTCCCGGCCATAGTGCACGGTACCGGTCAGGATCAGGCCTTTATTATCAAGCGAATCGCGCTGATACATTTTCCAGAAGAAATCATGGGTGACCCCCAAATAATTGTAGGCTTCATCAACGGCCACATCGCCATTTGACGGCTGGCCCTCATAACGCACCTGGGTACCCGGCAGCTCCTGCGTCTGTCTGGCATCGTAAATATCACGCTCCAGTTGACCGGCTTTATTGACGTGCGGCGCGGCGGGTTTGCCCGGCATATGCGCCATGAGCGTTTGCACATGCGTTAATGTCTGACGGGCGCAGCGCTGCTGCGGCTCAGAGCCACTTTCGATAATGCGACGAAGAATATAGGGGGGAATGACGCTGTGAAGATAAGACATGCTGCTCTCCTTAGTTCGGGCAAGGCCAGATAAAAGGGAATAGCAGCAGTATAGTTTGTAACCGACGAAGAATTATCCGGTTTTTCGCTGGCGCGTTTTTTTCACCGGTTTAATCTCTTTCACTTCGCTCTCCACCCAGCCGTCTGACAGACGGGTGGTGAGAACATCTCCGGCTTTCACCTGCTTCGTTTGCTTCAGCACTTTACCGTCGGTGGCGGTCGTTACGCTATAGCCTCGTGCCAGCGTCGAGAGCGGGCTGACCGCCTCGAGGTGGGTCACGGCGTTGCCAAAGCGTTCACGTGTGGTGCTAAGACGTGCGCGGATAGTGTCTGCCAGTCGATACTCAAGCTGTTGGATACGCGTTTGCGCGCGATAAATCTTTGGCTGTGGGTTCTGCTGGTTCAGGCGCTGAGTAATACGCTGCTGGCGCGAGACCGCGCGCTTGAGCTGAATATCCAGTGCGACGTTCATTCGCTGACGCAGACGCTCCAGCACGGTTTGCTGACGGGCCAGCCGCAATTGCGGATGCTGCTGTTGCAGGCGATGATGAAGCTGGGTAAACCGGCGCGTCCGGTTGGCCAGGAAATAGTCCATCGCCATTTCCAGACGTTGCCGACCATTCTGCAGCTGACGCAGCAGCTCCAGCTGATTGCGGCTCACCACTTCCGCGGCTGCGGAGGGCGTTGGCGCGCGTAAATCCGCCACAAAATCAGCTATCGTCACGTCCGTTTCGTGGCCGACGGCGCTGACGACCGGGATCTGGCTTGCGAAAATGGCCCGTGCCACGCGTTCGTCGTTAAAGCTCCACAGGTCTTCCAGCGAACCGCCGCCACGCCCGACAATCAGCACGTCGCATTCCTGACGTGCGTTTGCAAGTTCAATGGCGCGGACAATCTGACCCGGTGCGTCATCACCCTGAACAGCGGTCGGGTAGATGATAACGGGCAGGGACGGGTCGCGGCGTTTGAGGACATGAAGTATGTCGTGCAGTGCCGCCCCGGTTTTTGACGTAATCACCCCAACGCAGTGGGCAGGTGAAGGGAGCGGTTTTTTGAACTGCTGATCGAACAGACCCTCTTGCGAGAGTTTGTCTTTTAGCTGCTCGTACTTCTGCTGCAACACACCTTCGCCCGCAGGCTGCATACTTTCGACGATGATTTGGTAATCGCCGCGCGGCTCATACAGGGTGATATTGGCACGAACCAGAACCTGCTGACCATGCTGAGGGCGAAACGTCACGCGGCGGTTGCTGTTGCGGAACATTGCACAGCGCACCTGAGCGGTGTCGTCTTTTAACGTGAAGTACCAGTGACCAGATGAAGGCTGCGTGAAGTTAGAGATTTCACCGCTGATCCAGACCTGCCCCATTTCCTGCTCAAGCAGCAAACGAACCGTCTGATTAAGGCGGCTGACAGTAAAAATTGAGGGGGATTGAGTGGATAACATGTGAGCGGGATCAAATTCTAAATCAGCAAGTTATTCAGTCGATAGTAACCTGCTGAGAGGGGAGTGCAAGGTTTTTTTATAAAAAAGTGTGGATGCAATCGGTTACGCTCTGTATAATGCCACGGCAATATTTAACCACCCACCAGGTCAGAGATATTGCCCATGCTACGTATCGCTAAAGAAGCACTGACGTTTGACGACGTCCTCCTCGTTCCCGCTCATTCCACCGTTCTGCCGAATACTGCCGATCTCAGCACGCAGTTGACGAAAACGATTCGCCTGAACATTCCTATGCTCTCTGCGGCAATGGACACCGTGACTGAAGCGCGCCTGGCTATCGCCCTGGCACAGGAAGGTGGCATCGGCTTTATTCATAAAAACATGTCTATCGAGCGTCAGGCTGAAGAAGTTCGCCGCGTGAAGAAACATGAATCCGGCATCGTGTCTGACCCACAGACCGTTCTGCCAACCACCACCCTGCACGAAGTGAAAGCCCTGACCGAACGTAACGGTTTCGCCGGTTACCCGGTTGTCACCGAAGATAACGAACTGGTGGGCATCATCACCGGCCGTGACGTGCGTTTCGTGACTGACCTGAACCAGCCTGTCAGCGTATACATGACCCCGAAAGAGCGTCTGGTAACCGTCCGTGAAGGCGAAACCCGTGACGTCGTGCTGGCTAAAATGCACGAGAAGCGCGTTGAGAAAGCACTGGTTGTGGACGCGAACTTCCACCTGCTGGGCATGATCACCGTTAAAGATTTCCAGAAAGCAGAACGTAAGCCTAACGCCTGTAAAGACGAGCATGGCCGTCTGCGCGTAGGTGCTGCCGTTGGTGCGGGTGCAGGTAACGAAGAGCGTGTTGACGCGCTGGTGGCTGCGGGCGTTGACGTACTGCTGATTGACTCCTCTCACGGCCACTCCGAAGGCGTTCTGCAACGTATTCGTGAAACCCGTGCGAAATACCCAGACCTGCAGATCATCGGCGGTAACGTTGCAACGGGCGCAGGCGCTCGCGCACTGGCTGAAGCAGGCTGCAGCGCGGTGAAAGTCGGTATCGGTCCTGGCTCTATTTGTACCACCCGTATCGTGACTGGCGTAGGCGTTCCGCAGATCACCGCGGTATCCGACGCGGTTGAAGCGCTGGAAGGTACCGGTATTCCGGTTATCGCTGACGGCGGTATCCGCTTCTCTGGCGACATCGCGAAAGCGATCGCTGCAGGTGCTGCAGCCGTCATGGTTGGCTCCATGCTGGCCGGTACTGAAGAATCCCCGGGCGAAATCGAACTCTACCAGGGCCGTTCTTACAAATCATACCGTGGTATGGGCTCCCTGGGCGCGATGTCCAAAGGCTCTTCCGACCGTTACTTCCAGAGCGATAACGCCGCTGACAAACTGGTGCCGGAAGGTATCGAAGGCCGCGTTGCCTATAAAGGCCGCCTGAAAGAGATCATTCACCAGCAGATGGGCGGCCTGCGCTCCTGTATGGGTCTGACCGGCTGTGGTACCATCGACCTGCTGCGTACTAAAGCGGAATTCGTACGCATCAGCGGTGCGGGTATCCAGGAGAGCCACGTTCACGACGTGACGATCACCAAAGAGTCCCCGAACTACCGTCTGGGCTCCTGATAAATTTCCGCGCCCGGCTCATGCCGGGCGCTCTGTATTTGTTTCACTTGCCTCGGAATTAGCGTCAATGACGGAAAACATTCATAAACATCGCATTCTCATCCTGGACTTTGGTTCTCAGTACACTCAACTGGTGGCGCGTCGCGTACGTGAACTGGGCGTTTACTGTGAACTGTGGGCATGGGATGTCACGGAAGCACAGATTCGCGAATTCAATCCAAGCGGCATCATCCTGTCCGGCGGCCCGGAAAGCACCACCGAAGAGAACAGCCCACGCGCACCGCAGTACGTGTTTGAAGCGGGCGTGCCGGTATTCGGCGTTTGCTACGGTATGCAGACCATGGCCATGCAGCTGGGCGGCCACGTAGAAGGGTCTAACGAGCGTGAGTTTGGCTACGCGCAGGTTGAAGTCGTCACCGACAGCGCGCTGGTTCGCGGTATCGAAGACTCCCTGACCGCAGACGGCAAACCGCTGCTGGACGTGTGGATGAGCCACGGCGACAAAGTCACCGCCATCCCGTCTGACTTTGTGACCGTTGCCAGCACCGATAACTGCCCGTTTGCGATTATGGCGAACGAAGAAAAACGCTTCTACGGTGTGCAGTTCCACCCGGAAGTGACCCACACCCGTCAGGGTATGCGCATGCTGGAACGCTTCGTGCGTGATATCTGCCAGTGTGAAGCACTGTGGACGCCAGCAAAAATCATCGACGACGCCGTTGAGCGTATCCGCCAGCAGGTTGGCAATGACAAAGTGATCCTCGGCCTGTCCGGCGGTGTTGACTCCTCTGTCACCGCGATGCTGCTGCACCGCGCAATCGGCAAAAACCTGACCTGTGTATTCGTGGACAACGGTCTGCTGCGTCTGAATGAAGCGCAGCAGGTTATGGATATGTTCGGCGACCACTTCGGTCTGAACATCATTCACGTGGAAGGCGAGAAGCGCTTCCTCGACGCGCTGGCCGGCGAGAACGATCCGGAAGCGAAACGTAAAATCATCGGTCGCGTCTTCGTTGAAGTGTTCGATGAAGAAGCGCTGAAGCTGGAAGACGTTAAATGGCTGGCGCAGGGCACCATCTACCCTGACGTGATTGAATCTGCGGCTTCCGCAACCGGTAAAGCACACGTTATCAAATCTCACCACAACGTGGGCGGCCTGCCGAAAGAGATGAAGATGGGCCTGGTTGAACCGCTGCGTGAGCTGTTCAAAGATGAAGTACGTAAGATCGGCCTGGAACTGGGTCTGCCATACGACATGCTCTACCGTCACCCGTTCCCGGGTCCAGGTCTGGGCGTGCGTGTGCTGGGCGAAGTGAAGAAAGAGTACTGCGACCTGCTGCGTCGTGCGGACGCTATCTTCATTGAAGAGCTGCACAAAGCTGACCTGTACAATAAAGTGAGCCAGGCGTTCACCGTGTTCCTGCCGGTGCGCTCTGTCGGCGTGATGGGCGATGGCCGTAAGTACGACTGGGTTGTTTCCCTGCGTGCGGTAGAAACCATCGACTTCATGACCGCGCACTGGGCGCACCTGCCGTACGACTTCCTGGGCCGCGTCTCTAACCGCATTATCAACGAAGTGAACGGTATCTCCCGTGTGGTGTATGACATCAGCGGTAAGCCACCGGCTACGATTGAGTGGGAATGATTTCGCGTCTGGCAACAGCCTGCACGTAAAAGCAGTAAAGTACCTCTAAGTCCGCGTAACTGCGGGCTTTTTTGTTTTTATGTCTGGCACTTTCTGGCAGCTGTTAGCAACGGGAAGCACGGTTTTTTCAATGGAATTTTTGATGGTACTCTCTGATTTCGAATTCAGGTTTGAAAAAGTACCATGTGATAAATTTCGGTTGAGTTATGGTATTTGTTTTTTATAACTCGATTAAAAACAGATAGTTAAACGACTTTTCTGAATTTATTACAACATGGTATTTTTTGATAAAGGAAAACAATAAACCATGTTGACTGACACCAGGCTGCGTCACTTTAAGCCGAAGGAGAAACTCTATAAAGTTAATGACCGTGATGGTCTGTATGTTGCGGTCACTCCGGCTGGAACTATTTCATTTCGTTATAACTATTCAATAAACGGAAGACAGGAGACCGTTACTTTTGGCCGCTATGGTGTTGGAGGGATCACGCTTGCAGAAGCGCGTGAACGGCTCAATGAAGCCAAAAAAATGGTTGCCAGTGGAAGATCGCCTGCGAGGGAAAAAGCCAGAGATAAAGCGCGTATCAAAGATGCGGAGACTTTTGGTGCGTGGGCTGAGAAATGGTTACGCGGTTATCAAATGGCTGAATCGACGCGTGATATGCGGCGTTCGGTATATCAAAGGGAGTTGAAGTCAAAATTTGCCCAGCAGAAACTTAGTGAGATTACACATGAAGACTTACGCGCATTAACCGATAACATTGTCGAGAGAGGGGCACCGGCGACAGCTGTACACGCCAGAGAGATTGTATTGCAAGTCTATCGCTGGGCTATTGAGCGCGGTCAGAAGGTGGAGAATCCTGCTGATCTGGTACGGCCTGCAAGCATAGCGAAATTTGAGCCTCGAGACAGGGCATTGACGCCAATTGAAATTGGTCTGATGTATCGGTACATGGAACGGGTAGGAACGACGCCATCAATCAGAGCAGCGGTTAAACTTTTGCTGTTAACGATGGTACGTAAAAGTGAGCTTACTAACGCAACCTGGAACGAGATCAATTTTAGTGAGGCATTATGGACGATACCAAAGGAGAGGATGAAACGACGTAATCCACATTTGGTTTTTCTTTCCAGACAGGCAATGGATATTATGATTGCTCTCAAAACCTTTGCCGGTAGCTCTGATTTTATCCTTCCTTCGCGGTACGATTCCGATGCGCCAATGAGTAGCGCTACTTTAAACCGGGTTTTGACACTGACGTATCGCCTGGCTCAGAAAGAAGGGGAGTTGTTGCCTAAGTTTGGTCCCCATGACTTACGGCGTACAGCCAGCACCTTGCTACATGAGGCCGGGTACAATACTGACTGGATTGAGAAGAGCCTTGCCCATGAACAAAAAGGGGTACGAGCTGTTTATAACAAGGCTGAATATCGTGAGCAGAGGGCTGAGATGCTACAAGATTGGGCGAATATGATTGATGAATGGACTAGTAAGTAGTTAACAATCAGTAAGTTAAGTGGATATGCTTCTTTTATCTACGCTAGGAGAGCAATTTTAGCCGCTAAAATTTACTGAATCTTTACTGGTTTTATCTGGATTGCATAAAAAGGAAAAATAAGAGTGCCTGAGTTGTCTGTAATTATACAATGGATGAATCAATACCCTAAGACCGGCTGGCTATTGCTGTGTATCTATATTGCACTCGGTGTAGTTCGTCACAGACTAATTAATGCTGAATCTGGAAGTGTATTTCGTGGACTACTCAATCTTAGGAAGCGCCGGCTAGAGCAAATGCTGACACAGCCATATTTGAATAAAAATGCGGTCCGTCTGGCAAAGCGTGAGCTTCGTCAGCGCAGCCTTTATCGGCTCACAGGCTTGTATAATTATCGGCTGCAAGATTTGGCTGTAATAATGTGTGATCGTTATGGGTTACGGGCTGGTTATCTCAAGCCGTGGCGTAACTGGCTCGAAGAACGGGATGGACGGATTGTGTTCAACAGGAAATGGCATTGTTTTCGCTGGCGTCTTTTTCAGGCAGGTCAAATTGCAAACACAGTTCTACTAATATTATTCATTATGTATATAGTTTCTCATTCTTCGGCCGAAATGATCGCACCGCTTATGTTACTCTTCATGCTTGTATGGTGGTTTCCGTGGCTAATGATCACCTCGGTACCTACCCCTAGGTGGACTCGCGAAATGGAAGTCTATCTTGAGAAATTTAACGCTGAACAGACCATGGTTTAAACTGTTCTTTGTTACCATGCATTCAGAGTGAATTGTCAGAGTTTTGGAAGATTCCATCCTACGAGTATTACTCACAAGGTAATTCGCATAATCAATAGGTTAAGTCATAAGCTTCTTGACCCTACATGAGAAGACGAATTTTAGCTGCTAAAATTTTGGGCATATTAGGACCTAAATGCCATCGACATGATTCTAATAATTAAGCCAGTACCTAATGAGTCAAGATAAGACAACTGTAAACGCCCCTTGGCTTAGACTTGCTTTCAGGAAAGCGAATGCTTTTTATGGTCAGGGACAAGTAAGGGGATGAGCCATTGCATAACCATAAAACCAATTCGTTCTATGTCATTACAGATCGGCTTCAGTGATTTACTGGTGAGGTAGTATCACTGTGATCCGTTTTGCATAACGCTTACAGCTGCGCTACAAACAATAAACTATAATACTGTATTTTCAAAATCATCAATTTGAAACAGGGTAATCGCGAAAAACCCTCGTAAGTGGCTGGTTATAATTCAATAAAGTGGATGATATTAAGACTTAAACTGCCACCATAATAGCTAGTGGATATACTATTTTAAATATAAAATTCTTTCCTCACAGACGCTAAGGCTTTGGACACAGCCTGCTTTGTCATAGTTGTGTAGTGATTTTTTTCTAAAACCCGTGCGGTTTCAAACTGGTTAAAACCTTGGTGTTTTAATATGATTATTTTTTTCTTAGTATCAGTGAATTTGGAGTCAACCATTCGTCTGGCGATATTCCTAAGTTTATCTAGATCTGCTGGGGTTAAAGTTTGACCCTGCATCCACTCATGAAAATATGTATCAATCAATATATCCCCTGTGTTTGCGTTAACTTTATGAGGTTTAGCACATTGCCGTCTAAGCCTTATTAATTCTTTATTGAACTGTTCGAGAGACCGCTTTCCTTGTCTGTATTTGGGATTCCATAGACCATTGATGAGTTTGGGCCTATGTTCAGAACAATATCGATGACTAAGGACCTGTTTTTCATGAATGGGGAACTCATTATCGTTAGCAACAAATTCTGATATCTCACTGATCAACTTGGAAAATTCGGTTAGATTACCGCAGAACTCGCAATAACCGAGCTTACGCTGTGAATTTATAGTTACTCCTTTTGCAGGAGAGGATTTCTTCGGCCGCTTGGATGCGCACTCACTGACTAATTCAATAAGAGACTCAATCGTAGCGGTAAAGCATTTATCAAGAGAAGTTTGTTGATCTAAAGTCAGAACGAAATTACGCAAAAGAAGTCTTTGTGCCTGTACTACGACGTTTAAACCCACTTTTTTAAGTACTTCACTAAATCCTAGATTTACTCCAGAAATGTAGTCTTTATGACTTGGTGGCAGGGAATTTACATAAGCAGCTACTGCTGGATCAATAACTTCCTGTATGAGACGCAGTATTGGATACCTCCGTGAAAATATCGAGTACGGAGAACTACGCTCTACAAATAATTTAATTGCAGCTGCAACTGTGAGGTCACAGCCTTCCCAGATAGTAATTTTCATGTCAACCATTTTAGCCAATGAATAGGTTTTAGCAAGTGGTAATGCTTGGCATTGTATAGGCCTGATTGGAAACAGGAGGAAGGCAGATGCAAACAAAGGCACATAGCACGCTCATTAACAGAAAAACACTTCTGGAAATGATCCCATTGTCAGCCCGCACTATTTATAACCTTGAACAGCGAGGCGAGTTTCCTCGCCGTATAGCACTTACTAGCCGAAATGTTGCATGGCAGTTATCCGAAGTAGAACAGTGGATTGCGGATCGTAAATCAGCAATGTTTAAAGCGGCCAGACCCGGTGTTGTTTTAGGTAGGTAACAGCAATGTCATTGAACATAATGGAAGCATTTGAAGCTAAGCCGCAACCAATTGATTACGTCTTGCCTAATTTGGCTATTGGTACTATCGGAGCGATTGTTTCTCCGGGAGGTGTTGGAAAGTCAATGCTGGCATTACAATTGGCTGTGCAGATTACTTGTGGTGTAGATCTTTTAAATTTTGGTGAATATCCGACTGGGTTGGTGGCATATTTACCTGTGGAGGACTCTGAAACCATCGTTCACCATCGTTTATATGCTTTGGGAAAATATCTAACAGCACGTCAGCAGCAGATTGTAGCTGATAAGCTACTGGTCGAACCTTTGGTCGGGAAGTGTCCAAATATTTTCTTGCCGGATTGGAGAAACTTGATCAATGAAGTTTCAAAAGGTAGACGTTTAATAATTTTGGATACTCTTCGCCGTTTCCACCAGGAGGATGAGAATAATAGCGCAGCAATGTCCAAAGTCATTGGAAAGCTAGAAGGTATTGCTGCTGATACTGGATGTTCGATTATATTTCTACACCATTCAAACAAAGGCGCTGCCACGATGGGTGTTGGTGATATACAGCAGGCAAGCAGGGGGAGTAGCGTCCTGGTTGATAATATACGGTGGCAATCTTATCTGGCGGGCATGACCGCCTTAGAAGCGAAGACGTATGGTATTTCTGATGATGTTCGAGGTCAATTTGTTAGATTTGGAATAAATAAAGCAAATTATGGAGAACGTGCGCCAGATCGTTGGTTACAGAGACATGAGGGGGGAGTATTAAGGATAACGCAACTCAAATCGAAGAATAAAAAACAAATAGCAAAAGAATGTATGTCTTCATGGAGTGGTGCAGAAAATGATAACTGGTAATAAAGTTACACCTACTAGTACAGCTCTGCAGGCTAGAGTCATTCTGTACCAACCAAGTCAACGTCCCTTGACGCTGAAGGGGCAGTGGATGGAGACTAGTTTTGGTCGTTGTCGAGTTACCGGAAGACTAGGACAACGTCATGCGGATATTGTGGAAACAATGCTCTATGTGGCCGAGAAACGTCGAGAAATTTCTGATGGAGGAATCGAGTTATTAGTAGATCCAGCGAAAGTACGCCGAACTCTATCCGATGCACAATACAGTTATGATCGAATTAAAAAACTACTCGTTGATCTACGAGTGGCAACTGTTGAAATAGTAACACCAGATTTAGAAAAAAACGGTTATTGCATTCTAGGCGGTTTAATTGACCATGTCGTACCCTCACCGATGACCAGGCGTAATCCTCTAACTGGTGGTGAACGTAACCTATGGAGAGTACGCTTGGGTGTTGCATTGGTAATGTTGTTGAAGCGAGATTTGCATTTTCATCATGATCCGGGTCCTATTGCTCGTCTCCAGCATGGTATTAGCCAAGCAGTTGCACGTCATATATTAACACATAAGCACGATCCTAAAGGCGGCTGGCATATTGATACATTAATTTTAGCTGTCAGTGGTGAAGGTACTAATAATATGACATTACGTAACTATCGGAGGAGATTAAAAGAAGATAGCAAACAATTTCTAGCGATTGGCATTGAGATACAAAATTCTAGGATAAAACGAGCTACAACGGCCCGGTAGCGTGTCGTTACGGCCCGGCGATGTGCTGTAACGGCCCGCCAGTGTGCTACAGAGGCCTGATTTTTTAACTCCTTTGCAGGTTATTCAGGATCAATCAGTATATTCAGGCTTTGAAATCACCTGCCTGAGCAGGCGCTTTCAAATCTAGAATCGGCCAAAGGCCGATGGTTGTACGCCAGAAGAAGAGATTACTTACACGCTTGGCATATTAACACTTGAGGTAGATTTTATGACATATGAGGTACACCCTTGGCTTTATGCATAGTGAGGCAGATTTTAGCCGCTAAAATCTGCAATGCACATGCTCAGACAAGGTAAGTAAAAAAGTGCATTAGAAAATAAAAAACTTCTTACGATATATCGAAACATAAATACAGTGTGGACGTCCATTTATAACTACTAAAGGTCATTTTCAAAAGGGAGAAATATAGTTTCCTTGCAAAAAACACATTTGCTGCAGATCTTTACTCGAGTAATCCTATATTAATACGCTAAGAAAACACATCCTGTACACTGAAATACACATTGCCGTGCACAGATATACAACGGCAATTGTATGGCAGGACATGTAAAGTAGGCCCACCGCTACGGTGTTCCAACTTTACCACTCCCTATTCGCCGCATCGCGGCTCAAGGGCGTCCTGCTCTGCGAGGCTGCCAGGCTACCGCCTGTATGGAGAGCTATATGAAAGTTACTCAGACTAGAAAAAATAGTACGCCAATAAAAGTTTATTGTTTACCCGAAGAAAAAATTCTCATCCAAGAAAATGCAGAAGCATCTGGATTAAGTGTTGCCTGTTTTGTTCGTAGAGTTGCAATGGGTTATCAGGTTGATTCTATCGTAGATATAAAACAGGTTAATGAACTTAGCCGAGTAAACGCTGACCTTGGAAGACTTGGAGGATTACTTAAATTATGGCTCGCAAATGATCCTCGAACAGTTGATTTTTCACCCACACTGATAAGAACCTTGCTTGCGAAAATAGAATCAACTCGGCAAGAACTAAGGAACATTATGGATAAAATCTTGGATAAATAAATGTGCGGTTTCCTATATACCTGCGTCTGTTAACAGACAGAGTGTTAAAGATTACTAATCTGTTGAATAAGAGGTGAGAAAATGAATTTAATGTTCCGAGTGGTTTCATCACAAAGAGGGATTTTAGCCGCTAAAAAAGCTTTAATAGTTCCTTTCGTGGCGTCCGTCATGGCATTACCGGTGAAGGCCGGAATTCCCGTTATTGATGGCACCAATGTGGTTCAGACCACAATCAGCGCAGTTAACAACGTTCAGGCTGTGGCTAAACAAATCCAGCAGTACCAGACGCAGCTGCAGCAGTATGAAAACATGCTGCAGAACACCGTAGCTCCTGCGGCCTATATCTGGGACCAGGCAAATTCAACAATTAATAAATTGTTGCAGGTGCAGGATACCCTTAATTACTACAAGAATCAGGCCGGGAGTCTCGATGCGTACCTGAAACGATATCAGGATGTTAACTACTACAGGACATCACCTTGCTTTAACAGCAATGTTGAATGTACCTCGTCTGAAATTAGTGCACTGCGTGAAGCTGAACAGAACAGCTCAGGGGCGCGTAAAAAGGCCAATGACGCAGTATTTAAGGTAATTGACGAACAGCAGAACACCCTGCAGAGCGATGCTGATAATCTTGCCGAATTACAAACTCAGGCAAGCGGCGCACAAGGGCAAATGGAAGCTATTCAGGCGGCAAACCAGCTTGCCAGTGCACAGACAAATCAGTTACTGCAAATCCGCTCACTTCTGGTAGCCCAGCAAAACGCTGCAGCAACACTGGCACAGGCTCAGGCAGATAAAGAATCACAACAGATAGCCGCTGATGAAAAAGCGTTAGCTGGAGAGAATACACCAAGCCCCAAGCGAAATTGGTGAGGGAACGCAGAATGAAAGGTAATCTTTTGATTGTATTTATTCTGATCAGTTTATTGGCTATATGTTCTTGCGATAAAAATGATAAAGATTGTTTATCGACGCCAGATAATAAATTTGATGAAAATAAATACGATAAATGTGCTCTACGGAGTAATAATAAACCAAGCCCTAAACGAGAATGGTAATCATGAAAATAGTAAGTAAGCTCACCTTTTTAGGTATCATACTTTTCTTTTCTATAAATGCCTATGCTGGTCAATTAGATAGTAGCGGGCTACTTGATTCTTTATTAGATAAGTTTCAACAAGTAGCCAGTACATGGACAACAGTAATTGCTGACTATGCAAATTGGCTCTTCTGGGGGCTGGTATTAATAAGTATGGTTTGGACATTTGGTATGATGGCGATGCAAGGGGAAGGGTTGACAGGCGTACTTGCTGAAATAGTTCGCTTTTTTGCCGTCATTGGTTTTTTTTATTATCTTTTAATCAACGGCCCATCCATATCGCAATCCATAATTAATTCAATGAGACAACTTGCAGCAAACGCTTTAGGAATAAGTACTGGTATTTCGCCCTCAAGCATAGTTGATATGGCGTTTGCGATATTAACAAAGGTCAGTTCAGCCGCATCAATTTGGTCGCCAATGATATCCACCATTATGATAACAGTCGCGATAATCGTTTTGGTAGTGATGTCCCTTATAGCGATAAATATGCTAATCATGTTGGTTTCTGCATGGGTGTTATGTTATGCAGGAGTTATATTGCTTGGATTTGGTGGTTCGAAATGGACCTCTGATATAGCAATTAATTACTTACGAACTGTTTTATCGATTGGTATTCAATTATTCTCGATGACATTAATTATTGGGATTGGACAATCATTTATAGATCAATATTTTTCTCTTATTAAAGATGATGTTCCTGATCTTAATAGTCTTATCGTTTTGCTTCTGGCGTCAATTGTCCTGTTAGTATTAACGAATAAGCTACCACTGTTGTTATCAGGTGTTGTAGGAGGGGCTTCTTTACAAGGGATTGGTGGATTTGGGGCGGGTATGTTTACCGGCGCTGCCGCTACTTCCATCAGCGGCGCTGGAGCAATGGCAATGGGGGCATCAGCTCAAGTCAGCGGCGGAGCCTCTGCATTAAAGGCAGCGTTCGAGTCTGCGCAAGCTGCCATGGCCGAGGAATCTGGTTCAGGCGGTGGAGGCAGTTCCGGTGGAGGATTTGGCAGCGGGGAAGATACTGGTTCTGTAGATACTTCTGGAGGCCAACCCTCAGGCAGTTTCGGTGGTTCGTCAGCAGGGAGCAGTTCAGTTAGCGCCAGCGGAGGAAGTAAGGGGTTTGCTTCATTCTCACGAGCTGGCCGCATGGCAAGTCATATGGGAAGCATCATGGCCAACGGAGCTGCTGAGTACCAGAAAATGAAGCGAAGTAGCAATTCTTCCCGAGCTCAACAGACTTTTGGAGGGGAGTTGGCGACTCAGATACGTAAACAAACAGCTACTCGTCGGGATAACCGCGAACATGATGATTTTGCCGGAGATAGCTTATCCGGCAATAATAAATCTTGAATCACGCGCGTCAGTTAACGAGGTAGCGTGAGCTGACGCTTTCACTGAGCGAGCATAACTAACGGAAATAAAAGGAAAAAATGTCCAGGGCTCCCGATTCGCAGTTACGTATTAAGGGCTTTCGCAAAGCAGAGGCTTCCCTGAGACTTGAAGGAATGGACCCCAGTGGTACTGCGCTCTATGAGTCCATTAAGGCACGTATTATTTCAGGTGAGCTGACGTATGAGCAGGGGCGTTCTGAGATTTTTGCGCACTACACAAAATCAGATAACGTCGGGCCTGTGACAGTGGGAGAGATGCTGGTAGAGGAATTTTTGAAACCGCTGAACATGTCTCATGATGAATTGGCGGAAGCTATGGGTATCTGCAAGCAGTATATTGACGATATTATCTGCGGTTTGCGTCGTCTTACGGATGATGAGGCTCGCGTTCTTGCTGTCATATTTGGTACTGACGAGGATTTTTGGAGCAATCTGCAGATGTTGCAAGATCGGAAGGAACGACGGCAGAAATAATAACTCATATGCCATAATATCTGCGCAGCCCCTCAAGTGTCTGAAAGTAGTTCTTCAAGTCATAGCATCTTGAAACACCTTAGATTATTAGGTAACGATCTTATAGAATAAAGGTCTTTGACTTTCATAACTTCTGGGAGTTTTAATGCATCTAATAATGCTCGATACATGTGTTTGGCTTGATATTTCCTCTAAAAAAGCTGAATTGCCAATGCTTACTGCCATCGAACATCTGGTAGAGGATGGGAGTATCAAAATACTCCTGCCCGATCTGATACGTGCCGAGTTCGAACGAAATAAAGATAGGGTTATTGAGGCTACGTGCAAACGACTTTCCAGTGAATTCCGAGTAATTAAAGGGGTAGTTGAGTCTTTTGGCGGTGATGGTAAAGATACTGCGCTCAGTACCTTGGATGATGTTAATCACAGATTACCTATCCTTTCCGAAGTTAATCAAAATACAGTAAATCGTGTTACCAAACTTTTTGACATGGCCCACGAAGTTATAATCTCTGATACCGCAAAAATCAGAGCGGCAGAGCGGGCTATCGCTAAGAAGGCACCGTTCCATAAGCAGAAGAATAGTGTGGCTGATGCAATGTTAGCAGAGACTTTCCAGGAGTTTCGGCTGTCGCACATAAGTGAGTACGAAACCTTTAGATTTGTCACTCACAATGTGACGGATTTTTCCGGCAAAGACCACAGGCAGCCACACGACGATTTCGCAGATATTTTTGACGGCAACAGCTCTTTATTCTTTAACGCCACAAGCTCTGCCATCGAGGATCTGCTCGATCTTGAAGAATTTCACTATGAGAATAGCTTTGCTTGGGAGGACGAAACTCGTGGGCTTCAGGAAATCATGTCTGCGATGGACGAGCTCTTCGATAAAGTTTGGTACAACCGGCATATGAACATGATGTATCACCTAGATAATGGTGATATAGAGGTAGTACCTGCTGGCACAAAACGCCACGGCAATGATGTGATTCACGAAGATATCCTCGACCAAGCAAAGATTGCAGCTCAACGGGTCAGGGATAAATATGAAGATACTGGGCCTTGGAGCGACTTTGAATGGGGGATGCTCAATGGGAAGCTCTCTGCCCTGCGATGGGTTTTGGGTGATGAGTGGGACATGCTTGATACTTAAGTAAGGATTATATTACTTCTTATCGAATGGGCAAAAGCCATGCTGGCGACTCGCTGTTTTGGCGGAATACTGCAGGAAGGGCTGCGCAATGACATTGCAATGGATCGTCTTCGACACTAAGGTGTAAGGTGTAGCGTTACACCTTACAGTGAGGCGACAACCATGACCGGTAATTCCGTCCCCCTTCATCCGGGTTCCTATGTTCGTAAAAATGTTCTTGATCCTCGCGGGCTCACGGTTACTGAGGTGGCGAAGTTGATCGGTGTTAGCCGCCCGAGCGTTTCGAATTTTCTCAATGGAAAGGTATCTACAACGCCCGATATGGCTGCACGTCTTGAGCGTACTTTCGGTATTTCCGCCAAGGCCATTCTCGATATGCAGACAGCATATGACGCGCAAGCTGATAAAACGGCAGGTGCAGCTCAAAAGGCGCGCACTTACGTGCCTCCTTTTCTTAATGTCCAGGCCAACGATCTCGTAAATTGGTTCACAACGACAATTCTTGCACGCACTAAATTCTCGGTACTCCTGAGAACGCTCATTCACTCAACAGGACGCGATCTTCAGAAAGTGGACTTCCCCGGTAACGACGATGCTGAACGTGCTGGCTGGGACGGCTTCATTGAGGCCAGTTCCGGCACACCTTGGATACCCTCTGGTGTTTCTGGGTGGGAGTTCGGTGTCACAGCGGACACTAAAGCCAAGGCAGACGGGGATTTTGCAAAAAGCGTCCAAGCTCTCAAGAGCGCTGAAAGGGCAAATATTACGTTTGTCTTTGTCACTCCAAGGCGGTGGCCGGGTAAGGTTGCCTGGGTCGCGGAAATGAAGGGCAAAAAGCTCTGGAAAGACATTCGTGCATATGACGCCAGTGATCTTGAGCAGTGGATGGAGCAATCACTAGCGGCCCAGACCTGGTTTGCGAACCAGACGGATCGTCCCTCTAATGGTGTCAGAACGCTGGAGCGTTGCTGGAGCGATTGGGCAAACGTAGCGGCCCCCGCGCTTCATCCTTCTCTTTTTGCTACTGCGAACGAGGTGTGGAACGACAGGATCAAATCCTTCCTTGCGAAAGACGATGCGAACCCCTTAGTAATAGCGGCTGACTCCGTTGAAGAGGTGCTTGCGTTTTTAAGTCAGGTCCTGGCAACCCCCGAGCTTGAACAGTATAGGGATCGGGTGTTGGTGTTTGACAGGGCAGGAGTACTGCCGAAACTCGCCCAAGGCACTACCGAGTTCATTGCAGTAGCCCATACACGGGAAGTGGAACGTGAGCTTGGGCCCTACAGCTCATCGCTACAAACCATTGTTGTTTATCCCCGCAATGCTACTAGCGTGGAGCCTCATGTCGTGTTGGAGCCGCTTGGATTCGAGCCATTCACTAAAGCTCTGGAAACGATGGGCAAATCGCGTGATGACATAGCGAAACTAACGAACGCCTCCGGGCGTTCGTTGACGGTTCTTCGACGTCAACTCTCGAATATACCGGCAATCCATACACCTGCTTGGGCTGAAGACCCAAAAATCGCATCGGGGCTTGTTCCGCTCGTGCTTATCGGCGCATGGGACACCCAGAACAAGGCGGATCGAACTATCCTGTCCCATCTGGCTGAGGCTCCTTTTGAAGTACTGGAAAAGCGCATTCTTGATTTGTTGCGGCTCAACGACTCTCCAGTTTGGTCAATTGGTGGGTACCGGGGGTTGATTTCAAAAATCGACTCCCTCTTCGCAATTGCTGGTACGGTTTCCAAGGCCGACCTTGACCGCTTTCTTGACGTTGCGCGGACTGTACTAGGTGAAGATGATCCTGCCCTCGACTTGCCTGAGGAAGAGCGTTGGGCGGCGGCCATGCATGGCAAAAGACGAGAGTTCTCCGGGGCTGTGCGAGAAGGCATTTCCGAGACTTTGGTTTTGCTGGCTGTGTATGGCAAGAATCTCTTCGGGAAGCACCTTGGCTTTGATGGGGAACTTGAAGCTGCGAAAATCGTGCGTGATCTTCTTGTGCCTGTAACGACTAGAAAGTTAGAAGCTAACGGGCGTGACCTTCCACTTTATGCAGAAGCGGCTCCTGCCGAGTTCCTTGATATCATTGAGCGTGACCTGCGAGCAGAAAAGTCCGAAGTCATGGGCTTGCTGAGACCTGTCGATACGGGGCTATTTGGTTCATGTCCGCGCACTGGACTGCTTTGGGCGCTAGAAGGACTTGCTTGGAATCCGACTACCTTTCCGCGGGTAGTAAAGATTCTGGGGCAGCTTTCTGAGATTGAGATTAACGATAACTGGGCAAATAAGCCTATTGAATCGCTTGGTTCCATACTTCGTTCATGGATGCCGCAGACGGCTGCAAATCACGAGATGCGCCTGAAGGCGGTCAGTATGCTTTTGGATAAGCATCCGACGGTCGGGTGGAGGGTTTGTCTCCAGCAGTTCGGTGATTACGGGAGCCACGTCGGCGGCTATAGTCATAAGCCGAAGTGGCGTCCGGACGGGTACGGGGTCGGGGAGCCCTTCAAAACATGGGGACCGATCCATGCATTCGTCAGAGAGATGGTGAAAGTCGCGCTAAGCAGGCCGTCCTATACGGTCGAGATGTTATGTGACCTTGTGTCAAGGCTACATGCACTCGCTTCGGAGGACCAAGTGCGCGTATGGGAGATCATCGAGGAGTGGCTCAACGCGGGCGCTCTTGACGAGGAGGTTGCGAAGATACGCGAGAAAATTCGTGTGACTGTCCTCTCTCGCCGGGGGCGTAAAAAGGTCAATGAGGAGGGGCAAGCGAGCCTGACGGAAAAAGCCAAGGAGGTCTATTCCAAGCTGCAGCCCAAGGACATTGTGAACAAGTATGAGTGGCTATTTCGGCAGGGATGGGTTGAGGAGTCGGTGGACGAACTCACAGGAGACGAGATGGACTTCCGAGCTCGTGAGCAACGCATAGAAAAGCTCCGCGTTGAAGCTCTGACATACATTGCGCAAGAACGAGGTATACCGGGCATTCTCGCGCTTTCTGAAAAAGGAAAGTCTCAACGCCAAATCGGCGCTCACCTAGTGTCAGGCATACTTACCGACGAGCAGATTGAAGATTTGATCTTGCAAAGCCTAGGTCCGGCAGAAAAAGATTCGATTCGTGACGGTATTGTCGCAGGGGCGCTCTGGACGTTGGACGAGGGCAGGAGAAAGGCCATATATGCGAGCCTGCGGGACAAAGTTGCCGAAGAGGAAGCGCTCCATCTCTTGCTCCTTTCTCCTTACCGGGCTTCTACCTGGGAGCTTGTGGATCAACTTTCGGCTGAAGCTCGCAATCGGTACTGGGTTGAAGTGGTTCCGCAATATGTTTTTGACTCATCTGAGGAAAACAACGAGAGCGTTCGCCGCCTGCTTGAAGTCGAACGTCCTAGGGCAGCCTTCTTATCGATGCATTTCAAGCTAGAAGAAATACACCCGCCCCTCCTTGTGAAGACGCTATCTGCCATGGCGAAAAATAGTAAGGATAAAGCTGGAGAGTATCAGCTGCACGACTACGATGTGCAGCGTGCCTTCCAGCTTATCAATCGCAACGCGGACCTCACACTAGAGGAAAAAGCTGGACTGGAGTTCGCATATTTAGAGGTTTTGGCTCGCTCTTTCCGAGGGGAAGACCAGCAGCAGATTCCTAACCTTGAGCGCTACATTGAGGAACATCCTGAGCTGTTCGTGCAGGCTGCAGTGTGGGCCTATAAGCGCAAAGACCATGGCGAAGACCCCACCGAGTATCGCGTTACCGAAGGTCGCGAGCATTTGGCACTGCGCGGGTACCGTCTCCTTGAAGCCATTGAGCGTATCCCTGGTCAAGACAAGGCAACTAAAGAGGAACAACATGAAAAGCTCTCGGAATGGGTTGCAACGATAAGGCGGTCTTGTGCTGAATTCGACCGCGCGGAGATTGCGGATGTGTGCATTGGAAAGCTATTTTCTAACGCACCGGCTGGCGAGGATGGCGTGTGGCCGAACGAAGCCGTTCGCGATGTGATGGAGGACTTGCGGTCTGAGGATATCAGCAGCGGGGCACATACCGGGTTGTACAACGCGCGCGGTGCCCATTGGCGTGGGGAAGGTGGTGGTCAAGAGCGAGAGCTTGCAGACAAGTATCGCGCTTGGGCCGAAGCCTTGCAATTCACGCATCCCTTTGTTTCGTCATCGTTGCTGATGTCGATGGTCAATACGTATGAAGGGGAAGCCGAACAACAGGATACCGAAGCCGGGATACGACGTCGATTAAGGCATTGAATGAGAGAATGTTGCAAACATCTGCGCTTCATAACATTTGCTATGATGTTGGGTATTTTCCAATTATTTATATTAAATAAAAATGACGTTATTACTAATAATGGAGTAAGAATCTTAACTCGAAACTCCGCGCCCGAGCTTGGATGGTGCAGACGCTCTGTAGGCATCTATAACATTTCAGACGACATTCTTGGGCTGTTTAATAGCTTTAAAAATGGTATTGAGGTGCCTGTTAAGCCCTTGGTGATTTAGGTTGTATCTAAAAAAGTAGCGGTTGTAACGAAGCAGCACTGCTTGGTTCGAGTCTAATCCATATCTGTTTTATAGGTGGCATTGGTGACAATGATAGCAAGGACATTTAGAGACATCCCTGATGGAAAGATTAGTGATGCCGGTCAACAACCTTATTTGGTCAGTATGGGTTGGGCGCGAGGATATACATGGGATGATTTACTACATTCAAAACGAGTACTGATAATTTCTGAAGCGGGTGCGGGGAAAACCTATGAATGCCGTGAACAGTCGAAGCGTCTTTGGGCGGCGGGAGAACCCGCATTCTTTATTGAATTGACCGCGCTCGCGACTGACGAACTTCGCAGCCTACTGGATGTGGATGAAGAAGCACGACTGGACGCTTGGATTGCCTCGCAGTCTGAGGTAGCGACATTTTTCTTAGACTCAATTGATGAGCTGAAATTGACGTTAGGTTCATTCGAGCGCGCGCTCAAACGATTGAGAAAGTGTATTGGAAATCAGCTTCACCGAGTGCGGGTCGTCATCACAACACGGCCGATACCCTTTGACGAAAAGGTGGTCCGAAACGTACTACCTGTGCCACCGGTACCATCCAATGAATCTGATGAAGAGATATTTGCGAACATAGCAATGCGTGAGTCTCGGGAGCAACAAGGTAATAGAAATAAGAAACAATCACCCGATTGGCTGTCGGTAGCTTTGATGCCTTTATCGGACGAGCAAATTGTTAATTTTTGTCGGAATCAAGGCGTTAGCGATCCAGAGTTTATTTTTGAGGATTTAAGACGTCGTAATGCCTTGGAGTTCGCACGTAGACCTCAGGACCTCATTGAGTTATGCGCCGATTGGCGTGAGCACAAGCGCATTCGAACGCATCGCGAGCAGGTTGCTACGAATGTTCGCGTGAAACTGCTTCCGAGCGAGGACAGACTTGAGCCAGCGGAATTGTCCCTGGACAAAGCGATCGAAGGAGCTAGCCGACTAGCCCTTGCCGTTCAGATGACTCGTCGCCTAACCATCCGCCACAATGCTGCATCCGACGATATTGGCGGAGAGGCTGCCCTCGATCCCGCGATCATTCTGTCAGATTGGCGACCGAACGAAAGAAAAGCATTGCTGGAGCGTCCGCTATTTGGCTTCGCTTCATATGGCAGGGTGCGCTTCCATCATCGTTCAGTTGCGGAGTTTCTTGCTGCGGATCGGCTAATAGCTCTTCGAAGAAAAGGCATGCCGTTTCGAGCCCTTAAACGCCTTATCTTTGCGGAGACCAAAGGTAAAACAATCGTTCGCCCGTCCAAGCGACCTATCGCGGGTTGGCTGGCCTTGCAAGACGACGGGATATTTGAGCTCTTGCGTGACAATGAGCCTGCTGTGTTGCTGGATGAGGGCGACCCAGAGTCGCTAACTCAAACACAGCGAAATCAAGCCCTTCGCGCTTATGTTGAGTGTTACGGCACTGGTGGGTGGAGAGGCCTTCAAGTGCCTCATATTCAAGTCCATCGATTTGCATCGAACGAGTTGGCAGAAGAAATTGTCAGGGTTTGGCGCAGTGGAATTGAAAATCCAGATGTGCGGGAAGTCCTCATCAGTCTTATAGAGGCGGGTCGCATAGGAGCATGTGCAGACATCATATTCGACATCACTCAAGACAGTGACGCTACTGAGACCGAGCGCATAATGGCTATTGAGGCGTTAGTAGCCCTTGCTGACGAGAGATTAGGAATAATTTCTGCCAGCATAGCAGATGCTGATGATCTATGGCTTGGCAGAGTAGTACATGGTGCCATACTAAGTCTTTTCCCAAAATACATGTCGGTTGAGCAGCTTTGTCGGACTCTTCGATGGTTAAAACAAGAGAAGCGGAACATAGGCAATCTTAATTGGCAACTTGCACGTCTGATAGCAACAGCGTCCCTTGCTCCCCATGTTCTTGAGGAACTTCGTGATGGCCTCCTTACGTTAGTATCAGAGGGGCTTAAATGGAGAAATGAGTTCCCACATATAACGAGTGATAGGCCACATCTCAGTGGAATACTAGCAGCAACATGTGAACGTGGCCTCGATATAAACCAAGGCGACCAGTGGCTGTATGGTGGTGTAATCGCATTGAGATTACACCACGTAGACCATTACGACCAAGAGCCAATTAAGTCACTTCGTGAACGGCTGCTCAATCTGAAAGCAGTGGAAAATGAGCGTCTTTTCTGGATCGAAAACGCTTTGCTACAGTCGCTCCATGAGATCGAAGATCCCTGGATGCGGCTCGCAGAAATCATTATTCATGATGGACCTGTTCAGTTAAGACCGGACAGGGATCTTACATGGGTGAATGAAGCTCTTGGTGACACGAACCGAGATGTGGGTGAACGCGCAATGCTATTGGAGGCAGCAATCCGCCTGCCTCCAGATCGTCATACATCGAAAGAACACGTTGAGGGACTTAGGCCTCTCATAGTCGATGAACCTTCATTAGTGCAAAGACTTGACGACTGGATGAAGCCATCGAAGCACGACAAAGAGCATCATCGTTGGGAAAAGACGCAGGCTGAAAGAAAGAAGCAAGAAGAGCGGCGAAAGGCCAAGAACCGCGCGAGCTGGATTCTGTTCTGGCGAGAAGTTGCCAATCAGCCTGAAAACGCTTTTTCGACGGAGCAAAGTTGGAGCACTGCTTGGAACTTGTGGCGCGCCATGAGTCATTATGGTGCTGACAGTCGATCGTCAGGCTGGAACCGGCGATTCATTGAAGAGCAATTTAATCAAGAAACCGCCGATAAGCTTCGCCGGGTGCTGATGAAGATCTGGCGTGATGACCACCCAACTTTTGCCAGCGAAAGGCCTGAAGGCGAGCGTAATACGTTTCTTGTACGTTGGCAACTTGGTCTGGCCGCGATCTATGCCGAAGCAGAGGCTCCCGACTGGGCAGAAAAACTCAGCAATGCTGAAGCTGAGCTAGCCGCGAGGTACGCTCCGATTGAACTGAACGGTTTGCCTCAGTGGATTGAGAGTCTCGTAGACACGCATCCAAACGCAGTGGACCGGACGCTTGGAAATGAATTGTCGTGGGAGCTGAACCAACCGTCAGATGAGCGTGGACATTCGAGCCTACTTCAAGGAATTGATTATGCGCCTGAGAGGGTTGCCAGTTTATTTTTGCCCCGACTGGAATCTTGGCTAGATGACGGTGGGGACCTTATTAATGGCGTCGATAACACGACCGGAATGACCGAAAGGGTTCGGCAAGTCACACGGGTTATCTTGAAGCATGGCGATGCTGCGGAAATTGAGAGACTTCAAGGACAGGCACTACAAAGATTAGAACAACAATTGCCGTTTCCGCTGCGTCTGGTTTGGTTGTCGACCTTAATGCGAATAGATCCACAGATGAGTGTCGAAAAGCTGGCGGATCAGATTGAGATAGTTGAACCATCTGAGCGATCAGACGCTGTGACATGGCTGGCCAGCCTCTTTGGTGATCGCCAAGACGGAATTGGTTTGGGTGACGAAAGATTCACGCCGCAACTACTACTGAGGCTTCTTCGTTTGGCCTATCGCCATGTTCGAATACAAGACGATGCTCACCACGAAGAATCCTATTCACCGGACACTCGAGACAAAGCGGAACAGGCCCGCAATAGCATTGTCACAGCATTACTCAACGCGAAAGGCGAGGAGGGTTTGGCTGCCAAGCTCGAGATGGCCGCAGATCCCCTGTGCGCTCATTTCAAGGATCGCATTTTGACTATGGCAGAAGAGAGTTGGGCGCAAGAGATTGATGCTGAGGTATTTGATGAGGCCCAAGCAGTGGCGCTTGATCGAAGCGGAGAAGCGCCAGCCTCAACGAACGAAGCCATGTTTGCGATTTTGAAGGACAGACTGTCTGATCTAAACGACCTTCTTCTCCGTGATGCGTCACCGCGAGAGGCTTGGGCAGGAATATCAGACGAGAGGGTCATGCGTCGAGAAATTGCGCGTGAACTGTGCCATGCCGCGAACTCGATATACACTGTGGATCAGGAAGCTGTGACAGCTGACGAAAAGGAAACTGATATACGTTTGCGCTCTGTTATTTCTAAACATGAAGCTGTGATTGAACTAAAACTTGGTGATGGGCGTACAGCAACAGACTTGCGAGATACTATAGAAAATCAGCTTGTTAGGAAATATATGGCATCAGAATACAATAAAGCTGGAGCTTTGCTGGTGACTCTTGCAAAAGACCGTCAATGGCAACATCCAGATGGAAAGCACATGATCAAAGTAGATGAGTTACTACTGCTGCTGAGTGCAGAGGCTGACAGAGTGCAACAGGCTTTGGGAGGCGGAGCCTATATACATGTACATCTTCTTGATTTGCGTCCTAGGTTGCCCATTGAGTCCCAGGCAAAGCCTTGAATACTAAAATAGATTCCGAGTACCAAATTTATTGCTTAAGTTGGTGATTTCCGTACGTGGAGTTTTTTATGGCCTTTTACTTTTTTGTTTTTATATCTAATGAAAACAGAGTGGGAGTAGGCTAAGTTATAAAATAGATGAAAAGCCGGTCAGTTCCTGACTGGTTTTTTTTATGGATTTTCACTTCCCTCTCCCCAAAAAGCTGCCGAGGTATTTGGTTTCTTCGCAGTGATGTTAATTGTCATGCTGGCCTTTTATTTTTTTTGGCAGTGGGCCATTGAGCGTGACCAACTTAAATATTAGATTTATCTGTTGTGTGTAATCGAGAACCAAAACAACCGCAATGTTGATAAATCGCTTTGCACGCTTCGCGAAAAGATACCTCTCTTCTTTTTTTATTTTCTAATGCATATACTGCAATAAACATCCATTTACTCCTGAGTGTTAACACCCGCAGTACCGGGAAATTATTACGCATGATTACATTTATTAGGCATGGATAGCCAACCTTTCTTGAATAGCTTGATCATCAATACCCATAAGCTCCTGTTTCGTAATTATGCGAACTAGGTCTTTTCCCTTTCGACCTTCAGTCTCTCCAGACAGTCTATTTATTAACTGATTGTACTTTTCTTCCTTGTAAGCCTCCGAATCAATAACGATGAGGAGCAGTGTATTCGGTAATCTGTTTGTAACTTGAGAATATACGCTCTTCGCATATATGTTTTTTAAATATACTTCGCGAAGCCAGCCGAAGTTAAATCCTTTTCTTATATATTTAACTTCAACTATATAGTCCTTTGTTAACAATGCTTTACCACGAAGTAATATATCCAGTTCAACGTTGGCCACCATTTTGTTACGACTAACGTCAAACTTATTCCCATACACATTCGATAACTTGCGGTAGACAAGTTCTTCTACTTCTGAGTATTGCGATCTAAAAGAATTAACAATGTAGGCATCCGAATTTCTAGACTCTGCAACGTGAAGACTCTCGTATTCTGATATTTGTTTCTCTTCTATTTCATCTTTGGTTGCATCGCGAAGTGATTGCTTCTTAATTTCGACATCGAGCCTTGTTTGCTCGTCAAGATGAAGCTGATTTTTTCTCCAGTTTTTCAGACCAATGAAAATAAATATCATTCCTACCGCAGAGCCGATAGAGGAGAACCATGGAATAAAGCTAACTATAAACGAAACTGCGGACTGCCTTTTAATTACCACAGCCTTAGCCACATCTGACAGTGCGTTTATCTCTGATTCTGGTCGAAATAGATCGAAAGGCTCCCTAAGAAACATCCAAGGAGCCAAAATAGATAGAGTTATCAATACTACACCCAGAGATACTATAAATTTATATAGATCTCCAAATTCAAACTTCATCCTCGCTCCTTGTGATGCCAAACGATTGATAGACAAGCTGGTTTGTAGCTACCGAATCACAAAATACAAACACTTCCTGCACAACATATCATAGTATACTAGGCGCATAGTTAGCCATAACATAAAGTAGGCCTGTCAACTAATGACAACAGTATCGAGTCAAGATGACGGAATCTTCAACTTGTGCCAAAGTCTAACTAAAACGTTGATGAGCAGCAAAAAAATAATGTGCATGGTATAAGCAGTGGTATTGAGAAAGCTCTTGATTATAACTGACTGTTTTTATGGGTAATATCCACTCATTGATATTCGATTGGGAATTGGTTTTTTATAACCAACTGATTTTGGAATAATATTTCACGCGCCGTTGATGGTGCGTATTGTCTTATCAATGGCATTTTTTATGATGTTGAGTAAGATGTTACAAGTCGGGTGGCGCTGATACCAAGGACACATCCCACAACTGGCTTGGTATTAATGCCAACGTCGTTCATCGCTGGCGGAAGGTGGTGCGAGTCGGCCGGGAAGACAGGCGAGTTCATCGGCTTGCCTCTGACGATGGCTCCACCTTCGGGGCCGCCCATGACATCGAAGTTGGTTGGTGCAGACTTGTACGTCGCACTGAGCTGCAGTGGGCTCATGACGTACATCACCTGGCCGCGCAGCGCTTCTCTGGACCCGCGACGTCCTCGTGTGAGCAGGCTGCCATGGCGGCGCATTCCGATGGATACTCGAACCATCCAACCATATAGCAGAGAAGGAGGCTTCGTTTCGACGAAGAGCCATGTCAATAGAAATCATCGGTCAACAGAAGTACCGCTTTCAGGACCACGTATGCGCACTTCTGGCTGTGCTCTCTTCTGGGAACCCAGGGGCTTCGCTGCAGATCGAGCCCAAGGATGGTGAAGATGCACTTCTACAAACCACAGAAGGCGGCGTTGCCAGAACGGTAGAGGTGCAGGTGAAGGGCGCAAACAACGCCATCACTCATGACGTATTGGCGGATTGGCTTGCACACTATCCAGCCTACGGTGACAGCGGATCGCTGCTAGAGCGGATTTCGAGCGACTCCAGCAGATCAGTGCTCTTTGTTGCCAGCGGCCGCTGCAATGACGCAGTCGTCCCCCATGCGGTGCCCCTGTCGGTCCACACAACACACACACCTAAGGGGAGTGTGACAACCGCCACGGAGTGCGGAATGCGGGAGAGCCTTCATAACTACGAGACCGGCACTTCATCGACTGACTCGAAGTTGACTAAACGACGTCGGGCGAACATCGGGGCATGGCTTGTTGCCACACCAGCTGCTTCACTGCAGGCAGCACTTCAAAGGGTTGTGATCACTGAACGACTCGACGAGACCGAGGTTTTAAGACGCATTCGAGACACTCTCGAAGCTGTTCACCGTGTGGTTCCAGATCGGGTAGAGGAGGCCACGAGACGCATCACAGAGATCGTCGTGACGGAGAAAAAGACTGGGGTGGACGTACTGCCACAGGTGGGCAGGGTCATCTCTTGGGGCTCGGCGGTAGACCCGTTGGTGGCGGCGTCATATATTTCCAGAGGGGAGGAGGACGTCTTGCTGGACCGGCTGTCGCTGGACTCTGCGCTCCTCCTCACTGGCGCTCCTCGCGTAGGAAAGACGAGCTGCGCTCGCAACCTGGCGTACTCGCTACAAAGCCAGGGCTACAGCGTTCGAATCTGTAACGACATTTCAGAAGCAGAGCGCTATCTGACCGAACCTGTCACTGGTAACCGGGCCGCTCTCGTCGACGACCCACTTGGAGGTGCGCACGCGGCGGAGAATGCGGCACGTGAGCTAATGCTACTGGGCGCCTTGATCCCTAAACTTGCCAACGGCAGGAGGCTTATCGTCTCTCAAGCGCAGGAGCGCCTCCTACAAATCTCTCGATGCCAGTCAGTCTCCGCCGTCCGTACGGGCAACTTGCCCTGGGTGGAGATGAGCATTGGTACCAACGACTTCCTGAGCGGCCTCTGGAGCGCACTGACCGCTGACTATTCCGTCCCGCCAGCTCTGGGGACGTTGGTTGCAGAGGCCATCGAGACCGGGCAACTTGACTTGGAATCTGGCTGCCTGGTCTACCTTGCGGCCAACCACGACCGTGTCGGCGCGGACGCTCAGCTTGCCGACATTATCAGCCATGCGCGTCAGGACTCGAGATCTTTGGGTGACGCGCTGCGCGAGGAGCAACTCGCACCTCTAATGAGCGCGCTCGCGATCGCATCGACACCTTCCCTTCGAAGCGCCGAGTTGGAGCTGGCGTTTGTGCTGGACGACAAGCGCAGCGACCGGCCCGGGGAGTCTAACGTCAAGGGCACCATGTCCTCTTGGCCTAGATTAGTCTCGGCTACGCCGCCGCCGCTAAGCTACGTACCACTCCCGGCTTTATCTGCTCAGCAGATCGGTGATTTAGATCGCCTTGAGCTTCGAAGGATGGTGAGCCGGGCATCTAGACGTTACACCTTCAGCCACCCGTTCTACCGGGCTAGTGCCGAGTCGCTTGTGGATGCAGCCACGACCCGGTCAATGGAGTCGGCGCTGTCCGCTTTGGAGCGGGCGCTCTTCACGCTCGATTCTGATACCTCACGTGCGGCGGCCACCAATCTCGGATGGGTGTACCGAAATCTGAACACAGAGGAAGGTTGGCAAGGCGTCATCAACATAGCGGTTCGCGGGTTGCGTTCGGTCTTCCCGGCGGTACGTGATCTGTGTTTCGAGTTTCTCGCGCGCAGGCTTACATCGTTGTCAGTGGAAGAGCAGGAAAAGATGCCTGAATGGGTACGCAGCGTGACCGTCATGGAGCTCTCTTCCGTCGAATGGACAGCGGACGGTCAGCCACGCATCCCGTCGGCCAATTTTGGAGACTTCCTGGAAGTCGATGCCTTCCCAGTATCGGTTTCTCATGCTGAGGTGGCGGATGCGTTAGCCCTCTTCGACAGTGAGCGGCCGCACACTCTCTCCGCACACAATGCGGCAAGAGCTGTGATGTTCCTTCAGCAGTCACCGGGGCAGCTGACGCTTCAGATGGCGTCTCGTCTTCTTAGCTTTGACATCTCTATGATCCGTGCGCCAGTTGCGCATCTCTGGCTCGGTTCCCCTCGGGACGATGACCACCTGCTGCTGCAGCGCATCTTCAATGAGCAGCACCCATCCGTCATCAAGGCCGCATACCAAGGCGTTCTTGAAGTGTGGCCAGACTGCGGTGAGGCGCGCCGCGCCGCACTCATAAGAGGACTGCAGGTTATGGCTGACTCCCCGATCGCCGCCGCGGTCCTCATCGACAGTCTAGTACTCATTGCTCGCAAAGAGTATGGAGGCGCAACTACACCTTGGCCGTTGTTTGAAGCTTTGATGCCAGAGGTTCTTCGCCAACTGCCGCTGGGCGCCTCATTCAGGGATGAGCGGCTATACCACGTGATGGATGACGCCATCGGGAACATCTCCACTCAGAGCCTTCTGGAAATCATTGATCGTTGGATAGAGTTGGTCCATCAGTACGCGTTGTCTGGCACCCCAAGTGACTACATCCTCGGCGTCACGGACATCCTTATGTCAGGTGTGCCGAGCGACACCGGCGAGAGGGGAGCACGAATCGAACGCCTGCTTGCAGTGCCAGGCACAGCAAGTCGGATTCGTGTCGTCTCGGACCTGGTCAATGCTTGGGACGACCTGACGGACGTGGAACGCTCGCGTCTGCTCAAGCATTTGACGACAGCGGACCTTGATGTCATCTGGCTGCAAGCATCAGCGTTGACACGTCGTGACGTTCCATCTGAAATCCAGAAGACGCTTTTGCCTGCTGGGCTCACATTGGCCTCAGCACCAGAGGGGATCATCTCTGGGATGCAGGACTCGCTTCTCGAAGCGTGTGTGCATGTCTTCACTGGCGACCATCCCATCATCTATTATGTTGGCGCACACGGATCAAGAAACATCGACTGGCAGGAGGTGATCCGGAGGATCGTGCGCATGCCAGACCACAGTATGTTCGAGGTCGCATGGGAATGGGTGGCATCAATGGACCAGGAAGAGGAATTGGCGGAAGTAGCAGGTGCGCTGGGTGTCACACATGCAGACCGCTTGGCCGGTCTGTTGCTCGCGCGCAAACAGCACACGACGGGCGAGTACATGCTGGACGTCTGGACCGTGCTCTTCGGACTACCCGTGAGTCAAGACGTGAAGTCAGATTGGCTTGCCCGGATGGCGGCCCTCGCACCCAGCGCCCTGGATTCCTTGGACGAACACAAAAGCTGGATTCCCGAGTCGCATCGTGAAGAGTTCCTATCGCATTTCGAAAGCGACAGTGCACTGGAGAAGTTTGCTGTGACCCTTCTCAGGGCGCTGCACGTCCTTCAAGACGGAGATGATGCAGGCGAGGAGAATGAGGCCGAAGACGAAGAACTGGCCACCGCAAAATTCCAAATGCTGAAGCTGATCGAAGCCATGCTCGACAAACATCCCCCGAAGCACTGGCAGACGTATGACATCGTCCTTAAGTTCATGGTGCTAGGCAAGTTCTCCGATGACGTCTTCAAGAGCAAGATACAGGAGCTTCGCTCGCGTGCTATCGAGCTGTCCCAGGATCATCCATCAAGGCTAAGACAGACCCTGAAGAACTGGGAGGGTCGCTCCTGAGTCGGCCTTGAAGCCACCGCGACCAGCATGAAAACCGGCCTTGTGAGTGGGTCCTTTGCAAGCTCGCTGTATGGAATGGGGACTGATCTACTCCGGCCTGCGAAAGCGCCGCTGCAGGCTCTATCGTCAAGTAGCCCTCGATCCGTTCTACAGCCTGACCCAGGCCTCACGTTTTTCTGCCGCGTAGCCGTGATGCCGATAATCCCTGCGGACGCGATTGCTGGCTATCACGAGGTTTGACATCGACCAATCAGATCGAGTGACACACCTAGTTGCCGCATTATGTCGGGCAGATGTCGGCGGTAGGCTCGAATGAGTGCAGAGTCCGGTTTCGATCACAGCAGTTGTTGACTCCTGAATGAACGGCCGCAATCAGCCTAGTCCAGACATTCGGACCTAGATCCGAGTTCCCGTCGTTGGTGAAATTGTGAAACTGGGCTCCATAAGGCGGTCGGCGGTCCGTTACGATGCTGCTCATGCGCTCATGCGCTCATGCGCTCATGTGATTCTTCTTGGCATGGTATTTTTAATGGTATTGAATCGAAGTTAATTTGCAATATGTTGTTGTATAATGATTATTTATGATTGTTTACAACTGAGTGGGAATGATTTTCCCCTGATATCACCCCAAACCCTCTGCTTGCGCAGGGGGTTTTTTATTCTCCGTTACTTCCCACTGCCCAGCCGATATGCCAGCGCTACCACCAGCGACTGCACGAGGCACAGCGTCGCCGACTGCGAGCGAAACGCGTCAACCTGCGCCTCTTTCACCACAAAACAGAGATCGCTGAAGGTGGCCAGCGGGCTTATCTGGCTGTCGGTGATCACAATCTGCCGCGCGCCGACGCTGGCGGCGGTTTCGCTGACCATTACCGTCTCTTCCGCATACGGCGAGAAGCTGATCGATACCACAATGTCCTGCGCTTTGATGCGGTTGATCTGCTCACGCAGCATCCCCCCCATTCCGTCGAGCAGAATAGGGCGGCACTCCAGGTGGCTCAGGGCGTAGGTCAGATAGGCGGCGACGCTAAACGAGCGGCGTAACCCGGCGATATAGATTGTGTCGGCGTCGGCCAGCAGTTGTACGGCGCGTTCCAGCATCTCCGGCTCGGCGCGGGCGGCCAGCTGCTGGAGGGCCTGCGCATTTGAACGGGCGAACTCCTGCAGAATATCGAGCGGGGTTTCCGGGACGGCCTGACTTTCCATTTCGCGAAACAGCCGGGCGCGGTCACTGTAGCTGGCGGTCTCTTCCACCAGGTTCATGCGAAACAGCTGTTTCATCTCGTTGAAGCCGGTGAAGTCAAAAGCATTGGCAAAACGGATCAGCGTTGACGGCGGCACATCGGCACGCTCGGCAATGACGGCGACCGTATCAAAGGCCACGCTGTTGGTATTATCCAGCACATAGCGGGAGACCTGCTGCAGCCTCTTGCTCAGGCTATCGTAGCGATCGCGGATTTGCTGCTGCAGCTCATTCAGGCTGGTTGCTGTGGTCATTTTACCCCCTATGCATAGTTTTATGATTCTAAACGCAAAACCGCGTCTTTTAAATGCCGGCCGTCCATCTGGCCTCAAAAATGAAACAGAAGCTTCACGCATTTCAACGCCTGAAATGCCTTAATAGCGCAGGCTGCACCGGTGATAGTGGCTGTTAACATAAAAATCCATCCTTGATCACAATAATCATCATTTATTTTATTTCAACTTAAAATGGAATATTTGTTTCATATATAGTGTTCACGTAACAGTCACCTATCAACAGTGAGAGGTTAAGGATGGAGACGGTAGCGAATTTTATTCACGGCGAGTGTGTCACCGGTTCAGGCCAGCGCGTTCAGGCAATCTTCAACCCGGCCACCGGAGAGCAGATCCGCCAGGTGGTGATGAGTACGGCACAGGAAACCGAACAGGCGATTGCCGCAGCACAGCAGGCTTTTCCTGGCTGGGCGCGTCATTCTCCACTTAAACGCGCACGCGTGATGTTCCGCTTCAAAGCGCTGCTGGAAGAGAACATGGAGCGCCTGGCCCGCATCATCAGCGAAGAGCATGGCAAAGTCTTCTCCGACGCGGTGGGCGAGTTGACCCGCGGCCTGGAAGTGGTGGAGTTTGCCTGCGGCATCCCGCATCTGCAAAAAGGTGAGCACTCCGCTAACGTTGGCACCGGTGTCGACAGCCACTCGTTGATGCAGCCGCTCGGCGTATGTGCCGGGATCACGCCGTTTAATTTCCCGGCAATGGTGCCGATGTGGATGTTCCCGATTGCGCTGGCCACCGGCAACACGTTCGTGCTGAAACCGTCGGAAAAAGATCCCTCTCTGGCGCTCGCGCTGGCAAAACTGCTGAAAGACGCCGGCCTGCCTGACGGCGTGTTTAACGTGGTGCAGGGCGATAAAGAGTCGGTTGACGTGCTGCTGACTGACCCGCGCGTGCAGGCTGTGAGCTTTGTCGGTTCAACGCCGATCGCCCAATACATTTACGAGACCGCCTCCGCCCACGGTAAACGCTGTCAGGCGCTGGGCGGGGCAAAAAACCACTGCATCTTAATGCCGGATGCCGATATGGATATGGCGACGAACGCGATTATGGGCGCTGCCTTCGGCGCGGCGGGAGAACGTTGCATGGCGCTGTCGGTGGTGCTGGCGGTGGGGGATAACACCGCTGATGAACTCTGTTCCCGGCTGGAAAAACAGATTGCCGCGCTGCGCGTCGGACCGGGTCTGGACCAGACGCCAGAGAACGAAATGGGGCCGCTTATCTCCTCGGCACACCGTAACAAAGTGCTGGGCTATATCGACAGCGGGGAAACTCAGGGAGCGCGCCTGCGCGTGGATGGCCGTGGGTGCAGCGTGAAAGGCCACGAGCAGGGCTATTTTGTTGGACCAACGCTGTTCGATAACGTCACGCCGGAGATGACCATTTATAAAGAAGAGATTTTCGGGCCGGTACTTTCTGTGGTGCGTGTTGCAGATTACAGCAGCGCGGTGGACCTGATTAACCGGCATGAATATGGTAATGGCTCGGCAATATTTACCCGTGACGGTGGCTGCGCGCGCCGCTTCTGCGAAGAGGTGCAGGCGGGGATGGTTGGGGTGAACGTGCCGATCCCGGTGCCGATGGCGTTCCACAGTTTTGGTGGCTGGAAGCGTTCGATCTTTGGTGCGCTGAATGTCCACGGCAACGACGGCGTGCGTTTCTACACCCGAATGAAAACCATCACCGCACGCTGGCCGGAAATGCAGCAGGAGACTGGCGCTGCGTTCTCCATGCCGACGCTGGGCTGACAGGAGGTTTTATGCAAACCGAACGTATGACCATGGCTCAGGCCCTGGTCAGATTCCTTAATCAACAATATGTCTCCATTGATGGACAAGAAACGCCCTTCGTGGAGGGCGTGGCGACCATTTTTGGTCACGGTAACGTGCTGGGTATCGGCCAGGCACTGGAGCAGGATCCTGGCCACCTGCAGGTGATGCAGGGGTGTAACGAACAGGGCATCGCCCATATGGCGACCGGATTCGCCAAACAGCATCGCCGTCGGCGCATTTTTGCCGTCACCTCATCCGTCGGGCCCGGCGCGGCTAATATGGTGACGGCCGCGGCGACCGCCACCGCGAACCGCATTCCGCTCCTGCTGTTACCGGGGGATATCTATGCCAGCCGCCAGCCCGATCCGGTTTTGCAGCAAATCGAGCAGTACCACGATCTCAGTATCAGCACCAACGACTGCTTCCGTCCCGTTTCACGCTACTGGGACCGCATTAACCGTCCCGAACAGTTAATGAGCGCGATGTTAAATGCGATGCGAACGCTTACTGACCCTGCAGCGACGGGAGCAGTGACCATTTGCCTGCCGCAGGACGTACAGGGCGAAGCCTGGGATTATCCCCTGAGCTTCTTTGCGCGTCGCGTGCATCACATTGAACGCCGTCCGCCTGACCCCCAGCGTCTGGCCCAGGCACAGGCGTTGATTGCCCGTAAACGCCGTCCGCTGGTGGTGTGTGGCGGGGGCGTGCGTTATTCCGGCGCGCATGAGGCATTTCGGGAATTTGTCGAGACGCTGCAACTGCCGTTTGCCGAAACCCAGGCCGGAAAGGGGGCGCTGGTAAGCGATCACCCCCTTAATCTGGGGGGGATCGGTGTGACGGGCGGAATGGCCGCTAACCAGCTTGCACCCAGGGCGGATTTGGTGATTGGCATCGGCACGCGCCTGACGGACTTTACCACCGGCTCCAAAGCGCTCTTTTCCCATCCGGACGTCGAGTTCCTGCTTTTGAACGTCGCCGAGTTTGATGCCCTGAAACTGGATGCCACGGCGCTGATTGCCGATGCGCAAACCGGGCTGCACGCTTTAACGCAGGCGCTCCCGGCGTACCGAAGCCACTGGGGAGAGGAGATTGCTCAGGCGAAATCTGCCTGGCATGAGGAGTGCCAGCGCTTATGGGGCCGTCAGTGGCATCCCGACGATGCGCCTGAAGTGGCAGGACACCTTGATGCGCAGCTGGCGGAATACGGTGAGGCGCTCAACACCCGTTTGACCCAGACGCGGGTGCTGGGGCTTATCAATCAACATATCGAAGATAACGCCATCGTTGTGGGCGCGGCCGGATCGCTGCCCGGGGATTTACAGCGCCTCTGGCAGGTGAAGACGCCGGACAGTTACCACCTGGAGTACGGCTACTCCTGCATGGGGTATGAGATTGCCGCGGCGATAGGCGCGAAGCTTGCCAGCCCGCATCAGCCGGTTTACGCCATGGTGGGGGATGGCTCCTACATGATGCTGCACTCCGAGCTACAAACCGCGGTGCAGGAGGGGATTAACGTCACCGTTTTGCTGTTTGATAACGCCAGCTTCGGCTGCATTAATAACCTGCAGATGGGGCACGGGATGGGGAGCTTCGGTACGGAAAACCGTCATCGAAATCCAGATTCAGGCCGGCTTGACGGGCCGCTGGTGAAAGTCGATTTCGCCCAGAACGCGGAAAGCTACGGCTGTCGCGCGTGGCGGGTCCATGACGAGCAGAGTCTGCTGGCGGCGCTGGAGGCGTCGCGGGCGCATCCTGGCCCAACGCTGCTGGATATCAAAGTGCTGCCGAAAACCATGACCCATGATTACGCGTCATGGTGGCGAACCGGTGATGCGCAGGTCGCGGGATCGCCTGCGGTGCGCAAAGCCGCTGAGCAAACCCAGGCGCAGGTAAAAAAAGCACGCCAGTATTAAGTATTTCCCGCCATAACGAAATTTTCATTTCATTTTTCACTGGCTTCATTCTCACCCTCTCCCGCCACGGGAGAGGGCACACCTGTCGCCATTTTGTCTCCTGTTTTCCTGTGGCAAGTGCATCACGGCGCGGCTGCAATGTTGTGATATTGATAACAAAATTTATCTCAATCATCTCAAAAGTGTTAACCCGCACTCAAAAATATAATTTTCACTATTTATAAAAATGAAATAAATGTTTTATTTAAGGGGTCGTTAGTTCACAGCATTCACCAACACCGGGAGCCGTTATGTTTAACATTGCTTTACTGGGCGCTGGCCGAATTGGCCAGGTACATGCAGCTAACATCGCCAGCCACAGTGAGACCACGCTCTGGTCTGTGGTCGACCCGAATCAGGAATTTGCCACCCGCCTCGCCACGCAATATCAGGCTCGTTTGCAGAGCCTGGAGGACGCGATGAGCGACCCAAACGTTCATGCCGTGCTGATCGCGTCTGCGACGGACACCCACGCGGATCTGATTGAGATGGCCGCCCGCCACGGCAAAGCGATCTTCTGTGAAAAGCCGGTACACCTGGATCTTGCCCGCGTGCGCGACTGCCTGAAAGTGGTTAACGAGTACAACGTACCGCTGTTTATCGGTTTTAACCGCCGCTTTGACCCGCAGTTTCGCCGGGTCAAAACCGAGGTGCAGGCCGGGCGGATCGGTAAGCCCGAATCGCTGCTGATTATCTCCCGCGACCCGTCCCCGCCACCGGCGCAATATGTGCGCGTTTCCGGCGGTATGTTCCGCGACATGACCATTCACGATTTTGATATGGCGCGCTTCATCATGGGCGAAGAGCCGGTGTCGGTGTATGCCCAGGGCAGCAATCTGGTGGATCCGGCGATTGGCGAGGCGGGGGATATCGATACCGCGTTTATCGTACTGAAGTATGCCTCCGGCGCGATGGCGACCATCGTCAACAGCCGCCGCTCTTCTTATGGCTACGACCAGCGCCTGGAACTGCACGGCTCAGAAGGCCTGCTGTGCGCGGGCAATATTCTTGAAAATCAGGTGCAGCACTACGGCAAACAGGGCTGCACCGGCGCGCTGCCGGAACACTTCTTCCTGCAGCGCTACAAATCCGCTTACGCCGCGGAATGGGAACACTTTGTTGCGGTGCTGCGCGGCGAAGCGACGCCTGACTGTAGCGGCGATGATGGTGAACGTGCGCTGTACCTGGCGGATAAAGCGCTGGAATCCCTGCGTAGCCAGCGTGAGATCGTCCTCTAAACACAACCACCCTACACAGAGAGACATAATAATGAAAAAACTGATCTTAGCCGCCCTCATCGCCATGACCGCCGGGGCAGCAATGGCCGAAAACGAGCAAATAGTTTTCAGTACACCAAACCTGGCGATGCCGTTTGAAGTTCACATGCAGCGTACTGCGGTAAAAGCCGCAAAAGAGATGGGCGTAAAGCTTCAGGTACTGGACGGGCAGGGCAGCTCGCCGAAACAGGTCGCTGACCTGGAAAACGCCATCACCCGTGGTGCGCAGGGGTTCATCGTCTCCCCGAATGACGTCAATGCCGTCTCCAGTGCGGTGGATGAAATTCAGGATGCGAATCTGCCCGTTGTGACGCTTGACCGCTCCGTCGACAGCCAGAAGCAGGTGCCGCATTTTGGTGCCAACAACTACAAAGGCGGCCAGGCGATTGGCGACTTCGTTAAAAGCAAATTCCCCAACGGGGCAGACATTATTCTGCTCACCGGCCAGCCAGGTTCCTCCTCCAACATTGAACGTACCAAAGGGATCCGCGACAGCCTGAAGGCGGGCGGGGACAAGTACAAGATCGTTGCCGATCAGACCGGCAACTGGATGCGTTCTGAAGGGATGCGCATTGTGGAAAGCGTTCTGCCGTCACTGCCGAAACGCCCACAGGTGATCCTCTCCGCCAATGACGACATGGCACTGGGCGCAATTGAAGCGCTGCAGGGCCAGGGCGTGAAACCAGGCGAAATTCTGGTGACCGGATTTGACGCGGTCCCTGAGGCGCTGGCGCGCGTGCGCGACGGCTGGCTGGCGGTCACGGCGGATCAGCGCCCGGGCTTCGCGGTACAAACGGCGATGAGCCAGCTGGTGGCCAACGTGCGTGAGAAGAAAGCCATCACCGGCGCGGACTACCCGCCAACGCTTATCACCAAAGAAAATCTGCAGCAGGCTGAGCGCATCAGTGAGGCCGGTAACTGATTTATCCGGAGCCGCCGCGCAGGTGGCGGCTCCCTATTAAGGAGGAGCAGACCGATGTCGCAACCCTTACTGAAAGTGACCGACCTGGCAAAAAGCTTTTCTGGTGTCTGGGCGCTGAGCAGCGCACAGCTCACCGTCGGTGCCGGGGAGATCCACGCGCTGCTGGGTGAGAACGGAGCGGGGAAATCCACGCTGCTGAAAGCCCTGGCGGGCGCACAGCCGCAAACGCGCGGGGATATCTGGTTCAACGGCGACACGCTGCCGGTGGACGATTCACCGGTTGAGCGGCAGAACAAGGGCATTATCACTATCTATCAGGAATTTAACCTGCTGCCCAATATGACCGTCGCGGAAAACATGTTTCTCGGGCGTGAGCCGCGTAAACGTAACCTGATTGTCGACGAAAAAGCGGTGAACCAGGAGGCGCAGGTGATCCTCGATTATCTGCAGCTGAACGTTGCGCCAACCACGCCTGTCGCCCGTCTGAGCGTAGCCCAGCAGCAGATGGTCGAGATTGCCCGGGCGCTGACGCTGAACGCCAGGCTGATCATCATGGATGAACCCTCCGCGGCGCTGAGCGACAGCGAGGTGGAAAGCCTGCACCGCGTGGTGCGCGAGCTGAAAAACCGGGGGGTGAGCATTATTTACGTTACCCACCGACTGCACGAAGTTTTCCAGCTTTGCGATCGCTTTACCGTTTTCCAGGACGGCCGTTTCACCGGCAGTGGCGCCGTGGCGCAAACCAATGTCGAGCAACTGATTCGTCTGATGGTGGGGCGTGACGTGGCCTTTAATCGTCGTCCCGCCAGCGAAACCCATCATGAAAACAAGCCGGTCCGCCTGGCAGTAAAAGGGCTGAGCCGCGAAAAACCGCCGCTGGATCCGCACGGCATTGCCCTGCATGACATTAGCTTCCATGTCCACGCCGGAGAAGTACTGGGCATTGCCGGCCTGGTGGGGGCAGGGCGCACCGAAGTGGCGCGCTGCCTGTTCGGGGCGGATGTCTTTACCTCGGGCAGCTTTGAACTGGACGGCGTCCCGTATCAACCGCGCGACCCAATGTACGCCCTTGAGCAGGGCATCGCGCTGGTCCCGGAAGATCGCAAGAAAGAGGGGGCGGTGCTGGGGTTATCGATTCGCGACAACCTGTCGCTCTCCAGCCTCTCTTCTCTGATGCAGTGGCGCTGGTTTGTGAATACCCGCAAAGAGGACGATCTGATTGAGTCCTACCGCAAGGCGCTGCAGATCAAAATGGTCAACAGCGCGCAGGAGGTGCGCAAGCTCTCCGGCGGTAACCAGCAGAAAGTTATCCTGGCGCGCTGCATGGCGCTGAACCCTCGGGTGCTGATTGTCGATGAGCCGACGCGCGGTATCGACGTGGGCACCAAGTCGGAAGTGCACCAGGTGCTGTTTGATATGGCCAAACAGGGCGTGGCGGTGATCGTGATCTCCTCCGATCTGCCTGAAGTGATGGCGGTATCCGATCGGATCATCACGCTCAGTGAAGGCCGGGTGACCGGTGAGATCCACGGCGACGACGCTAACGAAGAGCGGCTGATGACGATGATGGCCATCAACCACAACGCCCTCAACGCGGCATAACGGAGTTTTCCATGACGCAGATGATTTCTAAAACGCAGGTTCCGGTGAAACGCAGCGGACGCCTCGATCCTATCGCCTTCTTCGAGCGCTTCGGGGTACTGATTTTCATGATCCTGCTGCTGATTTTCTTTCAGTCGCAGAACAGCAATTTTTTCTCTGAACGCAATATTTTCAACATCCTGACCGAGGTGTCCATCTACGGGATCATGGCCGTGGGGATGACCTTCGTCATTCTGACTGCCGGTATCGATCTTTCTGTCGGCTCCATCCTGGCGGTCTGCGCCATGACCGCTGCATACGTGATTAAGGGCGACAACTTCACCACCGTTGATCCGAACGCCTGGGGCGGCATGAGCTGGCTGATTGGGCTGGGGATTTGTCTGGCGATGGGCACGGCGATTGGCTTCCTGCACGGCCTGGGCGTAACCCGCCTGCGCCTGCCGCCGTTTATCGTCACCCTCGGCGGGATGACCATCTGGCGTGGCCTGACGCTGGTGATCAACGACGGCGCGCCCATTGCAGGTTTCGACCCGGGTTACCGCTGGTGGGGACGCGGGGAGCTGCTTGGCATCTCCATTCCAATCTGGATTTTCGCCATCGTGGCGCTTGGCGGGTATCTGGCGCTGCATAAAACCCGCTGGGGACGCTTCGTCTATGCCATCGGCGGTAACCCGGAGGCAGCGCGCCTGGCGGGGGTCAACGTGAAGCGCGTGCTGGTGAGTGTCTATGTGCTGATTGGCTGTCTGGCGGGACTGGCGGGCTTTATTCTCAGCGCTCGTCTTGGCAGTGCGGAAGCGGTCGCCGGGATCTCCTTTGAACTGCGCGTTATCGCCTCGGTGGTCATCGGCGGCACCTCGCTGATGGGCGGCTATGGACGCATCGGCGGCACCATCATCGGCTCCATCATTATGGGGATCCTGATTAACGGTCTGGTGCTGATGAACGTCTCGGCCTATTACCAGCAAATAATCACCGGATTAATTATCGTTCTGGCGGTGGCATTCGACACCTATGCCAAGAGCCGTCGCGGCGCATTGTGAGGATCAGGATGAAAGAGGTTCGTATTGGATTGATTGGCACCGGGTATATCGGCAAGGCGCATGCCATCGCCTATGCCCAGGCGCCGACGGTATTTACCCTGCGCGGCAAACTGGTGCGCGAGATGGTGGCGGAAGTGACGCCCGCGCTGGCGGCAGAGCGGGCGCAGGCCTTTGGCTTCAACCGCTCAACCGGCGACTGGCGGGCACTGGTGGCTGACCCGGCGATTGATGTCGTGGATATATGCTCGCCCAACCATCTGCATAAAGAGATGGCGCTGGAGGCCATTCGTCACGGTAAGCATGTCTACTCGGAAAAGCCGCTGGCGCTGAATGCCCATGACGCACGTGAAATGGTGGACGCCGCGAAGCGGGCAGGGGTGAAAACGCTGGTGGGTTTTAACTACATGAAAAACCCGACGGCACAGCTGGCGAAAGAGATCATCGCCCGCGGCGAGATTGGCGAGGTGATCCACTTCTACGGTACCCACAACGAAGATTATATGGCCGACCCGCTTTCTCCCATTCACTGGCACTGTTTTAAAGAGACCGCCGGGCTGGGTGCACTGGGGGACCTGGCGGCGCATATCGTCAACATGGCGCAGTATCTGGTCGGGGACATTCAGCAGGTCTGCGGTGATTTAAAAATTGTTGTGCCTGAACGCCCGGCGCAGGCCGGTTCGTCGCAAAACGTTGCGGTTGAAAACGAAGATCAGGCGCACGCGATGGTCCGTTTCGCCGGCGGAGCACAAGGGGTGATTGAAACGTCCCGCGTCGCCTGCGGGCGCAAGATGGGACTGTCGTATGTGATAACCGGCACCAAAGGGGCCATCAGTTTTACCCAGGAGCGGATGGCGGAACTGAAGCTCTATCTGCATGACGACCCGGTAAACCGCCAGGGATTCCGCACGCTGCTCGTGGGTCCGTCACATCCGGACTATGGCGCGTTTTGCATGGGGGCGGGCCATGGTATCGGCTTTAACGATCAAAAAACGGTGGAAGTACGCGACCTGGTCGACGGTATTGCCGCTGATGTGCCGATGTGGCCGGACTTTGAAGAGGGCTGGAAGGTTTCGCGGGTGCTGGACGCCATCGCACTCTCACACCAGGAAGGCCGCTGGCTGAACGTGAACGACATTGTCTGATGAGGTATCAACGTGGAAAAGCAGTTTGATGTGATATGCATGGGCCGCGTGGCGGTAGACCTCTACAGTCAGCAAATTGGTGCCCGTCTTGAAGATGTGTCGAGCTTCGCGAAATATCTCGGCGGCTCGTCCGGCAACGTAGCCTACGGGACGGCGCGTCAGGGGCTGCGCTCATCGATGCTGGCACGCGTCGGTGATGAACATATGGGACGCTTCCTGCGAGAAGAGTTACACCAGGTGGGCTGCGATACCAGCCATCTGATCACCGACAAAGAACGCCTGACGGCGCTGGTGCTCCTCGGCATTAAAGACCGGGACACCTTTCCACTGATTTTTTATCGCGATAACTGCGCGGATATGGCCATCACGGCCAGCGATGTGGACGAACGCTACATTGCCTCCGCACGGTGCCTTGCCATCACCGGGACCCATCTCTCGCACCCTCAGACCCGTGACGCGGTGCTGACGGCGCTTAACTATGCCCGCCGTCACGGTGTTCGTACGGTGCTGGATATCGACTACCGGCCGGTGCTGTGGGGGCTGACCTCATTAGGGGACGGGGAGACGCGCTTTATTGCCGCAGAAAACGTGACCCGTGAACTGCAGGAGGTGCTGCACCTTTTCGACGTCATTGTCGGCACCGAAGAAGAGTTCCACATTGCAGGTGGCAGTACCGATACCCTGCAGGCGCTGGGTCGCGTGCGCGCCGTGAGTAACGCTACGCTGGTTTGCAAGCGTGGCGCGCTTGGCTGTTCGGTGTATACCGACGCTATACCGCCCCGGCTGGATGAGGGTCTGACGGTGACCGGCGTGCGCGTTGAGGTGCTGAACGTGCTCGGTGCGGGCGACGCGTTTATGTCCGGCCTGCTGCGCGGCTACCTTAACGACGAAGGCTGGGAGCAGGCCTGCCGCTACGCCAACGCGTGTGGCGCGCTGGTGGTTTCCCGCCACGGCTGTGCCCCGGCGATGCCGAGCAAGGCTGAGCTGGACGACTACCTGTCGCGTGCGGCGTCGGTGCCGCGTCCCGATCTTGATGCGCGCCTGAACCATCTGCACCGCGTCACTACCCGCCGCCGCGAGTGGCCGGAGCTGTGCGTGATGGCCTTCGATCATCGCAGCCAGCTGGAAGATATGGCGTTGCAGTGCGGGGCATCCCTGAAGCGCATCCCAGCGCTGAAGCAGCTTATTCTGCAGGCCAGCCGTGAGGCGGCCAGCAGCGCAGGGCTTGAGGGCAAAGCCGGCCTGCTGTGTGACGGCACTTTTGGTCAGGACGCCCTGAACGCGATTACCGGCGAAGGGTGGTGGATAGGCCGCCCTATTGAGCTGCCGGGCTCCCGGCCGCTGGAGATGGAGCACGGTAACATCGGCACGCAACTCATCAGCTGGCCGCAGGAACATGTGGTGAAATGCCTGGTCTTTTTCCATCCGGAAGATGCGCACGGCCTGCGTCTGGAGCAGGAGCAGAAAATCGCAGAGGTCTACCACGCCTGCTGCCAGTCCGGTCATGAACTGCTGCTGGAGGTGATCCTGCCTGCCAGCATGCCGCGCAGCGATGAGCTTTACCTGCGCGCCATCTCGCGTTTTTACAACCTGGGGATTTATCCCGACTGGTGGAAACTGCCGCCGCTCTCTGCCGATGGCTGGACGGCGCTGAGCGAGATTATTGAACGTCGGGATCCACACTGCCGTGGCGTGGTGATCCTCGGGTTGGACGCCCCGGCTGAGCAGCTTCGCGCTGATTTTAAAGCCGCCTCGGGACACGCGCTGGTGAAGGGCTTTGCCGTAGGACGCACGCTGTTTGGCGATGCGTCCCGTGCATGGCTGAAACACGATATTGACGATGCGCAGCTGGTGGCACGCATCCGGGACAATTACCTGCAGCTTATCGCCTGGTGGCGCGAGCGCGGACACGCATAATTCAGGAGACGACAATGAGTGTGCAATTAGGCATTAACCCGCTGACATGGACGAACGACGATCTGCCTTCACTCGGCGCGGAGACGCCGCTGGATACCTGTCTGAGCGAAGGGAAAGAGGCCGGTTTTGCCGGTTTCGAACTGGGCAATAAATTCCCGCGTGAGGCGCGCCTGCTTGGCCCCATTTTGCAGCGCCACGATCTGCAGCTGGTATCCGGCTGGTATTCAGGGCGTCTGCTGGAGCGTAGCGTGGAGGAGGAGATTGCCGCCGTGCAGTCCCACCTGACGCTGCTGCGCGAACTGGGGGCAAAGGTGCTGGTATTCGCCGAAGTGAGCGGCTGTATTCACGGCGAGCAACAGACGCCGGTTCATCTTCGCCCGCGCTTCCCGCACGCGCGCTGGCAAGAGTACGGTGAGAAGCTGACCGCTTTCGCCCGCTACACGCAGCAGCAGGGGGTGCAGATTGCCTACCATCACCATATGGGAACGGTCATTGAGTCCGCTGAAGATGTCGATAACCTGATGACCCATACCGGTGAAGAGGTGGGCCTGCTGCTGGACACGGGCCATCTGACCTTTGCCGGGGCTGATCCGCTGGCGGTGGCCCAGCGCTGGGCATCGCGCATTAACCATGTTCACTGCAAAGACGTGCGCGCCGACGTGCTGGCGGACGTCAAAAACCGCAAAACCAGCTTCCTTGATGCGGTGCTGAGTGGGGTCTTCACCGTACCGGGTGACGGCTGCGTGGACTATCCGCCCATCATGCGGCTGCTGAAGGCGCAGGATTATCACGGCTGGCTGGTGGTGGAGGCGGAGCAGGATCCTGCTATCGCTCACCCGCTGACCTACGCCCGTCTGGGGTATAACAACCTGAGCCGTCTGGCGCGTGACGCCGGGCTTATCTGAGGAGGTGACATGTCACGTCTGTTATCACGCTGGCAACCGCCGAGTGCGGAGGGCCGTACCCAGTCCGTCACGCCGGAACGCGCGGGCTGGGGATACGTTGGCTTTGAAGCGTATGAACTGCAGGAAGGGCAGACGCTGACGCTGCCCGCCGTCAGCGAAGAGCGCTGTCTGGTGCTGGTGGCCGGACGGGCCTCTGTCAGCACACCTACCGCGCAGTTTACTGACATCGGCGAGCGGATGAGCCCGTTTGAGCGCATAAAGCCCTGGGCGGTCTACGTCACGCCGCAGGAGTCGGTGCAGATTAAGGCGCTGACGACGCTGGAGCTGGCGGTCTGCGCTGCACCCGGCAAAGGGTCCTTCCCGACACGGCTTATCGCTCCGCAGGATATCGACGCGCAGGCGCGTGGTAAAGGCCATAACCAGCGCTACGTGCACAACATTCTGCCGGAAGATCAACCCGCCGACAGCCTGCTGGTGGTTGAGGTCTGGACCCACGAAGGCTGCACCAGTTCATACCCGAGCCATAAGCACGATACGGATAATCCACCGCAGGAAACCTACCTGGAGGAGACCTACTATCATCGCCTCAACCCCGGGCAGGGGTTCTGCATGCAGCGGGTCTATACCGACGACAGGTCGCTGGATGAGTGTATGGCCGTTTATAACCGCGACGTGGTGATGGTGCCGAAGGGGTACCATCCGGTGGCGACGCTGGCTGGCTATGACAGCTACTATCTCAACGTGATGGCCGGTCCGGTGCGAAAATGGATGTTCACCTGGGAAGACGATCACGCGTGGATCAACCGCGACTATCCACGTTGACGTTGCAGAAGCCCGCACCCCGCGGGCTTTTTTATCAACATTATCCTGTTTTGCGCGTTACCCACCAGAACACCAGCGCCACCAGGCTCACCGCTGCGCCAGTCAGGCAGACGCCCTGCCAGCCCGCGATGGCATACGTCATCGTGGTGCTCAGCGCGCCCAGACCGCTGCCGACGGCATAAAACAGCATGTAAAGCCCGACCAGCCGGCTATGTGCCTCGGGGCGGGCGCGAAAGATCAGGCTCTGGTTGGTGACATGCAGCGCCTGCCCGCCCAAATCGAGCAGCACGATGCCAATGAGCAAAATGCCGAGCGAACGATCCATCAGTGAAATCGGCCACCACGCCAGGAGTAACAAGACCAGTGCAGCCGCGCTGGTGCGCCGGGCATATCCTCGATCGGCCCACTCTCCGGCCCGGGTTGCCGCTAACGCGCCTGCCATTCCGGCCAGGCCAAAAGCACCAATGGCGGTATGCGATAAGTTATAGGGTGGGGCACTTAACGGCAGCACCAGAGCGCTCCAGAAAATATTGAACGCAGCGAACATCAGTAAAGCCAGTACGCCGCGCACCTGCAGGACTTTTTCTTCCCGCAGCAGGGTCAGCATTGAGTGAATCAGGCGCGGATAACTCATCGTTTCAGGCACCGCAGGCAAGCGGGGCAGCCTCCACCACAGCGGAAACGCAATAATGACCATCAGCCCGGCGGCAGAGAGATACACGCCGCGCCAGCCCGCGATATCACTGATGCCTCCGGAGACGACGCGGGCCACTAACAGGCCCATAAATACCCCGCCTTGTGCCGCACCAATAACGCGGCCTTGCTCATGCGGCGACGCGGCGTTGGCCGCATAGGCGATAAGCCCTTGGGTCATGGCCGTTCCTGCCATGCCGGTGGCGAGCATACCCGCCAGCAGCATCGTTGACGTCTGTGCCATGCCGACCGCGACCAGTGCGGCGACCAGTACGACAAGCTGTAGCGCCATCAGGCGCCGGCGATCCACTTTATCCCCCAGAGGAACCACGAACAGCAGAGCCAGAGCACAGCCAATCTGTGTGGCGGTGACCACGCCGCCAATGGCACCATGGCTGATGCCAAAGTCTCTGGACAACGCGTCAAGCAACGGCTGTGCGTAATAGACGTTGGCCACGCTTAAGTCGCTGGCGAGGGCGAACAGCCACACCAGGCTACGCGGCATGTCGCCTGAGCGGACGTGCCCGGTTTTTCGATCTGACGGTAGTGGTGACGCGTGTGACATGTTCAAATCCTCGCTCTGGGTAAAGTGGTTTTAAAAAGAAACCAGTTGAAGGCTAGGCTATGCAGTTTTAAAATGCAACCAGTTATTGTTGACTGACCTGCCGGGGTAACGCTGTGCCGTCTCGTAAACCGATTGAACAGGAATTCTGTCCCGTTGCCCGCAGCGTCGATCTGATTGGCGATCGCTGGTCGCTTCTGATTGTGCGTAATGCTTTTGACGGCATGCGCCGTTTCGGGGATTTTCAGCGGGATCTCGGGGTTGCGCGTAATATTCTGGCTGACCGACTGCGCAAGCTGGTCGACGCGGGCATTCTCGCGATGCAGGGGGCGTCGGACGGTACGTCGTATCAGGAATATGTCCTGACGGACAAAGGCGAAAGCCTGTTTCCCATCGTCGTTGCGCTTCGCCAGTGGGGAGAGCAGCATCTGTTTGAACGCGGGGAGCGCCACTCGCTGTTGATCGACAGGCGTACCGGCAAGCCGGTTCCCCTGATGGCGCCAGCAGCGCAGGATGGAACGGCGCTGAAGGCGCAAGATACTGACGTGCAGAAAGTGACGTAACCCGACGCTCTGCAAGCCCGCGATACGCGGGCTGTTGTGTCATGCTTAATGGTTTGTGATTGCCTGCTCAATCGTGCGGGCAATATCATCCGGCTGACTCACCATCGACACGTGGCTTGCTGCCACTTCCGTGGTTTTCGCGTGGATCGTTTTCGCCATCGCACGTTCAAGCTCCGGGTTAATCATCCGGTCATTTTTGCTGACCACAAACCAGCTTGGCTTTTCATGCCAGGCCGCATGACTCACTTTTTCCGCAAACGCGTCGGCCTTGATCGGCCCCTGAGTGGCCGCAATCGTCTGCTGTTCAACGGCGCCAGCATCCGGTGCGAAGTCTTTCATCACGGCTTCTGGCGGGAGATACAAATACCCGTCTGCCGTTTTTGCGATATCCGCGCTCCCCGCTGGCGGTGGGTAACTTCCCGCCAGGTCCGCCGTCGACTGGCCGGAATCAGGCGCAAAGGCCGCTACGTAGACCAGGGATTTTACCCGTGCATCGTTGCCCGCTTCGCTGATCACCGTTCCGCCCCAGGAATGACCTACCAGCACCACATCGCCATGCGCCCGTGCAATGGCGCGCCGGGTGGCGGCAACGTCATCTTTAAGCGACGTGAGCGGCAGCTGGACGGCAATCACCTCGGTATGCTGTTTTTGCAGCCGGGTAATGACCTTGTTCCAGCTGCTGCCATCGGCAAACGCGCCATGGACCAGCACCACGCTGGTTTTGCTCTCAGCAAAGGCGCTGGCTGAAAGCGCCAGCAGACCCGCCGTCAGTACAGAGCGTGCTTTCATTGTCTGGCTCCTTAAAAATGATGGACCGTTGCGTGAGGCGGTACGGTGAATTCAATGGTTTTATGGTCGATGGGTTTATGCGTGGGGTCGGCCAGAATTATGGTCACTTTATGCTTCCCGGCGGGTAACCCAACCAGAATGATTGGCTCTCCGCTGGTATCGGCCCAGTGCCAGGGGGCGTCATCCACCACGACATGGATATGGCCGATACGTGGTGTGACCTTCAGCGCATCGGGCCCGAATACCGGCTCGATGCGCAGGTTTTCAGCCCGGTATTGAATAAAGACCGCCCCCTTGCTCAGCGGGCCGGCAAGCGGTGGATCGACAATCAGCTTAGCGGCCGGCTGTGGACGTTCCAGCGGGGCAACAGCGGCAGGGCCGTTGACGTCGGCAGCGCTGAGGTTATCCAACGGTGCGGCCCAGGAGCAGGTTGCTGACGCCAGAACAAGTGCAGGGAGCAGTAAATAACGACGGATCATCTGAGTCTCTCCTCAATCGGTTTCAAATTCGGTTTCAAACAATGACAGACACAGAAAACCATTTTTATGTATCCGGGATGTTTGCGGGGAACGGCGTTTTGTACCGGCTTGTCAGCGTGGCGCTCCGGATACAGTGGGATACATTTCATCATTTCGCGCGGGGTCGGCACTGCGCACAATCGCTATCGCCAGCCCGGCAATCACCAGCGTCAGCGCGGTGGAAACCCACATTGCGCCGGCGATCCCCAGCGTTTTGTTTAGCCACGCATAGGCAAACGGCGATGCCGCGGCCATAAGCTGTGCGGGAATGAGCAGCATGCCGGTGCGGCGGGCATAGCTTTCGGGGCTGAAAAGCGTCAGCGGCAGGGTGGCTTTTACTATCGTCATCAGCCCGTTGATGGCGCCGTAGCCCAGCACAAAACCGGCGGCACACCCGACAAACAGCGAGCTGCTTAACCCGATAACAAAGCAAAGCGGCATGGCGAGGGCGGTCAGGAGCGTCAGGTTGAGTGGGGTTAGGCGTGCACCCGCCAGCACCTCCGTGGCGCGTGCGCCCGTCTGGCCAACGCCCCACAGCATGCCGATGGCGACCGGCAGGCCAAAACTGGCAATAAACTCCGGCAGATGGGTGGACGTGCCGTTAGAGACAAAGGTCATGAGGGCAATAAACGTGGCATACCGCCAGCCGTTACGCCGTTCCTCGCGCACGGGCGGCGCGGTAACGTGCGGGGGGGCCGCCAGCTGCTGGTGGGGAAGCGTGCGAATCAGCACCGCACTCAGCAGGCCAAAGAGGGCGTAGATCTGCAATGCGTGTTGCCAGCTCATCACTTTCAGCAGCCCATCACCCAGCGGCCAAAAAACCGCTGATGCCAGACCGCCAGCGAGCGTGATGCGCGAGATCGTTCTGCGTGCCTGCTGGCCGTACAGGTTCACCAGCGCGGCGAACAGCGCATCATACAGCGACAGCCGCATCCCGATACCGGCAACCAGCCAGGCACCGTACCAGCCGAACAGCGTCTGCGTATATGCCATGCCCGCGCAGCTTGCGGCAATCAGTAACGTTCCGCTCATCACCACGTTCTGCCCGCCAGCGTACGCCAGCAGTCGGGCGACAAAAGGGGAGACCATCGCCATTACCAGCATCGCCAGCGTCAGGCCGAGGTAGAGCTGCGGTGATGACCACCCCCGGTCGGCCACAATCGCCTGGGCAAAGGTCCCGGGCATATAAAACGAGATCCCCCAGTTGATAAGCTGATGACAACCTGCCCGGAGGGCGAGGTGACGGGGAAGGGCAGGTGTTTTCATTGTTTTTCATTCCGTTATGCAGTTGTCCTGAGCATAGCGAGCGCGCTATTGTGCTGGCAGGTCAGTCACCTTATGCGCTGTATAAGAGAAACTTTGAATGACAACGCTCAACCTGGGCTATCTCGCGACGTTCCGTCTGGTTATCCAGCGCGGCAGTTTTTCCGCGGCGGCGGACCTGCTGGGCATTTCCCAGCCGGCCGTCAGCCTGCAAATCCGCCAGCTGGAGCAGTTTCTGCAAACCCGGCTGGTAGAGCGTACCGGGCGGGGTATCAAACCCACGGCTGCCGGGCAGGCGTTGCTGGTGCACGGGGAGCGTATTCAGCAGGCGGTGGATGAAGCCATTCGGTCCGTGAGTGAGTTCAGCCACGACGTGAGTGGCACCATTACGCTTGGTACGGGCGCAACGGCCTGCATTCATCTTCTGCCGCCGCTGTTACAGCAGCTCGGACGTGACTATCCGCTTCTCAGAGTGGGCGTGACGACCGGCAATACGCTCGACATCGTCCGGGCAATTGAAGAAAACCGACTTGATATGGGGCTGGTGACGCTACCGGTGAGCGGAAGAGCGCTCGACGTTACGCCGGTGATGGACGAAGAGTTTGTTTTTATCGCGTCGCTGGACCAGCAGAACGGTTTTCAGCCGTTGACGCCCGCTGCGTTGCACGCGCAGCCATTCATTGCTTTTGAATCAGGCAGCGGCACCCGGGCGCTGATCGACGGCTGGTTTGCGGCCGAGGGGCGAATCCTCACGCCGGTGATGCAGCTGGGCAGCATCGAGGCGATCAAGCGGATGGTACGTGCGGGGCTTGGCTACAGTATCGTGCCGCGTATGGCCGTAGACCTGGCGGCTGACCGCGAAGGGCTATGCGTGATGTCGCTCACGCCCGTGCTGCAGCGACAGCTGGCTGTGGTGATGCGCCAGGATAAAATCCTGAGCAAAGGAATAGCAGGGATAATTCGGATATTACAAAATCCTTCGACGCGTTAGCGATCGGCTGAATCAACGGTCAGGCTGGATTGCTGTGACTGGGCCTTGTCCTGATGGTGATACCAGGCGCCAATAGAGGAGTAAACGAAGCGGCCGAAGAAAAACAGGAAGCTGATAAGCAGTATGATGCGGGTCATCCGGGTGTTGAACTGATGTCGTTTTCGCATACGCGTGGCCTGACTCACTGTGTTTTTCCTGGGCATGCCCTTTTGGGCGACAGGGATATTAAGGCACAGCGGGAAGAGAGGGTCAATTCGCAAATGTGTAAATAACCGTCAATAGTTACATTAATTAATGTTATTGAAATTAATAATTGCATTTACCATATTGATAATATGAAGAAAACTATTTCAAAAAAAATGTAAGAAAGGATCGTTTGAGTAAATTAGTTTGATTTAAGTCAACGGTTTCCCTGGCCTGGTATTTAAAATCCCACCTCCATGCTGTTCGCCCCGCACGTTGTCGGGCGGCAGGTACGTCAGGTTGGATGCCTGTCTTCATTTCCCTCTGGAGCGAAAGGGGTTTAAACGGGCATCTATGAACATTATTTCTTTCCTGAAAAACAATAAAGACCGCTGGTGGGCTTTACCGCTTATTTTACCGGTGGGTTTACTGCCTGTATTAAGCGTTGCCAATACCTTTACCCGATTGGGCGATGGTCTGGTGGCACTCTATTATTTACCTCTCTCCTTTCTGCTTTCGGTGATGATGTTTTTTGGTCTGGAAGCGCTGCCCGGCATCGTATTGTCACTGTTCATCCGCTACTACCCGTCGGTTGGGTTGTTCGAAACCATCGCCGGCATTTTTCATTTTATTGTCCCTGTTGTGCTCAGCTGGGGGGGTTATCGGGTGTTTGCGCCCAGACGCAGCATGACGGCTTATGGGGATGTCAGACTGATGGCGCAGCGTATCTTCTGGCAGGCCTTTTGCCCCGCGACGCTGTTTCTGGTGCTGTTTCAGTTTGCCCTCTATCTGGGTGTGTATGAGAGTCGTCAGAGCCTGGAGGGGTTAACCCCGCTTAATATTCGCACGCTGATTAACTATCAGGCGCTGCTGGTCAGTGGGCTGACGGGCGTGCCGTTAAGCTATTTACTGATCCGTCTGATTCGCCATCCGCGGTATATCAGAAGTCTTGTCTCGCAGGTGCGAATGCAGATAGACAAAAAGGTGACGGTCATTGAATTTCTGCTGTGGGCCATTGCGCTTGGCGGACTGCTTACCCTCCTGCTGCTCCCGATGAATGAAAACAGCTCGATTTTCACCACCAACTACACCCTGTCGTTGCTGATGCCGGTGATGTTGTGGGGAGCGATGCGGTTTGGCTGTAAGCTGATGTCGCTTATCTGGACCCCGGTGCTGCTGGTGTCCATCCACTATTTTTACCGCTATATCCCTCAACAGTCCGGGTATGACATTCAGCTGGCAATTACCTCTTCCAGCTATCTGGTCTTTTCGTTTGTGGTGATTTACATGTCGATGCTGGCCACCTGCCAGCGCGCCGCAAATAAACGTTCCCGCAGGCTGGCGCTACTCGACCCGGTTGTCCATATGCCGAACCTGCGGGCCTTGTCGCGCGATCTTGCCAAAAACCCGTGGTCGGCGCTCTGTTTGCTGCGCATTCCGGAGCTGGAGGTGCTGGGCCGAAATTACGGGGTATTGTTGCGGATCCTGTATAAACAGCAGCTGGCGCAGTGGGTCAATGGCACCTTGCAGCCCAGTGAGCGGGTCTATCACCTCACCGGCTGTGACCTGGCGGTTCGCCTTAACGCGGAATCGCACCAGCAACGCATCGAGGCGCTGGACGAGCATATTAAACAGTTCCGCTTTGTCTGGGATGGGATGCCGCTGCAGCCTCAGGTGGGCGTGAGCTACTGCTATGTACGCTCACCGGTGACCCACCTCTATCTGGTCCTCGGTGAACTGGGGGTAATTGCCGATCTGTCGATTTCGACCAACCATCCGGAAAATCTGCAGCAGCGCGGTGCTGTCCATCTCCAGCGTAGCCTGAAGGACAAGGTTGCGATGATGAGCCGTCTGCAAAGTGCGCTCGACAGTAACGCGTTTACTCTGCTGGTCCAGCCGGTTTGCGGCGTGCGGGGCGATTGCTACCACGAAGTGTTGCTGCGGATGTCAGATGCAAACGGGGCGTTGCTCTCTCCCTTGCAATTCCTGCCCGTCGCCCAGGAGTTTGGCCTGTCGTCGCGGGTTGATTTGTGGGTACTGGAGAACACGCTACGCTTCCTGGCAGAGCATCGGGTACATCTGCCCGGCCAGCGTTTTGCCATTAATCTGGGCCCTTCCACCGTGTGCCGTGCGCAGTTCCCGGCTGAGGTGAGTCGTCTGCTGGCGAAATACGCCGTGGAACCCTGGCAGCTGATATTTGAAGTGACCGAGTGCAGCACCTTCGGCAGTGGAGAGCAGGCGCTCCATACCCTCAGGCAGTTGCAAAAAATGGGGGTACGCATTGCGATTGATGATTTCGGTACCGGCTATGCGAGCTACGCGCGGCTAAAAAGCGTGGACGCCGATATCCTTAAGATAGACGGAAGCTTTATCCGCAATATCGTCAACAACAGTCTGGACTATCAGATAGTGGCCTCGATTTGCCATCTGGCGCGAATGAAGAAAATGCTGGTGGTCGCGGAGTATGTCGAAACAGAAGAGATACGTAGCGCGGTTCACGCGCTAGGTATCGATTATGTACAGGGTTATCTGATTGGCAGACCGGTGGCGCTTGAGTCACTGCTGGAAGCAGAGGCGTCGCCGGTCGAGGCCTGAGGGGTTACGCCGCGACGTCTGAGCTCTCTTCTTCGATTTTGAGTAGCCAGCCGGTGACCGCTTCCCAGTACTGCTGTTCTTTTTCCAGATCCAGCAGCACCAGCGCATTCTGGCTAAACCAGTCTGGCGGGAAGCTCAGGGTCCAGTGGTTGTCATCCGTTTTGAGCTTCAGCGTGGGCGGGGTGGTCGTGGCCTGACGCTGGTTATTGAGCAGGACGCCGAGACGCAGCAGCTGAATAAGCGGCAGGAATTGCTTCTTCTTAAACAGCGTGAAGCGCGGCAGATCGTCAAGCTTGATGGCTTTACGATGGTAGCGCACCAGGGTCGCCATCATGGTTTGCTGCTCCTGGTTGAAGCCAGGCAGATCGCTGTTTTGCAGGATATAGGCTGAGTGGCGGTGCATTCCGCTGTGGTTAATATTCAGTCCCACTTCGTGCAGCATCGCTGCCCATTTCAGCAGGGCGGCAAGCTGCGGATGCGCCAGCTTAGGGTTCTGCTCCTGCCACTGGTCGTATATCTGAACGGTTGTTTCCAGCACGCGCTTCGCCTGTTCGCGGTCGATATTGTACTGGTTTGCCAGGCTTTGCGCGGTGCGGCTACGAATATCCTGATGGCGGAAACGGCCTTCCATTTCATACAGCACACCTTCACGCAGCGCGCCGTCGGAAAGACGCAGCTCTTTAATTGCCAGCGCATCAAATACGCCGCACAGGATAGCCAGTCCCGGTACGAATACCGCTTTGCGCTCGTCGGAAAGACCCGGCAGGCTTAACGCGTCAAAGCTTTTATGTTTCAGCACCTCTTCGGTCAGCAAGGTCAGGCGCTCTGGGGTGATAAACCCATCTTTTTCACCCATCGCCAGCAGCACTTCATGTGCCGCTTTGATGGTGCCCGATGCGCCCAGCGCTACGTTCCAGCCCTGAATACGGTACTGCCAGGCCAGGTTCTCCAGTTTCTGGATAGCGGCCATGCGCGCGCGCTGGAAGTTTTCGCGGCTGATTGCGCCACCCGGGAAATACATCTGCGCAAAGCTGACGCAGCCCATACGACGGCTTTCGACCAGACGCGGCTCAAAATCTTCGCCGATCACCAGTTCCGTAGAGCCGCCGCCGATGTCGATGACCAGCTTGCGTCCTTTTTCCGGCTGAGTGTGTTCAACACCCATGAAAATCAGACGGGCTTCCTCGTTACCGGAGATGATCTCAATGGGGTAGGGGATCACTTTTTCGGCCCGCTTGAGGAATTCAGGCGCGTTCAGCGCCTGGCGCAACGTGTGGGTGCCTACAATGCATACGCTGGAGGGCGAGAAGCCCTGCAGGCGTTCAGCAAATAGCGACAGGCAGTTTAAGCCTCGCTCCATTGCCTCTTCGCTGAGCATGCTGCGCTCATCAAGACCATCCGCCAGGTGTACACGCTGCTTCAGACGACCGATGATCTGCAACGCGCCATCCACCTCACGGGCGATGACCATGTGGAAACTGTTAGAACCAAGATCGACCGCGGCGAATTCCTGCGGGCGTGGGGTCTTATCATTTATCGGCATAGGTTAATCGGGTTGCTCGAGTGATTTGATATAGTCGTAAATCGCCAGTTGCGACCGCACTTTACGGCGATTGCCGCGCGGTACATAGCGGTTACTGAGTTCTTTGTCGATATAGCGTGCTTTCACCGTATCGCTGAACAGAATCTCGATGATATCGAGGATCTGCTGTTTCAGCCGCGGATCCAGGAGCGGTGTCGCGACTTCAATTCGGTAGTCAATATTGCGCGTCATCCAGTCTGCAGAGGAGAGATAGACCTGTTTATCACCCGCATTATCGAAAATATAGACCCGATCGTGTTCCAGGTAGCGGTCAACAATGCTGATCACGCGAATATTGTCGCTAATGCCGTCGAGTTCAGGGATCAGTGAGCACATACCGCGTATCAGCAGATTGACCGGAACGCCGGAGCTGGACGCCGCATACAGACGATCCACCAGCCCTTTGTCGACCAGGTTGTTGAGTTTCAGCGTAATGCCCGACGACAGCCCTTTCTGGGCATTGGCGATCTCTTTATCGATCATGTCGTACAGCAAGCGTCGTGAGTTCTGCGGCGAGACCAGCAGATAATCGAAGCTGACCGGGCGGTACGGGTTCTCAATAAAGTTGAACACCCGGCGAACCTCGTTAGTGATGCGTGCATCGGCAGTCAGCAGCGAGTAGTCGGTATAAATTCGCGCGGTTTTTTCGTTAAAGTTCCCGGTACCGATGTGGGCATAACGCACCACGTCCTCCCCCTCTTTACGGGAGATGAGGAACAGCTTGGCGTGAATTTTCAGCCCGGGCGCTGAGAAGATAACGTGGACACCGGCTTCCGTCAGACGGCGCGCCCAGTGAATGTTTGCCTCTTCGTCGAAGCGTGCCTGCAGCTCAACCACCACGGTCACTTTTTTGCCGTTGTGCGCCGCATGGATCATCGCGTCGATGATGCGGGAATCTTTTGCCACACGGTAGATGTTGATTTTGATCGCCAGTACGTTCGGGTCGAACGAAGCCTGACGCAGCAGTTCCAGCACGTGTTCAAACGTATGATACGGATAGTAGAGCAGGACATCGCGCTCGCGAATGGCGTCGAAACCGTTACGGAATTTATCGAACCAGAGATGGCGCAGACGCGGCAGCGGTTTGTTCACCAGATTGGCCTTGCCGACGTTCGGGAAGCCAATAAAGTCTTTAAAGTTATGGTAACGACCGCCCGGCACGATGGAGTCATAGCGAGAAATGGTCAGCTTGTCGCGCAGCATTTCCACCATGGCATCTGGCATATCGCGCTGATAAACAAAGCGCACCGGCTCCGCCGTCAGGCGCTGTTTCAGGCTGGATGACATCAGCTCCATCAGGCTGGCTTCCATCTCGTGCACCAGATCGTATTCGGCGTCACGGGTCATCTTCATGGAGTAGGCGTTTAACGCGTCGTAATCGAAGAAGCCCTTAAAGATGTCGTCCAGGCAGTAACGCAGGATGTTATCGAGCAGGATCATTGGTTTGCGTCTGCGCGGGGTTTCCGGCGGGAGGTTCACAAACCGCGGCACCTTATCGGACGGGATCTCAAGCAATGCGTAACGAATCGTGTCGCCACGAATAATTTCCACCGCGAGGTAGGTGTAGTCATCTTTCAGGAACTGCACCAGATCGGTTTCGCGGTTGATCAGAATAGGGGTAATGTGCTGGCGCAGGTAATGTTTGAAATAGTGACGCAGCCAGGTTTGTTGGTTAACAGAAAGCTGACGTTCGTTAATCAGGAAGATTTGATTGCGTGCCATTTCCAGCAGCAGTTCGTTATACAGGCCGTCAAACTCCTGATCGGCTTTCAATACGCGCGACTGAATTTTGCCCAGCAGATGGCGCGAGTGAGAGTTTAAGCCCTGTTCTTCGCTGATGATGATTCGCCGTTTCAGTTCGGCAAAGCGAACCTTGTAGAACTCATCCAGGTTGTTGGAATAAATCCCCAGAAAACGCATACGCTCGATAAGCGGGTTACTTTTGTCTGCCGCTTCCTGGAGTACACGTTCGTTGAATGCTAACCAGCTTAGCTCTTTCTCGATATATAACTTTTCCTGACCCATTACAGCTCACACTCCAGTTCAATCACAGGACGTGGTAAATCCGTCTCGTCCTTATTATGGCGAGCATTTCCACGATATGTCCAACAGTGCCAGAAAAGTATGACAGTTATTTTTTTTCTGGGGGATTTTAGAGGGTTGGGGGAAGGGCATGTCGGGAAGCGCGGTGCTCACCCGACAGTGAAGACCACAGGCCCGTGCAGGCGTCGCGCCGCCGGGCACATCAAACAAACTACTCGTCAGCGGCATAACCCTGTGCAGGGAGCCTGACGCCGTCCAGCCAGGCGGCACCGTCGCGCATCTGAAGACGCCCGTCAACAAACCAGCTTACCACCAGAGGATAAATGGCGTGTTCCTGCGTCTGCACGCGTTCGGTAACGTCGTCTTCACTGTCACCTTCAAAGACCGGCACCTTTGCCTGCAGGATCACCGGCCCGCCGTCCAGCTCGTCGGTAACGAAATGCACGGAGGTACCGTGCTCTTCATCGCCGTTTTCCAGAACCTGACGATGGGTGTGCAGGCCGGGATACTTCGGCAGGAGGGAAGGGTGGATATTCAGCAGACGTCCAGCGTAGTGCCCGACAAAGGCCGGGCTCAGGATACGCATATACCCCGCCAGCACGACAACGTCAGGCGCATAGGCATCAATCTCCTGAACCAGTTCCCGGTCAAACGCTTCACGTCCGGAGTACTGGCTGGCTTCCAGCGCGTGCGCGGGAATGTTCTCTTCCCGGGCACGTTCAAGGCCGAACGCGTCGGCCTTATTGCTGAATACTGCCCGAATGGTGCCGTTGATTTTCTTCTGTTTGCAGGCGTCAATTATCGCCTGCAAATTGCTTCCGTTACCGGAAATGAGCACCACAATGTTTTTCATTCAATGACCACACGCTGTTCGGAATCGGATGCTTTGATAATACCGATTTTCCACGCGTTTTCACCTTTGTCGGTCAGCAGCGTAATCGCCTTATCCGCTTCGCTTGCTGGCAGCGCGATAACCATGCCCACGCCACAGTTAAAGGTGCGGTACATCTCGTGTGAACTCACGTTGCCCGCAGTCTGCAGCCAGTTAAAGACGGACGGCCACTGCCAGGACGATTCGTCAATCACCGCCTGGGTGTTGTCCGGCAGGACGCGCGGAATGTTTTCCCAGAAGCCGCCACCGGTCAGGTGGGCAATAGCGTGAACGTCAACCTTCTCAATCAGCTCCAGCACGTTTTTCACGTAGATGCGGGTCGGCGCCAGCAAATGGTCAGCCAGTGGCTTGCCATCAAGCTCGGTGGTCAGTGGATCGCTGCCGCTCACGTCGAGGATTTTACGCACTAGAGAGTAGCCGTTCGAGTGCGGGCCGCTGGAGGCCAACGCGATCAGCACATCACCATCAGCCACTTTACTGCCGTCGATAATTTCTGATTTTTCTACTACGCCAACGCAGAAGCCTGCGACGTCATAATCTTCGCCGTGATACATACCGGGCATTTCGGCGGTTTCACCACCGACCAGCGCACAGCCAGACTGCAGACACCCTTCGGCAATGCCGTTAATGACGCTTGCTGCGGTATCCACGTCCAGTTTTCCGGTCGCGTAGTAATCCAGGAAGAACAGCGGCTCTGCGCCCTGAACCACCAGGTCGTTAACACACATCGCGACCAGATCGATACCGATGGTGTCGTGACGTTTTAAATCCATCGCCAGGCGCAGTTTCGTCCCTACACCATCAGTACCCGAGACCAGAACAGGTTCACGATATTTTTGCGGCAGCGCGCACAGTGCGCCGAATCCACCCAGACCACCCATCACTTCCGGGCGGCGGGTTTTTTTCACCACACCTTTGATTCGGTCAACCAGCGCATTACCTGCGTCAATATCAACACCGGCATCTTTGTAGCTGAGAGAAGTTTTGTTGGTCACGGCTCAAGTCCCCACGCGATTGCATAGCTAGTAAGAAAAATCGGCGCAATTCTAACAGTCCAGGCAAACGTTTGCGAGCCTATTCTCGGCGAGAGGATTTTTTTTTCAGCAGGCCCTGCGAATGCGCCCAAAGTTGAGTCTGTTCACGAAAATGAAACCGGTTTCGGTTTTCTCCTTGCAACAGAAAGCCCCTTTGCACATCATCAGAATGAAACCGGTTTCTGTAATTGTTTTTGCAGAAAATAACGCAGAATGAGGGAAAGTGTATGTCAGGATTCAAAGCAGATTTTCTGTGGGGTGGTGCGGTCGCAGCGCATCAGCTGGAAGGGGGCTGGAACGAGGGCGGTAAGGGGATCAGCGTTGCCGATGTGATGACTGCCGGCGCGCACGGCGTGCCGCGTGAAATCACCAACGGCGTGCTGCCAGGGAAAAATTACCCTAACCATGAAGCCATCGATTTCTACCATCGCTATAAAGAGGACATCAAACTCTTTGCCGAGATGGGCTTCAAATGCTTCCGTACCTCCATCGCCTGGACGCGTATCTTCCCGAAAGGGGACGAGCTGGAGCCTAATGAAGCTGGCCTGAAATTCTATGACGACCTGTTTGACGAGTGCCTGAAGTATGGCATCGAGCCGGTTATTACCCTTTCCCATTTCGAGATGCCGTTCCACCTTGTCACCGAATACGGTGGCTGGCGTAACCGTAAGCTGATCGACTTCTTTGTTCGCTTTGCGGAGGTTGTGTTCAGACGTTACCAGCATAAAGTGAAGTACTGGATGACCTTTAACGAGATCAATAACCAGGCCAACTTCCACGAAGACTTTGCACCGTTTACCAACTCCGGTCTGAAGTACGAGCCGGGCGAAGACCGCGAACCGGTAATGTTCCAGGCGGCACACTATGAGCTGGTGGCCAGCGCCCTGGCGGTGAAGGCCGGGCGCGACATTAACCCGTCGCTGCGGATCGGCTGCATGATTGCCATGTGTCCAATCTATCCGCTGACCTGTGCCCCGGACGATATGATGATGGCGATGAACGCCATGCACCGTCGCTACTGGTTCACCGATGTCCACGTGCGCGGCAAGTACCCACAGCATCTGCTTAACTACTTTGCTCGTCGCGGTTTCACGCTGGATATCACAGAAGAAGATAACGCGGCGCTGACGCAGGGGTGTGTCGATTACATTGGCTTTAGCTATTACATGTCTTTCGCCACCAAAGCGACGGCGGATAACCCGGAGCTGGATTACGACGAAAGTAAGAGCCTGGTCTCCAACCCGTACGTGCAGAAATCTGACTGGGGCTGGCAGATTGATCCGGTGGGCCTGCGTTACTCCCTGAACTGGTTCTGGGATCACTATCAACTGCCCCTGTTCATCGTGGAGAACGGCTTTGGCGCCATTGACGTGCAGGAGAGCGACGGTTCGGTGAATGACCAGTACCGTATTGATTACCTTGCCGCGCACATCCGCGAAATGAAAAAAGCGGTGGTCGAAGATGGCGTTGATCTGATGGGGTATACCCCGTGGGGCTGTATCGACCTGGTGTCTGCCGGAACGGGTGAAATGAAAAAACGCTACGGCTTTATCTTTGTCGACAAAGACAATGAAGGTAACGGCACCCTGAACCGCAGTAAGAAGAAGTCGTTTGACTGGTATAAGCAGGTGATAGCCAGCAACGGCGACACTCTTTAATTCCAGCAGAGTAAAAACGCAAAAAGCCGGAGCTTGCCCTCCGGCTTTTTTGCCTCTAAAACACTTTGCTTGATGTACGTCAAGCAAGTTGGGTATGGTGCAATCCGAAAAAAGCGGTATAATCCCGCGATTTTTTTGCGGTTGCCCCCTCAGAGGAGAAAGAGAATGAAGATTGTGGAAGTGAAGCACCCACTCGTTAAACACAAGCTGGGCCTGATGCGTGAGCATGACATCAGCACGAAGCGTTTTCGCGAACTGGCTTCTGAAGTCGGCAGCCTGCTGACCTATGAAGCGACCTCTGACCTGGAAACGGAAAAAGTGACCATCGAGGGCTGGAACGGCCCGGTTCAGGTTGAGCAGATCAAAGGTAAGAAAATTACCGTTGTGCCCATCCTGCGTGCCGGCCTCGGCATGATGGAAGGCGTGCTGGAGCACGTACCAAGCGCGCGCATCAGCGTGGTCGGGGTCTACCGCGACGAAGAGACCCTGGAGCCGGTACCGTACTTCCAGAAGCTGGTGTCTAACATCGACGAGCGTATGGCCCTGGTGGTTGACCCGATGCTGGCGACCGGCGGTTCAATGATTGCCACCATCGACCTGCTGAAAAAAGCCGGTTGCAGCAGCATCAAAGTGCTGGTGCTGGTTGCCGCACCAGAAGGTATCGCGGCGCTGGAAAAAGCGCACCCGGACATCGAACTCTATACCGCGTCTATCGACCAGGGGCTGAATGAGCACGGGTACATCATCCCGGGGCTTGGCGATGCCGGCGATAAGATTTTTGGTACTAAATAATCGAATAACGATAATGAAGCCGACTTTGATAGTCGGCTTTTTTTTGAATAAAACGCCAACAACAATACTACTCAGAGGAAAACACTATGACGCGCCGTGCTATCGGGGTGAGTGAAAGACCGCCGCTTTTACAGACAATCCCGCTTAGTCTGCAGCACCTGTTCGCCATGTTTGGCGCAACCGTGCTGGTGCCAATCCTGTTTCACATTAACCCGGCTACCGTGCTGTTGTTCAACGGTGTGGGTACGCTGCTTTACCTCTTTATCTGTAAAGGCAAAATCCCTGCCTATCTCGGCTCAAGCTTCGCCTTTATTTCACCGGTTCTGCTGTTGCTGCCGCTGGGGTATGAAGTGGCGCTGGGCGGCTTCATTATGTGTGGCGTCCTCTTCTGCCTGGTCTCTTTCATTGTGAAGAAGGCCGGTACCGGCTGGCTGGACGTTATGTTCCCGCCAGCCGCAATGGGGGCCATTGTCGCCGTCATCGGTCTGGAGCTGGCGGGCGTGGCGGCCAATATGGCTGGCCTGCTGCCTGCTGACGGGCAGTCACCGGATTCCAAAACCATCATTATCTCGATGGTGACACTGGGCGTAACGGTATTTGGTTCCGTGCTGTTCCGCGGTTTTATGGCAATTATCCCGATCCTGATCGGTGTACTGGCGGGGTACGCGCTCTCCTTCGTGATGGGTGTTGTTGATACCACGCCCATTGCTGAAGCGCACTGGTTCGCACTGCCAACCTTCTATACGCCACGCTTTGAATGGTTTGCCATTTTCACGATCCTGCCCGCGGCGCTGGTGGTTATTGCTGAGCACGTAGGTCACCTGGTGGTGACGGCAAACATCGTTAAACGTGACCTGATCCGCGACCCGGGTCTGCACCGCTCGATGTTTGCTAATGGCCTCTCTACCATTATCTCCGGTTTCTTTGGTTCTACGCCTAACACCACCTACGGTGAGAACATCGGCGTGATGGCGATTACCCGTGTCTACAGTACCTGGGTTATTGGCGGCGCGGCAATCATCGCCATCCTGCTCTCCTGCGTGGGCAAACTGGCGGCGGCTATCCAGATCATTCCGGTACCGGTAATGGGAGGCGTCTCTCTGCTGCTGTACGGTGTGATCGGCGCGTCCGGTATTCGCGTGCTGATTGAATCGAAAGTGGACTACAGCAAAGCGCAAAACCTGATCCTCACCTCCGTGATCCTGATCATCGGCGTGAGCGGCGCGAAGGTGCACATCGGTGCGGCTGAACTGAAAGGCATGGCGCTCGCGACCATCGTGGGTGTGGGCCTGAGCCTGATCTTCAAACTGATCTCCGTCCTGCGCCCGGAAGAAGTGGTGCTGGATGCTGAAGACAGCGAAAAAGCGTCACATTGATCGTAAAACCGGGCGGACGATCCGCCCGGTTCTCTCCTTGCACGTTCCGTGCTAAACTCACCGCCGATTTTATGTAAGATCTGGTTGAGGTACTTCTGAACGGACCGGCACAGCTCTCTCTGCCACTCTATCTCCCTGACGACGAAACTTTTGCGAGTTTCTGGCCGGGTGATAACCCCTCTTTACTGGCTGCACTGCAAAACGTGCTGCGTCAGGAACACAGCGGATACATCTATATCTGGTCACGCGAAGGCGCGGGGCGCAGCCACCTGTTGCATGCCGCCTGTGCGGAGCTTTCCGCGCGGGGTGATGCGGTAGGCTATGTGCCGCTGGATAAACGTACCTGGTTTGTGCCTGAAGTCATGGAGGGAATGGAACATCTCTCACTGGTCTGCATCGATAATATCGAATGTGTGGCGGGGGATGAGCCGTGGGAAATGGCGATCTTTAACCTCTATAACCGCATTCTGGAGTCGGGGAAAACCCGGCTGCTGATCACCGGCGATCGTCCGCCGCGCCAGTTGAATCTGGGGCTGCCGGATCTGGCTTCCCGTCTGGACTGGGGGCAAATCTACAAGCTGCAGCCGCTGTCGGATGAAGACAAACTTCAGGCGTTACAGCTGCGCGCAAGATTGCGCGGCTTTGAACTCCCGGAAGACGTGGGGCGTTTCTTGCTCAAGCGCCTGGACCGGGAAATGCGCACGCTCTTTGATACGCTCGATCAGCTCGATCGCGCTTCGATTACCGCGCAGCGCAAGCTGACCATTCCTTTTGTGAAAGATATTCTGAAGCTGTGATGCGCTTTTCTCCCTCTGCCTGGCGCAGAGGGAGAACCAGCGCCACTGGCTAAAACTCACCTGTCTTCCAGCAAATGCTCAACCAGAAGTGGAATGGGTCTGCCCGAGGCCACGCTTTTTCCGTTCTCACGCCACAGCGCCGTGCCGCTAATATCCAGATGGGCCCATGGAATGGTCGGCGGGCAAAAATGGTGTAACAGCCAGGCCGCCGATGCGCTGATCGCCGCATTATTGGGTGGGGTATTGCACAGGTCGGCGATGGCGCTGTCGGTCTGTTTTTTTAACCGTGCATCCAGCGGCAGGGACCACACCTCATCACCGCTCCGTTTCCCCGCGTGGGTGAGCGCCTGACGTAGCGCTTCGTCCTGCGTCATTAACCCACTCAGCTCGTACCCCAGCGCTTTCACGACGGCACCGGTTAAGGTCGCCATATCAATAATATAGCGAGCCTGCGGATGACGCTGGCTGGCCCAGGCGATCGCATCCGCCAGTACCAGCCGGCCTTCGGCATCGGTATTGTTGATTTCAACCGTGATACCGTTGCAGGCGTTGGCCACCGTGCCCGGCTGCATTGCATCCGGTCCTATGGCGTTTTCCGCCAGCGCCAGTACGCCCATAATACGAACCGGCAGGCCGAGTTCTGCCACGCTCAGCATTAACCCGAGCACGTTCGCTGCCCCGCACATGTCATATTTCATGGTGTACATGCCCGCGCCTTCCTTCAGCCACAGGCCACCGGTATCAAACGTTATGCCTTTGCCCACGTAACAGCGTACCGGGCCATCAGCGATGCCGTTATAGTGAATGGCCAGCAGCCGCGGTGGACAGGTCGCGCCTTTACCGACGGCATGCAGAAGCCCCAGTCCCTGTTCAATAATTTGCTTTTCATCAAGCACTTCACACCGCAGGGCGGGGAAGGCGGCGCACAGCTTTTGCGCTTCGTCGACGACATACTGCGGCGTACAGCGATCGGACGGCATATCCGCCAGACGTCGCGCGGCGACCATTCCTCGGGCAATAGCCCGCTGTCGCTGGAAGAGAGCGTCCAGCCTTTCACGCTGTTGCGGATGACACAGGGCGGTGACATGGCGAAGGCGAACGCTTTTGCCATCGGTTTTCTTAAGCTGCAGATCGCGAAGGTCATACGCCTGGTTAAAGAGAAAACGCAGAACCTGCGTCAGCACCACCTCGTCAATATCCGTGATATCCAGTACCACATCGGCGCTGACCGGGGCTGCCAGCAGTGGACGGAGGGCGGTGAGTAACCCTTCTGTCAGACTGTCCTGCCAGAGCGCATCCGGCAGCAGCGTGATTCTGGCAAACGGGGCACAGCCAAAGCGGGTATCCGCGACGGCGTTTTGTTCACGCATTTCAGCGATGAGTGCGGTGTCCGGCAGTAACGCGCAGGCGGCCCGGGCAATAAGATGACTCCGGGGCTTTGCGTCTGCAAGGTCGGTGATAAGCTTAAAGGTAATCATTATGACTCCTCAACTGGCGCGCGGATCCGCGCGGCATAGGCCTGCATCCATTCCTCATCCACGGGCTGATAGTGCGTTTTTTCCCGCAGGCGCTCGGCGCGAAATACGGTGAGAGGCTGGCGGGCCGTTGCCACCACAAATGAGAAGGTTTTGATGTTGGTTGCGGCGCCGAATTCGCCTTTATTATTCATGCACACCACCGAGAGATCGCCCGCGCGGCCAAAGCGTGACATCAGTTTGTCTTCCAGTTCGAAGACCACCGAGTCCGCCGCCTGCTGCGGTGACATGCCCTGTGCCATGCGGCGAACAATCTCGTAGCTGGTGCAGCCTTTCATCAGGTCTTCCCCCACGCCGGTGGCGGTGGCGGCACCGGTTTCACTGTCGCAGTAAAAGCCGGAGCCGATAATCGGCGAGTCGCCAATACGGCCGCGCTTTTTCATAAACAGACCGCTGGTGGAGGTGGCCACGCTCATCGACCCCCTTTTGTCGAGGCCAATAATCCCGACGGTATCATGCCCATCGTACGGGCTTAAGCCTTTGTCCAGCGTTTCCCGGCAGCGCTTACGGTAATGCTGCATCGCGCGGTCGGTAAGCATGGTTTTGTCGGCAAACCCCTGACTCAGCGCCCATTCGCGCGCGCCCTGGCCGACCAGCAGGCTGTTATAGCGCTGGCGGCTTAGCGCATGGGCGACACGTACCGGGTTCGCAATATCAACCAGATCTCCCACGGCCCCAAACGCAAGCGTATCGCCATCCATATACGCCGCGTCCAGTTCGACTTCGCCATTTTCGGTTGGCAGCCCGCCGTAGCCGACGGATTTATACAACGGGAAGTCCTCGACGGCAGCAACGGCATCGACCACCGCTTCTGCTACCGGTTTCCCCGCAGCCAGCGCAGACGCAGACTCCGTGACCCCTTCAAGCGCCATTCGCCAGGTTGCGATAATTCCCCACATGCTTTACTCCTGTTTTGCAAGGGTTGGGTCGGTTTGCGTCACGGTGGCAATCTCCGCGGCGCGGTATTGTTTATCCACGATACGCATGAAAGGCAGATACAGCATGGCGCCAATCAGCAGGTTGATAAGCTGCATCACGCTGCCGCTGAGATGCCCCGTGACGATAAATCCGCTGATCACCGGCGGTAACGTCCAGGGGATAAACACCCCGGTGGTCACAGCGACGGCACCCATTTTCATCGCGGCATATTGCACGGTAACCAGGACCAGTGGCACCAGATTGAACGGGATCAGCATGATGGGGTTCATGATAACCGGCAGGCCAAACAGAATCGGCTCGTTGATGTTAAACACCGAGGCCCCCGCGCCGAGACGCGCCACCTCGCGCATGTTTTTGCTGCGGGCAAAAATCAGCATCGCAATCACCAGCGAGAGCGTTGCCCCTGCGCCACCCATCCAGATCATGTCAAAAAACTGTTCGGTGATAATGTGCGGTGGCGTCGTACCCGCCTGAATGGCGGCGATGTTATCGGTCTGGTTCTCCATCCACAGCGGGCGAATGATGCCGTTGATCATTGAGCCGGAGTTAATGCCCACAGACCACAGAATGGTGATGCTGAACACCGTCATCAGCGCGCCGAAATAGGAGGTCCCGTAGTGGCGAACCGGCGTGGCGACCACCTCGTAAATAAACTGGTGAATGGTGTTGTAGTGGGTGTTTTCGAAAATGATGCGGATAATAAGCACCAGAATCATTACCAGCAGGGCCGGGATCAGTGCGGCGAACGATTCCTGCACCGCCGGCGGCACGCCATCAGGCATTCTGATGACCAGCTTTTTGCGCTTCAGCCAGCAGAACAGCTCCGTCCACAGCAGAGAGCCAATCATCGCCACGAACAGCCCTTTGCTGCCAATCCACTCCACCGGCATGACCGTGATACCGCCGTTTTCGGCCACTTTGATAAAAGGTGTCAGGATTAAAAAGGCGACCAGAGCCAGAATGCCGCAGGAGATGCGATCTTCGCCGTAGTGTTCAGCCAGGCGAAACGCCACCAGGAAGCTGATAAACAGCGACATGGTTGAGAACACCGCGTTGAACGGAATTTCAATGATGGCACTCCAGCTTTCACCAAATGCCTGAGACATAAACTGCTGATAGGTTTGGTTCGGAAAAGAGGAGATGACCAGCAGAATCGAGCCGACGATGATAAACGGCATGAAGGAAACATAGGCCCCGCGTATGGCGCCCAGATGCCGCTGTTGCGCGGTTTTGGCCGCCAGCGGCATCAGTTTTGCTTCAAGAAATCCCAGAACATTGTTCATTGTGAACTCCGTACAAGATTGAGGGGTGTTGTTATGTTATGTCTGTGGATTATCAGTGAAGCGCGGTGGCTGAAAGGTGAAACAAGTCACAAAGCACTCGCTAAGATATTATAAATCTCATGAGATTGGTTATGGAGTTACAGCGATGGAAATCAAATTGCACGCCAATGCCACCACCACGCCGCGGATCCGTCGCTATCTGCAACAATCCAATAAAAGCGACAGAGAACTGGCTACTGAGCTGGGTATTTCCGTGACAACCGTGCGGCGATGGCGCAATCGCGATCGGGTTTCTGACAACCATACGACCCCAAAATTGATACACAAAGCGATGAGACAAGAGCAGGTTGATCTTGTTAATGCGCTGCGTGATATCACGGGCGCACCGCTGGATGAACTCCTGCTGCTGGTTAACGCGGTGCTGGGGATTTCCGTTTCGCGGGCGACGCTGAACCGTTATCTCCGTCCCGCTTCTGCGAAACGCAAAGGCGTTGAACTTCACGGGAAAAAAGCGCTAAAGGCAGGCGTTTTACCCACAAAACTGCTGGTGCATCACCAGCCTTTATCGCTGCATATGGATGATGGCGGGGAGCAGCATCTGCTGTGGGGGCGCGAACCGGTGAGCGGCTGGTGTTATGCCCGGCTCTATGCGGGAATTTCATCACAGCTGCTGAACAACTGGATGTGTGAGTTGCTGAACGCCTGTCCGGCTGATATCCAATCTGTTGAGACTTTCGGTTTTGAACCCGACTTACACGCAGGTGAACCTGTCGTAAAAGTACAGCCGACCAGGCACAAGGCCGTGCAGGTTGCGGTACCGCTCGGCGACATCATTCCACGAGTGAATGCTGTTCCGTTAGGGCAGGTGTTGATCGAGATGTGCGAGTTTTACAATCGGGGTAAAGCGCAGAAAAAGCTGGGAGAGAGCACGCCGCAGGCCTTTCTGGAAGCGCTGCGGCGTAAGGATTAGAGAATCTCGAGCACCTCTTCCGGCGGGCGTCCAATACGCGCCTGACCGTTTGCGACCACAATGGGGCGCTCAATCAGTTTCGGATTTTCAACCATCGCCTGAATCAGCTCAGCCTCGGTTAGACGACTGTCATTCAGATTGAGCGACGTATACAGCTCCTCTTTCTGGCGCATTAGCTCTCTGGCACTGCCCATTCCCAGCATGTGCAGCAGCTGACGAAGCGTCTGTGCATCTGGCGGTGTCTCCAGATACAGCACCACTTCCGGGTCAATGCCGTTCGACTTCAGCAGGCTAAGGGTGTCGCGGCTCTTCGAGCAGCGTGGGTTGTGGTAGATTTTTACCGCGTCTGTCATGACCTGAATTCTCCTTTATTACATCTTCTCGTACGGCTTAAAGCGCTGCTGCAGACCGCGAAGCTGATCGATACGCGCATCGTAACGGGCCTGCTGCAGACTGCCGAGCTTAACCTGTGAACTGGCACTGCTCAGGAGGGAAATCGCCTGATCAAGACGCCCCACCAGGGCAAAGCCTTCGGCGCGTGCCGCAAGCTCCTGATCGCGGTTGCCCAGCTGCGCTTCTGCCTGGGCAAGCAGATCCCAGCCGTTCTGATCGTCTTTATTGTTAAAGGTGTAGCGGTTCAGAATGTTCGCCGCTTCAGCAGGCTGACCACCCTGTAAGTAAGCATTCGCCAGGTTAAGCTGCAGCACCGGGTTAGTCCGCACCTCTTTTGCCCCTTTCAGGCGATTAATCGCATCGGTGGCTTTTTTCTGCCCCAGATCGATATCCGTGGCGAGATCGAGATACCACGGGTTATTCGGATCGGCGGCGAGAAGTGGCTGCAGCGTTTTACGCGCTTCGTCATATTTGCTGGCTTCCATCGCCTGTAACGCCTGGCCATACTGAGCCGCGTTTTTCTCACGCACGTTGCCTTTCGCCAGCGCATCCAGCAGGTCGCTGGTCAGTTGGTTACGCCCGGAATTGTACATTCCAAGCGTTCGCACTTTTGCCATGTAGAAATCCTGCGACGACTGTACCACGACCGGGCGCATCTGGTTCGCACGGTTACGCGCATCCGACAGACGGCTTTCCGGTAAGGGGTGCGTCAGCAAAATTTCCGGTGGACGGGAGGAGTAGCGCGCCTGGTCGAGCAGCTTTTCGAGGAAGCTCGGCATGGCCTGCGGGTCAAAGCCCGAACGTTGCAGCACCTGAATGCCAATACGATCCGCTTCCTGTTCGTTTTGCTGGGTGAAACTGATCATCCCCTGACGTGTTCCCGCCAGCGTACCGGTTAACGCCGCCATCCCGGCCTGTGGGCTGGCCATTGCCAGCAGAATGGAACCCAATGCGCCAACCCAGGTCAGCGGAGCGTTACGCTTCTGGTCTTCCATTGCACGGGCAAGGTGGCGCTGTGTGACGTGAGAGATTTCGTGCGCCATGACCGAGGCCAACTGACTTTCGTTATCAGAGTAGCGGAATAACGCCGAATGCAGCACCACGTTGCCGCCAAAGAAGGCGAAGGCGTTGATTTCGTCATTATTGATTAAATAGAAGTGGAAGGGGGTTTTTACCGAGTTGGCGTGCGCGACCAGGCGCATGCCCAGCCCGTTGATGTACTGAACCAGCAACGGGTCGTTAATCAGCGGCGCGCTGCCACGCAGCTGACGAACGTAATAATCCCCCATCTGCATTTCCTGCCCAATGGAGAGCGTGCTTCCTGCTGTAGTGCCCATGTCCGGCAATGAATCGGACGAGTCAGCGAAAGCTGGCAACACCTGACCGACCGTCAGTGCGGCAATCAGTGTCGCAACCAGTGTTTTTCTCAACTGCCTGAACATAACCACTGTCCTGTATTTGGGATGTGCTAATTTGACCGATGAACCGGTATATCGTTCATCTCCACTGCCCTGCGAGTGTAGCCGTGTTGAGGCATGATGAAAATCCCATTCATCAGGGTTTTGCGGATCGTGGCAGGGAGACAAAAAGCGAAAGTCTTTTTTGTGACAGTTAGATACAATTCACGTTCTCACTCCCGCCATCCGATTCAGGGAAGGGTTGTATGCTTGAAATGTTAATGCAGTGGTACCGCCGTCGGTTTAGCGACCCGGAAGCCATTGCTTTGTTGGTTATTCTCGTCGCCGGGTTCGGCATTCTGTTCTTCTTCAGCGGTCTTCTCGCCCCCCTGCTGGTCGCGATTGTGCTGGCGTACCTGCTGGAGTGGCCAACGGCGCGTCTGGAAAATATAGGCTGTTCCCGTCGCTGGGCGACCAGTATCGTCCTGGTGCTGTTTGTCGGCATCCTGCTGTTAATGTCGTTTGTCGTTATGCCTGTGGCCTGGCAACAGGGGATTTACCTTATCCGCGATATGCCCGGCATGCTGAATAAGCTTTCCGATTTTGCCGCCACGCTGCCGCGCCGATATCCCGCCCTGATGGATGCCGGGATCATTGATGCGATGGCCGAAAACATGCGCGCCCGCATCATGACAATGGGTGATTCCGTGGTGAAATATTCCCTGGCGTCGCTGGTAGGGTTGCTCACGCTGGCCGTCTACCTTGTCCTCGTTCCGTTAATGGTTTTCTTCCTCGTCAAAGATAAAGAGCAGATGCTGAACGCGGTGCGGCGCATTCTGCCGCGTAATCGCGGGCTGGCCGGGCAGGTGTGGGAAGAGATGAACCAGCAGATCACCAACTACATTCGCGGCAAAGTGCTGGAGATGATTGTGGTGGGTGTGGCTACCTGGATTGGTTTTTTAATTTTCGGGCTTAACTACTCGCTGCTGCTGGCGGTGCTGGTGGGGCTGTCGGTGCTCATTCCCTACATCGGTGCCTTTGTGGTGACCATTCCGGTTGTCGGCGTTGCGCTGTTCCAGTTTGGTCTGGGGACCGAGTTCTGGAGCTGCTTCGCGGTGTACCTGATCATTCAGGGACTGGATGGCAACCTGCTGGTGCCGGTGCTGTTCTCCGAAGCGGTGAACCTGCATCCGTTGGTGATTATCTTATCCGTGGTGATTTTCGGCGGGCTGTGGGGATTCTGGGGCGTGTTCTTTGCCATTCCGCTGGCAACGCTGATCAAAGCAGTGGTTCACGCGTGGCCGGATGTGCCCGCGGTTGAGGATAAGTAGATAGTTGTGCGGCCTGATACCCTCTCCCGTGGGGAGAGGGGCAAATATCAAAAACGGTAACCTGCGTTACCGTATTGCATTTACCGCGTAGGTCGGGTCAGGCGAAGCCGCAGCCCAACGATCAGGCGCTTTGTTTGAGCCAGTTCAGCACCACGTCGTGGTGGTTGCTGGTTTTGAAGTCATCAAACACATGTTCAACTTTACCGTCAGCGTCAATCAGGAAGCTGATACGGTGAATGCCGTCGTAGGTTTTGCCCATAAAGGTCTTCTCGCCCCAGACGCCAAACTGCTCGCATACCTGGTGCTCTTCGTCAGAAAGCAGCGTGAAGTTAAGCAGCTCCTTTTCAGCAAATCGTGACAGCTTTTCTGGCTTATCGGTGCTGATACCCAGCACTTCCACGCCGACTTTTTTCAACTCGTCCATGTTGTCGCGTAAGCCGCAGGCCTGTACGGTGCAGCCCGGGGTCATGGCTTTCGGGTAAAAATAGACCAGAACACGCTGTCCCTGGAAGTCGGTCAAATTTACTTGCTCACCATCCTGGTCAGGTAAGCTAAATTTCGGTGCGATGTCACCGGCTTTCAGTGGGTTCATTACTCAACTCCATCCTGTTCATGCTGCGAATAATTGACGACGCTTATACTGCCTTGCGCGTTTAATTCTGTACAGAGGGCTTTGAACGCTTGCTCGATATTTGACGCATCCTGCGAGGCAGGGCTGTGTGCGGTAATCTGAATAAAAAGGGTGGGAATGGCGCTGCCGTCACCCGGCTGCGTTCGGGAAACGAGTTCGGCAATATTCATCTGATGGCTATCAAATAACGCGGTGAAGCGCTCAATCAGATGGGGTGAATCGGGGACTTCAACCTGCACCCAGACGGTCGCGGGCAGGGCCGGACGTGGGCGAGCAGTGGTGCGTTTCATCACGATCAGCAAATCCAGCTCCGCACCTTTGAGCGGCAGGGTCGATTCGATAAGGGTAATGGCATTCCATGTCCCGGACAGCAGCATAATAAACGTGAACTCTTCGCCCAGCATAGCCAGACGACTGTCCTCGATATTACAGCCGCAGCTGCTCACATGGCGGGTGATGGTGTTCACGATACCCGGCCTGTCAGCACCCAGCGCAGTGATAACCAGGTAATGTTGTGATGAGGTTGTCAAACCTGTTCTTCCTTTGCATGGTTAAGTCTTCCTAAGGAAAGCATAAAAAAAACATGCATACAACCGCCTGAGGGCCTCAGGTCGCTTGCTTTTATTACAGTTCCAAACGTACCATTGAGGCTCTTGTTCGCACAGAGGATGGCTCATGTTCACGGGAAGTATTGTCGCGCTTGTTACACCGATGGATGAAAAAGGTAATGTCTGCCGGTCAAGCATGAAGAAGCTGATTGATTACCATGTCGCCAATGGAACCTCGGCGATCGTTTCGGTAGGGACTACCGGTGAATCTGCAACGCTAAGCCACGAAGAGCACGGCGATGTGGTGATGCTGACCCTGGAACTGGCTGACGGGCGTATCCCGGTCATCGCAGGGACAGGCGCTAACGCCACGGCAGAAGCTATCAGTTTGACCAAACGTTTTAACGACAGCGGCATCGTGGGCTGTCTGACGGTGACCCCTTATTACAACCGTCCTACTCAGGAAGGTCTGTTCCAGCATTTCAAAGCCATCGCAGAACATACTGACTTGCCACAAATTCTGTATAATGTGCCGTCCCGTACTGGCTGCGATATGCTGCCGGAAACCGTTGGTCGTCTCTCGAAAGTAAAAAATATTATCGGGATTAAAGAGGCGACAGGGAACTTAAGCCGCGTTCATCAGATCAAAGAGCTGGTTTCAGACGACTTTATCCTGTTGAGCGGCGATGATGCGACCGCACTGGACTTTATGCAGCTCGGTGGCCATGGCGTGATCTCCGTAACGGCGAACGTTGCGGCCCGCGATATGGCTGAAATGTGCAAACTGGCGGCTGCCGGTCACTTTGATGAAGCTCGCGTGATTAATCAGCGTCTGATGCCGTTGCATAATAAATTATTTGTCGAACCCAATCCGATCCCCGTGAAATGGGCGTGTAAGGAGTTGGGACTTGTAGCAACCGATACGCTGCGTCTGCCAATGACACCGATTACCGACCACGGTCGTGAAATTGTCACAGCAGCGCTGAAGCATGCCGGTTTGCTGTAGAGTTTAGGGAGATTTGATGGCTTATTCAGTACAGAAGTCGCGCCTGGCGAAGGTTGCGAGTGTTTCGCTTGTTATGCTGCTCGCTGCCTGTAGTTCAGACTCGCGCTACAAGCGCCAGGTGAGCGGTGATGAATCCTATCTGGATGCGACCCCGCTTGCTGAACTTCACGCACCGGCTGGTATGATCCTGCCGATTCAGAACGGCGATTACAATATTCCCGTGACCAACGGCAGCGGCCTGGTCGGTAAAGCGCTCGATATTCGTCCGCCAGCACAGCCTCTGGCGCTGGTGAGCGGGGCGCGTACCCAGTTCACCGGTGATACGGCGTCGCTGCTGGTTGAAAGCGCCCGCGGTACCACCCTGTGGCCGCAGGTTGTGAGCGTCATTCAGGCGAAGAACTACACCATCGATAAACGCGATGATGCCAGCCAGACCTTGACCACCGACTGGATCGAGTGGAACCGTCTGGACGAAGATCAGCAGTACCGTGGGCGTTATCAAGTCTCCGTTAAACCTCAGGGTTATCAGCAGGCGGTTACCGTTAAGCTGTTGAACCTGGAGCAGGCGGGTAAACCGGTTGCGGATGCCGCATCAATGCAGCGTTACAGCACTGAAATGCTGAACGTGATTGCCGCGGGTCTGGATAAGAACGCCAGCGACGCCGCTAACGCAGCGCAGAGCCGCAACGGCGCGACGTTTGACGTTCAGAGCGGTGCGGATGACACCGGTCTGCCAATGCTGGTTGTGCGTGCACCGTTTAACCAGACCTGGCAGCGCCTGCCAGCGACGCTGGAAAAAGTGGGCATGAAAGTGACCGACAGCACCCGTTCAACCGGTAGCATGACGGCAACCTATAAGCCGCTGTCTGACAGTGCATGGCAGGAACTGGGCGCCACCGATCCACAGCTGGCTTCCGGCGACTACAAGATTCAGGTAGGTGACCTCGATAACCGCAGCAGTCTGCAGTTTATCGATCCGAAAGGCCACACGCTGACCCAGTCGCAGAACGATGCGCTGGTGGCCGTCTTCCAGGCTGCATTCAGCAAATAAATACGAGGGCTGGTTAATCCAGCCCTTTTTATTTTCGTGCTACGCAAACGTGTGCGTGGCATAATATCCCCAGTTTTGAACACCAATCATCACACCAGGAGTAATGAAGATGCAGAAGCAAGCTGAGTTGTATCGTGGCAAAGCGAAGACCGTATACAGCACGGAAAACCCGGATCTGTTGGTGCTCGAGTTCCGCAATGATACGTCAGCAGGGGATGGCGCACGCATTGAGCAGTTCGATCGTAAAGGCATGGTGAACAACAAGTTCAACCACTTCATTATGACCAAACTGGCCGAAGCGGGTATCCCGACCCAAATGGAAGCGCTGTTGTCCGATACGGAATGTCTGGTGAAAAAACTGGATATGGTTCCGGTTGAGTGCGTCATTCGTAACCGCGCAGCAGGCTCCCTGGTGAAGCGTCTTGGTATTGAAGAAGGTATTGAGCTGAATCCACCGCTTTTTGACCTGTTTCTGAAAAACGATGCCATGCACGATCCGATGGTCAATGACTCTTACTGCGAAACCTTCGGCTGGGTGAATAAAGAGAACCTGGCGCGCATGAAAGAGCTGACCTACAAAGCCAACGACGTGCTGAAAAAACTGTTTGATGACGCGGGTCTGATCCTCGTCGACTTCAAACTGGAGTTCGGCCTGTTCAAAGGCGAAGTGGTTCTGGGTGATGAGTTCTCTCCGGACGGCAGCCGTCTGTGGGATAAAGAAACGCTGGATAAAATGGACAAAGACCGTTTCCGTCAGAGCCTGGGTGGCCTGATTGAAGCGTACGAAGCGGTTGCTCACCGTTTAGGCGTTAAGCTCGACTAACTCCCTCATCGCCAAAGGATATGTATATCCTTTGGCGTCTTACCCTTGTTTCCTATGGTAATCTTGCCGTTAACCGCCTACGATCATAGCTATTATTAATGGAATAGTTCGAGGTGGTTATGCGCTGGCAAGGGCGTCGTGAAAGTGACAATGTAGAAGACAGGCGCAGCGATAGCGGCGGCGGTCCTTCAATGGGTGGGCCTGGCTTCCGGTTACCCAGCGGAAAGGGCGGTATTATTCTGCTGATTGTGGTACTGGTCGCGGGGTACTACGGTGTCGATCTGACCGGTTTAATGACCGGCCAGCCTCTGCAGCAACAGCAGCATTCTGAGCGCTCAATCAGCCCGAACGAGGATGAAGCGGCCAAATTTACCTCCGTTATTCTCGCCACCACAGAAGAAACCTGGGGTCAGCTGTTCGAGAAAATGGGGCGTACCTATCAGCAACCCAAGCTGGTGATGTACCGTGGCGCAACCCGTACCGGATGCGGCACCGGACAGTCGGTGATGGGGCCGTTCTACTGTCCGGCAGACAGCACCGTCTATATCGATCTCTCTTTCTATGATGACATGAAACGCAAGCTTGGCGCTGACGGCGATTTTGCCCAGGGCTATGTCATTGCGCATGAAGTCGGGCACCATGTGCAAAAACTGCTGGGGATAGAACCCAAAGTACGCCAGCTTCAGCAAAACGCTTCTCAGGCTGAGGTAAACCGTCTTTCCGTACGCATGGAACTGCAGGCGGACTGCTTCGCGGGCGTCTGGGGGCACAACATGCAGCAGCAGGGCGTGCTGGAATCCGGTGACCTGGAAGAGGCGCTCAATGCCGCGCAGGCTATCGGTGACGATCGTCTTCAGCAGCAGAGCCAGGGCCGCGTCGTGCCGGACAGCTTTACTCACGGCACGTCACAGCAACGATACAGCTGGTTCAAACGCGGTTTCGACAGCGGTGACCCTGCGCAGTGTAATACCTTCGGCAAAGCCATGTAATGGTGGCGTTTGAACATCTGATTCGCGAGCTTGAGCACAAAGGTCATCGTCGGCTGGTGGTGCTCAGCGGCGATGAGCAGTGGACATTCACGCAGGCATCAGCCCTGCGTGATGCCTTGCCCGGAGACTGGCTGTGGCTGGCGGATAACGCGTCCAGAGCCATCAGCGGGCTGCTGGGACGCGAGTTCCGGCACGCAATTTTTGATGCCCGCGCCGGGTTTGACGTCTCAGCCTTTGCGGCCCTGAGCGGGACGCTGCGTGCCGGTAGCCTTCTGGTGCTGCTGGCACCGCCCCCTGGCGTGTGGGCGGAGCAACCTGACAGCGATTCTCTGCGCTGGAGTGACAGCGCCGAACCCATCGCCACACCAAATTTTATTCACCACTTTTGCCGGACGATTGCCGAGGATCCTGAGGCGATAGTCTGGCTTCAGCACCAATCTTTATCGCTTCCTGCACGATCCGACGCCCCTGACTGGCAGCCCGCCAGCGGTGCGCCGCAGCGCGAGCAGGCTGAGATCCTGGCAGCACTCCTGGCCATGAAACGCGGCGTTGTGGCCGTTACGGCCCCGCGCGGACGCGGGAAGTCTGCGCTGGCGGGCATGCTGTTGAGCCGCACGCAGGGCAGTGCCATTGTCACCGCGCCATCAAAAGGTGCGACGGAGGTTATCGCCCGTTTTGCCGGCGAACGTTTTCACTTTATGGCCCCGGACGCGCTGCTGGCCTCTGAAGAGCAGGCCGACTGGCTAATTGTTGACGAAGCCGCCGCCATCCCCGGACCGCTGCTTGAAAAGCTGGTCGACCGTTTCCCGCGCGTCCTGCTGACCACAACGGTGCAGGGTTACGAAGGAACAGGAAGAGGCTTTCTGCTTAAGTTCTGTAGCCGGTTCAGCGGGTTGCAGCGGTATACCTTATCAACCCCGGTACGCTGGGCTGCAGGATGTCCTCTTGAGCGGGTCGTCGCCAGCGCACTGCTGTTTGACGATACGCTTATCGATCGCAGCCCAACAGGCGCCATACAGTTGACCTCTCTGGCTCCGGAAGCCTGGGCGAGCAACCCGGCGCTGGCGGCGAGTGTGTATGAGCTGCTTTGTGCGGCACATTACCGCACCTCACCGCTTGATTTACGCCGCATGATGGACGCGCCCGGCCAGCACTTTTCCGTCGCCCAAACGGACTCGGTCATTGCCGGGGCGCTCTGGCTGGTGGAAGAGGGGGGATTAACGGCGCAGCTCAGCCGTGCCGTCTGGGCGGGGTTCCGCCGTCCTCGCGGGAATCTGGTGGCGCAGTCCCTTGCCGCGCATGGCGGCTCCCCGCTGGCGGCAACGCTCAAAGGCCGACGGGTGACCCGAATAGCGGTACATCCTCGTCGTCAACGGGAAGGCATCGGACAGGCACTGATCCGCAACGCAAGCGGCGAGGATTACCTGTCGGTGAGCTTTGGCTATACCGATGAACTGTGGCGTTTCTGGCAGCGATGCGGCTTTGTGCTGGTGCGCATGGGCAGCCATCGCGAAGCCAGCAGCGGCTGTTATACCGCAATGGCCTTGCTGCCCCTCAGCGACGCGGGGCGACAGCTGTGTGAGCAGGCGCATCAGCGACTGCGCCGCGATGCGCGCGTGTTATCGGCCCTGAACGGTGAAAAGATCCCGGTGGACGATGGCTGGGAGGCTACCCTTAATAGTGACGACTGGCTGGAGCTGGCGGGCTTTGCCTTTGCCCACCGCGCGTTTTCTACCTCCGTCGCGGCGTTAACACGGTTGCTGCTAAGCGTGGACATGCCGCTGCCCGCCCTGCGCGGGAAAGTGGAGGCGAGAAGTGATGACGCCCGGCTCAGCGCTGAACTGCTTCTTTCGGGGCGAAAAGCGTTACTGGCCAGGCTTCGCAGTGAAACGGCGCAAGCGCTTGAAAGCCTTGAACCTGCACGCTGTCAGCAGCTGAAAGACGACATTTTGCAATGGCAATTTTTTCAATGACTTCTTCAGTAAAGTGGCATGGTCATTCCTCCTGAGAGGCGTAGAATCCAGGCCATCAAATAAGGAGACCGCCATGAAACACGATCATTTTGTTGTTCAAAGCCCTGATAAACCGGCTAAACAGTTACTGCTTCTGTTTCATGGTGTTGGCGATAACGCCGTCAATATGGGCCAGATTGGCAGCTGGTTTGCCCCGGTATTTCCGCAGGCGCTGATTGTCAGTATTGGCGGAGTGGAGCCGTGTGGTCCGAACGGACGGCAGTGGTTCTCCGTTCAGGGCGTAACGGAAGAGAACCGTCAGGCACGTATTGACGCCGTCATGCCTGTCTTTATCGACACCGTGCGTTACTGGCAGCAGCAGAGCGGCGTTGGTGCCGATGCGACCGCGCTGATTGGCTTTTCGCAGGGGTCTATCATGTCCCTGGAGAGCGTAAAAGCGCAGCCAGGCCTGGTGTCGCGTGTGATTGCTTTTAACGGTCGCTTTGCGACGTTACCGCAACGCGCGACGACGCAGACCACGATCCATCTGATCCACGGTGGTGAAGACCGCGTGATTGAACTTTCGCATGCGGTTGCCGCGCAGGAAGCGCTGATCCGCGAAGGCGGGGATGTGACGCTGGATATTGTAGACGATCTGGGGCACGCGATTGATGACCGCAGCATGCAGTTTGCGCTCGATCATCTGCGTTATACCGTACCGAAGCACTACTTTGATGAAGCGCTCAGTGGCGGCAAGCCAAATGACGATGATATCGTCGAGTTTATGTGATGTAGGCCCCTCTCCCACAGGAGAGGGGACAGAGAATCACTTCTTCTGGTCTTTCTTCGGCCAGTCGTCATCATCGTCCCACTTATCGTTAAAATCACGATGCGGTGGAAGATCCGGTTTGTTGGCGAGAAACTTTTTGTGATCAACGCGCTTAAGATCTTTAATGACGTTAAGTAACACGCCGACCAGAAACACTAACACCAGAATCCACCAGTACTTTGAAAGCCAGTCCATTCGCTATTCCTCTCAGAGCGTTCGTCAGGCGACGAGTTGCTCCATAATTCGTTGATACATACGGGCCAGCAGCTGCAAATCAGCAGCATTCACACATTCATTGATTTTATGAATGGTTGCGTTCACCGGCCCCAGTTCGACAACCTGGGCCCCCATCCGGGCAATAAAGCGTCCGTCTGAGGTGCCACCTGTCGTCAGCAGTTGTGGCTTAATTTCATTATAGTGCTCGATGGCGTTCACTACCGCATCCACCAGTTTGCCGCGCTGGGTCAGGAACGGCTGGCCGGAAAGCCACCAGTCCACGGTGTAACGCAGATTATATTTTTCCAGCAGCGCGATAACGCGCGCTTTGATCATCTCATCGGTCAGTTCAGTGCTGAAGCGGAAGTTAAACTGGACAAAGAAATCACCCGGGATCACGTTGTTGCTGCCGGTACCGGCCTTCAGGTTTGCAATCTGCATGCTGGTCGGCGGGAAGAACTCATTGCCTTTGTCCCACTCAATGGTCACCAGTTCGTTCAGCATCGGTGCCGCGCGATGGACCGGGTTATCGGCCAGGTGTGGATAGGCAACGTGCCCCTGAACGCCATGAAGCGTCAAATTGCAGGTCAGCGAACCACGGCGACCATTTTTGACGACGTCTCCCACCACTTCCGTACTGGACGGCTCGCCGACCAGGCAGTAGTCGAGACGCTCATTGCGGGCCATCAGCGCCTCAACGACCTTCACGGTGCCGTTGTGGGCGCTGGCTTCTTCGTCAGAGGTGATCAGAAACGCGAGGCGGTTTCTGTGGTTCGGATGTTGGGCAACGAAGCGCTCTGCCGCCACGACCATCGCCGCCAGCGAGCCTTTCATGTCTGCCGCACCGCGCCCGAACAACATGCCATCGCGGATGGTCGGTTCAAACGGCGGGTTGATCCAGCGATCCGCATCACCTGCGGGAACGACGTCGGTATGTCCGGCAAAGGCCAGCGTTTCGCCCTGACCGCGCCACGCCCAGAAGTTCTGGGTGTCGCCAACGTCCATGCGTTCAACGGTGAAACCGATGGCACGCAGGCGCTCAATCATTAATGCCTGACAACCTGCGTCGTCCGGGCTAAGGGAGGGACGGCGAATAAGCTGCTGAGTCAGCTCAATGACCGGGCATGACATAAACTACACCTCAACGAAAAAAGTCGGAATAAAGGGTTTCACTGAAACCCAGCAGCATAGGCTGCCCGGGCGCGCAGAGCAATGGGCGTTTGATGATTGCCGGCATTTCGAGCATCAGTTTGGCGGCACTGTCGGCGTCGTTGATGCCAGCCCGGACGGCTTCATCCAGTTTACGCCAGGTGGTACCACGGGTATTCAGCAGCGCCTCCCAACCCAGTTCCTTGATAGCGGTATGCAGAAATTCTGCATCAAGCCCGTCAACGCGATAGTCATGGAAACGGTACTCCACGTTGTTCGCTTCCAGCCACCGGCGTGCTTTTTTGATGGTGTCGCAATTTTTAATGCCGTACATCACAACCATGGTGAATCCTTTTGTTCTTATGATGATTAAATGTTCAGTAATTTCGAAGATATATCCTTAAGTGGAATATAACACATTCAGGAATTGTCTTGATTTACACTTCTTCTTAATTCAACTCACAACTGTACGCTGAATATTCTTTCATCATTTAAGCATAGATGTCCATAAGACCGAAAATGCTAATGAACTCAGGCGGTAATTTAAATCTCACCTGCCTGTATGGTTATTTCAAAATATTGCTGAGCGTCACACAAAATTTAAGGCCCTGCGTTCATATTTATCATAAATCCCTGACAGTAGCGGGGTACAATCACAGCGATAGGTTAGACGGTCTTCACAATGATGATACGTTTTCGTAGAATGCGCATAATAATAAGAGAGGTAGTTATGATTGAACGTGAACTGGGGAACTGGAAAGATTTTATCGAAGGCATGCTTCGTAAATGACATTCAGTAAGAATTGCAAGAGCACTTAAATAAGTAAAATAACCATAGTGTGAATTAATCACACACCCTAAAAGGCGGCCCTGAGAGCCGCCTTTTTTATTACGTACTGTTATTCAGGACGTTCCTTCAGCGGGAAGCGGCGACGCACCAGCACAAAGAACAGCGGCACAAAATAAATGGCCAGGACGGTTGCCGAAATCATGCCCCCCATCACCCCTGTACCTACCGCATGCTGGCTGCTGGAGCCCGCACCGGTGCTGGTTGCCATCGGTAATACCCCAAAGACAAATGCCAGCGACGTCATCAGGATCGGACGCAAGCGCTGACGGCAGGCGTGCAGTGTGGCCGCCATCAGCTCGTGGCCTTTGGCATTCATCTCGTTGGCAAACTCAACAATCAGGATCGCGTTTTTCGCCGACAGGCCGATCACGGTGAGCAGCCCAACCTGGAAGTACACATCATTCTCCAGACCGCGCATCCAGGTCGCCAGCAGCGCACCGATGACGCCAAGCGGCACCACCAGCATGACCGAGAACGGAACGGACCAGCTTTCATACAGCGCGGCAAGACAGAGGAAGACCACCAGCAGGGAAAGCGCGTAAAGCGCAGGCGCCTGTGCCCCGGAAAGCCGCTCCTGATAAGACATCGCCGTCCACTCCAGCCCAAACCCGGCAGGCAGCTGTTGCACCAGTTTCTCCATGGTGTCCATGGCGGTACCGGTACTGACGCCCGGCGCGGCTTCACCGACGATTTCTACCGCCGAATAGCCGTTATAGCGTTCCAGACGCGGCGAACCACTCTCCCAGTGCGACGAGGCGAACGCCGAGAACGGCACCATCCCGCCAGCGTTATTACGAACAAACCAGCGGTTAATATCATTCGGCAACATACGGAACGGCGCGGCGGACTGGACATACACTTTTTTCACACGCCCACGATCCATAAAGTCATTCACATAGCTTGAGCCCCAGGCCGTCTGCAGGGTGTCGTTAATGTCGTCGATGGAAACACCCAGAGCCTGCGCCTTACGCTGATCAATATCCACCTGCAGCTGCGGGCTGTCATCCAGGCCGTTATGACGAACGCGGGTCAGGTCAGCGTCTTTGCCCGCCAGCGCTAACAGCTTATCGCGCGCCGCCATCAGCGCCGTGTGGCCTGCACCGGCGTGATCCTGCAGCTCCATGTCAAACCCGGCAGAACTGCCCAGCCCGCTAATGGCCGGTGGGCTGCTGGCAAAGACGCGCGCTTCGTTGATCTTCGTAAACGCGTGGGTGGCGCGTTCAATGATGGCCGACGCGGTCCCCGTTTTTGTGTCGCGCTCGTCCCAGTCCTTCAGGCGTACAAACATACGGGCAACGTTCTGCCCGTTACCACCCGGGCCAGAGCCCACGGTGGAGAAGACCGACACCACATTATCTTTCTCCTGGGTGAAGAAGTACTGTTCGACTTTTTCGACCACTTTCAGCGTCTGCTGCTGCGTCGCGCCGCTCGGAAGTTGCACGGAGGTGGTGAACATTCCCCGGTCCTCCATTGGCAGAAACGAGGTAGGCAGATGCAGGAATAGCCAGACCATTCCACCCAGCAGCACTACGTAAATCAGCATCCAGCGCAGGCTGCGGTGCAGCACTTTACCGACAGCGGATTCATAGCGCGCGGCATTGCGGTTAAACATGCGGTTAAACCAGCCGAAGAACCCTTTCTGACCATGCTGCTCGCCTTTGTGCAAAGGCTTAAGAAGGGTAGAGCAGAGCGCAGGGGTCAGGATCAGCGCCACCAGTACCGAAAGCACCATTGCCGAGACGATGGTTATCGAGAACTGGCGGTAAATAGCACCGGTTGTGCCGCCAAAGAAGGCCATCGGGATAAAGACCGCCGAAAGCACCATGGCGATGCCGACTAACGCGCCCTGTATTTGCCCCATCGATTTACGCGTGGCCTGGCGCGGGGAAAGGCCTTCCTCGCTCATGATGCGCTCGACGTTTTCAACCACCACGATGGCGTCATCCACCAGAAGGCCAATTGCCAGCACCATTGCAAACATCGTCAGCGTGTTGATGCTATAACCAAACGCGTAAAGCACCGCGAAGGTGCCCAGCAGGACCACGGGGACGGCTATGGTCGGGATCAGCGTCGCCCGGAAGTTTTGCAGGAACAGGTACATGACCAGGAAGACCAGCGCGATGGCTTCCAGCAGGGTCTTCACCACATCCTCAATCGACGCTTTAACGAAGGAGGTGGTTTCGTAGGCGACTTTGTATTCAAGGCCGTGAGGGAAATAGTTCGACAGCTCGTCCAGGCGGTCTAACACCAGTTTCGCCGTCGCCATTTCATTTGCGCCGGAGGCCAGTTTAATCCCCAGGCCGGAGGCGGGATTACCATTAAAGCGGCTCAGGTAGTCGTACTTTTCCGCACCCATTTCCACCGTGGCGACATCGCCCAGCCGCACTTCTGAACCGTCCTGATTCACGCGTAGGGTGATGTTGCGGAACTGCTCCGGAGTCTGAAGCAGCGATTGCGAGTTAATGGTGGCATTCAGGGCTTGTTTTTCGACGGAAGGCGTTCCTCCCAACTGCCCTACGGCAATCTGGGCGTTCTGCGACTTGATGGCGTCCGTCACGTCAGTCGCCGTCATCTGGAAGCTGTTCAGCTTGTCAGGATCGAGCCAGATGCGCATTGAATATTGTGACCCGTAGGCGTCGATATCCCCTACGCCGTTAATACGGCTGAGCGGGTCCTGAATGTTACTGGCAACGTAGTCCGCAATATCCTGCTTATCCATGGAACCATCGGTGGAGACAAACGCGATGGTCAAAATATTGGTATCCCCCGTTTTACGTACGGTAACGCCCTGATTCTGCACTGCCTGCGGCAGTTTTCGCATGGCTGACTGCAGCTGGTTTTGTACCTGCTGCACCGCTTCATCCGGGTCAGTCCCGGCCGTAAAGCTCAGGGTCACCGTTGCCTGGCCCGTGGCGCTGCTTTGTGAGGACATGTACATCAGGTTATCCAGACCCGTCATGTTCTGCTCGATAACCTGCGTCACGGTATTTTCCAGCGTCTGTGCCGAGGCGCCGGGATAGTTTGCTGTGACACGCACGTTAGGAGGTGCCAGATCGGGGTATTGCTCAACGGGAAGTGAAGTAATGGCCAGGACACCTGTCAGACACAACAGAATGGCAAGTACCCAGGCAAAAATGGGGCGATCGATGAAAAAATTCGCCATGAAAAATTGACCTCGTTTTGCTGCACGTCATTATTGTTTATTGCCCGCACCACTTTAGCGGCAAGACGAAGACCAAACGTGGAGAAATAAAGGAGATAATGTAAATTATCATGCGCGTTTCTCTGCGCTGCCCCCTTTACGGTTATTTACCTGTTAACGCCAGCGACGAAGGGAATGTCACGCTCACCTGCGTTCCCCCATTTTGTGGCTGCGAAAAGTGCAGGGTACCGCCGAGCCGTTCCGCGCGTTCACGCATTATATTCAGCCCGTAATGTCCCGGCGGTTCGCTGGCTTCGCCAATCCCGATGCCATTGTCGCGAATGCTCACGCTGTGCGTGCCGTCCACGGCGGTGATACAGCTTACGGTGATCTCGCTGGCCTGCGCGTGCTTGATTGCGTTCAACACCGCTTCACGCACGATCTGCAGCAGATGCACCTGCTTTTGTGCGTCAAGGGCCAGGGAGGAGAGGCGACAGTCAAGATGCAGCTTTGCCTGCGTCTGACTCTGCAGGCCGTCGAGTGACTCCTGAAGGGCCGCCGGCAGGTTAGCGTGGTTGAGCGTCAGGCGGAAGGTGGTGAGCAGCTCGCGAAGCTGATGCCAGGCATTGTTAAGCTCGCGGGAGAAGTCGGTGATGATGGTCTGCGCCGGGGCATTCTCTTGCGGTACGGCACGCTTAAGCAGCGCAAGCTGGATCCGCAGATACGACAACACCTGCGCGAGAGAATCATGCAGTTCGCGGGCAATCGTCGCGCGCTCTTCCATCAGCAGCAACTGCTGGTAATGCTTTTGCGCCTGGTTGAAGTAAAGCCCGCGCCCGAGCATTGTCGCCACGCTTCTCATCAGCGGAAGCGGGACGCTGTCCGTCTCGCTCTGCCAGCGTAGCTCGCCGTAGAGCGTATCCTGCATCAGCACCGGCAGGTTTTGCAGCGGCATGTCGGCTGCCTCACTCCCTTCACACAGACGCCAGTCGTCACTGGTCCGTAACTCCAGATAATTCATCCGGGTGTATTCATGGACGATTTGCAATATATGCCGGAAACAGTGACTGTCTATCTGTCCGGTGTTGAGCGCCTGCGAACATTTGAACAGCATTTCGAGCTGCTGATGCGCCTCGTTCAGGTGCCGGGTCTTTTCCGCAACCGAATCTTCAAGCGAGCGATAGAGGGTGTGTAACTCCGCCGACATATGGTTAAAGGCGCGGGACAGCTGACCGAGTTCATTCGGCAAAGTGGTATCCGGTGCCGGGGTATCAAATTGTCTCCGTTCAACGCGTTCGCTTGCGGCGACCAGATTGTTGAGGGGCAAGACCACCTGGCGACGGATGCGTCGCAGGGTAAACACCGTCAGCAGCAGGATCCCCAGCGCGCCAGCCAGAGAGAGCAGGGTCACCGTCTGAATTTTATGTTCGGTATAGTGCTGAAGGGCGAGCACAAAGGCATCAATACGGCCAACAAAATCTTCGATATGGGTTTGATACCACGCGAGATCGCCGCGGGCGATGTGCGTATCCATCTCCTGCCAGGCCAGATGCAGCTGCTGGTAGCGCTGTTTGACATCGTCCGGCACGTACCAGCGGTTCAGCTTTTGGAGTGCAGGTGCGCTCAGGGTGTGTTGCCAGTGTTGGCGATGCTGTGTCAGGGAAGGGCTGTTGCGCTGCATCTCATAGCCCAGCCGGTAACTCTGCATACGCAGTGAACCCGCAATATTGATGGCTTCGGCGTCACGCTGGCTGCTGGCAAGCGTCAGCAGCGCGACGGTGCTGGTCAGAACGGATAACACAATCATCGAAAAGAAAGCCCAGGCCAGGCTTGCGGAAACAGGGCGTTTAACGGTCACAGAACGGCTTCCTGAATAAAATTGATCTGCCACAGGTTCACTGGAAATAGTTTGGCATTCCGGGCAATTGAACATTGCCTGACGACGCTGTGATGAGTAAATACCATATTCATACAAAGAATAAGGTTATTGAACCAAAAACAGGTGTCGTTATGAATCGTTTTATTATGGCTAACAGCCAGCAATGTATTGGGTGCCATGCCTGCGAAGTTGCCTGCGTAATGGCGCATAATGATGAGCAACATGTCCTGAGCAAGCGCCATTTCCATCCCCGTATTACGGTCCTTAACTCTGGCGCGCAGAACAGCCCCGTCACCTGTCACCACTGTGAAAATGCCCCGTGTGCACTCAGTTGCCCGAACGGCGCCATCAGCAAACGCGATGACAGCGTACAGGTGAATCAACAAAAATGCATCGGTTGTAAAGCCTGCGTGGTTGCCTGTCCCTTCGGCACAATGGAGATTATCGTTACGCCGCTCGACAACGGCAGTGCAAAAGCCTCGGCGTATAAATGCGATCTCTGCCTGACCCGCCCGCAGGGCCCGGCCTGTATCGAAAATTGCCCGGCAGATGTGCTGACGCTGGCGACGCCAGACGTGCTGGATAACCTGGCAAAATCGCGCCGTCAGCGCACCGCCAGGCTGGAGGCGCAGCCCTGGCACAGTGAGGCAGTCAGCGAGGGGACGGCACCCACCAAACTGCAGCAGATGCACAACACACCACCACGCGGCGAGCCCGACAAACTGGCTGCCGAAGAGCGGGTTGGCCATTTCAATGAAATATACCTGCCGTTTCGGACCGAACAGGCCAGACGCGAGGCATCGCGCTGCCTGAAATGCGGGGAGCACAGCATATGTGAATGGACCTGCCCGCTGCACAACCACATTCCGCAGTGGATTGAACGGATTAACGCCGGTGACATCCTCGGCGCGGTCGAACTTTCTCATCAGACCAACTGTTTACCTGAAATTACCGGCCGGGTCTGCCCGCAGGACAGGTTATGTGAAGGTGCCTGCACCGCGCGCGATGCGTCAGGGTCGGTGACCATTGGCAACCTCGAGCGCTACATCTCTGACCAGGCGCTGGCGTTGGGCTGGCGACCGGATATGTCTGGCGTTTCTTCGGTGGGAAAACGCGTCGCGATTATCGGCGCGGGGCCTGCCGGGCTGGCATGCGCGGATGTGCTGGTGCGCAGCGGGGTGAGCGTGACGGTCTATGACAGGCATCCCGAAATCGGCGGCTTGCTGACATTCGGCATTCCGGCCTTTAAGCTGGATAAATCCCTGCTCGCACGACGCAGAGAGATTTTTACTGCGATGGGGGTTCACTTCGAGCTGAACTGCGACGTGGGCAGCGATGTGTCGTTGTCTCAGTTGCAAACAGATTACGACGCCCTGTTTATTGGCGTGGGAACCTATCGTTCGATGAAAGCGGGCATCCCCCATGAAGATGCGCCGGGTGTCTACGATGCGTTGCCGTTCCTGGTGGGGAACACGCGCCACGTCATGGGGCTGGACGCGACGGCCAACGAACCGTTTATCGACACCCGTGGGCTCAACGTGGTGGTGCTGGGCGGGGGGGATACCGCAATGGACTGCGTGCGCACCGCGTTACGTCACGGCGCGGCAAAAGTCACCTGCGCCTATCGCCGGGATGAAGCCAATATGCCGGGCTCGAAAAAAGAGGTGAAGAATGCGAAAGAAGAGGGAGCCGCATTTGAATTTAACGTCCAGCCCGTTGAATTGACCCTTGCTGCTGACGGCAAGGTTAACGGCATCCGGATGCTGCGCACCCGGATGGGAGAGCCGGATGCGCAGGGGCGTCGTCGACCCGTCCCGGTGGAGGGCAGCGAGTTTGTCATGCCGGCCGATGCGGTGATTATGGCTTTTGGCTTTAACCCACATGCCATGCCCTGGCTGGAGAGTCAGGGCGTCAACACCGATGACTGGGGGCGAATCATTGCCTCGGTGGAAAGTCGCTATCGTTACCAGACGTCTAACCCGCAAATTTTCGCCGGCGGTGATGCGGTGCGCGGTGCTGATCTGGTGGTGACGGCGATGGCGGAAGGGCGTCATGCGGCGCGGGGGATCCTTGACTGGCTTGAGGTCAGTGTGCCGAAAATGCACTAAACCAGGCGGGCGACAAAGCGGGTTTCACGGCGTACTATAGGAAGACTCATTGTGTCGTGGAGCCCGTATGACCCTGAAAATTGACGTTATCAAAGACAAAATCCTTTCTGAAAACTACTTTGTTCTGCGTAACATCACTTACGATTTAACCCGTAATAACGGTGAAGTGATCCGCCATAAACGCGAGGTCTATGACCGCGGCAATGGCGCCACCATTTTGCTTTATAACCGTGAAAAGCAGAGTGTGGTGCTGATCCGTCAGTTCAGGGTAGCAACATGGGTCAATGGCAACCCTGACGGAAGGTTGATTGAAACCTGTGCGGGCCTGCTTGATGACGACGAGCCGGAAGTGTGCATCCGCAAAGAGGCCGTCGAAGAGACTGGCTTTGAGGTGGGAGAGGTCAAAAAAGTCTTCGAGCTGTTTATGTCTCCTGGCGGCGTGACGGAAATCGTCCATTTCTTCATCGCGGAATACAGCGATGCGCAGCGTACTCACCGCGGCGGTGGCGTGGAAGATGAAGATATTGAAGTGCTGGAGTTGCCGTTTTCCCGCGCGCTGGAGATGATGCATGCCGGGGAAATCAGGGATGGTAAAGCTGTGATATTACTACAGTATCTTCAAACGACCGGGCTGATGAACGCCTCTTTCGAACGGTGATAGATTGTATTTCGGATAAATCTATCCGATAAATCCGATTGAGCAACCCGGGCGGGAACACGAAGATACAGCCCAGTTAAGCGTTTTCGTTCCGGGATTGTGCCATTCATGCGCTATTGCGTCTCTCTTCTCTGCCTGTTTTGCGTGCTCACCTCCTCGCAGGTGTGGGCTGCGCCTGCCCAGCAATTATTTTCTGACTGGCAGGTGACCTGCAATAACCAGAATTTTTGCCTCGCACGCAATACCGGTGAACACCGGGGGCTGGTCATGACGCTCAGCCGCAGTGCCGGCGCGAAAACCGACGCTACGCTGCGTATCGATCTTGGCGGCCTTGCTGACCCTGCCGTGAAAGAAGCGGATATTGCGCCACGGTTGTTGCTGGATAAGGTTCCTCTCAAGCTGGATCGGCAGCACTGGCAGTTAACCCCGTGGCATCTGAAAAGTGATGATGCCGCCACCATCACGGCGTTTCTGAAAAATATCCAGGAAGGAAAAGCCCTGACCTTGCGCGGCGGTGACCAGGTTATCTCTCTGAACGGCCTGAAAGCCGCGCTGTTGTTTATTGATGCGCAGCAGAAACGTGTCGGGAGTGAAACGGCCTGGATTAAAAAAGGTGACGATCCGCCGTTAAGCGTGCCGCCTGCACCCGCCTTAAAAAAGGTGGCGGTAGTCAATCCGACGCCGACGCCGCTCTCCCACGCCGAATTGAACGACCTGCTGGATTATGGCACCTGGCGGATGAACAACAGCCAGTGCTCGCTCGATCCTAACCGCCGTGAAGTGCGCGTCACCGCGTTAACCGATGAAAAAGCATTGCTGATTATTAGCTGTGAGGCGGGGGCGTATAACACGGTCGATCTGGCCTGGCTGGTATCGCGCAAAAAGCCGTTTTCTTCCCGCAGCGTAAGGCTGCGTCTGCCTTTCACCCCTGCAGACGATAGCAGTGAAATCGAATTGATGAATGCCCGCTTTGATGAGAAAACGCGCGAGCTGACTACGCTCGCGCTGGGTCGCGGTATTGGCGATTGTGGGGTCCAGACGCGCTGGCGTTTTGACGGCCAGCGTTTCCGCCTGGTGCGTTATGCAGAAGAGCCCAGCTGCGATAACTGGAATGGGCCAGATGCCTGGCCCACGTTGTGGATCACGCGCTAAATTACGCTCAGCGCCTTCTCAACCACATTCTCAACGGTAAAGCCAAAATACGGGAACAGCTTGTCGGCAGGCGCCGACTCGCCGTACCCACGCATCCCGACGATGGCACCCTTCAGCCCGACATATTTGTACCAGTAGTCGGCGATACCCGCCTCGACGGCCACACGGGCTGCGACGTTAGAGGGCAGGACCGATTCACGGTAGGCCTCATCCTGAGCATCAAAAATGTCGGTGGACGGCAGGGATACCACGCGTACCGCATGACCTTCGGCGGTCAGTTTTTCCGCGGCCTTCACGGTAATTTCCACCTCAGAACCGGTAGCAATCAGGATGACATCCGGTTTGCCGCCGCTGTCTTTCAGGATGTACCCGCCGCGGGCGATATTTTTTACCTGCTCCGGCGTGCGTTCAATCTGGGCCAGGTTTTGCCGCGACAGAATTAATGCCGTTGGCCCCGTGTGGCGCTCAACCGCCAGCTTCCAGCCAACCGCCGCTTCGACCTGATCGCACGGACGCCAGGTGCTGAAGTTTGGCGTCAAACGCAGGCTCGCCAGCTGCTCAACGGCCTGGTGGGTGGGACCGTCTTCACCCAGACCAATCGAATCGTGGGTGTAGACCATGATCTGCCGCGCTTTCATTAATGCCGCCATACGCGCCGCGTTACGGGCGTACTCAACGAACATCAGGAAGGTAGCAGTGTAGGGCACAAACCCGCCGTGATGGGCGATGCCATTGGCAATGGCGGTCATCCCGAACTCACGCACCCCGTAGTGGATATAGTTCCCGGCAATATCCTCTTTCAGCGATTTTGAGCCAGACCAGATGGTCAGGTTACTTGGAGCCAGATCCGCGGAGCCGCCCAGCAGTTCGGGCAGGAGGGGGCCGATGGCGTTGAGGGTGTTTTGCGAGGCCTTACGGGTGGCAATTTTCGCCGGGTTAGACTGCAGATTTTCAATCAGCGCCTGGGTTTTCGCTTCCCAGTCCTCCGGCAGGCCACCGCTCATGCGGCGCGAGAATTCAGCGGCCAGTTCCGGGTGGGCTTTTTGATAGGCGGCAAATTTTTCATTCCACGCGTGCTGGGCTTTTTCACCCTCTTCGCGGGCGTCCCACGCGCGGTAGATCTCTTTCGGGATCTCAAACGGCGGGTATTTCCAGCCCAGTTTCTGCCGGGTCAGCGCCACTTCTTCTTCACCCAGCGCCGCGCCGTGGGCTTCCTCTTTACCCGCTTTGTTCGGTGAGCCGAAACCGATGGTGGTGCGACAGATGATCAGGGACGGTTTGTCCTTCACGCTTTGCGCTTCCTGAATCGCTTTTTTCACCGCTTCTGGGTCGTGGCCGTCAATTTCATGCACTACGTGCCAGTGGTAGGCCTCAAACCGTTTTGCCGTGTCGTCGGTAAACCAGCCTTTGGTCTCCCCGTCGATGGAGATACCGTTGTGATCGTAAAATCCGATCAGCTTGCCCAGCCCCAGCGTGCCCGCCAGCGAACAGACTTCGTGAGAAATCCCCTCCATCAGACAGCCGTCGCCCATAAACACATAAGTGTAGTGATCGACAATCTCGTGGTCTGGCTGGTTAAACTGCGCCGCCAGCGTGCGTTCGGCAATCGCCAGCCCGACCGCGTTGGCTAACCCCTGGCCGAGCGGCCCGGTGGTGGTCTCCACACCCGGCGTATAGCCTATCTCCGGGTGGCCCGGCGTTTTTGAGTGCAGCTGGCGGAAGTTTTTTAACTCGGATAGCGGCAGGTCGTAGCCGGAAAGGTGCAGCAGGCTGTAGAGCAGCATGGAGGCGTGGCCGTTAGAGAGAATAAAACGGTCGCGATCGTACCAGCTGGGGTCGTTCGGGTTGTGCTTCAGGAAATCATTCCACAGCACTTCGGCAATGTCAGCCATGCCCATGGGGGCGCCAGGGTGGCCGGAATTGGCCTTCTGCACGGCATCCATGCTGAGGGCGCGAATGGCATTGGCTAGCTCTTTACGGGACATAATTCACTCCGTGGCAAGGTTAAAGTTTGGCGGCAAGAAGATCTTCAAGTTTGCGCTGGTCGACGGCGAACAGGCGGATGCCTTCCGCCAGTTTTTCGACGGCCATTGCGTCCTGATTGTGCTCCCAGCGGAATTCCGCTTCGGTCATGGCTTTAGGTTTGGGGAGGACGGTTGATGTGGGCACCAGTTTGCGGATAACCGTCTCCTCTTTGTCCTGCAGCTCTTTAAGCAGGTTAGGGGAGATGGTCAGGCGGTCACAGCCTGCCAGGGCGAGGATCTGCTCGGTACGGCGGAAGCTGGCGCCCATCACGATGGTTTCGTAGCGGTGCTGTTTGTAATAGTCGTAGATATTACGCACCGATTTCACGCCCGGGTCCTCATCCACCACGTACGGATCCATCGGCTGTTTAGCCTGATACCAGTCATAGATTCGCCCGACGAACGGAGACACCAGGAAGACGCCGGCTTCGGCACAGGCGCGCGCCTGCGCAAAGGAGAACAGCAGCGTCAGGTTGCAATGGATCCCCTCTTTTTCCAGAACTTCCGCCGCGCGGATCCCTTCCCAGGTTGAGGCCAGCTTAATCAGAATGCGCGATTTATCGATGCCCTGCTCCTGGTAGAGCTCAACCAGGCGGCGGGCTTTCGTGATGCTCTTCTCCTGGTCGAAGGAGAGGCGGGCGTCCACTTCGGTAGAGACGCGTCCCGGGATGCTTTTCAGAATTTCCGCACCGAAATTAACGGCCAGCTTGTCGCTCGCTTCGGCGACCTGCTGCTCCTGTGTTTTACCGCGCTGTTTACCGTAGTCGATAGCGTCATCAATCAGATGACTAAAATGAGCAAGACCGGCCGCTTTGAGCAGCAGCGAAGGGTTAGTGGTCGCATCTTCGGGCTGATAGTGACGAATCGACTCGATATCACCGCTGTCGGCGACCACGGTAGTGAATTGTTTGATGCCGTCTAGTTGGTTCATAAATAATTACTCCTTGGAAATAAAAGAGTTACTCGAGTGCGTTAGTTCACACTTCTGCGAAAATCATGATGGACTTAACAAAAAAGCATAGCAGACGGGGGAGGCATTGCTTTCTGAGACGGGTAACATGGCTGTTATAAATTGATAACAATTTTTATTCTGCAATGGTGAGAGTTTGGCAGCCTTCAAAGTTTATGTGGCTGCCTGCGGCGATACTAGGCGGCACACCAGGGTGTGCTTCAGGATCGCAAACGTCACCCTTTTGACCGATACGTGAAAGGAAAAATAAGATGGATGATCAGTTAAAACAGAGTGCTCTCGATTTCCACGAGTTCCCTGTCCCAGGTAAAATTCAGGTCTCCCCGACAAAACCGCTGGCGACTCAGCGCGATCTGGCGCTGGCCTACTCGCCCGGCGTCGCGGCGCCGTGCCTCGAAATCGAAAAAGATCCGCTGGCAGCCTATAAATACACCGCGCGTGGCAACCTGGTCGCCGTGATCTCTAACGGGACGGCGGTGCTGGGATTAGGCAATATTGGTGCGCTGGCCGGTAAGCCCGTGATGGAAGGCAAGGGCGTTCTGTTCAAGAAATTTGCCGGTATTGACGTGTTCGATATCGAAGTGGATGAGCTCGATCCTGATAAATTCATCAATGTGGTTGCCGCGCTGGAACCAACCTTCGGTGGGATCAACCTCGAAGACATCAAAGCGCCGGAATGTTTCTATATCGAGCAGAAACTGCGCGAGCGTATGAACATTCCCGTGTTCCATGATGACCAGCACGGTACCGCGATTATCAGCACCGCGGCCATTCTGAACGGTCTGCGTGTGGTTGAGAAAAATCTCTCTGACGTGCGTATGGTGGTCTCCGGCGCAGGCGCGGCGGCAATCGCCTGTATGAACCTGCTGGTGGCGCTGGGCATGCAGAAGCACAACATTGTGGTCTGCGACTCCAAAGGCGTTATCTACAAGGACCGTGAGCCGAACATGGCGGAAACCAAAGCGGCCTACGCGGTAGAAGACGACGGTAAACGCACGCTGGAGGACGTGATTGACGGCGCGGATATCTTCCTTGGCTGTTCAGGCCCGAAAGTGCTGACCCAGGAGATGGTGAAGAAAATGGCGCGTGCGCCAATGATTCTGGCGCTGGCAAACCCGGAGCCGGAAATTCTGCCGCCGCTGGCAAAAGCCGTGCGTGAAGATGCCATTATCTGTACCGGTCGTTCCGATTACCCGAACCAGGTGAACAACGTTCTCTGCTTCCCGTTCATCTTCCGCGGGGCGCTGGACGTGGGCGCGACGGCGATCAACGAAGAGATGAAGCTCGCGGCCGTTCATGCCATTGCGGAACTGGCGCACGCCGAGCAGAGCGAAGTGGTCGCCTCGGCGTATGGTGACCAGGATCTGAGCTTTGGCCCGGACTACATCATTCCAAAACCATTCGACCCGCGTCTGATTGTCAAAATCGCCCCGGCGGTTGCTAAGGCGGCTATGGACTCCGGCGTGGCGACGCGCCCCATCAAAGATTTCGATGCTTACGTCGATAAGCTCACCGAGTTTGTCTACAAAACCAACCTGTTTATGAAGCCCATTTTCTCCCAGGCGCGTGCCGACGCGAAACGCGTGGTGCTGGCGGAAGGGGAAGAGGCGCGCGTTCTGCATGCCACGCAGGAGCTGATCACCTTAGGTCTGGCGAAGCCAATCCTGATCGGTCGTCCGAGCGTTATCGAGATGCGTATTCAGAAGCTGGGGCTGCAGATCAAAGCGGGTGTGGATTTTGAGATCGTTAATAACGAATCCGATCCGCGCTTTAAAGAGTACTGGAACGAATACTACGCGATCATGAAACGTCGCGGGATCACCCAGGAGCAGGCGCAAAAGGCCGTGATCAGCAACACCACGGTGATCGGGGCGATCATGGTCCACCGCGGTGAAGCGGATGCGTTGATCTGCGGCACGATCGGTGATTATCACGAGCACTTCAGCGTGGTGCAGGAGATCTTCGGCTATCGCGAAGGGGTCCACACCGCCGGGGCGATGAACGCGCTGCTGCTGCCAAGCGGCAACACCTTTATTGCCGACACCTACGTCAACGACGATCCGAGCCCGGAAGAGTTGGCGGAGATCACCGTGATGGCGGCAGAAACCGTGCGTCGCTTTGGTATTGAACCGAAGGTGGCGCTGCTGTCGCACTCCAACTTCGGTTCGTCGAAATCAGCGGCGGCGTGCAAAATGCGCCAGACGCTGGAGCTGGTTCGCCAGCGTGCGCCGGAACTGATGATTGACGGCGAGATGCACGGTGATGCTGCGCTGGTGGAGAGCATTCGAAACGAACGCATGCCGGACAGCCCGCTGAAAGGTTCTGCAAACGTGCTGATTATGCCGAACGTGGAAGCGGCCCGCATCAGCTACAACCTGCTGCGTGTCTCCAGCTCTGAAGGGGTTACCGTAGGACCGGTGCTGATGGGCGTGGCGAAGCCAGTGCACGTGTTGACGCCGATTGCTTCGGTGCGTCGTATCGTGAATATGGTAGCACTGGCGGTGGTTGAAGCGCAGACGCAGCCGCTGTAAGCGCTGCGCCTGCCGGCATTACACCCAGTCCCGAATCGTAATAAAGTCTTTCAGGGCAGCCTCCGGGCTGCCTTCTTTTGGCTCGTAGCTGTACTCCCAGCGAACCAGCGGCGGCATCGACATTAGAATGGACTCCGTGCGCCCGCCGGTCTGCAGGCCAAACAGCGTACCGCGATCCCATACCAGGTTGAACTCTACATAGCGCCCGCGGCGGTAAAGCTGGAACTCGCGCTCGCGCACGCCGTAGTCGGTATCTTTACGCCGCGCCACGATCGGCAGATAGGCCCCGGTATACCCTTCACCTACCGCCCGCATAAAGCTGAACGCGGTATCAAAATCTGGCGTGTTGAGATCGTCAAAGAACAGCCCACCAATGCCGCGCTGCTCATCACGGTGCTTCAGATAAAAATAGTCATCGCACCATTTTTTAAATTTCGGGTAGATGTCATCCCCAAACGGCTGACAGAGATCGCGTGCGGTGGTGTGCCAGTGCACGGCATCTTCTTCAAACCCGTAGTAGGGCGTTAAGTCAAAACCGCCGCCAAACCACCAGACCGGATCGGCTCCGGGCTTTTCAGCAATGAAAAAGCGCACGTTGGCATGGCTGGTCGGCACATACGGGTTGTGCGGATGAACCACCAGCGATACGCCCATTGCTTCGAAGCTGCGGCCTGCCAGTTCTGGTCGATGGGCCGTGGCGGAAGCAGGCATCGCGTCTCCGTGGACGTGGGAAAAATTGACGCCAGCCTGCTCAAAGATGCCGCCGTTACGCAGCACGCGGCTGCGTCCGCCGCCACCGGCTTCGCGCTGCCAGCTATCTTCCTGAAATTCACCGCCATCTGCGGCGGCCAGTTTCTGGCAAATCTCATCCTGCAGCTGCAGCAGGAATGTTTTTACCAGCTGTGCATTGGGTTTCATCAACGTTTCCTGGAGTGCGCTTTCTGGTTATCGAACCAGTTGAAGTAACTGATTATGCCTGAGGCAATGGCGTTGGCGATCTTCTGGCGAAACGCGGTGGTGCCGAGCAGGCGTTCTTCCTCCGGGTTGGTGATGAACGACGTCTCCACCAGCACGGACGGAATTGACGGCGACTTAAGCACCACGAACGCCGCCTGTTCGGTGCTCCTGCTGTGCAGGCGATGCACCGGTTTAATCTTCTTCAGAATATGCGAGCCGAGCGTCAGGCTGTTTTTAATGGTGTCCGTCTGAACGAGGTCAAACAGCACCTGCTGTAACAGATGATCTTTGTCGGTGGCTTTTTTCCCCGCAACCTCATCCGCCCGGTTTTCACGATCGGAGAGATATTTCGCCATGGCGCTACTCGCCCCACGGTTGGAGAGGGCGAACACCGAAGCCCCCGCCGCCGACGGGTTGGTAAAACCGTCCGCGTGAATCGACATAAACAGATCGGCACCGTGCTGGTGGGCGATCTCTACGCGGTCGTACAGCGGAATAAACGTGTCGCCAGAACGCGTCAGGCGGGCGTCAATGCCATTGCTGCGTAAAATTGCGCGCACATTTTTTGCAATCGCTAACACGACATGCTTTTCTTTCGCACCGTTTTTACCAATAGCGCCGGTATCAATTCCGCCGTGACCGGGGTCCAGCATGACCAGACGCTTCGCGCCCGGCTTTTTCGATTTCGGTTTACTGTGTCCGTTACTGGTTTTGAGCGTGCTCTCTTCTTTAGCCTGAGCCTGCTGTGCGATGCCCGTTAACGTTAAGGCCGCCAGCCCCGCTTTGAGAACCTGACGACGCGATGTGAGTGCTTTTAATGGTTTGAATGTGCTCATGCGGCCTGAATTGTAAAAATTGGGGTCCTGGTGTTATATCGTATCGTGATTAGCGTTACGACAGTCCTTATTGAGAATTGTTTTACTTTTCATTTCAATACGTGACAAAGTGACATTATGCCAAATTTTGGCGAGTTTTTCCCCGGTTATTGGCTAAACGCGATGTTCACGCCATAATCACTGTTTTTAAACCCGAAAAGGCGGTTAATACCATGGAGATACGCGTTTTTCGCCAGGAAGATTTCGAAGAGGTGATCACCCTTTGGGAGCGCTGCGATCTGCTGCGTCCGTGGAACGATCCGGAAATGGATATTGAACGTAAGCTGAATCACGACGTCAGTCTGTTTCTGGTGGCAGAAGTCAACGGCGAGGTGGTGGGAACAGTGATGGGCGGGTACGACGGCCATCGCGGCTCGGCCTATTATCTGGGCGTGCACCCGGAATTTCGTGCGCGCGGCATCGCCAATGCGCTGCTCAATCGACTGGAAAAGAAACTGATTGCCCGCGGCTGCCCGAAGATTCAGATCATGGTGCGGGAAGATAACGACGTGGTGCTGGGCATGTATGAACGCCTGGGTTATGAACACGCGGACGTACTGAGCTTAGGTAAGCGCCTGATAGAAGATGAAGAGTACTGAGATCCATCCGGCAGATTATGATGCGCAAGGGCGTGTCAGGCTGCCCTTTTTGTTCTGGTGCGTTCTGCTGCTGCAGGCCCGTACCTGGGTGCTGTTTGTGATGGCCGCCGCCTCGCGCGGGCAGGGCGATACGCTTCTGACGCTCTTTTATCCCGATCATGATGCCTTCTGGCTCGGCTTGCTGCCGGGCGTGCCGGCGGTGGTGGCGTTTTTATGCAGCGGGCGACGGCATACGATCCCGCGCCTGTGGGGTGCGCTTCGCTGGCTGCTGATCCTCGCTCAGCTTGCGCTGCTCGTCTGGCAACCGGTGCTCTGGTGGAGCGGTGAACCGCTTACGGGGATCGGTATTGCGCTGGTCGTGGCGGATATCGTGGCGCTGCTGTGGCTGCTGACGAATCCCCGCCTTCGCGCCTGTTTTACGCATCAGGAAGATTAACCTGGCACTTTTTGCCGATACCGCACTCCAACAAGCGTTGATTTAACTCGTAAGGACGTTTCAATGAAATCGTTGCGTTTACTTTTATGCGCTCTCCCGCTGGCGTTAACCGGCTGTTCAACGCTCTCATCAATTAACTGGTCTGCGGCCTATCCGTGGAACTGGTTTGGCTCTTCAACGGAAGTGACCGAGCAGGGCGTGGGTAAAATTACCGCCGCGACGGCGCTGGATCAGGACGCCCTTCAGGATGCACTGGGTGGCGGTTATCGCCTGCGCAGCGGCATGAAAACAGAAAACGGCAATATCGTGCGTTATTTCGAAGCGCTGAAGGGTGACACGCTGGCGCTGGTGATTAACGGTGATAAAGGCACGGTAAACCGCATTGCTGTGATGGACGACGACATCCCAACCGAAAGCGGTGTGAAAGTGGGAACCCCGTTTAGCGAACTCTATAAACAGGCCTTCGGCAACTGCACCAGCGCCCCGTCTGACGACGGCGTGGCGGTGGAATGTAAAGCGCAGGGCAGCCAGCACATCAGCTATCTCTTCACCGGTACCTGGAGTGGTCCGGAAGGTTTAATGCCGTCTGACGACACGCTGAAAAGCTGGAAAGTGAGCAAAATTATCTGGAAGCAGTAATTTGCGCCTGAACAAACCGTCTCGCTGAAATACGGGTATAATAGCCGCCATCAATGCCACGCTGACGTGGCATCTTTATTTCAGGAGGAGCGATGTCTCAGGTTCAGAGTGGCATTTTGCCAGAACATTGCCGCGCGGCGATTTGGATTGAAGCCAATGTTAAAGGGGATGTGGATGCCCTGCGTGCGGCCAGTAAAGCGTTCGTTGATAAGCTGGCCACCTTCCAGGCCAAATTCCCGGATGCCCATCTGGGCGCGGTCGTTGCCTTTGGTCATAACGTCTGGCGTCAACTGAGCGGTGGCGAAGGTGCCGAAGAGCTGAAGGATTTTATCCCTTACGGTAAAGGCCTGGCACCCGCAACGCAGTTCGACGTGCTGATCCACATTCTCTCGCTGCGTCATGATGTGAACTTCTCCGTTGCCCAGGCGGCGGTTGCGGCTTTTGGTGACAGCATTGACGTTCAGGAAGAGATCCACGGTTTCCGTTGGGTGGAAGAACGCGACCTGAGCGGCTTCGTTGACGGAACTGAAAACCCGGCGGGTGAAGAGACGCGTCGGGAAGTGGCGGTAATCAAAGACGGTGTCGACGCGGGCGGCAGCTATGTATTCGTCCAGCGCTGGGAGCACAACCTCAAGCAGCTGAACCGCATGAGCGTGCATGACCAGGAGATGATGATTGGCCGTACGAAAGAGGCCAACGAAGAGATCGACGGCGATGCCCGTCCTGTTACCTCTCACCTGAGCCGTGTTGACCTCAAGGAAGACGGAAAAGGTCTGAAGATTGTTCGCCAGAGCCTGCCATACGGCACAGCAAGCGGTACCCACGGTCTTTACTTCTGTGCGTACTGCGCGCGCCTGCATAACATCGAACAGCAGCTGCTGAGCATGTTTGGCGATACCGACGGCAAGCGTGACGCCATGCTGCGCTTCACCAAACCGGTGACCGGCGGCTACTACTTCGCCCCGTCCGTCGAGCGTCTGCTGGCGCTGTAAGTGCTTTCCACCCTCTCCCGCACGGAGAGGGCTGGGGTGCGGACCACGACGGGCTGCACCCTTATTCTCTTTTCTGCTTGTAAATCACCAAACGGTATATAAAACCGTTACTCCTTTCGTCCTCGTTATAAATATTATGACTATAAGATAGTCATCACATTTATAAGGGTGCGCAATGGCCGTTACTGTACTGAAAAAAGGATCGCTGGCACTGGCAGGTTTGCTGCTGGTGGCACAGGCGCAGGCTACTGAGCTGCTGAACAGTTCGTATGATGTTTCCCGCGAGCTGTTTGCCGCCCTTAACCCACCGTTTGAACAGCAGTGGGCGAAAGACAACAACGGCGACAAGCTGACCATTAAACAGTCACACGCAGGGTCGTCCAAGCAGGCGCTGGCCATTCTCCAGGGGCTGAAAGCGGATGTGGTGACCTATAACCAGGTCACTGACGTGCAGATCCTGCACGACAAAGGCAAGCTGATCGCCGCTGACTGGCAGAGTCGTTTGCCGAACAACAGCTCGCCGTTCTACTCCACCATGGGTTTCCTGGTACGTAAAGGCAACCCGAAAAATATCCACGACTGGAATGACCTGGTGCGTTCCGACGTGAAGCTGATTTTCCCGAATCCAAAAACCTCCGGTAACGCGCGCTATACCTATCTGGCTGCGTGGGGCGCGGCGGACAAAGCTGACGGTAACGATAAAGCGAAAACCGAGCAGTTCATGACCCAGTTCCTGAAAAACGTCGAGGTGTTTGATACCGGCGGTCGCGGCGCGACCACGACCTTTGCAGAGCGCGGACTGGGCGATGTGCTGATCAGCTTTGAGTCGGAAGTGAATAATATCCGCAAACAGTACGACGCGCAGGGCTTCGAGGTCGTTATCCCGAAAACCAATATCCTCGCCGAGTTCCCGGTAGCGTGGGTAGATAAAAACGTGCAGTCCAACGGTACAGAGAAAGCGGCAAAAGCTTACCTCAACTACCTGTACAGCCCACAGGCGCAGACGATCATTACCGATTACTACTACCGCGTGAATAACCCGGATGTGATGAACAAACTGAAGGATAAATTCCCGCAGACCGAGCTGTTCCGCGTGGAAGACCATTTCGGCTCCTGGCCTGATGTCATGAAAACGCATTTTGCCAGCGGCGGTGAGTTAGACAAATTGCTGGCGGCGGGGCGTAAGTAATGTTTGCAGTCTCTACCAGACGTGTGCTGCCGGGCTTTACCTTAAGCCTCGGGACCAGCCTGCTGTTCGTCTGCCTGATCTTATTGTTGCCGCTCAGCGCGCTGGTGATGCAGCTTGCGCAAATGAGCTGGGCGCAGTACTGGGAAGTGATAACCAACCCGCAGGTCGTCGCAGCCTATAAGGTGACGTTGCTGTCGGCGTTTGTGGCGTCCATTTTTAACGGGGCCTTTGGCCTGCTGATGGCGTGGATCTTAACCCGCTACCGTTTCCCGGGCCGTACGCTGCTCGACGCGTTAATGGACCTGCCGTTTGCGCTGCCGACGGCGGTGGCGGGCTTAACCCTTGCCTCGCTCTTTTCCGTGAACGGGTTTTACGGTGAGTGGCTGGCGAAGCTTGATATCAAAGTGACCTATACCTGGCTCGGTATCGCGGTCGCGATGGCGTTTACCAGCATTCCTTTTGTTGTACGCACCGTGCAGCCAGTGCTCGAAGAATTAGGCCCTGAATACGAAGAAGCGGCGGAAACGCTGGGTGCCACGCGCTGGCAGAGCTTCCGCAAGGTCGTCCTGCCTGAGCTTTCTCCAGCGCTGCTGGCCGGTATCGCGCTGTCGTTTACCCGTAGCCTCGGTGAGTTCGGCGCGGTTATTTTCATTGCCGGGAACATTGCGTGGAAAACCGAAGTCACCTCGCTGATGATTTTTATCCGCTTGCAGGAGTTTGATTACCCGGCGGCGAGCGCGATTGCCTCGGTCATTCTTGCCGCATCGCTGCTGCTGCTCTACTCAATTAACACTCTGCAAAGTCGCTTTGGTCGACGCGTGGTAGGTCACTGATGGCGGAAGTTACTCAATTGAAGCGATACGATGCTCACCGTATCAACTGGGGAAAATGGTTTCTGATTGGTACGGGCGTGCTGGTGTCCGCCTTTATTCTCGTCGTGCCGACGATTTATATTTTTGTTCAGGCGTTCAGCAAGGGGTTGATGCCCGCGCTGGAAAACCTGGCGAACCCGGATATGCTGCACGCCATCTGGCTGACCGTACTGATTGCGCTTATCACGGTGCCGGTCAACCTGGTGTTCGGTACGCTGCTGGCCTGGCTGGTAACGCGCTTTAACTTCCCGGGACGTCAGCTGCTGCTGACCCTGCTGGATATCCCGTTTGCCGTGTCGCCGGTAGTGGCCGGTCTGGTTTATCTGCTCTTCTACGGCTCTAACGGCCAGCTGGGCGGCTGGCTGGATGAGCATAACCTGCAGGTCATGTTCGCCTGGCCGGGCATGGTGTTGGTCACGGTGTTTGTAACCTGTCCGTTTGTGGTGCGCGAACTGGTCCCGGTGATGTTAAGCCAGGGCAGCAATGAAGACGAAGCGGCAATTCTGCTGGGCGCATCCGGCTGGCAGATGTTCCGCCGCGTGACGCTGCCGAATATTCGCTGGGCGCTGCTCTACGGCGTCGTGCTGACCAATGCCCGCGCCATTGGCGAGTTCGGTGCAGTTTCGGTCGTCTCGGGCTCCATCCGCGGCGAAACGCTGTCGTTACCGTTACAGATTGAATTACTGGAACAGGACTACAACACCGTCGGTTCCTTTACTGCCGCAGCGTTACTGACGCTGATGGCGATTTTGACCCTGTTTTTGAAGAGTGTGGTGCAGTGGCGTTTAGAGAACCAGGAAAAACGTCAGCACCAGGAGGGAAATCATGAGCATTGAGATTGCCAATATTAAGAAGTCTTTTGGTCGCACCCAGGTGCTGAATGATATCTCGCTGGATATCCCTTCCGGACAAATGGTGGCACTGCTCGGGCCGTCTGGCTCGGGTAAAACCACGCTGCTGCGCATTATCGCCGGGCTTGAGCATCAGACCAGCGGACATATTCGTTTTCACGGTACCGACGTAAGCCGTTTGCATGCCCGCGACCGTAAAGTGGGCTTTGTGTTCCAGCATTACGCGCTGTTCCGCCATATGACCGTGTTCGATAACATCGCTTTCGGTCTGACCGTGCTGCCTCGCCGCGAGCGCCCGGATGCGGCCACCATCAAAGCGAAAGTGACCAAACTGCTGGAGATGGTACAGCTTGCGCATCTGGCTGACCGCTTCCCGGCGCAGCTTTCCGGCGGCCAGAAGCAGCGCGTCGCGCTGGCGCGGGCCTTGGCCGTTGAGCCGCAAATTCTGCTGCTGGATGAGCCGTTTGGCGCGCTGGATGCGCAGGTGCGTAAAGAGTTACGCCGCTGGCTGCGTCAGCTGCATGAAGAGCTGAAATTCACCAGCGTCTTCGTCACCCACGATCAGGAAGAGGCGATGGAAGTCGCGGACCGCGTGGTGGTGATGAGCCAGGGGAACATCGAACAGGTTGATGAGCCAGAGCAGCTCTGGCGTGAACCGGCGACCCGATTTGTCCTCGAGTTTATGGGCGAAGTTAACCGGTTGCAGGGCACCATCCGCGGTGGGCAATTCCACGTGGGCGCACACCGCTGGCCGCTGGGATACACCTCCGCACATCAGGGGCCGGTCGATCTGTTCCTGCGTCCCTGGGAAGTGGACGTGAGCCGCCGGACGAGTCTGGATTCACCGCTGCCGGTGCAGGTGCTGGAAGCTAGCCCTAAAGGGCACTACACCCAATTGGTGGTACAACCGCTGGGCTGGTATACCGAGCCGCTGACGGTGGTGATGCGTGATGACGAGCCGCCGTACCGGGGCGAACGCCTGTTTGTTGGGCTGCAGCATGCCCGTATTTATCATGGCAATGAGCGCATAGAGACGCGCGAGGATATTGCTCTGGCGGAGTCAGCCTGATAGGTTAATGACACGTAGTTTGACCGGAGGCGCTGCGCTTAGCCGGTCTGGAATATGATCTCCGTATGCCCGGAGCGCTGCGCGCCACCGGGCTTTTTATTGGACAGCGATCTTGAACACATTAGAACACACCATCGGCAACACCCCTCTGGTCAAACTTCAGCGCATGGGGCCGGACAACGGCAGCGAAATCTGGGTCAAACTCGAAGGCAATAATCCTGCCGGTTCGGTGAAGGACCGGGCTGCGCTCTCCATGATTGTGCAGGCCGAAAAACGCGGTGAAATTCAGCCCGGCGACGTGCTGATTGAAGCCACCAGCGGTAACACCGGTATTGCGCTGGCGATGATTGCCGCGCTGAAAGGCTATCGCATGACGTTGCTGATGCCCGATAACATGAGCCAGGAGCGCCGTGCGGCGATGCGTGCCTATGGTGCCGAACTGATTCTGGTCTCTAAAGAAGAGGGGATGGAAGGGGCGCGCGATCTGGCGCTAGCCATGGCCGAACGCGGTGAAGGCAAACTGCTCGATCAGTTTAATAACCCGGATAACCCGTACGCTCACTACACCACTACCGGTCCGGAAATCTGGCAGCAGACCAACGGGCGCATCACTCACTTCGTCTCCAGCATGGGCACGACAGGGACCATTACCGGCGTATCCCGTTTTCTGCGCGAGCAGGAAAAGGCGGTAACGATTGTGGGTCTGCAGCCGGAAGAGGGGAGCAGCATACCGGGTATTCGCCGCTGGCCGGCGGAATACATGCCGGGTATTTATAACGCCCAACTGGTGGATCAGGTGCTGGATATTCATCAACGCGAGGCGGAGAATACGATGCGTGAACTGGCCGTGCGTGAAGGTATCTTCTGCGGGGTCAGCTCGGGTGGCGCGGTAGCGGGAGCATTGCGTGTTGCGCAGGCACATCCCGGGGCTGTCGTGGTGGCGATTATCTGCGACCGCGGCGATCGCTATCTTTCTACCGGCGTCTTTGGTGAAGAGAGTTATACGCAGGGGGCGGGGATTTAAGCGTCATGGAGATGATTTTATTCCGGGATAACACCCGGGCGCAGCAAACCGATATTGTCGCGGTACAGTCGCAGGTGGTTTACGGCAGCGTGGGGAACAGCATTGCGGTGCCGAACATTCGTACCCACCGGCTGACCGTCACCGCCGTGCCGACCGTGCTGTTCAGCAACACGCCGCACTACGATACCTTTTACGGCGGCGTGATCCCCGATGAGTGGTTCAGCGGGTATCTTAAGGCGCTGGAAGAGCGCGAGATCCTGCGCGAGCTTAAAGCCGTTACCACGGGCTACATGGGCAGTGCCAGCCAGATAAAATGCCTGGCGCAGTGGCTCAACACGATCAAAGCGCAGCATCCTGACCTGCTGGTGTTGGTTGACCCCGTTATTGGCGATATTGACAGTGGGATGTATGTGAAACCTGATATCCCTGAGGCGTATCGGGAGTACCTGCTGCCACTGGCGCAGGGGATCACGCCTAACGTCTTTGAGCTGGAAGTGTTAAGCGGTAAACCGTGTCGTACGCCTGAAAGTGCCATAGCGGCAGCGCAGGGGTTACTTTCCGACACGCTGAAATGGGTGGCCATCACCAGTGCGCCGGTGGCGGACGATCCGGAGAATATTCACGTGGTGCTGGTTACCCGAGACGGTGTGACCGTCAGTGCGCATCCGCGTGTTGAAACGGACCTGAAAGGCACGGGCGATCTCTTCTGTTCAGAGCTGGTAAGCGGGATCGTTGAGGGCAAAACCGTTGCCGATGCGATTCGCATGGCCGGAGACCGCGTCACTGATGTGATGATTTATACGCAGTCGAAAGGCTACGACGAGCTTATCCTGCCCGCATAAACAAAAATGGCGCCCGAAGGCGCCATTTTTCTGTGCGGCAAGAATTACTTCTTGATGCGGATAACCGGGGTTTCACCCACGGTGACGCTGCCAGACAGTTTGATCAGTTCTTTGATTTCGTCCATGTTGGAGATAACAACCGGCGTCAGGGTAGACTTGGCTTTTTCTTCCAGCAGTGGCAGATCGAATTCAATGACCGGGTCGCCAACTTTAACACGCTGGCCTTCTTCCGCGATACGTTTGAAGCCTTCGCCTTTCAGTTCAACGGTGTCGATACCGAAGTGAACGAACAGTTCGATACCGCTATCAGATTCGATAGAGAACGCATGGTTGGTTTCAAAAATTTTACCGATGGTGCCGTCAACTGGAGCAACCATTTTGTTGCCAGTTGGTTTGATAGCAATGCCATCACCAACGATTTTCTCAGCAAACACTACATCCGGCACGTCTTCGATGTTGACGATCTCGCCGGAGAGCGGAGCAACAATCTCAATAGTTCCGGAGTCTTTCTTATCATCAGAAACCAGAGATTTCAGTTTATCGAACAAACCCATGATCTTCTCCTAAGCAGTAATTTGGGCCGCATCTCGTGGATTAGCAGATTGTTTTTTCTTCAATGAACTTGTTAACCAGCGTCATTAACTCGTCCGTTGTCGGTTGAGCAAGAGCCTGCTCTGCTAACACCTTCGCATCTTCGAAGTTCGTGTTACGGATAATCTTCTTAATGCGCGGGATGGAAATGGCGCTCATAGAGAATTCGTCCAGACCCATACCCAGCAACAGAAGTGTAGCACGTTCGTCGCCTGCAAGCTCACCACACATGCCAGTCCATTTACCTTCTGCATGAGAAGCATCAATAACTTGCTTGATCAAGTTCAGTACGGACGGTGACATTGGCTGGTAGAGATGTGAAATCATATCATTACCACGGTCAACTGCCAGGGTGTACTGCGTTAAATCATTGGTACCGATACTAAAGAAATCAACTTCTTTGGCTAAATGACGCGCAATGGTCGCCGCCGCAGGTGTTTCCACCATCACGCCGATCTCAATTGACTCGTCAAATGCTTTACCTTCGTCGCGCAGTTCCTGTTTGTAGATTTCGATCTCTTTCTTCAGTGCACGCACTTCTTCAACAGAGATGATCATCGGGAACATGATGCGCAGTTTACCGAAAGCAGACGCACGCAGGATAGCGCGAACCTGATCGCGCAGGATCTCTTTACGATCCATCGCGATACGAATTGCACGCCAGCCCAGGAACGGGTTCTCTTCTTTCGGGAAGTTCATGTATGGCAGCTCTTTGTCGCCACCGATATCCATGGTACGGACGATAACTGCCTGAGAGCCACACGCTTCAGCCACAGCTTTGTACGCAGCAAACTGTTCTTCTTCAGTTGGCAGCGCGTCACGGTCCATGAACAGGAATTCAGTACGATAGAGACCCACACCTTCCGCGCCGTTGCGCTCAGCGCCATCGACGTCACGTACGGTACCGATGTTTGCGCACACTTCAACCTGATGACCGTCCAGAGTGATGGCTGGCAGGTCTTTCAGCTTAGCGAGTTCCGCTTTTTCAGTCGCAACCTGCTCCTGAACCGCGCGCAGTTTTTCGATCTCTTCGTTAGTTGGGTTGACGTAAACCACGTTGTTTACGGCATCCAGAATCAGATAATCGTCGTTTTTGACCTGAGAGGTGACGCTACCGGTACCCACAATGGCAGGCAGTTCCAGAGAACGCGCCATGATAGAGGTGTGGGAGGTACGGCCGCCCGCGTCAGTGATGAAACCGAGGACCTTTTTCAGGTTCAACTGTGCGGTTTCAGACGGGGTCAGATCGGCGGCAACCAGGATGACTTCATCCTGAATAGCGCTCAGGTCGATAATGGCCAGACCCAAGATGTTGCGCAGCAGGCGCTTACCGATGTCACGTACGTCAGCCGCACGCTCTTTCAGGTATTCATCATCCAGTTCTTCTAGGGCAGTTGCCTGACCTTCGATAACTTCATGCGCAGCAGCGTCTGCCGTCATGCTTTTATCTTTAATCAGGGCTATGATTTCCTGCTCCAGCTCCTCATCTTCGAGCAGCATGATGTGCCCTTCGAAGATGGCTTCTTTTTCTTCACCGAAAGTTTCGCCAGCTTTAGTCTTGATTGCTTCCAGTTGCGCAGATGCCTTGGCACGACCGCTCAGAAAACGTTCAACTTCCTGATCAACCTTGTCGGCAGAAATTTTTTTCCGGTCGATGACGATCTCGTCTTCTTTCAGCAGCAGTGCTTTGCCGAAAGCGATACCCGGGGATGCTAAAATGCCTGAAATCATAACCCTACCTTACTTGTGACTGATATTTAAAAGAACCCGGAAACTTACTCGAGCTCAGCCATCAGTTTTACCAGATGCTCAACTGCTTTCTGCTCGTCTTCACCTTCAGCAGAGATGGTGACAACGGTACCCTGAGTCAGACCCAGAGTCTGCAGTTTGAACAGGCTTTTTGCGCTGGCGCTTTTGCCGTTGGAAGTCACAGTGATTTCAGAAGTGAAGCCTTTCGCTTCTTTAACAAACTGAGCAGCAGGGCGGGTGTGCAGACCGTTCGGAGCGGTAATGGTAACTTCTTGCTGGAACATTGTATTTCCCCAACTTATAGGTTTAGTGTTGTGGAACTAAAGTCTAGCCTGGCGACTTAACTTTAGCCTGTATTGTTAGCGCTGACGTTTCGATCGTCATTAAACATTATGCAGCGAAAGCAAGACTTGAACCAAATCATAAAATCGATTCAGCAAGGCTATTTCGTTCACTGATTAATTTCACGCATCAAAATAATTGCTGGTTTAAATACCAGACCCAACGGGGTGAATCAATGCCAGGAGGGGTAAAACTTTGAAGCAGGCCACAAAAAAGCACCCAAAAAGGTGCTTTTTTACGCGTTATTAACATGCTGGCATTACTGTTGCAGTTCTTTTTCAGTGAACAGATCGGCAAACAGTGCGGTGCTCAAGTAACGCTCACCCGATGAAGGCAGGATAACCACAATGTTCTTATTGGTAAAGGCCTCATCTTCCTGAAGTTTGAGCGCTGCCGCAACAGCAGCACCGGAAGAGATGCCCGCCAGAATACCTTCCTCGTCCATCAGGCGACGTGCGGTAGAGATAGCTTCTTCGTTGGTGATGGTCACCACTTTATCAATAAGCTTCAGATCCAGGTTGCCCGGAATGAAGCCGGCACCGATACCCTGAATTTTATGTGGGCCGGGTTTGATCTCTTCGCCCGCCAGCGCCTGGGTGATCACCGGTGAGTCGGTTGGTTCCACGGCAACGGTAATCAGGTCTTTTTTACCTTTTGTGCCTTTTATATAGCGCGACACGCCAGTCAGGGTTCCGCCGGTGCCTACACCGGAGATAAATACATCAACCTGACCGTCGGTATCTTCCCAAATTTCCGGGCCGGTGGTCTTTTCGTGAATTTCCGGGTTCGCCGGGTTGCTGAACTGCTGCAGCAGCAGATATTTCGCCGGATCGCTGGCAACAATCTCTTCTGCTTTCTGAATCGCACCCTTCATGCCTTTGGCACCTTCGGTCAGTACCAGATTCGCGCCCAGCGCTTTCAGCAGTTTGCGACGTTCGATGCTCATGGTTTCAGGCATGGTCAGCGTCAGTTTATAACCTCGCGCCGCCGCAACATAGGCCAGTGCGATACCGGTGTTACCGCTGGTCGGTTCAACCAGCTCAACGCCTGGCTTCAGCACGCCACGTTTTTCAGCATCCCAAATCATATTTGCACCGATACGGCACTTCACGCTGAAGCTCGGGTTACGTGATTCGACCTTCGCCAGAATGCGTCCATTACCGATACGGTTCAGTCGAACCAGGGGCGTATGACCGATAGTCAGCGAGTTGTCTTCATAAATCTTACTCATGGCCTGTCCTTAACTGTATGAAATTGGGATACCGTCCCAGCATACCTGTTGAACAGGTAGGGGGAAGTAAGGAATTCGCATATCTATATACTGCAAGGAAATAATGGGGATCAGTATGGAATAAGGGGCGGCATAAGCCACCCCCTTTTTACACATTTTTGCATTACTTCCATAACGCGTGCTTAGCACGGTAGCAGTCAACCCACATCGCCGTTGCGCCGCAAACGGCGACCGGCATGATGAACAGGTTGAGCACCGGGATCATGGTGAACAGGCTGGTCAGCGCCCCGAACTGCATATTCGCGACTTTTTGCGTGCGCAGGGCGCTGCGCATCGTCTTGAACGGCACCTTGTGGTTATCGAACGGATAATCGCAGTACTGGATTGCCAGCATCCAGGCGCTGAACAGGAACCACAGCACCGGGGCCACCGTCTGACCGACGCCAGGGACAAAATAAAGGATAAGCAGCACAATGGCGCGGGGAAGATACCAGGCAAACTTCTGCCATTCGCGCTTCATGATGCGTGGGAGATCTTTCATGATCCCCACCATGCCCGTATCCGGCGGCGTTGCACCGGTAAGACGTGCTTCCAGCTGTTCTGCCAGCAGGCCGTTAAACGGCGCCGCTATCCAGTTTGCAATCGTCGAGAAGAAGTAGCCGAACACCAGCAGCACGGAGATAACCGCTACCGGCCAGAGCAGGTAATTCAGCCACTGCAGCCAGTCCGGCACATGGCTCATCAGCGAAGGGATCCAGCTCTCCAGTTTGGTGAACAGCCACCAGAACGCGCCGCCCATCAGGATAATGTTAATCAGCAACGGCAGAATGACGTAGCGACGAATCCCCGGCAGTGAGACCAGTTTCCAGCCCTGAGAAAAATACCAGACGCCGCTGCGCGGGGGAGAAGATGATGTTGAAACCATAACCAGGCTGTACTCCTTTTTTCACAACCAGTGGAATTGCCCGCCTATATTATCCACTTACGGACCAATGACCAGTTCGGAAATGTTCGAAAAAACAGCAAAAAGCACGATTTAGTTCATCTTTATGCTGTGAATGCTCTGCACACACTTGCACTTGACGTAAACGGCAAATACTCTTAGTGAGTAAATGTTTGCCGTGGTGGCAAGGTGTTAGAACAACAGAGAATATAATGATGCAGGATTTGCGTCTGATATTAATCATTGTTGGCGCGATCGCCATAATCGCTTTACTGGTACATGGTTTCTGGACCAGCCGTAAAGAGCGTTCCTCTATGTTTCGCGATCGCCCACTGAAGCGCATGAAGTCCAGTCGTGATGACGATGACAGTGAAAATGACATCGACGGAAGCGACGACGACGGCGTGGGTGAAGTTCGTGTTCATCGGGTCAATACTGCGCCCGGCGCGGCTCATGGGGAGCATGAAGCCCCTCGTCAGCCTCCGCAGCACCAGTATCAACCGCCGTATGCTTCTGCACAGCCGCGCCAGCAGGCGCCGCAGCCTGGAGAAGAGCCGGTGCGTCAGCCGCCGCAACAGCCTGTCCATCAGCAGCCTGCTGCGCCACAGCCGGTTCAGCAACAGCCTGTGCAGCAACCTGCGCCACAACAGCCTGCACAGCCGGTACACCAACCGCAGCAGCCTGTTCACGTGCAGCCTGCACCTCAGCCTGCGCCGGCCCCGCTCGTTGAACCAGAGCCCGTGGTTGAGCCAGAACCGGTTGTTGAAAAACCGCAGCGTAAAGAAGCGGTCATCATCATGAACGTGGCTGCGCATCATGGCACCCACCTGAATGGCGATGTCCTGCTTAACAGCATTCAACAGGCAGGCTTCAAGTTTGGCGACATGAATATTTTCCATCGTCACCTGAGTCCTGACGGTAGCGGTCCGGCGCTGTTTAGCCTGGCCAATATGGTCAACCCTGGCACCTTTGACCCGGAAATGACCGGTGATTTCGTGACGCCGGGTGTCACTATCTTCATGCAGGTGCCGTCCTACGGTGATGAACTGCAAAACTTTAAGCTGATGCTGCAGTCCGCACAGCACATTGCTGACGAAGTCGGTGGTGTGGTGCTCGACGATCAGCGTCGTATGATGACGCCGCAGAAACTGCGCGAGTATCAGGACCGCATCCGCGAAGTTAAGGAAGCCAACGCGTAATCATCGCGTTTACATCGACTCCTCCTCAACCCCCGCATGTCGGGGGTTTTTTCTCATTGATGGTGTGATATGGACTCAATCGAACAACAACTCACTGAACTGCGAACCACGCTTCGCCATCATGAATACCTCTATCATGTTATGGACGCGCCGGAAGTGCCGGATGCGGAGTATGACCGTCTGATGCGCGAGTTGCGCGAGCTAGAGGCGCAGCACCCGGAATTGATTACGCCCGACTCACCCACGCAGCGCGTGGGTGCGGAGCCGCTGGGTGCTTTCAGTCAGGTACGTCATGAAGTCCCAATGTTGTCTCTGGATAACGTCTTTGATGAAGAGAGCTTCCTCGCGTTTAACAAGCGCGTGCAGGATCGCCTCAAAAGCAGCGACTCCCTGACCTGGTGCTGCGAGTTGAAGCTGGATGGTCTGGCGGTCAGCCTTCTCTATGAAAACGGTGTGCTGGTGCGTGCCGCGACGCGGGGTGATGGTACGACGGGTGAAGACATTACCACCAACGTACGCACCATCCGTGCGATCCCGCTGAAGCTGCAAGGGGATAATATTCCAGCCCGACTGGAAGTGCGCGGTGAAGTATTCCTCCCGCAGGCGGGCTTCGAGAAAATCAACGAAGAGGCGCGCCGTACCGGCGGGAAAGTGTTTGCTAACCCGCGTAATGCGGCGGCAGGCTCCTTGCGCCAGCTTGATCCCCGTATCACCGCGAAGCGACCGCTTACTTTCTTCTGCTATGGCGTCGGGATTCTGGAAGGCGGTGAACTGCCGGATACCCATCTTGGACGTTTATTGCAGTTTAAAGCGTGGGGCCTGCCGGTGAGTAACCGTGTTCAGCTGTGCGACTCCCCGGAAGCCGTGCTGGCGTTCTACCACAAAGTGGAAGAAGACCGCCCGACGCTTGGTTTTGATATTGATGGCGTGGTTATCAAGGTTAACTCACTTGCGTTGCAGGAGCAGTTAGGCTTTGTGGCGCGCGCGCCACGCTGGGCAGTGGCGTTTAAATTCCCGGCGCAGGAGCAGATGACCTTTGTCCGTGACGTGGAGTTCCAGGTGGGCCGTACGGGCGCGATTACCCCAGTTGCCCGTCTGGAGCCGGTGCAGGTTGCCGGCGTGCTGGTGAGTAACGCCACGCTGCATAACGCCGATGAAATTGAACGTCTCGGCCTGCGCATTGGTGACAAAGTGGTGATTCGTCGCGCGGGCGATGTTATCCCGCAGGTGGTGAACGTGGTTGAGTCAGAGCGTCCTGACGATACGCGCGCCATCGTGTTCCCGACGCATTGCCCGGTATGTGGATCTGACGTTGAGCGCGTTGAAGGTGAAGCGGTGGCTCGCTGTACGGGTGGCTTAATCTGCGGGGCACAACGTAAAGAGTCACTGAAGCACTTCGTTTCCCGTCGGGCGATGGACGTCGACGGAATGGGCGACAAAATTATCGATCAGCTGGTAGAGAAAGAATATGTTCATACGCCTGCAGATCTCTTCAAACTGACCGCGGGTAAACTCACGGGTCTTGATCGCATGGGACCTAAGTCGGCCCAGAATGTGGTTAATGCCCTGGATGCTGCCAAAGAGACAACCTTTGCCCGATTCCTTTATGCGCTCGGTATTCGCGAAGTGGGCGAAGCCACGGCGGCGGGGCTGGCGGCGTATTTCGGTACGCTGGAAGCTCTGGAAAAAGCGAGTATTGACGAGCTGCAGAGAGTCCCGGACGTGGGGATTGTCGTCGCGACGCATGTCTTTAACTTCTTTGCCGAAGAGAGCAACCGCGAGGTGATCGGCAAGCTGCTGGAAGAGGGCATCAGATGGCCGGCTCCGGTCGTGGTCAACGCTGACGAGATCGACAGCCCGTTTGCCGGCAAAACGGTCGTTCTGACCGGCAGCCTGAGCCAGCTTTCACGTGATGATGCTAAAGCGCGACTGGTTGCGCTGGGCGCAAAAGTGGCAGGCAGCGTGTCGAAGAAAACCGACCTGGTTATTGCCGGGGAGGCCGCCGGTTCGAAGCTTGCTAAAGCTCAGGAGCTGGGCATTGAGGTTATCGACGAAGCGGAAATGATGCGCCTGTTAGGAGAGTAACGTGGAGAAAGAGCAGCTCGTTGAGATCGCCAACACGGAGATGCCATTCGGTAAATATAAGGGCCGCAGGCTGATTGATTTACCGGAAGATTATTTGCTGTGGTTTGCCCGCAAAGATGGGTTCCCGGCTGGACGACTGGGTGAGCTGATGGCTATCACGTTACTGATTAAAACCGAGGGGCTGACGCAGTTGGTTCAGCCCCTGAAACGTCCTTAAGCTTTCGCGGCGCGGGTCTCTTCCTGCGCCTGTTTTTCCGTCTGGCGTTTGTAACGACGCGCCAGCACCGCGCAGACCATCAGCTGGATCTGATGGAAAATCATCAGTGGCAGTACCATCATCCCTATCATTGAGGTCGGGAAGAGAATGTTTGCCATAGGAATGCCGTTCGCCAGGCTCTTCTTCGAGCCACAGAAGACAATGGTAATTTCATCGGCTTTGTTGAAGCCGCACTTGCGGGCCACAAAGACGTTTACGCCAATCACAATCGCCAGCAGAACAAGGCTGACCACCACGATAAACAGCAGCGAGCCTGCGCCCACCTTATGCCAGATGCCATTCACAACCGCTTCACTGAAGGCTGAATAGACCACCAGCAGAATCGATGACTGGTCGGTTTTTGAGATCCATTTTTTGTGCTTTGCAACAAACGCGCCCGTCCACGGACGAGAGAGATGACCCAGCACAAACGGCAACAGCAGCTGCAGACAGATTTTACCTACCTGTTCCAGGTTACCTTCCGCGCCGTGCATGTTCATCAGCAGACCCACCAGCAGCGGCGAAACGAAAATCCCTAACAGGCTGGATGCCGACGCTGAACAGACTGCGGCTGCGACGTTACCGCCCGCCAGAGAGGTAAACGCGATAGCGGACTGCACGGTGGCCGGCAGAATGCACAGATACAGGAAGCCGGTATAAAGGGCCGGGTCGACATTCACCGGCGCCCACCATGCGAACAGTACGCCGAGTACAGGGAAGAGGATGAACGTGCTGCACATCACCCACAGATGCAGTCGCCAGTGGCTCCCCCCCGCAATAATGGCTTCGCGTGAGAGCTTTGCGCCGTGCATAAAGAACAACAGCGCGATGGCCGCGGTCGTCAGTCCTTCAAAAAAAGGAACGAACCCGCCCCGTGCGGGGAAGAAGGAGGCCAGTAATACCGTGACAACCAGAGTAAGCGTAAACGGATCAAGAATACGAAATAGTTTCATAATGACTCCTGAAAACAGATATCGCTATTGTGCTTTTTTCCGTTTGAGAAATAAAATTGATTTATTGCATCCATTCATGAATTAAACAGATGAATTATTCCTTACGCCAGCTTCGCATCTTCGTCACCGTAGCCCATGCCCGCAGCTTCAGCCGGGCAGGGGAGATCATCGGCCTGAGCCAGTCCGCGGTAAGCCACAGCGTGAAAGAGCTGGAGAGCCAGACGGGTGTCCGGCTGCTTGATCGCACCACGCGTGAAGTCGTGCTCACGGAAGCCGGACAGCAGCTGGCTCAGCGCCTTGAACGGCTGCTGGACGAACTCAACAGTACGCTCAGAGATGTAGGTCGACTGGGACAGCAGCTGTCGGGTACCGTGCGGGTTGCGGCCAGCCAGACGATATCCGCGCACCTTATCCCGCAGTGTATTGCAGAGGGTAATCATCGCTATCCGGATATCGATTTTGTTTTGCATGACAGGCCGCAGCAGTGGGTGCTGGAGAGCATCCGTCAGGGTGATGTGGATTTTGGTATTGTTATCGATCCCGGTCAGGTGAGTGACCTGGAATGTGAAATTGTGCTTTCTGAGCCGTTTCTGTTGCTTTGCCGGGACGACGATCCGCTAGCCGTGCAGCCGTCTGTTCACTGGCAGGCGTTGCAGGGAGCGAACCTGGTATTACAGGATTATGCCTCAGGCAGCCGTCCGCTGATTGATTCTGCGCTGGTGACGCAGGGCGTTAAGGCGACCATTGTGCAGGAGATTGGACACCCGGCAACGCTGTTTCCCATGGTGGAGGCCGGCATAGGGATCAGTGTATTACCCGCCCTGGCGCTCCCTTTGCCGCAGGGAAGCCGTCTGGTCGTGAAGCGACTGACGCCTGCTATTGAGCGAAAACTGATGCTGGTACGGCGAAAAAACCGTTCACTCTCCGGGGCTGCGCAGGCTATCTGGGAAGTGGTGCGTATCCAGGCGCAACGATTAACCGAGGCCCGTATACGCGATCCACTGTTTAACTCAACAGAGCGTTAGACGTAGATGTCTATTTGATGATTGTCTGATGCGTTCTTCGGGCCTTCCACGTTGACCAGACTTTGCTCTTGTTTCTTCTGGGCTTCTTCCGCCTGCTGGCGCTGCAGCTGTGCGAGCTGTGCCTGCAGCACTTTGATTTGCACCTGGATAAGCTCCTGCTGTTTCTTCTTCTCTTCCGCACTGCCGGAACCGTTCGCAACCTCTTTTAACTGTTGAGTCAGCTTGGTTATCTTGTCAGTGATACGGCTGATCTGGGCAGCGATATCGTTGCCGCCGGAAGAACGACTCCCGCCACCGCTGGTTTGAATGGGCTGGGTTGTAGCCTGAATGGTCGTCATACTTTTTCCTCTCGCTGTAAAAAAGAGGTATCGGCGCCAACGCAATTAGCTTGAGCAAAACTGCCATATCTGGCAGGGAAAGGTATTGATACCAAATCAGTATTGATGGTGCCGAGAAAGTGTATTGGAGGTAACCCGCAGGCTCCAGATATAAGACTAAGGTCATGCGATCGGTGATATCGCGATCTTAATTCTCAAGGAGCTTTTATGACCCTCTCGAATAATCCCTGGTTCTCTGCCGACATCATTCGTGCCGCTAAACCTGATTTCACTCCGCGGGTTGCGTTTATTCTCGGCTCTGGTCTTGGCGCGCTCGCCGAGCAGATTGTTGATGCTGTAGTACTGAGCTATGAAAAACTGCCGGGCTTCCCGGTGAGCACCGTTCACGGTCACGCCGGTGAGCTGGTGTTGGGGCATCTTGCCGGTGTTCCGGTCGCCTGTATGAAAGGGCGCGGTCACTTCTATGAGGGCCGCGGCATCGCCGTCATGACCGATGCAATCCGCACCTTCAAACTGCTGGGCTGCGAACTGCTGTTCAGTACCAATGCCGCCGGTTCATTACGTCCGGAGGTTGAACCGGGAAGCCTGGTTGCCCTCAGCGACCACATCAACACCCTGCCGGGTACCCCGATGGTCGGGCTGAACGATGACCGTTTTGGCGACCGTTTTTTCTCGCTGGCCAATGCTTATGATGCAGATTGCCGTGCCCTGCTGCAGACCGTGGCGAGCGAGAAGGGCTTTCCATTGCATGAAGGGGTGTTTGTCTCTTATCCAGGCCCTAACTTCGAAACCGCGGCTGAGATCCGCATGATGCAGATCATCGGCGGAGATGTGGTGGGAATGTCAGTGGTGCCGGAAGTGATCTCGGCGCGCCACTGTGGCCTGAAGGTGGTCGCCGTTTCGGCCATAACCAACCTTGCTGAAGGTTTGAGCGATGTAAAACTGTCGCATGAACAAACGCTTGCCGCCGCCGAACTCTCTCGCCAGAACTTCATCGATCTTATCTGCGGTTTTCTGCGCCAGCTTGCCTGAGCGAAACAACATCGTGGCCCGTGAGGGCCACTCTGCCATAAGGAATCGGGTATGAACATCACGACGCGCTTAAAGATGATGTCCTTTATGCAATATTTTATCTGGGGAAGCTGGCTCGTTACTCTCGGCGCTTACATGATTAACACCCTGGGTTTTTCCGGCTCTGACGTGGGGATGGTCTACAGCTCGAAGGGGCTTGCCGCGATCGTGATGCCCTCGCTGGTGGGCATTATTGCCGATAAGTGGCTGCGGGCAGATCGTGCATATGTGATTTGCCATCTCGTCTGTGCCGTTGCGCTTTGCTATGCCGCGCAGGTCAATGAGCCGGGGCTGATGTTCTGGGTCATGCTGGTTAATGCCATGGCCTTTATGCCGACCATTGCGCTATCGAATACCCTTTCCTACTCCTGTCTTGAGCAGGCAGGGCTGGACACGGTGACCCATTTTCCAACGGTGCGGGTCTATGGCACGGTAGGCTTCATTGTGGCGATGTGGGCCATAAGCCTGATGGGGGCAGAGTTAACCAACATTCAACTCTACATTGCTGCTGCCGCGTCGCTGGTACTGGCGCTCTATTCACTGACGTTACCGGCCATTCCGGTGGCGAAGAATAAAACCTCATCGTCGCTGACAAGCAAACTTGGCCTGAATGCGTTCGTCCTGTTTAAACAGCCCCGAATGGCGGTGTTCTTTTTGTTTGCGATGCTGCTGGGCGCCGTGCTGCAAATCACCAATACTTTCGGTAGCCCCTTTCTGCATGATTTTGCGCGTAATCCGGCGTATGCGGAAAGCTTTATCGTTAAATATCCTTCTATTTTGCTCTCCGTCTCGCAGATGTCAGAGGTGCTGTTCATCCTGACCATTCCTTTCTTCCTCCGACGTTTTGGCATAAAAACCGTGATGCTGATAAGCATGGTGGCCTGGATGCTGCGTTTTGGACTCTTTGCGTATGGCGATCCTTCCGCGACAGGCGTCGGGCTGTTGATGCTGTCAATGCTGGTCTATGGTTGCGCGTTCGACTTCTTCAACATCTCCGGCTCGGTGTTTGTCGAACAGGAGGTAAGCGCTGATATCCGCGCCAGCGCGCAAGGGCTGTTTATGACGACCGTTAACGGTATCGGTGCTTATTTCGGATCGGTATTGAGCGGCGCGGCGGTAGATTATTTCTCCGTGGATGGGGTGAAAGACTGGCAGACCATCTGGCTGGTATTTGCGGCGTATGCGTTGGTGCTCGCCGTGGTGTTTTATTTCAGCTTTAACTATCGCCACACCAGTCAAAACAGCGAGTTGCGCACAGTTGCGCATTAAAGTTTTCCCGGCAGGCGGTGAAAGGCTTTAAGGTGGGAGCATAAGTGTTATCGCCAGGATATGTGTTGATGGAACGCGTCTACCGAACCGACCTTAAGCTGCTGCGCTATTTTCTGGCCGTCGCTGAGGAACTTCATTTTGGACGGGCTGCGGCCCGTCTCAATATGTCGCAGCCGCCGTTGAGCCTGCATATAAAAGAGCTGGAAAGTCAGCTCGGTACCTTACTGTTTATTCGCCACTCACGAAGCGTCGCCTTGACCCATGCGGGTAAAGTGTTGATGGAAGAGTCCCGTCGACTGCTTGCCAGCGCAAACCAGGCACTGGCGCGGGTCGAACAAATTGGACGGGGTGAGGCGGGGCGGATTGCGCTGGGCATTGTCGGTACCGCCATGTGGAGCGAAGTGCGCACGGTCATGCGCACATTTTTGAAAGAGCATCCGAACGTTGATGTCGTCTTTCGCGAAAAGTCGCCGGTAATGCAAATGGCGCTGCTGGAGCGTCGGGAGTTGGATGTCGGGATCTGGCGAATGGCAACCGAGCCCACCGCAGGGTTTACCAGTATCCGCTTACGGGATGCGGCGTTTCTGGTTGCGCTGCCGGAGGATCACCGGCTGGTGGGGGAAAGCGCAATTGCGCTCACCGAACTGCAGAATGAGTACTTTGTAACTATGCCGTCTGCGCATTCTGACTGGTCGTTCTTACAGCGAGTGTGTCAGCAGGCCGGTTTTTCACCGATGATAGTGCGTGAAGCCGATGAACCACAGACGGTGCTGGCAATGATCAGCATGGGAATGGGGATTACGTTAGCTGCTGACAGCTATGCGCAAATGCAGTGGCCCGGTGTGGTATTTCGTCCATTACAGGTACGTATACCGGCAGATTTGTATGTGGTGTATGACGAGAAGCAGGCGACACCGGCGATTAAGTCGTTGATCGCAACGTTGACGGAAGAGTGATGTTATACCGCAGATAGCAAAAAAGCGCCTTTAGGGCGCTTTTTTACATTGGTGGGTCGTGCAGGATGACTCGCTTCGCTCGCCCTTCGGGCCGTCGCCGTAAACGGCTCCGTTGCCTCACTGCGTTCGGCTCGGACCTGCTGCAGGTTCGAATCATCCATACCGCAGATAGCAAAAAAGCGCCTTTAGGGCGCTTTTTTACATTGGTGGGTCGTGCAGGATTCGAACCTGCGACCAATTGATTAAAAGTCAACTGCTCTACCAACTGAGCTAACGACCCGAAATGGTGGGCGATGACGGGCTCGAACCGCCGACCCCCTCCGTGTAAAGGAGATGCTCTACCAACTGAGCTAATCGCC
>NZ_BSCM01000009.1:0-155732 GCF_027924865.1 Enterobacter sp. 200527-13
TCATCTCATTTAGTGCAGATAGCAAAAACCCCGCCGTAGCGGGGTTTTGTAAGAAGGTGAAGCTGACCGATAAGCCGGGTTCTGTCGTGGACAGTCATTCATCTAGGCCAGCAATCGCTCACTGGCTCAAGCAGCCTACCCGGGTTCAGTACGGGCCGTACCATGTGAACCCCTATTTGGCCTTGCTCCGGGTGGAGTTTACCGTGCCACGGACTGTTGCCAGCCGCGCGGTGCGCTCTTACCGCACCCTTTCACCCTTACCTGATCCCGCTTGCGCGGGCCATCGGCGGTTTGCTCTCTGTTGCACTGGTCGTGGGTTTCCCCCCCAGGCGTTACCTGGCACCCTGCCCTATGGAGCCCGGACTTTCCTCCCCTCCGCCCGTCTCCCCCCGAAAGGGGACGACGACGAAGCGGCGACTGTCTGGTCAGCTTCGGCGCGCAGTATAGAGGGTTTGTGCCCCGCTGTCACCTTTGGGTGTGCATCCCTATCTGCAAAGTGGCGGCGATATTGCGCGAGGCGCGGTAAATATTGTCAAACGCCCCACGGTAAGCCTCTTCCAGCGACTCGACGCGGCTCAGCACGCTGAATACCGCGTCGATGCCATACTGATGCACGACCCCCACATCCCGGGTCAGACTGCCGGCAATGCCGATCACCGGCTTATGGTATTTTTTGGCGATACGGGCGATACCGACGGGCACTTTGCCCTGAATGCTCTGGCTGTCAATGCGCCCTTCGCCCGTCAGTACCAGCGTGCAGTCGTGAATATGTTCTTCGAGGTTAAGTGCCTGGGTGACAATCTCAATACCGCTCTTCAGTTCCGCGCCGAGGAAGGCCATCAGGGCCGCCCCCATGCCCCCCGCGGCACCCGCACCGGGAACCTGCTTCACGTCAATTCGCAGAGATTTTTTTATCACATCGGCATAGTGGCTGAGGTTAGCGTCGAGAGCGAGGATCATCTCCTCTGTCGCCCCTTTTTGCGGGCCAAAGATACGGGAAGCGCCTCTCTCGCCAACCAGCGGATTCGTGACGTCGCATGCGACGTGGATTGTGCAATCTTTTAGCCTGGCGTCGAGGCCGGAGAGATCGACGCTGTTGAGCGCCATCAGGCTGCCGCCGCCATAACCCATTTCAGTGCCGTTGGCGTCGCAGAGCGTGGCCCCCAGCGCCTGCATCATTCCGGCGCCGCCGTCGTTGGTGGCACTGCCGCCAATGCCGATAATGATATGTCGGGCACCTTTATCCAGCGCGCTGAGAATAAGCTCCCCGGTACCCCGGGACGTGGTGACGAGCGGGTTACGTTGGGTGGCCGGGACCAGTGACAGACCGCTGGCGGCGGCCATCTCAATAAATGCCGTGCGGCCATCGCCGGACATGCCCCAGCGGGCGTTTACCTGTTCACCCAACGGGCCCGTGACCCTGGCATGCTGTTCTGTGCCCTGGGTGGCGGCGATCAACGCGTCAACCGTACCTTCCCCGCCGTCAGCAACCGGCACCGAAACATAAAGTGCGTCGGGGAAAATTTCCCGAAATCCTTTTTCAATCGCCTGAGCAACCCCGGAGGCAGAAAGGCTTTCTTTCCAGGAATCTGGCGCGATTACGATTTTCATAGTTGTCGCCTGTTACCGCACTCGGCAAAAATAGCGGACGCGTTCCCGCGTCCGTTTTTATTAGCGAGAGACTTCCACCTTCGCCAGTTTTTCGTAGTAGCACGCAATCGCGCTGTGGTCGGCAGTGCCCAGACCATCCGCGCGCAGGGCCTGCATCATCTCCATGACGGCGGCGGTCAGCGGCAGCTGCGCGCCCACGCCGTGGGAGGTATCCAGGGCATTCGCCAGATCTTTAATGTGCAGGTCGATTCTAAAACCGGGCTTGAAGTTACGATCCATCACCATGGGCGCTTTAGCATCCAGCACGGTGCTGCCCGCCAGGCCGCCACGGATCGCCTGATACACCAGATCAGGGTTAACGCCCGCTTTGGTGGCCAGCGTCAGCGCTTCCGACATTGCGGCAATGTTCAGCGCCACAATCACCTGGTTTGCCAGCTTGGTGACGTTACCCGCCCCGATATCGCCGGTATGCACCACGGATCCCGCCATGGCTTTCATCAGGTCGTAGTATTTGTCGAAAACAGCTTTGTCGCCGCCAACCATCACCGACAGGGTGCCGTCGATGGCTTTGGGCTCTCCGCCGCTGACCGGGGCATCCAGCATATCGACGCCCTTCGCGTTTAGCGCCTCACTGATTTCACGGCTTGCCAGCGGCGCGATAGAACTCATGTCAATCACCACCAGGCCGGGTTTGGCACCGTCAATGATGCCGTTCTCCCCCAGGGCCACCTCTTTCACATGCGGGGAGTTTGGCAGCATGGTGATAATGACATCGCACTGCTCAGCAATCGCTTTGGCGTGTGTTGCGGTTTCTGCGCCTGCGGCAATCACCTCGGCCACGGCTTGCGGATTATGGTCTGCAACCACCAGGGAGTAACCTGCTTTGATGAGGTTTTTACTCATGGGTTTACCCATGATCCCAAGGCCAATAAAACCCACTTTCAGCGTCATAATTCGTTTCCTCAATGATGGTTATTTTTTAAAGGCGTCCGCTAACTTCTGCGTGGCCGAGCGGAATACGCCGAGGTCGCTACCGACGGCAACGAAGGTCGCGCCCCACTCCAGATAGCGACGGGCATCAGCCTCAACCGGCGCCAGAATGCCGCACGGTTTGCCGTGCGCGTTGGCACGGGCAAAGATGTGCTGAATAGCGCGCTGCACCTCCGGATGACCCGCATTGCCCAGATGGCCGAATGCCGCAGCAAGATCGCTTGGGCCAACGAAGATGCCATCCACACCGTCGGTGGCAGCGATAGCGTCGACGTTATCGACCCCCTGCTGGCTCTCAATCTGTACCAGGATGGTGATGTTGCTGTTGGACTGTGTGAAGTAGTCCGGGACGGTGCCAAACATGTTGGCACGATGGGAAACGGAGACCCCGCGGATCCCTTCCGGCGGATAACGTGTTGACGCCACGGCCTGCACCGCCTGCTCTTCCGTTTCCACAAACGGGATCAGGAAGTTGTAGAACCCAATATCCAGCAGACGTTTGATGATTACCGGCTCGTTGGTCGGGACGCGAACCACCGGCGCGCTATGGCTCCCTTTGAGCGCCATTAACTGCGGAATAAAGGTGCTGATATCGTTCGGCGCATGTTCGCCGTCCAGCACCAGCCAGTCGAAACCGGCCAGGCCCAGTACTTCGGTGCTGATGGGGCTTGCCAGCGCGGACCAGCAACCAATCTGGATCTGGTGCGCCGCGAGGGCCGCTTTAAACTTATTCGGGAAGATATCATTATTCATCACGTTTACCTTTTTAATTCCGCAGTCTTATTCAGGTTCATATTTATATTTTCAGACGCAGCCTCAGCGTTATATTTATTTCCTGACTTAATTTAGGCGTTATAAAATCGTCATTCAGTATAATCCTCACGTCATGACAGCACATTGTTTTAATGCTCAAGCATTGCGTCGTGTTTTGATAATATTTTGAGCATATGCACAATGCGATGGGCGCTGATGCACAGAATCAGGCATTGCTGGCCGGGTGGCATCTGCGCCGGTTTTAAGGAGCGATCGGGATCACATTTTGATATCTCGTCTCCTGACATTCTTTATTGACTCAAGCCGCGTCTTTATTTCTGCGATAAGAAAATAAACATCCCCTGGCTGCATTTACTATCAGACATTTTGCTGGAGAATATTGAACAATGGCCGACATTGAAATTCGACAAGCGTCGCCGACGGCGTTCTATATCAAAGTTCACGACACGGATAATGTGGCGATAATTGTTAACGACAACGGTCTAAAAGCGGGAACCCGTTTTCCGGATGGGCTGGAGCTGACTGAACATATTCCGCAGGGGCATAAAGTCGCCCTGGTGGATATCCCGGCCCACGGTGAAATCGTGCGGTATGGCGAAGTTATCGGGTATGCGGTTCGCGCTATTCCTCAGGGGAGCTGGATTGAGGAGTCGCTGGTTGAGCTACCCGAAGCGCCGCCGCTGAACACGCTACCCCTGGCCACCCGGGTTCCTGAGCCACTGCCCCCGCTGGAAGGGTACACATTCGAAGGGTACAGGAATGCGGACGGCAGCGTAGGCACCAAGAATCTGCTCGGTATCACCACCAGCGTGCACTGTGTGGCAGGCGTGGTGGATTACGTGGTGAAAATCATTGAGCGCGACCTGCTGCCGAAATACCCGAATGTCGACGGCGTGGTAGGTCTGAACCATCTGTACGGCTGCGGTGTGGCCATCAATGCTCCGGCGGCCGTGGTACCGATTCGTACCATCCATAACATCGCGCTGAACCCGAATTTCGGTGGCGAAGTGATGGTCATTGGTCTCGGTTGCGAAAAGCTGCAGCCAGAGCGTCTGCTGCAGGGCACCGAAGATGTGAATGCCATTCCGGTCGACGAGGCCAGCATTGTTCGTTTACAGGATGCGCATCACGTCGGATTCCGTTCAATGGTTGACGATATCCTTCAGGTGGCGGAGCGCCATCTGGAAAAACTGAACCAGCGCCAGCGCGAGACCTGCCCGGCGTCAGAGCTGGTGATAGGCACTCAGTGCGGCGGCAGCGATGCGTTTTCAGGCGTCACGGCGAACCCGGCGGTGGGCTATGCCTCGGATCTGTTTGTCCGTTGTGGCGCCACGGTGATGTTCTCCGAAGTGACCGAAGTGCGTGATGCCATCCATCTGCTCACCCCACGCGCCATCAATGAAGAGGTGGGCAAACGCCTGCTTGAGGAGATGGCCTGGTACGATAACTATCTCGACATGGGACAAACCGATCGCAGCGCCAACCCCTCTCCGGGCAATAAAAAAGGCGGTCTGGCGAACGTGGTGGAAAAAGCCCTCGGCTCGATTGCCAAATCCGGCCAGAGCGCCATTGTTGAAGTGCTCTCCCCGGGCCAGCGCCCCACCAGACGCGGCCTGATTTACGCCGCGACCCCTGCCAGCGACTTCGTCTGTGGCACACAGCAGGTGGCATCCGGCATTACGGTGCAGGTCTTTACCACCGGGCGCGGCACGCCGTACGGGCTGATGGCGGTACCGGTGATTAAAATGGCCACCCGTACCGAGCTGGCAAACCGCTGGTATGACCTAATGGACATCAACGCAGGCACCATTGCCACTGGCGAAGAGAGTATTGAGGATGTCGGCTGGAAGCTGTTCCACTTCATTCTGGACGTGGCAAGCGGCCGTAAGAAGACGTTCTCCGATCAATGGGGGTTACATAACCAGCTGGCGGTGTTTAACCCGGCACCGGTGACGTGATCGTTTTCCCCCTCTCCCAAAGAGAGGGGGGCAACTTATCCCTTCACCAACACTACATCTATCCCGCTCTTACGCAACCCTTCCAGGCTCTCAGGCGGAATCCCTTCATCGACGATAATCATGTCGATTCTCTGGGTATCGATGATTTTATGCAGGCTCGAACGGTTGAATTTGCTGGAGTCAGTGACCACGATAATACGCTCTGCCACCTCGCACATCCGTCGGTTCAGTCGGGCTTCATCTTCATTGTGGGTACTGACGCCGCGATCGAGGTCTATGGCGTCGACCCCCAGAAAAAGCAGATCAAAGTGGTAATTCTGTAAGGACTGCTCAGCCTGATCGCCGTAAAAGGATTGCGACTGGCGGCGCAAGTGCCCACCGGTCATCAGCAGCTCCACCCCTTCCGCTTCCAGTAATGCATTCGCCACGTTCATTCCGTTGGTCATTGCAATCACATCCGTGTGCTGACGCAGCATACGGGCGATTTCAAACGTCGTGGTTCCGGAATCCAGAATGATGCGATGACCCGGCTTCACCAGCGCGGCGGCCGCCTGCGCGATACTGCGCTTAACTGCAGTATTGAGCGAACTTTTGTCCTCCACGGAGGGTTCAGTGCCAGGCGCATTGCCTTCACAAATCAGCGCTCCGCCATAAGCACGAACGGCAATGCCCTGCTTCTCAAGAAACGCCAGGTCGTTACGGATCGTCACCGTGGAAACGCCATATAAATGAGAAAGATCGTTAACCTGCACGCTTCCCTGTGCCCGCAACCGCTGAATGATCTGCTCTCGCCTTTCACTGGTGCCGGTGACGCGCTTCTCCGCGGATGAATCGGTGCTGCTCATGCGAGCTCCTTAATAAATGGTCTTTCGTTTCATTTCGTTTTGTCTATTAACGCCTTTCTTTTATGGGAATGCAAGCCCTGCCTGCTTCCAGTCAGCGCACTCTCTCGTCGCTGAAACCTTTCATTATGTTTCTTTTGTGAAACAGATCGGAAAACTATTATCTTTCGTTTTATTTTTATACCACCATGATGCAGGATTAAATGAAACAAAACGAAAGATGAAAACCATCACCATCCGAAATGGAGAGGAAAGTGAAACATCTGACAGAAATGGTGGAACAACATAAACGGGGGAATGCGAACGGGATTTATGCCGTTTGTTCCGCACATCCACTGGTACTTGAAGCCGCAATTCGCTACGCCCAACTGCATCACACGCCGCTGCTGATTGAAGCCACCTCTAATCAGGTGGATCAATTTGGCGGTTACACCGGTATGACACCCGCCGATTTTCACGGGTTCGTCTGTAAGCTGGCGGAATCCCTTGGTTTCCCGACATCGCAACTGATCCTCGGCGGCGATCATTTAGGGCCAAACCGCTGGCAAAACCTGCCTGCCCGGCAGGCGATGGCGAATGCCGAAGATCTGATCAGAAGCTATGTCGCTGCCGGGTTTAAAAAGATCCACCTCGACTGCAGCATGTCCTGCGAAGACGATCCAGTACCGTTAACCGACGCCATCGTTGCCGAACGCGCGGCGCGCCTGGCGAAAATTGCGGAGAAAACCAGCCTGGCGCACGCTGATGTCTCTGACCTGGTCTATGTCATCGGTACGGAAGTGCCGGTTCCGGGCGGCGCGCATGAAACGCTCACCGAGCTTTCCGTCACGACCCCAGAAGCCGCGCGTGCCACCCTTGAAGCTCACCGCCACGCGTTCGAGAAAGAAGGGTTAAGCGACATCTGGCCACGCATTATTGGCCTGGTGGTTCAGCCTGGCGTTGAGTTTGACCACGCACATGTGTGTGACTATCAACCCCAAAACGCCGTCGCCCTGAGCCATATGGTTGAAGCTTACGACACGCTGATATTTGAAGCGCACTCTACCGACTACCAGACACCGCAGGCGCTGCGCCAGCTGGTGAAAGATCACTTCGCCATCCTCAAAGTTGGCCCGGCACTGACCTTTGCCCTGCGTGAAGCGTTGTTCTCGCTGGCCGCCATTGAAGAAGAGTTGCTGCCTGCAAAAGCCTGTTCGGGCCTGCGTCATGTCCTGGAAAACGTGATGCTCGATCGCCCCGAATACTGGCAAAGCCATTATCACGGTGATGGCAATGCGCGACGCCTGGCACGCGGGTATAGCTACTCCGATCGGGTGCGCTATTACTGGCCGGACAGCCAGATCGACGAAGCCTTTGCGCGACTGGTACGCAACCTGGCAGACGAACCGATCCCGCTGCCGCTGATCAGCCAGTACCTGCCGTTGCAGTACAGCAAAGTTCGCGAGGGTGCTCTCAAGTCGACACCACGGGACCTCATCCTCGACCACATTCAGGACATACTCCAGCAGTACCATGCCGCCTGCGAAGGCGTAACGACTCAAAACGCATAATTAAAAAGAGGAAAGCGCTATGCCAAACATTGTCTTATGCCGCATCGATGAACGCCTGATCCACGGTCAGGTAGGTGTGCAATGGGTTGGGTTTGCGGGGGCCAACCTGGTGCTGGTCGCTAATGATGAAGTCGCTGAGGATCCGGTTCAACAAAACCTGATGGAAATGGTGCTCGCAGAAGGGATCGCCGTGCGTTTCTGGTCGCTGCAAAAAGTGATCGACAACATTCATCGCGCTGCCGAGCGCCAGAAAATTCTGCTGGTCTGCAAATCACCCGCGGATTTTCTGACGCTGGTCGAAGGCGGCGTGCCCATCACCCGTATCAACGTAGGAAACCTGCATTACGCCAGTGGCAAAAAACAAATTGCCAAAACGGTCTCTGTCGATGCGAACGATATCGCCGCATTTAACGGCCTGAAAGCCACCGGAGTGGAATGCTTCGTTCAGGGTGTTCCAACTGAGACTGCTTTGGATCTCTTTAAACTGCTCTGAGGGATTCACAATGGAAATTAGTCTCTTGCAGGCATTCGCGCTGGGCATTCTCGCCTTTATCGCGGGCCTGGATATGTTTAACGGGTTAACACACATGCACCGCCCGGTGGTGCTCGGGCCGCTGGTTGGCCTCATTCTGGGCGATCTGCACACCGGTATTTTAACGGGCGGTACGCTGGAGCTGGTCTGGATGGGGCTGGCTCCGCTGGCCGGCGCGCAACCGCCAAACGTCATTATTGGCACGATTGTCGGCACTACTTTCGCGATCAGCACCGGTGTGAAGCCGGATGTCGCCGTTGGGGTCGCCGTCCCGTTTGCGGTTGCGGTACAGATGGGGATCACTTTCCTGTTCTCCGTCATGTCCGGGGTGATGTCCCGCTGTGACCGCATGGCAGCCAATGCGGACACGAACGGCATCGAAAGGGTCAACTATCTGGCACTGCTGGCGCTCGGTATCTTCTATTTTCTGTGTGCCTTCCTGCCGATCTACTTTGGCGCTGAACACGCGAAAACCGCCATTGATGTGCTGCCGGAACGTCTGATTGACGGCCTCGGCGTCGCCGGCGGCATCATGCCCGCAATTGGCTTCGCCGTATTGCTGAAAATCATGATGAAAAACGTCTATATCCCTTACTTTATCATCGGCTTTGTTGCCGCAGCCTGGTTGAAACTGCCGGTGCTGGCGATTGCCGCGGCCGCGCTGGCAATGGCGCTGATTGACCTGATGCGTAAATCGCCTGAACCGGCGACACCTGCAGCCCAGAAAGAGGAATTCGAAGATGGCATCTAATCAAACTACGCTGCCTGGCGTTTCTGACCACGAAGAGACGCTGCTCACGGGCGTGAATGAAAACGTCTATGAAGATCAACATATTGGTGCCGAGCTGACGAAAAAGGATATTAACCGTGTCGCCTGGCGTTCGATGCTGCTGCAGGCCTCGTTTAACTATGAACGTATGCAGGCTTCCGGCTGGCTGTATGGCTTGCTGCCCGCGCTGAAAAAGATCCATACCAACAAGCGGGATCTGGCCCGCGCCATGAAAGGCCATATGGGCTTCTTCAATACGCATCCGTTTCTGGTGACATTTGTCATTGGGATCATCCTGGCGATGGAGCGCTCCAAGCAGGATGTCAACAGTATCCAGAGCACCAAGATCGCCGTGGGGGCACCGCTTGGCGGCATTGGCGATGCCATGTTCTGGCTAACGCTATTGCCAATTTGCGGCGGGATCGGCGCAAGCCTTGCCCTGCAAGGCTCCATACTGGGTGCGGTGGTCTTTATTGTGCTGTTTAACGTAGTGCATCTTGGCCTGCGTTTTGGCCTGGCACATTACGCCTACCGGATGGGTGTGGCAGCCATCCCGCTGATTAAAGCCAATACCAAAAAGGTCGGCCACGCGGCTTCCATCGTGGGGATGACGGTCATTGGCGCGCTGGTGGCAACCTACGTACGTCTCAACACCACGCTTGAAATCAAGGCCGGGGATGCGGTGGTCAAGCTGCAAGCCGATGTTATCGACAAACTGATGCCCGCTTTCCTGCCGCTGGTCTATACCCTGACCATGTTCTGGCTGGTTCGTCGCGGCTGGACCCCACTGCGCCTGATCGGTATCACCGTTGTGCTGGGGGTTGTCGGTAAGTTCTGTCACTTCCTGTAAAGCAAAGAGGTCGCAATGTTAGGCATTATTTTGACGGGTCACGGCGGGTTTGCCAGTGGGCTTGAACAGGCGATGAAACAAATCCTCGGCGAGCAGCCGCAGTTTATCGCCATCGATTTTCCTGAAAGCTCCACCACCGCGCGGCTGACCGCGCAGCTTGAACAGGCAGTCAGTGAACTGGACGGGCAGCACGATATTGTGTTTCTCACCGATCTGCTCGGGGGGACGCCGTTCCGGGTGGCATCAACACTCGCCATGAAAAGACCCGGCAGCGAAGTGATTACCGGTACAAACCTGCAGCTGTTACTTGAGATGGTACTGGAGCGCGACGGGTTAAGCAGCGAAGCTTTTCGTCTGCAGGCACTGGAATGCGGGCATCGCGGCCTGACCAGCCTGGTGGATGAGCTGGGGCGCTGTCGTGAGGAAGCCCCCGCTGAGGAAGGGATATGAGCCAAGTACTGCGCGCGCGTCGTCTGCTGACCGAGCAGGGCTGGCTGGACGATCATCAGCTACGCATGGAGAGCGGAATTATCACCGCCATCGAGCCGATCCCAGCTGGCGTGCATGCCCGGGATGCCGACCAGCTTTGCCCGGCGTATATTGATACCCACGTTCACGGTGGCGCGGGTGTGGACGTGATGGATGATGCCCCAGAGGTGCTGGACACGCTGGCGATGCATAAAGCGCGTGAAGGCACAGGGGCTTTTTTACCGACGACCGTCACCGCACCGCTGGAGACTGTCCACCGGGCGCTCGCACGCATCGCCCGGCGCTGTATGTCCGGGGGTCCCGGCGCGCAGATACTGGGCAGCTATCTTGAAGGTCCCTATTTTACGCCACAGAACAAAGGGGCACATCCGCCGGCGTTGTTTCGTGAACTGGATGTCAGCGAACTGGACTCGCTGATTGAAGTATCGCGACACACCCTCAGGGTTGTCGCTCTGGCACCGGAGAAACCCGGTGCGTTGCAGGCCATCCGCCACCTTACGCAGCGTGGGATACGGGTCATGCTGGGTCACAGCGCCGCGACGTACGATCAAACGCTTGCCGCTTTTGAGGCGGGCGCTGATGGGCTGGTGCACTGTTATAACGGCATGACCGGGCTCCATCATCGTGAACCCGGTATGGTCGGTGCAGGCTTGACGGACCCGCGGGCATGGCTGGAACTGATTGCCGACGGGCATCACGTTCACCCGGGTGCTTTGCGGCTGTGCGCCTGCTGTGCCAAAGAGCGGATCGTTCTGATTACCGATGCCATGCAGGCCGCAGGGATGCCCGACGGACGTTACAGGCTATGTGGCGACGAGGTCAACATGCACGGTGGGGTGGTACGCACCGCTTCCGGTGGGCTTGCAGGCAGCACGCTGTCTCTCGATGCCGCCGTGCGCAATATGGTGGCGCAGGCGGGAATAACGCCAGCGGATGCGATCCATATGGCCTCGCTGCACCCTGCCCGCTTGCTGGGTATTGATCGCCAGCTCGGTTCATTAAAACCGGGCAAGCGTGCCAATATGATTGCGCTGGATGAAGGTTTCCACCTTCAGCAGATCTGGATCCAGGGTTTGGCTCTCCCCCTTTAGACCTTTCATTATCTCGTTATTGGGCCTTGCGGCAAGCGATCGCAAGGTCTTTCTTTTCCTTTCCTTAATCATTGCCTTTTCTTTGCCGATCACACTTTTCGTTTTATTTCTTTTCTTTCATTGAACTTTCGATTTCTTTTCTATAGATTTTATTTAACTGCTTAAGTGAACAAGTGAAACGAAACGAAAGATAGCGACACGTTTGCCAGCGTCTGATGTGGAATTCACACGACTAAGGACTGAGTTATGTCAGAAACCAACACTACCGCCACCACCGGCACATGGACCGAAGAAGAGATCCGCCAGCAACCTGCCAGCTGGATCCGCTCACTCAACAATATCGATAACCTGCGCGCGTCGATCGATAACTTCCTGACGCCGCTGCTGCGCAAGCACGAGCTACGGATCGTGTTGACGGGGGCAGGCACCTCGGCCTTTATCGGCGACATCATTGCGCCCTGGCTCGCCAGCCACACCGGGAAAAACATTACCGCCGTACCAACGACCGATCTGGTCACGAATCCGATGGACTACCTGAGCGCCGCACACCCGCTGCTGCTGGTGTCGTTTGCCCGTTCCGGCAATAGTCCGGAAAGCGTAGCCGCCGTTGAACTGGCAAACCAGTGTGTGCCGGAGTGCTACCACCTGTCGATCACCTGTAATGAGGCGGGAAGCCTTTATCAGACCGCGGTAAACAGCGATAACGCATATGCGCTGCTGATGCCTGCCGAAACACACGATCGCGGGTTCGCGATGACCAGCAGCATTACCACCATGATGGCAAGCTGCCTGGCAGTCTTCGCCCCGGAAACGATCAACAGCCACACCTTCCGAGATGTGGCCGATCGCTGCCAGACGATCCTCACGTCACTGGGCGATTTCAGCCAGAGCGTCTTTGGCAACGATCCGTGGAAAAGGATCGTCTATCTGGGAAGCGGGGGGCTGCAGGGGGCCGCTCGTGAATCGGCGCTGAAGGTGCTGGAGCTGACGGCAGGCAAGCTGGCGGCGTTCTACGATTCCCCAACCGGTTTCCGTCATGGCCCTAAATCGCTGGTGGATCGCGAAACGCTGGTGGTCGTGTTTGTCTCCAGCCACCCCTATACGCGGCAGTACGATCTGGATCTGCTTGCTGAGCTGCGCCGCGATCGTCAGGCCATGCGCGTGGTGGCCATTGCCGCCGAAACCGATCCGGTCATTGAGGCTGGCCCGCATATCCTGCTGCCCCCTGCCCGCACGTTTATCGATATGGAGCAGGCTTTCTGCTTCCTGATGTACGCCCAGGTCTTTGCCCTGTCTCAGTCACTTCGTGTGGGCAATACCCCGGATACACCGTCCGCCAGCGGCACGGTTAACCGTGTCGTGCAGGGCGTCGTTATTCATCCGTGGCAGGCTTAAGAGGATCCGATCATGAGTATTATTTCGACAAAATATCTTCTGCTGGACGCCCAGGCGAAAGGCTACGCCGTACCGGCGTTCAACATCCATAACGCGGAGACGATCCAGGCGATCCTCGAAGTGTGTAGTGAAATGCGATCGCCGGTGATCCTCGCGGGCACGCCGGGCACCTTTAAGCACATTGCCCTGGAAGAGATCTACGCTCTGTGCAGCGCGTACTCCACCACTTACGACATGCCGCTGGCGCTGCACCTCGATCATCATGAATCGCTCGACGACATTCGTCGCAAAGTTAACGCGGGAGTGCGCAGCGCGATGATCGACGGCAGCCACTATCCGTTTGAGCAAAACGTAAAGCTGGTGAAATCAGTGGTCGACTTCTGCCACCTCAACGATTGCAGCGTTGAAGCCGAACTGGGCCGCCTGGGCGGCGTGGAGGATGACATGAGCGTGGACGCTGAAAGCGCGTTTCTGACCGACCCGCAGGAAGCGAAACGCTTCGTTGCGCTGACCGGCGTCGACAGCCTGGCCGTGGCCATCGGAACCGCCCACGGTCTTTATACCAAACGTCCGAAAATCGACTTCCGGCGGCTGGCTGAAATCCGCGACGTGGTGAGCGTACCGCTGGTGCTGCACGGGGCGAGTGATGTGCCGGATGACGATGTTCGCCGCACCATAGAGCTGGGCGTTTGCAAAGTGAACGTGGCAACCGAGCTAAAAATTGCGTTCTCTGGCGCCGTTAAGGCCTGGTTTGCTGAGAACCCGCAGGGCAACGATCCGCGTTTCTACATGCGGGTTGGCATGGATGCCATGAAAGACGTGGTCAGAAGCAAAATCACCGTGTGCGGCTCGGCGAATCGATTGCTGCTCCCGGCGGAAGCCTGATCTCATCGCATAGAACATCAATAACTCAAAAATAACTATAAGCCTCGCAAATATGAAGGCGCGTCCTTAAGCCAGACAGCGCCTTCCATTACGATAAATAATTCCGAGGAGTCCCTACATGACACAGGAAAAGTCGTTTAAATCGAAAGCGTGGGAGTTTTTTCAGAGCCTGGGAAAGACCTTTATGTTCCCGGTCTCCCTTCTGGCCTTTATGGGGTTATTGCTGGGTATCGGTAGTTCTGTTACCAGCCCCTCCACCCTCAAAAGTTTCCCCTTTCTGGGCGGCGAATTAACTCAGCTCACCTTTGGCTTTATTGCCATGGTTGGCGGCTTCGCCTTTACCTATCTTCCCCTCATGTTTGCCATGGCGATCCCAATGGGGCTGGCCAGACGCAACAAAGCAGTGGGCGCTTTTGCCGGGTTTGTTGGCTATATGCTGATGAACATGAGCATCAATTATTACCTGATTGCGACCCACCAGCTTGCCGATGCCGCCTCCATGAGACAAGTCGGGCAATCGATGGTGCTGGGCATTCAAACCCTGGAGATGGGTGTGCTGGGCGGTATCGTGGTTGGGGTCATTACCTTTTTCCTGCACGAACGTTTTCAGGACACCGTTTTACACGACGCGTTCGCCTTCTTTAGCGGCATTCGTTTTGTGCCGATTATCACCGCCCTCACCCTCTCACTGGTGGGGCTGTTTATTCCCCTGCTGTGGGAGTACGTTGCGCTGGGCATTACCGGGATTGGCCATATTATCCAGAGCACCAGCGTGTTCGGCCCGTTCCTCTACGGCGTGGGGGTACTACTGCTCAAACCCTTTGGCCTGCACCATATTTTGCTGGCGATGGTGCGCTTCACGCCCGCGGGCGGTATTGAAATGGTCAATGGTCATGAAGTCGCCGGGGCGCTGAACATTTTCTACGCCGAACTGAAAGCGGGTCTGCCGTTCAGCCCGCACGTTACCGCGTTCCTGTCGCAGGGCTTTATGCCGACCTTTATCTTCGGCTTACCGGCGGTGGCATACGCCATCTATCGCACGGCCCGCCCGGAAAACCGCCCGGTGATTAAAGGCCTGCTGCTCTCCGGCGTGCTGGTCTCCGTCGTCACCGGGATCTCCGAGCCAATTGAATTCCTGTTCCTGTTTATCGCTCCTGCCCTTTACGCCTTCCATATTGTGATGTCGGGCCTGGCCCTGATGGTCATGGCTCTGCTGGGGGTGACCATCGGCAACACCGACGGCGGCATTCTGGACCTGCTTATCTTCGGGGTCATGCAAGGGATGTCGACCAAATGGTATCTGGTATTCCCGGTAGGCATTGCCTGGTTTGCCCTCTACTTCTTCGTCTTCCGCTGGTACATCCTCAAACACGATATTAAAACGCCGGGCCGTGAAGTGGACACCCAGGGTGCACAGCAGGCCGTCGAGGCCAATACCCGGGCACGCGGAAAATCGAAATACGATCATGGGCTTATCCTGCGTGCGCTCGGCGGTAAAGAGAACATCGAGTCGCTTGATAATTGCATTACCCGGCTGCGTCTGGTGGTGAAAGACATGAGTCTCATCGACCAGCAGGCGTTAAAAGAGGCCGGTGCATTGTCGGTTGTGGTGCTGGATGCGCACAGCGTCCAGGTGATCATCGGCCCGCAGGTGCAAAGCGTAAAAACCGGCATTGAAGCCTTAATTTAACAGGGGGTTGTGGTGTTTAATTTTGACGAAATCATTGAGCGTAAAAGCGACCGGTGTCGAAAATGGGATCACGCCTTTGTCCGCTCGCGCTTTGGTGATGTGCCTGAAGGTTTTATCCCGCTGTGGATTGCCGATATGGATTTCACCTCCCCACCTGCCGTGACAGAAGGTTTCCAGCGCATCGTGGAGCATGGCACCTTCGGCTACACCTGGTGCTTTGACGAATTTTACGATGCGGTTATCGCCTTCCAGCGCGAACGACATCATGTTGACGTCGATGAATCGTGGATCACGCTGACGTACGGTACTGTCTCCACGCTGCATTATACGGTTCAGGCGTTTTGTAAACCTGGCGACACGGTGATGATGAACACACCGGTGTACGATCCGTTTGCCATGGCCGCCCAGCGTCAGGGGGTAGCGATACTGGCAAACCCACTGAGCGTGAGGGAAAATCGCTACCAGCTTGATTTTAATCTGGTGGAAGAACAGCTCAGAACATACCGTCCAAAACTGTGGTTCTTCTGCTCGCCGCATAACCCTTCCGGCAGGATCTGGCACGCCGATGAGATACGCCAGGTTTCAGACCTCTGTCAACGCTACGGCACCCTTCTGATGGTTGATGAGGTCCACGCCGAACATATTCTGGACGGTCATTTCGTCAGCTGTCTGGCATCCGGCTGCGCGGCGAAGGACAATCTGATCCTGCTGACCTCCCCGAATAAAGCGTTCAACCTTGGCGGCCTGAAAACCTCCTACGCCATCATTCCGGATGCCACCCTGCGCCAGCGCTTTCGCCACCAGCTTGAGAAGAACGCCATCACCTCACCCAATATATTCGGGATATGGGGAATTATTCTTGCCTACCAGCATGGTTTGCCGTGGCTCGACGCGCTGAACGTCTATCTGCGCCGTAACGCTGGCTATCTGGCAGAGGCCATCCAGACCCACTTCCCGGCCTGGAAAATGATGAACCCGGAATCATCGTATCTGGCCTGGGTTGACGTCAGCGCAGATGAACGTAGCGCCACTGAATTGACCCGACATTTCGCCCATCAGGCTGGCGTCGTCCTCGAAGATGGCAGCCACTACGTCCAAAACGGCGAACACTACCTGCGCATTAATTTCGGCACCCAGCGCCACTGGCTGGAGCAGTCCATCACCCGAATGCTGAAGCATTACTAATAAGGATCTTACCCTGATGAAAAAAGTGCTCACACTCTCGATGCTTGCCTTGTGTGTTTCTCATGGCGCGGCGGCAGCGCAATACGCGCTCGATAATGACTCCATTGCCCTCTCGTTTGATGACGCCAGTTCAACGGTGGTAGTGAAAGACAAAACGGCTAACCATCCGCTTACGCCGCAGGAGCTGTTCTTTCTGACCCTGCCGGATGAGACCAAAATTCACACCGCAGATTTTACAATTAAGCATGTAGAAAAACAGGACAACGCGATTGTCATTGATTTCACCCGTCCGGATTTTAACGTGACGGTGAAGCTGAATCTGGTGAAGGGGAAATACGCCAGTATTGATTACACCATTGCGGCCGTCAGCCAGCCGCGAGAGGTGGCGAAAATCACCTTCTTCCCGACGAAAAAACAGTCTCAGGCACCGTACGTTGATGGCGCCATCAACAGCTCGCCCATTATTGCTGATTCGTTCTTTATCCTGCCGGATAAGCCAATCGTTAATACGTATGCCTATGAAGCGACGACCAATCTGAACGTGGAGCTGAAAACGCCGGTTCAGCCTGACGCGCCGGTCAGCTTTACCACCTACTTTGGCACGTTCCCGGAAACCAGCCAGCTGCGCCGTAGCGTAAACCAGTTTATCGACGCCGTGCGTCCACGGGCGTACAAACCCTATCTGCACTACAACAGCTGGATGGATATCGGCTTCTTTAACCCCTACACCGAACAGGATGTGCTGGGGCGGATGGATGAGTGGAATAAAGAATTTACCACCGGACGCGGCGTGGCGCTGGATGCATTCCTGCTGGACGATGGCTGGGACGATCGTACCGGACGCTGGCTGTTTGGCCCGGCCTTCAGCCACGGCTTTGGTAAGGTCAGGGAAAAAGCGGACAGTCTGCACAGCTCCGTCGGGCTGTGGCTCTCACCGTGGGGAGGTTATAATAAGCCGCGCGATATTCGCGTCTCCCACGCCAAAGAATACGGCTTCGAAACGGTAGACGGGAAGCTGGCTCTCTCGGGCCCGCGCTACTTCAAAAACTTCAATGAGCAGATCATCAAGCTGATTAAAAACGAACATATCACCTCGTTTAAGCTCGACGGGATGGGTAACGCCAACTCGCATATTACTGGCAGCCAGTTCGCGTCCGATTTTGATGCGTCTATCGCCCTGCTGCATAACATGCGCAGCGCAAACCCCAATCTGTTTATCAACCTGACAACCGGTACCGACGCCAGCCCGTCCTGGCTGTTCTATGCCGACTCCATCTGGCGTCAGGGGGATGACATCAACCTTTACGGCCCCGGCACGCCGGTACAGCAGTGGATGACCTACCGCGATGCTGAAACATACCGCTCTATTGTGCGTAAAGGCCCACTGTTCCCGCTGAACTCGCTGATGTACCACGGGATAGTTAGCGCGGAAAATGCCTATCACGGACTGGAGAAGGTGCAAACGGACAGCGATTTTGCCGATCAGGTCTGGAGCTACTTCGCCACAGGGACGCAACTGCAGGAGTTATATATCACGCCATCAATGCTGAATAAGGTGAAATGGGACACCCTGGCGCAGGCAGCAAAATGGGCGCGAAATAACGCCAGCGTGCTGGTGGATACGCATTGGATCGGTGGTGACCCGACGGCGCTTGAGGTTTACGGCTGGGCCTCCTGGAGCAAAGACAAAGCCATTCTGGGCTTGCGAAACCCGTCAGATAAGCCGCAAAGCTATTATCTGGATTTGGCAAAAGACTTTGAAATCCCGACAGGGGGCATGACGCAGTTCAGTCTGAACGCCGTGTACGGCAGTAACACAAGCGTACCAGGAGAGTATCAAAAGGCCGTGGTGATTACGCTGCAGCCGCTGGAAACGCTGGTGTACGAGGCCATTCCCGCGAAGTAAAATAAACTGGCCCGGCGTGATTGCCGGGCCGATATATTACCCCTGCTGCTCCAGCGCATATTTATACAGTGCGTTTTTCTTCACGCCGTGGATCTCTGCCGCCAGCGCAGCCGCTTTCTTGAGCGGCAGTTCAGCCTGCAGCAGCGCAAGTGTACGAAGCGCATCGGCAGGCAATGCGTCCTCCTGCGCCTTATGTCCTTCGACAATCAGCACCATCTCGCCCTTGCGGCGGTTTTCGTCTTCCTTCACCCACGCCAGCAGTTCTCCTACCGGTGCGCCGTGAATGGTTTCCCAGGTTTTGGTCAGCTCGCGTGCCAGCACCACGTAGCGGGCTTCCCCCCAGACGGTCACCATATCTTCCAGGCTTTCCAGCAGGCGATGCGTAGATTCGTAGAAAATCAGGGTGCGCGGTTCAGCTTCCAGCGCTTTTAACACGTCGCGGCGGCCTTTGGATTTGGCAGGCAGGAAACCTTCATAGCAGAAGCGGTCGGAAGGCAGACCCGCAGCGCTCAGCGCCGCGATAGCCGCACATGGGCCAGGCAGCGGCACCACGCGGATCCCGGCTTCACGGCAGGTACGCACCAGATGGTAGCCGGGGTCGTTAATCAGCGGCGTACCCGCATCGGAGACCAGGGCAATGTTCTGCCCCTCTTTCAGCTTCGCCACCAGCGTTTCGGCTTTTTGTTGCTCATTGTGATCGTGTAACGCGAACAAACGCGCGCTAATGGCGAAGTGCTGGAGCAGTAAGCCTGTGTGTCGGGTATCTTCAGCGGCAATTAAATCAACAGCCTGCAATACGGTAAGCGCACGTTGGGTAATATCAGATAAATTCCCGATAGGAGTAGGTACAATATAGAGCTGGCCTTGAGAATTATCTGCCGTTTCGTGTTGTTTCATTGTTTCGTCCGTATTGCCGATTTAATATTGAGCATTGCGTAAAAAAAATCACTGGATACAGTATGGTACCGTTAACGTTTCTTCGAAAAAAAGCCACGCGCAGCGTGCCGCTCCTGCTGGCAGCCCTGATCTTTGCAGGCTGTGGCACCCAGGCACCCGACCAGAGCACCGCCCATTTGCAGGGTTCTGCTCAGGCTGACTCTGGCTTTTATCTGCAACAAATGTCGCAGAGCTCAAATGATACCAAGACCAACTGGCAATTACTCGCCATTCGTGCACTGCTGAAAGAGGGTAAAACCCAGCAGGCTGCCGAATTGTTCAACCAGTTGCCAAAAGATCTGAATGATATTCAGCGTCGTGAGCAGAGCCTGCTCTCTGCCGAGCTGAAAGTCGCGCTGAAAGATTATGATGCCGCGAAAAAGATACTCGGGGATATCGACGTGAGCGCGCTGGACAAAAATCAGCAGGCTCGCTTCTGGCAGGCGGGCATTACCGCTGAACAGGGCCGCCCTTCCCTGACGCTGCTCCGTGCGCTGATCGCCCAGGAGCCTTTGCTCGGCGGTGCTGATAAGCAGAAAAATATCGATGCCACGTGGCAGGCGCTGGCCTCTATGACGCAGGAACAGGCGCGTGCACTGGTGATCAATGCTGATGAAAACGTCCTGCAGGGCTGGCTGGATCTGCAGCAGATGTGGTTTAACAACCGCAACGATCCGAAGATGCTGAAAGCTGGTATCACTGACTGGCAGACCCGCTACCCGCAGAATCCGGGCGCGAAAATGCTGCCGACGCAGCTGGTAAACGTGCAGAACTTTAAGCCGGCCTCGACCAGCAAGATTGCACTCCTTCTGCCTTTAAACGGTCAGGCGGCGGTATTCGGTCGCACTATTCAACAGGGTTTTGAAGCCGCGAAAAACGGCACGACGCCAGTGACGGGCAGCGCAGTACCGACCCAGGCGGCACAGGCGGCAAACGTGAACGATGTGGTCAGCCCTTCCGCCGCTGAAACCAGTGACCTGACCACCGCGCAGACGCCGGCACAGGGGACGATGCAGAACCCGGTAACGGCCCCTACGACGCCTGCGGCGCCAGCGCCTGCCACGCCGGCGCCGGCTGAAACTCAAGCAGCCCCTGCGGCTGACACCGCGTCTGAACAACCTCAACCGCAGAACGTTCAGCCTGCACCGCCCGCAGAACAAACGGCACAACCTGTCGCGCAAACACCGTCGGTGGCCACCACCAGCGCGAACCCGGGTGCTGAGCTGAAAATCTACGACACCAGCTCGAAGCCGCTTGACCAGGTACTGGCGCAGGTTCAACAGGATAGTGCGAGCATCGTTGTCGGCCCGCTGCTGAAAAACAATGTCGAAGAGTTGATGAAGAGCAATACCACGCTGAACGTGCTGGCACTCAACCAGCCAGAGCAGGTTCAGAACCGTGCCAATATTTGCTACTTCGCGCTGTCGCCGGAAGATGAAGCCCGCGATGCGGCGCGTCATATTCACGAGCAGGGTAAACAGGCTCCGCTGTTGCTCATCCCACGCAGTACGCTGGGGGATCGCGTTGCTAATGCTTTTGCCGATGAGTGGCAGAAGTTGGGCGGCGGCATTGTGCTACAGCAGAAATTCGGCTCCGCGTCTGAACTGCGCGCGGGCGTCAATGGCGGAGCGGGCATTGCCCTCAACGGCAGCCCGGTCAGCGCAAGCCTGCCGCAGCAGCAGAGTGTGACCATTGGCGGTCTGTCGATCCCTGCGCCACCTACCGACGCGCAGATCAGCGGTGGCGGTAAAGTGGATGCAGCGTATATCGTTGCCACCCCGCAGGAAATCGCCTTCATCAAACCGATGATTGCAATGCGTAACGGTAGCCAGAGCGGCGCAACGCTGTACGCCAGTTCACGCAGCGCGCAAGGTACCGCCGGCCCGGATTTCCGTCTGGAGATGGACGGCCTGCAGTACAGCGAGATTCCCATGCTCGCAGGCAGCAACCCGGCACTGATGCAGCAGGCGCTGAGCACCGTCCGCAACGACTACTCTCTGGCACGTCTGTATGCCATGGGTGTCGATGCCTGGGCGCTGGCGAACCACTTTACCCAGATGCGTCAGGTGCCGGGCTTTGAGCTTAACGGCAATACCGGCGATCTGACGGCCACTCAGGATTGTGTGATTAACAGGAAGTTATCATGGCTCAAATACCAGCAGGGGCAAATCGTCCCGGCCAGTTAAGCCGTAAAGAGACCGGTGACGCGTGGGAATTAAAAGCGCGTCGCTGGCTTGAAGGCAAAGGACTGCACTTTATCGCCGCTAACGTTCGCGGACGTGGCGGCGAAATCGACCTCATCATGAAAGACGGTGAGGTCATCGTGTTTGTAGAGGTTCGCTACCGACAGTCTTCCCGTTTTGGCGGCGCTGCCGCCAGCGTGACGTTCGCCAAACAACATAAATTATTACAGACTGCCCACTTGTGGCTTGCCCGCCATAATGGGAGTTTTGATACTGTGGATTGCCGGTTCGATGTGGTAGCCTTCACCGGCAATGCGATCGAATGGCTGAAAAACGCTTTTGGCGAAGACGCATAATTAAGATTTAAAAGGGATAACGTGCTCGAAAGAATTAAAGTGTGCTTCACTGAAAGCATCCAGACTCAGATTGCAGCGGCGGAAGCCCTTCCGGACGCTATCTCTCGTGCCGCCATGACGCTGGTGCAATCCCTGCTCAACGGCAACAAAATCCTCTGTTGTGGCAATGGCACTTCAGCCGCCAACGCACAGCATTTTGCTGCCAGCATGATCAATCGTTTTGAAACAGAACGACCGAGTTTACCCGCCATTGCACTTAATACCGATAATGTGGTCTTAACAGCGATTGCTAACGATCGTCTGCATGATGAGATTTACGCAAAGCAGGTGCGAGCCCTGGGTCATGCCGGAGATGTTCTGCTGGCAATCTCCACGCGCGGCAACAGCCGGGACATTGTCAAAGCCGTTGAAGCCGCCGTCACCCGCGACATGACTATCGTTGCCTTAACAGGCTATGACGGTGGTGAGCTGGCGGGTTTGCTTGGGCCGCAGGATGTGGAAATCCGCATTCCCTCTCACCGTAGCGCGCGCATTCAGGAGATGCATATGCTCACGGTGAACTGCTTATGCGATTTGATCGATAACACGCTTTTCCCTCACCAGGATGATTAAGGAGTTCTTATGAAGGCTTTATCGACCCTCGCAGTCCTTATGTCTGCATTACTGCTTCAGGGATGTATCGCTGCGGCTGTCGTGGGTACCGCCGCGGTTGGTACTAAAGCGGCAACCGACCCGCGTTCCGTAGGGACACAGGTCGATGACGGTACGCTGGAGCTGCGCGTCAACAGTGCGCTGTCGAAAGACGAACAAATCAAGAAAGAAGCGCGTATCAACGTCACGGCCTATCAGGGCAAAGTGTTGCTGACGGGCCAGTCGCCGAATACCGAACTCTCCAGCCGCGCAAAACAGATCGCAATGGGCGTTGAGGGCACCACGGAAGTCTTCAATGAAATCCGTCAGGGGCAGCCAATCAGCCTGGGTACCGCGTCGTCTGATACCTGGATAACCACCAAAGTACGCTCCCAGCTGCTGGGCTCGGACCAGGTGAAATCCTCAAACGTGAAAGTGACAACGGAAAACGGCGAAGTGTTCCTGCTGGGTCTGGTCACCGACCGTGAAGGGAAAGCGGCGGCCGATATCGCCAGCCGGGTGAGCGGCGTGAAACACGTCACCACCGCCTTCACCTACATCAAGTAACCAGAACGTCTGACAGAAAGCCCGGTAAGCGGTAACGCTACCGGGCTTTTTTTATACCAGTGCAATACTTCCTACCATCACTCCGCTCAACGCCACTAGCCCCGCGGTCAGCCACAGCGCTTTCGCCGGGAATGACTTACGCAACATGACAAGCGACGGCAGGCTGATTGCAGGCAAGGTAATCAGCAGCGCCAGTGCAGGCGCGGTGCCCATCCCGGCCAGCATCATGGTCTGAACAATGGGAATTTCAGCGGCCGTTGGGATCACGAACAGGCAACCGGCAACGGCCATTGCAACGACCCACAGCAGCGTGTTGTCGATAGCCCCGTCCGCATGCGGGAACAGCCAGACGCGCGCCGCGCCCAGCACCAGAACCGCCAGGATATAGACCGGGATGGTGCTCCAGAAAAGTTGCCACAGCGCCCTGCCCCAGCGCGCGAAGAAGCCGCCCTGCGGTTCGCTGATATCCACGTCAACTGATGCAGGCGCTACGGTTTTGTCTTTCACCAGATGTTGCACCAGGGTCGCCACGACCAGCACCGTCAGCAGCCCGGCCACCAGACGAATAAAGGCGAAATGCCAGCCCAGCACAAAGCCCATAAACACCAGCGTCGCCGGGTTTAACAACGGGTTCCCCATCCAGAAAGCAAGCGCACCGCCCATCGAGACGCGCTGACGACGCATCCCGGCGGCCACAGGCGCCGCACAGCACGAGCACATCATGCCCGGCAGGGAGAAAATCGTCCCCAGCAGCGTACCCTGAAAGCGGGGCTGACCGAGGGTTTTCACCAGCCAGTGACGCGGGATAAGCACCTGAATCAGCGAGCCCAGCAGGACGCCCAGTACCGCGGCTTTCCAGACGGCAAGGAAATAGACCATGGCGTAATCCCACGCCGCCTGAAGCGGGCTGGAATCAGCCTGAGCGAGAATAGATTTTCCGATAGTGTGCGTTTCGGCGGCCGTGAAGGCTTTACCGTAGTACGGCTGCCATTTCACATACCAGAGGCCGATGATGACCACGAGAAAGAAGAGCGCGGGCTTCCACCATTGAACAGGTGAAGCCGCCTGAGATGAAGACTGACCAGTCATAGCATTCCCCGGAGAGTAGTAGGTTATTAGCCGGGGGAGTTTACGCCTCGCCCTGTGCGATTTCACGCAGTTTTGCCGACGGGATGATATTCACGCCCTCCTGCGATGGCGAGAGCCCTTCTTTTAGCATCGCACGCGCCACGTCCGCTGCCTCAATGGATTTCCAGTTACCCGGCAGGATGCGGAACAGAGGCGCGAAAAACGATTCGTTAAAACGGCGTTCATCCCGGTGCCCGAGCAGCATGGAGGGGCGAACAATGGTCAGTTGCTCCCACTTCTGGGCAATCAGCGCCTCTTCCATTTTGCCCTTCACCTTGTTGTAGAAAAAAGGTGACCCGGCATTGGCACCGAGCGAACTGACCACCACAAAATGTGTTGCCCCCAGCTTTTTAGCCGTCAGCGCCGTATCGACCACCAGCGTGTAGTCCGCATGCACAAACGCCTCTTTACTGCCCGCTTCACGCAGCGTTGTACCGAGGCAGCAAAAGGCGATATTCACAGGATCCTGCACCTGCGCCAGTGCATCGGTAAGCTGCGGGTCGTGGGGGTTAAAGACGCCGGAGATATCCGCGAGAGGCCGACGTGTCGGGGCGGCAATATAGTTAACCCGGTGCTCCTGAAGCAGCAGCCGCAGCAGATGTCCGCCCACCAGCCCGGTCGCGCCGGTAATCAGTACCTGACTCATTTCATCTCCCCTTTACAGAATTGTCCGTTTGCGAACTCAGCGTCGTCGACCACACTTAGAAGTCTGTTACAGATAAGTATTTACCACAAGCGGAGAAAAATCTGTCTGAAGCCAAAACAACGGAGGAAGCATGGGCAAGAAAATCGCAGTCTTGATCACCGACGAGTTTGAAGATTCAGAATTCACCTCGCCAGCCGAGGCATTTCGCAAGGCAGGACATGAGGTCATCACCATTGAGAAAGAGGCGGGTAAAACGGTGAAAGGCCATAAGGGCGAAGCCAGCGTGACCATCGATGAAACCATCGATAACGTCAGCCCTTCAGATTTCGATGCCCTGCTGTTACCCGGCGGTCATTCACCGGATTCCCTGCGCGGGGATGAACGGTTCGTGACCTTCACGCGAGACTTTGTCTCGACGGGCAAACCGGTCTTTGCCATCTGCCACGGTCCGCAGCTGCTCATCAGCGCAGATGTCGTGCGCGGGCGTAAACTCACGGCCGTAAAACCGATCGTTATCGATCTGAAAAATGCGGGGGCTGAGTTTTACGATCAGGAGGTTGTGAACGACAAAGACCAGCTGATCACCAGCAGGACCCCGGACGATCTGCCCGCGTTTAACCGTGAAGCGCTACGCCTGCTCGGCGCGTAGCCAGTGAAGCTTTGTGCCAAAGCCCAGGGTGTTGTCGGTAAATTTCAGCTCATCAAGGCGGATTTCCCACACCGGAGCTTTTAGCGCAATGGCAACCGGAAAGCGGCGCGTGTAGCGTTTTCGCTGCGCGTCGCTCTCTTCTCCGTCCAGGCGGCGGATCTCCCCTTTAAACTGCAGGCCCCGAATCAGCGCGACCGTTTTAGGCTGGCCGTTCACCGTGCCCGCCACCTTCGCCTGCGGACCCGACATTTGCGCATGACGGGTTTTATCCTCGCTCAGGACATAAAAGGCGACGCGCTCTGGATCGTAGTAATAAAACGCGTTTGCACACCACATTTCACCTTCGTCATACACGCACCAGGTGACGACATGCTGTTTTGCCAGCCAGCGGTTAATGGTGGTCAGAGTTTCCATTTTCGCTCTCTCTCATGCTAAGGTGCGTTCACCTTAACATACTGAATCTGTTTACCGTGTGCTGGTTTCTCTATCTTGTTCGTACCGCCGATAACGCCCTGTACACCGGGATCACTACCGATGTGGCGCGGCGTTTTCTGCAACATCAAACGGGGAAAGGTGCCAAAGCGCTGCGGGGGAAAGGGGAATTACAGCTCGCCTTTTCGGCGCCCGTTGGCGACAAATCGCTGGCGCTCAGAATGGAATACCGCATTAAGCAGCTGACGAAGCGTCAGAAAGAGCGCCTCGTCACCGGAGACGGCTCCTTTGAGGCGCTTCGCGAGAGCCTGATTAAAAGCGATTGAAATGGTCGTGATACTCAACCAGACCGTTCACGCCATTAAGTGCGTCATCCGCCAGACGGTGCACCTGGAAGGCGGATTCCGTTCCCGGCCAGCGGCAGCGGAGATCGTAATGCGCTGCCGGTTCGAAGCCTAAACGGCCATAGAACGTAGCATCTCCCAGCGTCACCACGGCGGCATAGCCAAATTCGTTGAGCGAGTCCAGCCCTTCGTAAACCAGCTGGCGCGCCAGCCCCTGGCCGCGATAGTGTTCATCAACCGCCAGCGGTGCCATTCCTACCCACTGTAGCTCTTCGCCCTGAACGGTAACCGGGCTGAAGGCAACGTAGCCCACCACCTGACCTTCGTCATCGGTGGCAACCAGCCCCAGCGTAATCAGGCCGTCTTCGCGGAGATCGTGGACCAGTTGCGCTTCGTCATCCCGCGCAAAAGAGCGGCGTAACAACGCATCGATTCCCGGTGCATCAATCCCAATTTCGACTCGAATCAGCATGGCTCACCTACTGAAGTGTGTTTACTTTCCGGCGGGGTTTTCAGCCCCGCCTCAACGAAATCTGCCATTTGCATCAACATCACACGCAGCGCTTTCGGCATCTGCTCCAGCTCAATGGCATCCATTAAATTCTTTACGTACAGACCAAGTTCCGTATCGCCTTCGATAACCAGTCGGCGCTGGAAGAAGAGTGTGTCCGGATCCTGCTTACGCGCGGCGATCATCAGCAGATCGCTGGCGCTGGCGCTAAAGCTCACATCCGCCTCGGCGGACTCACGGACGATCAGTTGGTCATTCTCAACAGAGGTAAACCAGCGCAGCCCGATATCGTGGACGTCAATGCTTAACCAGCGCCCTTCCAGGAACGCCAGCTCACCGTCCTGCAGTGCCTGGCGGAATTGCCAGCTCAGCACCTGCTCCAGCACCTGGCGTTTAAGCGCGAACGGGGCCAGTTTTACCGGCACGCTCAGCATTGATGGACCAAATTGTACGAGACGTGAACGCAGTTTATCCAGCACGAGCTTTACTCCCTGATAGCTATAGTCCTGCTATTTTGCCATATCCGAAGCACAACATAGCGGCGTAAATCAACAAACTGTCGTCAGGTATACCTCATTATTGGTGCCATCAATACGCCATTAGCTGCCTTAAATCAAAAATTGTCGCGTATGGGTTAATTAAAATCCCAGCTCGTTAACAAATTTGCGATCGACTACATCAGGATAAATTATGGAGCTGCTCTGCCCAGCCGGAAATCTTCCGGCGCTTAAGGCGGCCATCGAAAATGGGGCCGATGCGGTCTATATCGGGCTGAAAGATGATACCAACGCCCGCCATTTTGCTGGCCTCAACTTTACGGAGAAAAAGCTTCAGGAAGCCGTTACCTTCGTCCACCAGCACCGCCGCAAACTGCATATCGCCATCAATACCTTCGCCCATCCTGATGGCTACGCCCGTTGGCAACGCGCGGTGGATATGGCAGCACAGCTGGGCGCCGATGCGCTGATCCTCGCCGACCTCGCTATGCTTGAGTATGCGGCAGAACGCTATCCCCATATTGAGCGTCACGTCTCCGTTCAGGCATCTGCCACTAACGAAGAGGCGGTGCGTTTTTATCATCGTCACTTTGATGTTGCCCGCGTGGTGCTGCCACGCGTGCTCTCTATTCATCAGGTTAAGCAACTCGCGCGCGTCACGCCAGTACCACTGGAAGTTTTTGCCTTTGGCAGCCTGTGTATCATGGCCGAAGGCCGTTGCTATCTCTCCTCCTATTTAACCGGCGAGTCCCCCAATACCGTTGGGGCCTGCTCACCCGCCCGCTTTGTTCGCTGGCAACAGACGCCGCAGGGGCTGGAATCGCGCCTGAACGACGTGCTGATTGACCGCTATCAGGACGGCGAAAATGCCGGTTACCCGACGCTGTGCAAAGGCCGCTATCTGGTAGACGGCGAGCGTTACCACGCGCTGGAAGAGCCAACCAGCCTTAATACGCTGGAACTGCTGCCAGAACTGCTGGCCGCCAATATCGCCTCGGTGAAAATTGAGGGCCGCCAGCGCAGCCCGGCGTACGTAAGCCAGGTGGCGAAAGTCTGGCGCCAGGCTATCGATCGCTGCATGGCAGACCCGCAGAACTACGCACCGCAACCGGCGTGGATGGAGACACTCGGTGCGATGTCCGAGGGTACACAAACCACGCTTGGCGCGTATCACCGTAAATGGCAGTGAGATAATCATGAAATATTCATTAGGGCCGGTGCTCTACTACTGGCCAAAAGAGACGCTGGAAGATTTTTACCACCAGGCCGCGACCAGCAGCGCAGATGTGATTTACATCGGTGAAGCGGTATGCAGCAAACGCCGCGCCACCAAAGTGGGCGACTGGCTGGATATGGCGAAAAGCCTCGCCGGAAGCGGTAAACAGGTGGTGCTCTCAACGCTCGCCCTCGTCCAGGCCTCCTCCGAACTGGGTGAACTCAAACGCTACGTAGAGAACGGTGAATTCCTGCTGGAAGCCAGCGATCTGGGCGTAGTGAACATGTGCGCCGAACGCAGGCTGCCGTTTGTCGCAGGCCATGCGCTGAACTGCTATAACGCCGTGACGCTGCGCCTGCTGCTTAAACAGGGGATGACGCGCTGGTGCATGCCGGTCGAACTCTCGCGCGACTGGCTGGCTAACCTGCTCAACCAGTGCGAAACGCTGGGCATTCGCAATCAGTTTGAGGTGGAAGTGCTGAGCTATGGTCATCTGCCGCTGGCCTATTCTGCCCGCTGCTTCACCGCCCGCTCTGAAGACCGCCCGAAAGACGAGTGTGAAACCTGCTGCATCAAGTACCCGAACGGGCGCAGCATGCTGTCGCAGGAAAATCAGCAGGTGTTCGTCCTGAACGGTATCCAGACCATGAGCGGCTATGTGTATAACCTCGGCAATGAACTGGCGTCGATGAACGGTCTGGTCGACATGGTGCGCCTGTCACCGGTGGATACGGGCGTATTCGCCATGCTGGATGCCTTCCGCGCCAATGAAAACGGTGACGCTCCGCTGCCGTTAACCGCTAGCAGCGACTGTAACGGCTACTGGAAACGCCTCCCCGGGCTGGTGTTACAGGGCTGAAGAAGAAATGTAAAAGCTCACTTTGTTAACAACGGTTATTAAATTTTAATGCACTATTAAAAGATTCACCGTCGACAAAGTGAGCTGTTATGACTGATAAAACCATTCCGTTTTCGGTGCTGGACCTGGCGCCGATCCCTCAAGGCTCCTCAGCACGAGAAGCCTTTACCCACTCTCTCGATCTCGCTCGCCTGGCAGAAAAACGTGGTTATCACCGTTACTGGCTGGCTGAGCACCACAATATGGTTGGTATCGCCAGTGCGGCGACCTCCGTGCTGATTGGTTACCTGGCGGCGAACACCACCACGCTGCACCTTGGCTCCGGTGGCGTGATGCTGCCAAACCACGCCCCGCTGGTGATTGCCGAGCAGTTTGGTACGCTGAATACCCTCTATCCTGGCCGTATCGACCTGGGTCTTGGCCGTGCGCCGGGCAGCGACCAGCCGACCATGCGCGCCCTGCGTCGCCATATGAGCGGCGACATCGATAACTTCCCGCGCGATGTGGCTGAACTGGTGGACTGGTTTGACGCGCGTGACCCTAACCCGCACGTGCGCCCGGTGCCAGGCTACGGTGAGAAGATCCCGGTGTGGCTGTTGGGCTCAAGCCTGTACAGCGCGCAGCTTGCCGCGCAGCTGGGGCTGCCGTTCGCCTTTGCCTCACACTTCGCGCCAGATATGCTCCACCAGGCGCTTCATCTCTATCGCACAAATTTCAAACCTTCAGAGCGTCTGGAAAAACCGTATGCGATGGTGTGCATTAACATCGTTGCCGCCGACAGCAATCGCGATGCGGAATTCCTGTTCACCTCCATGCAACAGGCTTTTGTGAAGCTGCGTCGCGGTGAGACCGGCCAGCTGCCGCCGCCGGTGGAGAATATGCATCAGCTGTGGTCGGCATCCGAACAGTATGGCGTTCAGCAGGCGCTGAGCATGTCGCTGGTGGGGGATAAGGCAAAAGTGCGTCACGGGCTGGAGGCGGTGCTGCGTGAGACACAGGCGGATGAAATTATGGTTAACGGCCAGATTTTCGATCATCAGGCACGCTTGCATTCGTTTGACCTGGCGATGCAGGTGAAAGAGGAAGTGTCAGGTTAGCGCGGTTTGTTCCCCTCTCCCGTCGGGAGAGGGTGACAGGTGGTGTTACTGATACACCGGCAGCAGGTTAAAACTCGACAGGACATGCACCAGCGCGTTGCCAATACCGAACACCAGAATCAGCGCAATCATCGGCTTTCCACCCCAGACGCGGAATTTCGGGCTGCCGAAGCGTTTACGTGATTTGCGTGCCAGCAGCGCAGGCACAATCGCCGCCCAGATGGTCGCCGCCAGCCCGGCATAGCCGATGGCATAGAGGAAACCATTCGGCCACAGCAGACCGCCAACAATCGGTGGCAGGAAAGTCAGCAGCGCGGTTTTAAAGCGCCCCATAGCAGAATCATCAAAACCAAACAGATCGGCCAGGTAGTCAAACAGGCCCAGCGTCACGCCGAGGAAAGAGCTCGCGACGGCAAAGTTAGAGAACACCACCAGCAGCAGATCCAGACTGCGGCTGTTCAGTACGCCGCTCAACGCCTGTACCAGCACATCAATGTTACCGCCCTTCTGCGCAATGCCGATAAATTCAGGACGCGGGATATTGCCCATCGTCCCCAGCAGCCAAATCACGTACAGCGCCAGCGCCAGCAGCGTGCCGTAGATCAGGCACTTCACAATCGTGCGGGGATCTTTACCGTAATACTTCATCAGGCTCGGCACATTACCGTGGTAACCAAATGATGCCAGACAGAACGGCAGGGTCATCAGCAGGTACGGCGTGTAAGCGGTATTCGTCTCCGCCACGTTGAACAGCGTGGCCGGCGTAACGTGCCCAAGCAGGCTGCCGAAGGTCAGGAAGAAGGTGATCACCTTCGCGCCCAGCACAATCGCCGTCATGCGGCTCACCGCTTTGGTGCTCATCCAGACGATAAACGCGACGCCCAGCGCGAAGCACAAGCCCGCCACTCTTGCTGGCACGTTCAGCGACAACTCCGAGAATGTGTGATGCAGAATGGAGCCGCTCGCTGAGATGTACGCGTAAGTCAGGATGTAGAGCACAAAGGCAATGGAGAGGCCGTTTATCAGGTTCCAGCCTTTGCCTAACAGGTCTTTAGTGATGGTGTCGAAGCTGGAGCCAATGCGGTAGTTCAGGTTGGCTTCGAGGATCATCAGCCCGGAATGAAGCATACAGAACCAGGTAAACACCAGTGCCGCCAGCGACCAGAAGAACCACGCACCGGACATAACCACAGGCAGGGAGAACATCCCGGCACCAATGATGGTTCCGCCGATGATCACCACGCCGCCAAGCAGCGAAGGTGACGTTTGGGTGGTGGTAAGTGTCGCCATACAGCCTTTTCTCCAGTCAATAATGCGGTTATGCATGTTAGTGTGCAGCACTGTACCAGTACAAGAGTACAAAAGGAATAAAAAAAGCCCCGACAGTGTTTATCGGGGCTGTATAGATTACTTTACGTCAGAAACGAAAGACTTACGCGTCACCGAAACGACGACGAGCGGTACCTTCTTCACGACGTGGGGCACGGCTTTCGCGACGCTCGCCAGAGAAACGACGACCTTCGCCTGCGCCAGCGCGGTTGCCTTCGCTACGACCGCCTTCACGACGTTCGCCACCGAAACCACGACCACCGCCACGACGTTCGCCACCACGGTCAGTACGTGGCTGGGCATCGCCCATCAGCTGCATGTTCATCGGCTTGTTCAGGATGCGGGTGCGAGTAAAGTGCTGCAGTACTTCGCCCGGCATGCCTTTTGGCAGCTCGATAGTAGAGTGAGATGCGAACAGCTTGATGTTACCGATGTAACGGCTGCTGATGTCGCCTTCGTTAGCGATCGCGCCAACGATATGACGAACTTCAACACCATCATCACGGCCCACTTCAATGCGGTACAGTTCCATTTCGCCAGCGTCACGACGTTCACGACGTGGACGCTCTTCGCCACTGCGCTCTGGACGGTCAGCACGTGGACCACGATCGTTACGATCGCCACGACGTTCGAAACGCTCGTCACGGTCACGGAACTCACGCTTAGGACGCATCGGTGCATCTGGTGGCACGATCAGGGTACGTTCGCCCTGAGCCATTTTCAGCAGTGCTGCGGCCAGCGTTTCCATATCCAGCTCTTCGCCTTCAGCGGTAGGCTGAATCTGTGCCAGCAGTGCACGATACTGGTCCAGGTCGCTGCTTTCCAGCTGCTGCTGTACTTTCGCAGCGAATTTTTCCAGACGGCGTTTGCCCAGCAGTTCTGCATTTGGCAGTTCCGCTTCTGGAATGGTCAGCTTCATGGTGCGTTCAATGTTACGCAGCAGACGACGCTCGCGGTTCTCAACGAACAGCAGCGCACGACCTGCACGACCCGCACGACCGGTACGACCGATACGGTGAACGTAGGACTCGGAGTCCATTGGAATATCGTAGTTCACAACCAGGCTGATACGCTCAACGTCCAGACCACGTGCTGCCACGTCGGTTGCAATCAGGATATCCAGACGACCGTCTTTCAGGCGCTCCAGCGTCTGCTCACGCAGAGCCTGGTTCATGTCACCGTTCAGCGCTGCGCTGTTGTAGCCGCTACGCTCCAGCGCTTCAGCCACTTCCAGGGTCGCGTTTTTGGTACGAACGAAGATAATCGCCGCATCAAAATCTTCCGCTTCCAGGAAACGAACCAGCGCTTCGTTTTTACGCATACCGTATACAGACCAGTAGCTCTGGCTGATGTCCGGGCGAGTGGTCACGCTGGACTGAATGCGCACTTCCTGCGGCTCTTTCATGAAGCGGCGGGTAATGCGACGAATCGCTTCTGGCATGGTTGCAGAGAACAGAGCGGTCTGATGACCTTCCGGGATCTGCGCCATAATCGTTTCTACGTCTTCGATGAAGCCCATACGCAGCATTTCATCTGCTTCATCCAGTACCAGACCGCTCAGTTTAGAGAGGTCAAGAGTACCGCGCTTCAGGTGATCCAGCAGACGGCCCGGCGTACCGACAACAATCTGTGGACCCTGGCGCAGGGCACGTAACTGCACGTCATAACGCTGGCCACCGTACAGGGCCACCACGTTTACGCCGCGCATATGTTTAGAGAAATCAGTCATAGCTTCTGCAACCTGAACAGCCAGTTCACGGGTTGGAGCCAGGACGAGGATCTGCGGTGCACGCAGTTCCGGATCGATGTTGTGCAGCAGCGGCAGCGAGAACGCTGCGGTTTTGCCGCTACCAGTCTGGGCCATGCCCAGCACGTCACGACCAGACAACAGATGTGGGATACATTCTGCCTGGATCGGAGATGGTTTTTCGTAACCCAGATCGGTAAGGGCTTCAAGGATAGGAGCCTTCAGGCCCAGATCTGCAAAAGTGGTTTCGAATTCAGCCATGTAGTACGAGTGCCTCAATGTCAATGGCGGCCAGTCTACTTAGCTCATCGTGAAAATGATTAGCAATTTTCATTGAAAAGTGTGAACCGGCTCAAAGTAGATGTATTGACGAACAACAACGCCCTCACCAGTTAAGGTGATGGCAATCAAAAGATTACGGGCTGATGTTTATGTCGTCAGCTATTGCTGGTCCGATTCTGCCAGGTCGTCTTGCTCCTGGCCCAAGAGCGATAATTCCAACAATGCATAACGGTGCTCAACGAAGTTGTGTACGTTGTTAGCAACCGCTAATTTGAACAGTGCCGTAGCGCTGTCCTTATCCCCCAGACTTAGGTAGTACTTACCTAAATAGAAGTTGGTTTCACTGAGATGCTCAGCGAGCGAGGTGTTATCCGTTGCGTCCGCCTTGAGGCGTTCCATCAGCGTTGCTTCGCTAATGTTGCCCAGGTAGAACTCGACAATGTTCCATCCCCACTGTTCCTTGTCCGATTTATCGAAGCGCTGTTTCAGTGCTTCTTTTGCCTGCTTCTCATCGAGCTTCTGCTCAACGATGTATAACCACAGACTGCGGAAAGGATCATTAGGATCGTCTTGATAAAACGCCAGCAGATCATCTTGCGCTAACTTATCACGACCGCCGTAATACAGGGCGATACCGCGATTCAAGTGCGCGTAGTTGTAAGTTGGATCAAGCTCAAGTACAGAATCAAACGCTTCATAGGCAGCATCAAAATTGCCTGCCTGCGTTAAATAAATGCCTAAGTAATTGAATACTTCAGGCATATCAGGTCGGATTGCCAGCGCTTGTGAAAAATCATTCCGCGCTAATGCCCTCAGACCGAGACTATCATACAACACTCCGCGCTCATATAAAAGCTGTGCGCGTTCGTCATCGGTTAAAGCCCGACTGGCAAGAATTTGTTCCATGCGTGCCAGAATCACTTCCTGCTGCAAAGTCGGTTGCAATGGCACTGCGAGGACTTCGCTCTTACGCCAGGCAGAGTTGCTGCATCCTGCCAGCGTTAAAGCTGTCGCAACGAAACACCAGCGCAAAAAAGGCTTCATTTCCCACTCCCGAAGACAACTATTGGATGAACGTCCTGTCCCCCGGCGGCTTAACAAGGCGTCCTGCCTGATAATAGGCCCTCCGCCGAAGCGGAGGGCAAATGCAACTTACTCGCCTTGCTGTTCTGCTGCCGATGCTTCTGGCGCAGCAGCCGGCTGAGACTGCTCGGTTGCTTCTTTAATGCTCAGACGGATACGGCCCTGGCGGTCAACTTCCAGAACTTTAACCGGGACTTCCTGACCCATCTGCAGGTAATCGGTCACTTTCTCAACGCGCTTGTCAGCGATTTGAGAGATGTGAACCAGACCTTCTTTACCGCCACCGATGGCAACGAACGCGCCAAAGTCAACGATACGGGTCACTTTACCATTGTAGATACGGCCCACTTCGATTTCTGCAGTAATTTCTTCGATGCGACGAATAGCAAATTTCGCTTTCTCGCCGTCGGTCGCTGCAATTTTCACCGTACCGTCATCTTCGATTTCGATAGTGGTGCCAGTCTCTTCGGTCAGAGCACGGATAACGGAACCGCCCTTACCGATAACATCTTTGATCTTGTCTGGATTGATCTTGATGGTGTGGATACGCGGAGCGAACTGAGAAATGTCGCCACGTGGCGCGTTGATCGCCTGTTCCATCACGCCCAGGATGTGCAGACGAGCACCTTTAGCCTGGTTCAGCGCAACCTGCATGATCTCTTTGGTGATACCTTCAATTTTGATATCCATCTGCAGCGCAGAGATACCGTCGCGGGAACCCGCAACTTTGAAGTCCATATCGCCCAGGTGGTCTTCGTCGCCCAGAATGTCAGACAGAACAACAAAGTTCTCGCCTTCTTTCACCAGGCCCATTGCGATACCCGCAACGGCGGCTTTGATTGGCACGCCTGCATCCATCAGCGCCAGAGATGCGCCACACACGGAAGCCATGGAAGAAGAACCGTTAGATTCGGTGATTTCAGAAACCACACGAACGGTGTACGGGAATTTGTCAGCATCCGGCATCACTGCCAGCACACCACGCTTCGCCAGACGACCGTGACCAATTTCACGACGCTTAGGCGAACCCACCATACCGGTTTCACCTACGGAGTATGGAGGGAAGTTGTAGTGGAACAGGAAGCTGTCAGTACGCTCGCCCATCAGTTCGTCGATGTTCTGCGCGTCACGTGCTGTCCCCAGGGTCGCGGTAACCAGCGCCTGCGTTTCGCCACGGGTGAACAGTGCAGAACCGTGAGTACGTGGCAGAACGCCAGTACGCACGTCCAGACCACGGATCATGTCTTTTTCGCGGCCATCGATACGCGGCTCACCCGCCAGGACGCGGCTACGAACCACGTTTTTCTCGATAGCGTGCAGAATTTCGCTCAGCTCGTTAGCATCCAGCGTTTCGTCTTCAGCAATCAGCGTTGCGATAGTTTCGTCTTTGATCACGTCAACCTGAGCATAACGCTCCTGTTTGTCGGTGATGCGATAAGCATCGCTCAGACGAGATTCAGCCAGCGCAGCAACGCGTGCATTCAGCGCGTCGTTGACGGCTTCAGGCTGCCAGTCCCAACGTGGTTTGCCCGCTTCTTTAACCAGATCGTTGATGTTCTGAATAACGATCTGCTGCTGATCGTGGCCAAAGACCACCGCGCCCAGCATCTGGTCTTCGCTCAGCAGTTCCGCTTCGGATTCAACCATCAGCACAGCCGCTTCAGTACCAGCAACAACCAAGTCCAGCTTACTTTCTTTCAGCTCTTCCTGCGTTGGGTTCAGCACGTACTGGTCGTTGATGTAACCAACGCGTGCAGCACCGATTGGGCCATTGAATGGAATACCAGACAGTGACAGGGCTGCGGAAGCACCGATCATCGCAACGATATCCGGGTTAACCTGTGGGTTAACGGAAACAACGGTCGCGATAACCTGCACTTCGTTCACGAAGCCTTCCGGGAACAGCGGACGAACCGGGCGGTCAATCAGACGCGCAATCAGGGTTTCGCCTTCGCTTGGACGGCCTTCACGACGGAAGAAGCCACCCGGAATTTTACCGGCAGCGTAGGTACGCTCCTGGTAGTTAACGGTCAGTGGGAAGAAGTCCTGACCTGGTTTTGCTTTTTTCTGGCCAACTACGGTTACGAATACCGCAGTGTCATCCATGCTTACCATAACGGCAGCAGTAGCCTGACGTGCCATCATGCCGGTTTCCAGCGTGACGGTGTGTTGACCATACTGGAATTTACGAACGATCGGATTCAGCAAAGTTCTGTCCTTTCTTAAATGTATGACAGCACACCACCGGTGTGCTGACGATTTAACCCGACCTTCTTCGCATCCTCGCGACTAATGACAACCAACACCCCCATGGGTGAAGCCTCTCATTAGCCGCGCGAACCTCTGCAATGAAGATCATTTATAGCAACAATACAATAGTTTCCAGTGAATTGCTGCCGTCTGGTTGAAAAAAGGGGCCATCAGGCCCCCTTTTCTGAAACTCGCAAGACTTAGCGACGCAGACCCAGACGCTCGATCAGCGCGGAGTAACGTGCAACATCTTTACGTTTCAGGTAGTCGAGCAGTTTACGACGCTGAGAAACCATACGCAGCAGACCACGACGGCTGTGGTGATCTTTTTTGTGCTCTGCAAAGTGACCCTGCAGGTGGTTAATCTGTGCAGTCAGCAGTGCAACCTGAACTTCGGTAGAACCGCTGTCGTTAGTACCACGACCAAACTCAGAAACGATTTTAGCTTTAGCTTCAACGCTTAGAGACATTTTCAAACTCCAGAATATAAAGAATGTAAGGATGCCGATCTCTAATTCAGCAATCCCAGTATACGTCCCGCAATATGTTAAACAATTTGCCGAACGTTAAGCCGCGATATTCTACTCGTCTCACCTGCTTATCGCAAGGCGAGCCGTTATCGCTATCAGGCTTCAACCGGATACTCAACGACCAGGCGACGCGGCGCGACGCGCCCTTCGCCATCCATTTCACCCATGCCGATAAACTTACCTTCATCCCCCTCGGTCACGCGTACCAGACCTTCAGAAGGAGCACTGGTGGTACGAACCGGGTTTCCGTTCTTAAAGTAAACGGAGGATGTTAAAGGAAGATTAACAACCGGGAAATCGGCCGCTGGGCTGTCCATTGGCATCAGCAGCGGATCGAGCAAATCGGCCGGCGCAATCTCCTGCGCTTCCGCCTGCTCAACCAACTCGCGCAGATGTTCAAGGGTGACCATTCGCTCAACCGGGTACGTGCTGACAGCCAGGCGACGCAGGTAAATCACGTGCGCACCGCAGCCCAGTTTTTCACCCAGGTCGTCAATGATGGTACGAATATAGGTGCCTTTCGAACAGTGTACTTCCAGCTCCAGCTCATCGCCTTCGTGACGAATAAAGAGCAGTTCGTACACGGTAATCGGACGGGGTTCACGAGGAACGTCAATGCCCTGGCGTGCATATTCGTACAGTTTTTTACCCTGGTACTTCAGCGCCGAATACATTGACGGTACCTGCAGCGTGTCGCCACGGAAACTTTCCAGCGCGGCATCAAGTTGCTCCGCGCTGAAGGTCACCGGACGCTCTTCTACCACCTGACCATCGGCATCGGAGGTGTCCGTGCGCTGGCCTAGTCGGGCGATGACCCGATAGCGCTTATCGGAGTCCAGCAGGTACTGGGAAAACTTTGTCGCTTCCCCCAGGCAGATCGGCAGCATGCCGGTCGCCAGCGGATCGAGCGCGCCCGTGTGGCCCGCACGGTTGGCGTTAAAAATACGCTTAACTTTTTGCAGCACGTCGTTGCTGGAAGCGCCCTGGGGTTTATCCAGCAGCAGCACACCATGCACGTCGCGACCGCGACGACGAGGACGACTCATTAGTCCTCCTTGCTGTCGTCCGTTGGGTTAACACGACGTTCGTCGTCATGTTTCACCACGCTGGTCACCAGGTTGGACATGCGCATACCTTCGACCAGAGAGTTGTCGTAGAAGAAGGTCAGCTCAGGCACGATACGCAGACGCATCGCTTTGCCGAGCAGAGAGCGGATGTAGCCAGAGGCTTCCTGCAGCGCTTTAATGCCGTTTTTTACCGCGGCTTCGTCCTGATCGTTCAGGAAAGTCACGAACACTTTGGCATACGCCAGGTCGCGGGACATTTCCACGCCGGACACGGTGGTCATCACACCCACGCGTGGATCTTTAATTTCACGTTGCAGGATGAGGGCGATCTCTTTCTGCATTTCTTGCGCTACGCGCTGCGGGCGACCAAATTCTTTCGCCATAATAAATTCTCCAGACAAAAAAGGGGCAAAAAGCCCCTTTTAAAATTATTACCGGGTGGCGCTTTGCTTACCCGGCCTGCATCGATGATTAAGCAATCGTACGCTGAATTTCGATGATCTCGAACACTTCGATCATGTCGCCAACGCGAACGTCGTTGTAGTTCTTCACGCCGATACCACATTCCATGCCGTTACGGACTTCGTTAACGTCATCTTTGAAGCGGCGCAGGGATTCCAGCTCGCCTTCGTAGATAACCACGTTGTCACGCAGTACGCGGATTGGGTTGTGACGTTTGATGATACCTTCGGTAACCATACAGCCCGCGATCGCACCAAATTTCGGTGATTTGAACACGTCACGCACTTCAGCCAGACCGATGATCTGCTGTTTCAGCTCTGGAGACAGCATGCCGCTCATCGCAGCTTTCACTTCGTCGATCAGGTTATAGATGACGGAGTAGTAACGCAGATCCAGACTTTCAGCATCAATCACTTTACGTGCAGACGCGTCAGCACGTACGTTGAAGCCGACCAGGATTGCATTGGATGCAGCAGCCAGGGTGGCGTCGGTTTCGGTGATACCCCCTACGCCAGAACCGATGATCTTCACTTTAACTTCGTCAGTAGACAGTTTCAGCAAGGAGTCGGAGATCGCTTCCACAGAACCCTGAACGTCGGCTTTCAGAACGATGTTCACTTCGTGAACTTCGCCTTCGGTCATGTTCGCAAACATGTTCTCGAGTTTAGATTTCTGCTGACGAGCCAGTTTAACTTCACGGAATTTGCCCTGACGATACAGTGCAACTTCACGCGCTTTCTTCTCGTCACGTACGACGGTCACTTCATCACCCGCAGCCGGCACACCGGACAGGCCCAGGATTTCCACTGGAATGGACGGACCTGCTTCCAGAACTTCCTGACCCAGTTCGTTACGCATCGCACGAACACGACCGTATTCGAAACCACACAGAACGATATCGCCTTTATGCAGCGTACCTTCACGAACCAGAACGGTTGCAACCGGACCACGACCTTTATCCAGGAAGGATTCGATAACCGCGCCGCTCGCCATACCTTTACGAACCGCTTTCAGCTCCAGAACTTCAGCCTGCAGCAGGATAGCGTTCAGCAGGTCGTCGATACCGGTACCGGCTTTCGCAGATACTGGGATGAACTGCGCTTCACCGCCCCACTCTTCCGGCATAACACCGTACTGGGAGAGTTCGTTTTTAACGCGATCCATGTCAGCTTCTGGCTTATCGATCTTGTTCACTGCAACCACCAGAGGCACCTGCGCCGCTTTCGCGTGCTGAATAGCTTCAATGGTCTGTGGCATCACGCCGTCATCTGCAGCAACAACCAGTACAACGATATCCGTTGCCTGAGCACCACGAGCACGCATAGAGGTAAACGCTGCGTGGCCCGGGGTATCCAGGAAGGTGATCATGCCGTTGTCGGTTTCTACGTGGTACGCACCGATGTGCTGGGTAATACCACCCGCTTCACCGGAGGCCACTTTCGTCGAACGAATGTAGTCGAGCAGAGAGGTTTTACCGTGGTCAACGTGACCCATGATGGTCACTACAGGCGCGCGCGGTTCTGCCGCTGCACCGGTGTCACGGTCGCTCATTACTGCTTCTTCCAGCTCGTTTTCACGACGCAGGATAACTTTGTGGCCCATCTCTTCGGCTACCAGTTGCGCAGTTTCCTGGTCGATAACCTGGTTGATGGTGGCCATTGCGCCCAGTTTCATCATCGCTTTGATGACCTGAGAGCCTTTAACCGCCATTTTGTTGGCCAGATCGCCAACGGTGATGGTTTCACCAATCACTACGTCACGGTTAACAGCCTGAGCTGGCTTCTGGAAGCCCTGCTGCAGTGCGGAACCTTTACGCTTGCCGCCTTTACCACCGCGGATCGCTGCACGAGCTTCTTCACGGTCAGCTTTAGATTCAGCGTGCTTGTTGCCTTTTTTGGCTGGGCGAGCAGCTTTGGTGCTGCGAGTACGGCCACGACCACCTTCAACTTCACGGTCGTTATCGTCTTCTGCCTGGCGCGCATGCTGAGAAGTGGTGACGTGATAATCGCTGGTGTCTTCAGACGCTTCAGCAGGGTTCACACCGTTCTTCTCGTTTTCTTCAGCCATACGGCGCGCTTCTTCAGCTACACGGCGAGCTTCTTCTTCAAGCTTGCGGCGGGCTTCTTCTTCCGCTTTACGCTTCAGCTCGGCAGCTTCATTTTCACGGCGGGCTTTTTCAGCCTGGGCGGTTTTTGTCATTTCGTCGGTCTGTTGATTGCTCACTTTGTCTTTTTCCGCAGCTTCACGCTTCACTTTATCACTTGCGTCGCGTTTCGCTTTTTCTGCGGCCTCACGTTCAGCTTTTAATTCTGCTTCACGTTTGGCAGTCGCTTCTGCCTCACGCTGAGCTTGTTCTTCCGCTTCACGCTGTGCCTGCTCTTCCGCAGCAAGGCGTTCTGCCTCTTGCGGATCACGTTTTACAAAGGTGCGTGTCTTGCGGACTTCAATTTGTACCGATTTGCTTTTACCACCGGTACCAGGGATATTCAACGTGCTACGCGTTTTGCGCTGCAGCGTCAGCTTGTCAGGCGTCGATCCGTGTTCACGGTTCAGGTGCGCTAACAAGGTTTGTTTTTCTTGCGCGTTCACCGAGTCATCAGCGGACTTCGGGATCCCTGCATCAGCAAATTGCTGTACCAGGCGGTCCACGGAGGTCTGAATCTCGGCAGCCAGCGATTTTACAGTTACATCAGTCATGCTGTTCCTTCCTGCTACAGTTTATTACGCTTCGTCGCCGAACCAGCAAATATTACGTGCGGCCATGATGAGTTCGCCGGCTTTCTCGTCGGTTAAACCTTCGATATCGGCCAGGTCATCAACGCCTTGCTCAGCGAGATCTTCCAGCGTACAAACACCACGGGCAGCCAGCTTGAACGCAATCGCACGATCAAGACCTTCCAGATTCAGCAGGTCATCAGCCGGCTTCTTATCGCCAAGGCTTTCTTCCTGAGCCAGTGCCAGGGTGGTCAGTGCGTTTTTAGCGCGTTCACGCAGGGCTTCAACGGTGGCTTCATCAAGACCGTCGATTTCCAGCAGCTCTTTCATTGGCACATAGGCCAGTTCTTCAAGGGTAGAGAAACCTTCTTCAACCAGAACAGTGGCGAAATCTTCGTCAATATCCAGGTATTTCGTGAAGGTATCGATCGCCGCATGGGCTTCAGCCTGATGCTTAGCCTGCAGGTCATCAACGGTCATTACGTTGAGTTCCCAGCCGCTCAGCTGTGACGCCAGGCGTACGTTCTGACCGTTACGGCCGATTGCCTGCGCCAGGTTGCCCGCTTCAACAGCGATATCCATGGTGTGTTTGTCTTCGTCAACAACGATAGACGCCACATCCGCCGGAGCCATTGCGTTAATCACGAATTGCGCCGGGTTGTCGTCCCACAGGACGATATCGATACGCTCGCCGCCCAGTTCGGTAGAAACCGCCTGAACACGCGCACCGCGCATACCTACGCAAGCACCGACCGGGTCGATACGCTTGTCGTTGGTTTTCACCGCGATTTTCGCGCGTGAACCCGGATCGCGGGCAGCCGCTTTAATCTCGATAACTTCTTCGCCGATTTCCGGTACTTCGATACGGAACAGTTCAATCAGCATCTCTGGCTTGGAACGGGTCACAAACAGCTGTGCACCACGCGCTTCAGGGCGTACGGCATACAGAACGCCACGAATACGGTCACCCGGGCGGAAGTTTTCACGCGGCAGCATGTCTTCACGCAGGATAACGGCTTCAGCGTTACCTGGCAGCCCTTCAGATTTGATTTCCAGAGAGATGTTGTCGCGGTTTACTTTCTTCACCACGCCGGTAATGATCTCACCTTCCTGATCGCGGAACTGATCGACAACCAGCGCGCGCTCAGCTTCACGGACTTTCTGGACGATAACCTGTTTTGCGGTTTGCGTGGTGATACGGTCGAAGGTGACAGATTCAATCTGATCTTCAACATAGTCACCCACGTTCAGGCTTTCGTCTTCAAAACGCGCCGCTTCCAGGGTGATCTCTTTCGTCGGCTGGGTCACCTCTTCAACGATTACCCAACGACGGAATGTATCGAAGTCACCGCTTTTACGATCGATTTCTACGCGAACATCGATCTCTTGTTCGTATTTTTTCTTGGTTGCTGTAGCCAGTGCACTTTCCAGCGCTTCGAAAATCTTCTCACGCGGCAGTGATTTCTCGTTGGAGACGGCTTCAACAACAGCCAAAATTTCTTTGTTCATCGCGGGCTTTTCACCTCAATCCAGACTGTTAAAAGTGGGGAACCAGGTTCGCCTTCTGGATATTACTCAGCGCGAACACTTCATCTTTGCCTTCGACTGTAACCGTGATCATTTCACCATCAACGGCTTTGATAATTCCCTGCCATTTACGGCGGTTCTGTACGGCCATACGCAGAACGAGAGCCACTTCTTCACCGGTAAAGCGCACATAGTGCTCGGCCGTGAACATCGGGCGATCGAGGCCGGGTGAGGAAACTTCCAGGTTGTACGCAACGGTAATCGGGTCTTCAACATCAAGAACCGCACTCACCTGGTGGCTAACATCAGCACAATCATCAACATTGATGCCATCTTCACTATCAATATAGATGCGCAGCGTCGATGTACGGCCGCGAACGAATTCGATGCCGACCAGTTCGTAGCCCAGTGCTTCGACCGGTGCAGTAATCATCTCTGTTAATTTTTGCTCTAATGTGGACAAGCCCACCCCCAAGACATAAAAAAAGGGCGTAAAGCCCAGTTATTCTGTAGTCAGATAACAAAAAACCCCGATAAATCGGGGCTTTAGATAACTGAACCCTATAGCCGCAACTGCGGCCTGGAGCACTCTCCGAAAGAATTTTTTCAAATCCAGCTACGAAGGCTCTAAGTCTTCACAGTATATTTGAAAAAGAACTTTATGGGAAAGTGGTTGCGGGGGCCGGATTTGAACCGACGACCTTCGGGTTATGAGCCCGACGAGCTACCAGGCTGCTCCACCCCGCGCCTGAAACGTGGCAAATTCTACGCGTTTTGGAGAGAATTTGCAAATAATGCTGGGATTTGGTACCGAAGACGGGACGTAAAATCGGCGTTTAGTATATTGATAGTGAACCCCACCTGTCAAGCCAGTTTCCGCCAGGTCAAACAAAGGGAAAATTTTACAAAAAACGCACGAGTCTCTTCCGGTCATCGACAAAAGATGATTAAATGAATACTCACTTATTTTGCATAAACATGCATCGAGAGCGAAAGCGGTCTCTTAATCAGTCAATCAAGCAGGGTTTTATTTTATGACGACGATTCTCAAGCATCTTCCGGTAGGACAACGTATTGGCATCGCTTTTTCAGGCGGCCTGGATACCAGCGCTGCACTGCTGTGGATGCGCCAGAAGGGAGCGGTTCCGTATGCATATACTGCGAACCTGGGTCAGCCGGATGAGGACGATTATGATGCAATCCCTCGTCGCGCTAAAGAGTATGGCGCAGAGAACGCGCGCCTGATTGACTGCCGTAAGCAACTGGTCGCTGAAGGCATTGCTGCTATTCAGTGTGGTGCTTTCCATAACACTACCGGCGGCCTGACCTATTTCAATACCACCCCGCTGGGCCGTGCAGTGACCGGTACCATGCTGGTTGCCGCCATGAAAGAAGATGGCGTAAACATCTGGGGTGATGGCAGTACGTATAAAGGAAACGATATCGAACGTTTCTATCGTTATGGCCTGCTGACCAACGCCGAGCTGCAGATTTATAAACCGTGGCTCGATACCGACTTTATCGACGAGCTGGGCGGCCGTCATGAAATGTCCGAGTTTATGATCGCCTGTGGCTTCGACTATAAGATGTCCGTTGAGAAAGCCTACTCTACCGATTCCAATATGCTGGGTGCGACGCACGAAGCGAAGGACCTGGAATTCCTGAACTCCAGCGTGAAGATCGTTAACCCGATCATGGGCGTGAAGTTCTGGGACGAAAACGTCAAAATCCAGGCGGAAGAAGTTACTGTGCGTTTCGAGCGCGGCCATCCGGTTGCCCTGAACGGCAAGACCTTCTCTGACGATGTGGAACTGATGCTGGAAGCTAACCGTATCGGTGGCCGTCACGGTCTGGGCATGAGCGACCAAATTGAAAACCGTATTATTGAAGCAAAAAGCCGTGGCATCTATGAAGCCCCAGGGATGGCGCTGCTGCACATCGCTTATGAGCGTCTGCTGACCGGTATTCACAATGAAGACACCATCGAGCAGTATCACTCCCATGGTCGTCAGCTGGGTAAACTGCTGTACCAGGGCCGTTGGTTCGACCCACAGGCCCTGATGCTGCGTGATGCACTGCAACGTTGGGTGGCAAGCGCGATCACCGGCGAAGTGACGCTGGAGCTGCGTCGCGGGAATGACTACTCGATTCTGAACACCGTGTCCGACAACCTGACTTATAAAGCAGAGCGTCTGACCATGGAGAAAGGTGAATCCGTGTTCTCTCCGGACGATCGTATTGGCCAGCTGACCATGCGTAACCTGGACATCACCGATACCCGTGAGAAGCTGTTCAACTACGTTGAGAATGGCCTGCTCTCCGCAAGCGCCGGTAATGGCCTGCCGCAGGTTGAAAACCTGGAGCACAGCGTTAAGAAGTAAGGCTTACGCAGAAATGCAAAAGGCGCCCAGTGGGCGCCTTTTTTACGATCGCTGCAGAACCGGTCCCGCTGGCACGAACGTACCTGCCGACGAAAACGCTCCTTCTACAGACGAAATCTACAGACGAAAAAAAAGACGTCTTTCGACGTCTTTCTTCTGGAATATTGGTACCGAGGATGGGACTCGAACCCACAAGCCCGTTAGGGCACTACCACCTCAAGGTAGCGTGTCTACCAATTCCACCACCTCGGTACTGAATACTTAGTGCGGGATATCGCTGGTCGGCTTAGCCGGTGCAGCTGGCTGAGTCTGCTCAGTTTTCGCTGGCGCGCTCAGATTTTCCCACTCGCTTCCTTTGCTGGTCTTGTTGCTGTTGATATTGCCAAGCGCCAGACTGATGATGAAGAACAGCGTAGCCAGAATCGCCGTTGTGCGGGTCATGAAGTTCGCAGAACCACTTGAACCGAACAGCGTACCGGAAGCGCCTGCTCCGAAGGAGGCTCCCATATCAGCGCCTTTACCTTGCTGCAGCATGATCAGCGCTACGAGAGCGATGGCTACAATAAGGAAAATAACTAAAAGAGCTTCGTACATAATCAACCTGTTCCTTGCGGATTTGCCGCATACCAATGCTTCGACCAATTAGCAGGATTTTTGTTTCCCACTGAAGCGGGTGTGAATACTAACCAAAGCGAATGTGCTTCGCAAGGGCAATTTTGACGCATTGTATCAACTGCGGAAAAAAACAGCAAAAAGCCATCAATTGCTTAAAACAAAGGCGGCAAGCGCCGCCTTTTTAATCACTTAACGTGAAAAACTATGCAGCTTTTACGGCATCCGCAATACGGTGCGCAAATTCATTCACCTGCGCCTCGTCTTCGCCTTCCACCATTACGCGGATCAGCGGTTCAGTTCCAGACTTACGCAGCAGCACACGCCCACGGTTGCCCAGGGCTGCTTCAACGTCAGCCATCACCGCTTTCACATTTTCATTTTCCAGCGGATCGCCTTTACCGGCGGTGAAACGCACATTCACCAGGATCTGCGGGAACATTTTCATGCCGCTGCAGAGATCGTGCAGGCTCATATGGTTGCGCGCCATGGCGGCAACAACCTGCAGCGCAGCGACGATACCGTCTCCGGTGGTGGTTTTATCCAGCAGGATCACGTGGCCTGAGTTTTCAGCCCCGATGCGCCAGCCTTTTTCCTGCAGTTTTTCCAGAACATAGCGGTCGCCCACTTTTGCACGGACAAACGGAATACCCAGCTGTTTCAGCGCCAGCTCGAGACCCATGTTGCTCATCAGCGTGCCTACTGCACCGCCGCGCAACTGGCCCTGACGCAGACCTTCACGCGCAATGATATAGAGGATCTGGTCGCCGTCGACCTTATTACCTTCGTGATCGACCATGATCACGCGATCGCCGTCGCCATCCAGTGCGATGCCCAGATCGGCTTTTTCCGCCAGAACGCGCGCCTGCAGAGCACGAACGTCAGTCGCACCCACCTGTTCGTTAATATTCAGGCCATCAGGCTCGCAGCCGATGGTAATCACGTTCGCACCCAGTTCGCGGAAAACATTCGGCGCAATGTGATAGGTCGCACCGTTGGCGCAGTCCACCACAATTTTAAGATGGGCCAGGCTCAGTTCGTTCGGGAAAGTACCTTTGCAGAATTCGATGTAACGACCCGCGGCATCGACAATGCGGTTCGCTTTACCCAGCTCGGCGGAGTCGACACAGGTGATCTCTTTTTCCATCTCCGCTTCGATCGCCTCTTCCACTTCATCCGGCAGCTTAGTGCCGTCGATGGAGAAGAATTTAATGCCGTTGTCATAAAACGGGTTATGCGAGGCCGAAATCACAATCCCTGCTTCAGCACGGAAAGTACGCGTCAGATATGCCACAGCAGGCGTTGGCATTGGGCCAGTGAAGGAAGCGGAAAGCCCCGCGGCAGCCAGACCGGCCTCCAGCGCTGACTCCAGCATATACCCGGAGATACGGGTATCTTTACCAATGATGATTTTACGGGAGCCATGACGCGCAAGGACTTTACCCGCTGCCCAGCCCAGTTTCAGTACAAAATCAGGGGTGATTGGCGCATCACCCACGCGCCCACGAATACCATCGGTACCAAAATATTTACGATTACTCATAGCGTTTGTTTTCCTTCGCTGCCAGTGTAGCTTCCACTACACGCATGGCTTCTACTGTTTCTTTAACGTCATGGACACGAATAATGTGCGCGCCCTGCATCGCCGCAATTACAGCGCAGGCCAGACTTCCGCTCAGACGTTCGCTCGGCCCTACATTCAGTAACTGACCAATCATCGACTTTCTCGACATACCAACCAGCAATGGCAGGTCGAAATGATGGAATTCCGATAAGCGCGCAAGCAGCTCATAATTGTGAGAGAGATTTTTACCGAAACCGAACCCCGGGTCGAGCAGCAATTTCTCTTTTGCGATACCCGCACGTTCACAACGTGCAATATGCTCAATAAAGAAGCGATTTACGTCGGCATAAACATCGTCATACTTTGGCGCTTCCTGCATGGTTTTCGGCTGTCCTTGCATGTGCATCAGGCAAACCGGTAGCCCGGTCTCCGCGGCCGCCTCCAGTGCGCCAGGCTCCGTCAGCGAGCGAATATCATTGATGATGTGAGCACCCACTCTCGCGACTTCACGGATCACTTCAGGTTTAGACGTATCGACGGAGATCCACACCTCGAACCGCTGTGCGATAGCTTCAACCACAGGCACCACGCGCGCCAGTTCTTCTTCCACCGAAACGTCTGCCGCCCCAGGGCGCGTCGATTCCCCGCCTACGTCAATGATGGTGGCGCCCGCGTTAATCATCAAATTTGCGTGCTTCACAGCCTCGATAAGCGTGTTATGCGTGCCGCCGTCAGAGAAGGAGTCAGGCGTGACATTCAGGATACCCATCACATGCGGATGTGAGAGATCGAGATGCGAGTCCTGGGCGAATAGTTTCATGGTCAAATCCCTGGTATCAATATGGTTTTACAGAAAAGAAAAACCCCGGAGCAAGCTCCAGGGTTTGAGGTGCAAACATAGATTTCAACAGCAGTGACTTACTTGTCGCCCAACTGTTCTGACATGGTGTTGCCCGGGTTCGGCGTACGCGGTTCATCGACCGGACGCGGCGCACGCGGTGTGCCATTGTTGTCAGAATTGTTGGAAGCGCCTGGGTCTTCCCAACCCGCTGGCGGACGCACTTCGCGGCGAGCCATCAAGTCGTCAATCTGCGGAGCATCGATGGTCTCATATTTCATGAGCGCATCTTTCATCGAATGCAGAATGTCCAGGTTATCGTTCAGGATCTGACGGGCGCGATTGTAGTTACGCTCGATCAGCAGCTTCACTTCCTGGTCAATGATACGTGCGGTTTCATCGGACATGTGTTTCGCTTTCGCCACGGAGCGGCCCAGGAACACTTCGCCTTCTTCTTCCGCATACAGCAGGGGACCCAGCTTCTCGGAGAAGCCCCATTGGGTCACCATGTTACGCGCCAGGTTGGTCGCGACTTTAATGTCGTTGGACGCACCGGTCGAAACATGCTCCGCGCCGTAAATAATCTCTTCAGCCAGACGACCGCCGTAAAGGGTTGAAATCTGACTTTCCAGCTTCTGACGACTGGCGCTGATGGCATCGCCTTCCGGCAGGAAGAACGTCACACCCAGCGCACGACCGCGCGGAATAATCGTCACTTTATGCACCGGATCGTGTTCCGGCACCAGGCGACCGATAATCGCGTGACCGGCTTCGTGGTAAGCCGTGGACTCTTTCTGCGCTTCCGTCATCACCATGGAGCGACGTTCCGCACCCATCATGATTTTGTCTTTCGCTTTCTCGAACTCCACCATCGACACAACGCGTTTGTTACCGCGAGCAGCGAACAGTGCAGCTTCGTTGACCAGGTTTGCCAGGTCAGCACCGGAGAAGCCCGGCGTACCACGCGCGATGATTGCCGCGTCGACATCAGGTGCCAGCGGTACGCGACGCATGTGAACTTTCAGAATCTGTTCACGACCACGTACATCCGGAAGACCAACCACAACCTGACGGTCGAAACGGCCTGGACGCAGCAGCGCAGGGTCAAGAACGTCCGGACGGTTAGTCGCCGCGATAACAATAATACCTTCGTTACCTTCGAAGCCATCCATCTCAACCAGCATCTGGTTCAGCGTCTGTTCACGTTCATCGTGACCACCGCCCAGGCCTGCGCCACGCTGGCGGCCTACGGCGTCGATTTCATCGATGAAGATAATGCACGGTGCTGCCTTCTTGGCCTGCTCGAACATGTCACGCACACGAGATGCACCAACACCCACGAACATTTCAACGAAGTCAGAACCTGAAATAGTAAAGAACGGCACCTTCGCTTCACCCGCGATGGCTTTCGCCAGCAGGGTTTTACCGGTACCCGGAGGCCCCACCATCAGAACGCCTTTCGGGATCTTACCGCCCAGTTTCTGGAAACGGCTCGGCTCGCGCAGGTATTCAACCAGTTCGCCCACTTCTTCTTTTGCTTCGTCGCAACCTGCAACGTCGGCAAATGTGGTCTTGATCTGATCTTCCGTTAGCATACGCGCCTTGCTCTTACCGAACGACATGGCACCTTTGCCACCGCCGCCCTGCATCTGGCGCATAAAGAAGATCCAGACGCCAATAAGAAGCAGCATCGGGAACCAGGAGATGAAGATAGAAGCCAGCAGGCTTGGTTCTTCTGGCGGCTCGCCTACCACCTTGACGTTTTTGGTCAGAAGGTTATCAAGCAGCTTAGGATCGTTCACCGGGATGTAAGTCGTGTAACGGTTACTATCTTTCTTGGTAACGTTGATCTCACGTCCGTTGATACGCGCTTCGCGAACCTGGTCCTGATTGACCTCCTGCAGGAAGGTAGAATAATCCACCTTGCGGCCATTCGACTCGCTGGGCCCAAAGCTCTGGAATACTGACATCAGCACAACGGCAATGACCAGCCAGAGTATTAGGTTTTTCGCCATGTCACTCAAGGGATTAACCTCATATTACAACTGTGTTAAAAACAGCGTCAGGATACTCTATATCCCGTGTCATTCAAACTTTCGTCTGAAAGACGCGGGTTATCATTTTCGCCCGGTCGCTACAATATACACTTCTCGGGAACGGGCCCGGGAAGAGTCCGGCTTACGAACTTTAACCTTCGCAAACAGGGAGCGAATTTCCTTAAGATACTCCTCGAAACCTTCGCCCTGAAACACCTTCACAACAAAACTACCACCAGGCGCTAGTACATCACGACACATTTCTAACGCTAGCTCCACCAAATACATGGCGCGGGGGATATCCACCGCCGGTGTTCCACACATATTTGGTGCCATATCTGACATGACAACCTGGACCTTACTATCACCTACACGCTCAAGTAGCGCTTTCAGCACTAATTCATCACGAAAGTCGCCCTGAAGGAAGTCGACACCGACGATGGGATCCATTGGTAAAAGGTCGCATGCGATGATTCGGCCCGTTCCGCCGATCTGCGTAACCGCATACTGGGACCATCCGCCAGGTGCTGCACCGAGATCGACAACCGTCATTCCCGGCTTAAAAAGTTTGTCACTTTGCTGTATTTCATCAAGTTTAAACCAGGCACGGGAACGCAACCCCTTTTTCTGTGCCTGTTGAACATATTTATCGCTAAAGTGTTCCTGAAGCCAGCGGCTGGAGCTGGCAGAACGCTTTTTACCTGTCATTTAACATTTCCGTCCTGGTTCATCGTTACTTGCCTGTGACGTAAATTTCTACGCAGCTATTTGGCGATATAAGGGAGATGGCGGTAGAATGAACCGTTTTCAATCCCAACGTAAGCAAAAATATACGATGAATCTGAGTACTAAACAAAAACAGCACCTTAAAGGTCTGGCACATCCGCTCAAGCCTGTAGTCATGCTTGGCAACAATGGTTTGACCGAAGGGGTGCTTGCCGAGATTGAACAAGCGCTGGAACACCACGAGCTGATCAAGGTGAAAATCGCCTCTGAAGACCGAGACACTAAAAACCTGATCGTGGAAGCCATCGTGCGTGAAACGGGTGCCTGTAATGTACAGGTCATCGGTAAAACGCTGGTGCTCTATCGCCCATCTAAAGAGCGTAAAATCTCGCTGCCACGCTAAGGATATCCTGAATCGAACACATTTTCTGTGTAAAACGAGGGATTTCTGTCAGCAGGTGAGCAAAATGCCACGCTCCTTGAGTTGATAAAAGGCCGCTATGCGGCCTTTTTCTTTTCTTTACAATGTATCAACATCTTAGTCGAGATGCGAATTACAGGTATTCAACCTTAATAATTTCGTATTCCACTTCGCCACCCGGGGTGCGGATAGTGACAACATCATCCTGCTCTTTGCCAATCAGGCCGCGAGCAATCGGGGAGTTCACCGAAATCAGATTCTGTTTAAAGTCCGCTTCATCATCACCCACAATGCGATAAGTCTGCTCTTCGTCATTGTCCAGGTTCAGCACGGTAACCGTTGAACCAAAAATGACGCGGCCATTGTTAGGCATTTTGGTGATATCGATAACCTGCGCATTGGACAGTTTTGCTTCGATATCTTTAATACGCCCTTCACAGAAGCCCTGCTGCTCACGCGCCGCGTGGTATTCAGCATTCTCTTTCAGGTCGCCATGCTCACGCGCATCCGCGATAGCGGCGATGATTTCAGGGCGACGAACGGATTTCAGAAAATCCAGCTCTTCGCGCAGTTTTTCGGCACCACGTAAGGTCATCGGAATAGCTTGCATTTGTTATACCTCTTAAACATTCCTGTTGGGAGCAGTGTTCCCTGCCCCGGCCCCCATGAGCGGGCCAGAAGCAAAAAGAAAACCGACCCGGGAGCGAAGCCCCAGGTCAGCAACAATTTTCAATTTGATACGCATTTTACCGCGAAGTTCACTATGGGTCATCGTTTACTTTGCAGTGCTATGCACCGTAGTATGACGGTTTGTTTTCGGGTTGTTAGCGCGAGATTATGCGATTTTCCAGATTTATCATCGGATTGACTACCAGTATAGCGTTCAGCGTTCAGGCCGCGAATGTTGATGAGTACATTAATCAGCTACCCGCAGGTGCCAACCTTGCCTTGATGGTGCAGAAGGTCGGGGCGCAGTCGCCAGAGATTGACTATCACAGTCAACAGATGGCGCTGCCTGCCAGTACCCAGAAGGTGATCACCGCACTCGCCGCCCTGCTTCAGCTTGGACCTGACTTCCGTTTTACCACCACGCTCGAGACCAAAGGCAACATCGAGGGTGGCGAACTGAAAGGCGATCTTATCGCTCGTTTCGGGGGAGATCCTACGTTTAAACGCCAGGATATCCGCAACATGGTCGCGTCGCTGAAAAAATCTGGCGTGCAGAAGATTGATGGCAATGTGTTAATCGACACCTCTATTTTTGCCAGCCACGATAAAGCACCAGGATGGCCGTGGAACGACATGACGCAGTGCTTTAGCGCTCCGCCAGCCGCCGCGATTGTGGATCGTAACTGCTTCTCCATTTCACTTTACAGCGCGCCAAAACCGGATGACTTAGCGTTTATTCGCGTGGCGTCTTACTACCCGGTGACGATGTTCAGCCAGGTTCGTACCCTCGCAAAAGGCTCCCCGGATGCGCAGTATTGCGAGCTGGACGTGGTGCCAGGCGATCTCAACCGCTTCACGCTGACCGGGTGCCTGACACAGCGCGCCGACCCGCTGCCGCTGGCCTTTGCGATACAGGATGGCGCAAGCTATGCGGGTGCCATTCTCAAGGATGAACTGAAGCAGGCGGGAATAACCTATTCCGGTACCCTGCTGCGCCAGACGCAGGTTAATCAACCCGGTACGGTCATCGCCAGCAAACAATCTGCGCCGCTGCACGATTTGCTACGGATTATGCTGAAAAAGTCTGACAACATGATTGCTGACACGGTGTTCCGCATGATTGGTCACGCGCGTTTCGGCGTACCAGGAACCTGGCGTGCGGGTTCCGACGCCGTGCGTCAGATCCTGCGCCAACAGGCGGGGATCGATCTTGGCAACACCATTGCCGTCGATGGCTCCGGGTTATCGCGACATAATTTGATCTCCCCGGCAACGATGATGCAAGTACTTCAGTACATTGCACAACATGACACTGAGCTAAACTTTATTTCGATGCTGCCACTCGCCGGGCATGACGGTTCACTCCAGTACCGTGCCGGCCTTCATGCGGCCGGGGTGGATGGAAAAGTTTCAGCCAAGACAGGTTCACTGCAGGGGGTTTATAACCTTGCAGGCTTCATCACTACCGCCAGCGGGCAACGCATGGCATTCGTGCAGTATCTTTCCGGCTATGCCGTCGAACCGACCGACCAGCGTAATCGTCGTATTCCACTGGTTCGCTTCGAAAGCAGGCTTTATAAGGACATCTACCAGAATAACTAGCGATGAAACTACTCATAGTTGAAGACGATCTGTTATTGCAGGAAGGGCTGGCTCTGGCGCTGGCCAATGAAGGATATGCCCTCGACTGCGCCGCCACGGCGGCTGAGGCGGATGCCCTGATCCAGAGCGGCGAATACAGTCTGGTGATCCTCGATTTAGGCTTACCGGATAAAGACGGCGCTACGCAGCTAAGTCAGTGGCGCCGCCGGGGTATCGCCAATCCAGTATTGATCCTGACGGCACGGGATGCCATTGAAGATCGTATCAACGGCCTCGATTCTGGCGCTGATGATTACCTGGTGAAACCGTTTGCCCTTGCGGAGCTTCAGGCGCGGGTACGGGCGTTGATTCGTCGTTATCAGGGACACAGCGATAACTTACTGACCGACGGCGATATTACGCTGAATCTGCAAACCCAGCAGGTGCTGTGCCAGTCCCTGCCGGTTGAAGTAACCCCTAAAGAGTTCGCGCTGCTGACGCGCCTGATTATGCGCAGCGGACAAACGGTACACCGCGAAACCCTGCAGCAGGATATTTATTCCTGGCAGGACGATCCCGGCTCAAATACCCTCGAAGTGCATATTCACAATCTGCGTCGCAAACTGGGTAAAGACCGGATTAAAACTGTCCGTGGCGTAGGCTATCGTCTGGAGAGCCAGAAATGAACAGCATGCGTCGGCGATTGATGGTTCTGCTGGCGGTCATTCTGTTATTTTTCCAGCTGATAAGCGTGATCTGGCTCTGGCATGAAAGCCGTGAACAGATTGGTTTTCTGGTCAACGAAACGCTCTCGGCGAAATCGCGCAATAATCATGTCGAGAAAGAGATCCGTGAAGCGATTGCCTCGCTGCTGGTCCCCTCTCTGGTGATGGTCGGTTTTACGCTGTGCTTCTCATTCTGGGCGGTCACCTGGATAACCCGGCCGCTGAATCAACTGCGCGTCAGCCTGGCGAACCGCTCGGCGGATAACTTAACCCCACTCCCTGTCTATTCCGACATGGAAGAAATTGGTGCCGTCACAACCTCGCTCAACCAGCTCCTCGCCCGTTTGGATCACACCATTCAACAGGAACGTCTCTTCACCGCGGACGCCGCTCACGAGCTGCGAACGCCGCTTGCGGGGATCAGGCTGCATCTGGAACTGATGGCACAGTCTGGCTCTCCACAGGCCACGACGTTAATTACCCGTATCGATCAGCTGATGCACACGGTTGAGCAACTGCTGATGTTGTCCCGTGCCGGACAGGCGATGGCGAGCGGTCACTATGAAACCGTCAACTGGACAGACGATATCATCATGCCGCTCGGTCTTGGACATGAAGCCAAAGAGCATACGGTAATATGGCCGGACAAAAGTCCGCTCACGGTGCAGGGAGATGCGGTGCTTCTGCGTTTGATGCTGCGCAATCTGCTTGAGAACGCCGGGCGCTACAGTCCGTCAGGCACAACGATTCGCGTGACTCTGGCCGACGTTGACGGGGGGACACAGGTCAGCGTTATCGATCAGGGGCCGGGGATAGATGAAGCGCACCGCCAGTCGATTACTGAACCGTTCCGTCGTCTTGACCAGCGCTACGGTGGCAGCGGCCTGGGGCTGAGCATTGTGCAACGTATCGTGCAGCTCCACCACGGCAAGCTGACGCTGGAGAATGGTGCTGAGGGCGGCTTAATCGCCAGCTGCTGGTTGCCGTCCAGCCTGCAATAAAAAAGCCCCCTTCCGGGGGCTTTAAACTGCGATTAGTGCTTGTAGATGAACTCGACACCTTCTTCGTCGTCTTCATCCCAGTCGTCGTCCCAGTCTTCTTCCTCTTCCACTTCCAGCTCTTCGAGCTGTTGGCGGTGGTAGTCATCCCACATGAATTCGACTTTTTCTGGCTGTTTCGCTTCTTCAGCCTGAACAACCGGGTTTTCGATGATAAAGGTCATCACATCCCAGCACAGATCTTTCACGCCAACCTGGCTTGCCGCGGAGATCAGGTAGTATTTATCTTCCCAGCCCATCGCTTCAGCAATGGCTTTCGCTTTCGCTTCCGCTTCGGCTTTATCCATCAGATCGATCTTGTTAAAGACCAGCCAGCGCGGCTTGTTCGCCAGTTTTTCGCTGTATTTTTCCAGCTCGCCGATAATGATGCGGGCATTTTCTACCGGATCGGAACCGTCGATTGGATCGATATCGATGAGATGCAGCAGTACGCGGCAGCGCTCAAGGTGTTTCAGGAAGCGGATACCCAGACCGGCACCTTCTGCAGCACCTTCAATCAGACCCGGGATATCAGCAACCACAAAGCTCTTCTCGTTATCCATACGGACAACGCCCAGGCTTGGTACCAGCGTGGTAAACGGATAATCCGCCACTTTTGGCTTGGCTGCAGAGACCGCGCGAATAAACGTCGATTTACCGGCGTTTGGCATACCCAGCATCCCGACATCGGCCAGAAGCATTAGCTCCAGCTGCAGATCGCGCTTGTCGCCCGGCGTACCCATCGTTTTCTGACGCGGGGTACGGTTTACGGACGATTTGAAACGGCTGTTACCCAGACCGTGCCAGCCGCCTTTCGCCACCATCAGACGCTGACCGTGTTTGGTCATATCGCCCATGGTTTCGCCCGTCCCCTGGTCAATCACACGCGTACCGACCGGAACCTTAATGGTCACGTCTTTACCGCGTTTGCCCGTACAGTCACGGCTTTGACCGTTCTGACCACGCTCAGCGCGGAAGGATTTTTCGAAACGGTAGTCGATCAGCGTGTTGAGGTTCTCATCCGCCTCCAGCCACACGTCACCGCCGTCCCCGCCGTCACCGCCGTCAGGACCGCCACGTGGAATATATTTCTCACGGCGGAAGCTCACGCAACCATTGCCGCCATCACCTGCCACGACCAGGATTGTCGCTTCATCAACAAACTTCATTTTACTCTCCGTAACTCATTCGCCTGAGCGGGGGACTACTACGACCGCTTCATTTTTGCGCCAACGCCCCCAAAGACGATGACCAATGGCGGAATACATCGCGCCCGCAACCACGACAAACGCACCGAGATAGCCCAACATGTTGAGCATCGGTCTGACGAAGACATCGGGCCAGGCCATTGATAACAAATCTGAAAATAACAGCGTAAACAGCGGGGTAAGCGTAATGAGTGCGCTCACCTGTGCTGCCTGCCAGCGCGCCATCGCTTCGGCCAGCGCGCCATAACCGACCAGCGTGTTCAGCCCACAAAAAATGAGGCACGCCAGTTGCCAGTCGCTAAGCTGGGTAATCACACCCGGTTTAGCTAACGGCAATAATGCTATTGTACACAAAGTGTACAGCAAAAAGAGGATCTGCTGTGAGGCCAAACGACGCAATAACACCTTTTGCGCGACGCCATAACTCACCCAAACCGTTGCTGCTCCCACTCCGAAGATCACACCCCAGGTGTAATCCGTCAGTCGGGTAAAAATCTCTATCAGGCTGGTGTTGAAGAACATCACCAGACCACAGAGCAACATGCTCGCCCCGATAATTTGCGTGCCACGCATCTTCTCCTTGAGGATAAAGACGCTGGCGACCATCATGCCGACCGGTGAAAGCTGACCAATCACCTGCGACGCCGTGGGGCTAAGATACTGCAGGGAAGAACTGAACAGTATGAAGTTACCGAACAGGCCACCCGTCGCGATAGCCAGCAACACCAGCCAGCGCGGTTTACGGAAGATACGCAACGGCGGAAGCTTACCTTTGATCGCGAGGATGGCCCCAAGGCCGATACTTGCCATCAGAAAGCGATAAAACACCACCGTTGGCGGCTCCATCACTTCCAGTACCTGCTTCATTGCAATTGGCAGCGCACCCCAGCACATTGCGGTCGTGAGCGCCAAAAGAATACCAATGCCGGCCTGCTGCTTCATGCCCGTTTTCCCTACAGAAAAAATTACCGGGTTTCCAATGTAAAAAGCCCCGCAACAGGTTGCGGGGCTTTAATCCGTTACCGGACCGAGAAAACCTTACTCAGCAACGATGCTGATGTATTTACGGTTGTTCGGGCCTTTAACTTCAAATTTCACTTTACCGTCTGCTTTAGCAAACAGAGTGTGGTCACGACCGCAACCTACGTTGTTGCCAGCGTGGAATTTGGTGCCACGTTGACGAACAATGATGCTACCCGCCAGAACGGATTCGCCACCGAAACGCTTAACGCCCAGGCGTTTAGCTTCTGAATCGCGACCGTTACGTGTGGAGCCGCCAGCCTTTTTATGTGCCATTTAAATCTCTCCTCAGGTCTTAGGCGCTGATGCCAGTAATTTTCACATCAGTGAACCACTGACGGTGGCCCTGCTGCTTACGGTAGTGTTTACGACGACGAAACTTAACGATTTTAACTTTCTCGCCACGACCGTGAGCAACAACTTCAGCTTTGATAACGCCGCCATCAACGAAAGGAACGCCGATTTTGACTTCTTCACCGTTTGCGATCATCAGAACTTCTGCGAACTCAACAGATTCGCCAGTTGCGATGTCCAGCTTTTCCAGGCGAACGGTCTGACCTTCGCTTACTCGGTGTTGTTTACCACCACTTTGGAAAACCGCGTACATATAAACTCCGCTTCCGCGCACATCCTCGTATGAATCAGAGTGCGCTATAAATATTCACAATAGGGCGCGAATATTACGCAAAACGCGAGCCTTTGACAAGTGCTACCATCAATACATGAAGAAAAAAAACACAACGCGTAAGGTAACGTTTATCTGAGCCGTTTTTTCAGTACAATCAGCACTACTATTGATAAACCTAACCCTTCGTTACCCCATTGAAGATGGGATAAACAGGATAAAAAGCCCGGCTTTTGCGATGAATTTAGAAAAAATCAACGAGTTAACCGCGCAAGATATGGCGGGTGTGAATGCAGCAATCCTGGAGCAACTCAATTCTGACGTTCAGCTGATCAATCAGTTGGGCTATTACATCGTCAGCGGCGGCGGTAAACGCATTCGCCCGATGATTGCCATCCTGGCTGCCCGAGCCGTCGGCTATCAGGGAAATGCTCACGTCACGATCGCGGCACTGATCGAATTTATTCACACTGCGACGCTTCTTCATGATGATGTTGTGGATGAATCAGACATGCGCCGGGGTAAAGCCACCGCCAACGCCGCCTTTGGCAATGCTGCCAGCGTCCTGGTGGGGGATTTTATCTATACCCGTGCCTTCCAGATGATGACCAGCCTGGGTTCGCTGAAAGTGCTGGAGGTCATGTCTGAAGCCGTTAACGTGATTGCTGAAGGCGAAGTGCTTCAGCTGATGAACGTCAACGACCCTGACATCACCGAAGAAAACTACATGCGCGTGATTTACAGCAAAACTGCGCGCCTGTTTGAAGCGGCTGCACAGTGTTCCGGCATTCTGGCTGGCTGTAGCGAAGCCCAGGAAAAAGGGCTGCAGGACTATGGCCGTTATCTGGGTACCGCATTCCAGCTGATTGATGATTTGCTGGATTACAGTGCAGACGGTGAAACGCTCGGCAAAAACGTGGGCGATGACCTGAACGAAGGCAAACCGACGCTGCCGCTACTCCACGCGATGCGCAACGGGTCAGCCGACCAGGCGAAAATGATCCGTGAAGCGATCGAGCAGGGAAATGGTCGTCATCTTCTGGAACCCGTGCTGGAAACAATGGCCATTTGCGGATCGCTGGACTGGACGCGTCAGCGTGCCGAAGAAGAGGCGGATAAAGCCATCGCCGCACTTCAGGTCATCCCGGACAGCCCATGGCGCGATGCGCTCATTGGTCTTGCCCATATCGCCGTTCAGCGCGACCGTTAATCCTGCTCTCCCCTCCCCGCGGCCCTCGCGGGGAGATTCCAGTACACACCTGTATATTCCTCTTTCACGTAAACGCACCGGTTTACAGACCGCATGAATAAAGCCATGCCTTATTCTGAATATCCCTACCAGTAACGCGAACTTTTTAGAACAAGAAATTGAAATGGGTATAGTAAGGCCAGTCGTTTCAGACGAAATGGCGTAAGTGAATCCGAACTTAAGGACAGCGTTATGGACACGAAATTTATCGACTGGCACACAGCAGATATCATTGCGGCACTGCGCAAAAAAGGCACATCACTGGCTGCGGAATCTCGCCGCCATGGCCTGAGTTCTTCAACCCTGGCAAATGCCCTGACGCGCCCCTGGCCGAAGGGAGAATTGATCATTGCGACGGCGCTGGATACGCATCCGTGGGTGATCTGGCCTTCGCGTTACCACGATCCCATTACCCATGAATTTATCGACAGATCGCGCATGATCCGCCAGAGGAAAGTGAAGAAAGACCCGCAGGAATAGCGGTTTTTTTGACAGGAACAGCAACCCCCCGGTCATTTCTGGCAGGGGGCTGCCGGAACGATTACTCGCCCTTCACACGCTCGATATTCGCACCCAACGCGCGCAGTTTATCTTCGATACGTTCATAGCCACGATCGATGTGATAAATACGATCAACGACCGTCGTCCCTTCCGCAATACAACCCGCCAGCACCAGGCTTGCAGATGCACGCAGATCGGTTGCCATCACCTGAGCACCAGACAGTTTCTCAACGCCGTGGCAAATCACGGTATTACTCTCGATCTCAGCATGTGCGCCCATACGGATCAGTTCCGGTACGTGCATAAAGCGGTTTTCAAAGATGGTCTCGGTAATGAACCCCGTCCCTTCCGCCACCAGGTTTAACAGGGTGAACTGCGCCTGCATATCGGTCGGGAAAGCAGGATGCGGAGCTGTACGCACGTTTACCGCTTTTGGACGATTGCCGTGCATGTCCAGGCTGATCCAGTCTTCACCGATTTCGATATCAGCGCCTGCGTCACGCAGTTTCGCCAGCACCGCATCCAGGGTATCTGGCTGCGCGTTGCGGCAGGTAATTTTCCCGCCTGAAATCGCGGCAGCAACCAGGAACGTCCCGGTTTCGATACGGTCTGGCAGGACGCGGTACACACCGCCGCCCAGACGCTCAACGCCTTCGATGGTGATACGGTCGGTGCCCTGGCCAGTAATCTTCGCACCCAGCGCTACGAGGAAGTTCGCGGTATCCACAATCTCCGGTTCACGCGCGGCGTTTTCGATGATGGTAGTACCTTCTGCCAGCGTTGCCGCAGACATGATGGTGACGGTGGCACCAACGCTCACTTTGTCCATGACAATGTGCGCACCTTTCAGGCGGCCATTCACAGACGCTTTAACATAACCTTCTTCGAGTTTGATCTCGGCGCCCAGTTTCTCCAGGCCAAAGATGTGCAGATCAACCGGACGTGCGCCGATTGCGCAGCCACCCGGCAGGGAAACCTGACCCTGACCAAAACGTGCCACCAGCGGGCCAAGCGCCCAGATGGATGCACGCATGGTTTTCACCAGATCGTAAGGTGCAGAAAAGTTGTTAACGTTGCTGGCGTCGATCCAGACGGAACCGTTACGCTCAACTTTGGTGCCCAGCTGGCTGAGCAACTTCATGGTGGTGTCGATATCTTTCAGCTTCGGTACGTTCTGAATTTCTACCGGCTCTTCCGCGAGCAGCGCAGCAAAGAGGATGGGCAGCGCGGCATTTTTTGCGCCAGAAATTGTGACTTCGCCCTGGAGACGCGTTGGCCCCTGTACACGAAATTTATCCATTGTGTGCTCTCTTATAAATTCAACCGTGCTGCGGGCGTGTCGCCCACAACTCAAAAACCGTTTAGTTTGCGATCGCGTGCCCACTCTTGAGGGGTGAACGCTTTAATCGACAGGGCATGGATGCGGTTATCCGCAATGTATTCCATCAGCGGCGCGTATACAGCCTGCTGTTTCTTCACACGGCTCATACCGTCGAACATCTCACCCACAGCAATAACCTGGAAGTGACTGCCATCGCCAGTGACGTGGGCTTCCTGAAGGGAGAGTGCATTCATCAGCACTGTCTGGATTTCATGATTTTCCATGGGTTCTTAATCATCTGATAGTGAAAACAAGCCCAACATCTTAGAGCAAAGTGGCGTCGTCTTAAACAAGCAAAAAGCCCCGACGATGAATCTGTCAGGGCTTTCAGAAGTAACGCACTGAAAATATTAACGAGGCAGTACGTCCTGAGGGAGATTATAGAGCTGGGCCAGGGTGACCACATTATCGCTCGCCGCGTGCAGCGTAACGCTTGTCCCCTGCTTTTTCCCCACGGCAACAAGATGGGCCAGCAGCGCGACGCCTGCCGTGTCCACCCGTGAAATGCCGCTCAGATCGATAACCGTCACGCCCTGCATCGCTTCAAAACGTTTGTCCCAGAGCGGGTTCAGCAGATCCTGGTCGAGTTCACCCGTCAGCTTCAACGTCTCACCCTCACGCGACCAGCTCAGTTGATCCGACATTACTTCTTCTCGTCCAGAGAGATTTTCTGACGCGAGATAGACTGCAGCTGTGCGGTCAGGCCATCAATGCCTTTGGTGCGCAGCAGGTCACTCCACTCGTTCTGTTTAGTGGTGATCATGCTCACCCCTTCCGCAATCATGTCATAGGCCTGCCAGTGACCGGTCTGGCTGTTTTTACGCCACTGGAAGTCCAGGCGCACTGGCGGACGGCCATTAGGATCGATAATCGTTACGCGGATAGGAATGATAGTCGCGTCGCCCAGCGGCTGCTCTGGCGCAATTTGATAGGTCTGACCGTGATACATCGCCAGTGCCTGACCGTAAGCCTGTTTCAGGTATTCACGGAACGCGGCAAAATAGGCGTCGCGCTGCGCCGGAGTCGCGTCTTTGTAATAACGGCCCAGAACCAGCGCACCCGCATATTTGATCTGCACATACGGCAGCAGCTCTTGATCAACCACGTCGCGCAGATAATCAGGATTGGAACGAATTTTCGGCTGTTCGTTTTTAAGCCGGTCGAAGGTCTTCTTCGCAGCCTCATCCATCAGTTTGTACGGGTTACTCTGATCCGCAGCATGCGCCGCGGTGAGAGGGGCAATGACCAGCATGGCAACCATTAACAGTCGTTTAAACATGAATGACTTCTCCTGAAATTAATTCGTCGTGCCTGGTGTCGGTGCGACACTGGCAGGATCTTCGCTCTGCGCAGGGGCAGCGTCGGACTTCTTATCATCTCCTTTACTGTTATAAAGGAACTGACCAATCATATCCTCCAGTACCATCGCGGACTTCGTATCCTGGATTACGCTACCGTCTTTAAGGATAGTCGTTCCCAGCTCCGGGTCTTCAAAACCGACGTTAAGCGCCAGATATTGCTCACCCAGGAGGCCGGAAGTACGGATAGAAAGCGAGCTGGTGTCCGGGATATGGTTATAACGCTCTTCAATATCCATCGACACGCGCGGCAGATAGGTTTTCTCATCAAGCGTAATGTCAGAGACGCGCCCGATGACCACCCCGCCTATACGTACCGGCGAGCGCGCCTTCAGCCCGCCGATGTTATCAAAGGTCGCATAAATGCGATAAGTCGGCTCGGTGCGCACAGACGTGATATCCGCCGCTCTCAGGCAGATAAACAGCGCGGCCAGCAACGCCAGTAACAGGAACACGCCGACCCAAATTTCATTTTTTCTCGTTTGCATGAACTCAATTCCCAAACATCAGTGCGGTGAGCACAAAATCCAGACCCAGTACGGCCAGCGACGAATGTACGACAGTACGTGTAGTTGCACGGCTGATGCCCGCCGAGGTCGGGATCGCATCATAGCCATTGAACAAGGCGATCCAGGTGACCGTAATGGCAAATACCACGCTTTTAATCAGACAGTTAACCAGATCCATTCGCAGATCGATGGCGTCCTGCATGGCCGACCAGAAGAAGCCCGCATCGATGCCCTTCCAGTGAACGCCAACCAGCGAGCCGCCCCAGATACCCACGGCGACAAAGAGGATCGTCAGGAGCGGTAAGGAAATCACCCCCGCCCAGAAGCGTGGCGAGATCACGCGACGCAGCGGGTCGACCGCCATCATCTCCATGCTGGAAAGCTGCTCGGTCGCACGCATCAGGCCAATTTCAGCGGTCAATGCCGACCCTGCACGCCCGGCGAACAACAGCGCCGCCACCACCGGCCCCAGTTCACGCAGCAGCGACAGCGCCACCAGCATGCCGAGGCTGGTTTCGGCGCTGTAGGTCGTCAGAACGAGGTAGCCCTGCAGCCCCAACACCATGCCGATAAACAGACCGGAGACAATGATGATGAGCATCGACAGCACGCCGACATTATAGAGCTGCCGCACCAGTAGCGGTGCATGCTTACGAAATTCCGGCTTGCCGACCAGCGCGTTGAACAACATCAATCCGGCACGCCCGAACGTCCTGATGGTTTTTATGCCACGGTGTCCAAGAGCGGCCAATGCATTTAACAGCATCAGTGGCTTAACTCCCTATTCCCAGTAAATCGTCACGATAGTCGCCCGCCGGGTAGCGGAACGGCACAGGCCCATCCGCAATGCCGTCGAGGAACTGCCGTACACGCGGATCGCAGTTTTCCTGTAACGCCTGAGCGCTGCCATGCGCGACGATCCTTTTGTCTGCCACAATGTAGGCATAGTCGGCGATGCTCAACACTTCCGGTACATCGTGAGAAACCACTATACAGGTTACGCCGAGCGCGCTGTTCAGCTCAGAGATGAGCTTCACCAGCACGCCCATCGTGATAGGGTCCTGCCCGACGAACGGTTCGTCGAACATGATTAAATCGGGTTCTAAGGCGATGGCGCGTGCCAGCGCGGCGCGGCGTGCCATACCGCCGGACAGCTCTGAGGGCATCAGTTTTGCAGCCCCTCGCAGCCCCACGGCCTCAAGCTTCATCATTACCGTACTTTTCAGCAGCTCTGGCGGCAGACTGGTGTGCTCGCGCAGCGGATAGGCCACGTTATCAAAGACGTTCATGTCCGTGAACAACGCTCCCGACTGGAAAAGCATACTCATGCGTTTACGAACAGTATACAGGCGCGATCGTGACATCTCCGGGATGTTTTCGCCGTCAAAGAGGATTTCACCGCTATCGGGTGGGATCTGGCCACCAATAAGGCGCAGCAGGGTCGTTTTACCGATCCCAGACGGCCCCATGATGGCAGTGATCTTGCCACGCGGTACGGTCAACGAAATATCATCGAATATCAATCTGTTGGCGCGAGAAAAACTCACACCCCGGACATCAACTAAATTCGCCATAGTTTGGCTCATTTATGGTTCCTTTCTTACCCTGCTCACGTTAAGCATGCAGACTGAATCAGCCCTAAACTCAGCATTTTTACAGAATATTAGCCGTTGAGGTTAGCGAAAGCTGGCATTTGTTTTACTTTTCCGGCGCATAAAGTCAAAATTAGGAATTCGTTACGCCTCAGACTGTATGCAGTCCTGCCATTCCATTCCTGCGCGATGGACCGACGAGTATACCTGAAGAAAGGACTTTTGATGCTTTTAGCAACAGCACTGTTAATAATTGGTTTACTTTTGGTGGTCTACAGTGCTGACCGTTTGGTATTTGCTGCATCTATCCTGTGCCGCCTGACTGGCGTACCGCCTGTCGTCATCGGGATGACCGTGGTCAGTGTCGGAACCTCACTTCCTGAAATCATCGTCTCTGTCACGGCATCACTGCACGGTCAGTTAGACCTTGCCGTCGGCACCGCGATTGGTTCCAACATCGTCAATATCTTACTGATTCTTGGCCTGGCGGCCCTGCTCCATCCATTTCGCGTGCATTCTGATGTTCTGCGCCGTGAATTGCCGCTAATGTTAATCGTAAGCCTGCTGGCAGGGTGCGTATTTTATGATGGCGTACTGAGCTACGGTGACGGCATTTTCTTGCTGGCGCTGGCCGTTATCTGGCTGCTGTATAGTGTTAAAATCGCCCGTCTGGCAGAAAAACAGGGCCAGGATAGCCTGACGCGAGAGCAGGTCGCCGAACTCCCGCGTGAAGGCACGCTGCCTGTGGCGCTGCTGTGGCTCGGCGTCGCGCTGATCATCATGCCGATGGCCACGCGCATGGTCGTCGATAACGCCACGGTGCTGGCGAACTATTTCGCCATGAGTGAGCTCACCATTGGCCTGACGGTCATTGCCATTGGCACCAGTCTGCCGGAACTTGCCACCGCTATCGCAGGGGCACGTAAAGGTGAAGATGACATTGCCATAGGCAATATTATCGGTTCAAACATTTTTAATATCGCCATCGTGATGGGCCTGCCGGCCCTGATAACGCCCGGGCCTTTTAACCCCCTGGCATTCTCACGCGATTACGGGGTGATGTTGCTGGTCAGCGTCATTTTTGCCCTGCTCTGCTGGCGGCGGCAACGACAGATCGGCAAAGGCGCAGGGGCGCTGCTGACGGGTGGATTTATCGTATGGATGGCGATGCTGTACTGGCTTTCGCCTCTTCTCTCTGGGTAAACGGAAACGCATTATGTCGCAAATAGAATTGCAGCCGGGTTTTGACTTTCAGAAAGCAGGCAAAGAGGTTCTGGAGATTGAACGTGAAGGTCTGGCGCAGTTAGATCAGTACATTAATCAGGATTTTAGTCTGGCATGTGAGAAGATGTTCTACTGTGCCGGTAAAGTCGTGGTGATGGGCATGGGCAAGTCCGGTCACATTGGGCGCAAAATGGCAGCAACGTTTGCCAGCACCGGAACCTCTTCCTTCTTTGTACACCCGGGGGAAGCCGCGCACGGCGATCTGGGCATGGTAACGCCGCAGGATATCGTCATCGCGCTGTCGAACTCCGGTGAGTCTAATGAGATCCTGGCGCTGATCCCCGTACTGAAGCGGCTGCGGGTTCCGCTTATTTGCATGACCAGCCGCCCGGAAAGTAGCATGGCGCGCGCGGCGGATATTCACCTGTGCGTGAAAGTGCCTAAAGAAGCCTGCCCGCTGGGTCTTGCTCCAACCTCCAGCACGACCGCTGCACTGGTCATGGGCGATGCGCTTGCCGTTGCGTTGCTGGAAGCCCGCGGTTTTACCCCGGAAGATTTCGCGCTTTCCCACCCAGGTGGCGCGCTCGGGCGTAAGCTTCTGCTTCGGGTTAACGATATTATGCACACTGGCGATGAGATCCCTCACGTCAGTAAAGAGGCCTCCCTGCGCGATGCGCTGCTGGAGATCACCCGCAAGAATCTGGGTATGACGGTTGTGTGCGACGACCTGATGAAGATCCAGGGGATCTTCACCGATGGCGACCTGCGCCGCGTGTTCGACATGGGTGTTGATGTTCGCACGCTGGGCATCGCTGATGTGATGACGTCCGGCGGTATCCGTGTTCGTCCTGGCACGCTGGCGGTGGATGTGCTGAACCTGATGCAGTCCCGTCATATCACCTCAGTGATGGTTGCCGATGGCGACCAGTTGCTGGGTGTGGTACATATGCATGATCTGCTGCGCGCAGGCGTAGTGTAATGAAGGATAAGACAATGAGTAATGCGGGTGCATCCCTTGCAACCTGTTATGGTCCGGTCAGTACCCATATGATGGCAAAGGCGGAAAACATTCGCCTGCTCATCCTGGATGTGGATGGGGTACTCTCTGATGGCCTGATTTACATGGGCAATAATGGTGAAGAGCTGAAAGCGTTTAACGTTCGCGATGGCTACGGTATTCGTTGTGCGCTCACATCAGGCATCGACGTTGCCATCATCACCGGTCGGAAAGCTAAACTGGTAGAAGACCGTTGTGAAACGTTAGGCATTACCCATCTGTATCAGGGTCAGTCCGATAAGATGGCGGCGTTCAACGATTTACTGGGTAAACTGGCTGTCGCGCCGGAAAACGTGGCCTATGTCGGGGACGATCTGATTGACTGGCCGGTGATGGCTGAAGTCGGTCTGAGTATCGCCGTGGCCGATGCGCATCCGCTGCTGATCCCGCGCGCTGACTATGTCACCCATATTAACGGTGGCCGTGGTGCCGTACGTGAAGTCTGCGATCTGCTTTTGCTGGCGCAGGGCAAGCTTGATGAGGCCAAAGGGCAATCGATATGAGTAAAACCAGACGTTGGGTTATCATTCTGCTTTCGCTTGTCGCACTGGTATTGATTGGCGTGAACCTTGCCGATCGCGACGATACGCAGACGGAAGTGGTCAATACGAGCGAGCCAACTTATAAAAGCGATCACAGTGACACCGTGGTCTACAGCCCGGAAGGTGCGCTGAACTATCGCCTGATTGCCCAGCATGTTGAATATTTTTCAGATGACGGTATTTCGTGGTTTACCCAGCCCGTCATGACCACGTTTGATAAAGACAAAGTGCCGACGTGGTCGATTAAATCTGACCGGGCAAAACTGACGAATGACCGTATGCTTTATCTGTATGGCCACGTTGAAGTCAACGCCCTGACCGCTGACTCACAACTGCGCAAAATCACGACGGATAATGCACAGATCAACCTCGTGACCCAGGACGTGACGTCGCAGGATCTGGTCACACTGTATGGCACAACATTTAATTCCAGCGGTTTAAGAATGCGCGGGAACTTACGCAGCAAAAACGCCGAGCTGATTGAAAAGGTTAGAACCTCCTATGAAATTCAAAACAAACAAACTCAGCCTTAAAGTAATTATCGCCAGTGCGATGCTGGCGACCAGTCTTCCCGCGCTTGCTGTAACGGGCGATACTGACCAGCCTATCCATATCGAGTCCGACACGCAGTCACTTGATATGCAAGGCAATGTCGTTACCTTTACCGGTAACGTCGTCATGACCCAGGGCACCATTAAAATCAACGCCGACAAAGTGGTCGTTACCCGTCCCGGTGGCGAGCAAGGCAAAGAGATCATTGATGGCTATGGCAACCCGGCAACCTTCTACCAGATGCAGGATAACGGCAAACCCGTGAAAGGCCGCGCCACACATATGCACTATGAGCTGGCGAAGGACCTGGTCATCCTGACCGGTAACGCTTATCTGGAACAGCTGGACAGCAACATCACCGGCGACCAGATCACCTATCTGGTGAAAGAGCAAAAAATGCAGGCCTCCAGCGAGAAAGGCAAACGCGTAACCACCGTGCTGGTTCCGTCGCAGCTGCAGGACAAAGGTAAGGGTCAGGCCCCGGCACAGAAGAAGAGTAACTAATTCGTTATGGCAACATTAACTGCAAAAAATCTCGCGAAGGCCTATAAGGGCCGCCGTGTCGTAGAAGATGTCAGTCTGACCGTCAACTCCGGCGAAATTGTAGGCCTGCTTGGCCCTAACGGTGCGGGCAAAACCACAACTTTCTACATGGTCGTTGGCATTGTGTCGCGCGATGCGGGCAACATCGTCATTGATGATGAAGATATCAGTCTTCTGCCGCTGCATGCGCGTGCGCGTCGCGGTATCGGCTATCTGCCGCAGGAAGCCTCCATTTTCCGCCGCCTGAGCGTCTTTGATAACCTGATGGCCGTCCTGCAAATTCGTGACGATCTGACCAGTGAACAGCGTCAGGACCGGGCTAACGAGCTGATGGAAGAGTTCCATATCGAACATCTGCGCGACAGCCTCGGTCAGGCGCTGTCCGGCGGTGAACGCCGTCGCGTTGAGATTGCGCGTGCGCTGGCTGCAAACCCGAAATTTATCCTTCTGGATGAACCGTTTGCAGGCGTTGACCCCATCTCCGTTATCGACATTAAACGTATCATTGAGCATCTGCGCGACAGCGGGCTTGGCGTACTGATCACTGACCATAACGTCCGTGAAACGCTGGCCGTGTGCGAACGCGCATACATCGTGAGCCAGGGCAATCTGATCGCCCACGGTACGCCGCAGCAGATCCTCGAAGATGATCATGTTAAGCGTGTCTACCTTGGGGAAGACTTCAGACTCTGATAGGGTAGAGGTAATGTAACGCCGAACCGGAGAAAAATGCTCTGAACATGAAGCAAGGTTTGCAATTACGGCTCAGCCAACAACTGGCGATGACGCCGCAGCTACAGCAGGCGATTCGCCTGTTGCAACTGTCCACCTTAGAACTCCAGCAGGAGCTCCAGCAAGCGCTGGATAGCAATCCGTTGCTGGAGCAAGCCGATCTTCATGAAGAGGTAGATACCCAGCAGTCGCAGGATACTGAAGCACTCGACACCGCCGATGCGCTCGAACAAAAAGAGATGCCGGACGAGCTTCCGCTGGATGCCAGCTGGGATGAAATCTACACCGCCGGAACCCCTTCCGGTACGCGTGCAGACTACCAGGACGATGAGCTACCGGTTTATCAGGGTGAAACTACCCAGTCACTGCAGGATTACCTGATGTGGCAGGTGGAACTTACCCCCTTCTCCGATACCGACCGCGCGATCGCGACATCCATTGTCGATGCCGTGGATGACACCGGTTATCTGACCGTCACGCTGGACGAAATTCTGGAAAGCATGGGTGACGAAGAGATTGAACTCGAGGAGATAGAAGCCGTTCTGAAGCGCATTCAGCGTTTCGATCCGGTTGGGGTGGCCGCAAAAGATCTGCGCGACTGCCTGCTTATCCAACTTTCTCAGTTCAGCAAAGAGACGCCATGGCTTGATGAAGCCCGCTTGATCATCAGCGACCATCTGGATCTTCTGGCCAATCACGATTTCCGCAGCCTGATGCGCGTCACGCGCCTGAAAGAAGAGGTGCTGAAAGAGGCGGTCAATCTGATTCAGTCCCTCGATCCGCGCCCCGGTCAGTCCATTCAGACCAGCGAACCCGAGTACGTCATCCCGGATGTGCTGGTCAGAAAACACAATGACCGCTGGGTCGTTGAACTGAACTCGGACAGCATCCCTCGCCTGCAAATCAACCAGCAGTATGCCTCCATGTGCACCAGCGTGCGTAACGACTCCGATAATCAATACATTCGTAGCAATTTGCAGGAAGCGCGATGGTTGATCAAAAGTCTGGAGAGCCGAAATGATACGCTGCTCCGCGTAAGCCGCTGTATTGTTGAACAGCAGCAGGCGTTCTTTGAGCAGGGTGAAGAGTATATGAAACCGATGGTGTTGGCGGATATCGCCCAGGCCGTCGAGATGCATGAATCAACCATTTCCCGCGTGACCACGCAGAAGTATCTGCACAGCCCACGCGGTATTTTTGAGCTTAAGTATTTCTTCTCCAGCCATGTGAATACCGAGGGCGGCGGTGAAGCGTCGTCAACGGCCATTCGCGCCCTGGTGAAGAAGTTGATCGCCGCGGAGAACCCCGCGAAGCCACTGAGCGACAGTAAGTTAACCACCATACTGTCCGACCAGGGTATTATGGTGGCACGCCGAACTGTTGCGAAGTATCGAGAGTCTTTATCCATTCCGCCGTCTAACCAGCGTAAACAGCTGGTCTGACACAACCGATAAGGAAGACACTATGCAGCTCAATATCACAGGACATAACGTCGAGATTACTGAGGCTTTACGTGATTTTGTGAATGCTAAATTCGCGAAACTCGAGCAGTATTTCGAAAGGATCAACCAGGTCTATGTTGTATTGAAAGTGGAGAAAGTGACTCATATCTCGGATGCGACCCTGCATGTCAACGGGGGTGAGCTCCATGCCAGTGCGGAAGGGCAAGACATGTACGCTGCTATCGACGGCTTGATTGATAAGCTTGCACGACAGCTCAATAAACATAAAGACAAACTGAAACAACACTAATTGTCCGGGCAGTTAACGGGTGCAGGAAGGCCTGTTGTGAAACACAACAGGCCGTTTGTACAGTTAGCGCTTAGGTGAAATTATGATGAACAACGATTCCGCTCTTCAACTGAGCAATGTCCTTAACCAGGAATGTACGCGCAGTGCTGTTCACTGCCAGAGCAAAAAACGTGCGCTGGAGATCATCAGTGAACTGGCCGCAAAACAGCTGGGCCTGCCGCCGCAGGTCGTGTTCGAAGCGATCCTGACCCGTGAAAAAATGGGCAGTACCGGCATCGGCAACGGCATCGCGATCCCGCACGGCAAACTGGAAGAGGACACCCTGCGTGCCGTCGGTGTGTTTGTGCAGCTGGAGACGCCTATCGCCTTCGATGCCATCGATAATCAGCCCGTCGATCTCCTCTTCGCGCTGCTGGTGCCTGCCGACCAGACGAAAACCCATTTGCATACGCTTTCGCTGGTCGCAAAACGCCTGGCCGATAAAACCATTTGCCGTCGACTGCGCGCAGCCCAAAGTGATGAAGAGCTATATCAAATTATCACTGAAGCAGAAGGCAATCAGGATGATGCATAACCAGGAGATGGCCTTCACATCTGTTGTCCTGAGGAGAAACGGAACATGGTGCTGATGATTGTCAGTGGCCGTTCAGGGTCCGGGAAATCCGTGGCCCTGCGCGCGCTGGAAGACATGGGGTTTTACTGCGTAGATAACCTGCCGGTCGTGCTGTTGCCCGACCTGGCACGCACGCTTGCGGAGAGGCAAATCTCTGCCGCCGTTAGTATCGACGTTCGTAACATGCCTGAATCGCCAGAAATTTTTGAACAGGCAATGAGCAACCTGCCTGATTCATTCTCGCCTCAGCTGCTGTTCCTCGATGCAGACCGCAATACTCTGATCCGTCGCTACAGCGATACCCGTCGTTTGCACCCGCTTTCCAGCAAGAACCTCTCGCTGGAAAGTGCTATCGACGAAGAGAGCGATCTGCTGGAACCGCTGCGTTCCCGTGCTGACCTGATTGTCGATACGTCCGAAATGTCCGTGCATGAGCTGGCGGAAATGCTGCGTACCCGTTTACTGGGCAAACGCGAGCGTGAACTGACGATGGTGTTCGAGTCATTCGGCTTTAAGCACGGTATTCCTATCGATGCGGATTATGTTTTCGACGTGCGCTTCCTGCCGAACCCGCACTGGGATCCGAAGCTGCGTCCAATGACTGGTCTCGATAAGCCCGTCGCGGCCTTCCTCGACAGACACACAGAAGTTCACAATTTTATCTACCAGACGCGAAGCTACCTTGAGCTATGGTTACCTATGCTGGAGACAAACAATCGTAGCTACCTGACCGTGGCGATTGGCTGTACCGGCGGTAAACATCGTTCGGTCTATATCGCCGAACAGCTGGCCGACTATTTCCGTTCACGCGGAAAGAACGTTCAGTCCCGTCATCGCACGCTGGAAAAACGTAAAACATGACCGTAAAACAAACCGTTGAGATCACCAATAAGCTGGGCATGCATGCACGTCCGGCGATGAAACTGTTTGAGCTGATGCAGGGTTTCGATGCAGAAGTTCTGCTGCGTAACGATGAAGGTACCGAGGCGGAAGCGAACAGCGTAATTGCGCTACTGATGCTGGACTCCGCCAAAGGCCGCCAGATTGAAGTAGAAGCTACCGGTCCACAGGAAGAGGAAGCGCTGGCGGCGGTGATTGCGCTGTTTAACGCCGGGTTTGACGAAGACTAACGCCTCTTTCATGGCGGGTAGCGCTACGCTTACCCGCCTTACATCAATTTATTTCTCGCCATAAACCCTTCTCCTCCCAGCTGCCGCATCTGGCGCATGATCCACGCCTGTCGGTTTCGCACATAGCCTGAGGGGGCATCAGCCTTAAAGCGAATTGGGTTAGGCAAGACCGCGGCCAACAGCGCAGCTTCAGAGAGGCTCAGCCGGCTGGCAGGTTTATTGAAATATCGCTTCGACGCGGCTTCGACACCAAACACGCCATCACCAAACTCGGCAATGTTCAGATAGACCGTCAGAATACGTTTCTTGCTCCAGACCGTTTCCATCCCCAGCGTCAATCCGGCTTCCAGCCCTTTTCGCACCCAGCTGCGGCCATCCCACAAAAACAGGTTTTTGGCCGTCTGTTGTGACAGCGTCGATGCGCCGCGCACGCGGTTTTCATGGCGTTCATTATGGGCGAGCGCTTTCTCGATTGCCGCCACGTCAAACCCCCAGTGCTCCGGGAATTTCTGATCCTCCGCCGCTATCACCGCCAGCCCCATCCACGGGGAGATTTCATCTGTGCTCACCCAGTCAGAGTGGGCAACATAGCTGAAGTCACCGGTGAACCACGCGCTCAGCTGACGCTCAACCATCACGGCAGAAAACGGAACCGGCAGAATGCTGAATAATGCCAGTCCGCCGCCCCAGAACACCGCCAGCACCAGCACGGCACGCCAAAGAATACGTTTTACCCAGGCGCCTGCGGCGAATTGACGCCTCATTCAGTCAGCACCAGCACTCTGGCCACCAGCTTTTCAATGCCTGAAGCGGCTTCCGCGATAGTCTGCGCCAGCATATACGCAGGTGTGGTGACGATTTTATTGTCTTCATCCACCACAATGTCATCCACCGGACAAGGGATATGCTCGCCCCCCATCTCCTCGATGATTTCCGCTGTATCAATATCGGTCCCGATGGTCAGGCGCAGCGGGAAATCAAAAATTGTCGGAAGCATGGCCGGAGCGATACAGATAAAGCCCTGCGGTTTACCCGCCGCATGCATGGCCTGTGATAATGCTTTTAAATGCGGATCAACCTGACACCCGGCGCCTTGCGTGGCAAACGTGCTGAGGTTTTTAGCCGCCCCAAACCCGCCCGGCACAATTAACGCATCAAGCTCTGCCGCGTCCGCCTGAATCAGAGGATGAATTTCGCCACGCGCAATACGCGCGGCTTCAATCAGGACGTTACGGGTTTCCGCCATCGGCTCCCCGGTCAGATGATTAATGACATCAGCCTGATTTTTGTCTGGCGCGAAGCAAATGACTTCAGCCCCCTCTCTTGCCAGGGCCAGCAATGTGATGACGGCTTCGTGTATCTCAGAACCATCGTAAACGCCACATCCGCTCAGTACGACACCAATCTTTTTCATCATGACGATCCTTCTCTGCAACTCGCTGAAGCACATAATTAATTTTGATTAAAACGCTATGCTTCACACATTTCACTGATTCCTGTAACAAACCATTTAAGATTTGCTATCTTATTTGCGTGCGGCCTAAATTTTCAGGCGGCGTCCATACGAAAACAACACAAAAAAACAGGCGCAGCCACAATTTCCCTGGTGTTGGCGCAGTATTCGCGCACCCCGGTTAAGCCGGGGTCATTTTTTTCTGGCGTCCACCCAGGCTTTAAGCACCGCCACATCGTTCTGCCACTCTTGTTTCATCTCTTCAACCCAATCACCTACGTTATCTTCCCAGGCAGGTAAATCAGGTGACTGAATCTGTTGTCCCAGCTGCTGCAGGTGACGTAAGCCGACCGAGCCGGCCGCACCTTTGATTTTATGCCCTTCTTCCACAATGCCTTTCTGATCCCGCGCTGTCAGATTTGACTCCAGCACGCTCAGATAGCCCGGCATCATTTTTTCAAATACCGCCAGACCGTCGGTAATCAGTTTTGGACCAACCAGATCGATGTACTGCTCCAGCATCGCGGTATCGAGTATCGTTTGGGCTTTCGCGCTATCCACAGACGTCATGGTGTTCTCCTCTTCATCATGGGTATCCCAGAACTTCTTGATCATGGCGGTCAGGGCAGGCACCGCCAGCGGCTTGCTAAGTACATCATCCATACCGGCATCGAGGTACTCTTTTTTATCTTTCAGCACGTTCGCCGTCAACGCCACCAGTGGCGGCAGTTCGTCGGCAGCGTACTGGCTCGTCAGTTCACGGGAAATATCCAGCCCGGTCATGTCCGGCAACTGAATATCCAGCAGAACGAGATCATATTCACCCGGCTTAAACATCTCCAGCGCGGCTTTACCGGTCATCGCCACATCCACGCTGTTGCCCAGTTTTTCCAGGACAGAGCGTGCGACAATTACGTTAAGCTCAATATCTTCCACCAGCAGGACATGCAGCGCAGGCAGCGGCATATCGTCGTTTTCGAAGGTATCTTCCACCTCTTCCGCCACCGCCGGCGCGTGCACCGTCAGCGTGAAGGTTGAGCCTTTGCCCGGATGGCTGGCGACGGTAATATCACCGCCCATGCTCTTCGCAAGGCGTTTAGACACTGCCAGACCAATTCCCGTGCCGGTAGCGGGCTTGCCGCCGTTGCTGTCCTTCACCTGATAGTACATCGCAAAGATTTTGTCCTGCTCTTCCTGCGGAATACCAATGCCGGAGTCTTCCACCTCAAAGTGCAGCATGTCGCCCTGGTCATAGCGGATACGTACCGAGACCTGCCCTTTCTGGGTAAATTTGACCGCATTGCTGATAAGGTTCCACAGGATCTGGCGCAGACGCGTGCCGTCGGTAACCACCTTGTGCGGCAGCGGCAGCGTGGGATCCATGACAAAGCTCAGCCCCTTCTGCTGCGCCTGCAAACCCGACAGGTTTTCCAGATCGGCAAGGAAACCGGTGAAATCAACCGGCTGGTTATCAAGCTGCACTTTGCGGCGTTCCATCTTATCCATATCGATAATATCGTTGAAGATATTCCCCAGCGTGACCGCTGAGACATGGATGGTTTTAAGGTATTTTTCCTGTTCTGCGGTGAGATCGGTGTCCAGCAGAATGCGGCTCAGGCCGACAATTCCGTTAAGTGGCGTACGCAGTTCATGGCTGATGGTGGAGATGAAGGTGGTTTTATCGCGGCTGGCACGTTCAAGGGCATCCTGATAGCGCTTACGCTCGGTGATATCGCGGCCAAACCCCATCAGACCGTGGCGTTTCCCCACGCGGTCGTAGTACGGCACCTTACGGATCTCAAAGCAGGCTTTGCGCCCGTCCGGGTAATCCAGCCACTGTTCATAGGTCAGCGAAACGTTATGACGGAACACTTTTTCGTCCGTCTCCATCACTTTGGCGGCCGCCTCTTCGGAGTATACGTCCTGCGGCTTCAGGTGAATCAGCTGCTTCTCGCTCTTCCCGGTCAGCAATTCCATCGCCCGGTTACAGCCGGAAAACTCTTTATCTTCATTACGGTAGAAAACCAGATCCGGCGATGCATCAAGGAACGAGCGCAGGAAAGAGGATTGCTGCTCAAGCTGGATCTGCGTCACCTCGCGCTCTTTCATTTCGATTTTCAGCTGCTCCAGCGTCGCCTGGCGCTCAGCCTCCGCCTTCTCACGATCCGAAATCTCCTGATTCAGTTGGGCGATATTATCCTTTAGCTGAACGTTGAGCTTCAGATCGCGATCGCGCATCTCTTCCAGTTTATCGACCAGTTTTGACAGGCGCTGACGGGACTCCTCCAGTTGTTCAACCACCACGGAGAGGAAATAGACCGCCCAGGGTGTAATCAGCAAGCCAAAGAAGATGGAGCGGATCACGTCGATACTCTCGACCTGACCGTGCAGAACCATGGTTACGGCCATCTGTACGACAATGGCCAGAACGACCAGCGCCAGTGCCAGCAGCATGGAGAAACGCACCAGCCCAAGCTTCATCATCAGATCGACGTAGTACTGGGCCAGCATTCGAATTTGCTTCATAGAGGATCCCTTCACGACTTTATCGCTCAATAATACTCAAATTCGCGGCGGGGCGTTGAAGGTTGTGAGAAAAAGTGCGGGGTGAAACAGGAGATTAGCCTCGCTTCCGGTTCTCCGGAAGCGAGGAGAGGTCTGTCAGGAGCGTTTCAGCATCAGCCAGAGGCTGATCAGGAAGAAGCTGGCACTCGGCAGCAGCGCGCCGATAACAGGCGGAATACCATAAACCAGCGTCAGCGGGCCGAAGATCTGATCGAGAACGTAGAACACAAAGCCGAAGCTGATCCCGGTCACCACGCGCACGCCCATCGGCACGCTACGCAACGGGCCAAAGATAAACGACAGTGCCATCAGCATCATCACCGCCACGGACAACGGCTGGAAGATTTTGCTCCACATGTTGAGCTGATAACGTCCGGCGTCCTGTCCGCTCGACTTCAGGTATTTCACGTAGTTGTGCAAACCACTGATGGAGAGAGCGTCAGGATCCAGCGCCACCACGCCGAGTTTGTCGGGCGTGAGTTTGGTTTTCCACATGCCCGACACCGTCTGAGAGCCGGAGATCTGTTTTGGATCGGTCAGGTCTGACTCATCTACCTGCGACAAACGCCATTGCTTATGCTCGGCGTCAAACTTGGCCGAAGAGGCGTGACGCACGGAGAGCAAACGACGATCGTCATTGAAGGTGTAAATACTCACGCCCCCCAGTTCGTCATCGCCCTTCACACGTTCGATATAGACGAAGCTGTCACCATCTTTTGCCCACAACCCTTGCTGCGTTGAGAGCAATGAGCCACCGTACATCGCCTGCGCACGATAGTTACGCGCCATCTGCTCACCCTGCGGTGCCACCCACTCGCCAATTGCCATGGTCAACAGCACCAGCGGGATCGCGGTTTTCATCACCGACAGCGCAACCTGCATACGGGTGAAGCCCGAAGCCTGCATAACAACCAGTTCACTGCGCTGTGCCAGCATCCCTAAGCCCAACAGCGCACCCAGCAGGGCTGCCATCGGGAAGAAGATCTGCACATCTTTTGGCACGCTGAGCAGGGTATACATGCCCGCACCCAGCGCGTCATAGCTCCCCTGCCCGGCTTTTTTCAACTGATCGACAAATTTGATAATGCCGGAGAGCGACACCAGCATGAACAACGTCATCATGATGGTGGAAAAAATAGTTTTACCGATATAGCGGTCAAGAACGCCAAACGCCTGCATTAGAGGGCTCCTTTACGCGAGAAGCGGGCACGAATGCGGCGCACAGGCACCGTATCCCACAGATTGAGTCCCACCGCCAGCAGCAGATACAGACCATTGACCACCCAGGTCCAGACGAACGGGTCAATTTTACCCTTACCACCGTTAGACTTAATCGAGGTCTGCAACAGGAAGAATACCAGGTACAGCAGCATGGCTGGCAACATTGACAGCACGCGTCCCTGACGTGGGTTAACCACGCTCAGCGGAACGACCATCAGAGCCATCATAAATACGGCGAATACTAGCGTGATACGCCAGTGCAGTTCGGCACGCGCACGGTTGTTGTCCGTATTGAACAGGGTACGCATATCCATTTGCTCGGTATCACTTGGATCGAGCGCCACGGTCTGGTGACCAATAATAGCCTGGTAGTTCTGGAAATCGGTGATGCGGAAATCGCGCAGCATCGCAGTGCCTTCGAAGCGCGTGCCTTTATTCAGCGTCACTACCTGAGAGCCATCTTTACGCTGTGACAGTTGACCCGAATCGGCCACCACGACGGAAGGACGGGCATTCCCTTTGGTGCGGAGCTGAGCAAGGAACACATCGTTAAAGCGGCTACCATCCACGCTTTCGATAAAGAGAACAGAATTCCCGTCCGTCGCCTGCTGGAACTGGCCCTGCGCCAGTGCGGCCATACCCGGGTTTGCTTTGGCTTCTGCCAGCACTTCATCCTGGTGACGGGAAGACGTTGGGCCCGCCCACATCACATTCACCGCCGCAACGATACCTGTGAAAAGCGCCAGAACCATAGCGGCTTTCACCAGTACGGCTTTACTCAAGCCGCAGGCGTGCATCACGGTGATTTCACTCTCGGTATAAAGCTTGCCGAGCGTCATGAGCAGACCGAGGAAAAGACTTAGCGGCAGGATAAGCTGCGCCATTTCCGGGATCCCTAAACCAAGCAGGGAAAGCACCAGATTCGTAGGAATTTCGCCGTCAACGGCCGCACCGAGGATCCTGACCAGCTTCTGACAGAAAAAAATCAGCAGCAGGATGAAGAGGATCGCCAGCTGGCTTTTGAGCGTCTCCCGCACCAGATATCTTATGATTATCACTTTAAATACGCCCGTAAAAACCCGTCTCTTTGCTGGAAAATCGCTTGTTTCATGGCTTAAACGTCATTTATTCTCTTGAGTCGTCGAAATCATCGCTAAGATTAAAACATCCGGCGGATTCACGCTTCAGGACTTTTTCTGACGTGTCGAAACCGTAGTAACGTAAGATTAACACGAAGTCACCACAACAGCGGACATGAGTTACGAAAGGTTTCAATTCTATCTGTAGCAGCCGCTGTTGTCTTTAAGATTCAGGAGCGTAGTGCATGGAGTTCAGTGTAAAAAGCGGTAGCCCGGAGAAACAGCGGAGTGCCTGCATCGTTGTGGGCGTCTTTGAACCACGCCGACTCTCCCCGATCGCCGAGCAACTCGATAAGATCAGTGATGGCTACATCAGCGCCCTGCTGCGCCGTGGCGAACTGGAAGGCAAACCTGGGCAGACGCTGTTACTGCACCATGTTCCAAACGTACTGTCTGAACGTATTCTGCTGATTGGCTGCGGTAAAGAGCGCGAGCTGGATGAACGTCAGTATAAGCAGGTTATTCAGAAAACGATTAATACGCTGAATGATACCGGCTCAATGGAAGCCGTTTGCTTCCTGACCGAGCTGCACGTCAAAGGCCGTAACACCTACTGGAAAGTGCGTCAGGCGGTCGAAACGGCAAAAGAGAGCCTGTACAGCTTCGATCAGCTGAAAACCAACAAAAGCGAGCCACGTCGTCCGCTGCGTAAAATGGTCTTTAACGTACCGACCCGTCGCGAGCTGACCAGCGGTGAACGCGCGATCCAGCACGGTCTGGCGATTGCTGCCGGGATTAAAGCCGCAAAAGATCTGGGCAATATGCCGCCTAACATCTGTAACGCAGCGTATCTGGCCTCTCAGGCACGTCAGCTGGCTGACGCCTACAGTAAAAATGTCATCACCCGCGTCATCGGCGAACAGCAGATGAAAGAGCTGGGAATGCACTCCTATCTGGCAGTCGGCAACGGCTCCCAGAATGAGTCGCTGATGTCGGTTATCGAGTACAAAGGTAACCCGTCTGAAGATGCGCGTCCGATTGTGCTGGTTGGTAAGGGTCTGACCTTCGATTCCGGCGGTATCTCCATCAAGCCTGCCGAAGGCATGGACGAGATGAAGTACGACATGTGTGGCGCAGCAGCAGTGTATGGCGTGATGCGTATGGTGGCGGAACTTCAGCTGCCGATTAACGTCATTGGCGTGCTGGCGGGCTGTGAAAACATGCCTGGCGGTCGTGCGTACCGTCCGGGTGACGTTCTGACGACCATGTCCGGCCAGACCGTTGAAGTGCTGAACACCGACGCCGAAGGCCGTCTGGTGCTGTGCGACGTGCTGACCTACGTTGAGCGCTTCGAGCCTGAAGCGGTCATTGACGTGGCCACGCTGACCGGTGCCTGTGTGATTGCGCTGGGCCATCACATCACCGGGCTGATGTCGAACCACAATCCTCTGGCGCACGAGCTGATTGGCGCGTCCGAACAGGCCGGTGACCGCGCATGGCGTCTGCCGCTGGGTGACGAGTACCAGGAACAGCTGGAGTCTAATTTCGCCGATATGGCGAACATCGGCGGTCGTCCTGGCGGGGCAATTACTGCGGGCTGCTTCCTGGCGCGCTTTACCCGTAAGTACAACTGGGCGCATCTGGATATCGCAGGTACCGCCTGGCGTTCCGGTAAGGCCAAAGGCGCAACCGGTCGTCCGGTCGCGTTACTGTCGCAGTTCCTGCTCAATCGTGCGGGTTTTAACGGCGAAGAGTAATTGCCGTCAGATGCCCGGTAGCGCTACGCTTACCGGGCCTACGGAAAGATGCCGTTTGTAGGCCGGGTCAGCCCGGCCTTGCATTTAAATCCACAACAAGAAGCCCTATATATGAAGAATGCAACGTTCTACCTTCTGGACAACGACACCCATCAGGACGGCCTCAGCGCAGTTGAACAGCTGGTGTGTGAAATTGCCGCAGAACGTTGGCGCGCAGGTAAACGCGTTCTGATTGCCTGCGAAGATGAGCAGCAGGCCATCCGCCTTGACGAAGCACTCTGGGCACGCCCGCCGGAGAGTTTTGTTCCGCATAATCTGTCTGGCGAAGGCCCTCGTGGCGGCGCACCGGTAGAGATTGCCTGGCCGCAAAAGCGCAACAGCAGCGCGCGCGATATTCTGATTAGCCTGCGGATAGATTTTGCAGATTTTGCCACCGCTTTCACAGAAGTGGTAGACTTTGTCCCTTACGAAGAATCTTTGAAACAACTGGCTCGCGAACGCTATAAAGCGTACCGCCTGGCTGGTTTTAACCTGAAAACGGCAACCTGGAAATAATGGAAAAGACATATAACCCACGCGATATCGAACAGCCGCTTTACGAGCACTGGGAACAGCAGGGCTATTTCAAGCCTAACGGCGATGAAAGCAAAGAGTCCTTCTGCATCATGATCCCACCGCCGAACGTCACCGGCAGTTTGCATATGGGTCATGCCTTCCAGCAGACCATCATGGATACCATGATCCGCTACCAGCGCATGCAGGGCAAAAACACCCTGTGGCAGGCGGGGACTGACCACGCGGGTATCGCGACCCAGATGGTGGTTGAGCGTAAAATTGCCGCTGAAGAAGGTAAAACCCGCCACGACTACGGTCGCGACGCGTTCATCGATAAAATCTGGCAGTGGAAAGCAGAATCCGGCGGTACCATCACCCGTCAGATGCGCCGTCTTGGCAACTCCGTGGACTGGGAGCGCGAGCGCTTCACCATGGACGAAGGCCTTTCCAACGCCGTTAAAGAAGTGTTTGTCCGTCTGTACAAAGAAGACCTGATTTACCGTGGCAAGCGCCTGGTAAACTGGGACCCTAAACTGCGCACCGCTATCTCCGACCTGGAAGTGGAAAACCGTGAGTCTAAAGGCTCCATGTGGCATATCCGCTATCCGCTGGCCGACGGCGCTAAAACGTCAGACGGTAAAGATTACCTGGTGGTAGCGACCACCCGTCCGGAAACCCTGCTGGGCGATACCGGCGTGGCCGTTAACCCGGAAGATCCGCGTTATAAAGATCTGATTGGCAAATTCGTGGTGCTGCCGCTGGTTAACCGCCGCATTCCCGTTGTGGGCGATGAACACGCCGACATGGAAAAAGGCACCGGCTGTGTGAAAATCACCCCGGCACACGACTTCAACGACTACGAAGTGGGTCGTCGTCACGCCCTGCCAATGATCAACATTCTGACGTTCGACGGTGATATCCGTGAAAGCGCGGAAGTGTATGACACCAAAGGTAACGAATCCGACGTTTACTCCAGCGACATTCCGGCTGAATTCCAGAAAATGGAACGTTTTGCCGCGCGTAAAGCGATTGTCGCTGCAGTGGATGCACTCGGCCTTCTGGAAGAGATCAAACCTCACGATCTGACCGTGCCGTACGGTGACCGTGGTGGTGTTGTTATCGAGCCAATGCTGACCGACCAGTGGTACGTGCGCGCCGACGTGCTGGCGAAACCGGCTGTTGAAGCGGTCGAGAACGGCGACATCCAGTTCGTGCCGAAGCAGTATGAAAACATGTACTTCTCCTGGATGCGTGATATTCAGGACTGGTGTATCTCCCGTCAGCTGTGGTGGGGCCACCGTATCCCGGCCTGGTACGACAGCGAAGGCAACGTCTATGTTGGCCGCAGCGAAGATGAAGTTCGTCAGGAAAACAACCTGAGTGCCGATGTCGCCCTGCGTCAGGACGAAGACGTACTGGACACCTGGTTCTCCTCCGCATTGTGGACCTTCTCCACGCTGGGCTGGCCGGAGAACACCGACGCGCTGCGTCAGTTCCACCCAACCAGCGTGATGGTGTCCGGCTTCGACATCATCTTCTTCTGGATCGCCCGCATGATCATGATGACCATGCACTTCATCAAAGATGAAAACGGCAAGCCACAGGTTCCGTTCCATACCGTCTACATGACCGGTCTGATTCGTGACGACGAAGGCCAGAAGATGTCCAAGTCCAAGGGTAACGTTATCGACCCGCTGGACATGGTTGACGGTATCTCCCTCGAAGAGCTGCTGGAAAAACGTACCGGCAACATGATGCAACCGCAGCTGGCAGAGAAGATCCGCAAGCGTACTGAGAAACAGTTCCCGAATGGGATCGAACCTCACGGTACTGACGCCCTGCGTTTCACTTTGGCGGCACTGGCTTCAACCGGTCGTGACATCAACTGGGACATGAAGCGTCTGGAAGGTTACCGTAACTTCTGTAACAAGCTGTGGAACGCCAGCCGCTTCGTGTTGATGAACACGGAAGATCAGGATTGCGGCTTCAACGGCGGCGAGATGACCCTGTCTCTGGCCGATCGCTGGATCCTGGCAGAGTTCAACCAGACGGTGAAAGCCTTCCGCGAAGCGCTGGACAGCTACCGCTTCGATATCGCGGCGGGCATTCTGTATGAATTCACCTGGAACCAGTTCTGTGACTGGTACCTGGAGCTGGCAAAACCGGTAATGAACGGCGGTTCTGAAGCGGAACTGCGCGGTACGCGCAACACGCTGATTACCGTTCTGGAAGGTCTGCTGCGTCTGGCGCACCCGATTATTCCATTCATCACCGAAACCATCTGGCAGCGTGTGAAAGTGATTGCCGGCATCAACGCCGACACCATCATGCTGCAGCCGTTCCCGGAATTCGATGCAGCGAAGGTCGATGAAGCGGCGTCAGCCGATACCGAATGGCTGAAACAGGCGATCGTGGCGGTACGTAATATCCGTGCCGAAATGAACATCGCCCCGGGTAAACCTCTGGAGCTGCTGCTGCGCGGTTGCAGTGAGGCTGCTGTTCGCCGTGTCACCGAGAACAACACCTTCCTGAAAACCATGGCGCGTCTGGAAAGCATCACCGTGCTGCCTGCGGATGACAAAGGTCCGGTATCCGTGACCAAAATCATCGACGGCGCCGAGCTGCTGATCCCGATGGCAGGTCTTATCGACAAAGACGCTGAGCTGGCTCGTCTGGCAAAAGAAGTGGCTAAGGTCGATGTGGAAATTGGCAAAATCGAAAGCAAACTGGCGAACGAAGGCTTTGTTGCCCGCGCGCCGGAAGCGGTTATCGCGAAAGAGCGTGAGCGTCTGGTTGCCTTCGCCGATGCTAAGACCAAACTGATCGAGCAGCAGGCGGTTATTGCAGCCCTGTAATGCTTTTACCCCTTACGCTTCAGGGCGTAAGGGGTATCCTTCCTGAAAACTCCTCGCTTGCGCTCCCTTTACTGCGGTGCTATTAACAGCAGTTGTGTGTCAATTTTTGTAATGAGTAAGACTATGAGCGTGATTACCCCCGTCGCGACGACGATGCGTCGGATCACTGAGCAGGACAACCCGGCTATTGCCGCCGTTATCCGAACGGTTTCCGCAGAGTATGGCCTGACGGCCGACAAAGGCTATACCGTTGCCGACCCGAATCTGGATGAGCTGTTTCAGCTGTACAGCCAGCCGGGCTACGCCTATTGGGTTATTGAGCAGAACGGTCAGGTGGTGGGCGGCGGTGGCGTGGCACCTTTAAGCTGCAGCGAGCCGGATATCTGCGAACTGCAAAAAATGTATTTTCTGCCGTCGGTACGCGGGCAAGGGCTGGCGAAAAAGCTGGCGCTTATCGCCCTTGAACATGCGCGTACTCAGGGTTTTAAACGCTGTTACCTGGAAACAACCGCCTTCCTCAAAGAGGCCATTGGCCTGTATGAACATCTGGGCTTTACGCATATTGATGCGCCGCTGGGCTGTACCGGCCACGTCGATTGCGAAGTCAGGATGCTGAAAACTCTGTAAAGGGCATTCCTGCCCTCTTCTGTTAAGCGACTGTAAACTGAATGCTCTACACTCTCAGTTCACACCATAACGGGGGAAACACGATGTCGAAGATAAAAAGCTACGCCGCACCGCAGGCGGGTGCAGAACTTGAGCTGTACGAATACGATGCGGGCGACCTAAAAGCAGAAGACGTCGAAGTGCAGGTTGATTACTGCGGGATCTGCCACTCCGATCTCTCCATGATCGACAATGAATGGGGCTTCTCACAGTATCCACTGATTGCCGGCCACGAAGTCATTGGCCGCGTAGTGGCGCTCGGTAGCGCCGCACAGGACAAAGGGCTGAAGGTCGGCCAGCGCGTGGGTATTGGCTGGACGGCGCGCAGCTGTGGTCACTGCGATGCCTGTATCAGCGGTAACCAAATCAACTGCCTCGAAGGCGCAGTCCCTACCATTCTGAACAAAGGCGGTTTCGCCGATAAACTGCGTGCCGACTGGCAATGGGTTATTCCCCTGCCGGACAGCATTGATATCGAATCTGCCGGTCCGCTGCTGTGCGGCGGTATCACCGTATTCAAACCGCTGCTGATGCATCATGTCACCGCCACCAGCCGTGTGGGTGTCATCGGGATTGGTGGTCTGGGCCATATCGCAATTAAACTGCTGCATGCGATGGGCTGTGAAGTCACGGCGTTTAGCTCGAACCCGGCCAAAGAGAAAGAAGTGCTGGCGATGGGGGCGGATAAGGTAGTCAACAGCCGCGATCCGCAAGCGCTCAAATCGCTGGCAGGTCAGTTTGATCTGATCATCAATACCGTTAACGTCGATCTCGACTGGCAACCGTACTTTGAAGCGCTGGCCCACGGCGGTAACTTCCACACCGTCGGTGCGGTGATGAAGCCGCTGCCGGTGCCTGCGTTTACGCTGATCGGGGGGGATCGCAGCGTCTCCGGTTCCGCAACCGGTACGCCGTTCGAATTGCGCAAACTGATGAAGTTTGCCGGACGCACTAAAGTGGCGCCCACCACCGAACTGTATCCGATGTCTAAGATCAACGAAGCTATCCAGCATGTGCGTGACGGTAAAGCCCGTTATCGCGTGGTGTTGAAAGCGGATTTTTGATGTGAACGCGCGGGGTGCGTGCGGCCTGATTGCACGCATCTCCACCCTCTCCCGTCGGGAGAGGGTGGAATACTCAAAACGCTACCGTTTTGCTGCGGTCATTGCCTTGAACACCTCTGCCACCGCCACGGCCCCCGGGTCGGTCACCCCCTCCAGGTTCTCTTTGTTGACATACGACGAACGTCCGGCACCCGCTTTCACCATATTCGCTGTCGCCTCAGCGCCCGCGTTCGCAGCCTGCGCAGCAGCCTGAAGGTCGCCTTTCTGCAATGCCTCCAGCGCCGGTTGCAGGGCATCGATCAAGGTGCGATCGCCAAGATCTGCCCCACCATACTGCTTCATCTGCGCCAGCCCGCTGAAGAGCGCTTCCGGCAACGGCTGACCGTCGTGCAACGTCTGCCCGGCAGCGGTAAAGAAGATCGACATCAGCACACCGCTTGAGCCCCCCATAACCGTTGCCAGCCGCTCGCCAACCAGCAGCAACAGCGTCGACACATCATTTAGCGGAAGCTGTTTCTTCTCCAGACGCTGCGCAATATCCCGCGCCCCTTGCGCAAAGGTAGAGCCCGTATCGCCATCACCCACTTTGGCATCCAGCGCATTGAGGCGGTTTTCCAGCTGGATCAGCGTCTGCGTGACCGTGGAGACGATCTCTGCGACCCGTGGATTGTCCGAGGCGGTATATTCCACGCGGTCATGGATCGCACTATGTTCCTGCACGCGCAGCGGCGCAAACGCCACCGGCTTCTGCCAGCCCAACGTCTCCACCTCTTCATGGAGAGCTTTTTCGAACAGATCGTTAAGCTTCAGCAACGTCAGCGAAAAGCCTTTCATATCCAGGGCACTCACCAGCGGTGCCGGACCAATCAGATAAGCGATATTCTCTTTCAGCGCCGAGTGGGCCAGCTCTTTGGTGAGCAATGCCATCTCCAGCGCCGACACGCCGCCGAGGTTATTGATAAGCACCGCAAAACGCCCGTTACCGGCCTGCGCTTTGAGCGGCTCGACCAGCGTCTCGATGATGGCTTTGCTGTTTTGCGTATCGACAACCGAGGCACCAGGCTCGCCGTGGATCCCAAGCCCCAGCTCCACGTGCCCCTGCTTGATCCGCCCCTCTTCATCATCACTGCCCGGCAGGTTACAGGTTTGCATTGCCACGCCCAGGCTCCAGAGATTATCGCAAGCCTGCTGCGCGATATCGCGCACCTCGGTCAGTGATTTGCCGTGCTCTGCCGCATAGCCCGCGATTTTATGAACCAGTGCCGTACCGGCGATACCGCGCGGCTGCTTGTTATCCGGCAGGGCAATATCATCGGCGACAATGACCATCTCGACCTTCAGGCCATAGCGCTTGGCTTTTTCTGCCGCCAGACCGAAATTAAGCCGGTCGCCGGTGTAATTTTTCACGATCAGCAGACAACCCCGATCGCCCGTTACCGCCACAATGGCGTTCAGCACCGCATCAACGCTCGGCGAAGCAAAAAGATCACCGCACACCGCTGCCGTGAGCATCCCTTTGCCGACAAACCCGGCGTGTGCAGGTTCGTGACCAGAGCCACCGCCTGAAATAACCGCCACCCGGCTTTTATCCCAGTCGCTGCGCGCCACCACCCGAATGGCCGGGTCGATATCAAGTTTGACGAGATTAGCGTGTGGTGCCGAAATCAGTATGCCTTCGATGGCGTCGTTGACCAGCTGTTTGCGATCGTTAAAGAAGAATCTGGACATAGTTTTCCAAAATTTTGTGAACCGTATGCAAAAGCATAGTCCGCGCTGGATAATGCGCCGCAAAGTCAGCAATTTACTCAGCCATTTTGCCGTCAGGTTGCCTATACTCGACCGAGGACTAAGAGAGGAAGCGCATTATGAGTAAACCATTGTTAATTGCCCGCACGCTGGACAAAGAGCTGTTTTTACTGCCCGCGATGGCCAACCGCCACGGTCTCATCACCGGGGCCACCGGGACGGGGAAAACCGTGACCCTGCAGAAGCTGGCAGAGTCGCTTTCAGAGATCGGCGTACCGGTCTTTATGGCCGATGTAAAAGGCGATTTAACCGGTGTGGCTCAGGAAGGCACTCCCTCCGAAAAACTGCTCGACCGACTCAAAAATATCGGCATCACGGACTGGACACCGCACAACAATCCGGTCGTGTTATGGGATATCTTTGGTGAGAAAGGTCACCCGGTACGTGCAACCGTCTCCGATCTCGGTCCGCTGCTGCTGGCTCGTCTGCTCAACCTCAACGACGTGCAGTCCGGTGTGCTGAACATCATCTTCCGTATTGCCGACGACCAGGGTCTGCTGCTGCTTGATTTCAAAGATCTGCGGGCCATTACCCAGTACATCGGTGATAACGCCAAATCGTTCCAGAACCAGTACGGTAATATCAGCAGCGCCTCAGTCGGGGCCATCCAGCGCGGGTTACTGACCCTGGAGCAACAGGGTGCCGAACATTTCTTTGGCGAGCCGATGCTGGATATCAAGGACTGGATGCGCACCGACAGCAACGGGAAAGGCATCATCAATATTCTGAGCTCAGAGAAGCTTTACCAGATGCCGAAGCTCTACGCCGCCAGCCTGCTGTGGATGCTCTCTGAACTGTACGAGCAGTTACCTGAAGCCGGCGATCTCGACAAGCCCAAGCTGGTCTTCTTCTTCGACGAAGCGCACCTGCTGTTTAACGATGCGCCACAGGTTCTGCTGGATAAGATTGAACAGGTGATCCGCCTGATCCGCTCTAAAGGCGTCGGCGTCTGGTTTGTTTCGCAAAACCCGTCCGATATTCCTGACAACGTGCTGGGACAGCTCGGCAACCGCGTACAGCATGCCCTTCGCGCCTTTACACCGAAAGATCAGAAGGCCGTCAAAGCCGCCGCACAAACCATGCGAGCGAACCCGGCATTTGATACCGAAGCGGCCATCCAGGCGTTGGGCACCGGTGAAGCGCTTATCTCTTTCCTGGATGCAAAAGGCAGCCCGTCCGTTGTGGAACGCGCAATGGTGATTGCCCCTTGCTCCCGGATGGGACCCGTGACGGACGATGAACGCAACGGCCTGATTAACCGCTCCCCGCTGTATGGTAAGTATGAGGACGACGTGGATCGCGAGTCGGCATTCGAGATGCTGCAAAAAGGGGTTCAGGCCACCACCGAATCCCAGGACGCGCCTGCCGCCAAAGGCCAGTCTGTTGCCGTGGACGACGGCATCCTGGGCGGGCTTAAGGATATCCTGTTTGGTACAACCGGACCACGCGGCGGCAAACGCGATGGCGTCGTGCAGACCATGGCGAAAAGTGCAGCGCGTCAGGTCACGAATCAGATTGTACGCGGCATGCTGGGGAGCCTGTTAGGCGGTCGTCGCCGGTAAGCGGGGAACCCAGGGGCGACCAAGCGCCGATCCCTGTACGCCGTGCTCTTGCAGATAACGGTCGATTTCCACCATCCCCGTCCAGCGGTTCTCACACCAGAGCGGTGCAAGAAGCGTTGGACGGCGGGCGCTGGCGGAGATGCGGTGGTAGACAATCTCCGGCGGGGTGTGCCGAATCATCTCCCCCGCTGTCATCGTATACGCATCAAGCTCAATACCGGTTAAGCGCCCGGCTTCCCAGGCTTTGGCCATGATACTGCCCTTTACGATGTGCAGTGGATGCAGCTTAATTCCGTCTACACCGGTTTCGACCACCTTTTCCAGTGTCTTAAGACCGTGCTGCTGTCCTTCGCCTGGCAGGCCGACAATCAGGTGCGAGCACACCTTTAGCCCACGCTCACGCGCGAGACGTGTGGTGCGCTGGTAACAGGCGAAGTCATGTCCACGGTTGATGCGGTGCAGAGTTTTGTCGTGCGCACTTTGCAGGCCCAGCTCCAGCCAGATCTCATACCCCTGCTCCTTGTACTCGCTGAGCAGGTCCAGTACCGCTTCCGGCACGCAGTCCGGGCGGGTGCCCACACACAGCCCTACGATACTGGCCTGGCTTACCGCCTGCTGATACATGGAGCGCAAGACCTGTACTTCCGCCCATGTGCTGGTGTAGGCCTGGAAATAGGCCAGATACTGTTTCGCACGGTTGACCAGACTCGCCTGATGGGACAGCTGTTCGACGATGGAACGATGCTGCTGCGCTTCGTCAGCAAAAGACGCCACATTACAGAAAGTACAGCCACCGCGCCCGATCGTCCCGTCACGGTTCGGGCAGCTAAAACCGCCATGCAGCGTCAGCTTGTGAACCTTTTGCCCATAACGCTGCAAAAGATCCCCACCAAACATATTGACTAATTTCTGTAACTGCATAATCTGATAGACCGTCCCAAAGAAAGGGGACAAGCCTGCCATTTTTAGCCTCTGTCGGCGATGACCTGGATCAATCGCCCTGGACGGCCTTTATCTCTATGAATAAATACTCAGGATTACTGCAATTTCATTCACGCCAGTTGTGATTACTTTTCCTTATGTTCTGATTGTTTTTTTCACTTATAGCGTCAGCACTGAAAAACAGTGACTTTATGCGGGTTTGCATTTCATCGTAGAGAATTATTCTGCTAAAAAACGGCTATTCAGCACGCTACATCGATAATACCGCTTTCATATAGTGAGTCAGATCACACTCCGCTGCGTCTCACCACAGCTTACAAACGTTGTAAATAGAGTTGAATTTCTTTTATATACAAATAGTTAACAGCTCTTTAGCACATTTTTGTATAAATAAGATTGCCATTTGACCTGTGTACCAATTCCCGATAAGTTGGAAATCCGCTGGAAGCTTTCTGGATGAGCAGCCTGCTCATCATATTTATGCAGTAATTGAGATTCCCTCTGAAGCAAGTCCTCAAACTTGTTTACCTGCGCGAAAGGATGAAAAAGAGGGCGAATGCGAGGTACGCGTATGAAACGCAAACCCCGTCGCCATGCTCTTTCTGTGCCTGTGCGCCACGGTTCAGTGGGAAGCCCGACGAGCCTGGGGAGGTTCACTGATATGTTGTACGATAAATCCCTTGAGAAGGATAACTGTGGTTTCGGCCTGATCGCCCACATAGAAGGCGAACCTAGCCACAAGGTAGTGCGTACTGCTATTCACGCACTGGCCCGCATGCAGCACCGTGGTGCCATCCTTGCTGATGGTAAAACCGGCGACGGTTGCGGTCTGCTGCTGCAAAAACCGGATCGTTTCTTCCGTATCGTTGCGGAAGAGCGCGGCTGGCGTTTAGCCAAAAACTACGCTGTCGGTATGCTGTTCCTGAATCAGGATCCTGAAAAAGCTGCCGCCTCACGCCGCATCGTCGAAGAAGAACTTCAACGTGAAACCCTGTCTATTGTTGGCTGGCGCGATGTGCCAACCAACGAAGGGGTACTCGGCGAAATCGCCCTCTCCTCGCTGCCTCGAATTGAACAGATTTTTGTTAATGCCCCTGCGGGCTGGCGTCCGCGTGATATGGAACGCCGTCTGTTTATCGCCCGTCGTCGCATTGAAAAACGTCTCCAGGACGACAAGGAGTTCTACGTCTGTAGCCTCTCTAACCTGGTGAACATCTATAAAGGTCTGTGTATGCCGGCTGACCTGCCGCGCTTCTACCTGGACCTGGCGGACCTGCGTCTGGAATCGGCCATCTGCCTCTTCCACCAGCGCTTCTCCACCAACACCGTCCCTCGCTGGCCGCTGGCACAGCCGTTCCGCTACCTGGCGCACAACGGCGAGATCAATACCATTACCGGTAACCGCCAGTGGGCGCGTGCTCGTACCTATAAGTTCCAGACGCCACTGATCCCTGACCTGCACGATGCCGCGCCGTTCGTTAACGAAACTGGCTCTGACTCCAGCTCCATGGATAACATGCTGGAGCTGCTGCTGGCAGGCGGTATGGATATCGTGCGCGCCATGCGTCTGCTCGTGCCACCGGCATGGCAGAACAACCCGGATATGGATCCAGAGCTGCGTGCGTTCTTCGACTTTAACTCCATGCACATGGAGCCGTGGGATGGCCCGGCGGGCATCGTTATGTCCGACGGTCGCTTTGCTGCCTGTAACCTGGACCGTAACGGTCTGCGTCCGGCACGCTACGTCATCACCAAAGATAAGCTCATCACCTGCGCCTCTGAAGTCGGTATCTGGGATTACCAGCCTGACGAAGTGGTTGAGAAAGGCCGCGTTGGCCCGGGCGAGCTGATGGTTATCGACACCCGCGGTGGGCGCATTCTGCACTCTGCTGAAACCGATAACGATCTGAAGAGCCGCCATCCGTACAAAGAGTGGATGGAGAAAAACGTTCGTCGCCTGGTGCCATTCGAAGATCTGCCGGATGAAGAAGTGGGCAGTCGTGAGCTGGACGACGATACGCTCGCCAGCTTCCAGAAACAGTTTAACTACAGCGCCGAAGAGCTGGATTCCGTGATCCGCGTACTCGGTGAAAATGGCCAGGAAGCGGTCGGCTCCATGGGTGACGATACCCCGTTTGCCGTGCTCTCCAGCCAGCCACGCATCATTTATGATTACTTCCGTCAGCAGTTTGCGCAGGTGACCAACCCGCCAATCGATCCGCTGCGTGAAGCACACGTGATGTCACTGGCCACCAGCATCGGTCGCGAGATGAACGTCTTCTGCGAAGCTGAAGGCCAAGCGCACCGCCTGACCTTTAAATCGCCGATCCTGCTGTACTCTGATTTCAAACAGCTCACCACCCTGAAAGAGGATCACTACCGCGCCGACACGCTCGATATCACTTTCGACGTGACCGAAGCGACCCTCGAAGAGACGGTGAACGCGCTGTGTGACAAAGCGGAACAGATGGTGCGTAACGGTACCGTTCTGCTGGTGCTCTCTGACCGCAATATTGCGAAAAACCGTCTGCCGGTACCGGCCCCCATGGCGGTGGGTGCTATCCAGACGCGTCTGGTCGATAAGAGCCTGCGCTGCGACGCCAACATCATTGTTGAAACCGCCAGCGCCCGCGATCCGCACCACTTTGCCGTGCTGTTAGGCTTTGGTGCGACGGCTATTTACCCGTACCTGGCCTACGAAACGCTGGCGCGTCTCGTGGATACCCGTGCTATCGACAAAGATTACCGCACGGTGATGCTGAACTACCGTAACGGCATCAACAAAGGCCTGTACAAAATCATGTCCAAAATGGGCATCTCGACCATCGCCTCCTACCGCTGCTCGAAGCTGTTTGAAGCGGTCGGTCTGCATGACGACGTGGCGACACTTTGCTTCCAGGGCGTTATCAGCCGTATCGGCGGTGCTGGATTCGCTGACTTCCAGCAGGATCTGATGAACCTGTCGAAACGAGCCTGGCTGGCACGTAAGCCGCTGGATCAAGGTGGTCTGCTGAAGTATGTCCACGGCGGTGAATATCACGCTTATAACCCGGACGTGGTGCGTACGCTGCAACAGGCCGTTCAGAGCGGCGAGTACAGCGATTACCAGCAGTATGCTGAACTGGTGAACAGCCGTCCGGCGGCGACGCTGCGTGACCTGCTGGCGCTGAACCCGGGTGATGAAGCCGTCAGCATTGACGACGTTGAGCCTGCCACTGAACTGTTTAAACGCTTTGACACCGCGGCAATGTCCATCGGTGCGCTCAGCCCGGAAGCTCACGAAGCGCTGGCTGAAGCGATGAACAGCATCGGCGGCAATTCAAACTCCGGTGAAGGTGGTGAAGACCCTGCCCGTTATGGCACCAACAAAGTCTCACGTATCAAGCAGGTTGCATCCGGTCGCTTTGGCGTCACGCCAGCGTATCTGGTTAACGCCGACGTGATTCAGATTAAAGTCGCTCAGGGTGCAAAACCGGGCGAAGGCGGCCAGTTACCGGGTGATAAAGTCACGCCGTATATCGCCAAATTACGCTACTCCGTACCGGGTGTGACGCTGATTTCTCCGCCACCGCATCACGATATTTATTCTATCGAGGATCTGGCGCAGCTGATTTTCGACCTGAAACAGGTCAACCCGAAAGCGATGATCTCCGTGAAGCTGGTTTCCGAACCGGGCGTTGGCACCATCGCGACCGGTGTGGCAAAAGCCTATGCGGACCTGATCACCATCGCCGGTTATGACGGTGGTACCGGGGCAAGCCCACTCTCCTCCGTGAAATACGCGGGCTGTCCGTGGGAGCTTGGCCTGGTGGAAACCCAGCAGGCGCTGGTGGCTAACGGTCTGCGTCATAAGATCCGTCTGCAGGTGGATGGCGGCCTGAAAACCGGCCTCGACATCATCAAGGCGGCGATTCTGGGTGCGGAAAGCTTTGGTTTCGGCACGGGCCCTATGGTCGCGCTCGGCTGTAAATACCTGCGTATTTGCCACCTGAACAACTGTGCAACCGGTGTTGCAACCCAGGACGAGAAGCTGCGTAAGAACCATTACCACGGCCTGCCGTTCAAAGTGACGAACTACTTTGATTTCATCGCCCGCGAAACCCGTGAGCTGATGGCACAGCTGGGCGTGAAACGCCTGGTGGATCTGATTGGCCGTACCGACCTGCTCAAAGAGCTGGAAGGCTTCACAGCCAAACAGCAGAAGCTTGAGCTGTCTAAGTTGCTGGAAACTGCCGAGCCACATCCTTGCAAAGCGGTCTACTGCACCGAGAATAACCCGCCGTTCGACAATGGCGTGCTGAACGCGCAGCTGCTGCAGCAAGCGAAGCCGTACGTGGATGACAAGCAGAGCAAAACGTTCTGGTTTGATATTCGCAACACTGACCGTTCTGTCGGTGCATCGCTTTCCGGTTACATCGCGCAAACGCACGGTGACCAGGGCCTGGCGGCCGACCCGATTACCGCGCACTTCAGCGGTACCGCGGGTCAGAGCTTCGGCGTGTGGAACGCCGGCGGCGTTGAACTGTATCTGACCGGTGATGCCAACGACTATGTCGGTAAAGGCATGGCGGGTGGTCTGCTGGCGGTGCGTCCGCCGGTCGGTTCAGCCTTCCGTAGCTGCGATGCCAGCATCATCGGTAACACCTGTCTGTACGGCGCGACCGGCGGTCGTCTGTTTGCAGCGGGTCGTGCAGGTGAACGTTTTGCCGTACGTAACTCCGGTGCCATCACCGTAGTTGAAGGTATCGGTGATAACGGTTGTGAATACATGACGGGCGGGATTGTGTGCGTCCTGGGTAAAACCGGCGTGAACTTTGGCGCAGGCATGACGGGCGGTTTTGCTTACGTCCTGGATGAAGACGGTGAGTTCCGCAAACGCGTGAACCCTGAACTGGTGGAAGTGCTGGACGTTGAAACGCTGGCTATCCACGAAGAACACCTGCGCGGTTTGATTACCGAACACGTGCAGCATACCGGTTCTTCGCGCGGCGAAGAGATCCTGGCCAACTGGCCGGCGTTCTCTGCGAAATTCGCGCTGGTTAAACCGAAGTCCAGCGATGTTAAAGCCCTGTTGGGTCACCGTAGTCGTAGCGCAGCAGAGCTGCGTGTGCAGGCGCAGTAAGGAATTCAGATGAGCCAGAACGTATACCAGTTTATCGACCTGCAGCGTGTTGATCCGCCAAAGAAACCGCTGAAGATCCGTAAAATTGAATTTGTAGAAATCTATGAGCCGTTTTCAGAAGGCCAGGCCAAAGCACAGGCAGACCGCTGCCTGTCCTGCGGTAACCCTTACTGCGAATGGAAATGTCCGGTCCATAACTACATCCCGAACTGGCTGAAACTGGCCAACGAAGGACGTATTTTTGAAGCTGCCGAGCTGTCTCACCAGACAAACACCCTGCCGGAAGTATGCGGCCGCGTGTGTCCTCAGGACCGTCTGTGTGAAGGTTCCTGTACGCTGAACGACGAATTTGGCGCGGTGACCATCGGTAATATCGAACGCTATATCAACGATAAAGCCTTCGAAATGGGCTGGCGTCCGGATATGACCGGCGTGAAGCAAACCGACAAGCGTGTGGCGATCATCGGTGCGGGCCCGGCGGGCCTGGCCTGTGCGGACGTTCTGACCCGTAACGGCGTGAAGGCGGTGGTCTTTGACCGCCATCCGGAAATCGGCGGTCTGCTGACCTTCGGTATTCCGGCCTTCAAGCTGGAAAAAGAGGTCATGACCCGCCGCCGTGAAATCTTCACCGGTATGGGTATTGAGTTCAAACTGAACGTGGAAGTCGGTCGCGACGTGCAGCTCGACGACCTGCTGAAGGATTACGACGCCGTCTTCCTGGGCGTGGGAACCTATCAGTCCATGCGCGGTGGTCTGGAAAACGAAGATGCGCCGGGCGTATTCGACGCACTGCCGTTCCTGATTGCCAATACCAAACAGATCATGGGCTATGGCGAAACCGCCGATGAGCCGTATGTCAGCATGGAAGGCAAACGCGTGGTGGTACTGGGCGGGGGTGATACCGCGATGGACTGCGTGCGTACCTCCATTCGCCAGAATGCGGCACACGTGATCTGCGCCTATCGTCGTGACGAAGAGAACATGCCGGGCTCTAAACGCGAAGTGAAAAACGCGCGTGAAGAGGGCGTGGAATTCCAGTTCAACATCCAGCCTCTGGGTATTGAAGTGAATGCCAACGGCAAAGTGAGCGGCGTGAAAATGGCGCGCACTGAGATGGGTGCGCCGGATGCGAAAGGTCGTCGTCGCGCAGAGATCGTGGCAGGCTCCGAGCATGTGATCCCGGCCGATGCCGTAGTAATGGCGTTCGGTTTCCGTCCTCACAGCATGGAGTGGCTGGCGAAGCACAGCGTAGAGCTGGACTCTCAGGGTCGTGTTATTGCGCCGGAAGGCAACGAAAACGCGTTCCAGACCAGCAACCCGAAAATCTTTGCTGGCGGTGATATCGTTCGCGGTTCCGACCTGGTCGTTACCGCGATTGCCGAAGGCCGTAAAGCCGCTGACGGTATTCTGAACTACCTGGAAGTGTAAGAAATAAGCCGGATGGCAAATACCATCCGGCTTTTTTTATGCGGTTAACCGCCGTTGATTTTCCCCCTGCAGCTCCGCTTTTCTGTGGTGCCGCAAAAAGAAGGGTTACTTCGTCAATAAGCTCCAGGTCAAATCACTTTCCAGCGTAGTTTGATCTGTCAGATGGCTGAACGCGCTTTCGTTGAGAACCGGTGAGAGCGTTACGTTGAAACTCATCTGCTGGCCGGAAGGGACCTGGTTATTCTCAAGCGCAATCACCGCCTCGTTATTACGCAGATAGAACGGCGTCGGTGTACCGTTTTCCGGCGTAAAATTCAGCTGATCGACCGTTTTACCCACGGTGTAACTTTTGCCATCGACGGTCATGTTGTCAATTTTGACTGCGACACCGCCGGACTGCCCAAAAAGAAACCGCCCCTTATCTCCCGCTGTACCGCGCAGTATCACCGCCATCTGCTGAGACTGAGGGCAAAAAACATTTACCGTGATGTCGCGATCGGCCATTTTATGCCAGTCCTGCTGCGTCGTTTCGATCGTATCCCGGCGCATCTCATGATAATCCACCACCGGCTGTGAGAGGCTGAGCTGGCAATCTTCAGCATGGGTTATTCCTGTCACACCGAGCATCAGCAAGGCCACTAAGCCCGATAAGTGTCGACTGTTCATCGGCAGACTCCGTTCACTTCTTCATAGAAGGCATTTTCGTCACGCTTATCAGCCAGGGTGTAATCAATCTTACACAGTCGGTTATTGTCACCGTCTAGCGCGTAGAGCGCGCTCAGCTGATCGGCATCGTTAATAAAGACGTGGCCATCATCAACCGTGGTCACGATATAGTTACCTTTCTCATCAACAATCGAGATCCCTTTACTCAGGGGCTGACCGTCAGCCTGCTTAACGCTTAGCATGACGCGGCGGCTGTTAAGTACTTTGAAATCAATCTCGCTGACCGAGGCATGGCCTGCGGCAATATATTTCGTGCCGTTAGCCAGCGTCATACTCTGCGGCAGCTTATTAGCATCAATTTCTATGCGGGAGTTATGCCATTCGTTGAGTGAAGGTACCACGGCCTGGCCCCATGGATCGGTCCAGACGGTACCTTGCGGAGTGGAGATTTCAACGCCGCTCTTCTTCTCGCTCAGTCTGGCAATCGCGAAGGTGTCCTGAATCGTATACGGCGAGAAAGTCACACCCTCTTTATGCATGGCCACGCCACCCGACAATGTCGCATTGTAGTTCCGCTGATTATCCCCACTGGTTCCGCCCCCCACGCTCAGTTGCGTATAGCGCAGGTTAGTGTTGATGTTGCCGTTGAAGCTGTTGTCTTTCGAATCCTGATCGCGATCGGCTGAGATGTAATAGTTCGTATTGTCTCCCAGCGAGCCGCTGTTAGACGCGCCATAGGAGGTGCTATCACCCTGTTTACGCATATAGGTACTGATGGACTGACTGCCGCCGAGCGGGATGCTCACGTTGACGTAGAACATCTCATTGTCCTGATCGTCATCGACATTACCGACCGCACTTTGCCAGTTCATGGATACTGACGCGTACGTAAAGGTCTTGCCCCATGACAGCAAGAGGTAACGTGAATCTTCACCGTCACCGCTGGTCTGGTTGTAGTTGAACCCTGCGCTAAACACCCCCGCCAGAGGGGAGGAGAAACGAACGTTGCCGGAATAGGTGTTGTCATATCCCTGATAATCATCGTCCATCGCATCAGCCAGTTCGCGATACTCTCCGCTGTAATGCGTCGCACTGCCTGAAAGACCGACGTACTCGTTCAGGATGTAATCACTTTGCAGCTCGGTTTTTACCCCGCTGCTGCTGTCACCAAAGCTCGCATTGCTGACTGCCGCACCCGTTGAAAGGGTCCAGTCATCGCTTACCAGGAACTCTGTCCTGCCGCCTGCCGCCTGATAGTTTTCCGCAGCGGCACCTGAAGCCAGGAGATTCATCCACGGAGAGACACGCCAGCCGTCAGAGATGTTCATCACCAGCGGATCGTTATAGTCGCTGTCGATGCTGCGCACCTGACCTACAGAAAGGGTTAGACCCTGCGGGCGTGAAAGGTTGCGCGCCCTTACCTGAGACGCCGGAACGATGAAACGGTTAGTTGCGCCGTCGGATTCCACCACTGAGACGTCCAGATCCACATTGTTGCGAACCACGGGCACGTCATCCAGCGTGAAGGGGCCGGCTGGCACAAGGGTACTGAAGACCAGTTGACCGTTCTGGCGGATTTCGACACGTGCCTGGGAAGACTGGGCAATACCGGAAACGCTCACGCCAGAGCTTGCTCTCGCCAGACCGCTGGTCGGCATAAACTGAACGCCGGTAATCGGCACCCCGCTCAACACGTTGGACATGGCGTTGATTTCACCCACCTGCATCGTCATTTTTTGCGCGGTAAAAACATGCTCTGCATAGGTGTAAATGCTTTCGGCATTTCGGCTACCGTCGTCATCCGTCAGGATATAACGGCTGCGCAGCGCCCAGTCCATCGTGTTGAATCCGGCTTCCAGGCTGGCCTGAGAGTAGCGGCTGCTGTCATTGTCACCATAGTCGTTATGGGTGCTGAACAATGAATAGTTCAGCAGCGCCGCCGTTCCGCCATGCTGGAAGTTTTTGATATCCGACGACAGACTGTTCACCGCTTCAGCTGGCAGATAGAGTTCAACGGCCTCCTGGTTAGGCAAGGCGTTGATGACGGCTTTAGGATAGTTATCCCGAATATCATGACACTCCTCACCGGACTTTATTGACACAGGCATCAGCCCAGCAAACTCCATGAGATCGTTATCAAAGCAAAGCATGCCATCTTTATTGAAACGAACTGCAGCCATTCCTCGCTCTTTCCCGTTGACCTTCACCGAAACGGAGTGGGTTCCGGGTAAAAAGCGCGGTGCTTCTGCGAAGTAATGGTTGAGATCTTTATTCAACCCCAGCGTTTGCATTATCCCCGTGTCGAAGGTGACCTCCCTCGCCAGTACGGATGTTGAATCAAGTAACACCAGAGGTAATGTGCCGCAAAGAATGGCGCGGACACAAAGTGCAAGGCGGCTTTGTTTACTCACCGTCATATCCCTATTTTATTTATTTAATTCCGACGTAAAGCTCGGGACCTCAACGCCATAACGGCTGGCCGGGAAAAACTTAACGCTGCTGTCACCACTGACTTTCTTACTCATATCAGCCGTTAGCGTTTCGCCAGGAAGAATGTAGGTTTTGGACAGAGAGGCACTCATCCCTGAAGGCAGCAGCATCACGTTCTGCCCAAGACGGACCACATATTTGCTGGGATTGTTCACGGTGACGGACGTGCCGTTTGAGGACCACTTCAGGAACTTCCAGGCATCAGTGACCACTCCCAGGGATGCCGGACGAATAAGCACGGGGATATCCTGGCGAATGTTAATGCCGATCTTTATTTTTTTATCATCGTTTTTAGGCGGAATACCGTCGAATGTGACGCGTTTATAATGCTCTACATCCAATGGCTGTTTGTTCTGAAGAATAAAGCGCAGCTGCTGCGTCTGACCTGGCTCAAGACGTACCACCGGCTGCGTTGCAATAAGCTTAAGACCGGTATCGTCCGGCAGGTCAACAACATTCGTATATAAAAGTGAAGGATGCGAATCGGTATTCTTGACGTTAATGGTTCCACTGTGCGTTGCTTCATCAATGATTAACAGACTGGTTTCAGGCACCATGCCTTCTGCATGTACAGCAGCACTGGCAGATAATAACGCGGCAGTAATAAGCGTGTTAAATAAAGTGGATTTTAAACAATGCATAATAATATCTCCTTGAAAGCAACAACAGAACAGTCCATGTTTATCGCGCCGTTAAAAAGAGAGTAAATGCAGCGCATTTACTCTCCGGTTAATTAAATTACGTTTACTCGATTAAAAGTCTTACAGATAACGCAGGCTGATAGTCACCTGACCATCAAGCTGGGTGTCATCAGTGATCGCCAGCGTGGTGGTATCCTGGATCGCCAGAGAGGTCACCAGTGGGAAGGTTGCGGTCTGGAACGCCAGTGGAGCCAGGGTGCCAACAGTCGCAACGGTGAAATCACGATAGTTATCGCCCTGAGTTGTACCGTTGGTGCTCTTTGACCAGTTACCGGTAGCATTCTGCTGGTAAATTGGGTCAACTTTAGCGCCGTCAGCCATTACGCTGTCAGTTTTAACGAACAGCGAGTATGTTCCGATGTTCACTGGTGTTGTACCTGTTGTTTTACCTACACCGTAAGTCTGGCTTTCAGACGAATTAGAACCACCACCAAACATGCCATTCTCAACGGTGAGTTTCGCGTTAGAATCAGCGCGATCGTCAATCATATTCCAGGACACTTTTGTTGCTGCGGTGCAGGTAATAGTCAGATCGATGTCTTTCTGGCCCAGCTGGTTAACTGCCGTTGAGCTTAAACCACCCAAACTAACTGTGCCGTAGTCAACCGTTCCGCCGTTGCTTAACTGAGGCGTACAGGCTGAATTAGTCAGCGTACCTTTGACTTTCAGAACGGCAGTCGGGTTAGCCGCAAAAGCGGATGTCACACACAGAGAGAGCGCAGTAGCGAGTAAAACCTTTTTCACTTGTTATTCCTTAACATATGAGTAATTGCAATATTAAATACAGCAGGGATAAATAAATTTACCCCATACTGTTTATCGTCATGCTTGAGAGCATGCGTAGATAATATAATCTTTATAAATACAAGCAATTTAGAAAAATTAATTTATGGATTTAGAATAACGTTATCAATAAGTGATATTTATTTATAAGAGTGTATATAGCTTTAAAACGACATATTATATTCAGCGGAGATATAGCTTGAAATTATCCGAACGGTGGGGGCAAGCAAAAAAGAAGGGATGTATATGATTTACTTTATTAAACGTTTTGACATAAAAAGACATAAAAAAATCCAGCTAGTCTGAATAACTAACTGGATAGTCGATAAAAATGCTTTTACTACTTCACAACGCGCAGTGCCGGACGGCCTCCGCGCGGCGGCGGATCGTCATCAGGATCGTCATTGTGATCGGGCTTGTCACCCTCAATGACCGACATCAGCGTTTCGCTTTCGTTTTCCGAAGCGCCGTTTTCGTCATTCAGGCCGACAACATCCTCGTCATAAGCCGCTTCCGGCTCAAACATGGTGCCTGCACCGTTTTCACGCGCATAAATCGCCAGCACCGCAGCCAGCGGTACAGAAACCTGACGCGGCACACCGCCGAAACGCGCGTTAAAGCGCACTTCGTCGTTGGCCAGTTCAAGGTTACCCACCGCGCGCGGCGCGATGTTCAGTACGATCTGCCCGTCACGTGCATATTCCATAGGAACCTGCACGCCCGGCAACGTCACATCCACAACCAGGTGCGGCGTGAGCTGGTTATCCAGCAGCCATTCATAGAAGGCGCGCAGCAGATACGGACGGCGTGGGGTAAGTTGTGACATTTCCACAGTCATTAGCCTCGGCCGAGACGCATTTCACGTTCCGGTTCAGTTAAAGATGCCAGGAAAGAATCGCGTTCAAATACGCGAGTCATGTAGCCCTTCAGCTCTTTCGCGCCTGGACCGCTGAACTCTACGCCCAGGGTTGGCAGACGCCACAGCAATGGCGCCAGGTAGCAATCTACCAGGCTGAACTCATCGCTCAGGAAGAATGGTTTCTGACCAAACACAGGGGCAATCGCCAGCAGCTCTTCACGCAGTTGCTTGCGTGCAGCGTCTGCTTCAGAAGAGGAACCGTTGACGATAACGTTCATCAGCGTGTACCAGTCTTTTTCGATACGCTGCATGTACAGGCGGCTTTCACCACGTGCAACAGGGTAAACAGGCATCAGTGGTGGATGCGGGAAACGCTCATCCAGATATTCCATAATGATACGGGATTCCCACAGGGTCAGCTCGCGATCCACCAGCGTCGGTACGCTTTGGCTCGGGTTGAGATCGATCAGATCCTGAGGCGGGTTATCCTTTTCCACATGCTCGATCTCAAAACTGACACCTTTCTCGGCCAGCACGATACGAACCTGATGGCTATAAATGTCAGTAGGACCAGAAAACAGCGTCATTACCGAACGTTTGTTGGCAGCGACAGCCATGAAAACCTCCAGGTATATTCAGAATTTTTACTGCTACCAGCCCAAACAGGGCCAGCCAGATGTTGTATCGCCCATCCCAGAGAAAACACATTGTTCAAGAATCGAACAAAAAACGAGTATTCACCGATATTTGGGCAGAAAATTGGATGATAGTTTACCAGATTTTGATGGCTTTGTGGTGAGGGGATTCTGGAAATGTGGAAAAAGAGAAGATATATGCAGTGATGCTGTGGATAACCTGCACATTATCCATAAAAAAAAACCCGCCGAAGCGGGTTTTTCGCCAATCGTTTCTGCGTAAGCAGAAAAGGATTAACGTTTGGAGAACTGTGGACGACGACGTGCTTTACGCAGACCCACTTTCTTACGTTCAACCTGACGAGCGTCACGAGTAACGAAGCCAGCTTTACGCAGTTCAGAACGCAGGGATTCGTCGTACTCCATCAGAGCGCGGGTGATACCGTGACGGATCGCACCTGCCTGACCGGAGATACCACCACCTTTAACGGTGATGTACAGATCCAGTTTTTCTACCATATCAACCAGTTCCAGCGGCTGGCGAACTACCATGCGGGCAGTTTCACGACCGAAGTACTGTTCCAGAGAACGTTGGTTGATTACGATTTTACCACTGCCCGGTTTGATGAACACGCGAGCTGCGGAACTTTTGCGGCGACCAGTGCCGTAGTATTGATTTTCAGCCATTGCCTATAATCCCGATTAGATGTCAAGAACTTGCGGTTGCTGTGCCGCGTGGTTGTGCTCGTTACCTGCGTAAACTTTCAGTTTACGGAACATAGCACGACCCAGCGGGCCTTTTGGCAGCATGCCTTTAACCGCGATTTCAATCACACGCTCAGGACGGCGAGCAATCATCTCTTCAAAGGTCGCTTCTTTGATACCACCGATGTGGCCAGTGTGATGGTAGTACATTTTGTCTGTACGCTTGTTGCCGGTTACAGCAACTTTATCTGCGTTCAGAACGATGATGTAATCACCCGTATCAACGTGCGGAGTGTATTCCGCTTTATGCTTACCGCGCAGGCGACGAGCCAGTTCAGTAGCCAGACGGCCCAGAGTTTTACCGGTCGCGTCAACAACATACCAGTCGCGCTGTACGGTTTCTGGTTTAGCTGTAAAAGTTTTCATTAAAAGCTTACCCAAATAATAAGTTACACGTTGGTGAACACCCAAACGTTTAGTCAGTTGAGGTTCACACGACAAAGTCCGGCAAACCTACCCCTTCGAATAGCTAATGCCGACACATAGAAAGTTTCGGGAAAAAAACCTTCTCGTAACGTGGGGTCGCAAGATTATAGAGAAGTTGAGGTCAAAGATCGACCCTTAAATGTGATTCGAGGCGGGTTTTTCGGGGGTAAGGTTTTTGCGGTCTGCCGCCCTCACCCCCAGCCCCTCTCCCACAGGGAGAAGGTCGCATTTATGGCATATGCTGAAGCTTAAGATACTCCTCGCTTTGCATCTCCTGCAGGCGCGACAGACAGCGCTGGAACTCAAACTTCAGCCGCTCGCCTTTATACACCTCATATAAAGGTACCTCGGCGCTGACCACAAGCTTCACGTGACGCTCATAGAACTCATCGATCAGCGCAATGAAGCGGCGCGCTTCGCTTTCCATCAGCGGCGTCATGACCGGCACGTTGAGCAGCATCACGGTATGGAACAAACGCGAGAGCGCGATGTAGTCATGCTGACTGCGGGCATCCACACAGAGCGTTGCAAAGGAGACGGCCAGGGTTTGATTTTCGACACCCAGGGTTTGCAGCGGGCGATGGTTAATCTCGAGCTCAGGGGCATGAGCCCGTTTTGCCCCCGCCAGCGCCAGCCACAGTTTATCCATCTGCTGCGTGGTCTCATCGTTTAAGGGAGAGAGCCACAGATGCGCCTGAGTTAAGGTACGCAGACGGTAATCCACCCCGGCATCAACATTCATGATGTCGCAGTGCTGTTTGATGGCATCAATAGCGGGCAGGAAACGCGCGCGCTGCAGGCCATTGCGGTAAAGCTCATCCGGCGGGATATTCGAGGTCGCCACCAGCGTTATCCCGCGCGCGAACAGCGCTTTCATCAGGCCACCCAGCAGCATGGCGTCGGTAATATCGGAGACAAAAAACTCGTCAAAACAGAGTACGTCCGTTTCCGCCTTAAACCTGTCGGCCACAATCTCCAGCGGATCGCTTTTGCCCTGCAGTGCCGTCAGCTCTTCGTGAACACGCAGCATGAAGCGGTGGAAATGCAGGCGCTGCTTACGGGTACCCGGCAGGCTCAGATAAAAGAGGTCCATCAGCCAGGTTTTCCCGCGCCCGACGCCGCCCCACATATACAAACCGCGCACCGGCGCATGAGTCTGCGGCTCTTTTTTTCCGAGCAACCGCCCCAGAGCCGCCTTCAACCCACCGCTCTGTTCACCCTCTGCAGGTTTTGCCGTGAGCTCCTGATAAATCGTATCCAGACGATTCACCGCTTCACGCTGAACGTCATCCGGCTGATGTGTACCCTCATTTAGGGCAAGTTGGTATCGCGATGCAGGGGACAGGTTTTGCATAAACGTATTGTTATTCCTTCAAATAATACTCACCAGCAGACGTGACTGATGAAAAAAAGGCCGTTCTACACTACGCGATGATACGTCAGGATTCCACTTCTGCGGAAATAGCGGTTATAGTGGCAATATCAGGCACAGGCAGGAGCCGAGCCAACACCCTACGGAACAACAAGACAACGGGAGAAGTTCATGACCTGGGAATATGCGCTAATCGGTTTAGTCGTCGGCATCGTCATTGGTGCTGTGGCCATGCGTTTCGGTAATCGCAAATTGCGTCAGCAGCAGTCACTGCAGTACGAACTGGAAAAGAACAAAGCCGAACTGGAAGAGTATCGTGAAGAGCTGGTCAGCCACTTTGCCCGTAGCGCCGAGCTGCTGGACAACATGGCGACCGACTATCGTCAGCTCTATCAACATATGGCAAAAAGCTCCAGCAGCCTGCTGCCAGAAATGACCGCGGAATCCAATCCATTCCGTAACCGTCTGGCCGACTCTGAAGCCGGTAACGATCAGGCCCCTGTTCAGATGCCACGCGACTATTCCGATGGCGCGTCTGGCCTGCTGCGCGGCGGTGCAAAACGCGATTAATCGCACAACCTGAATTTATTTTACGGGCGCTGCAACTGCGCCCGTCCTTTCTTCATGACCACAGTTATTATTGATTAAGCACTTCATTGTTCAGCGGTTTAAAATTCAATAACATCAACGTGTTTTAGGGCCGTTTTTCCTTTATTCCAGGTTACGAGAGTCAGCATCGATGAAGAAAAAAAACCAGCTGTTGAGCGCTATAGCGTTAAGTGTCGGGTTATCTCTCTCGGCGTCCTTCCCTGCATCTGCCGCCCTGCCTTCCCAGGTACCCGGCCAGGCGGCAATTCCAAGCCTTGCGCCAATGCTGGAAAAAGTTCTGCCTGCGGTAGTGAGCGTGCAGGTAGAAGGCACGGCATTACAAAATCAACGCGTACCTGAAGAACTGAAAAAATATTTTGGCGATGAGTCGCCCGACCAGCAGGCGCAGCCTTTTGAAGGTCTGGGTTCTGGCGTCATTATTGATGCGGCCAAAGGTTATATTCTGACCAACAATCATGTTATCAGTCAGGCCGATAAAATCAGCGTACAGCTCAACGATGGGCGTGAGTTTGAGGCCAAACTGATTGGCGGCGATGACCAGAGCGACATCGCACTGCTGCAGGTGCAAAACCCGAGCAATCTGACTCAAATTGCCATTGCGGACTCCGATAAACTGCGTGTTGGTGATTTTGCCGTCGCCGTGGGGAATCCGTTTGGTTTAGGGCAAACCGCTACCTCCGGGATAATCTCGGCGCTGGGTCGCAGCGGTCTGAATCTGGAAGGCCTGGAAAACTTTATCCAGACCGATGCCTCAATCAACCGAGGGAACTCCGGCGGGGCATTGCTCAATCTCAACGGCGAGCTGATTGGGATTAACACCGCTATCCTGGCGCCGGGCGGCGGCAGTATCGGCATCGGTTTTGCTATCCCCAGCAATATGGCCAAAACGCTGGCGCAGCAGCTCATTCAGTTCGGTGAGGTCAAACGCGGGCTGTTGGGCATCAAAGGGATGGAGATGAGCGCTGACATCGCGAAAGCGTTCAACATCAATGTGCAGCGCGGTGCGTTTGTCAGTGAAGTGCTGCCAAACTCCGGCTCGGCAAAAGCTGGCGTGAAGTCGGGCGATGTGATTGTCAGCCTGAACGATAAACCGCTGAGCAGCTTTGCGGAACTGCGCTCGCGTATTGCCACCACCGAACCGGGTGCCAAAGTGAAGTTAGGCCTGATTCGTGATGGTAAGCCGCTGGATGTCGAAGTGACGCTTGATAAGAGCACCTCATCCTCTGCCAGCGCGGAGCTTATCGCCCCGGCGCTGCAAGGGGCAACGCTGAGCGATGGGCAGCTGAAAGACGGGACGAAAGGGATTAGCGTCGATACCGTCGAGAAGAGCAGCCCTGCCGCGCAGGCCGGATTGCATCAGGATGATGTGATCATCGGCGTGAACCGCAATCGCGTGCAATCCATCGCAGAACTGCGCAAGGTGCTGGAAAGCAAACCGGCGGTCATTGCCCTGCAGGTTATGCGCGGCAACGAGTCTATCTATATTCTGTTGCGCTAAGCATTTGCGATTCCGGACATCACCGCTGCGTGTGATGTCCGGATAACTCATGTTATGCTGCAAATCGTTCCTTTATTAACGACACGCGCATCATGCTTTTAAAGCTCTTTCGTTCAATTGTCATCGGTTTGATTGTTGCCGGCCTGCTGCTGGTCGTCATGCCGTCTTTACGCCAGTTCAATAAGCTGTCGGCGCCTCAGTTCGACAGTGCGGATGAAACGCCTGCGACCTACAACCAGGCCGTTCGCCGTGCCGCGCCTGCCGTGGTTAACGTTTATAACCGTGGCCTCAATAGCTCAGCCCATAACCAGCTGGAGATCCGCACTCTCGGCTCCGGGGTAATTATGGACGAGCGCGGCTACATCATTACCAACAAACACGTGATTAACGATGCCGACCAGATCATCGTTGCCCTGCAGGATGGCCGCGTGTTTGAGGCCCTGCTGGTGGGCTCGGATAGCCTGACCGACCTGGCTGTTTTGAAGATCAACGCCACGGGCGGTTTACCGGTTATTCCTATCAACCGTAAACGAACCCCTCATATTGGCGACGTCGTGCTGGCTATCGGTAACCCTTATAACCTGGGTCAGACGATCACGCAGGGGATTATCAGTGCCACCGGTCGCATTGGCCTCAACCCGTCGGGACGGCAGAACTTCCTGCAAACCGATGCGTCCATCAACCACGGTAACTCCGGCGGTGCGCTGGTCAACTCGCTGGGCGAACTGATGGGTATCAATACCCTCTCGTTCGATAAGAGCAATGACGGTGAGACGCCGGAAGGGATTGGGTTCGCCATTCCATTCCAGCTGGCGACCAAGATCATGGATAAGCTGATCCGCGATGGCCGTGTGATCCGCGGTTATATTGGTATTGGCGGTCGTGAAATTGCGCCTATGCATTCGCAGGGCGGCGGTATCGATCAGATTCAGGGCATCGTGGTCAACGAAGTGTCGCCTGGCGGCCCGGCGGCTAACGCGGGAATTCAGGTTAATGATGTCATCGTGTCGGTCAACGGCACACCAGCGGTATCGGCGCTGGAGACCATGGATCAGGTTGCAGAGATCCGTCCTGGCTCTATCATCCCGGTTGAAGTCATGCGTAACGATAAGAAGCTGACGCTGCAGGTGACGATTCAGGAATACCCGGCCACCAACTGACAGGCATAAAAAAACGGAGCGCATTGCTCCGTTTTTTTTGCCGGGCGGCATGACTGCTTACCCGGCCTGTGGGGACATCCGTTTTACTTGTTAACGAACTCTTCGCCCAGAGTGATATCTTTCTTCAGCGTATCCAGCATGCCTTCCATCGCGTTCTGTTCAAACGCGCTCAGCTTGCCAATCGGCTGATGTTCTTCGATACCGTTTTTACCCAGCAGCAGCGGCTGAGAGAAGAAACGAGCGTGTTCGCCGTCGCCTTCAACATACGCGCATTCAACAACGCCTTTCTCGCCCTGCAGTGCACGAACCAGTGACAGACCGAAACGTGCCGCCGCCTGGCCCATAGACAGGGTTGCAGAACCGCCACCCGCCTTCGCTTCCACCACTTCGGTGCCCGCGTTCTGGATGCGTTTGGTCAGATCAGCCACTTCCTGCTCGGTGAAGCTAACACCAGGGATCTGCGACAGCAGAGGCAGAATGGTGACACCAGAGTGACCGCCGATAACCGGCACTTCAACTTCTGAAGGCTGTTTGCCTTTCAGTTCAGCCACAAAGGTGTTGGAACGGATGATGTCCAGCGTGGTCACGCCGAACAGTTTGTTCTTGTCGTAAACACCGGCTTTTTTCAGCACTTCTGCCGCGATAGCAACCGTGGTGTTCACCGGGTTGGTGATGATACCAATGCACGCTTTCGGGCAGGTTTCAGCAATCTGCTGCACCAGGTTTTTCACAATACCCGCGTTGACGTTGAACAGGTCTGAACGATCCATGCCTGGCTTACGCGCCACGCCAGCGGAGATCAGCACCACGTCCGCACCCTGCAGGGCAGGACGAGCATCTTCACCGGAGAAGCCTTTGATTTTCACAGCTGTCGGGATGTGGCTCAGGTCAACCGCCACACCTGGGGTTACCGGAGCAATATCGTACAGGGAGAGTTCTGAGCCTGAAGGCAGTTGGGTTTTCAGTAGTAGGGCAAGCGCCTGGCCGATACCACCAGCAGCGCCGAGGACTGCGACTTTCATCCTAAACTCCTTATTATGGTTAACTTAAGTATCTGTAACTCCGTTGCGGCGACCATAATTCAGCAGGTAATTAATTACAATTTTCGTCACTAAATAATTTGAGGTCGCGCGACTTTATCTCTCACCAGAAGGCTATCTGACGACAGACGACAACGAATTAAGAGGGGGTTACAATACACCCTGCCACGCCACCAAAACAACATCATTTTGATAACATTTAATTTACTTTTAAGCTTATTTGCTTGCCGTGACCCAGGCATGTTTTCTGATAACGAAATCTGATAAAATCACTCCCTTTCATAACATTATTTCAGCCTAACCGCTGGCAGATAATTTGCATAAAAATTCATCCACATGCATAATAATGTTGTTTCTTTCGTCATATTCCGGGTGACTTATGCGAAGCTCGTCTAAGCAAGAAGATTTAGTGAAGGCGTTTAAAGCGCTACTCAAAGAAGAGATATTCAGTTCTCAGGGAGAAATTGTTCAGGCTTTACAGGAACAAGGCTTCGATAACATCAACCAGTCGAAAGTCTCCCGCATGTTAACCAAATTTGGTGCGGTACGTACGCGTAACGCCAAAATGGAGATGGTCTACTGCCTGCCTGCAGAACTTGGCGTGCCAACCACTTCCAGCCCGTTGAAGAATCTGGTTCTCGATATCGATTACAACGATGCCGTTGTCGTGATCCATACCAGCCCGGGCGCTGCACAGTTGATTGCACGTATGCTGGACTCGCTGGGTAAGCCCAAAGGCATCCTTGGGACGATTGCGGGTGACGATACCATCTTCACTACCCCCGCCAATGGCTTCTCAGTGAAAGATCTCTACGAAGCGATTCTGGACCTGTTCGAGCAGGAACTCTGATTACCCTCCCCGTGGCGTCCTGCTGCGGGGATCATTCTGCTTCTGCCGCGTTTCCCCCTGTTTTATCCCGCCCTTTACTTTAACAAATAGTGCTTTTTACCGCCCATTAACATTCACTTGGTGAATGATAAATCAAAAAATCGCACAAAAAATCAAAAGCTGATATCCATATGATTTTCTTAGATATACAGCCACACATTGAACAATAAACGCACAATTTTATGCCATTAGGTTATAAAAAACAGGCTAGTTAATACGTAATAACAACAGAAACAATTAGTCTGGTATTAATTTTTACCGTTATTAGTGTATACTTGATTTTGTGATGAGGGTCACGAAACAAAGACCCCACTAAAAATTCGACGAGGTAAAGAATCATGAAAATCAAAACTACTGTAGCGGCGCTCAGCGTCCTGTCTGTCCTGTCATTCGGTGCTTTCGCCGCTGACGCTATCAATGCCGAGCAGGCACATTCCCGCCAGGCAATCGGTACGGTTTCCGTCGGCGCAATCGGCACGTCTCCAATGGACATGCATGAGATGCTGAACAAAAAAGCGGAAGAACAAGGTGCGTCATCTTATCGCATCATTGAAGCGCGTTCAGGTGACCACTGGCACGCCACCGCTGAGCTGTACAAATAAGTTTTAGTAATAACTGAAGACCAAAATCTCTACTCAACGGCACCAGGCATAAAAATAGCAGTTCAACCCTTCTCGCCGTTGAGCAAAAACCCTATTCAGGAGCAAAAACTATGAAAACCAAATTCATCATCGCAACCCTCGGTCTGGCATCCGTTCTCTCTTTCGGCGCAAGTGCCGCCGTACAGCAAGTGAACGCTGACCAGGCGCAGAATCTGCAGTCTATGGGGAGTGTGTCTGTGACGTCCGTTACCGGCTCTCCAATGGATATCCGTCAGGCACTGGCCGCTAAAGCTGAAAAAGCAGGCGCCAGCAGCTATCGCGTCACCGAGCTGAACCAGGGTGACCACTGGCATGCAACGGCTCAACTGTATAAATAAACCCTCGTCGTATCTCATCATACGACTTGCCCCTGGCCTTCTGGTCAGGGGCTTTTTTATGGCTTGATCAATGGCGCGCGTTGAAGCGTAGCTGCCCTTCCAGCTCTTCTTCCGCTTCATCAAACAGCAAAATGAGTGCGCCAAACCGTCTGCGCAACTTTTCAGGCAGATGGATAAACTCAATTTCCAGCGGTAACGGCAGCAGGCTGCCGGTCACCACGTCCCACAGCGTATCCAGATTGGTGACGCTTTCCCGTTCAAGATCAAACACCCGGATAAATTCACGATAGAAGTCATCCTGACTGTCGATCTCGTCAAAATCAAAGGTATAGGTTTTCATTGCCAGTCACCCAGTCCAGGCGAGCGGCCTGCGCCGCCCTGATTATTATAATCCCCCAATATGCAGGGTTTTGACTTCCAGATACTCTTCCAGTCCCAGCACGGACCCTTCACGCCCAAGGCCAGACTCTTTTACCCCACCAAACGGCCCCAGCTCTGTGGAGACGGCACATTCGTTAATTCCTATCATCCCGCTTTCGATGGCCTGCGACACGCGGAAGACACGTGCCAGATTTTGGGTATAGAAGTAAGCCGCCAGGCCATATGGCGTGTTGTTGGCACGCTGGATAACCTCATCTTCCGAGGTGAAACGGAAGCAGGCCGCAACCGGGCCAAACGTCTCTTCTTCAGCCAGTTTCATGCCTTCATGGCAATCGCCCAGGACAGTTGGCATCCAGAAATTGCCGCCAAGCGAATGGGGTTTACCGCCCGCCAGAACGGTCGCGCCCCGGGCCACGGCATCTTCAACGTGTTCACGCACCTTATCGACGGCGGAGGATTCGATCAGCGGCCCCACGATGACGCCCTCTTCCAGACCATTCCCGACCTTCAGGGCCTTCACCGCATCGGCAAGCTTATTCACAAATTTGTCGTAGACGGTTTCCTGAATATAGAAACGGTTAACGCTGACGCAGACCTGGCCGGCATTGCGGAATTTATTGGCGATAGCCCCTTTAACGGCAGCCTCGATATCCGCATCTTCAAAGACGATATACGGCGCATTGCCCCCCAGCTCCATCGACACTTTCTTCATGGTTTCTGCGGCGTTACGCACCAGCGTTTTGCCGACGGAAGTCGAGCCGGTAAAGGAGATTTTCCGCACCTCATGACTCGCCATAATCGCGTCACTGATTTCATGCGTATTCCCGGCTACGGCGTTGAGTACCCCATCCGGTACGCCGGCCTGTTTTGCCAGCGTAAGCAGCGCGAAGGCGCTGAGAGGTGTGTTATTTGCCGGTTTGATTACCCCGGTACACCCTGCCGCCAGCGCCGGACCTAATTTACGGGTGAGCATGGCCATCGGGAAGTTCCACGGCGTAATCGCCGCAACCACGCCGATGGGCTCGCGGGTCGCCAGGATGCGGGAGCCCGGTTTGATCGGTGGAATAATTTCGCCGTTCGCGCGCTTGGCCTCTTCGGCGAACCACTGGATAAAACTCGCGGCGTATTCCACTTCGCCTTCCGCTTCTTTCAGGGGCTTGCCCTGTTCGGTGGTCATTAAACGCCCGAGCCAGCTTTTGTTCTCAATGATTAGTTCGTACCAGCGGTAGAGAATTGCCGAACGCTCTTTCGCGGTTTTGGCGCGCCATGCCGGGAAGGCTTTGGCCGCCGCGGCAATGGCGTCTTCGGTTTCTGCTTTGCCGGCTTTGGCTACTCTGGCGATGACCTCACCGGTAGCCGGGTTCAGCACATCAAACGTCGTGTCCAGCGTTTTCCATATGCCGTTGACCAGATAACCGGTCTGAAAAAGGTGATTGTCCTGAAGCGCCTGGGTTGTCATGTGTCCTCCCTTCCTGAATGTAAGAGCATGCTGGAATAAGTATAGCCACAAAAAAACCGACGCTTTTGGCGTCGGCTTTTTTACTTCAGTCAGTTATCCGTAAGGGCGTTCTGGTAGCGATGCAGCATAAACACCAGCCGTCCTACCGGCTCTGTCACCTGAGGTGGCGCTTCCCAGACTTTCAGCTTCTCCTGGTAGATATCCAGCTCTTCAAGCAGTTGCTTAAAGTAACGACGTCGTTTGTCATCGCTGGAGGCGGAAAGCACGTGGTCGGCCGTCCGACGCAGCTGGCGGTGGAAAGCCGACAGATCGTCATTGATGGGCACGGGGGCATTACGCAAACGCTGGTGCGCGATAATCATGGTCAAGGCCAGACGGAACTTGGCGATGTCACCCGGGAACTTGTTCAGCAGTAAAAACAGCTGCTGATAGAGCGCCGGCAGGTGGTTCTCTTTGCGACGCGCGGTATTGGTGGTCATGGACGACACGGCAGCCGAGACAAACTGATTCAACAGCACGCGGCCCGTCCGTGCCTGAGAGTTATCCCGTACCAGCAGAATGACCATCATCGCCAGGAAACAACCCACCAGCTGACCTAAGGCGCTGTCTAAGAACTGGCTAAAATGGAAGGTCATCGGGTTATCCAGCACAATGATGTTAATCGTACTGGCCAGGGCACCCAATGAACCCAGCCGGCGCTTTTGCACTTCGATTCCGATAAAGAATGCCATCACCGCGAGGCTAATACAGAGTAGTAACATGCTCTGCTGGGTTGAGGGAATGATCACCAGAAAATAGAACGCGCCAATCGGCAGTGCAGCAATTGTGCCGAACAGGAAATCAATGGCCACCATGCGCGGATTCGGAAGACGCATCGCCAACGCGGTAACGACGGCGATCATCACCATCGCGCCGCTGCCGGAGGTCCAGCCGGTCCACAGCCAGAACAGCGTGCCGAGCATACAGGCAAGCGTTGTACGCCAGAAGTTAACCATTGCGTGATGGCGTTCGGCGGATTCTGCCTTGATCACCACTTCACCCTGCAGCACCTCTTCTTCTACCGCGCTGATTTTGGTGTTACTGATCACACCGCGTTTCAGCAACAGGTAGCGCGTCGCGGCCCCGACCCAGGTATAGATCGTCACTGGCGTATCACGATCCCCGGTCCAGGCAATGACCCGGCGCATGCGTTTAAGCTGTTTGTGTACGTCCTGAACGGTTTCCACCGGTTCCGCAAACAGCTCACGGAAGGTATCGGTTACCGCGTCCGGGCGGGTGTTTTGGATCAGATAGGTTTCACACGCCTGGGTAATCAGCGTTAAGGAGACGGTGTTGATGGCTTTAAGGCGTCGGTTGGCACGGGCCCAGCGCGAAGACTCCATGTTCAGATTGCTGCGCATTCCTTCCAGCGCCGTGGTGCGGCGCACCAGAGCGCTCCAGGCTTTATCCACCTCTTCGCTGTCACCATGCTTAATACAGAGCTGCATCAACTGATACTGGGCAACAATCAGCGCATCCAGTTCACGATCCACTTCCTGCTTAATGGAGCGAGGAGAGAAAAGCAGGTCAGCGACAATCGCACTGACAATACCGATGACAATCTCACTGCAGCGCTCTACGGCAAACTGTGGGGCAAGCAGCGGTTCGCTTTGAATGGTGATGATAATAATCAGCGCGGTATAGCCGGCCAGTCCCCAGGCGTAGGAGTTCTCCACCTTCACCAGTGACGAGAGCCAGGTGCAGAAGCCCGCCCAGATACAGCACACCATCAGCATCAGCAGCGGCGTGCGGATCATCAATATGATGATGGTCAGTGCGGCGAAACAACCGATAAATGTCCCAATGATGCGCAGCATCCCACGGTAGCGGATCGCCCCGGAGTAAGGTTCCCCGCCCGCAGCAAAGGCAGGCCCTGCTGCGACAATCGCTGCCGTCAGTACGGCCCAGCGGGGGGTTTCCAGCTGAAAGTGGAAGCCGACAAACAGCGCCAGCACAATGGCACACGCCAGCTTAACGGCGAAGCGAATGTGCTGGCTGGCGATGGAAAAGATACCCATAACGATTAACCAAACTCGCGCAGGCGATGGGCAATTTTACGGAAGATGGAGTCCTGGCTGGCGTCACGGTCTTTTTCACCGGTGATCACCACCGTCGCCGTGGTCCCGGCAGGCCACAGATTACCCTGCTGTTCATCCAGATGGATACGCACCGGCACACGCTGGGCCAGACGTACCCATTCCAGGTTGGAATCCACCGTCGCCATCCCTTTAGTATCGTTAGAGCTGCTGGAGTTAGTGACCCCCGCGGCTACGCTGTCGACGGTACCTTTCAGCACTCGGTTACTGCCAAGCGGCGTAATTTCAGCCCGGAACCCCGGACGCACGCCTTCCAGTTTGGTCTCTTCCATATAGGCGAGCACGTAGAAGGAGTTCTGTTTAACCAGCGCCACGGCGGTTGAGCCGCGGGTGATAAACTCCCCGGCATAAACATTCAGGTTGGTGATCCAACCATCGGCTGGTGCGCGGATCACGGTGCGCTCAAGATCGAGCCGGGCAAGATCGCGCGTCGCTTGCGCTTTGGCCAGCTGATGCAGCACGGTTTGCAGGACGTTATTGGACTGGTCAATCTCTTCGCGGGACATCGCCTGAACACCCAGTTGGTTACGGCGACCTGCCTCACGACGTTTCTCGGAAGCCAGCGCCTGATAATAGGCCACATCCGCTTCGGCTTCTTCTAACGCTTTCTGATAACGCGGCTGGTCGATGGTGAACAGTACCTGATCTTTTTTCACCAGCTGGTTATCGTGGACATTGACCGCAGTGATGAGACCCGCCACGTCGGGGGCGATTGCCACGACATCGGCGCTAAAGCGTGCATCACGCGTCCACGGTGATTCGGTGTAGTAGACCCAGGCGCGGAAAATAGCGATGAACGCGAGGATAACGAGCGCCATGGTGATGGCAGTGCGGGAGATTTTTCTTGTTAGCGTTTTCACATCAACCTCAGACAAACATGCGCGATATCAGGTAAAACAGGCAGCAATACAGCGCGGTATTGAACAATGCAGGATGCCAGACAAAATCGTAGATCCCGGTGGGGACCAGCACCTTGCGCACCAGCCAGAAAATCGCCAGTGACAAAAGAAGCTCGAAAAATATCGGTGGGAACGACAAACCGAACACCACGATAACGGGAAACAGACTCATGTTGACCTTGATTAGAGAGAGTGCAGGCTTCAGACTTTTTTAGCGCACGCCACCGCAGGAGAGCAAGAAACGCCGGGCGAGAATGGCGCAGCCGTTATGTAATTAATAATATATTAACGTAACTGTTATGCTGTTATCTATAATATGTGATCTAAATCACTTTTAAGCCAGAGTTAACAATGGAACGTCTAAAACGGATGTCGGTCTTTGCCAAAGTGGTTGAACTTGGCTCTTTTACCGCCGCTGCACGTCAGCTTCAGATGAGCGTCTCTTCCATCAGCCAGACTGTGTCCAAACTGGAAGATGAGCTGCAGGTCAAGCTACTCAACCGCAGCACCCGCAGCATTGGGCTGACGGAAGCGGGTAAGATTTACTATCAGGGTTGTCGCCGCATGCTGCTCGAAGTGCAGGATGTGCACGAACAACTTTACGCCTTCAACAACACGCCTATCGGTACGCTGCGCATCGGTTGTTCTTCAACTATGGCACAAAATGTTCTCGCCGCCATGACCGCTGACATGCTGAAAGAGTACCCGGGATTAACCGTCAATCTGGTCACGGGCATTCCCGCCCCGGACCTGATTGCCGACGGGCTGGACGTGGTGATCCGCGTGGGGGCATTGCAGGACTCCAGCCTCTTCTCCCGGCGGCTGGGCAGTATGCCAATGGTGGTCTGCGCCTCGAAAAGCTATCTGGCTCAGTACGGGGTGCCGGAGAAACCCGCCGATCTCACCAACCACTCCTGGCTGGAGTACAGCGTTCGCCCCGACAATGAATTTGAGCTGATTGCCCCGGAAGGGATTTCCACCAGACTGCTGCCGGAAGGACGGTTCGTCACCAACGATCCGATGACCATCTCGCGCTGGCTGGTGGCCGGCGCCGGGATCGCGTATGTGCCGTTAATGTGGGTGATTAACGAGATCAACAGCGGTGTACTGGAGATCCTCTTCCCGCGCTATCAGTCCGATCCGCGTCCGGTGTACGCGTTGTACACCGAGAAAGACAAACTGCCGCTCAAGGTTCAGGTGTGCATAAACTATCTGACCGAGTATTTTGTGGACGTGGCGGAGCTGTTTCAGGGAATGCGCGAAAGACGAAAGGAATAACCTTTAATTTCCCAAAAGTATATTTGCAATGAATATTCCAGGATGATACAGACCGTCATTCAGGAATATTCCTTCACCCCTGTCAGGAATAGCGAATTGACACTGCCGCCATCTGCGCCTTACCTTATAAACAGTCTGACAGTCAGGCTGTTATTAATTTGTTACTGATATGAATAATAAAATGTATTTTTCAGGATGACCTTAAACAAGGAAAAGAAATGAATCTATTTGAACAAACACCGCCTTCACGCAGGCGCTATGGACTCGCCGCGTTTATTGGTTTGATTGCAGGGATTGTCTCCGCCTTCGTAAAATGGGGAGCAGAGGTGCCGCTTCCGCCACGAAGCCCTACCGATTTATTCACCAGCGCATGCGGACCGGAGCAATTAATAAGAGCCGCAGGTCAGATTGATTGTTCCCGCAATTTTTTAAATCCTCCTTATGTATTTTTACGCGACTGGCTGGGCATTGCTGACCCTAACGCCGCGGTTTATACCTTTGCCGGCCATATATTTAACGCGGTCGGCGTAACACATATTATTTTCTCTATCGTCTTTGCTGTAGGGTATTGTGTAGTTGCTGAAGTCTTCCCGAAAATTAAACTCTGGCAAGGTTTACTGGCGGGTGCGTTAGCGCAGCTTTTTGTTCACATGATCTCCTTCCCGCTGATGGGGCTGACACCCCCGCTGTTCGAACTGCCCTGGTACGAACACGTCTCAGAGATCGTGGGGCATTTGATCTGGTTCTGGTCGATTGAAATCATTCGTCGTGACCTTCGCAACCGCATCACGCACGAGCCCGACCCGGAGATCCCGCTGGGTAACGCACGTTAAAAAAAATGGCGCGACTTTTACAGTCGCGCCATTTTTTCAGATTGGTTCAGGTCAGGCGGTGCCGCCCACCGTCAGGTTATCCACTTTCAGCGTTGGCTGACCGACGCCAACCGGCAGGCTCTGGCCCTCTTTACCGCAAACACCAACGCCGTTATCCAGTTTCAGATCGTTACCGACCATGGAGATCTGCTGCATGGCTTCAATACCGGAGCCAATCAGGGTCGCCCCCTTCACCGCTTTGGTCACTTTGCCTTTCTCAATCAGATACGCTTCTGAAGTGGAGAAGACGAACTTACCGGAGGTGATATCTACCTGACCGCCACCAAAGTTTGGCGCGAAGATGCCGTAATCAACGGACTCGATGATCTCCTGCGGTGTGGATTTACCCGGCAACATGTAGGTGTTCGTCATACGCGGCATCGGCAGATGCGCGTAGGATTCACGACGGCCGTTGCCCGTTGGCGCAACGCCCATCAGACGCGCGTTGAGTTTGTCCTGCATGTAGCCTTTCAGGACGCCATTTTCAATCAGCACGTTGTACTGCCCGGGCGTACCTTCATCGTCGATTGAAATCGAGCCACGGCGATCCTGCATCGTGCCGTCATCAACCACGGTACAGAGTTCAGAAGAGACGCGTTGTCCCATCTGGCCGCTGAATACGGAGGTGCCGCGACGGTTAAAATCGCCTTCCAGACCGTGGCCCACCGCTTCGTGCAGCAGCACGCCAGGCCAGCCTGCGCCGAGTACCACCGGCAATGTACCGGCGGGTGCCGCCACGGCAGACAGGTTCACCAGCGCCATGCGCACGGCTTCTTTTGCCCACGCGTCAGCGCGTGCTTCACCGTCAACATCGCCCAGGAACCAGTCATAACCAAAACGACCGCCGCCACCGCTTGAACCGCGCTCACGCTTACCGTCGTCTTCAACCTGCACGCTGACAGAAAGACGTACCAGCGGACGCACATCCGCTGCCAGCGTGCCGTCTGTCGCCGCGACCAGGATCAGTTCATAGACACCGCTCAGGCTGGCAGAGACTTCCTGCACGCGTTTATCCGCAGCGCGTGCGACTTTATCCACGCGGCGCAGGATATCCAGTTTCTCTTCACGGCTCATGCTCTGCAGGGGATCGATACTGGTATAGAGCGCAGAGTGCTGCACTTCACCCAGCGTCTTCACGCGACCGTCACCGGTTTCGCGCACGATAGTCCGCGCAGCCAGCGCGCTCTGCTCCAGTGCGGCCAGGCTAATCTGGTCGGCATAAGCAAAACCGGTTTTCTCGCCGCTGACGGCACGTACACCGACACCCTGGTCAATGTTATAAGAGCCATCTTTAATGATGCTGTCTTCTAAAACCCAGGATTCGTGATAGCTCGACTGGAAATAGAGATCGCCGTAGTCGAGACGGCGTTCGGTCAGTTGACCAAGAATGGAGAACAGGTCCTGATGGCTCAGGCCGTTCGCTGCGAGCAAATGTTCACTTACCAGGTTCAGACTCATCGTATTGCTACTCGTTCGTTGCCGCCCGTGGCGGTATATAAATCGTATTTATTGAGAGTGAGGCAATTACCTGCCCACGTCAAATCATTGCTGTGCATCTTTGCGCGGCTGGCGCAGCACTTCATTAATCTGCGGTTTATCCACCGGCCCGGTGATGCGATAGCGCAGAATAGAGACTTTGCTCCACAGCGGCCCCAGCACTTTACTGGCGGCAAACACCGCCGCACCGACAATCGGGTTCACCACAAAAGCCGCCGCCACGCCGACGGTGGCAGAAATTTCAGGTGCCACCACCGCTTCCATATCCAGTTCGCGGCGCACGAGGTTGACCGAGCCTTTCATCGCAATATCCGCTTCCAGGCCGTCCACCAGCGTATCGTCGGTATGCAGCACCCCGTCTTTGATCCATGCCGTACTGCGGATGGAGTCGTAATAGAAACCTTCGCTGAAGGTATCGCTAAAGTCGAAACGCAGCTTACGCAGCAGGGCATCAAAGCTCAACAGACGCAGTATCTGGCCCGCATGGCCGGTACTCACATCGGCAATCTCACCCTTGCCAAAGCGGGTTTTCAGAATGCCGTTCAGCGAGGCTTCATCCGGCGTCCACGGTGCCGCACGCCAGTGGAGATCGTAATTCACGTCAAATGATGACCCCCGCAGCGGCGTGCTGATGCCAAAGAAGTTAGCCACGGAATCCAGTTTATTGCCCTTGATGTCGCCCTTCAAAGAGGTTCGCTGCTCGCCCGGGTTATTAACCCACTCCCCGGCGGCCCTCAGACGGCCAAAGCCGGTGTCGATAAGTCCGCCCGCAAGGCTCAGCGTATTCCCCTTAATGGCGAAATCGCCGTCAATACGGCCATACTTTTGACCCCAAAGCCAGCACTCAGCACAGCGTAGCTGGAGATCGGGCCAGCCGCTGAAGTCGATACGGGTTGGGTTATTCAACGGCGCCGTATTTGACGGACGATCTTTTCCGCTCGCGGTGGCCGGGTTGTAGTAAAGATAGCGAATCGCCGCCTGCCACGGCGCGTTGTCGCGCATGGTCAGCGTGCCATTGATCTCGCGGCCCTGGGCTTCGACTTTTGACCCGTTCGCCGTCGGCTGCGAAACAATGCTCAGGTTATTCCACTGCTGTCCACCCAGCATCAGCGACGGCGTACGAACAGTAATGCTCTGCGGGAACTGGGCAGCCTCATCAACGTTTTGGCCGACGCCCTTCTGGAACAGGGCCAGCCACTCGGCCCCGTCCATTGGCGGCAGATTAAGCTCAATGCCGGTGTGATCGGGCAGCGGCGGCGTGGTGCGGCTGTCCGTCGTCCAGATGGCTCTGTCGAGCGTGAGCTTACGGTTAAGCAGCCAGCGGCTGTTGAAATGGTTTTTCTCACCCGCACTGCCGGTCAGCGCGAAGCTGTTAAGATTGCCATCGACGTTAACCTTTATTGGCAGCGGTTGACCGGACGATTTATCCAGCGGTGCAGGCAACTGGCTCTGAATGTTTTTCAGATCGCCAGTGATATCAACTTTATAGCGCGCACCGGCGTGATAAGGCAGTTCAATTGCCACCTTGCCATTCCAGGAGACTGCACCATTAACGGACTCCTCGATCGGCTTCGGCAGAACATCCATGCGCGATGGCTGCCAGTTGCCGTCCAGGTTGACGGCTACCTGATAAGCTTTCTCGCCCTCGGTGGTCGAGAAATCAATATTCACAGGCTGATTAAACCAGCTGGCCGTGAGCGGCTCGCTCTTCAGATTACCGTTCTCAAAGCTAAACTGCCCGCTGAGGTTCTTCAGGGTGCTTTCAAGCGGCTTAATATACAGGCTGTTGTTATTGAGACGGACGTCGCCTTTGGCGGTGGTCATTTCACCGTCGAGCGGGATATCAAGATGTAAGCGAGCACTCACATCGCCATCCAGCTGCAGCTGCTGAAGGGTGGCTGCCAGTGACTCTTTCAGCGGTGTGTCTTCAAAATAGGGGCCGACCGCTTTCCCGGGGCCGTTAATGTCGGCATCAATCAAAAGCTTCTCTTTTGAGTAATCCGGAATGTTTGCCGTCAGGTTACTGGCCGTTACGCCGCCCAGCGCCACGTTGTCTGCCTTCATCCATAATCCGTCATTGATAAAATTAAGTTCAATGTCGAGATTTTTCAGCGCAGGCCAGCCCGGCTGGAAGGCGAAGGTAGCGTTGTGCAGCGGCACCAGCACCTGGAATTGACCTTCATTGTGCTTGTACGGGAAAAGATGTGGATTACCGCCGTAGACCAGGGTGGCATTATCCGCCTGACCGCCCTGGATCGCGCCGCTCAGATAGTCCACCAGCGCTTTGCCCATCAGGTTCTCGGGGAAGTAGCGCCAGGCCTGAGAACCGTCGTTAGTGCTGATCCCGGCCAGAATACCCAGCCACGGCTCTTCACCTTCAGGCTGCAGATAGCGGAAATCGCCACGCGCATGCACCGCTTTGGCTTTCACATCGATATGGCGCCCATCCAGCTGGAAGCCTTTATCGTTACGCAACCAGTTGAGCACCGCATTGCCTTGTTCAATTTCCAGCGGCGCACGGAAGACCGTTTCGTAAGGCATTCTGGCGTCATGCATATCGACCGTTAACCTGCCGTTCTCAACGCTCCCTTCCAGCTTACCGCTGAAGTTTTCCGCCCCCGGTAACATCTTCCACTGCTTCCAGGCCAGACCTTTCCATGCGGCCTGAAAACGGGTCTTTTCCGTGGCCTGAAGCGGGATATCCAGCGCCAGCGAATCTATCTTTCCGCTTGGCTGCGTTGCCAGCCAGATCTCCCCCAGATCCGGAGAGAGCTTGGCGGCCATCGAGCGCAGACCTTCTATTGCGGCCAGATCAAGGTTGCTGGCGCGAATACGCAGCTCGTCACTGCGTTTGCTGGTCGCCCCACCGACATCCTGTTCCGGCATCCAGGCCAGCGTCAGAGCCCCGCGCGGCCAGGGTTTGTTATCCATGGTGATGCGTGTGTCCGGAATGGCAAACTGCCAGCCCTCTTTCTCTTTCGTCACGTGCGCGGTGAGGTTATCGACCGAAAGTTGATGCTGCTGTTTTTCGCCCTTCCAGCTTGCGCCCCCCTGCTTAAGCCAGATATCGCCGCTGGCAAATACCCCTTTCGTCAGGGTCATCCAGCCTTCAAGGCTAAAACGGGCGGTTTCCAGCTGCATATTTTGCTGTAACCAGTCGCCGAGCCACGGCTTAACATCCACGTCGTCGGCCTGCAGCCATACCTTGCCGTTATTTAACAAACCGTCGTCGTCGCGCAGATCCATACGAACCTGCATCACGCCGTGCTGGCCGTTCAGGCTGGAGAGATTCACCTGTCCTTCCGCGCGATGGCGTTCTTTGCCGTTGAGCCAGGTCAGCTGTGGGATCGCCAGTTCAGCGCGCTGTCCGGAGAGGGTAATAAAGCTCACTTCGCTGTCGCGCAGATCGAAATGATCGAACTGACGCAGGAAGAGATCGCTGAAGCGGTTGGTTTCAAGGCTCTGATTGCTATCGCCGCCGGACAGCGGGGTATTGGTCAGAAACTGAAGCTGATAAAAGGTGAGATCGCGGAACTGCCAGCGAAAATGGAGCAGGCTTTGCCAGACATCCAGCGCCAGGGTGACGCGTTTGATTTTCAGATAGCCGCCATCTTTCAGGCTGGCATTGATATCCCGGACATCAAGCGTCGGACCAAAATTCTGCCAGCTGGCGCTTATCTGGCTCACGTCCACCGGGACACCGGTGGTGGATTCGATTTTTGCCAGCAGCTGCGGACGCCAGCTGTCCAGATGCGGTAAAACGAGGCGCAGCCCGCTCACGAGCAACGCGACAATCACGACCAGCGTTGCCCCTGTAAGCAATAAAATCCCCGGCAATCGCCTCACTCATCTCTCCTTGTCAGCTTTGGTCACGCGGCGTACCGCGTCTTACATCATCACGACGTCAAACTGCTCCTGGTTATAGAGCGGTTCGATTTGAACTTTTACCTGTTTGCCGACAAAGATTTCCACTTCCGCCAGCGCGTGCGACTCTTCGCCTTTCAGCGCTTCAGCCACCGCAGGGGAAGCATAGACCAGAAAACGATCGGAGTCGTAGGCATGATGAACGCGAACGATTTCACGCATGATCTCGTAGCAGACGGTCTCAACCGTCTTTACTGTGCCACGTCCGTGGCAGGTTGGGCATTCATTGCACAGCACGTGCTCCACGCTTTCGCGGGTACGCTTACGCGTCATTTCCACCAGCCCCAGCTGTGAGAAGCCGTTGATGCTGGTTTTCACGCGATCTTTACTCAGCGCCTGCTCCAGCGAGTGCAGCACACGACGGCGATGGTCTTCATTACTCATATCGATAAAGTCGATGATGATAATGCCACCCAGATTGCGCAGGCGAAGCTGGCGGGCGATGGCCTGCGTGGCTTCGATGTTGGTATTAAAGATGGTGTCATCCAGGTTGCGATGGCCGACAAACGCGCCGGTGTTGATATCCACCGTCGTCATCGCTTCGGTCTGATCGATGATCAGATAGCCGCCGGACTTCAGTTCAACCTTGCGTTCCAGCGCTCGCTGGATCTCATTTTCGACGTCATAGAGATCGAAGATAGGCTGACGCCCCGTGTAATGCTCCAGCAGGCCAGGCATTTCGGGAATGTATTCGGCGGTAAATTCCAGCAGTGCTTCATAGGTCAGGCGGGAATCCACGCGAATTCTGTCGAGCTGTGCATCGGCAAAATCACGCAGGACGCGCTGAGCAAGCGCCAGTTCGCCGTAAAGCTGGTAGCGGGTCTGGTTGCGTTTTTTACGCTCCATGACTTTGGTCCAGACGCGCTTGAGATAAGCCGCATCAGACGCCAGATCGTCTTCACTGATCCCTTCTGCGGCGGTACGGATGATAAACCCGCCCTGTTCATCGCAGTAAGCGCTGACCACTTTTTTAAGACGCTCGCGCTCGCTTTCGCTCTCAATGCGCTGCGAAACGCCCACGTGCGACGCGCCAGGCATAAAGACCAGATAACGGGAAGGCAAGGTAATGTCGGTCGTCAGACGGGCGCCTTTCGTGCCCAGCGGATCTTTGACGACCTGCACCATCAGATCCTGGCCCTGACGCACCAGTTCGGAGATATCGCGCACGGCAAACTGCTTTTGCTCTTCGCCCGCGACGCACTCGGTATGCGGCATAATGTCGGAGGCATGTAAAAATGCCGCCTTATCCAGTCCAATATCTACAAAAGCCGCCTGCATACCCGGTAGTACACGACTGACACGACCTTTGTAGATATTGCCTACTATTCCGCGCCGCGCTTCACGCTCAATATGAATTTCCTGAAGAATGCCACCATCAATATAGGCCACACGGGTTTCCGATGGCGTTACGTTTACCAACAATTCAGCCGTCATAATTATCCCTTCCCTCACGCAGTGAGTTAAAATTGCTCAGCAACTCATACGTTTCCACCAGCGGTAAGCCGACTACGGCGTGATAGCTGCCATTAATCTTCCTGACAAAACAGCCACCCAGCCCCTGAATACCGTATGCACCTGCCTTATCCATCGGTTCACCGCTGGTGATATAAGCGGCGATCTCGTCGTCGGTAAGCACTCTGAATGTCACGTCCGTTACCACCAGGCAATCCAGCACGTGCTGGCTGTCCGCCAGCGCGACGGCGGTCATTACCTGATGTGTTTGTCCGGACATTTTGCGCAGCATGCGCGCCGCATGTTCAGCGTCGTGCGGCTTCTCAAGCACTTCACCGTTAAGAATAACGATGGTATCTGCCCCCAGCACCGGCAAGTCACGCGGCGTTTGCGCCACGCCTGCCTGCGCTTTCTCACGCGCCAGTCGAGAAACGTACTGCTGGGCACTTTCGCCTTCAGCGCGTTTCTCTTCGATGCCCGTAACAATGCGTTCAAAGGAGACGCCCAGCTGAGTGAGCAACTCCTGACGACGCGGAGAACCAGAAGCAAGATATAGAGACGTCATAGAAACCTTTTATTGCACAGCAAACTGCTGGCGAACCTTACGCATCAGCAGGAACAGCCACGGCCAGAGCACACCGTTTACTACACTACTCCAGAACACTTCCGGTCGGAAAGAGACGTTGATCACTAAAAACTCTGCCCAGAAAACAACGATATCCGCAGCAAGCGACAACAACATCACCACCAGCGCCTGTTGCCAGAGCGCGAGGTTACGAAAGAGCTGGAATTTAAGTGCGACGAGGTACGCAATAATACTCATGGACAAGGCGCGCACGCCAAGCGTAGAGCCACTAATGAGATCCAGTATGGCACCCATCACAAAACCTGTGCCGACATTTACGCGGTGCGGCAGGGCAAGGATCCAGTAGAGCAAAATGAGCAATACCCAGTTTGGCCGGAAAACGAGAATGTCGTCCGGCCAGGGCATGATTTGCAGTAACAGCGCAATGAGAAATGAGAGCCAGATAACCCAGCGTCCCTGGCTACGATAACTTGCCACTACTGCCCTCCCGAGGAGAGTTTAGGCGGTGGCGGTGCATCCGGCAGCGGCTGCGTTAGCCCCGTAGCAGGGGCCGGTACTGGCGCAGGGGGGCCCATGGCATCCGGTGCCGGCAGAACCTGCGGCATCATTTGCATCAGGCGTTCATTCGCGACGCGATGAACATCTTCAGGCGTCATGGGGTTAGCACCATTGCGGTCGGCGCCCCACAGCAGCAGCAGGTAGCGAAGACGCTGTAAACCCGCGGTTGGACGCGCCTGAATCACGGTATAGGCACGCTGCGTATCAAGCTTCACCGAAGAGACAACCGCAACCGGATACCCTTCAGGGAAACGTCCACCCAGACCCGACGTCACCAGAACGTCGCCCACACGAATGTCCGTGTTAGCCGGCAGATGTTCCAGCTGGAGATCGTCGGTACACCCGTTACCGGCCGCGATGACGCGAATGTCATTACGCAGTACCTGAATCGGCAACGCATGCGTGGCATCGCAGATCAGCAGAACGCGGCTGGTCAGTTTGGCCACAGCAACAACCTGGCCTACAACGCCTTTATCACTGATAACAGGCTGACCTTCATACACACCGTTCACGCTTCCTTTGTCGATCACAACCTGATCGCTGTAAGGATCGTTGACGGTGGAGATCACCTGCGTCACCATCTTCTGCTCATCCTGACGCAGCGGCGAGCCAAGCAGCTCGCGCAGACGCGCGTTTTCCTGCTTATATTGTCCCAGCATCAGCAGCTCGCTGTTTTTCAACAGCAGTTCCTGACGTAATGCCCGGTTTTCGAGTTCGAGTTGGTCACGTGAAGACAACGTTTGAGAAACGGAGTCGAGCAACTCACGGGGACCATTTGAAATAAAGTAGAAAGGACTGACGGCGGTATCCATGTACGTTCTGATCTGACTGAACGTACCGAGGCGGCTATCGGCAATAATGACCCCAAGCGCAACCAGGACCGCCAGAATGAGGCGAAACTGTAGCGATGGGCCACGGCTAAAAATTGGCTTCATAGGCTATGCGTATTCTCGTGTCAGAGAGAAAGGGTAGCGATACGCTACCCTTTCACAATGACTACTCTTCGCTGAACAAGTCGCCGCCGTGCATGTCGATCATTTCCAGCGCCTTGCCACCACCACGGGCGACGCAAGTCAGTGGATCTTCTGCAACTACGACAGGAATACCTGTCTCTTCCATTAACAGGCGGTCGAGGTTACGCAGCAGCGCACCACCACCGGTCAGAACCATACCGCGCTCGGAGATATCAGACGCCAGTTCTGGTGGGCACTGTTCCAGGGCAACCATCACTGCGCTCACGATACCGGTCAGAGGTTCCTGCAGCGCTTCCAGAATTTCGTTGGAGTTCAGGGTAAAGCCGCGTGGAACACCTTCAGCCAGGTTACGGCCGCGAACTTCGATTTCACGCACTTCATCGCCCGGGTAAGCGGAACCGATTTCATGCTTGATACGCTCAGCGGTCGCTTCGCCGATCAGGGAACCGTAGTTACGACGCACATAATTAATGATGGCTTCGTCGAAACGATCGCCACCGATACGCACGGAAGAGGAGTACACCACGCCGTTCAGGGAGATAACGGCCACTTCAGTGGTACCACCACCGATATCCACCACCATAGAACCGGTCGCTTCAGAAACAGGCAGACCCGCACCGATTGCCGCCGCCATTGGCTCTTCAATCAGGAACACTTCACGCGCGCCTGCACCCTGGGCTGATTCACGGATTGCGCGACGTTCAACCTGGGTGGCGCCAACCGGCACACACACCAGAACACGCGGGCTTGGGCGCATGAAGCTGTTGCTGTGAACCTGCTTGATGAAGTGCTGAAGCATTTTTTCAGTCACGAAGAAGTCAGCGATAACGCCGTCTTTCATTGGGCGGATTGCGGCGATGTTGCCAGGGGTACGTCCCAGCATCTGCTTCGCGTCATGACCCACAGCGGCTACGCTTTTCGGCGAGCCGGCACGATCCTGACGAATGGCCACAACGGAAGGCTCATTCAATACGATGCCTTGTCCTTTAACGTAAATAAGGGTATTCGCGGTACCCAGGTCAATGGACAGGTCATTGGAAAACATGCCACGAAATTTTTTCAACATACTAAGGGATAATCCTGAAAGCTGGGGCGGAAAACAAAATCCGCTTACTTTACCAACCACACGCAGCAGCGACAAGGCGCAAAAATCATCTGCAGCGGTGAAAATTTGTGCAGTACGTATCCTGATGTTACAAATCTTTCCCTGATTCCCTCAGGGCTGAGTACACAGTAGCGTCCCTCACTGACATTTGTAACCCGCTAAAGGTCGTTCACTGGCTTTTTGCTCGTCATACTCAAAGCTACAGGCGCGATATTCTACGTGAAAACGGATTAAACGGCAGGTCAAACAGAGTATCTTTGCAAATATTTTTTCACATTGGTGTCAAGCGGCTGAGAGGAGGCAAAAAAATCCCCCTGACCGCCCGTCACACCGCGCTCTGTCAACATCTGCCATTCGCTTCTGGAGCGCACGCCCGTGGCAAAGACTTGTGTTCGCGTTCCCTTGCACGCTTCTACCAGACTCTGTACCAGCAGCTGGTTTTCTGTGCGCTTTTCAATGTTCCTTACCAGCCCCGGATGCAGCTTTAATAACTCCACATCCAGTTCCTTAATCCAGTTAGTACTGACCAGCGTTAAACCCGCCTGCGTGACCGCGACACGGGCACCTAGCGCATTAATCAACCGTACTACCGGACGTAACCGGCTGATGTGTTGACCCACATCCGCCTCAGCAAGTTCAAAAATAATGTGTTTGCGTTGCGATTTTTCGCATTGCATTAATGTATCACGCAACCAGCGCTGAAAACGCGGGCGAATTAACGACTCCACGGTAACCTGTAGCGCCAGGTTTTCTTCGGGCCAGAAGGATAAAAACGGCATGAGTCGGGTGATCTGCTGGCGGTCATACTCTTCAGAAAGCCCAAACTGCAGCACCATCGGTAAATATTCCGCGGAGATGACCTCTTCCGTACCGTCAAAAATACGGCACATCAGCTCACGGTGATGAACGTTCCCGTTTTTCATCACCGCCGGTTTTTGATAAATGCGCGGCCCGCCGCGGCTGAGCATTTGCTCTATCAACGTTCGCCAGCGCACATTGCCGCGCCCTTTTTCCGGTAACGAATCGTCATACACAGCCCAGCCGTTAGCGCCCTGCAACACGGCGTTGCGGGTTGCCGCTTCAGCATGTTCCATCACCTGTTCCGTCGACTGGCCGCCGCGCCAGGCACAGATGCCCATATGAACCATATCGTCCCTGTCGAGCATTTTGCTCTGCGGCAGCGCATCCACCGCTTTCAGCAGCTGGCTGGCGATGCTTTCTGACTCTTTCAGCGTACGGTGAGGCAGCAGCACGGCAAAGTCGCTGCGGTGATAACGGGCCAGCAGCGCCCCCGGATAACGCATAATAAAGGTGGAGAGCAGGTTGATCAGCGTAAAGAGATTCTCTTCCGCCACGCGCTGTCCCCAGGTGTCGCGCAGCAGATCGAAATCAGGCAGGCGAATCATCATGACAACACCGTGCGTCCCGACTTTTTCCGGATCGTCCAGTAACGTGGCCAGTTGATTATCAAAGAAAAGACGGTTATTCAGCCCGGTTTTATTATCATGCGCAGCGTAAGAGCGGATCAGTGTGTCCATACGGCTGCGCTGATCGCTGGCGAACTGAATTTCTGAGAGCAGCGTATCCAGCGCACTGCTGGCACGCGCAGGCCATTCATGGATCGAGCCACGCACCTGCGGGCCGCGTTCACCGTTCAGTATACGCACGGAGCGCATCTCCAGCAGTTCCTGACCAGAGAGCTGACGGCGCAGCCAGCGAACCGCGAGAAAAATCAGCAGGACAATAAACGCGACGGCGACGGTGAGCGGCGCGGTGGTCATCATCGAGCGGAAGTAGCTGGCCATTGGATCGAGGTAGACCATGTTTATGGTCATGCCCGGGTTTTTAAGGGAGTGCACCGTCACTTCCCGGTACTGGCTTACCACGCCCGCAGGCCGATAGCTGTCCTGCCGGGCATGGCTTAAAACATTATGCTTTCCCTGCAGAATGTCGATTTGGACAATATCGACAGGCACCATCAACTCATCCAGCTCGCGGGACAGCGCCGGCAGCGGGGTGGTGAGGAGACGATTATCAATCACCGACGCGACAGACTGCACCCGATTAACCAGCTTGTCCTGAATGGCGTTATAAAAGCTCAGAGAACAGCCAAGGAGCGTGACAAAAATGGTCAGCCCCGTCAGTAAGGTGATAAAAGCCGAGAACTTCGTCGTTAATCGCATCCTTGAGATAACTCCGTGGGTTGTGGGGGTAGCGAGTAAGCGCTAACTTGCATTTCAAATGCGGCATACTATCAAACCTGGCGTATCTGGCAATTTATTGCGTTAAATCGGCATTGCTTTTCCCTGAGGGAGTATAGTCTTCAGGAGCTATTTTCCAATCATCTGAGTCGTGAGGACCCTGTATGCAGGCTTTGATTTTAGAACAGCAGGACGGCAAAACGCTTGCCTCGGTGCAGGCCGTTGAAGAGAGCCGACTGCCGGCAGGCGAAGTGACCGTCGACATCGACTGGTCCAGTTTAAATTATAAAGATGCGCTGGCTATTACCGGGAAGGGTAAAATCATCCGAAATTTCCCTATGGTGCCAGGTATCGATTTTGCGGGCCGGGTTCATGCGAGCGAAGATCCGCGCTTCCATGCCGGCCAGCAGGTGCTGCTCACGGGCTGGGGCGTGGGCGAAAATCACTGGGGCGGGCTGGCGACACAGGCGCGCGTGAAAGGCGACTGGCTGGTGCCGATGCCACAAGGCCTGGATGGTCGTAAAGCGATGATCATCGGTACCGCAGGCTTTACCGCCATGCTGTGCGTGATGGCGCTGGAAGATGCCGGTATTCGCCCTGAATCGGGTGAGATCGTCGTGACCGGTGCCAGCGGTGGTGTGGGCAGCACGGCGGTAACATTGCTGCACAAACTGGGTTACCAGGTTGCGGCAGTTTCCGGGCGCGAGAGCACCCACGCGTACCTGCGTCAGCTCGGCGCTAATCGCATCCTGAGCCGCGACGAGTTTGCCGAAACCCGTCCACTGGAAAAACAGCTCTGGGCAGGTGCGGTAGATACCGTCGGTGACAAAGTGCTGGCAAAAGTGCTGGCGCAGATGAACTACGGCGGCTGCGTGGCAGCCTGTGGTCTGGCGGGCGGTTTTGCCCTGCCCACCACCGTGATGCCCTTTATTCTGCGTAACGTTCGCCTGCAGGGTGTTGATTCCGTGATGACCCCGGCGGCGCGCCGCATTGCGGCCTGGGAACGTCTGCAGCGCGATTTGCCGGACACGTTCTTTACTCAGAGCGCAACCGAAATCACGCTTAGCCAGGCGCCTGAATATGCCAGCAAGATCATGGACAACCAGTTCCACGGCCGCGCGCTGGTGAAAATTGCCTAATCTTCAAATTTTCGTGACATATTCGCGCTAATCCCTCTCCTCCGTCATGCTTAGAAAAACGCATGACGGAGGATGCCATGAAAACCCGAAAACTGACGGAAGCCGACGTAACGTCGGAATCTGTCTTTATGTTACAGCGCCGCCAGATCCTGAAAATGCTTAGCATCAGCGCCACCGCACTGACGCTTTCCCCTGTGGCTCATGCCGACTTGCTCGACTGGTTTAAAGGTAACGATCGCCCGAAAGCCCCTTCTGGCGCCCCACTCACCTTTACGAAACCCGCTCAGTGGCAAAACACACTGACGCTGACGCCGGAAGACAAAGTGACCGGCTATAACAATTTCTACGAATTTGGTCTCGATAAGGCCGATCCTGCGGCCAACGCGGGGAGTATGAAAACCGATCCGTGGACGCTGAAAATCGACGGTGAAGTGGCAAAACCGCTGACGCTGGACCATCACGATCTCACCACCCGTTTTCCACTGGAAGAGCGTATCTACCGCATGCGCTGCGTGGAAGCCTGGTCGATGGTCGTGCCCTGGGTAGGCTTCCCGCTGCATAAACTGCTGGCGATGGTTGAACCCACCAGCAACGCAAAATATGTCTCTTTCCAGACGCGCTACGCCCCGGACGAGATGCCGGGCCAGAAAGATCGGTTTATCGGCGGTGGGCTTGCGTATCCGTATGTCGAAGGGTTACGGCTCGACGAAGCGATGCATCCTCTTACGCTGCTGACCGTCGGTGTTTACGGCAAAGCACTCCCGCCGCAGAACGGCGCGCCTGTTCGCTTAACGGTGCCGTGGAAGTACGGTTTTAAAGGGATTAAATCTATCGTCAGCATTAAGCTCACCCGCGAACGTCCCCCCACGACCTGGAACTTGGCGGCGCCCGACGAATATGGCTTTTTTGCCAATGTGAACCCGCACGTCGATCATCCCCGCTGGTCGCAGGCCACCGAGCGATTTATCGGTTCCGGCGGCGCGCTGGATGTGAAGCGTCAGCCAACACTGCTGTTTAACGGCTACGCTGATGAAGTGGCGTCGCTTTACCGTGGCCTTAATTTACGGGAGAACTTCTGAGTGCGTTTAACGGCAAAACAGATAACCTGGCTGAAAGTGCTGTTGCACTTAGCCGGGTTGCTTCCTTTTATCTGGTTATTCTGGGCCGCCAGCCAGGGGCTTTTTAGCGCTGATCCGGCAAAGGATATCCAGCACTTTACCGGTCGGATGGCTCTGAAATTTTTACTGGCGACCTTGCTGGTGTCACCGTTAGCGCGCTACGCTAAACAGCCATTATTGATACGCACCCGCCGGCTTTTGGGACTATGGTGTTTTGCCTGGGCGACGCTCCATTTGACCAGCTACGCCTTGCTGGAACTGGGCATTAACAACCTGGCACTGCTGGGCCGCGAACTGGTCACCCGTCCGTACCTGACGTTAGGTATCGTGAGCTGGCTGGTGTTACTGGCATTAGCACTGACATCAACGCAATATGCACAACGTACATTGGGCAGGCGCTGGCAACTGCTGCACAACTTCGTCTATCTTGTCGCGATCCTCGCACCCATCCATTATCTGTGGTCGGTGAAGATCCTCTCCCCGCAGCCCATACTCTACGCGCTGCTGGCTGTGGCGCTTTTAGCATGGCGTTACAAGAAGTTCCGTCAGTGGTTGCGATAATTCGCGAAACTGTGCGTTTTCCCGCAGAATCCCTGTCAACCGCGAATCTTTTTCGGATAGCGGTTGATAATCTTCCCTGATAAGACCAGTATTTAGCTGCCAAATGCTACGAAATCGTTATAATGTGCGACTTTGGTTTACCCGACAGCGGTTTTAGGCCTCTGAAAAGGTGACAATCGTGCTTCGAAGGTATATTTTGTTTTTTACCGGAGAATCGCAGGAGATAGCGGCACAATGGCTGATAAGTTCCATATCTTAGTTTTAAACGGACCGAACCTGAACATGCTCGGCACCCGCGAGCCAGAGAAGTACGGCTCGCTAACATTGAGTGAAATTGTTAACCGTCTGAGCACGGAAGCAACGTCGCTGAATGTGGATTTGGATCATTTTCAGTCGAACGCGGAGTACGCAATCATCGACCGTATTCATCAGGCTAAAGACACTGTGGACTATATCCTGATCAATCCGGCCGCGTTTACGCACACCAGTGTTGCTATTCGCGACGCACTGCTCGCAGTGAGTATCCCGTTTATCGAGATCCACCTGAGCAACGTGCACGCCCGAGAGCCGTTCCGCCATCATTCCTATCTATCAGATATCGCCGCTGGCGTTATTTGCGGACTGGGCGCTGACGGCTATTCATACGCTTTACAGACAGCGGTAAAACGCTTGTCACAATCACACTAAACAAGAGTACGGAACCCACTCATGGATATTCGTAAGATTAAAAAACTGATCGAGCTGGTTGAAGAATCAGGCATCTCCGAACTGGAAATTTCTGAAGGCGAAGAGTCTGTACGCATCAGCCGTGCAGCCCCAGCCGCTAGCTTCCCGGTAATGCAGCAGGCTTATGCTGCGCCAGTGCAGCAGCCTGCGCTTTCCGCAGCCGTTGCACCAGCAGCTGAAGCCGCACCTGCCGCTGCAGCAGAAATCAGTGGTCACATCGTACGTTCCCCAATGGTTGGTACTTTCTACCGCACCCCGAGCCCGGACGCGAAAGCGTTCATCGAAGTGGGTCAGAAAGTCAACGCAGGCGATACCCTGTGCATCGTTGAAGCGATGAAAATGATGAACCAGATCGAAGCAGACAAATCAGGCACTGTGAAAGCGATTCTGGTCGAAAGTGGTCAGCCGGTTGAATTTGACGAGCCGCTGGTCGTCATCGAGTAACGAGGCGAACATGCTGGATAAAATTGTTATCGCCAACCGCGGCGAGATTGCACTGCGTATTCTTCGTGCCTGTAAAGAACTGGGCATCAAGACCGTCGCTGTGCACTCAAGCGCGGATCGCGATTTAAAACACGTATTGCTGGCGGATGAGACGGTCTGTATTGGCCCGGCTCCGTCCGTAAAAAGCTATCTGAACATCCCGGCTATCATCAGCGCCGCTGAAATCACCGGCGCGGTGGCAATTCATCCGGGTTATGGCTTCCTCTCTGAGAACGCCAACTTTGCTGAGCAGGTTGAGCGCTCTGGCTTTATCTTCATCGGCCCGAAAGCTGACACTATCCGCCTGATGGGCGACAAAGTGTCCGCAATCACCGCGATGAAAAAAGCCGGTGTTCCAACCGTACCGGGCTCTGACGGTCCTCTGACCGACGACATGGATGCTAACCGTGCTCATGCGAAACGCATTGGCTATCCGGTTATCATCAAGGCGTCCGGTGGCGGCGGCGGTCGCGGTATGCGCGTTGTGCGTAGCGATGCTGAACTGGCCCAGTCCATCTCCATGACCAAAGCGGAAGCGAAAGCAGCTTTCAGCAATGACATGGTGTACATGGAAAAATACCTGGAAAACCCACGCCACATCGAAATTCAGGTGCTGGCTGACGGTCAGGGTAACGCTATCTATCTGGCAGAACGTGACTGCTCCATGCAGCGTCGTCACCAGAAAGTGGTTGAAGAAGCGCCAGCACCGGGCATTACGCCGGAACTGCGTCGCTACATCGGCGAGCGTTGTGCTAAAGCCTGTGTCGATATCGGCTATCGCGGTGCGGGTACTTTCGAGTTCCTGTTCGAAAACGGCGAGTTCTACTTCATTGAGATGAACACCCGTATTCAGGTAGAACACCCGGTTACCGAAATGATTACCGGCGTTGACCTGATCAAAGAACAGCTGCGTATCGCTGCGGGTCAGCCTCTGTCCATCAAACAGGAAGAAGTTGTGGTCAAAGGCCATGCGGTGGAATGCCGTATCAACGCCGAAGACCCGAATACCTTCCTGCCAAGCCCGGGTAAAATCACGCGTTTCCACGCGCCGGGTGGCTTTGGTGTGCGTTGGGAGTCTCATATCTACGCGGGTTACACCGTACCGCCGTACTATGACTCCATGATCGGTAAGCTTATCTGCTACGGCGAAAACCGTGACGTGGCAATTGCCCGCATGAAGAACGCCCTGCAGGAGCTGATCATCGACGGTATCAAAACCAACGTTGAACTGCAGATGCGTATCATGAGCGACGAGCACTTCCAGAATGGTGGGACTAACATCCACTATCTGGAGAAAAAACTCGGTCTGCAAGAGAAGTAATCGCGCAGTCACGCCAAAAAGGCCGGATAATCCGGCCTTTTTTTATTTCTGGGGATCGGAAAGCCCCATCATGTACAATCCCCGCTTTATTCATCCACAAGGGACAAAAAATGGACAAGCGTTTTGTTCAGGCCCATAAAGAAGCGCGATGGGCGCTGTGGCTGACCCTTCTCTATCTTGCCGCATGGTTGGTGACCGCTTACTTACCTGACTCGGCTATTGGCATTACCGGCCTGCCTCACTGGTTCGAAATGGCCTGCCTGCTGGTGCCGCTGGTCTTTATCCTGCTGTGCTGGGCAATGGTGAAATTTATCTACCGGGATATCCCGCTGGAGGATGATGATGCAGCTTGAAGTCATTCTGCCGCTGGTCGCGTACCTGGTGGTCGTGTTTGGTTTGTCCGTTTATGCAATGCGTAAGAGAACGACCGGCACCTTCCTGAATGAGTATTTCCTCGGCAGTCGCTCGATGGGCGGTGTCGTGCTGGCCATGACGCTTACCGCCACCTATATTAGCGCCAGCTCGTTTATCGGTGGCCCCGGTGCAGCCTATAAATACGGGTTAGGCTGGGTGCTGCTGGCAATGATTCAACTGCCTGCCGTCTGGCTCTCGCTGGGTATACTGGGTAAAAAGTTTGCCATTCTGGCACGCCGTTATAACGCCGTGACGCTCAACGATATGCTGTTTGCGCGCTACCAGAGCCGTCTGCTGGTGTGGCTGGCAAGCTTAAGCCTGCTGGTCGCGTTTATTGGTGCAATGACGGTGCAGTTCATCGGCGGGGCACGTCTGCTGGAAACCGCTGCAGGGATCCCCTATGAGACGGGCCTTATCATCTTTGGGGTGAGCATTGCGCTGTATACCGCGTTTGGCGGATTTCGCGCCAGCGTGCTGAACGATACGCTGCAGGGGATGGTGATGCTCGTCGGCACAATCGTTCTGCTGGTGGGAATTGTTCGCGCCGCAGGTGGTCTGAGCCATGCCGTTGAAACTCTGGAAGCGATTGACCCGAAACTGATTTCCCCACAGGGTGCGGATGATATCCTTTCGCCAACATTTATGACGTCGTTCTGGGTGCTGGTGTGCTTTGGTGTTATTGGCCTGCCGCATACCGCCGTGCGTTGTATCTCGTATAAAGACAGCAAAGCCGTTCACCGGGGTATTATTATCGGGACGGTCGTTGTTGCAATCCTGATGTTCGGCATGCATCTGGCGGGTGCGTTAGGACGTGCGGTGATCCCCGACCTTACGGTACCCGATTTGGTGATCCCGACCCTGATGGTCAAAGTGCTTCCGCCTTTTGCCGCGGGGATATTCCTCGCCGCGCCAATGGCCGCCATAATGTCGACCATTAACGCCCAGCTACTGCAGAGTTCCGCTACGATCATTAAAGATCTCTATCTGAACCTGCGTCCTGAGCAGGTTCAAAATGAACGACGCCTGAAGCGTATGTCGGCGGTGATTACGCTCGTTTTAGGCGCGCTGCTGCTGTTAGCCGCATGGCGTCCGCCGGAGATGATTATCTGGCTGAACCTGCTGGCGTTTGGCGGCCTTGAAGCCGTCTTCCTGTGGCCGCTGGTATTGGGCCTCTACTGGGAGCGCGCCAACGCTGCCGGTGCCCTGAGCGGCATGATTGTCGGCGGTGTGCTGTATGCCGTGCTAGCTACATTTAAAATTCAGTACCTGGGCTTCCATCCTATTGTGCCTTCGTTACTGTTAAGTTTACTGGCGTTTGTGGTCGGGAACCGTTTCGGTCAGCCTGTCCCACAGCCCGCTACGATTTCTACTGATAAATAAAGAGTTTTGCCATGCCGTGGATCCAACTAAAACTGAATACAACCGGCGCTAACGCCGAAGAGCTAAGCGATGCGCTGATGGAAGCCGGTTCGGTCTCCATCACCTTCCAGGACACGCATGACACGCCGGTGTTTGAGCCACTGCCGGGCGAAACCCGCCTGTGGGGTGATACCGACGTTATTGGCCTGTTTGATGCAGAAACTGACATGAAAGAGGTTGTCGCGATCCTGGAAAATCATCCGCTGCTGGGTGCGGGTTTTGCACACAAAATCGAACAGCTGGAAGACAAAGACTGGGAACGTGAGTGGATGGATAACTTCCACCCGATGCAGTTCGGTAAACGTCTGTGGATCTGCCCGAGCTGGCGTGACGTTCCGGATGAAAACGCGGTAAACGTGATGCTGGATCCGGGCCTGGCATTTGGGACCGGTACTCACCCGACGACTTCTCTGTGCCTGCAGTGGCTGGACAGTCTGGATCTGGACGGCAAGACGGTGATCGACTTCGGATGCGGATCCGGGATCCTCGCTATCGCGGCGCTGAAACTGGGCGCGGCCAAAGCCATTGGGATCGATATCGATCCACAGGCTATTCAGGCCAGCCGTGATAACGCTGAACGCAACGGCGTTTCTGACCGCCTTGAACTGTATCTGCCGGATGCGCAGCCAGAAGCCATGAAAGCCGATGTGGTGGTGGCGAACATTCTGGCCGGCCCATTACGCGAACTGGCCCCGTTAATCAGCGTACTGCCCGTTGACGGCGGTCTGCTGGGGCTTTCCGGGATCCTGGCAAGCCAGGCTGACAGCGTTTGCGAAGCCTACGCCGATCTTTTCGCCCTCGACCCGGTGGTCGAAAAAGAAGAGTGGTGTCGTATTACGGGCTGTAAAAAGTAAGCCATTGGCGTGGTCATCTGACCACGCCTCTCTTCCTCCGATAATCCTCTCTTCCCGTGCCCTTCTCCGGTAAAATACCCACACAAATCATATTGATAAAAATGGTTTGAACCACAATAATTCACCGGAAGAATACTATGACCCACTTTACTGGCAAGGCAGCGCTCTTTGCGCTGAGCATTATCTCGGCTTCAGCCTGTGCATCACACTGGAGCTACGAAGGCGAAGGCGCACCGGAACACTGGGGCGAACTGGACGAGGCTTACAAAACCTGTCAAAGCGGGATGAATCAGTCCCCCATCAACATTGAATCCACCGCGAACGCGCACCTCTCCCCGCTGCAAACACATTACATTGATGGCCCTGTGACGCTGACGAACAACGGCCACACCATTCAGGCAAGTGAAAAGCCGGAAACCCGCGATACCCTTACCCTCGATAAGCAAACCTGGACCCTGCAACAGTTCCATTTCCACGCGCCGAGCGAAAACACCGTGCATGGCAAGAAATTTGCGATGGAAATGCATCTGGTGCACAAAAACGCGGCCGGAGAGCTGGCGGTGGTGGCGGTCATGTTCGATAAAGGGGCCACGAACCCGGAGCTGGATAAGCTGTGGAGCGTCATGCCTGAGCAGGCCGAACAGAACGTCTCCATTAAGCAGGATCTCAATCTAAACAAGCTGATTCCAAAAGATAAAACATACTGGCGCTTTAGCGGCTCGCTGACCACGCCGCCGTGCTCAGAGGGGGTAACCTGGATTGTACTGAAGCACCCGCTGACCGTCTCTGCAGAGCAGCTTGAGAAATTCTCCCACACGATGCACCACGAAAATAACCGCCCGGTACAACCCCTTCATGGTCGCGTAGTCGTCGAATAATGCGCATTTTTCGCATGCAGATCATGTTCTAAAATGCGACTCAGATCGCAAACAAGCGGGATAATCTGCTGCTAAAAACAGCAGATTATCCCGCTCAAGTGATGCATTTATTCAGAAATGATGAGAAGTTACGGGAAATTGTAAGCGGCTATAAAATAATCATTACGTCATAACCTTATGATTTAACAGATTTATAATTTTCACCTGAAGGACAGAGCGGCGATTCCTTGATCTACAACAGTGGATTGTTCAAAGTTTGGCCTTTCATCTCGTGCAAAAAATGCGTAATATACGCCGCCTTGCAGTCACAGTATGGTCATTTCTTAACTCATGCGCATCGGACACTACCAGCTCAGAAATCGCCTGATCGCAGCCCCAATGGCAGGTATTACCGACCGGCCGTTCAGGACGCTGTGCTATGAGATGGGGGCAGGTTTAACCGTTTCCGAGATGATGTCGTCTAACCCACAAGTGTGGGAAAGCGATAAGTCCCGCCTTCGGATGGTGCACGTTGATGAACCAGGTATTCGCACCGTGCAAATTGCCGGAAGCGTGCCTGAAGAGATGGCAGATGCCGCGCGGATTAACGTGGAAAGTGGCGCCCAGATTATTGATATCAATATGGGTTGCCCGGCCAAGAAAGTGAATCGCAAGCTTGCAGGTTCAGCCCTTCTGCAATACCCCGACCAGGTGAAGTCTATCCTGACCGCGGTTGTCAGCGCAGTGGACGTTCCTGTTACGTTGAAGATTCGCACGGGTTGGTCGCCGGAACACCGTAACTGTGTAGAGATTGCCCAACTGGCCGAAGACTGTGGCATTCAGGCCCTGACCATCCATGGACGCACTCGCGCCTGTTTGTTCAATGGTGAAGCTGAATACGACAGCATTCGGGCAGTTAAGCAGAAAGTTTCCATTCCGGTTATCGCGAATGGTGACATTACTGACCCGCTTAAAGCCAGAGCTGTGCTCGACTATACGGGAGCTGATGCTCTGATGATAGGACGTGCCGCTCAGGGAAGACCCTGGATCTTTCGGGAAATCCAGCATTATCTGGACACTGGGGAGTTGCTTGCCCCACTGCCACTGGCAGAGGTAAAGCGCTTGCTTTGTTCGCATGTTCGGGAATTGCATGACTTTTATGGTCAGGCAAAAGGGTACCGAATTGCGCGTAAACACGTATCCTGGTATCTCCAGGAGCACGCTCCAAATGACCAGTTTCGGCGCACATTCAACGCCATAGAGGATGCCAGCGTACAGCTGGAGGCGTTGGAGGCATACTTCGAAAATCTTGCGTAATGAAATAAAGAGCTGACAGAACTATGTTCGAACAACGCGTAAATTCTGACGTACTGACCGTTTCTACCGTTAACTCTCAGGATCAGGTAACTCAAAAGCCCCTGCGTGACTCGGTTAAACAGGCACTGAAGAACTATTTTGCTCAACTGAACGGTCAGGATGTTAATGACCTGTATGAGCTGGTACTGGCTGAAGTTGAACAGCCACTGTTGGACATGGTGATGCAATACACCCGCGGTAACCAAACCCGCGCTGCCCTGATGATGGGTATCAACCGTGGTACACTGCGTAAGAAACTGAAAAAATACGGCATGAACTAATTTCGGTTAGCGAAATGCTTGTTTAAAAAGGCGCTACCTGGCATGGGGATGCGCCTTTTTTATTGCCCGTGCCTGTCACCGTCAAGGCTGTGTAAACCTTCGTTTATCCCCCTTTTAAACCGCAACTTTTCGTGTATATTTCCACCACCTCACTGAACCTCTTCACCCGGAACGATACGTATGATTCGTAAATACTGGTGGCTGGTTGTATTTGCTGTCTCGGTTTTCCTCTTCGACGCGCTCCTGATGCAGTGGATTGAACTGATGAGCACTGAAGCCGATAAGTGTCGCAATATGAATTCCGTAAATCCGCTAAAATTAGTGAACTGCTCAGAACTCGACTAACCGCCTGACGTCGCTAAACTCACTATTATGACCCACTAAAAACGGGGATTTAAATCCCTTTGAGCCGTTACCTTACGATGATAATGTCTCGCCCTTCTCAACCGCACCTGCGTAACCTCACACTCGAGTAGAACCGATCATGCTGGTTAGCCAATACAACCATATCCTCGTCGTCCTCTCCTTTGTTGTTGCTATCCTTGCTGCCTATACCGCGCTGAATATGGCTGCTCGTGTTGCCGGGAGTCAGGGCGTGGCTGCGCGCGTCTGGCTGGCCGGCGGCGGTATTGCCATGGGGATTGGCGTGTGGGCCATGCATTTTATCGGCATGCTGGCGATGGACCTCTCCATGAGCATGCGCTACAACGCGACCCTGACGGTGCTATCCATGGTTATCGCCGTGGGCTCGTCACTGTTTGCGCTGTGGCTCGTAAGCTGTGAGCAGTTACGTTTGCGCCGTCTGCTGCCCGGTGCGTTAGTGATGGGCTGCGGCATTGTGGCGATGCATTACACCGGCATGGCGGCGCTGGAAGTCTCTCCCGGTATTATCTGGGACAAAACATGGGTGGCCATTTCGGTTGTCATTGCGCTTGCGGCTTCGCTCGCCGCATTATGGCTGACGTTCCGCTTGCGGCATGAAGCGTCTCAGGTGTCTCTGATGCGTCTTGCCGCCGCCGTTACGATGGGGATCGCCATTGCCGGTATGCACTATGCCGGGATGAAAGCCGCTCAGTTCCCAATGTCGACCATGACACATCATGAAGGTATTAACGGCAGCTGGCTGGCAGTACTGGTCAGCGTCGTCGCACTCGCCATACTGGGGATCACGCTGCTGGTCTCGATGCTGGATGCCCGCCTTCAGGCACGAACCTCTCTTCTGGCCTCATCACTTGCAGAAGCGAACCGCGAACTCGCTCAACTGGCTTTGCAGGATACGCTGACGCGTCTGCCGAACCGTGTTTTGCTGGAGGACCGACTCGATCAGGCCATCAGCAAAGCTGACCGTGAAGGCACCCATTTTGCACTGATGTTCATGGATCTCGACGGGTTTAAAACCATCAACGATGCGTACGGCCATGATGTCGGTGACAGACTGCTTGTCGCCGTGACGCAGCGCCTGCTCACGCCCCTGAAGGGTCAGTTCACCCTTGCCCGTATCGGTGGTGATGAGTTTGTTCTGCTGGCAGAAGGAGAAGGTCCGGATGATGCGGCCTCGCTGGCCAACTCGCTGGTTCGCGCTATCGATAGCCCATTCAATCTGGATCCCTATGAACTGGTGGTAACCCTTAGCATTGGTATCGCGCTCTATCCCCACGACGGTAAAACCGAGCGCGAGCTGATGTTTAACGCCGATGCGGCGATGTACCACACGAAGCACATGGGCCGAAACGGTTATCACTTTTTCCAGCCCTCCATGAACACCCTGGCGCAGACCCATCTCCAGTTGATGAACGATCTGTGGCTGGCTATCGATCGTAATGAACTGCGCCTGCTTTATCAGCCAAAATTCCACGCACCGGCGGGTCCTGTCCTTGGGTTCGAGGCGCTATTGCGCTGGCAACACCCGAAACAGGGATTACTGACGCCAGACCTGTTCCTGCCGCTGGCGGAAAAAACGGGGCTGATCATCCCGATTGGTAACTGGGTGCTTAATGAGGCCTGCCGTCAGTTGCGGGAGTGGCACCTTCAGGGGCATCAAAACTGGTCGATGGCGGTGAATCTGTCGACACTGCAGTTTGAGCAACCTTCACTGGTTAAAACGGTGCTCGACTGCCTGACGCGTCACAACGTACCGCCGGAGATGCTGATCCTTGAAGTGACGGAAACCACGGCGATGAGCAACCCGGATGAGAGTGTGCGCGTGCTGACAGAGCTGACGGACGCGGGCGTGAAAGCGTCCATTGATGATTTTGGTACAGGCTATTCCAGCCTGCTTTATCTCAAGCGCCTGCCGGCCTGTGAGTTGAAAATTGACAGAGCGTTCGTGAAAGAGTTAAGCGGTGAAAGCGAAGACGCCACCATTGTCTCAGCGATTGTGGCCCTGGCAAAAACGCTAAATCTGAAAGTCGTGGCGGAAGGGGTGGAAACCGAAGCACAGCAAACCTTTTTGACGGCGCTGGGCTGCAACACGCTTCAGGGCTATCTGTTGGGCAAGCCGGTCAGTGCGCAGACCATCGAAACGCTCTGCGCGCAAGGGGAAATGTTACCTGGCGCTGAGCTAAAATCATCCTCATGAGGCGACACCCGCACGACAGGGAGTGTCGCCAGAATGCTATCAACCAGCGCAGGAGCCTGCTGATAAAGATTAAAGCTGCTGTTATTCATTAACCAGTTTTTAATGATTCCGCTGAAAAAACCGTGGAAAACAATCAGGGTTAGATCAACATTTACCTGTGACGAAATGAGGTTCCGCGAAATACAGTCCTGCAACGTGGCACGTAAAGACTCATAATTAAAACCAATACGTTTTCTGATTTCACACTCTGAAATCATATCGCTATTAAATTCACACTTATGATACAAAATTTGCAAAAGAGCGCATTGCCGAGGCTCATGTGCAATATATTGCAACGCAGCAATAAATTGCTCACGAAGCATTAACAAGGGATCGCTGCCTGCAGAAAGAGAAAGTCTGTCACGAATGATGTCACGAAACGGTAATTGCTGTTCCCAGATGGCATTAAATATTTCTGTTTTACTGGTAAAATGCCAATAGATGGCACCCCGTGTAACATTTGCTGCATCCGCGATATCCGTCAGCGTCGTGTTCGCCACGCCCCGCGTCGCAAACTGCCCGATAGCCGCTTCAATCAGCTGCTGACGGGTTTGTTGAGCCTCTTCTTTCTTTTTACGCGCCATAGACGACTACTCGTTACTCACAAAGTTTATATTTACACGGTTCAGGTACACGAAAGTATTCACTACTTTGCGTTTTAATTTTGCACAAAAAAAGTCAAATCGCTTAATTAATAATTAAGACAAATGCATAGATATAATTAAATTCATGAGATGAATAATTGAACCACGTTAAATGCCATTTATCTGATTAACCAGCCAGAAGTATATCCTCGCTAACACCAGGTTTGATTCTGATTTTTGCCTTAAGGCCTGTTCATTCGCACTTATAAATTAAAAAACATTAATTACCCTCATTATTATACGCCCTACATTTTATTTTTATCCCTCTGCCCTGCTACCGATTCACGGCAAATATCGGTTCATGGGTATTTAAAGGAACAGTAATGACGAATTATTTCAGACGTTTGCCCTTATCCGGTTTTATTGTCTGCGCGGTACTGCTCACTGGATGCGATGGTCAGGAAAACCAACCACCGCATCCGCAGGCACCTCAGGTCAGCGTGCATATTGTGAAAAGCGCCCCTCTGGCTGTCACCACCGAACTCCCGGGCAGAACAGATGCCTTTCGCGTTGCGGAGGTTCGTCCTCAGGTGAGCGGCATCATATTGCGTCGTAACTTCACAGAGGGAAGTGATGTAAAAGCCGGCGAGTCACTTTATCAGATCGATCCTGCCACCTATCAGGCCGCGTATGACAACGCGAAAGGTGAACTCGCGAAGGCCCAGGCGGCGGCTAACATTGCGCACCTGACGGTAAAACGCTATCTCACGCTGGTTGGCACGCAGTATGTCAGCAAGCAGGAATACGACCAGGCCGTGGCGACAGCGCAGCAAGCAGATGCCAGCGTCGTTGCCGCACAGGCAGGCGTTGAAAGCGCGCGCATTAATCTTGCCTATACCAAAGTGACGTCTCCCGTCGAGGGTCGCATCGGTAAATCCAGCGTCACCGAAGGCGCACTGGTGACGAACGGGCAAGCCGCAGCCCTGGCAACGGTTCAGCAGCTTGATCCGATGTATGTCGACGTCACCCAGTCCAGCAGTGATTTTATGCGTCTGAAGCAGACGAGCCTGCAAAAAGGAGAGGCCACCAGCACCGTTGAGCTGGTGATGGAGAATGGTCAGCCCTACCCGTTGAAAGGTACGCTGCAGTTCTCGGATGTCACGGTCGACGAAAGTACCGGCTCTATCACCTTGCGCGCGATTTTCCCAAACCCACAGCACCTGCTGTTGCCTGGCATGTTTGTCCGGGCCCGCATTGATGAAGGCACACAGCCTGATGCGATTCTGGTCCCACAACAAGGCGTGACCCGCACGCCGCGCGGTGATGCATCCGTTCTGGTGGTTAACGATAAAAACCAGGTTGAGTCACGTACCGTCGTTGCCCCTCAGGCGATTGGCGATCGCTGGCTGGTGACGGAAGGGCTGAAAAATGGCGACCGCGTCATTGTCAGCGGCTTACAAAAAGTCAGACCGGGCGCTACCGTCGTCGCGACGCCTGATACCACCACGACTCCAGCCGGTTAAGGGACGACGACATGGCTAATTTCTTTATCCAACGGCCGGTTTTCGCCTGGGTGCTTGCCATCATTTTGATGATTGCAGGCGGGCTGGCTATTCTCAAACTGCCCATCGCGCAGTATCCGACCATTGCCCCTCCCGCCGTGGCTATCACCGCAACGTATCCGGGTGCTGATGCGCAAACGGTGCAGGATACCGTAACGCAGGTTATCGAACAGAACATGAACGGTATCGATAACCTGATGTATATGTCATCCACCAGCGATTCCGCAGGTAATGTCACCATCACGCTGACCTTCCAGTCTGGAACAGACCCGGACATTGCGCAGGTACAGGTGCAGAACAAACTGCAGCTCGCCATGCCTCTGCTCCCCCAAGAGGTCCAGCAGCAAGGGATCGGTGTTGAGAAGTCCAGCAGCAGCTTCCTGCTGGTCGCAGGCTTTGTTTCCGATAACAAAGACCTCACGCAGGATGACATCTCTGACTATGTCGCATCTAACGTGAAAGATGCCATTAGCCGCACCACGGGAGTTGGTGATGTGCAGCTGTTTGGTGCCCAGTATGCGATGCGCATCTGGCTCAACAGCAACGCGATGAACAAATACCAGCTGACGCCACTGGATGTGATTAATCAGCTGAAAACGCAGAACGACCAGATAGCGGCCGGCCAGTTAGGCGGAACGCCGTCAGTACCGGGGCAGCAGTTGAACGCCTCGATCATTGCACAAACGCGTCTGAAATCTCCGGAAGAGTTTGGCCGCGTGACGCTCAAGGTGAACCAGGACGGCTCCATGGTTCATCTGAAAGATGTGGCCCGCATCGAGCTGGGTGGCGAAAACTACAATATGGTCACCAAAATCAACGGGCAAGCGGCAACCGGCCTGGGGATTAAGCTGGCTACCGGTGCAAACGCACTGGACACGGCCGCCGCCATCAAGAGCAAACTGGCCCAGCTCCAGCAGTTCTTCCCGCAGGGGCTGAAGGTAGTCTACCCCTATGACACCACGCCTTTTGTGAAGATCTCTATCCACGAAGTGGTGAAAACGCTGTTCGAAGCGATCATTCTCGTCTTCCTGGTGATGTATCTTTTCCTGCAAAACCTGCGGGCGACGCTTATCCCGACAATTGCGGTGCCGGTCGTGCTGTTGGGTACGTTTGCGATCCTGGCGGCGTTCGGTTTCTCCATCAACACCCTGACCATGTTCGGTATGGTGCTGGCGATTGGCCTGCTGGTTGATGACGCCATCGTGGTGGTTGAGAACGTCGAACGCGTCATGGTTGAGGACAAGCTGCCGCCAAAAGAGGCGACACAGAAGTCGATGGGGCAGATACAGGGCGCACTGGTGGGTATCGCCATGGTGCTTTCAGCGGTCTTTATCCCCATGGCCTTTTTTGGCGGTTCAACGGGAGCCATCTATCGTCAGTTCTCGCTGACCATTGTCTCGGCTATGGCGCTGTCGGTGCTGGTCGCTCTGATTCTGACACCGGCACTGTGCGCCACCTTGCTTAAGCCCGTTTCCAGCGATCACCACGAAAAGAAAGGTGGCTTCTTCGGCTGGTTTAATGCGCTCTTTGACCGGAGCGTGGAGCATTACAGCAACAGCGTAAGCGGCATTTTGCGTAAGACCGGGCGCTATCTGGTGGTATACGTCATCATCGTCGGTGGTATGGCTGTACTGTTCCTGCGCTTACCCACCTCCTTCCTGCCCGAAGAGGATCAGGGGGTATTTATGACTATGGTCCAGCTCCCCGCCGGAGCCACCCAGATGCGTACCCAGCAGGTGCTTGACCAGGTTCAAAATTATTATCTCAACAACGAGAAGGCTAACGTTGAATCGGTGTTTACCGTGAACGGCTTTAGCTTTAGTGGTCAGGGTCAGAACTCCGGTATTGCATTCGTTAGCCTGAAGCCCTGGGAAGCACGTCCCGGAGCAGAAAATAGCGTTGAGGCGATCGTAAGGCGTGCGACAAAGGCCTTCAGTCAGATTAAAGATGGCCTCGTGTTCCCGTTTAACCTGCCTGCGATTATCGAGCTGGGTACCGCAACGGGCTTTGACTTTGAGTTGATTGATCAAGCTAACCTGGGGCATACCCAACTGACTCAGGCGCGTAATCAGCTGCTCGGCATGGTGAAAGCGCACCCCGATCTGCTGGTTCGCGTTCGTCCTAACGGTCTGGAAGATACCCCACAGTTCAAACTGGATGTCGACCAGGAGAAGGCACAGGCGCTGGGCGTCAGCCTCTCTGACGTCAACCAGACGATCTCGACGGCATTGGGGGGAACCTATGTGAACGACTTTATCGATCATGGACGCGTGAAAAAAGTGTACGTCCAGGCCGACGCGCACTTCCGTATGTTGCCAGGGGACATAAACAACCTCTACGTGCGCAGCGCGAATGGTGAAATGGTGCCGTTCTCCTCCTTTAGCAGCTCGCACTGGGTGTATGGCTCGCCTCGCCTGGAGCGCTACAACGGAATGCCTTCGATGGAGATCCTCGGTGAGTCCGCGCCGGGTAAAAGTACCGGTGAGGCGATGGCCTTGATGGAGAACCTCGCCGCAAAACTGCCTTCCGGTATCGGCCATGACTGGACGGGAATGTCTTATCAGGAACGACTGTCTGGTAACCAGGCACCTGCCCTGTACGCCATTTCACTGATTGTGGTGTTCCTGTGCCTGGCTGCGCTTTATGAAAGCTGGTCTATTCCCTTCTCGGTCATGCTGGTTGTGCCGCTGGGTGTCACGGGCGCGCTTCTCGCCGCATCGATTCGCGGGTTAAACAATGATGTCTATTTCCAGGTCGGCCTGCTGACAACGATTGGTCTGTCGGCGAAAAACGCCATCCTGATCGTCGAGTTTGCTAAGGATCTGATGGATAAAGAAGGTAAAGGGATCATTGAAGCCACACTGGAAGCATCCAGAATGCGTCTTCGACCGATCCTGATGACGTCGCTGGCCTTTATCCTTGGCGTGATGCCGCTGGTCATCAGCAGAGGAGCCGGGAGCGGCGCGCAAAATGCTGTCGGGACAGGCGTTATGGGAGGGATGCTTTCCGCAACGCTTCTGGCCATTTTCTTCGTGCCCGTCTTCTTTGTGGTTGTCCGGCGCCGGTTTACGAAACATAAAGAGTAATGTTTCTCAAAAAAGGCACCTCAGGTGCCTTTTTTATTTTTAGCATAAACAATGAATTAGATATGTCATAATCACAGCATTAATAGTTAACCATTTGCATTAAGTAAAAACGCCGCGTTACGTCTTCATATTTTCTCCATTAATTCATCCTGACAGCGACTTTTCTCCACGATTTTTACAAACAACATAATTTGAGATTATTCCCCGTGCAACGTTGCCTTATCCCGGTGGTAAAATAGTCTCCAGTTCGTTAATAGCCCTCCTGGCTGTATAGCGAATGAGAAATAATACTGAGGTAACATCATGAAAAGATTCATTTCCGTTGCACTACTCGCTGCGCTGCTTGCTGGATGCGCGCACGACTCTCCATGTGTACCGGTATACGACGATCAAGGCCGACTGGTTCATACCAATACCTGTATGAAAGGCACCACTCAGGACAACTGGGAAACAGCAGGTGCTATCGCCGGTGGTGCTGCCGCAGTGGCAGGTTTGACGCTGGGTATCGTTGCTCTGACGAAGTAACATCAGAACGTATCATGTGTGTAGAAAGCGCGGCTCTGTCCGCGCTTTTGCTTTTAAAGAGTGCAGCGTTTCCAGATAAGTAAAAAAATAGCCCTGTCTTTACCCACCTTGTTTATTTCATCCTGCGGACAGTCACATATTTTTAATGCACAGCGTTAAATTACATATTCTATCGTGATGATTTTCACATATTAATTACATTTAATACCCTGCCAATATTCACCCCAGAAACTATCTCTTCTTTTTAAGGTATAGCCGCTGAAAGTTTTGCTCCGATTTGTGGCACAGGTTGTAATTTCGCACCGTTTCGGGGCGCTATCTTTATTTAACCCTGTCTACACTCAGCATTATGCGCTCACTGGTCACCTATTTTGTTGAGCGCAAAACCTGGCATTACGTTTGCTTTATAAACGTTGGCCAAAGCCACAGACAGGTAAAGCGTTTAAAACGCCTCTATAACGATAAATTTCGCCACACAGGATGCATTATGAAAAAGACGATGATAGCCAGCCTGGCCGCCGCGGGCATGTTGTTTGCTGTAGCCGGTCAGGCCCATGCGGGTACGACACTGGATGCCGTTAAAAAGAAAGGGTTTGTTCAATGTGGGATCAGTGACGGTTTACCTGGCTTCTCTTATGCCGATGCAAACGGCAAATTTACCGGTATTGATGTCGATGTCTGCCGCGGTGTCGCCGCCGCCGTTTTCGGTGACGACAGTAAAGTAAAATATACCCCGCTGACGGCGAAAGAACGTTTTACTGCATTACAGTCTGGCGAAGTTGACATGCTTTCCCGTAATACCACCTGGACCTCCTCCCGTGATGCAGGCATGGGAATGGCATTTACTGGCGTGACCTATTATGACGGTATCGGTTTCCTGACCCACAATAAAGCGGGCCTGAAAAGCGCCAAAGAGCTGGATGGCGCGACCGTTTGTATCCAGGCCGGTACCGATACCGAGCTGAACGTCGCGGATTATTTCAAAGCAAATAACATGAAATATACCCCTGTGACATTCGATCGCTCCGATGAATCGGCCAAAGCGCTGGAATCCGGTCGTTGCGACACGCTGGCTTCTGACCAGTCACAGCTGTACGCCTTGCGTATTAAGCTGAGCAACCCGGCGGAGTGGATTGTCCTGCCCGAAGTGATCTCCAAGGAGCCTCTTGGACCGGTTGTGCGTCGTGGCGATGAAGACTGGTTCTCCATTGTTCGCTGGACGCTGTTTGCCATGCTGAATGCCGAAGAGATGGGCATCAACTCGAAAAACGTCGACGAGAAAGCCGCTAAACCGTCCACGCCGGATATGGCTCATCTGCTGGGAACAGAGGGCGATTTCGGGAAGGATCTGAAGCTGGATAACAAGTGGGCTTACAACATCATCAAACAGGTGGGTAACTACGCTGAGATCTTTGAGCGCAACGTGGGATCGGAAAGCCCTCTGAAGATCAAACGCGGCCAGAACAATCTCTGGAACAACGGCGGTATTCAGTACGCGCCACCAGTACGTTAAGACATTGTTGTAACGGGCACTGTTAAGGCAGTGCCCGCCCCAGAGTCATGGTTACCGAGGTTTCTTTATGTCCCATCGCCGCTCAGCCGTAAAAGGATCGCTATCCTTTTCTCATCCCGCGGTCCGCGCCTGGCTATTCCAGGTTATTGCGATTATTGCGGTTGTTCTTATCGCCGTGTATCTCATCCATAACACTATAACCAACCTGAATAATCGCGGTATTACCTCCGGCTTTGCTTTTCTGGATCGCAGCGCGGGGTTTGGCATTGTTCAACACCTTATTGATTATCAGGAAGGCGACACGTATGGACGCGTGTTCGTGGTCGGTTTACTGAATACGCTGCTGGTCTCTGCACTTTGTATTGTTTTTGCCTCCATACTGGGCTTCTTTATTGGTCTGGCACGTCTGTCCGAAAACTGGCTGCTGCGCAAACTGTCTACTTTTTATATTGAGACGTTCCGTAATATCCCGCCGCTGCTGCAGATTTTTTTCTGGTATTTTGCCGTGCTGCGCAACCTGCCGGGGCCACGTCAAGCTATTGACGCTCTTGATCTGTTTTTCCTGAGTAATCGCGGGTTGTATATTCCTTCTCCGCAGCCGGGTGAAGGGTTGTATGCCTTCATTGCCGCCCTTGTAATAGCGCTTGCTCTCTCAGCCGCCATGTTCCGCTATAACCGCAAGCATCAGTTCAAAACCGGGCAGCTTCGTAAAACCTGGCCAACCGCCGCCATCCTTATCATTGGTCTGCCACTCCTGACACACTGGCTGTTTGGGGCCGCCCTTCACTGGGATATTCCGCAGCTGCGTGGCTTTAACTTCCAGGGCGGAATGGTTTTAATTCCTGAGCTGGCAGCACTGACGCTGGCGCTTTCGATTTATACCTCTGCATTTATCGCCGAGATTATTCGTGCGGGGATCCAGGCCGTTCCTTACGGACAACACGAGGCGGCACGCTCGCTGGGATTACCCCATACGGTGACGCTTCGTCAGGTCATTATTCCGCAAGCGTTACGGGTCATCATTCCGCCGCTGACCAGTCAATACCTCAATATTGTCAAAAACTCATCGCTGGCGGCCGCCATTGGCTACCCCGATATGGTGTCGCTGTTTGCCGGAACCGTGCTTAACCAGACCGGACAAGCCATTGAAACTATCGCCATCACAATGTCTGTCTATCTGATCATCAGCCTGGTGATTTCGTTGCTGATGAACCTCTATAACCGTCGTATAGCACTGGTCGAGCGCTAAGGATCTATGATGACAAAAGCGATACTGTCGCACTCCTCGCGCCCTGCCAGTTCGACAGGCGGACGTTTAATTCTCTGGGCGCGTAAGAATCTGTTCTCCAGCTGGAGTAACAGCCTGCTGACAATTGTATGTTTGTGGCTTATGTGGGAATTAATTCCACCGTTGCTGAACTGGGCTTTTTTACAGGCTAACTGGTCGGGATCCACTCGCGCAGACTGCACAAAAGCAGGGGCCTGCTGGGTGTTTATCCATGAGCGCTTTGGCCAGTTCATGTATGGATTGTATCCGCATGAACAGCGCTGGCGGATTAATCTGGCACTGGCCATCGGGCTGCTCTCCATCGCCGTAATGTTCTGGAAAAAACTGCCTCATCGGGGCCGTTATATTGCCTGTTGGGCAGTGGTGTATCCCATTATTGTTTGGGGGCTGTTGTATGGCGGCTTCCTGGGGCTGGAACGTGTTGAAACACGTCAGTGGGGTGGGTTAACGCTGACGCTGATTATCGCGTCCGTTGGGATAGCCGGCGCACTGCCATGGGGTATTTTGCTCGCGCTTGGGCGGCGCTCAAAAATGCCTGTCGTACGTGTGCTTTCCGTTATTTTCATTGAATTCTGGCGTGGCGTACCGCTTATCACCGTTCTGTTTATGTCTTCGGTCATGTTGCCGCTGTTTATGGCAGAAGGGACAACGATAGACAAACTGATCCGTGCCCTGGTCGGGGTCATCCTTTTCCAGTCCGCTTACGTTGCGGAAGTGGTGCGTGGGGGCCTGCAGGCTCTGCCTAAAGGTCAGTACGAAGCGGCGGAATCACTGGCGCTTGGCTACTGGAAAACGCAGGGACTGGTGATATTGCCACAAGCACTCAAGCTGGTTATCCCGGGCCTGGTCAATACCATCATTGCCCTCTTCAAAGATACCAGCCTGGTGATCATCATCGGGCTGTTCGATCTCTTTAGCAGCGTGCAACAGGCGACCGTTGACCCTGCCTGGCTGGGTATGTCCACCGAGGGATATGTCTTCGCTGCTCTGATCTACTGGATCTTTTGTTTTAGCATGTCGCGCTATAGCCAGCATCTGGAAAAGCGCTTTAACACCGGGCGTACACCGCACTGAGGAAATTATGAGCCAGATTACTATGACACCTGCCGACGCGATGATTACGCTGGAAAACGTGAATAAATGGTACGGGCAGTTTCATGTTTTGAAAGACATTAACCTCAAGGTTAAGCAGGGAGAACGGATCGTTCTTTGTGGCCCTTCCGGGTCCGGAAAATCCACGACCATTCGCTGTATTAACCACCTTGAAGAACATCAGCAGGGGCGCATTGTTGTTGATGGCATCGAGCTGAATGAAGATATTCGTAACATCGAACGGGTGCGCCAGGAAGTGGGAATGGTGTTTCAGCACTTTAACCTGTTTCCCCATCTCACCGTTCTGCAGAACTGTACGCTTGCGCCAATTTGGGTACGAAAGATGCCTAAAAAGGATGCTGAAGCACTGGCGATGCACTACCTGGAACGGGTACGTATCGCAGAGCACGCCAATAAATTTCCAGGCCAGATATCAGGCGGTCAGCAGCAGCGCGTGGCTATCGCCCGTTCGCTCTGTATGAAACCAAAAATTATGCTGTTTGATGAACCGACATCCGCCCTGGATCCGGAAATGGTGAAAGAGGTACTGGATACCATGATTGGACTGGCGCAGTCCGGGATGACCATGCTGTGTGTGACGCACGAAATGGGGTTTGCCAGAACCGTGGCCGATCGGGTGATCTTTATGGATCGTGGGGAAATCGTTGAGCAGGCACCGCCGGATGAGTTCTTCGCACATCCTAAATCTGAACGTACGCGGGCTTTCCTGTCACAAGTGATCCATTAAGCGTGTCTTAGCCCGGTGGCGCTTCGCTTACCGGGTCTGACTTTTTCCGGGAAACATAACGCAAAAAGGCCATCCTTTCGGATGGCCTCTTCACTTGTTTGATGTCTGGCAGTTCCCTACTCTCACATGGGGAGACCCCACACTACCATCGGCGCTACGGCGTTTCACTTCTGAGTTCGGCA
>NZ_BSCM01000010.1:0-112448 GCF_027924865.1 Enterobacter sp. 200527-13
TCCCCATGTGAGAGTAGGGAACTGCCAGGCATCAATTAAAAGAACCCCGTACCGTATGGTGCGGGGTTTTTTGCTTTTTGGGCTTCTTACTTCCTCCTTGAAACTTTCTCACCTTCCGCTTGCAGACTCGACATTCAGCCTGTTTCTGGGTATCGTTAGCTGTCTGGATGTCTAAACGTTTATACGTATGCTGTGAGGATATGAGGTTATGCCGATTCGGGTGCAGGACGAGCTACCAGCCGTCAATTTCTTACGTGATGAAAACGTCTTTGTGATGACGACTTCACGCGCTACAGGTCAGGAAATTCGCCCACTGAAGGTGCTTATTCTCAATCTGATGCCGAAAAAGATCGAAACAGAGAACCAGTTCCTGCGTTTGCTTTCGAACTCGCCGCTGCAGGTTGATATCCAGCTGCTGCGAATCGATGCCCGTGAGTCGCGAAATACGCCTTCTGAGCATCTGAATAATTTTTACTGTAACTTCGACGACATTCGCGACGAAAACTTCGACGGACTGATTGTGACCGGTGCACCGCTGGGCCTGGTTGAATTTAATGATGTTGCCTACTGGCCGCAGATCAAACAGGTACTGGAGTGGGCTAAAGATCACGTCACGTCCACGCTGTTTGTTTGTTGGGCGGTGCAAGCCGCCCTGAATATCCTCTATGGGATCCCCAAACAAACCCGCACTGAGAAGCTTTCAGGTGTTTACGAGCACCACCTTGTTCAACCTCACGCCCTGTTGACGCGCGGGTTCGATGACTCCTTCCTGGCCCCACACTCGCGCTACGCCGATTTCCCGGCGCAGCTGATTCGTGATTACACCGATCTCGATATCCTGGCCGAAACCGAAGACGGGGATGCTTACCTGTTTGCCAGTAAAGACAAGCGCATTGCCTTTGTTACCGGCCATCCTGAGTACGATCCGTACACCCTCGCGTCGGAGTATTTCCGTGACGTTGAAGCCGGTCTGAATCCGGACGTTCCGTACAACTATTTCCCCAAAAACGATCCACAGAACAAACCGAGAGCCACCTGGCGTAGCCACGGGAATTTGCTGTTTACTAACTGGCTCAACTATTACGTCTACCAGATCACGCCATACGATCTGCGCCACATGAATCCAACGCTGGAGTAATCTTCTGCACTAAACGATCCTAAAGCGTTTCAGCTATTCACATCAGGCACCTTCGGGTGCCTTTTTCATTTCCGAAATACCACCCAACAAACAATAAAACTTTAATTTCATATTAATCAATGTATTAAGTGCATTTAATAATTAAAATGGAAATTGTTTTTGATTTTGGAAAAAATATAGATAGTCTTAATTCTGCTGAGCGAAAACTACACAACGATCTTTCGTTCGCATCGGGGGCGTGATTTTGGATCTTTGATGAGGAGCAGAGTAATGACTCAACAGGCAACGACGGTCGATGAACTGGACTTTACCCAGCCGCATGGCGAGCAAGAACAGCAAATTTTGACAGCAGACGCTGTCGAATTCCTGACCGAACTGGTGACCCGCTTTACGCCAACGCGCAATAAGCTGCTGGCGGCACGCATTCATCAGCAGCAGGAAATTGACGATGGCAAGTTGCCTGGGTTTATTTCGGAAACCGCTTCCATTCGCCGTGGTGAGTGGAAAATCCGCGGCATTCCGGATGATTTACAGGATCGGCGCGTCGAAATCACCGGCCCGGTGGAGCGCAAAATGGTGATCAACGCCATGAACGCGAACGTAAAAGTCTTTATGGCAGATTTTGAGGACTCACTGGCGCCGGACTGGCATAAGGTTATCGACGGGCAAATCAATCTGCGCGATGCCGTGAACGGCACCATCAGCTATACCAACGAAGCCGGCAAAATCTATCAACTGAAACCCAATCCGGCGGTTCTGATCTGTCGCGTACGTGGACTGCATCTGCCTGAAAAGCATGTTACCTGGCGTGGCGAAGCCATTCCGGGCAGTCTGTTTGACTTCGCCCTCTATTTCTTCCACAACCACAAGAATCTGCTGGCAAAAGGCAGCGGTCCCTATTTCTATCTGCCGAAAACACAGGCCTGGCAGGAAGCGGCCTGGTGGAGTGAAGTGTTTAGCTTCACGGAAGATCGTTTCAACCTGCCGCGTGGCACCATTAAAGCCACCCTGCTGATTGAAACGCTGCCTGCGGTGTTCCAGATGAACGAAATTCTGCATGCGCTGCGCGACCATATTGTTGGGCTGAACTGTGGACGCTGGGATTACATCTTCAGCTACATCAAAACCCTGAAAAATCATCCCGATCGTGTACTGCCGGATCGCCAGGTGGTCACCATGGATAAACCGTTCCTGAGTGCCTACTCACGCCTGTTGATTAAGACCTGCCACAAGCGTGGGGCCTTTGCGATGGGGGGAATGGCGGCATTTATCCCAAGCAAAGATGCTGAACGTAACAATCAGGTGCTCAACAAGGTGAAAGCCGATAAAGAGCTTGAAGCACGAAATGGCCATGACGGAACGTGGATCGCGCATCCGGGTCTGGCGGATACGGCAATGGACGTCTTCAACCGCGTACTCGGTGAGAACAAAAACCAGCTGTGTGTGACGCGTGATGAGGATGCCCCAACGGCTGAAGAACACCTGCTGGCACCGTGTGCGGGCGAGCGTACGGAAGAGGGTATGCGCGCCAATATCCGCGTAGCCGTCCAGTACATTGAAGCGTGGATCTCCGGTAATGGCTGCGTGCCGATCTACGGCCTGATGGAAGATGCCGCTACCGCCGAAATCTCTCGCACCTCAATCTGGCAGTGGATCCACCATCAAAAAACGCTCAGCAACGGCAAGCCGGTGACCAAATCCCTGTTCCGTCAGATGCTGGCCGAAGAGATGCGGGTGATCCAGGACGAACTGGGTGAACACCGCTTCAGCAGCGGACGTTTTGATGACGCCGCACGCCTGATGGAGCAAATCACCACATCCGATGACTTAATCGACTTCCTGACCCTGCCGGGCTACCGCTTCCTGGCGTAATTCACCCCACAACAATATGGAGCATCTGCACATGAAAACCCGTACCCAACAAATCGAAGAATTGAAGAAAGAGTGGACCCAACCTCGCTGGGAAGGCATCCGCCGCCCGTATAGCGCGGAAGAGGTGGTGAAATTGCGTGGCTCGATCAATCCGGAATGTACCCTGGCGCAGCGCGGCGCGGCGAAAATGTGGGAGCTGCTGCACGGCGGTGCCAAAAAAGGTTACATCAATAGCCTCGGCGCGCTGACTGGCGGCCAGGCCCTGCAGCAGGCGAAAGCCGGCATCGAAGCCATCTATCTTTCCGGCTGGCAGGTTGCGGCGGACGCCAACCTGGCCTCCAGCATGTATCCGGATCAGTCGCTCTATCCGGCAAACTCGGTACCAACCGTGGTGGATCGGATCAACAACACCTTCCGCCGTGCGGATCAGATCCAGTGGGCGGCAGGCATTGAGCCAAACGATCCGCGTTTTATTGACTATTTCCTGCCAATCGTCGCGGATGCGGAAGCGGGATTCGGCGGCGTGCTGAACGCCTTTGAGCTGATGAAATCGATGATTGAGGCCGGTGCAGCGGCCGTTCACTTCGAAGACCAGCTGGCGTCAGTGAAGAAATGCGGACACATGGGCGGGAAAGTCCTTGTCCCAACCCAGGAAGCGATTCAGAAGCTGGTTGCGGCGCGTCTGGCGGCTGACGTGCTCGGCGTACCTACGCTGGTGATTGCCCGTACCGATGCGGATGCGGCTGACCTGATCACCTCTGACTGCGATCCTTACGACAGCGAGTTCATTACCGGCGAACGCACCAGCGAAGGGTTTTATCGTACCCATGCTGGCATTGAACAGGCGATCAGCCGTGGGCTGGCATATGCACCGTATGCGGACCTGGTCTGGTGCGAAACCTCCACGCCGGACCTGGCGCTGGCAAAACGCTTTGCCGATGCTATCCACGCCAAATATCCGGGCAAACTGCTGGCCTATAACTGCTCGCCGTCCTTCAACTGGCAGAAGAAACTGGACGATAAAACCATCGCCAGCTTCCAGCAGCAGCTGTCCGACATGGGCTACAAATATCAGTTCATCACGCTGGCTGGCATTCACAGCATGTGGTTCAACATGTTCGACCTGGCGCATGCCTACGCGCAGGGTGAAGGCATGAAGCATTACGTTGAGAAGGTGCAGCAGCCGGAATTTGCTGCCGGTAAAGAGGGCTATACCTTCGTTTCGCATCAGCAGGAGGTCGGGACCGGTTACTTCGATAACGTGACCACTATCATCCAGGGGGGCACCTCCTCCGTCACCGCCTTAACGGGATCGACGGAAGAAGCCCAGTTCTGAGCCGTGTAATGCCCGGTGGCACGCTACCGGGCCTGTGAACATACTCCCTCTCCCGTCGGGAGGGGGCCGGGGTGAGGGAGCATGAACAATGTCGCGTGGTCTGGAATTACTGATTGCCCAAACTATTCTGCAGGGCTTCGATGCCCAGTACGGACGTTTCCTGGAAGTCACATCCGGCGCGCAGCAGCGTTTTGAGCACGCCGACTGGCATGCGGTTCAGCAGGCCATGAAGCAGCGAATCCACCTTTACGACCACCATGTGGGTCTGGTGGTGGAGCAGTTGCGTTGCATTACCGACGGCAAAATCCCTGACGCGGAGTTTTTACTGCGCGTGAAGGAGCATTACACCCATCTGTTACCTGATTACCCGCGCTTCGAGATTGCGGAGAGCTTTTTCAACTCCGTCTATTGCCGGTTATTTGACCACCGCTCATTATCTCCTGAGCGGTTATTTATCTTTAGCTCTCAGCCGGAACGCCGCTTTCGCACTATTCCGCGTCCGCTGGCGAAGGATTTCTTTCCCGATCGCGGCTGGGAAAAACTCCTGCATCGCGTATTAACGGATTTGCCGCTGCGTTTGCCCTGGGAGAATAAAACCCGTGATATCGGCTATATCTCTGCGCATCTCAAGGAGACCTTTGGCGAAGAGGTGCTCGGGCAAAGCCATTTGCAGGTTGCCAATGAGCTTTTTTACCGTAATAAGGCCGCCTGGCTGGTCGGTAAACTGATGACACCGTCGGCCATTGTGCCGTTTCTGTTACCCATCCATCGTACCGATGACGGTGAACTGTTTGTTGATACTTGCCTGACGACCAGCGCCGAGGCCAGCATTGTCTTTGGTTTCGCCCGCTCCTACTTTATGGTGTATGCCCCGCTGCCTGCTGCTCTGGTGGAGTGGTTGCGCGAGATCCTGCCGGGGAAAACCACCGCCGAGCTGTACATGGCCATTGGCTGTCAGAAACACGCCAAGACGGAAAGCTATCGGGAATATCTGCGCTATGTCACCACGGCAGATGAGCAATTTATCGAAGCCCCCGGTATTCGCGGCATGGTGATGCTGGTCTTTACCCTGCCGGGTTTTGATCGGGTGTTTAAGGTCATCAAAGATACGTTCGCGCCGCAGAAGGAGATGACCGCTGCTCACGTCCGCGCCTGCTACCAGCTGGTTAAAGAGCACGATCGCGTCGGGCGAATGGCGGACACCCAGGAGTTCGAGAACTTTGTGCTGGATAAGCAGCAGATCGATCCGGCATTAATGGCGTTATTACTGCAGGAAGCGCCGGCGAAAATCACCGATCTGGGCGACAAAATTGCCATCAGCCATCTCTATATCGAACGCCGCATGATCCCACTCAATATCTGGCTGGAGCAGTCCGAAGGTCAGGCACTGCGTGATGCCATTGAAGAATACGGCAACGCTATCCGTCAGCTTGCCGCCGCGAATATCTTCCCGGGTGACATGCTGTTTAAAAACTTCGGGGTCACCCGTCACGGGCGGGTGGTGTTCTACGATTATGATGAAATTTGCTATATGACTGAGGTGAATTTCCGCGATATACCGCAGCCCCGCTATCCGGAAGATGAACTGTCCGGCGAGCCGTGGTACAGCATCTCACCGGGAGATGTCTTTCCTGAGGAGTTTCGCCACTGGCTGTGCGCTGACCCGCGCATCAGGCCACTGTTTGAAGAGATGCATGATGACCTGTTCCGCGCCAGCTACTGGCGGGGCCTGCAGACGCGCATCAAGAATGGGCATGTGGAAGATGTGTATGCCTATCGCCGCAAACAACGGTTTTGCATCCGATATGCGGTGTAATGCCCCCTCTCCCGACGGGAGAGGGATTCAGGTGCACCCGATGTTATCGAATCCCGCCATATGCCAGCGTGACCTCTTTCGCCGCCTTAATCACCAGCGCACCTAACTCCGTGACGCGGTCATCGGTCATACGGGAAATCGGTCCGGAGATCGAAATGGCGGCAAACGGCTCGCGGTGCTCGTCAAAGATGCAGGCCGCAATGCAGCGCAGGCCTAACGCATGCTCCTCGTCATCAAACGAATAGCCGCGCTTGCGGGTCAGGGCCAGATCTTCTTTCAGATGTACCGGTGAGACCAGCGTGGCGTGGGTGTAGGCGTGCAGCCCTTTACGGTGCAGCAGCCCGGTGACCTGCTCTTCGCTGAGCTGCGACAGAAACGCTTTCCCCGCCCCGGAGGCATGCATCGGCAGCTTGCCGCCAATTGGTGCCGACATACGCATTAGCTGAGTGCACTGTACCTGGTCGATGATAATGGCCTGATGGTCGCTCTGGTCGAGCACGGCCAGGTTTACCGTCTCGCCGGAATCTTCCATCAGTTTACGCAGAATAGGGTGCACAATCGCCAGCAGGTTGCGGCTCTGCAGGAAGCTGCTGCCGACGATAAACGCATGTGCGCCCACCGCCCAGTGTCCCAGCTCACCCACCTGGCGCACAAAGCCCAGCTGCTGCATCGTGGTCAACAGTCGATGGGTCGTTGAGTTCGGCAGGCCAGCCTGCTGTGCCAGCTCTGTCAGGGCCACGCTGCTGTGCGACTCGGCTATCCATTCCAGCAGCTTCAAACCGCGCGTGAGCGATTGAACCTGTCCGCCCTGAGAGGCGGCGGTGGTGGCAGCAGGTTTTCTGCCGCGTTTAGCGGGAACGGTCGTGACCATGACGAACTCCTTTTTCTGTATCGTGGAAATCATTTTCGTTTTATTTGGTGATTTTGCAACCGTTATCCTGACTGATCGGATGAGTGATAGTGAACATGTCTCATGTTACCGCTGTGTGACTTTTACACCCTGCGAGATTGTGCCAGTATGGACTGCTGGCCTTTTGGCCTGGTTGAGCGTTGTCGGGAGCAAGTGTGAGCAGCAAAGTAGAGCAACTGCGTGCGCAGTTAAATAAACGAATTCTGGTGCTGGACGGCGGCATGGGTACCATGATCCAGAGCTATCGTCTGAGTGAAGACGATTTCCGCGGCGAGCGTTTCGCCGACTGGCCATGCGACCTCAAAGGTAACAACGACCTTCTGGTGCTCAGCAAACCGCAGGTCATTTCGGCGATCCACAACGCGTATTTCGAGGCGGGTGCGGATATCGTCGAAACCAACACCTTTAACTCGACAACCATCGCCATGGCGGATTACCAGATGGAATCCCTGTCGGCGGAGATAAACCTTGCCGCGGCAAAGCTGGCCCGCGCCTGCGCTGATGAATGGACAGCCCGTACGCCGGACAAACCGCGCTACGTGGCCGGGGTGCTTGGCCCGACCAACCGCACCGCGTCGATTTCACCCGATGTAAACGACCCGGCCTTTCGTAACATCAGCTTTGATCAGTTGGTGGCGGCGTATCGTGAATCGACCAAAGCGCTGGTGGAAGGCGGTTCCGATCTGATCCTGATTGAAACGGTATTCGACACCCTCAATGCCAAAGCCGCGATTTACGCGGTGAAAGAGGAGTTCGAGGCGCTGGGCGTCGACCTGCCGATCATGATTTCCGGTACCATCACCGACGCCTCTGGTCGTACCCTCTCCGGCCAGACCACAGAAGCTTTTTATAACTCCCTGCGTCACGCTGAAGCGCTCTCCTTCGGCCTGAACTGCGCGCTGGGTCCCGATGAGCTGCGCCAGTATGTGCAGGAACTTTCGCGCATCGCTGAATGCTATGTCACCGCACACCCGAACGCCGGCCTGCCGAACGCCTTTGGTGAATACGATCTGGATGCAGACACCATGGCGGCGCAAATCCGCGAGTGGGCCGAATCCGGTTTTCTGAATATCGTCGGTGGTTGCTGCGGTACCACGCCAGAGCATATTGCCGCGATGAGCAATGCGGTGGCGGGTCTGCCGCCGCGTCAACTGCCTACGCTGCCGGTTGCTTGCCGTTTGGCTGGTCTTGAGCCGTTGACCATCGGCGACGACAGCCTGTTTGTGAACGTCGGGGAGCGGACTAACGTGACCGGTTCGGCGAAATTCAAACGGCTGATTAAAGAAGAGAAGTACAGTGAAGCGCTGGACGTGGCCCGCCAGCAGGTTGAGAGCGGCGCCCAGATCATCGACATCAATATGGATGAGGGAATGCTCGACGCCGAAGCGGCGATGGTGCGCTTCCTCAACCTGATTGCCGGTGAGCCGGACATTGCCCGGGTGCCGATCATGATTGACTCCTCTAAGTGGGAAGTCATCGAGAAAGGGCTGAAGTGTATTCAGGGTAAAGGCATTGTTAACTCCATCTCGATGAAAGAAGGCGTTGATACCTTTATCCACCACGCGAAGATGGTGCGCCGTTATGGTGCCGCCGTGGTGGTGATGGCCTTCGATGAAATGGGCCAGGCCGATACCCGTGCGCGCAAAATTGAGATTTGTCGCCGCGCATACAAAATTCTGACCGAAGAGGTGGGCTTCCCGCCGGAAGACATCATCTTCGATCCGAACATTTTCGCGGTTGCCACCGGTATTGAAGAGCACAATAACTACGCGCAGGACTTTATTGGCGCGTGTGAAGACATCAAACGCGAGCTGCCGCATGCGCTGATCTCCGGCGGCGTATCGAACGTGTCATTCTCCTTCCGCGGTAACGATCCGGTGCGTGAAGCTATCCACGCCGTGTTCCTCTATTACGCTATCCGTAACGGTATGGACATGGGGATCGTTAACGCCGGACAGCTGGCCATTTACGACGACCTGCCGGCAGAATTGCGCGATGCCGTAGAAGACGTGATCCTCAACCGGCGTGATGACGCCACCGAGCGCATGCTGGATCTGGCCGAGAAATACCGCGGCAGTAAATCCGACGCATCGGTAAACATTCAGCAGGCGGAGTGGCGTGCCTGGGACGTGAAAAAACGTCTGGAATACTCACTCGTAAAAGGAATTACCGAGTTTATTGAACAGGACACCGAAGAAGCACGGCAGCAATCCACGCGCCCGATTGAAGTGATCGAAGGGCCGCTGATGGACGGCATGAACGTGGTCGGCGATCTGTTTGGCGAAGGCAAAATGTTCCTGCCGCAGGTGGTGAAATCCGCACGCGTCATGAAGCAGGCGGTGGCCTATCTCGAACCCTTTATCGAAGCCAGCAAAGAGAAAGGCTCCAGCAACGGTAAAATGGTGATCGCCACCGTGAAGGGCGACGTGCATGACATCGGTAAGAACATTGTGGGCGTCGTACTGCAGTGTAATAACTACGAGATTATCGATCTTGGCGTGATGGTGCCGGCGGATAAAATCCTCAAAACTGCGCGCGAAGTGAATGCTGACCTGATTGGACTTTCCGGGCTGATTACCCCGTCGCTGGACGAGATGGTCAACGTGGCGAAAGAGATGGAGCGTCAGGGCTTTACCATTCCACTGCTGATTGGCGGGGCGACAACGTCCAAAGCGCACACGGCGGTGAAAATCGAGCAGAACTACAGTGGCCCGACGGTTTATGTGCAAAACGCCTCGCGTACCGTGGGCGTCGTGTCGGCATTGTTGTCTGCCACCCAGCGTGATGATTTTGTCGCGCGTACCCGCAAAGAGTACGAGACCGTGCGTATTCAGCATGGCCGTAAGAAACCGCGGACGCCGCCGGTGACACTCCAGGCCGCGCGCGATAACGATCTGGCGTTTGACTGGGCCAGCTATACGCCCCCTGTGGCGCATCGTCTGGGCGTTCAGGACGTCACTGCCAGCATCGAGACGCTGCGTAACTACATCGACTGGACACCGTTCTTCATGACCTGGTCACTGGCGGGCAAATATCCCCGCATCCTTGAAGATGAGGTGGTCGGGGAAGAAGCCAAACGCCTGTTCAACGACGCCAACGAAATGCTTGACCAGTTGAGTGCGCAGAAAAGCCTCAACCCGCGCGGCGTGGTGGGCCTGTTCCCGGCGAACCGTGTGGGCGACGACATCGAAATTTATCGCGACGAGACCCGCACGCACGTGCTGGCAGTAAGTCGCCATCTGCGCCAGCAAACCGAGAAAGTGGGCTTTGCTAACTACTGCCTGGCCGATTTCGTTGCACCGAAGCTTTCCGGGAAAGCGGATTATATCGGGGCGTTTGCCGTGACCGGGGGTCTTGAGGAAGATGCGCTGGCGGAGGCGTTCGACGCGCAGCACGATGATTACAATAAAATCATGGTGAAAGCGATTGCCGATCGTCTGGCGGAAGCCTTCGCAGAGTACCTCCACGAGCGCGTGCGCAAGGTACACTGGGGCTACGCGGCCAATGAGAACCTCAGCAACGAGGAGCTGATCCGCGAAAACTATCAGGGGATTCGTCCGGCTCCGGGCTATCCAGCCTGCCCGGAACACACCGAAAAGGGCACTATCTGGACATTGCTGGATGTAGAAGCCCATACCGGCATGAAGCTCACCGAGTCTTTCGCCATGTGGCCTGGGGCATCGGTGTCCGGCTGGTATTTCAGCCATCCCGACAGCAAATACTTCGCCGTCGCGCAGCTGCAGCGCGATCAGATTGAAGATTACGCCCTGCGCAAAGGCATGAGTGTCTCAGAGGTTGAACGCTGGCTGGCACCCAATTTAGGCTACGACGCTGACTAACGTCACTTTTCCTTACAACAAACAGGGCGCTCATGAGGCGCCCTGTCTCTTTCTTACGTTTAAACCCTTATACTGAATCATAAAAACGTAGAACGATAAGGAGGAGAACCTTCCGTGCTGACCCTGTTACACTTGCTTTCCGCAGTAGCACTGCTGGTATGGGGCACGCATATTGTCCGTACCGGCGTTATGCGCGTCTTTGGCGCGCGCTTACGCACCGTTCTCAGCAGCAGCGTTGAGAAGAAGCCGCTCGCCTTCTGCGCGGGCATCGGCGTGACGGCACTGGTGCAGAGCAGTAATGCGACGACCCTGCTCGTGACCTCGTTTGTGGCGCAAGATCTGGTGGCGCTGGCACCGGCGCTGGTCATTGTGCTGGGCGCTGACGTGGGGACCGCGCTGATGGCGCGTATCCTGACCTTCGATCTCTCCTGGCTGTCGCCGCTGCTGATTTTTATCGGTGTCATCTTCTTCCTTGGCCGTAAGCAGACGCGTGCCGGACAGCTTGGCCGCGTGGGGATTGGCCTTGGGTTGATCCTGCTGGCGCTGGAGCTGATTGTGCAGGCGGTGACCCCCATCACCGAGGCCAACGGCGTTCAGGTCATCTTTGCCTCGCTGACCGGGGACATCATGCTGGATGCGTTGATCGGCGCGGTATTTGCCATCGTCAGTTACTCCAGCCTGGCCGCTGTGCTGCTGACGGCGACGTTAACCGCCGCGGGGGCGATCTCGTTCCCGGTCGCGCTGTGTCTGGTGATCGGGGCCAACCTTGGCTCTGGCCTGCTGGCGATACTCAATAACAGCGCCGCAAACGCTGCTGCCCGGCGCGTGGCGCTCGGAAGCCTGCTGTTTAAGCTGGTGGGCAGCCTGATTATTCTGCCGTTTGTCTATCCGCTGGCCAACCTGATGGACAATCTCCCGTTACCGAAGGCTGAGCTGGTAATCTATTTCCACGTGTTTTACAACCTGGTGCGTTGTCTGGCGATGGTGCCTTTTGCTGAACCCATGGCCCGCTTCTGCGAACGGCTTATTCGGGATGAACCGGAGCTGGATGCGCGTCTGAAACCTAAGCATCTGGACACGTCCGCGCTGGATACCCCGGCACTGGCGCTGGCTAATGCCGCGCGCGAGACGCTGCGCATGGGCGATGCCATGGAAACGATGCTTGAAGGGCTGCAAAAGGTCATGCACGGAGAGCCGCGAGAAGAGAAAGAGCTGCGCAGGCTGGCGGACGATATCAACGTGCTCTATACCGCCATCAAGCTCTACCTGGCGCGTATTCCGCAGGATGAACTGGCAGAGGAAGAGTCCCGCCGCTGGGCGGAAATCATCGAAATGTCGCTTAATCTCGAGCAGGCCTCGGATATCGTTGAGCGTATGGGAAGTGAAATTGCTGACAAATCCCTTGCCGCGCGCCGCGCCTTCTCGGTTGAAGGCCTGAAGGAGCTGGAGGCGCTGCACGAGCAGTTGCTGAGCAACCTGAAGCTGGCAATGCTGGTCTTCTTCTCCAGCGACGTACCGAGCGCACGCCGCTTGCGTCGTAACAAACATCGCTTCCGTATCCTCAACCGGCGCTACTCGCACGCCCACGTTGAACGACTGCACCAGCAGAACGTCCAGAGCATTGAAACCAGCTCCCTGCACCTGGGGTTGCTGGGGGATATGAAGCGTCTCAACTCGTTATTCTGCGCGGTCGCTTATAGCGTCATGGAGCAGCCGGATGAAGACGACGATCGAGATGAATATTAATCTCTGAAAGCGCCTATATAAGGTGGTTAACCTCAAAACCAGCAGGTTTACGCCGGGCATGATGCCCGGTAACCGTCGGCTAATCTTTTTACCAGCCCAAACCTAAGGTATATTTCGCCTTTACAGGAGAAACTATGCTGCCAACTCAATCAACACGATTAAACAAATACATTAGCGAGAGCGGGATCTGCTCACGTCGCGAGGCGGACCGTTACATTGAACAGGGTAACGTGTTCCTCAACGGCAAACGCGCCACCATCGGTGACCAGGTCGTGCCCGGTGACGTGGTCAAAGTGAATGGTCAGCTCATTGAACCGCGTGATGCGGAAGACCTGGTATTTATCGCGTTGAATAAGCCGGTTGGCATCGTCAGTACCACGGAAGACGGCGAGCGGGACAACATTGTTGATTTCGTTAACCACAGCAGCCGTATCTTCCCGATTGGCCGCCTTGATAAAGACTCACAGGGGCTGATTTTCCTGACCAACCACGGCGATCTGGTGAACAAAATTCTGCGTGCCGGTAACGACCACGAGAAAGAGTACATCGTTACGGTCAATAAGCCGGTCACGGACGACTTTATCCGCGGTATGGGCGCAGGTGTGCCGATTCTGGGGACCGTCACGAAGAAGTGCAAGGTGAAGAAAGAGGCGCCGTTTGCTTTCCGCATTACCCTTGTGCAGGGCTTAAACCGTCAGATCCGCCGGATGTGCGAGCACTTCGGTTATGACGTGGTGAAGCTCGAACGTACGCGCATTATGAACGTGAGTCTGTCAGGTATTCCACTGGGCGAGTGGCGTGATTTAACGGATGACGAACTGATTGAGCTGTTCAGGCTCATCGAGAATTCATCGTCTGAAGCGAAGCCAAAAACGAAAGCCAAACCGAAAACCCAGGCCATTAAGCGTCCGGTGGTGAAAGCGCCGCCATCAGAAGAGAAAAGCCGCGGCAAGCCTGCGGGCAAACGCTTCGTCCAGCCGGGGCGTAAAAAGAAAGGGCGCTAATTAGCGCCTTCCACGGGGTGAGGTATTGGCTGACCAGGAAAAGGTCGCTTCTTTATCGGGTTTATAAGCCTGCTCTTTTTTCAGCTTGCGGGCTTGTTTCGCCTCAGTTTCACGCTGAGCCATCAATTTATCGATGTACTCTTTTTTAACCTGATTGGTTTCGGCGTTAGTCAGCGTGCGGCCATGGGCGATACGAGCGCGGTCGAGGAGCGTTTTCAGTTCGCGCTGCTCAGCTTCCGTCATGTCTTTCTGGGTCAAACGTGGTGTAGCCATTGCTGAAGCCTCCTGAAGGGGAGGCTCCAGTGTAAAGCAAGCGAAGGAAATTAACCCTGTTTCACTGCATCTTTTTTCGCGGGCTCATTAATGGGTTTGCCAGACCAGTAGCCTGCCAGCAGCGAGCCGGACAGATTATGCCAGACGGAGAACAGCGCACCCGGCAGGGCTGCCAGCGGCGAGAAGTAGATCTTGCCCAGTGCTGCGGCCAGCCCCGAGTTTTGCATTCCCACTTCGATTGCCAGCGTACGACAGGTGGATTCGTCGAAACCAAACAGCTTCCCGCCCCAGTAACCGCCCAAAAGACCAAGGGTGTTATGCAACACTACCGCGATGATCACCACAAAGCCCACTGAGGCAATGTGCGATGCAGATCCGGCAACCACGGCGCTGATGATAGCCAGAATGCAGACCATCGAGAAGGCAGGCAGGTACGGTTCAACGGCTTTGACCACGCGTGGGAACAGATGGTGAATCACCAGGCCCAGCGCAATCGGGATCACCACAATCTGCAGAATACTGAGTAGCATCCCCATGACGTCTACCTGAATCTGCGCATCCACATACAGACGCGTTAACAGCGGCGTGGCAATCACGCCCACCAGCGTTGAAACGGAAGAGATGGTCACCGAGAGCGCCACATCACCTTTTGCCAGGTAAATCATCACATTGGATGCCGTGCCGCTGGCCACGCTGCCGACCAGCACCATACCGGCGGATAAATCTGGCGGCATTTTAAAGGCCATGGCCAGCAGCCACGCCGCAAGCGGCATGACCAGGTAGTGCAGGAAAATCCCTGCCGCTACGGGGGCTGGGCGCGACAGAACGCGTTTGAAGTCGTCAATTTTCAGGTGTACGCCCATGCCGAGCATAATCAGCATCAGCAGCGTCGTGACCCACGGGCCAATGCCCGTAAAGTGGGTGGGAGTGTAATACGCGAGTACGGAAAGCAGCAGTGCCCACAACGGGAACAGCCGGGTGATGGCGGATAACATAGATAGTCCTTGCAGTATTGTCGTGTTGTTTAGTTATAAAAAAGCCGGGTCTGTGCCCGGCTTATAGGTATTGTTTATCGTGCTAACGAATTTTATTCAAACAAATTCTGATGAAGTTTTTGCACGACCTGCTCGGCCTGATCGGCTGGCACCAGGAAGCAGAGGTTGTAGCTGGAGGCGCCGTAGCAAATCATACGAATGCTGAACGGGTCGAGTACGCCGAAGACCTCTTTGCCCACGCCGCAGGCACGCGACAGCTTGTTGCCGATGATGGCAACCAGCGCCAGATCTTCTTCCACTTCCACGCGGCACAACTCAGAGAGTTCGATCAGCAACGACTGCGTCAGCAGGGTGTCGCCGGTTGACGTGGAGCCAGTGGTGTCCAGCGTCAGCGCGATGCTCACTTCGGATGTGGTGATCAAATCCACGGAGATATTATGGCGCGCGAGGATGCCAAACACTTCCGCCAGGAAACCGCGAGAATGCAGCATATTGTGGCTGTGCAGCGTCACCAGCGTCTGGCGGCGGCGCAGGGCCAGCGCTCGGAACAATGGCGGGTTTTCGGTTTTCTTGCACACCAGCGTACCGCCTGCTTTGGGATCCTTACTGGAGCCAACGAAGACCGGGATATCGCTGCGCACGGCCGGCAACAGCGTCGCCGGGTGCAATACTTTCGCGCCGAAGGTGGCCATTTCTGCCGCCTCTTCAAACGCGATCACATCAATGCGTTTCGCCGCAGAGACCACGCGCGGGTCGGTGGTGTAAATACCCGGCACGTCAGTCCAGATATCCACACGGGTGGCATGCAGCGCTTCGCCGAGCAGGGCTGCCGTATAGTCACTGCCGCCGCGGCCAAGCGTTGTTGTACGGCCTTTGGCTTCGCTACCGATAAAGCCCTGAGTGATCACCATCCCTTCTGCCAGGCGCGGGGCCAGCTGCTGCTGGGTCAGTTCGGCCAGCATTTCAACATCCGGCTCGGCACGGCCAAAGCGATCGCTGGTGCGCATGACTTTACGCACGTCAAACCACTGAGCATGGACGTTACGCTCGCGGAGGATCTCCACGAACAGCAGCGTGGACATCAGCTCGCCGTGGCTGACCAGTTCATCGGTCAGCGCGGTGGAGGTCGCCAGAGAGGCGGCTTCAGCCAGGGTAGTGATATTTTCCAGCAGGCGTTCCACTTCCTCACGGATTACGTTCGGATTCTGCAGACGTTCAAGGATGTTGAACTGAATTTTGCGCAGTGCGTCCAGCTTAACGAAACGTTCGGTTGCTTCCAGTCCTTCAGACAGAGAAACCAGCAGGTTCGTCACGCCAGCAGAGGCGGAAAGCACCACCAGGCGGGTATTCGGATCGGCCAGCACCACATCGGCGCTGCGGTTCATGGCATCGTAATCGGCCACACTGGTGCCGCCAAATTTGGCGACCACAAAACTCGTCATAACAACCTCGTGTCAGGGAATGAATAAAGCGACCTTGGCACAAGAATGAAACGAGAACAGGTGCAGGCGCAAAATACGGCCCTATAAATAAAATGTGGGGGAGGTCCTGTCAATGCTGGGATTATGCGGATTTTTTATGGGGGGGTACCCCTCAGTAACAGGACTTATAACAGGGCCATATTTTATGCTCCTTTTTACCGCCTTTTGACCGACATTTCGCCGCCCCTGAAGGGCGTTTCAGCAGCTATACTTTTCGGGTCTTTTCACCTGTGTTTGATGCAGGCCAGGGCAATGGCATAAAAACCATCACAATTTTTATTTGCAGGCGCTACAATCGACCGCAGTCACAATTCTCAAATCAGAAGAGTATTGCTAATGAAAAACATCAACCCAACGCAGACCGCTGCCTGGCAGGCACTACAGAAACATTATGATGAAATGAAAGACGTCACCATCGCGGACCTGTTCGCGAAAGATGCCGATCGTTTCAATAAGTTCTCCGCGACCTTCGATGACCTGATGCTGGTGGATTTCTCCAAAAACCGCATTACCGAAGAAACGCTGGCGAAGCTGCAGGATCTGGCGAAAGAGACTGAGCTGGCCGACGCCATCAAATCCATGTTCTCCGGTGAGAAGATCAACCGCACCGAAGACCGTGCCGTGCTGCACGTGGCGCTGCGTAACCGTAGCAATACTCCGATTATCGTTGACGGCAAAGATGTGATGCCGGAAGTGAACGCGGTGCTGGAAAAGATGAAAGCTTTCTCTGAAGCGATCATCTCCGGAAGCTGGAAAGGCTACACCGGCAAACCGATTACGGATGTCGTTAACATCGGTATCGGCGGGTCTGACCTCGGCCCATTCATGGTCACCGAAGCGCTGCGCCCATACAAAAACCACCTCAACATGCACTTTGTTTCTAACGTCGATGGTACCCACATCGCCGAGGTGCTGAAGAACGTGAATCCGGAAACGACCCTGTTCCTGGTCGCGTCTAAAACCTTCACCACTCAGGAAACCATGACCAACGCCCACAGCGCGCGCGACTGGTTCCTGAAAACCGCAGGCGACAACAAGCACGTGGCGAAACACTTCGCCGCGCTGTCGACCAACGGGAAAGCCGTTAGCGAGTTCGGTATCGACACCGCGAACATGTTCGAGTTCTGGGACTGGGTGGGGGGGCGTTACTCTCTGTGGTCCGCTATCGGCCTGTCGATCATCCTCTCCGTCGGCTTCGACAACTTCGTTGAGCTGCTCTCCGGCGCGCATGCGATGGATAAACACTTCTCCACCACCGCACCTGAGAAAAACCTGCCTGTGCTGCTGGCGCTGATTGGTATCTGGTACAACAACTTCTTCGGGGCTGAAACCGAAGCGATTCTGCCATACGACCAGTACATGCACCGTTTTGCGGCCTACTTCCAGCAGGGCAACATGGAATCCAACGGTAAATACGTTGACCGTAACGGTAACGCCGTGGATTACCAGACTGGCCCAATCATCTGGGGCGAGCCAGGCACTAACGGCCAGCATGCGTTCTATCAGCTGATCCACCAGGGCACCAAAATGGTCCCGTGTGATTTCATCGCCCCGGCCATTACCCATAACCCGCTGTCAGACCACCATCCGAAGCTGCTGTCTAACTTCTTCGCACAGACTGAAGCGCTGGCGTTCGGTAAGTCTCGTGACGTGGTTGAGCAGGAATACCGCGACCAGGGTAAAGATCCGGCCACGCTGGACCACGTTGTGCCGTTCAAAGTGTTCGAAGGCAACCGTCCAACCAACTCCATCCTGCTGCGCGAAATTACGCCGTTCAGCCTGGGTGCGCTGATTGCCCTGTACGAGCATAAGATCTTCACTCAGGGCGCTATCCTGAACATCTTCACCTTTGACCAGTGGGGCGTTGAGCTGGGTAAACAGCTGGCAAACCGTATCCTGCCTGAACTGGGTGACGATAACGCGATTAACAGCCACGACAGCTCCACAAATGGTCTGATCAACCGTTATAAAGCATGGCGCGCGTAATTAAAGTGTCATGAAAAAGTGCCGGCGAAATGCCGGCATTTTTTTATCGGATAATTCCTGATGTCTGTTATTCAACTCAAATTCCTGTAGTGAGTTTAATCTGAAAATAGTCGTTAACCTGTTAATTGCTGCGGTTTATTTTAGGAAAATACGGATAATTACCGTCACGGGATATAATTCTATTTCATTGATTTATATAAGTTATATTATTACCTAATCGTCCTTTTGTTTCCATTTTATCCAATTGTCCGAAAACCCTTCTTCTATTTACCCCTACGGCAAACCCTCACCTTTAGTTGTGTATACTCGAATCCGCCTGAAATTCTTTTTGGGCAAATCTCCATTCATTAAATGAAGGGAAATTCTTATGAAGAAAGTACTGTATGGCATTTTCGCCATATCTGCGCTTGCGGCGACATCTGTTAATGCGGCTCCGGTTCAGGTCGGAGAAGCGGCAGGGTCGGCTGCGACGTCTGCGTCTGCGGGGATTTCTACCGCGTCCAGCGCCAGCACCGTAAGTTCAGCCGTGGGTGTCGCCCTGGCGGCAACCGGTGGCGGTGATGGCTCCAATACCGGAACCACGACCACCACGACCACCAGCACCCAGTAATAACGGGTGTTTTAATCATAACCACACTTCGGTGTGGTTATTCTGGCTTTTCAGTAGCCTTCGGGACCTGTAGACCGGGTAAGCGCAGCATCACCCGGCAATAATGCGGAGAAGAGTCGTGAAGCGACCTGGGATCATCCTGATTTGTCTGCTTTTGCAGGCGTGCTCGGCCACCACCAAAGGGCTGGGCCATTCACTGTGGGAAAGCATGTTCGGTACGCCGGGCGTGCATCTGACCGATGACGAACTTCAGAACATGCCCTATGCCAGTCAGTACATGCAGCTCAACGATGGCCCACAGCTGTTTGTGGTGCTCGCTTTCGATGAAAACGGGCAGCAGAAATGGGTGACGCAGGATCAGGCCACCATCGTAACGCAGCATAGCCGTATCGTGAAAACCCTGCTCGGGGGCGACAACCTGCTTGAAGTCAACAATCTCGCCGCCGATCCGCTGAACAAGCCGAACCAGATAACCGACGGGGCAAGCTGGACCCGCACGATGGGCTGGACCGAACACAAGCAGGTTCGCTATGCCACCGCCCGCTCCACCTTCCGCTGGGATGGCACGGACAGCGTCAATGTGGGCAGCGACGAAACCCGGGTTCGCGTGCTGGATGAAGAGGTCACTACCGATCAGGCAACCTGGCATAACCGCTTCTGGGTGGACGATGACGGCCAGATACGCCAGTCGTTACAGTATCTTGGTGCCGGATTCTTCCCGGTCAAAACCACGCTGATCAAGGCCGCGAAATCATGAAAACACTTATTCGCGTTGCGCTGATCGCAAGCTTTGCTACGCCGCTCGCATGGTCTGCCGGGACGGTGAAAGTCTATACGCAGGACAATACGAAGCCTAAAACATTGGCCAACGCCGGACACTTGATCGATCTCGTCGGCCAGCCAAGGCTGGCGAACAGCTGGTGGCCAGGTGCGGTCATCAGTGAACGACAGGCGACGGTGGTGGCGGAGCAACAACATAACGCGCTGCTCGCCAGGCTAACAGGGCTGGCGGAGCAGGAAGAGGGTGACGACGCGGCGGCCATTAACAGCCTTCGCCAGCAGCTTAAGGCGCTGAAGGTCACCGGACGGTTGTCGGTCAATCTCGATCCGGACCACGTTCGCGTCGCGGAAACGGCTAACCCGTCACTGGAAGGTGAGTACACGCTCTGGCTACCTGTTCAGCCTTCTACCATTACCGTGTTCGGGCTTGTCAGCAGTCCCGGTGACAAGCCGTTTATGCCGGGTCGCGATGTGGCGAGCTATCTCGATGAACAAAATTTGTTGGGCGGTGCGGATAAGAGCTACGCATGGGTGGTGTACCCGGACGGCCAAACGCAAAAAGCACCGGTAGCCTACTGGAATAAACGCCATATCGAACCGATGCCAGGCAGCGTCATTTTTGTCGGTTTTGCCGACCATTTCTGGACGAAGGCATATGACGGGCTGAACGCCGATATCCTTCACTCCCTGAAACAGCGGATACCGGAATAATGAAAAGAACCTATCTCTATAGCATGCTGGCGTTGTGCGTGAGTGCCGCCTGCCATGCAGAAACGTATCCGGCACCCATTGGCCCGTCTCAGTCAGACTTCGGCGGCGTCGGTTTACTGCAAACGCCTACCGCGCGCATGGCGCGGGAAGGGGAAATCAGCCTCAACTACCGTGATAACGATCAGTACCGCTACTACTCCGCCGCTGTACAGCTGTTTCCGTGGCTCGAAACCACACTGCGCTACACTGACGTGCGCACCAAACGGTACAGCAGCGTCGAGTCCTTCTCCGGCGATCAGACCTACAAAGATAAAGCGTTCGACGTGAAGCTGCGTCTGTGGGAAGAGAGCTACTGGATGCCGCAGGTCTCCGTTGGCGCGCGGGATATCGGCGGTACCGGTCTGTTTGATGCGGAATACGTGGTGGCCAGCAAAGCCTGGGGACCGTTTGATTTCTCACTCGGTCTCGGCTGGGGGTATCTGGGCACCAGCGGCAACGTGAAAAACCCGTTCTGCTCCTACAGCGACAAATACTGCTATCGCGATAACAGCTATCAGAAAGCGGGCTCCATCAACGGCGACCAGATGTTCCACGGCCCGGCCTCGCTGTTTGGCGGCGTAGAGTACCAGACGCCCTGGCAGCCGCTGCGCCTGAAGCTGGAATACGAAGGGAATGACTATTCACAGGATTTCGCCGGCAAGATTGAGCAGAAGAGCAAATTTAACGTCGGTGCCATTTACCGTGTGGCTGACTGGGCTGACGTTAACCTCAGCTATGAGCGTGGCAATACCGTGATGTTTGGCGTGACGCTGCGTACCAACTTTAACGATATGCGGCCACACTACAACGACAACGCGCGCCCTGCCTACCAGCCGGAGCCGCAGGATGCCATTCTGCAGCACTCCGTCGTGGCGAACCAGCTGACCCTGCTGAAATACAACGCCGGTCTGGCGGATCCGAAGATTCAGGTGAAAGGCGATACGCTGTACGTGACCGGCGAGCAGGTGAAATACCGTGACTCGCGGGAAGGGATCGAACGCGCCAACCGGATCATCATGAACGATCTTCCGGACGGGATCAGCACGATCCGCGTGACCGAAAACCGTCTGAACATGCCGCAGGTCACGACGGAAACGGATGTCGCCAGCCTTAAGCGCCATCTGGAAGGCGAACCGCTTGGGCATGAAACCGAGCTGGTGCAAAAACGCGTTGAGCCAGTGGTGCCAGACACCACCGAGCAGGGCTGGTATATCGATAAGTCGCGCTTTGATTTCCATATCGATCCGGTACTGAACCAGTCTGTTGGTGGGCCAGAAAACTTCTACATGTATCAGCTGGGCGTCATGGCGACGGCGGATCTGTGGGTCACCGACCACCTGCTGACCACCGGCAGCCTGTTCGGTAACCTTGCCAACAACTACGACAAGTTCAACTATACCAACCCGCCGAACGACTCGAAGCTGCCGCGCGTGCGTACTCGCGTACGTGAGTATGTGCAGAACGACGCCTACGTAAACAACCTGCAGGCCAACTACTTCCAGTACTTTGGTAACGGTTTCTACGGCCAGGTTTACGGCGGTTATCTGGAAACGATGTTTGGCGGCGCGGGGGCTGAAGTGCTCTACCGTCCGGTAGACAGCAACTGGGCGTTTGGTCTTGATGCCAACTACGTGAAACAGCGTGACTGGCGCAGCGCGCAGGACATGATGAAGTTCACCGACTACAGCGTTAAAACCGGCCATCTGACGGCCTACTGGACGCCGTCGTTTGCCCCGGACGTACTGGTGAAAGCCAGCGTTGGTCAGTATCTGGCGGGGGATAAAGGCGGCACGCTGGATATCTCTAAACACTTCGACAGCGGTGTGGTGGTCGGTGGCTATGCCACGATCACTAACGTCTCGCCGGACGAGTATGGGGAAGGGGACTTCACCAAAGGCGTGTACGTCTCCATTCCGCTGGATCTGTTCTCGTCAGGCCCAACCCGCAGCCGTGCGGCAATTGGCTGGACGCCGCTGACGCGTGACGGTGGTCAGCAGCTGGGGCGTAAATTCCAGCTGTACGACATGACCAGCGATAAGAACATCAACTTCAGATGATGCGTGAGTGCCCGGTAGCGTTACGCCTGCCGGGCACCTTACAAACGCCGCAACAGTCTCGCCGGGTTGCCGGCGTAAACCCCTTTCTCGGTGATGGACTTTGTCACCACGCTTCCCGCCCCAATCACCGCCCCATCACAAATTGAGACAGCCAGAATGGTGGCCCCGCTGCCGATTGAAACGTCGTTGCCCACACGAATGTGTCCCCAGCTGCGCCGGTCGGCATTGGGTTTACCGTCGCGGAACATATCGTTGGCGAACATCACCCCATGGCCAATGAAACAGCGCTCGCCGACGGTGACGAACTCGCAGATGAAGGTATGGGACTGAATTTTGCTGTCAGCACCGATGTGCGAGTTAGCCTGGATTTCAACAAACGGGCCGATAAAGACGTTATCGCCCAGCGAACATTCATAAAGATTCGCGGGTTCGTAAATGACGACGTTTTCGCCGCAGACAACATGACGAATAGCCGTCTGGCGTTGCTCTGGCATACATCTCCTTAGACTGGCATCGACATAATATGGAGGGTGCTGGTTTGTGCCGCAGTGACGAAGAGGGTGTCTTTGACATGTTTCAGCCCCTGCGCTTCGTAAAACCGGCGTGCGCGAGGGTTCTTTTCGAGGACTTCCAGCCACAGCAGATTTTCCGAACAGGCTTTTGCCTGGCGAATCACTTCCGCAAGGAGTTGCTCGCCGTAGCGGTGTCCCGTGGCATCCGGCAATAAATAGAGTTTATGCAGGAGCGTACCCGACAGCCCCTCGGGCTCGATGGTCTGCTGGGTTGAGAATTTTGCGAAACCGACTGGTGTCTGTGCGCTGGCAATGAGCCAGTAAGTGCCCGGCTGCATCAGGCTGTCTGCTATCGCCTGCGGCGTATTCCTGCTCAAGAAAGGCGGCAAGCTCTGTCTGGCTTTCCCATAGATGCCCAAAGTGATGCCGGTAGCTGGCATACCCCATTTCACTCAGCTGTTTTGCATCATCCACGGTGGCGCGTTGAATGGTTAATTTCATCATCCCTTCGTCGAAATAAGCGTGTCACAGTGCAACATGCCACAGCTCTGAACATAATATAAACAAAAAATATAGATCACCGTCACATTTTTGCGTTATACAGGAACCTCGCCCTGGAGAATGAGGTGCTCTATGACATCCCTGACTCGCCCGCGCGTTGAGTTTATCTCAACAATCCTCCAGACCGTGCTGAACCTCGGTCTGCTGAGCCTTGGCCTGATACTGGTCGTCTTTTTAGGCAAAGAGACGGTGCATCTGGCGGATGTGCTGTTCGCCCCTGAACAAACCAGCAAATATGAGCTGGTGGAAGGCCTGGTGGTTTACTTTCTCTACTTTGAATTTATCGCGCTGATTGTGAAGTATTTCCAGTCGGGCTTTCACTTCCCGCTACGCTATTTTGTTTACATCGGGATCACCGCGATTGTGCGGCTGATCATCGTGGATCATACCTCCCCGCTCGACGTACTGATCTATTCGGCGGCGATCCTGCTGCTGGTGATCACGCTCTGGCTGTGCAATTCGAAACGGCTGAAACGGGAATAAAAAAATGGCGGCCCGGAGGCCGCCTAACAACAGTCACAAGTTGGGTCAATACAATACGTCTAAAGTTGAGGGTTGCAGTGGCATAACAAATGAAACTTAACCTTTCACACCGCCCGCCGTCAGGCCATTCACCAGCCAGCGCTGCGCCAGCAGGAACACGACGGTGATAGGGATGGCGGAGAGTACAGCCGCCGCAGCAAAGTCGCCCCACAAATAGTTCTGCGGATTGAGGTATTGCTGCATACCGACGGCCAGCGTATAGCTGTTGACATCACGCAGTAACAGGGAAGCGACCGGCACTTCGGTGATGGCTGCGATAAACGACAGGATAAAGACCACCGCCAGGATCGGCACCGACAGCGGCAGAAGCACCAGACGGAATGCCTGCCACGGGGTCGCGCCATCCAGCGCCGCCGCTTCTTCCAGCGAGCCGTCAATGGTTTCGAAATACCCTTTGATGGTCCACACATGCAGCGCGATACCGCCAAGATAGGCGAAGATGACGCCACCGTGGGTATTCAGGCCGATAAACGGCACATACTGGCCCAGTCGGTCAAACAAGGCATACAACGCCACCAGTGACAGTACCGCCGGGAACATCTGGAAAATCAGCATCCCTTTCAGCAGCGTGGCCTTACCCGGGAAACGCATACGGGCAAAGGCGTAAGCACAGGTCGTGGAGAGTGCGACAATTCCAATCGCGGTAATCCCGGCAATTTTCACCGAGTTCCACAGCCATAACAGCACCGGGAACGGCGGTGGCGTGACGCGGCCATCCGCGTGTTCAACGCTGAAGCCCAGCGCTAACTTCCAGTGCTCCCAGGAGATTTCATCCGGGATCAGGCTCCCGGTCGCGAAGTTACCGGCACGCAGGGAGATGGCGATAACCATCAGCAGCGGGAACATGATTGCCGCGATAAAAATCAGCAGCCCTAAATGCGTCGCGAAGAGGCGCAGTTTCTGAGATTTGGGTTGGACCATAGACATATTCTGTGCCCTCCTTAGTCGAATTTCATGCGTGTTGCTTTCAGGTTCACAATCGCCAGAGCGCCAACCAGCAGGAAGATCAGGGTGGCAATTGCTGCCGCCAGACCGAAGTCCTGACCGCCGCCGCCTTCGAAGGCGATACGGTAGGTGTAGCTGACGAGCAGGTCGGTATAACCTGCCGGCGTGGTGGTGCCAAGACGGTCAGGCCCACCGTTGGTCAACAGCTGAATCAGCACGAAGTTGTTAAAGTTGAAGGCAAAGCTGGCAATCATCAGCGGCGTCAACGGCTTAATGAGCAGCGGCAGCGTAATCTTAAAGAAATTCTGGAACGGACCCGCGCCATCCATTGCCGAGGCTTCGTACAAATCGTCCGGAATCGCCTTCAGCAGGCCCATGCACAGGATCATCATGTACGGATAACCGAGCCAGGTGTTCACGATGATAATCATCGAGCGGGCGGTGATGGGGTCGCTGAACCAGGCCGGTTTGATACCGAACAGCGCGCTCAGCATCATGTTGATTTCACCGAAGCTCTGGTTAAACAGCCCTTTGAAAATCAGAATCGAGATAAACGACGGGACGGCATACGGCAGGATAAGCAGCACGCGGTAAATAGCTTTCCCTTTCAGAGATTCCCACTGCACCAGACACGCCAGCACCATGCCCACGGCAACGGTCAGGATCACCGTCAGTATGGAGAACACTACGGTCCAGACAAAGATGGCGAAGAACGGTTTCTGGATCCCTTCATCGGTGAAGACGCGGGTGAAGTTGTCCCAGCCTATCGTCACGGTGTAGCCCGGGCTGAGCTTGTCATCACCCCATTTGCCATCAGCCGTAATGGACTGGTAAAAACCAATGTCATTGTTTGGACGGTACTTCACGCCGCTCTGGTTGTTGGTCAGCGTGCCGTCGTCCGCCAGCGTATAAAGCGGTTGTGTTCCGGAGAACTGGCGCAGTGAACTCATGGTCACTTTGCTTTCGTCCGGCAGTTGGGCGGTAAGCTGCGTCAGTGCCTGACGGTTCTGCGTAATGATGCGCAGGTTAGCGCGTTCGCCTTCCGGCAGGGCCGCAGCCTCTTTTAAGGCCAGCTTCTGCTCGCCGCCAAATTTGAAAGCGTCGGAGACATAATTTTTGCCGGTTTCTTCGTCAGTGAGTGCTAACTTCCACTCGCTGCCCGCAGGATACAGGCCGAAGTTAAAGGTTTTGCCCGCCTGATAAGAGCGGTCCATCAGCACCTGTTGGGCGCGTTCCTGCGCAAGCTGGTTGGTGCTGCTGTAGTTGGTGAACGCGATAGCAATGGTACAAATCAGCGGGAACAGGACAAACAGACCCATCCCGGCCACGCCCGGGTAAACATATCGCCAGGCATAGGCTTTACGGTTGGCGAAAATATACAGGCCAGCAGAGCTTAAAATCAGCGTCATGATGGCGAACAGATATTCCCCTTGTACGTACATTAAAACAACAAGGTAACCCACCAGCAGACACAGCAGACCCATTACAGACCACTTCAGGGCAGAGCTTTGCCACCAGTGTTTCTTTTTAATGACATCCATGGGGTTCTTCCTCTACAACACATTTTGTTCTCCCTCTCTCCGCAGGGGAGAGAGGGGATAAAAGCCTTACTTCGTGATACGACCCTGAGCATCTTTCAGCGCAGCATCAACCGTCTGACGACCGCTTGCTGCGTTGATGACGGCGGTACGGGTGGCGTACCAGAACGCTGCCATTTGTGGGATGTTCGGCATGATTTCGCCTTTCTGGGCGTTATCCATGGTTGCCGCGATACGTGGGTCTTTCGCCAGCTGATCCTGGAAGGATTTCAGCGCAACCGCGCCCAGCGGTTTGTCCTTGTTCACTTCATCCAGACCCTGATCGGTCAGCAGGTAGTTTTCCAGGAACTCTTTCGCCAGCTCTTTGTTCGGGCTGGCAGCGTTAATACCTGCGCTCAGCACGCCAACGAACGGTTTAGACGGCTTGCCTTTAAAGGTTGGCAGCAGGGTTACGCCGTAGTTGATTTTGCTCTTGTCGATGTTGGTCCAGGCCCACGGACCGTTGATGGTCATCGCGGTTTCGCCTTTGTTGAACGCCGCTTCTGCGATGGAGTAGTCGGTATCCGCGTTCATGTGTTTGTTTTTGATCAGGTCAACCAGGAAGGTCAGGCCTGCTTTCGCGCCAGCGTTGTCCACGCCCACGTCTTTCACGTCATATTTGCCGTTTTCAAATTTGAACGCGTAACCGCCGTCGGCAGCAATCAGCGGCCAGGTGAAGTACGGTTCCTGCAGGTTGAACATCAGCGCGCTCTTACCTTTCGCCTTCAGCTCTTTATCCAGTTTCGGGATCTCTTCCCAGGTTTTCGGTGGGTTGGGTACCAGGTCTTTGTTGTAAATCAGAGACAGCGCTTCTACCGCGATTGGGTAAGCGATGATCTTGCCATTATAGCGAACGGCATCCCAGGTGAACGGGTACAGTTTGTCCTGGAAAGCTTTGTCTGGCGTCACTTCAGCCAGCAGACCCGACTGCGCGTAGCCACCGAAACGGTCATGTGCCCAGAAGATGATGTCCGGACCGTCACCCGTTGCAGCAACCTGCGGGAATTTCTCTTCCAGTTTGTCCGGGTGTTCAATGGTAACTTTGATACCGGTGTCTTTCTCGAATTTCTTGCCCACTTCGGCCAGGCCGTTATAGCCTTTATCGCCGTTAATCCAGATAACCAGCTTACCTTCTTCAATTTTGGCGAGAGCCGGTGCGGAAATCATCATTGCTGCAAGGGCGGACAATGCGAAAACGCGTGCGCCAGTCTTGATCTTCATATCTGCCATCCTTTTTTGGTGATGTGCTCGTGGATACACTGAGGTGGTTCAACGTGACTCAGTCTCCTTATTTGACATCCTCTTTCCATCCTCCCAACCCCTACGCCCCACCCCCCGTTTGTGTGATCTCCGTTACATAAATTTAAGTTATGAGTGCTGGCGCACATAAAAACACAGTGAATTTTGCAGGTGGCTTCACGAATTTCGCCTCAGCCCTCCAGCGGCGGTCGCAGAGCCTGCTCTCTCATCCTCCCGCCTCCTCCCCCATAAAAAAGCCGGGGGGTGGAGGATTCACGAAAGTAATGGATACCCCATAGTGAACTTATCTTGAATGTTTCTGTCGGTGACAGGTTGTAACGAAGGGAGAAGGGCATGGCGAGCGTACAGCTGCGTAATGTAACGAAAGCCTGGGGTGACGTTGTGGTGTCGAAAGACATCAATCTGGACATCCACGAAGGTGAATTCGTGGTATTTGTCGGCCCATCTGGCTGCGGTAAATCAACTCTGCTGCGTATGATTGCCGGTCTTGAAACCATCACCAGCGGCGATTTGCTGATTGGTGATACCCGAATGAATGACATTCCGCCTGCCGAACGTGGCGTCGGCATGGTTTTCCAGTCTTATGCACTCTATCCCCACCTTTCCGTAGCCGAGAACATGTCCTTCGGTCTGAAGCTGGCGGGCGCGAAAAAAGAGGTGATTAACCAGCGCGTCACGCAGGTGGCGGAAGTGTTACAGCTGGCACACCTGCTTGAGCGTAAACCAAAAGCCCTTTCTGGTGGTCAGCGTCAGCGTGTGGCAATTGGCCGTACGCTGGTCGCCGAACCGCGTGTGTTCCTGCTCGATGAACCGCTTTCTAACCTGGATGCCGCTCTGCGCGTCCAGATGCGTATCGAAATCTCCCGTCTGCACAAACGTCTTGGCCGCACGATGATTTACGTCACCCACGATCAGGTCGAAGCGATGACGCTGGCCGACAAAATTGTGGTGCTGGACGCCGGTCGCGTGGCGCAGGTGGGTAAACCGCTGGAGCTTTATCACTACCCGGCAGACCGCTTTGTTGCGGGCTTTATTGGCTCGCCAAAGATGAACTTCCTGCCCGTCAAAGTGACCGCGACAGCCATTGAACAGGTACAGGTGGAGCTGCCAAACCGTCAGCAAGTGTGGCTGCCGGTCGACAGCGCCAACGTACAGGTGGGGGCCAATATGTCCCTCGGTATTCGTCCTGAGCATTTACTGCCGAGCCACATCGCCGATGTGACGCTGGAAGGTGACGTTCAGGTCGTCGAACAACTTGGTCACGAAACACAGATTCATATCCAGATCCCCGCCATCCGTCAGAACCTGGTCTACCGCCAGAATGACGTGGTGTTGGTAGAAGAGGGTGCCACATTCGCTATCGGTTTGCCGCCAGAGCGTTGCCATCTGTTCCGTGAGGATGGCACCGCATGTCGTCGGTTGCACACAGAGCCAGGCGTTTAAGCATTCCAATTACAAAGAAAAGCAATGATCTCAGGAGATAGAATGATGATTACTCTGCGCAAACTTCCTCTGGCAATCGCCGTGACGGCAGGCATTTTGTCTGCACACGCGGGTGCCGTGGACTTTAAAGGTTATGCTCGTTCTGGCATTGGCTGGACCGGGAGTGGCGGTGAACAACAATGTTTCCAGGCAACCGGTGCACAAAGTAAATACCGTCTCGGTAACGAATGTGAAACCTACGCTGAACTGAAACTGGGTCAGGAAGTGTGGAAAGAGGGCGATAAGAGCTTCTATTTCGACACTAACGTTGCGTATTCCGTTTCTCAACAGAATGACTGGGAATCCACCAGCCCGGCCTTCCGTGAAGCAAACGTGCAGGGTAAAAACCTGATTGAATGGCTGCCAGGCTCCACCATCTGGGCCGGTAAGCGTTTCTATCAGCGTCATGACGTCCACATGATCGACTTCTACTACTGGGATATCTCTGGTCCTGGTGCGGGTATCGAAAACATCGATCTGGGCTTCGGTAAACTGTCTCTGGCCGCGACCCGTTCTTCTGAGTCCGGCGGTTCTGCAACCTTCGCCGATCGTGATGCGAACGGCGACCGTATTTATGACAACGTAGTACCAAACGATGTCTTCGACGTCCGTCTGGCCGGCCTGGAAACCAACCCGGGTGGTACACTGGAACTGGGTGTTGACTATGGTCACACCAACATTCCTGACGACTACTATCTGCAGCCTGGCGCCTCTAAAGATGGCTGGCTGTTCACCGCTGAGCACACCCAGAGCATGTTGAAAGGCTTCAACAAGTTCGTGCTGCAGTACGGTACGGACTCCATGACCTCTAACGGCAAAGGTATTCCGCAGGGCGGTAGCATTGATAACGACGGTTCCATGTGGCGTGTGCTGGACCACGGTGCAATCACCCTGGCAGACCGTTGGGACCTGATGTACGTCGGTATGTACCAGAATATCGATCGTGACAACAACAATGGTACAGAGTGGTGGACTGTCGGCGTTCGTCCAATGTTCAAATGGACGCCAATCATGAGCACCCTGCTTGAAGTGGGCTACGACAACGTTAAGTCTCAGAAAACTGACGAGAAAAACAGCCAATACAAAATCACCCTGGCACAGCAATGGCAGGCAGGCGACAGCATCTGGTCTCGCCCGGCTATCCGTGTCTTCGCAACCTACGCGAAGTGGGATGAGAAATGGGGCTATGCGAACAACGACTCAGGCGCAGGTTACACCTCTGGCGTAGCGTATAGCGACACTTCCGCGAAAACCTTCAGCCGTGGCGACTCCGACGAGTGGACCTTCGGTGCCCAGATGGAAATCTGGTGGTAATTCGGTAGACCTGACGTAATGACCTAAAAAGAGGGGCGTAAGCCCCTCTATCCTTAGGGTGCTGCGCGCTATTGCCTGGCCACCGCAGTGCTCACGCTATCAGAGGTAATAACAATGAAAATGAAGAAAAGTCTCGTCGCGCTGTGCCTCTCTGCGGGGCTGCTGGCCTGTGTTCCGGCGATCACCTTCGCAGATGTCAATTTCGTGCCACAAAATACCAGCGCTGCGCCTGCCATCCCGGCGGCAGCGCTCCAGCAACTGACCTGGACGCCGGTTGACCAATCCAAAACCCAGTCAACCCAACTTTCTGCGGCAGGCCAACAGCTTAACGTGCCGGGAATTGCCGGTCCGGTTGCCGCTTTCAGCGTCCCGGCCAATATTGGTGAGCTGACCCTGACGCTGACCAGCGAAGTAAGTAAGCAGACCAGCGTATTTGCGCCTAACGTCCTGATTCTGGATCAAAACCTGACGCCATCTGCCTTCTTCCCGAGCGACTATTTTGGTTACCAGGAACCTGGCGTCATGAGCGCTGACCGCCTCGAAGGCAAAATGCGCCTGACGCCTGCTCTGGGACAGCAGAAGATTTATGTCCTGGTCTTCACCACGGACAAAGATTTGCAGCAGACCACTAAGCTCACCGACCCGGCAAAAGCCTATGCCAAAGGAACCGGTAACTCTGTTCCGGATATCCCGGATCCGTTAGCGCGTCATGTCACCGACGGGTTGCTGAAGCTGAAAGTCTCAACAAACAGTGCTTCCAGCGTACTGGTTGGCCCTCTGTTTGGTTCATCCGGTACAGGCCCGGTCACGGTGGGGAACACTGCTGCGCCTGTGTATGCCGCACCCGTTGCTACGGCGGCGGCTCCGGCTGCAACCGCAGCTCCAGCTCCGGCGAAGAAAGCCGAGCCGGTACTGAACGACACCGAAGAATACTTCAATAACGCCATTAAGCAGGCGGTGAAGCGCGGCGATGTCGACAAAGCGCTGAAACTGCTTGATGAAGCCGAACGTTTAGGTTCAACCACTGCCCGTTCCACCTTTATCAGCAGTGTAAAAGGCAAGGGGTAACCGTTTCCCCACAGTGCTGATTTGTTAGTAGTTTAGTGCGCCTGAGTGGGCGCACTTTTTTTGGTGTCACACGGGCTGTTGCGCTCTTGTTGCGATCGTGATCGTTAAATAACGTTTGGCCCCCCTCAATCCGCTTTTCTGCGATACAATGCCATTACGTTATGTATCGGAGAGTCTGGCATGTCACACCCCGCGCTAACGCAACTGCGTGCGCTGCGCTATTTCGACCAAATACCTGCGCTTGACCCGGAGCAACTGGACTGGCTGCTGCTGGAAGATTCCATGACTAAACGTTTCGAGCAGCAGGGCAAAACCGTTACGGTGACCCTGGTTCAGGAAGGGTTTGTCTCTTGTGCTGAGATCGCCTCTGAGCTGCCGCTGTTGCCGCAGGAAGAACGCTACTGGCTGCGCGAAATTTTACTCTGTGCAGACGGTGAGCCATGGCTTGCCGGACGAACGGTCGTTCCCGAGTCTACCCTTTCCGGGCCAGAACTGGCGCTACAACGGCTGGGGAATACGCCGCTGGGGCGTTATCTTTTCACGTCGTCCGAGCTTACCCGGGATTTTATTGAGATTGGTCGCGATGCCGAACTGTGGGGGCGTCGTTCCCGCCTTCGCCTGAGCGGTAAACCGTTAATACTGACGGAGCTTTTTTTACCGGCATCGCCGTTGTACTAAGAGGAAGAAAAAATGGAGTGGAGCCTGACGCAGAATAAGCTGTTGGCTTATCACCGCTTGATGCGTACAGATAAACCCATCGGCGCGCTGTTGCTGCTGTGGCCGACCCTATGGGCGCTATGGGTAGCAACACCAGGGGTACCGCCGCTGTGGATCCTGGGGGTGTTCATTGCAGGCGTCTGGCTGATGCGTGCGGCGGGCTGCGTAGTCAATGACTATGCGGATCGTAAATTCGACGGGCACGTAAAACGTACGGCCCATCGTCCGTTGCCCAGCGGACAAGTGACCGAAAAAGAGGCCCGTACGCTGTTTATCGTACTGGTGCTGCTCTCTTTCCTGCTGGTGTTAACCCTGAACACCATGACCATTCTGCTTTCAGTCGCGGCCCTGGCTCTGGCCTGGGTTTATCCGTTCATGAAGCGCTACACCCACCTGCCTCAGGTGGTGCTGGGCGCGGCGTTTGGCTGGTCGATCCCGATGGCGTTTGCGGCGGTGAGTGAGTCCGTCCCGTTAAGCTGCTGGCTGATGTTCCTGGCGAACATTCTCTGGGCCGTGGCATACGACACGCAATACGCGATGGTAGACCGCGACGATGACCTGAAGATTGGCATTAAATCGACGGCGATCCTCTTCGGACGTCATGACAAGCTGATCATCGGTATCCTGCAGGTTGCGGTGCTGGCGTTAATGGTGACGATGGGTTACCTGAACGGGCTCAACTGGGCGTTTTACTGGGCCGTGCTGGTGGCGGGAATGCTGTTTGTCTACCAGCAGAAGCTGATTGCGAAACGGGAGCGTGAAGCCTGTTTCAAGGCGTTTATGAATAACAACTATGTCGGTCTGGTGCTGTTTTTAGGGCTGGCGATGAGCTACTTTTCGTAAAAAAACGGCAGCCAGAAGGCTGCCGTTTTTGTTTTCATCGCAGGTCATCAGACCGCTGCACGCTTCATTCGCCTTGCGTCGCACTTTCAATCGTTAAACGCACATCAGACGTGATCAGTTCGGCCAGCATCTGGTACACCTTCAGCGTCTCTTCCGGCTCGGCATCGCCCGTATCACTGATAAACCCTTCATCACGCAGCGTCAGCACCAGAGAGCTGAAGACCGCTTTGTCGAAGAATTCCGGGGCGTTAATCCCGTGCAGAACAGACAGGCGCTGTGCCAGCGTCCGGCTCTCTTTCTCGAGCGTACCGCGGTTAATGGACGGATTCGCGCTCAGCAACCAGAAGGTGATAGCGTAGCGCTGCAGCGTTTCACGCGCGCCCGCCGCCAGCAGTTGCAGGGTACGGGACCGTGACGGATTGATATGCAGCTCGTCGTTCGTGACGGTAATCAGCCCCTGACGACGCAGCTCTTCGGTCAGTTTATCCAGCTCAGTCGCCAGTTCGTCCTTGTCCCAGCGCAGGAACAGCTCCGCTTTCAGCATTGGATAGAGCGTTTCAACATGACGCAACAGCTCCTGACGCGAGATGCGACGATGCTGGGTGATGATGGCCGCCATGAGCGAGGGCAGCATTAGCATATGCGCGATGTTGTTGCGATAGTAAGTCATCAGCACCGCCTGCTCGCGCGGGAGAATGATGATGTCGCCGATGGTGTCCTTTTCGACTTCAAACTTGTTCATCTGCAGGGCATGCTCGATAAGCTCGCTTGCTGTGCTTACCGGTACGGTCGAATCCACCGAGTACGGCACGTTGCGCATCATGTCCAGATAGCAATCCAGCTGCTCCGTAAGCTGTTCACGGGTCAGTGAACGCTGACGAGAGGCCAGAAGCGCCGTACAGCACAGGTTCATGGCGTTTGCCGCACCGGCGTTGTTAATACGCACCATCAGTTCAGAGGCGATGCTGTTGACCGTAGGCGTCAGCCAGGCCGGGCGAATCGCTTCGATAGGATCGATAGACTCGCGCCACTCCGGAACATGGTTGTTCAGGTAGGTCATCAGCGGCATCGGCTCGCCAAAGTTGACGTAGCCCTGGCCAAGGTTGCGTAACTTGCTCAGGCCGCGCAGCATCTGCGGCAGGCTCTCTTTCTCTTTGGTCGCACCGCGCAGCTCTTTGGCGTAGGTGCCCACTTCCATCACGTGCTCGTAGCCAATGTAGATGGGTACCAGGGTGATCGGGCGGGTTCCCCCGCGCAGCATCGCCTGAATGGTCATCGACAGCGTGCCGGTTTTAGGATCGAGCAGACGACCGGTACGGGAGCGACCCCCTTCCACGAAGTATTCAACGGAATAACCGCGGCTGAACAGCTCGCCAAGATATTCACGGAATACGGTGGAGTAGAGCTTGTTGCCCTTAAAGGTACGACGGATAAAGAACGCCCCCAGGCGGCGGAAAATCGGGCCGGCTGGCCAGAAGTTCAGGTTAATGCCGGCAGCGATGTGCGGCGGTACTAGACCCTGGTGATAGAGCACATAGGAGAGGAGCAGATAGTCCATGTGGCTGCGGTGGCAGGGGACATAGACAATCTCATGGCCATCATGGGCCAGCTGGCGTACGCGCTCGGCGTTATGAACGTTGATGCCCTGATAGAGGCGGTTCCACGTAAAGCCCAGAATACGATCGGAAAGACGAATCATCTCGTAAGAGAAGTTCGCGGCAATCTCCTCCATCAGTGCAATAGCGTTCTGCTGTGCTTTCTCATGGGAAATCTTTTTGCTACGCGCTTCGTCTTCAACGGCTCTGGCAATCGCTTTGGAGGCCAGCAGCTTGTTGAACAGGTCCTGACGTGCAGGAAGACGCGGGCCGACGGCAGCCAGACGCTGACGGGCGAAGTGCATACGCGCCACGCGCGCCAGTTTTTGCGCGATAATCTTGTCGGTGCCGTGCTCGTCCGCCATACGGCGCAGCGAAACGGACGGGGAGAAACGCACGAAGCTGTCACGTCCCAGCCAGGAGACCGCGAAGAATTTCTGAATACCGTTAAGCATGCGCAGCGGCGGGTTCTCTTCACCTTTCTCTCTGCCCGGGCGGCGACCAAACATCACCGATACCGGCACCATCTGCACATCCAGACCCGGATTGCTGCGGTGCAGGTCGAGATAGTCGTGGAAAAGCTTGATGGACTCTTCCTTTGGCGTGTAATAGGTAAACACGCGCGGCCCGCCGTGAATGAACACATAGCGCGGCAGCAGAGTGCCGTCGACTTCGAGGGGGTCAAGCGGGTCAGGTAAATCATGCGCCAGACACTGGGCGCGAAGCGTCAGTAGGTCTGCCTTCGAGTTATAAGGCAAAACGTACATAATTGGGCGTGACGTATCGAGCCCCAATTCCAGCGCGGGTTCCGCTGGGATAGACTTGCTTTTTACCAGGACGCTTAATGGTAAATTAAGTAATTTGTAGTAAATTCGTGGCCAGCCGGACATAAACGATGTAAAGCCTCTGGTTAATAATGCAATTGCGGCGCAAGGATAACAGAAAGCGCGCAAAATTTCTGTTGTTACCCGTCATACTTCAGGCAGCAGCGAAACACGCTGCGCCTACTGTTACTGACGCTATTTTAATTAAAAGGTTCTTTTAATGGCCAATAATACCACTGGGTTAACCCGAATCATCAAAGCCGCCGGCTATTCATGGAAAGGTTTCCGTGCCGCGTGGGTCAATGAAGCCGCGTTTCGCCAGGAGGGCGTCGCCGCTATCATCGCGGTGATTATCGCCTGTTTCCTTGATGTTGATGCGATTACCCGCGTTTTGTTGATCGGCTCCGTGCTGTTGGTGATGATAGTGGAAATTCTCAATAGCGCTATTGAGGCCGTGGTGGACCGTATCGGCTCTGATTTCCATGAGCTCTCCGGCCGGGCGAAAGACATGGGGTCCGCTGCCGTATTGCTGGCGATTATCACTGCGGTCATCACCTGGGTCACGCTGCTTTGGTCACATTTCCGATAAGCCTCGAGAAATAATTAAGTCCCTGGTTTTTTGTGCAGTTTTTGGTTCCAAAATCGCCTTTGACTGTATATACTCACAGCATAACTGTATATACACCCAGGGGGCGGAATGAAAGCGTTAACGACCAGGCAGCAAGAGGTGTTTGATCTCATCCGGGATCATATCGGCCAGACGGGTATGCCACCCACGCGTGCGGAGATCGCTCAGCGTCTGGGTTTCCGTTCTCCGAATGCTGCCGAAGAACACCTGAAAGCGCTGGCGCGTAAAGGCGTCATTGAGATTGTATCGGGCGCTTCACGTGGCATCCGTCTGCTGGTGGAAGAAGAGACAGGCATTCCGCTGGTGGGCCGTGTCGCGGCAGGTGAACCTTTGCTGGCACAACAGCATATTGAAGGTCACTACCAGGTTGACCCAGGCATGTTTAAACCGAGCGCAGATTTCCTGCTGCGCGTCAGCGGCATGTCGATGAAAGATATCGGTATTCTGGACGGCGATCTGCTCGCAGTTCATAAAACCCAGGACGTGCGCAACGGGCAAGTTGTGGTCGCGCGTATTGACGATGAAGTTACCGTTAAGCGTCTGAAAAAGCAGGGTAACACCGTCCAGTTACTGCCTGAAAACAACGAGTTCTCCCCGATTGTTGTGGATCTCCGCGAACATAACTTCTCTATTGAAGGGCTGGCTGTTGGGGTTATCCGCAACGGTGAATGGCTGTAATCATGTCATAACAGGCTACGGACCTGCCGTAGCCTGATTCAATCTCCACTGCCGGTATTTTTCATGTCACTGCTGACGACATCAGATAAGGCATTGTGGCGTCTTGCACTGCCAATGATTTTTTCCAATATCACCGTCCCTCTGCTGGGACTGGTAGACACGGCTGTTATTGGTCATCTGGATTCCCCCGTTTATCTGGGCGGCGTCGCGATCGGCGCGACGGCAACCAGCTTCCTTTTTATGCTGCTGCTCTTTTTGCGTATGAGTACCACCGGGCTTACGGCTCAGGCGTACGGCGCAAAAGATCCGTTGCGTCTGGCGCGAGCGCTGGTACAACCCTTGATCCTTGCCCTGGGCGCAGGTGCGCTGATTGTGGTGTTGCGCACGCCACTGATTGATCTGGCGCTGCATGTCGTTGGCGGGAGCGAGGCGGTACTTGAGCAGGCGCGACGCTTCCTTGAAATTCGCTGGCTCAGCGCGCCCGCATCACTGGCGAACCTGGTCCTGCTTGGCTGGTTACTCGGCGTGCAGTATGCCCGTGCGCCAGTCATTCTGCTGGTGGCAGGCAATCTTCTCAACATCGTGCTTGATGTCTGGCTGGTGATGGGTCTGCATATGAACGTGCAGGGCGCCGCGCTGGCGACGGCAATTGCAGAATACGGTACCTTTTTCATCGGCCTGTGGATGGTCTGGCGCGTGCTGGCCCTGCGCGGTATCTCGCTTGCGATGCTCAAAACCGCGTGGCGCGGTAATATCCGCACGCTGCTGGCGCTCAACCGCGACATTATGCTGCGCTCGTTACTGCTTCAGCTCTGCTTTGGCGCGCTGACGGTCTTTGGGGCGCGACTTGGGCCGGAGATCGTCGCGGTTAATGCGGTCCTGATGACGCTGCTCACCTTTACCGCGTATGCGCTGGATGGCTTTGCCTATGCCGTTGAAGCCCATTCCGGGCAAGCGTATGGCGCACGCGAAAGCGGCCAGCTCCGCGAGGTGTGGCGGGCCGCCTGTCGTCAGTCAGGCCTGGTGGCGCTGGCGTTTGCACTCATTTACGCCTGTCTGGGTGAACAGATCGTTGCCTTACTCACCTCCCTCCCATCGCTGCGCGAGCTGGCGAGTCACTATCTCTTCTGGCAGGCAATCTTACCGGTGGTGGGCGTGTGGTGTTATCTGCTGGACGGCATGTTTATTGGCGCGACGCGAGGTGCGGAGATGCGCAATAGCATGGCGGTCGCTGCGGCGGGATTTGGTCTGACGTTGCTGACGCTGCCGTATCTGGGCAACCACGGTTTGTGGCTGGCTCTGGCGGTTTTCCTCGCGTTACGTGGTCTGTCGCTGGCCTTTATCTGGCATCGTCACTGGCGAAATAACACCTGGCTGCCTTCCCGCCACGATATATCGTGACGGTTAAAGATTCCGAATATAAAAACAACTGCCGGATCCTTAACTACAATAATAATCACGTCCAGCAGAAAAGAACGAAGCGGACGAAACTTACAGACGCTTAACACGAGGACACGATTATGAATAAAGACGAAATCGGCGGCAACTGGAAGCAGTTCAAAGGTAAAGCGAAAGAACAGTGGGGTAAGCTGACGGATGATGATATGACCATCATCGAAGGTAAACGCGATCAGCTGGTGGGTAAAATTCAGGAACGTTACGGCTACGAGAAAGATCGTGCTGAAAACGAAGTGAAAGACTGGGAAACCCGTAACGATTATCGCTGGTAATCCTTTACTCCCCCTGAGGGCGGCTTCGGGCCGCCTTTTCTTTTGCCGTTAACGCGGCTTTTTCTTCACCAGTACAGAATGGTCGTGCTGGCACTCATCCTGGTGACGACAGGCTTCTACCTCTACGCAGGCTGAGCACAGGCCGTGCGCTTCAATCACGTTATGACGCAACGCAAAGCCCATTTTGGCTGCCAGCGTATGCATAATATCTTCAACGCCTTCCGCACCTTCTTCCTTCACGCTGCCGCAGCGATCGCAGATAAACATGGCCGACGTATGGGTTGGCTGATCGAACAGATGGCACAGCACATAGCTGTTTGTCGATTCAACCTTATGCACAAAGCCCTGTTCCAGCAGGAAATCCAGCGCGCGGTACACCGTTGGCGGTTTAGCCTGTGGCTCGCTTTCGCGCAGCAGATCAAGCAGATCGTACGCGCTGATCGCGCCCTGCTGCAGGCTCATCAAACGTAATACTTCAAGGCGCTGCGGAGTCAGGCGCACATTGCGTTGCACGCACAGCTTTTCTGCCTGCGCTAACAGCTCTTTTGTGGACTTATCCATTTAGCACCCCGGATGTTATAGGCTGGAAAACCCCCACTTTATCATGTTCTGCTAAAAACACCGAGATCCGCCAGGCTGTGCTATACCTGACGCAACGCAATCCGGGGAATAAACGATGAAAAGACCTGACTGTATTCGACACTGGCGCGACGTAGAAGGCGCAGATGACTCAACCTATCCCGACAGTAGTGAACGTTTTGCCATTGGCGCACCGCTGGCGCGTAAGCTCGGCCTTGGACGCATTGGTATACACCATGAGCGCTTACCGCCAGGCCGACGGACCTCTTATCCTCATGCTGAAAGCGACGAAGAAGAGTTTATCTACGTGCTTGAAGGCTACCCTGAAGCCTGGATTAACGGATATCTATGGAAACTTGAACCTGGCGACAGCGTGGGCTTTCCCGCCGGAACCGGGGTCTGTCATACCTTCATCAACAACACCGACGAAGAGGTACGGCTTCTGGTGGTGGGTGAGGCCAACAAGAAGCATAACCGTATCTATTATCCGCTTAATCCGGAGTACGCCGCCACGCGCGACGATCGCTGGGTAGACCACCCTCCTCAGTTTTTTGGACCGCACGATGGAAAACCTGGGAAAAAATAATTTCCTCTTCTATAAATATTGAGGGCCGTCACAAATAACAACAGGCCTGGCGGGAATTTAACTTAAGGAAATAGCGGGTCTTTTTGCACTTATTCACAGCAATAGTTCGTTCCTGTTTGGGAGATAACAGACAGGGGTTATTTAATAACAGACTATAAGACGAGCATACTGTGAAAAAACATTTTAAATTTTCGGTGGTTAGCATCGCTGTCTCCTTGTTTATGGCAAATCAGGCGGGAGCAGCCAATACCTGGACAGAATCACGTAGCGACGCCATGGGGGGCACGGGTGTCGCGGCCGGAAACTATGGCAGCGGGGCGTTAATCAACCCTGCGCTACTGGCGAAGGCGAAACCGGACGACGATGTGACGGTCATTTTACCGTCCGCTGGCGTGCAGGTGACTGATGAAGACAATCTTCAGGATGAGATTGATACCATCAACGATAAAATCAACCATTACAAAGACGTGGTTGATAACCTTACACCGATTGAGATCATTACCAACCCGTTAGGTTCCATCAACCAGTTCCAGGGCGCGGCGAAAGATCTCGCCGATGAGCTGGATTATCTCAAGGGCAAAACGGCACGCGCCACGGCGGGTGCGGGGATAGCCGTCAGTATTCCTAACGATGTCCTTTCCGTGGCCTTTATGGCTAAAGGCTATGCCCACGGACGCGTCAGTTCTTCTATTGATCAGCAAGATATTGATTACCTGCGCGGTATTCAACGCAGCGATGCGGTGGCTGCCGGCGTTGCACTGGACGCTGCGCTGAACGGCACCGATCAAATCACGAAAAACCTCAACTCAACGGCGTCTGGCCGGGCGGCAATTGTCTCCGACTATGGTATCGCGGTGGCGCGTCAGTTCGAGCTTGGCGGTGTTCCGGTATCTGTTGGCGTCACTCCAAAACTGCAAAAGACCTGGGTCTATAACTACACCACCTCCATTTACGATTATGACAGCAACAAGTGGAACGACAGCCGCTACCGTACTGACGACACCGGCTTTAACGTTGATGCCGGTATCGCGGCCGATTTTGGTGAGCACTGGACGGTCGGCGTGAGCGGACAAAACCTGATGTCACGCGATATCGACACCAAAGACATTCGCATCCGCAACGGGCGCACGGGTGAGGTGGTGAGCTATAAAGACACCTACCAGATCCGCCCTCTGGTTACCGCGGGTGCCGCCTGGCATAACGATCTGGTGACGTTAACCGCCGATGGCGATCTGACGGAAACCAAAGGCTTCAAAAGCGAAGACACTTCTCAGTATGTTGGCGTAGGCGCCGAAGTGACGCCGCTGAACTGGCTGGCGGTGCGTGCGGGTTTCCGTGCTGACATGAAAGGTAACGACAGCAATGTCTTCACTGGCGGTGTCGGTTTTGCACCGTTTAACACGGTCCATGTCGACCTGATGGGCCTGTACGGTGAAGACGAGACCTGGGGCGCAGGCGCCCAGCTGAGCATGACCTTCTAAAGTGCACCGGAGGCGCTGCGCCTCCGGCTTTTCTTTGTGCTATAGTAGCGCCCCCTTTTCACCAGATGCTTAAAACTTCGCCATGTCGTCAGAATTACAGACTGCTTTCCCTGCATACCGTTTCTCCATTGCGCCGATGCTCGACTGGACGGACAGACACTGTCGCTACTTCCTGCGTCAGCTCTCCCGCCATACGCTGCTGTACACCGAAATGGTGACCACCGGAGCAATTATTCACGGAAAGGGCGACTATCTGGCCTACAGCGAAGAAGAGCATCCGGTTGCGCTGCAGCTTGGCGGTAGCGATCCCGCTGCGCTGGCGCAGTGTGCGAAGCTTGCAGAAGCGCGTGGCTATGACGAGATTAACCTTAACGTTGGCTGTCCGTCCGATCGTGTGCAGAACGGCATGTTCGGCGCGTGTCTGATGGGCAATGCATCCCTGGTGGCAGATTGCATCAAGGCGATGCGCGATGTGGTTTCCATTCCGGTGACGGTCAAGACCCGTATCGGCATTGACGACCAGGACAGCTACGAATTTCTCTGCGATTTTATCAATACGGTCTCCGGAAAAGGCGAGTGCGAGATGTTTATCATCCATGCGCGTAAAGCCTGGCTCTCCGGACTTAGCCCGAAAGAGAACCGTGAAATCCCGCCGCTGGACTACCCGCGCGTGTACCAGCTAAAACGTGACTTCCCGCAGCTCACGATGTCGATCAACGGCGGCATTAAATCGCTGGAAGAGGCCAAAACACACCTGAAGCATATGGATGGCGTAATGGTCGGGCGCGAGGCGTATCAAAATCCAGGCATTCTGGCGACGGTCGACAGGGAAATCTTTGGCGTTGAAGGCGCAGATACCGACCCGGTTGCCGTGGTACGCGCCATGTATCCCTACATTGAGCGTGAGCTGAGTAACGGGACGTACCTTGGTCATATCACCCGTCATATGCTGGGCCTGTTCCAGGGGATCCCGGGAGCACGCCAGTGGCGTCGCTACCTTAGCGAGAACGCGCATAAAGCCGGTGCAGATATCGAGGTGCTGGAACACGCGCTACGTCTGGTCGCTGATAAGCGATAATTTTCGCTAAAAGATCGTCAAATTCACCACGCCTCGCACACCCGTGCGGGGCGTTTTGCTTTAAGAACAGCGGGTTATGGTTGGCATGATTCTTGTAATGATCGCGGTATCATTTGGGAACGCGTGGGAGAGCACCATGTTAGAACTACTTTTTGTGATTGGCTTTTTTGTCATGCTGATGATGACGGGTATTTCCCTGCTCGGGATTCTGGCGGCTATCGTCGTGGCGACGGTGGTCATGTTTATCGGGGGATTATTTGCCCTGACGCTGAAGCTCCTGCCGTGGCTGTTGCTGGCCATTGCCGTGGTGTGGGTGATACGGGCGATTAAATCACCAAAACTGCCCACTTATCAGCGCAATAACCGTTTTCGTTACTAAGGTATTGAGGTGTTCGTCACATACCTGCAACTTTTCCGGCAGCATTGCTTAGAACAGAATAGGATTTACTTATCGAATCTGTCACTATGACTGCCGCTAAAGAATTCATCGAGCTGTACCCTACATACAGCCGAATTAAAAAAAAGAAAGGGCTTCCCATGGGAAGCCCAATTTCTTTTTAGGGGTCAGGGAATTAACAGACTTGAACCCTGTGTTGCTCTGCTCTCCAGCACCTCATGTGCTCGCCTGGCATCGGTTAGTGCGTATTTCTGCGCCTCCGCCACATCCACTTTAATCACGCCGCTGGCGATCAGCGAAAAGAGCTCGTTGCTGGCCTCGATCAGCTCTTCCCGGTTAGTGATATACCCCTGCAGGGAAGGGCGAGTCACATACAGCGACCCTTTCTGGTTGAGAATGCCAAGATTAATGCCGGTCACGGCGCCCGAGGCGTTGCCGAAGCTCACCATCAGCCCGCGACGCTGCAGACAATCCAGCGACGCCTCCCAGGTATCTTTACCCACCGAGTCATAAACCACGCGCACCTTTTTGCCGTTGGTTATCTCTTTGAGGCGCTCAGCAATGCTCTCTTCACGGTAGTTAATCACCTGCCAGGCGCCGGCCTGAAGCGCGCGCTGGGCTTTTTGTGCACTGCCCACCGTGCCGATAAGTTTTGCACCGAGCGCTTTGGCCCACTGACAGGCGATCAGCCCCACGCCGCCCGCTGCGGCATGAAACAGGAACTGCTCGTCAGGTTTGATCTCATAGGTTTTGCGCAGCAGATAATAGACCGTGAGTCCTTTCAGGAATGAGGCGGCCGCTTGTTCAAACGAGATGGCATTTGGCAGAAGGGCGGCTTTATCGGCCGGCACGTTGTGCACGGAGCTGTAGGCACCCAGCGCGGATTGCGCGTACACCACGCGATCGCCCTCTTTAATATGCTTAACGGCACTGCCCACTTTGAGCACGACGCCTGCCGCTTCCGTTCCCAGTCCGCTTGGCATGGAGGGAGGCGGATAGAGACCGCCGCGAATATACGTGTCGATGTAGTTAATGCCGATGGCTTTGTTTTCAACCTGAACTTCGTTTTCACCAGGCGCTGCGGGGGTAAACTCCACCGCGTTTAACACTTCTGGCCCACCATGTTTCTGGAATTCAATGCGCGTTGCCATGCTCCCTCCGTCAGAAAAATATGGTAATCTTTCGACCCACTCTTTATCTCGGTAACTCCATTCACTATGGCAGGAAACAAACCCTTCAACAAACAGACTGAACCTCGCGAGCGTGATTTCCAGGTCGCAGGATTAAAAGTCCCGCCGCACTCGATTGAAGCGGAACAGTCGGTGTTGGGCGGTTTAATGCTGGATAACGAACGCTGGGACGACGTCGCCGAGCGCGTGGTGTCCGAGGATTTCTATACCCGTCCGCACCGTCATATCTTTACCGAAATGGCACGTCTGCAGGAGTCGGGCAGCCCGATTGACCTTATCACGCTCGCGGAATCGCTGGAGCGTCAGGGGCAACTGGACAGCGTGGGTGGGTTTGCTTACCTGGCGGAACTGTCAAAAAACACGCCAAGTGCGGCGAATATCAGCGCTTATGCCGATATCGTGCGCGAACGTGCAGTTGTTCGTGAGATGATCTCGGTGGCGAATGAGATCGCCGAAGCCGGTTTTGATCCGCAGGGGCGTACCAGCGAAGACCTGCTTGATCTGGCCGAGTCCCGCGTCTTTAAAATCGCGGAAAGCCGGGCAAACAAAGACGAAGGCCCGAAAAATATCGCTGATGTGCTTGATGCTACCGTCGCGCGTATTGAGCAACTGTTCCAGCAGCCGCACGACGGTGTCACCGGCGTGAACACCGGCTATGACGATCTCAATAAGAAAACCGCGGGTCTGCAGCCGTCAGATTTGATTATCGTTGCGGCGCGTCCCTCCATGGGTAAAACGACATTTGCGATGAACCTCGTCGAAAATGCGGCGATGTTGCAGGACAAGCCGGTTCTTATCTTCAGTCTTGAGATGCCATCAGAACAGATCATGATGCGTTCTCTGGCGTCGCTGTCGCGCGTGGATCAGACCCGTATCCGTACCGGCCAGCTCGACGATGAGGACTGGGCGCGTATCTCCGGCACCATGGGTATCCTGCTGGAAAAACGGAATATTTATATCGATGACTCCTCCGGCCTGACGCCGACGGAAGTGCGCTCCCGTGCGCGCCGTATCGCCCGTGAACATGGCGGCATTGGCCTTATCATGATTGACTACCTTCAGCTGATGCGCGTGCCGTCGCTGTCCGACAACCGTACGCTGGAAATCGCGGAGATTTCCCGCTCGCTCAAGGCGTTAGCCAAAGAGTTGCATGTGCCCGTGGTGGCGCTGTCGCAGCTTAACCGCTCCCTGGAACAACGTGCTGATAAGCGCCCGGTCAACTCCGACCTGCGTGAATCGGGCTCCATCGAGCAGGATGCCGACTTAATCATGTTCATCTACCGTGACGAGGTTTATCACGAGAACAGCGACCTGAAAGGGATCGCCGAAATTATTATTGGTAAACAACGTAACGGCCCTATCGGTACGGTACGTCTGACCTTTAACGGACAGTGGTCGCGTTTCGACAACTACGCCGGTCCTCAATATGATGATGAGTAATTTTTAAGGAATTCAAATGCAAGCGGCAACTGTAGTCATTAACCGCCGCGCTCTGCGACACAACCTGCAACGTCTGCGTGAACTGGCTCCCGCCAGTAAACTCGTTGCAGTCGTGAAAGCGAACGCTTACGGACACGGTCTTATTGAGACCGCGCGAACGCTCCCCGATGCCGACGCCTTTGGCGTCGCCCGTCTTGAAGAAGCCATCCGCTTGCGCGCGGGCGGGATCACTCAACCGATTTTGCTGCTGGAAGGCTTTTTTGAAGCGGCAGATCTGCCGACCATTGCTGACCAGCATCTGCACACCGCGGTACATAACGAAGAACAACTCGCGGCGCTGGAAACCGCCGAGCTGAGTGAGCCGGTCACCGTCTGGATGAAGCTCGATACCGGCATGCACCGTCTGGGCGTGCGCCCGGAAAAGGCGGACGCGTTTTATCAGCGTCTGTGTCAGTGCAAAAACGTCCGTCAGCCGGTGAATATCGTGAGCCACTTTGCCCGTGCCGATGAACCCGAGTGTGGCGCGACCGAGCAGCAGCTGGATATTTTTAATACTTTCTGCGAAGGCAAGCCAGGAATGCGCTCCATTGCCGCGTCTGGCGGTATTTTGCTGTGGCCGCAGTCGCACTTCGACTGGGCGCGTCCAGGCATTATTCTTTACGGCGTCTCTCCACTGGAGAACAGACCCTGGGGGCCGGATTTTGGTTTCCAGCCGGTAATGTCCCTTGTGTCTAACCTGATTGCCGTGCGCGATCACAAAGCGGGTGAGCCCGTGGGCTACGGCGGAACCTGGACCAGCGAGCGCGACACACGCCTTGGCGTGGTGGCGATGGGCTATGGCGACGGTTATCCCCGCGCCGCGCCGTCCGGCACGCCGGTACTGGTCAATGGCCGTGAAGCGAACATCGTGGGCCGCGTGGCGATGGACATGATCTGCATTGACCTCGGGCCAGATGCGCAGGATAAACCGGGTGATGACGTGGTGATGTGGGGTGAGGGTTTGCCTGTTGAACGCATCGCTGAAATCACAAAAGTGAGTGCTTACGAACTTATCACGCGCCTGACATCAAGGGTTGCGATGAAGTACATCGACTAACAGACCTTTCCAGGGAGGGGTAATGTCACCATCCGAAATGGCCGCTTGTCTGGCTTATGCCCTCTCGGTCTGGCTGGCTGCCAGAAACAGTATTCACACGTGGTGGATAGGCATCATCGGCAGTGGGCTTTATGGCTGGGTCTTTTATTCGGTTCAGCTTTACGCTGACGTTACCCTGCAGCTCTTTTTCATCATCACCAGCATCACCGGCTGGGTGCACTGGCTCAAAGGTCATCGCGGGGAGGTATTGCCCGTTCGGCGTACCCCGCCCAGACATTTCTTCATCCTGCTCGCCTGCGCCCTGCTGGTGGCCGCGGGTTATGGCCTGATCTTGCATCGCTACACTAACGCCTGGGCCCCCTGGGTGGACTCCGTTATTTTGACATTCAGCGTGCTTGCACAGTTTATGTTAATGGGGCGACGCCTGGAGAACTGGTACGTCTGGCTGGCTGTAAACACGCTGGCGGTACCGTTATATGCGATGAGAGATCTGCATTTGACCGCGGGTTTATATCTGGTGTTTTGGTTTAATGCCTGGCACGGTTTATATCAGTGGCGTAAGGAGATTCGCACCCAGTGAAGCCTTATCGCGACGGTCTGGTTGTGGGCAAATTTGCGCCATTACACGTGGGGCATGAAGCGCTGATAAATGCTGCGCTGGCCCAGTGTGAGACGGTCTATATCATCAGTTATTCGCGTCCGGAAATCCCGGGTTATGACCCCGACAAGCGCCTTCACTGGTTAAGCGCGCGCTTCCCGCAATGTCATCACCTTGTGCTGACGCCGGAGGTCATCGCGACCCATGCGCTTGAACCACTGCCGCATAATGATGCGGATGCCGATCTTCACCGGCATTACGTGGCAACGCTGTGTGAAAAAATACTTCACTGCCAGCCACAGGCCGTATTTACCGCCGAAGACTACGGCGACGGATTTGCGGCGGTGTTAAGCCAGCGTTTTGGCAAGCAGGTTACGCATGTCCGCCTCCAGCGTCCGAAGGGGCCTGATGCGCCCTCGGGAACCCTGATACGTTCTGACGTCCATCGCTACCGCACGATGATGTCCCCGGAGGTCTACCGTAGCTTTGTCTTTCGGATTTGTTTATTGGGGGGCGAATCGACAGGAAAAAGCACGCTTTCCCGCGCGCTGGCGACGACGCTCAACGCCCCATTTGTCGCCGAGTTTGGCCGAGAATACTGGGAAGAGAAGAACGGCGTGCTGGGATGCGACGATCTGCTGCATATTGCCCGCGAGCAGGTGCGTCGTGAAGCGATGGCCAGCACGGCTCCCTTCCTGGTTTGCGATACCTCGCCCTTAACCACGCTGTTTTATATGCTCGACCAGTTTGGCAGCGCGCCACGGGAGCTAGAGGAATTAGCCGGGCGTGCATATTCTCTGGTGGTGCTCTGTGGCGATGAGTTTCCTTTTGTTCAGGATGGTACCCGTCAGGGGGCTGCATTCCGCCAGCGACAACAGGCATGGTACATCCGCGCGTTAACTGACAGAAATATCCCCTATCTGCCTGTTTCTGGTTCGCTCGCTGAACGCATTGAACAGATTCGACGACATCTGCAGGAACGGATCTGATATCGCTCTCGATCTTCTGTCATATCCGGTTTATTGTTGAAATCCCTGCCTCATCGAATTCCGGAGAATCATCGCGTGTTTCAGAAAGTTGACGCCTATGCCGGCGACCCCATTCTCTCCTTAATGGAGCGTTTCAAAGAAGATCCTCGCAGCGACAAAGTCAACCTCAGTATTGGTTTGTATTACAACGAGGAGGGCATTATTCCTCAGTTGCAAGCCGTGGCAGAAGCGGAAGTGCGTCTTAACGCCGTCCCGCACGGGGCCTCGCTCTATCTGCCAATGGAAGGGTTAAACAGCTACCGCAACACCATTGCGCCGCTGCTGTTTGGTGCCGATCACGCCGTGCTGACACAAAAACGGGTGGCGACCATCCAGACGCTGGGTGGTTCGGGCGCATTAAAAGTTGGCGCTGACTTTCTGAAAAAATACTTCCCGGATTCTGGCGTGTGGGTCAGTGACCCGACGTGGGAAAACCACGTGGCGATTTTTGAGGGCGCGGGCTTTACGGTGCAGACCTATCCGTGGTTTGACAGCGAAACCAACGGCGTGCGTGTTGACGCGCTGCTGGAAAAACTGAATACGCTGCCGGAGCGCAGTATTGTTCTGCTGCATCCGTGCTGCCATAACCCGACCGGTGCAGACCTGACTAATACCCAGTGGGATGCGGTAATCGACGTGCTGAAGACGCGTAACCTGATCCCCTTCCTCGACATCGCCTATCAGGGCTTTGGCGCGGGCATGGAAGAAGATGCCTACGCTATCCGCGCCGTTGCCAGCGCCGGACTGCCTGCGCTGGTCAGCAACTCGTTCTCAAAAATCTTCTCCCTGTACGGTGAGCGCGTCGGCGGCCTGTCAGTGGTCTGTGAGGACGCTGAAGCGGCCGGACGCGTGCTCGGTCAGCTGAAGGCGACCGTGCGCCGCATTTACTCCAGCCCGCCAAACTTTGGTGCGCAGGTAGTCGCCACGGTGCTGGGTGACGATCGGCTGAAAGCGTCGTGGCTCGCCGAAGTGGAATCTATGCGCAAGCGCATCCTGACGATGCGTCAGGAGCTGGTCGACGTGCTGAAAGAGGCCGTCCCAGGGCATAATTTTGACTATCTGCTTAAGCAGCGTGGGATGTTCAGCTACACCGGCCTCAGCGCGGCTCAGGTCGATCGCCTGCGTGAAGAGTTCGGCGTCTACCTGATTTCCAGCGGCCGTATGTGCGTGGCGGGGCTTAATGCCAGCAACGTTCATCGTGTTGCGCAGGCGTTTGCGGCAGTGATGTAAGCACTCACTATCCATGCTCTCTCCCTGCGGGAGAGGGCCGAGTGAGAGCATCATGACGCACAAATATCCTGTCCGGTGGCGCTGCGTCTACCGGGCTTTCGGACCTCATCCGCGCTTTGTGATCTTCTTCTTTTTATTCAGCTTCATAAGTAAAAACTCCTTTCCTTCATCTCCCCCCGGGGTTATGGTCGGATAGTTTTTTGACCATTCACTCAAAATAAAACGATAACAAACTGAATATTCAGGGGAAAACATGCGCAAGATCACACTGGCGCTCAGCGCCGCCTGCTTATTATTCTCGCTAAATAGTGCCGTCGTGGCGCGCGCTTCCGCACCGACGCCACTTTACACCGGCACAACAGCCGCCATGCTTGCCGAGCAGGCACCTGTTCACTGGGTATCCGTAGCCCAAATCGAAAATAGCCTGTTAGGGCGCCCGCCAATGGCTGTAGGCTTTGATATCGACGATACGGTCCTGTTTTCCAGCCCGGGATTCTGGCGGGGCAAAAAAACCTACTCACCGGACAGCGAAGCGTATCTGAAGAACCCCGAGTTCTGGGAAAAGATGAATAACGGCTGGGACGAGTTCAGCATTCCTAAAGAGGTGGCGCGCGCGCTTATCGCCATGCACGTTAAACGCGGTGACAGCATTTACTTTGTGACCGGACGCAGCCAGACCAAAACCGAAACCGTCTCTAAAACGCTGCAGGATGATTTTCAGATCCCGGCTTCCAGCATGAATCCGGTTATTTTTGCCGGCGACAAACCCGGCCAAAACACCAAAACCCAATGGCTGGAACAGAAGAACATCAAAGTCTTCTATGGCGATTCAGATAACGATATCACCGCCGCGCATGACGTCGGAGCCAGAGGGATCAGGGTGTTACGCGCCTCAAACTCTACGTATCGACCGTTGCCCATGGCCGGAAAGTTTGGCGAAGAAGTGATTGTTAATTCTGAGTATTAACCGCCGGGCGGCGAGGCTGCCTCTTTTTTAATCAAATCTCGCCGCTGTGGGTTTTACCTTTCGCTTTCTTGCTGCACACTTAGAAAGATTCATCTTTCATAACGGAGCAGCACATGTGGTATCAACAGACCCTGACCTTAAGCGCGAAACCTCGTGGATTTCATCTGGTGACTGATGAAGTCATTGGGCAAATTCGCGACCTCTCGCGCATCAGGACGGGGTTACTGCATCTGCTGCTTCAGCACACGTCAGCCTCTCTCACGCTTAATGAAAATTGCGATCCCACCGTCCGGTCTGACATGGAGCAGCATTTTCTCAAAACCGTTCCGGACAACGCCCCTTATGAACACGACTATGAGGGAGCAGATGACATGCCGTCGCATATCAAATCCTCTCTGCTGGGCGTATCGCTGATGCTGCCGGTGCACAATGGTCGGTTACTGCTGGGAACGTGGCAAGGGATCTGGCTGGGAGAACATCGTATTCACGGTGGTTCGCGTAAAATTATCGCAACGCTACAAGGGGAATAAAGATGACAATTTCGGAGCTACTTCAGTACTGCATGAGTAAACCTGGCGCGGAGCAAAGCGTTCACAGCGACTGGAAAGCCACGCAGATTAAAGTGGGGGATATTCTGTTTGCGATGGTGAAAGAGGTTGAGGGTCGCCCGGCGGCGTCGCTGAAAACCAGTCCGGAACTGGCGGAGCTGTTACGCCAGCAGCACCATGACGTCCGGCCAAGCAAGCATCTCAACAAAGCGCACTGGAGTACCGTTTATCTCGACGGTTCACTGCCGGGTTCGCAAATTTACTATCTGGTGGACGCGTCTTATCAGCAGGCGGTAGAGCTGCTGCCGGAAGCGACCCGACAGCAACTCTCCGTGTGACAATTACAGCAACGGTTTGAGGAAGCGCGCGGTGTGCGAGGCTTCGCACTCTGCAACGGTCTCTGGCGTACCGGAGACGAGGATTTCACCCCCGCCGCTGCCGCCTTCCGGGCCGAGATCGACAATCCAGTCCGCGGTTTTAATCACGTCCAGGTTGTGTTCAATGACCACAATCGTGTTGCCCTGATCGCGAAGCTGATGCAGAACATCAAGCAGCTGCTGGATATCGGCAAAGTGCAGACCGGTGGTCGGCTCATCGAGAATGTACAGCGTCTGGCCGGTACCGCGTTTGGAGAGCTCACGCGCCAGCTTCACGCGCTGTGCTTCACCGCCAGACAGCGTGGTGGCAGACTGCCCCAGACGAATATAGGTCAGGCCCACATCCATCAGCGTCTGCAGCTTACGCGCCAGCGCAGGGACCGCGTCAAAGAACTCACGCGCCTCTTCGATGGTCATATCCAGCACTTCGTGGATGGTTTTGCCTTTGTACTTAATCTCCAGCGTTTCGCGGTTATAGCGTTTGCCTTTGCACTGGTCGCACGGCACGTAAATATCCGGCAGGAAGTGCATCTCAACCTTGATAACCCCGTCGCCCTGGCACGCTTCACAGCGTCCGCCGCGCACGTTAAAGCTGAAACGTCCTGGCGTATACCCGCGTGAACGCGCTTCCGGCACACCTGCAAACAGTTCACGTACGGGTGTGAACACGCCCGTATAGGTGGCAGGGTTGGAACGCGGAGTCCGCCCGATTGGACTCTGATCGATATCGATCACTTTATCGAAATGCTCCAGCCCCTGGATGTCACGGTACGGCGCCGGTTCGGCCAGCGTCGCGCCGTTCAGCTGCGTCTGCGCAATCGGGAACAGCGTATCGTTGATCAGCGTCGACTTACCGGAACCGGATACGCCGGTGATACAGGTAAACAGCCCAACCGGCAGCGTCAGCGTCACATCTTTCAGGTTGTTGCCGCGGGCGCCGGTCAGCTTCAGCACTTTTTCCGGGTTCGCCGGTACACGCTGTTTCGGCACTTCAATCTTGCGCTTGCCGCTCATGTACTGGCCGGTCAATGACTCCGGCACCGCCATAATATCTTTCAGCGTTCCTTCCGCGACCACCTGGCCGCCGTGTACGCCAGCGCCCGGGCCGATATCGATAACGTGGTCAGCGGCGCGGATCGCGTCTTCATCGTGCTCAACCACAATCACCGTGTTACCGAGATTACGCAGGTGGACAAGCGTGCCGAGCAGACGCTCGTTGTCACGCTGGTGCAGGCCGATTGAGGGTTCATCCAGCACATACATCACGCCGACGAGGCCTGCGCCAATCTGGCTCGCGAGGCGGATACGCTGAGCTTCGCCACCGGAGAGGGTCTCTGCGGAGCGGGAAAGCGTCAGGTAATTCAGGCCGACGTTCACCAGGAACTTCAGACGATCGCCGATCTCTTTCAGCACTTTTTCCGCGATTTTCGCGCGCTGGCCGGAGAGCTTCAGGTTGTTGAAGAAGTCCATCGCGTGACCGATGCTCATGTCTGAGATGGTCGGCAGCGCCGTGTTTTCAACAAACACATGGCGAGCTTCACGGCGCAGACGCGTACCTTCACAGGTCGCACAGGAACGGTTGCTGATAAACTTCGCCAGCTCCTCGCGAACCGCGCTGGATTCGGTCTCTTTGTAGCGGCGTTCCATATTGTGCAGCACCCCTTCAAACGGGTGACGGCGCACGGAGGTATCACCGCGATCGTTCATGTACTTGAACTCGATGTTCTCTTTGCCGGAACCGAACAGCACCACTTTGTGCACGTTCGGGTTCAGGCTGGCCCACGGGGCTTCGACGTCGAATTTATAGTGCTCTGCCAGCGACTTCAGCATCTGGAAATAGTAGAAGTTGCGGCGATCCCATCCGCGGATCGCACCGCCAGCCAGCGACAGCTCCGGGTTTTGGATCACGCGGTCCGGGTCAAAATATTGCTGTACGCCCAGCCCGTCACACGTCGGACAGGCGCCCGCCGGGTTGTTGAACGAGAACAGACGCGGCTCCAGCTCGCGCATGCTGTAACCACAAATCGGACAGGCAAAGTTGGCGGAGAAGAGCAGCTCTTCCGCTTTCGGGTTGTCCATATCGGAGACCACGGCCGTACCGCCAGAGAGTTCCAGCGCGGTTTCGAAGGATTCGGCCAGGCGGGTCGCCAGATCGTCACGGACTTTGAAACGGTCAATCACCACTTCGATGGTGTGCTTCTTCTGCAGCTCCAGCTTAGGCGGATCCGACAGGTCACACACTTCGCCGTCGATACGGGCGCGGATATAGCCCTGGCTTGCCAGGTTCTCCAGCGTTTTGGTGTGCTCGCCCTTACGCTCTTTAATGATGGGCGCCAGCAGCATCAGGCGTTTGCCTTCCGGCTGCGACAGCACGTTATCCACCATCTGGCTTACGGTCTGCGCGGCCAGCGGGACGTCGTGATCCGGGCAGCGCGGTTCACCCACGCGTGCATACAGCAGACGCAGGTAGTCATGAATTTCGGTAATCGTACCAACCGTTGAACGCGGGTTATGCGAGGTGGATTTCTGCTCAATGGAGATAGCAGGTGATAACCCTTCAATATGGTCTACATCCGGTTTTTCCATCAGTGACAGGAACTGACGTGCGTATGCAGAGAGTGACTCCACGTAACGACGCTGTCCTTCGGCATATAAAGTGTCGAAAGCCAGTGAGGATTTGCCAGACCCCGAAAGCCCGGTCACGACGATGAGTTTGTCGCGAGGGATTATGAGGTTGATATTCTTGAGATTGTGGGTGCGGGCGCCCCGAACTTCGATCTTATCCATTCACCTTTCCCGGTTGGAACACGGATTGCCTGGTTTGTTTGAAGGACAAACGGCTGTCAGAAACGGCTAATTATGACACAAAATGACCTGTTTGAATATACAGTATTGGAATGCATTTTCTGATTCACTGTGTAACAATGTCGAGTTCGCGAGAGATTTCGGAACCGACTACGCAACTATGCAAATTGCAGCGTGGAAATGGTACACTCGCGCGTTTACACTATTAAGAAACGTATTCAGGAGACACGAACATGGCCAGCAGAGGCGTAAACAAGGTGATTCTCGTCGGTAATCTGGGCCAGGACCCGGAAGTACGCTACATGCCGAGTGGTGGCGCAGTTGCCAACATTACGCTGGCTACTTCCGAATCCTGGCGTGATAAAGCGACCGGTGAGATGAAAGAGCAGACCGAATGGCACCGCGTAGTGCTGTTTGGCAAACTGGCGGAAGTGGCTGGTGAGTATCTGCGTAAAGGTTCTCAGGTTTATATTGAAGGCCAACTGCGTACCCGCAAATGGACCGATCAAGCCGGCGCTGAGAAGTACACCACGGAAGTTGTGGTCAACGTGGGTGGCACCATGCAGATGCTCGGTGGCCGTCAGGGCGGTGGCGCACCAGCAGGTGGCGGTCAGCAGCAGCAGGGCGGTTGGGGTCAGCCTCAGCAGCCACAGGGCGGCAACCAGTTCAGCGGTGGCGCGCAGTCTCGCCCACAGCAGCAGTCCGCGCCAGCACCGTCTAACGAACCCCCAATGGACTTCGACGACGATATTCCGTTCTGATATCCGACTGTTTAAAACAAAAAACCCAGACCTCGGTCTGGGTTTTTTTATTCATCTCAGGGATCAGGTAATCACCATCGGCCAGTCTGGCGGGGTATGGCTCATGGCTTCCACCATGACCACTTTAATATTTTCCCAGACGGCAGCGAGATCCAGCAGGGTGATGCCAAGCAGGCCCGTTGCGAACCAGCATGCTGCGCCCAACCCCAACAGGGTGCTGATGACAGCAAGGCCAGCATAGTCAGATTTACGAAACTGAATGTTTAGCGTGCTGGCCAGGAACATCAGCACCGCACTTAACAAAGGCCAGCGCAGGAGAACCATGCTGGTAGTAATGGTTGCCATAAAACCCATCCTCAACAAAACAGACGAACTGAATGAAACAGTGTTTCTCGTTACACAATATGTGTGAACTATATCACATTTGTTGATTTATTCGCCAGCCTCAGACGGGTGAAAAAAGCAGGAATTATCACAGCCAGGCGTCGCACGAGGATTGAGGGGAAAATATATCTTTGCACGCTAATGACCCCCTTTTATCGCTTCCAGGTAATAAATTCATTGAGATAACAAATCCTCTGCAAATTGAGGTGTGCTGTAGAACGTTTACAGCAACAACCCTTTGGATTATGCTTGAGTGGATAAATAAATTTACTCGCATTCTATAATTCAGGTTTTTGAATTTTATTGGTTTTTTTCTCTTTGTACGTTTTTAATTACACACAACGTCTCGCACTCCAGCTGTGCTGATATTCAGCATCCTGCTCTGGCTCGCCGATTTTTGAATCTGAAGAAAGTTGCGTCCGGTTTAACGCTTAATAATCTGCGAAGAAAATGAAAGAAAAACGACGTGAGATTGTTAATGACAGCCTGCGGGCGTTGCATGCGCTGGCAGATCTGATGCCCCAGCTTCACGCCCATTGTTCGCTGGGTGAGATGCTTGAGACGATCAACCGGGCCTTCGGGGCAAGCCTGGCCTGGATTAGCGTTGATACTGACGGGCTGCAGCGCGTGGTCTGTGCCGGTGAAGTGACCTGTCACTCATTTGAGGTGGCCGATTTTCTTGCCGGTACCCTGCTGGAGAAGCATCACCGCGCGTGGCGGGTCGTCTACTGGAAAGAGAATATCGGCCGCGCATTATTCTCCGCTCATCATCCTGGTTATTCGCAATTGCAAAGCGGGGTGTTATGCAAGCTTTCAACCCATAACGGACAAGGCAGCGGCTATTTCTTTCTGGCGTTTGCTGAGCCGTTATATTCTCTGGCCATCCTGAAAAGTATTGTTGCGGTACTGGTCGAAAAATTAAAAGACTATTTTTCAGAAATTATCGTTCGTGAAAAAACAGCGCAGGAAATGCAGCGTGTGGTGACCCAATATAAAACCCTGTTTGAACGAGCGCCTGTTTTAATGAACTCATTCGATAAATTTAACCGCTGCGTGCTGTGGAATGCTGAGTGTGAAAAAGTGTTTGGCTGGACAATGGCGGAGATCAGCGCCCATGCCGATCCGCTCTCACTGTTTTACCCCGACCCGGAAGAGCGGCGACGGGTCAGGGAGTCGGTAAATGTCTCGCCGCTAAAGGATATGTACGAGTGGCATCCACTGCGTAAAGACGGTACGCCGTTGACGGTTTTGTGGTCAAACATTCTGCTGCCGGACAGCTCAGTCCTGAATATCGGGCTTGATATTACCGAGCGTAAAAAAGCCGAACAGCAGCTGGAAGTGAAAGCCACCACGGACGATCTTACCGGGTGTTTTAACCGTTCAACCATTTTACAGCAGCTGGAATCCGCGCTGGCGGCAAATGCCAGGCAGGATGCTGACAGCCATTTTTGCGTGCTCATGTTTGACCTGGATTTTTTCAAACAGATCAACGATCGGTGGGGGCATCAGGTGGGCGATCGGGCACTTATCCACTTTTGCCAGGCAATCCGTGAGTTAAGCCCCGAGAACGCTGCGCTTGGCCGTGTGGGCGGCGAGGAGTTTTTACTCCTGCTGGCACGAACCGACGGCAACGCGGGCGCCCTTTTTTCGGCGAGGCTACGTACTGCCCTCAAAACCAACCCGCTCGTGGTGGGAGAGAAAAAGCTGGTGCTGTCATTCAGCGCCGGGGCGGTGGAGGTCTGCCAGGGCCAACACGATACTTCAGGATTACTGATGCGTGCCGATAAAGCATTATATGACGCCAAGCGTACGGGTCGGGGGAAAACGGTGGTGGCTGCTGATTATTTATAAATCAAAAAACAAAATACGCGCGAGTAAATAGCATAAAATGTCATGTTGCCGTTGTTGTTTTTTCACACTGTCAGAAGTTTGGCTTAATCAACGATCCTCTGTTGTGTTATCTTAAAACCTCCCGTACCCGCTGGATAATTATTTTCCTTAATTGAAACGGAACGAATACTTACAGTTTAGCTTACGGGAAAATATTATCGTCATAACGAAAATTAAGATTTTTAATACTAAAAGTCAGTTGCTAACTTCGCATGATTCATGCAACGTAATCACCTGTTAAACAAAGCATCCGGCCTTCATTACTACAGGCGTACAACATGCAGGGATATAGGGCGGGAAATGAATCGTAGCGCGCGGCGCAAGATGCTCAGGGTGGTAGGGATCATCATGGTAGTTATGCTGCCGGTGATGCTTGCGCTATGGTTTGCCCAGATAAGAGCCGTGTCGGAAACAAGCGCCCAGCTACGTACCTTTGCTGAACTGGCGTTAGACAAAACAGAGCTGGTAATTCAACAGGTTGATCTGGCCCGCGACGAGGCTGAAAAATATCAGGGTGAACGTTGTACACCAGAACATCGCCAATATATGTTGAACGTTGTTCGGGGTCGTCTGTTTGTGGCGGATTTAATTTATGCAGAAGGTCAGAATTTTCTTTGTTCGACCGTTTTTACACCCGCCAATCCTTATCTGATATCCACTGCTAATTACACACGTAAACCTGACGTTGCTATCTATTATTATCGCGATACGCCATTTTTTACTGGCTATAAAATGACATATATGCAGCGCGGAAATTATGTTGTGGTGGTCAATCCGCTTTCCTACAGCGAAGTAATGTCGACAGATCATTCCCTTTCGTGGGGGGTATACGACACGGTAACGAATGCATTCTTTTCCGTCAGTCAGCGCGCGAATGTTTCTTTATTAAGTTCGATGATTCGGGATAAGGAATCGGTATTTCAAAAAGATAACCGTTTTTATACAGTCGTCAAATCCCCAAAACGGCCTATTGCCGCTATCGTGTCGACGTCGAATAAACGTTTTTATGAAATGCTTTATCACCAGGCGACGTTGACGCTACCGCTGGGGATGATCTGCAGCATAATTATTTTGCTGGTGTGGTCTCGCACCCATCGTGAACTCAATTCTCCCGGGCGGTTACTGCAGCGAGCGCTCAATAAACGCCAGCTTTGTGTTCACTATCAGCCGATTATTGATATCAAGAACAACCGGTGCGTGGGAGCCGAGGCGTTATTACGCTGGCCTGGCTTTAACGGGCCGGTCATGAGCCCGGCTGAATTTATTCCGCTGGCGGAAAAAGAGGGCATGAGCGAGCGAATTACGGATTATGTTGTCGAAGAGGTATTCAGCGATCTGGGGACATTCCTGGCAACGCATCCGCATCTCTATATTTCGATTAACCTGTCGGCCACGGATTTCCACTCTTCACGGCTGATCGCCATGATTTCGGACAAGGCCCGACACTACGCCGTGCGTGCGCAGCAAATTAAAATCGAAGTCACGGAGCGCGGTTTTATTGATGTCCCTAAAACCACTCCGGTTATTCAGGCGTTCCGTCAGGCGGGTTACGAAGTGGCGATTGATGATTTTGGAACGGGTTACTCTAACCTGCACAACCTTTATTCGCTGAATGTCGATATTCTGAAAATCGACAAATCCTTTATCGACACCCTAACAACCAACAGCACCAGCCACCTTATCGCCGAGCATATTATTGAGATGGCACAAAGCCTGCGGCTTAAAACCATTGCGGAAGGGGTGGAAACGGCAGAACAGGTGAGCTGGTTGTTGAAACGTGGCGTTCAGTTCTGTCAGGGATGGCACTTCGCGAAAGCGATGCCGCCCCAGGAGTTTATGACCTGGCAGCAGCAACCTTTGCATTGAGAGTCATTAATTCAACTGGTGGCGATAGTCGCTCGGTGTGCGGTCAAACTCGCGGCGAAACACGCGGGAAAAGGTTTGTTGCGACACATATCCCAGATCCATCGCGATATCAAAAATGGGCCGCTGCGTTGAGCGTAAGGCCTGCGCCGCCAGCAGCAGTCTGCGCTGACGAATGTACTCACCCAGCGTCTGGTGCATAACGGTACGGAACATTCTCTGTAAATACCATTTCGAATAGCCGGATTTTTTAGCGACCACATCAATGTTCAACGGTTGGTCGATATGTTCATCAATCCATTCAATAAGTGTCTGAATAATTTGCTGATGCGACATAAGGTTGCCCCTCTGTAGATACAACTGCCCTGGTTGATTCGTCGTTTTCTCTGCGGGCGAGTATAATTCCTCAAGTTAACTTGAGGTAAAGAGGTTTTATGGAAAAGAGATTGCCGCGAATTAAAGCGTTGTTAACCCCCGGCGAAGTGGCGAAGCGAAGCGGCGTTGCGGTGTCGGCGCTCCACTTCTATGAAAGCAAAGGGTTAATTAAAAGCATCCGAAACGCCGGAAACCAGCGACGCTACACGCGTGATGTGCTCCGTTATGTCGCGATTATCAAAATTGCCCAACGAATCGGAATCCCCCTGGCCACCATCGGCGATGCGTTCGGCGTGCTGCCGGAAGGGCACTCTCTCAGCCCGAAAGAGTGGAAAGAGCTTTCCTCTCAGTGGCGTGAAGAGCTGGATCGACGCATTCACACGCTGGTAGCGCTGCGTGATGAACTGGACGGATGTATTGGCTGCGGCTGTTTGTCGCGCAGTGATTGTCCGTTGCGTAACCCGGGCGACAGGCTGGGTGAGCAGGGGACAGGGGCGCGGTTGCTGGAGGAAGACTGAGATGCGGCAGAAAACCGCACCTCATACCGCACCTCATAAAGAACTAAAGCGCCACAAAAGGGCGCTTTAGTTTTTCCCGGTCTTTGTCTTTCACTCTATCCCGCTGGTTCACGGGAGGGTTTCCCCCGACATCAGCACCCCTCATGTCGAGCGTGTTGGGGAGGTTCCGGATTGTGCTGACACTTTAATTCTATGCAAGACCCGTCTTTTCGCCAGTCGGTCAGGCCATTTTTTAGGCGAATTTTTTTCGCGGTGTTGTTCGATTTTCTATAGTTAAAAAGTATGAATAAAAGGAGAATACAATGCTCACGGTACACCACCTGAACCAGTCCCGCTCACACCGTGTGATCTGGGCGCTGGAAGAACTTTCCCTGCCCTATGAGATTGTTCATTACCAGCGCGAAAAGAGCATGCTGGCGCCTGAGTCGCTCAAAAAAGTGCACCCGTTGGGCAAATCGCCGGTTATTGAAGATAACGGCCTGATCCTCGCCGAGTCGGGGGCCATCCTCGAATATCTTCAGGAAACCTACGATCCTGAGTCGCGGCTTAAACCTCTGGATCCTGCGCATAAGGTGCAATACCGCTTCTGGTTGCACTATGCCGAAGGTTCGCTAATGCCGCTGCTGTTGATGAAGCTGGTTTTCAGTAGCCTCGGTAAGCCGCCCGTGCCGTTTGGTATCCGCACGTTGGGTAAAGCGCTGGGGCAGGGAGTGCAAAAAGCGTATCTCAACCGCCAGCTTGAAACCCATGCACGCTTTATTGAGTCGCATCTTGCCGAAAACAGCTGGTTTGCCGGCGACGCGCTCAGCATGGCGGATATTCAGATGAGCTTCCCGATTTTTGCCCTGCTGGCGCGCGGTGGCATCGATAACCTCCCGCATACCCAGGCCTGGAAGAAAAAAGTAGAGAGCAGCCCTGGCTGGCAAAAAACGCTGGAGCAAGGTGGCCCGTTATCGATTCCGGGTGGGGAGTGAAATGTAAACAAATTGCGCACAGACGATAACGTTTGCGCATCCTCTGTTTATTTCTTCAGCGTCATAAGGGAATTTTAGCGAAAAACGATAAAGTTCAGTTGAAAAGGGCGGGGATTAGGCTAGATAATCGTTTGCCTTAATTTGACCACCCGTTTGTAAGCGCGGAGCTAAACGTTTGCTTTTTCTGTGACGCCCCTTTCGTCGCAAATGCAAAACACGGATTTGACGTTTAGCTGGCAGTGGCGTCTCCACCACGCTTACGGACTTTCTATAAAAACTCTCAGGGGATGTTTTCTATGTCTACGCCATCTGCGCGTACTGGCGGTTCGCTTGACGCCATTTTTAAAATTTCGGCTCGCGGCAGCACCGTGCGTCAGGAAATCGTTGCCGGTCTGACCACGTTTCTGGCGATGGTTTACTCCGTCATTGTCGTTCCGGGTATGCTGGGTAAAGCGGGCTTCCCGCCGGCTGCTGTCTTTGTTGCTACCTGTCTCGTGGCGGGCGTTGGCTCCATCGTGATGGGCCTGTGGGCGAACCTGCCGCTGGCGATCGGTTGTGCAATCTCGTTGACCGCCTTTACCGCTTTCAGCCTGGTTCTGGGTCAGCACATCAGCGTACCGGTTGCGCTCGGTGCCGTGTTCCTGATGGGTGTACTGTTTACCGTTATCTCCGCCACCGGCATCCGTAGCTGGATTTTGCGCAACCTGCCTCAGGGCGTGGCGCATGGCACCGGCATTGGTATCGGGCTGTTCCTGCTGCTGATTGCCGCAAACGGCGTCGGCCTGGTGATCAAGAACCCGCTGGACGGTCTGCCGGTGGCGTTGGGGCACTTCGCGAGCTTCCCGGTCATTATGTCCCTGATCGGTCTGGCGGTAATTATTGGTCTGGAAAAACTGAAAGTCCCGGGCGGCATTTTGCTGACCATTATCGGGGTGTCCATTGTTGGCCTGATTTTCGATCCTAACGTTCACTTCTCCGGGATTTTCGCCATGCCGTCGCTGAGTGATGACAAAGGCAACTCTCTGATTGGCAGCCTGGATATCATGGGGGCGTTGAACCCGGTGATCCTGCCAAGCGTGCTGGCGCTGGTGATGACCGCGGTGTTTGATGCAACGGGTACCATCCGTGCCGTCGCGGGTCAGGCGAACCTGCTGGATAAAGACGGTCAGATTATCGATGGCGGCAAAGCGCTGACCACCGACTCCCTGAGCAGCGTCTTCTCGGGTCTGGTGGGCGCGGCTCCGGCTGCGGTCTATATCGAGTCCGCTGCGGGTACGGCGGCAGGCGGTAAAACCGGCCTGACGGCCATTACCGTTGGCGTGCTGTTCCTGCTGATCCTGTTCCTCTCTCCGCTCTCCTACCTGGTGCCGGCCTACGCGACCGCACCTGCACTGATGTACGTTGGTCTGCTGATGCTGAGCAACGTGGCGAAAATCGATTTTGCTGATTTTGTGGATGCGATGTCAGGCCTCATCACGGCGGTCTTTATCGTGCTGACCTGTAATATCGTGACCGGCATCATGATCGGTTTCGCGTCGCTGGTGATTGGGCGTCTGGTCTCCGGCGAGTGGCGCAAGCTGAACATCGGCACCGTTGTGATTGCCGTCGCGCTGGTGGCGTTCTACGCGGGCGGCTGGGCAATCTAAGTTGTCCATTGATGCGAAAACGGGTGGCTCAGGCCGCCCGTTTTTATTTTCAGGACTCATCCCGTTGTCTTTTGCGTTACTCTGGGGAAGATAGAATAACAGGCACGACGCCTTAGGTTTGGCTTTTAAGAAACACAGCAAACAGGGAACGCATGGAAATCTTCTTCACAATACTCATCATGACTCTTGTGGTCTCGCTATCCGGGGTAGTCACACGCGTACTGCCCTTTCAGGTCCCCCTGCCATTAATGCAAATTGCCATCGGCGCGCTGCTGGCGTGGCCGACGTTTGGCCTGCACGTGGAGTTCGACCCCGAACTGTTCCTCGTGCTGTTTATTCCGCCGCTGCTGTTTGCCGATGGCTGGAAAACGCCCACGCGTGAATTCCTTGAGCACGGGCGAGAGATATTAGGTCTGGCGCTGGCGCTCGTGGTGGTCACGGTGGTTGGGATTGGTTTCCTGATCTACTGGGCGGTACCGGGCATTCCGTTAATTCCGGCCTTTGCGCTGGCCGCGGTGCTGTCACCAACCGATGCCGTGGCGTTGTCCGGCATTGTCGGTGAAGGCCGTATTCCGAAGAAAATCATGGGGATTTTACAGGGTGAGGCGCTGATGAATGACGCCTCTGGCCTGGTTGCCCTGAAATTTGCCGTGGCCGTCGCGATGGGCACGATGATCTTTACCGTAGGCGGCGCGACCCTGGAATTCTTCAAGGTGGCGATTGGCGGTATCCTGGCCGGGTTTGTGGTGAGCTGGCTGTATGGTCGTTCGCTGCGCTTCCTCAGCCGCTGGGGCGGCGATGAACCGGCGACACAGATTGTACTGCTGTTCCTTCTGCCGTTTGCCTCTTACCTGATTGCCGAACATATCGGCGTGTCGGGCATTCTGGCGGCGGTGGCGGCGGGGATGACCATCACCCGCTCCGGCGTAATGCGCCGTGCGCCGCTGGCCATGCGCCTGCGTGCAAACAGCACCTGGGCGATGCTGGAATTTGTCTTTAACGGGATGGTGTTCCTGCTCCTGGGCCTGCAGTTGCCGGGCATCATGGAATCCTCGCTGGTGGCGGCCGAGGCCGACCCGAACGTCGAAACGTGGATGTTGTTCACCGATATCGTGCTGATCTACATGGCGCTGATGCTGGTGCGTTTCGGCTGGCTGTGGACGATGAAAAAATTCAGCATGCGCTTCCTGACGAAAAAACCGATGGAGTTCGGCTCGTGGACCACGCGGGAGCTGCTGATTGCTTCTTTTGCTGGCGTTCGCGGGGCGATTACGCTTGCCGGTGTGCTGTCCATTCCGCTGCTGCTGCCCACGGGCGATGTCTTCCCGGCGCGCTATGAACTGGTGTTCCTGGCGGCAGGGGTGATTCTGTTCTCACTGTTTGTCGGCGTGATAATGCTGCCTCTTCTGCTGCAGCATATTGAGACGGGTGACTCGACTCAGCAGCATAAAGAGGAGCGTATTGCCCGCGCGGCGACCGCCGAAGTGGCGATTGTGGCCATTCAGAAGATGGAAGAACGTCTTGCGGCGGACACGGAAGAGAACATCGACAACCAGCTGCTGACCGAAGTGAGCTCGCGCGTGATTGGTAACCTGCGTCGTCGTGCCGATGGCCGCAACGATGTGGAAAGTTCGCTGCAGGAGGAGAACCTGGAGCGCCGGTTCCGTCTGGCGGCGCTGCGCTCAGAGCGTGCGGAGCTGTACCACCTGCGCGCCACGCGGCAAATCAGCAATGAGACGCTGCAAAAACTGCTGCACGATCTGGATTTGCTGGAAGCCTTGCTGATAGAGAATCAGTAGTCCGTGCGGGCTGATGCCCTCACCCTGACCCTCTCCGCCCGGAGAGGGTCAGGGGACCCAAAATCCTTCGCAGCATTTCAGCCACGCCTGCGCGCTGTGCGATAAATAAACCCCTTCGCGCCAAATCATCCCTAACTGCCAGTGCAAATCGCTTTCCAGCGGGATCCAGCGCAGGGTGTTTTTATCGAGCCGTTCGCAAATCGGCTGCGGCAATATCGCAATGCCGACGCCAGCCTGCACCATCGCGGCCAGGAAATCCCACTGCCCGCTGCGCACCGCAATGCGCGGCTTCACGTTGTGTTGATTAAACAGCGCCATCAGCTGGCGGCTGAGGGCGAAATCTTCGTTGTAAATCAGCAGCGGGTGTTCACCGAGCCGTTCGGGTTTCACCGTGTTGACCTTCAGCCAGTCACCAGAGCGGGGTACCAGCACGCACAGCGGGTGGCTAAAGAGCGGCAGCGTCGCCAGACCGCTCTCTTCTTCCACGGGGAGGGCGGTCATGGCGACATCCAGCTCGCCGTTGGTGACCGCCTGTTGAACCGTTAAGCCGCCAAACTCGGAAATCTTCAGCTCAACGCCGGGATAACGCTGGCGAAACAGGCTGATGGGGCCGGCCATCATCATCCCAACCATCGGCGGGATGCCGAGGCGCAGCAGCCCTTTTGTCAGGTGATTGATATCGCCAAGCTCCGCTTCCAGCTGACGGAACTCCGCCAGGATCGCCAGCCCGCGTTCAAAGACGACCCGCCCGGTATCGGTCAGCAGCAGCTTCCGTCCATCGCGGATAAGCAGGGTGCAGTTCAGTTCATCTTCGAGGTTTTTCAGCATCTTGCTGATGGTGGGTTGGGTGACAAACAACTTCTCCGCTGCGCGGGTAAAACTTTGCTGACGAACCACTTCGACAAAATAGCGCAGCGTTCTTATGTCCATGATTATTCCTCGGAACTATACCTTTGATGATTTTAATTCATTTCAGTCCATTACGTGCGCTCACTATACTGGCGCCTCGTCTCATTTTTGAGGAAAACCCCCATGGCCATGGCGTTAAGCCGTGTTACGCCTGCCGTTGTGCAACGACTTCAGGTACCGGTTCAGGTACTGCTTTATGCGGGACTGTTTGTTTTCGCGGAATATCTTGTCAACTGGTTGCATCTGCCGCTGCCTGCCAACCTGGTCGGAATGGTGCTGATGCTGACGCTTATCCTCTGCCGCGTTATCCCCCTCAACTGGGTACGCGCCGGCGCGCGCTGGCTGCTGGCGGAGATGCTGCTGTTCTTTGTGCCTGCCGTGGTCGCGGTGGTGAACTATGCGCAACTGCTGAGGGTAGATGGCTGGCGCATCTTCGCGGTCATTGCGCTGAGCACGCTGATGGTGCTGGGGGCCACCGCCTGGGTGGTTGATAAAGTGTATCGGTTTGAAATCAGCAGGCAAAAGCATGACTAACTTCCAGATAAGCGTGTTGTGCCTGATTGCCACCCTGGCGATCTACTTTGCCAATAAACGCCTGTATCGCCGTTTTCACGCGCTGCCGCTGATGCCGCTGGTCTTTACGCCGATCCTGCTGGTCCTGATGCTGGTCTTTGGGCATATCTCCTGGCAGAACTACATTGGGGAATCCCACTGGCTGCTGTGGCTACTGGGGCCTGCGACCATTGCCTTTGCGGTACCGGTGTATGACAACCTGGCGATCATCAAACGCCACTGGATGTCGCTCAGCGCTGGCGTGATCACGGCCACGGTGGTGGCGGTCTGCAGTTCCGTCTGGCTGGCCCGGCTGTTTACGCTGCCCGATGAAATTCAGCGTAGCCTGGCCGTCCGTTCGGTCACCACCCCGTTTGCGCTGGCCGCGGCCAAGCCGCTCGGCGGACAGCCGGATCTGGTCGCGTTGTTTGTGGTCGTGACGGGCGTCTTCGGGATGGCGGTTGGCGACATGCTTTTTTTGCGGCTGTCGATCCGTGAAGGAATGGCGAAAGGGGCGGGATTTGGCGCGGCATCGCACGGTGCGGGAACGGCACGTTCGTATGAACTCGGGCAGCAGGAAGGGGTGGTGGCAAGCCTGGTGATGATGCTCTCGGGCGTGGTGATGGTATTGATTGCACCGCTGGTGGCGTGGGTGATGTTCTGATTTCCCCGGCCGATAAAGCCGGGGAGACGAGGTTAGTGCGCGCGGCCTTGCTCGACGCCCAGACCCGTTTGTGAGCGGATAAACTGGGCGCGGAATTTCTCACGCTCCAGGTTACCTTCCGGCGAGTTATCGGTCGCGGAGAAGATCCAGATACCAATAAACGCCACGGCAATGGAGAACAGCGCCGGGTATTCATACGGGAAGATAGCGCTTTCGTGACCGAGGATCTGTACCCAAATCGTCGGGCCAAGGACCATCAGAATCACGGCCGTCAAAAGCCCCAGCCAGCCGCCAATCATCGCCCCACGGGTGGTCAGTTTTGACCAGTACATGGAGAGCAGGATGATAGGGAAGTTACAGCTTGCCGCAATGGAGAAGGCCAGCCCCACCATAAAGGCGATGTTCTGCTTCTCGAACAAAATCCCCAGCAGAATAGCGACCACGCCCAGCACCAGCACGGTGATTTTCGAGACTTTCAGCTCATCACGTTCGCTTGCCCCTTTGCGGATAACGTTGGCATAGAGGTCGTGCGATACCGCAGACGCACCCGCCAGCGTCAGCCCGGCAACCACCGCGAGGATGGTGGCGAAGGCCACGGCCGAGATAAAGCCAAGGAACAGGTTACCGCCTACCGCGTCGGCCAGATGCACTGCCGCCATGTTGTTACCGCCAATCAGCCCGCCCGCCGCGTCTTTAAACGCCGCATTCGCCCCCACCAGCATGATGGCGCCAAAACCAATGATAAAGGTCAGGATGTAGAAGTAACCCATAAAGCCCGTGGCGTAGAAGACGCTTTTGCGCGCTTCACGCGCATCGCTCACGGTGAAGAAACGCATCAGGATGTGTGGCAAGCCAGCCGTACCAAACATCAGACCCAGACCGAGCGAAAGCGCAGAAATAGGGTCCTTCACCAGCCCGCCAGGGCTCATGATCGCTTCCCCTTTCGGGTGTACCGCCATCGCTTCAGTGAACAGATTATTGAAGCTGAACCCGACGTGTTTCATGACCATAAAGGCCATAAAGCTGGCGCCGAACAGCAGCAGGACCGCTTTGATGATTTGCACCCAGGTCGTGGCCAGCATGCCGCCGAACAGGACGTACATCACCATCAGCACACCCACCAGCACCACCGCGATGTGGTAGTTCAGGCCGAACAGCAGTTCGATCAATTTACCCGCGCCGACCATCTGCGCAATCAGATACAGCGCGACCACCACCAGCGAGCCGCAGGCGGAGAGGGTACGAATCGGCCCCTGCTTCAGCCGGTAGGAGGCCACGTCTGCGAAGGTATAGCGGCCCAGGTTGCGCAAGCGTTCAGCGATCAGGAACAAAATAATCGGCCAGCCCACGAGGAAGCCGAGGGAGTAAATCAGACCATCGTAGCCGGAGGTGTATACCAGCGCGGAGATACCGAGGAAGGAGGCGGCGGACATAAAATCGCCTGCAATTGCCAGCCCGTTCTGAAAACCGGTAATGTTGCCGCCTGCGGTGTAGTAATCATTACGGGAGCGCACGCGTTTCGAGGCCCAGTACGTGATGTACAGCGTCAGCAGCACGAAAATCAGGAACATGATAATCGCCTGCCAGTTGGTTGGCTGGCGCTGTACCTCGCCGGTGATGGCATCAGCGGCGTTGGCGGCAAAGGGAAGTGTGGCGGCAAGCGCCGTCAGGACTCTCTTCATGATGCTTTTACCTCTGCCAGGACTGCTCTGTTAAGACGATCGAATTCGCCATTGGCGCGCCAGACGTACACGCCGGTCAGCACAAACGAAATGATTATCACGCCAATCCCAATCGGAATTCCGCGCGTGACGCTGGTGCCCGCGTGCAGCGGCGTACCGAGCCAGTGTGGGGCAAAGGCAATCAGCAGAATAAAGCCGACGTAAATAATCAGCATGATGATGGAAAGTAAGAAGGCAAACCGTTGCCGTTTATCCACGAGCTCCCTGTAGTGCGCACTATTCTCTATCTGCTGACAAATATCGTTATTCATCAGAGGTCTCCAGAAGTATTTATAGGGGAGGTTTTTTTATTCCCTCTCCCGGGGGGAGAGGGGAGATCGCGTTACGATGGCATTGCGATGGACTGCTTCTCTTCGAGCAGTTTTTCCACCACGCCAGGATCGGCAAGCGTTGAGGTATCACCGAGGTTGCTGGTGTCACCGGCTGCGATTTTGCGCAATATGCGGCGCATAATTTTGCCTGAGCGGGTTTTCGGCAGAGAGTCGGTCCAGTGCAGCACGTCCGGCGTGGCAAGCGGGCCAATCTCTTTACGTACCCAGTTGCGCACCTCGGCATACAGCTCTGGTGACGGCTCTTCGCCATGATTCAGCGTGACGTAGGCGTAAATCGCCTGGCCTTTAATGTTGTGTGGGATCCCAACGACGGCGGCTTCGGCGATCTTCGGATGAGATACCAGCGCGGATTCAATCTCCGCGGTACCCAGACGGTGGCCGGAGACGTTCAGCACGTCGTCCACGCGCCCGGTTATCCAGTAATAACCGTCCTCGTCACGCCGGGCGCCGTCACCGCTAAAGTACATGTTTTTAAAGGTGGAGAAGTAGGTCTGCTCAAAGCGCTCGTGGTCGCCGAACAGGGTACGCGCCTGGCCCGGCCAGGAATCGGTGATCACCAGATTGCCTTCGGTGGCCCCGTCCAGCGGATTACCTTCGTTATCCACCAGCGCAGGTTGTACGCCGAAGAACGGTTGAGTTGCTGAACCGGCTTTTAACTGCGTCGCACCCGGCATAGGGGTGATCATAAAGCCGCCGGTTTCGGTCTGCCACCAGGTGTCCATTACCGGACATTTTTCGTTGCCGATTTTCTTCCAGTACCACTCCCAGGCTTCCGGGTTGATGGGCTCGCCAACGGAACCGAGGATGCGCAGCGAAGAGCGGTCAGTGCCTTCAATGGCCTTATCGCCTTCCGCCATTAATGCGCGGATCGCCGTTGGGGCGGTATAGAGAATATTGACCTTGTGTTTGTCGACCACCTGACACATGCGCGCCGGCGTTGGCCAGTTCGGTACGCCTTCAAACATCAGCGTAGTGGCACCACAGGCCAGCGGGCCGTAAAGCAGGTAGCTGTGACCGGTGACCCAGCCTACGTCGGCAGTACACCAGTAAATGTCGCCCGGATGGTAGTCGAATACGTACTTGAAGGTGGTAGCGGCATAGACCAGATAGCCGCCGGTGGTGTGCAGCACGCCTTTCGGTTTGCCGGTTGAGCCGGAGGTGTAAAGAATAAACAGCGGGTCTTCCGCGTTCATCTCTTCCGGCTGATGCTGGTCGCTGGCTTTTTCAATCAGATCGCTCCACCACAGGTCGCGTCCTTTGTTCCAGTCGATCTTGCCGCCGGTACGCTTGAGGACGATGACGTTGCTGACGGTTTTCACGTTCGGATTTTTCAGCGCTTCATCGACGTTTTTCTTCAGGGGAATGCCACGGCCAGCACGCACGCCTTCATCGGCCGTGATCACCAGTTTCGAGCTGGAATCGACAATACGTCCGGCTACCGCTTCCGGTGAGAAGCCGCCAAAAATCACCGAGTGAATCGCACCGATGCGCGCGCAGGCCAGCATGGCTACCGCCGCTTCAGGCACCATTGGCATATAGATAGCTACTACGTCGCCTTTTTTAATGCCCTTTTCCAGCAGAACGTTGGCAAAGCGGCACACGTCGCGGTGCAGTTCTTTATAAGTAATGTGTTTGCTTTGAGAGGCGTCGTCGCCCTCCCAGATAATGGCCGTTTCATTACCGCGTTCGGCAAGGTGGCGGTCAAGACAGTTTGCTGCCAGGTTCAGCGTGCCGTCTTCGTACCATTTAATGGAGACGTTGCCGGGCGCAAAGGAGGTGTTCTTCACCTTCTGATAAGGTTTAATCCAGTCAAGAATATGGCCCTGCTCACCCCAGAAGACGTCCGGGCTGGAGACGGATTGCTGATACTTCTCGTGGTACTGCTCCGGGTTTATCAGGCAACGGTCCGCAATGTTTGCGGGAATGTCGTGTTTATGTACTTGGCTCATGGCTTTTTTTCTCCTTGTAAGATGTTAATAATATGTCGCAAAAACGTTAATAGTAGGGGCTTTACAAGCTTTGTTTATTATTTGGGCTACAGATCACGCATTGTTTGAAGAGTATGAAAAATGAGCGAATGAAACTTTGAAGGAAAATAATTCACCGTGCCGATTATTCACAATTTCCATTAAAAAAGCCTTTTTATAACAAAAAGTTATTGATGGGAATTGTGACAAACTCACGTCATGACCGCTTTTTGCAGCGAAATGTGCCGTTCTTTAAGGCTTGCGCAACATGCCGCGCAAATGATACTCATACGCCGCGTTAAAAAATCCCATAAACCAACGCAACACAATTCATACCCTTTCAGTATGTATCCATATTCATGCAGTTTATGTGAATAGGGCGCTTCATTGAGGAAGTCAGTTTCTATGAAAAACGTTAAAGTCAGCCTGGCCTGGCAAATCTTGCTAGCCCTTGTGCTGGGTATCCTGCTGGGTAGCTACCTGCATTATCACAGCGACAGCCGCGAGTGGCTGATTGCGAACCTGCTCTCCCCGGCAGGAGATATCTTTATTCATCTGATCAAGATGATTGTCGTACCGATTGTTATCTCAACGCTGGTCGTCGGCATTGCCGGTGTGGGGGATGCAAAACAGTTAGGCCGTATCGGCGCGAAGACAATTCTTTATTTCGAAGTGATCACGACGATTGCCATCATTCTGGGCATCACACTGGCGAACGTGTTCCAGCCAGGATCCGGGATCGATATGTCGCAGCTGGCGACGGTGGATATTTCGAAATATCAAAGCACTACCGCTGAAGTACAGAGCCACGCGCATGGCCTGATGGGAACCATCCTTTCGCTGGTGCCGACCAACATCGTGGCTTCCATGGCGAAGGGCGAGATGCTGCCGATCATCTTCTTCTCGGTGTTGTTTGGTCTGGGTCTCTCCTCCCTGCCTGCCACGCACCGTGAACCGCTGGTCACCGTGTTCCGCTCAATTTCTGAAACCATGTTCAAAGTGACTCACATGGTGATGCGCTACGCGCCGGTTGGGGTGTTTGCGCTTATCGCGGTAACCGTGGCGAACTTCGGTTTCGCCTCTCTGTGGCCGCTGGCGAAGCTGGTGATTCTGGTTCACTTCGCCATCCTGTTCTTCGCGCTGGTGGTGCTGGGAATTGTGGCGCGCCTGTGTGGGCTGAGCATCTGGATCCTGATCCGTATTCTCAAAGATGAGTTGATTCTCGCGTACTCCACGGCAAGCTCTGAAAGCGTACTGCCGCGTATTATCGAGAAGATGGAGGCCTACGGCGCGCCGGCATCGATTACCAGCTTTGTGGTGCCAACCGGCTACTCCTTTAACCTGGACGGCTCAACGCTGTACCAGAGTATTGCGGCTATCTTTATTGCTCAGCTGTACGGCATTGACCTGTCTCTGTGGCAGGAGATCGTGCTGGTGCTGACCCTGATGGTGACCTCAAAAGGCATCGCAGGCGTACCTGGCGTCTCCTTTGTCGTGCTGCTGGCCACCCTGGGCAGCGTAGGGATCCCGCTGGAAGGTCTGGCGTTTATCGCCGGTGTCGACCGTATCCTCGACATGGCGCGTACGGCGTTGAATGTGGTGGGTAACGCCCTGGCGGTGCTGGTTATCGCTAAGTGGGAGCACAAATTCGACCGTAAAAAAGCGCTGGCGTATGAACGCGAAGTGCTGGGTCGTTTTGATAAGACCGCAGACCAGTAAAATAAAAAGGCCGGGGTTAACCCGGCCTTTTCGCATTCCCTCTCTGCCAAAAGAGAGGGCCGTGTAAGAGACTTTACTCCCCACTCAACGCGTCAAATTCTTCACATCCCGTATCAAATCCTTCGGTACAGCTCAGGTTCAGCCAGTAGAGCGCTTTCTGCTTATTCGGCGTTATAAAGCCTTTCTCGCCCTGCTGGAACAGCATTCCGGCCCAGTACTCCGCGTAACCCGTACGCGAAAGGGAGGAGCTGCGTTTGAACCACGACGCGGCTTTGACGTCGTCCTGCGCCACCTCAACGCCGTTGGCATAAATCATCCCCAGCAGCATTTGCGCATCCACCGCGGAGTCGTTGTCGATATCTTCGGTTGCCGTTTGCAGCAGTGCGATGGCCTGTGGGTAGTCGGTTTTCCCTGCCTGGGTGTTGACCAGCACGCGTGCCAGCATAATTGCGCCGCGTTTACTGCCGGCGATAGTGGCCTGCTGCGCCAGCGCTTTGGCCTGCGCGTAATCGCCCTGTGTAAACTGGATTTGCGATAACAACGCCATGGCGTCGACATCGCCCCCTTTTGCTGCTTTCTCTGCCCACTGCGCGGCCTGCTTGCTGTCGCCGGAACTGAAGTAGGTATCGGCAAGGTAATACTGGGCGCGGGCGTCACCCGCTTCCGCCTGTTGCTTGTACTGGCTGCCAATCTCATCCGCGTGGACGAGTGACGTAAAAAATAACAACATCAGAAAAATTGATTTCATGGATTCTTATCATTTGGGTACACGCCGCGCAGTATAATCGTCGTTGCAGAAGAAAAAAACGGGCGCGGTAAAGGTGAATGAACATTTCCCGGTGTCCACCGCGTTTCGTCTCACAATAATGCTTGTGAAAGAGGGTATTAGACGCTCGCGGGGGAGATTCTCTCACTGAATTAAAATACAAAGCCGGGTATTTATTTCGGTGCTAATGACATTATTGCTGCGGGGCAGCGTGCACAATATATATTGATAATATAAATAGCTTATTAAGAAATAAAAAAGGGGTGAATAAGTCACCCCTTTTATTCATCGATTAATTAACGGCATTAACCCAACGCGCTTTCACGCAGTCTGGCTTTCAGCTTGCTATATTCGTCAATCACATACTGTTCCGCGGCGTGCTGGTCAGCAATCGGCTCCACGCGTACGGCGCAGTACTTATACTCCGGCGTTTTGGTTATCGGGCTTAAGTTCTCCGTCACCAGTTCGTTGCAGGCACCAATCCACCACTGGTAGGTCATATAGACCGCCCCTTTGTTAGGTCGGTCGCTGACCTGCGCACGGGTAATGATGCGTCCTTTACGCGAGTGCACCCAGATCAGGGCTTCATCTTCAATACCCAGACGCTCTGCGTCAGCGGTGTTGATCTGCGCATAGCCCGGTTCATCCGCCAGTGCCGCCAGTGCAGCGCAGTTACCGGTCATCGAACGACAGGAGTAGTGGCCCACTTCACGCACGGTAGAGAGCACCATCGGATACTCATCGGTGAGTTTATCGATTGGCGCGACCCAGTCGCAGGTGAAGAACTGCGCCAGTCCGTTCGGGGTGTCGAACTTCTCTTTAAAGAGATACGACGTGCCCTGATCGGCCTCTGACTCATCGCGGCACGGCCACTGGATATACCCCAGTTCACCCATTTTCTCATAGGTGGCACCGGTGAAGTCCGGACACAGTTTGCGCAACTCGTCCCAGATTTCCTGGGTGTTGTTGTAGTGCATCGGATAACCCATGCGGGTGGCGATTTCGCTGATGATCTGCCAGTCGGTTTTCAGATCCCACTTCGGCTCCACCGCTTTGAAGAAGCGCTGGAAGCCGCGGTCTGCCGCCGTGTAAACACCTTCATGCTCGCCCCATGACGTTGACGGTAAAATCACATCCGCCGCCGCCGCGGTTTTGGTCATAAAGATATCCTGGACAATCACCAGTTCGAGATCCTCAAAGCCTTTACGCACCGCTGACAGCTCGGCGTCGGTCTGCAGCGGATCTTCACCCATAATGTAGGCGGCACGCACTTCACCGTGCGCCGCACGGTGCGGCAGCTCGCTGATGCGATACCCGGTATGTTCCGGCAGGCTCTCCACGCCCCAGGCCTTCGCGAATTTCTCACGATTTTCCGGGAACTTAACGTACTGATAGCCCGGATAGGTATCCGGCAGTGCGCCCATGTCACACGCACCCTGCACGTTATTCTGACCACGTACCGGGTTCACGCCCACATGCGGTTTGCCCAGATTTCCGGTCAGCATCGCGAGGCTTGTCAGGGAGCGTACGGTTTCCACGCCCTGATAGAACTGGGTTACGCCCATGCCCCACAAAATGGCCGCGGTTTTCGCCCCGGCGTACATCCGCGCTGCCTGGCGGATCTCTTGCGCGCTTACGCCGGTTATCGCTTCGACGGACTCCGGCGTGTAGCCTTCGACAATTTTCCGATACTCGTCAAACCCTTCCGTACGGGTCGCGACGAACGCCTGGTCGTAGAGATTCTCCTCAATAATGACGTGGCCCATCGCATTCAACAGCGCGATATTCGAGCCGTTTTTCAGTGCAATGTGCATATCCGCAATACGTGCCGTTTCAATTTTGCGCGGATCGCAGACGATGATTTTCGCCCCATTCTGTTTGGCGCGAATCACGTGGTTCGCGACGATAGGGTGAGAATCCGCCGGGTTATAGCCAAAAATAAACACGAGATCGGTGTTATCTATCTCGTTGATCGCATTACTCATAGCGCCGTTACCGACCGACTGGTGCAGACCTGCAACCGATGGGCCGTGTCAGACGCGAGCGCAGCAGTCGACGTTATTGGTACCAATAACGGCGCGCGCGAATTTTTGCATTACATAGTTGGTTTCATTACCGGTACCGCGTGAAGAGCCGGTAGTCTGGATCGCATCCGGGCCATACTTGGCTTTGATGGCGCTCAGGCGCGTGGCGACATAATCCAGCGCCTCGCTCCAGGAGACGGCTTCCAGCTTGCCACCGCGCTCGCGGCGGATCATAGGGGTTTTCAGGCGTGGGGTAAGGATTTGGGTATCGTTAATAAAATCCCAGCCGTAGTAGCCTTTCAGGCACAGCGTGCCCTGGTTGGTTTTCCCCTGGGCGGCCTCCGCCCGGACGATTTTGCCGTTATCGACCACCAGGTTGATCTTGCAACCCGAGGCACAATAAGGGCAAACCGTGACGACTTTTTTCATCAGTCTGCTCCAGTTAATCAATGCTTACGCCCCACTATGCAGCTTCTATGCCATGTTTTTATTGTGGGTATCAGCAGACTTTACGGCCAACAGAGGGGCAAAACCCTGACGAAAAACAGCCAATCGTCAAAATTGACGTGTCGAATGGGCAGTGGATGTGACATGGGTTGTAATTCCGTCATGTAAAAGTCAAATTGGCTGGAGCCGACGGCAGAATAGTTCAGACTTAACATAATCCCCTGATGGAAGCATGCGATGAAACCGGCGATTCTGGTGGTTGATGACGATACCGCAGTTTGCGAGCTGCTGCAGGATGTGCTGAGTGAGCACGTCTTTAGCGTGCTCGTCTGCCATAACGGCCAGGACGCGCTGAGTCTGGTTCAGCATGAGCCACACATCGCCCTTGTCCTGCTGGATATGATGCTGCCGGATATCAACGGCCTGCAGGTATTACTGCACCTGCAAAAGCAACGTCCGGAGCTGCCGGTGGTGATGCTGACCGGGCTGGGCAGTGAGTCAGACGTGGTGGTGGGGCTGGAGATGGGGGCCGACGATTATATTGGCAAACCGTTTAACCCGCGCGTGGTGGTTGCCCGGGTTAAAGCCGTGCTTCGCCGTACCGGGGCGCTGGCCGCAGACACCCCGGTGCCACGCGTGGCGGGCGTGACGTTCAATGGCTGGACGCTGGATACCTCCCGCTGTGAACTCAGCGATCCGCAGCGTAACCCCGTACCGTTGACCCAGGGAGAATATGGTCTGCTGCTGGCGCTCACCCAGAACGCCCGGCGGGTGCTCAGCCGGGAACAACTGCTCGAGCTGACGCACAGCGAAAGTGCCGAGGTGTTCGACCGCACAATCGATGTGTTGATCATGCGCCTGCGCCGTAAAATAGAAGCCAACCCGCATCAGCCCGTACTCATTAAAACCGTCCGTGGGCTGGGCTACGTCTTTGCTGCCGATGTGTCTCACAGCGAGAAAGCGGCTTAAATATTCTCTTTAATAAACAGCTGCAGCTCGGCCAGCGTTTTTGCCCCATCAATGGCGTTCGCAGCCAGCAGGCTTGCCCGCGCGCAGGCATGGGCCAGATAAATACTCTCGACCAGCGACAACGCTTCATGGCAGCCGTATAAGAAGCCTGCGCAGAAGGCATCACCCGCTCCGACGCTGCCGATAATCTCTTCCCGCTCCAGCAACCAGGAGGGGATCCAGCGCCCTTCATCGTCCGGTGTTAACCCCCACGCCCCTTCCGGACAGTGGATCACCACCCGCTGACGCACGCCAGCCGCCAGAAGCTGTGAGGCGGCTTCCGCGATATGGGCAATGTGCGGAGCATCGTTCTCGTCGCGCATCTCCAGCCCGCTAAACTCGCCGGCTTCCAGTTCGTTGATGACCAGATAATCAAGATGGCGCAGGGCAGGGAGGACCAGCGGCTGATAGCGCGGGTCACCCTTTCGCGAGACCAGATCGAGCGATGTTTCATACCCCTGATCGCGCATCTGGGCCAGCAGCCGTGCGCTGCGGGTGCCGTACTCGTCATCGGGCATATCCAGGCTGTCGAGCAGTAACAGGTAGCCGAGATGGAAAATCTTCATCGCGGCGTCGAGGCGGTCGAAGGCGGGCAGATCCAGAAGACGGTTGGCGCCCGGGGAGTGGAAAAAAGTGCGCTGCCCGCTGGGGTCGGTCATAACCTGCGACATAGAGGTTGGCGCAAAGGTCGTGCGCTGCACCCGCTGGCGGTTGACGTGATACTGGTCGAGCATCGCCAGGATGTAATCGCCGTCGCTATCTTCGCCAATCAGGCCGACGGCCTGCAGCGGCAGGCCAACGTGCATTTTGGCCAGCGTCAGCAGGACGTTCAGCGGCGCACCGCCGGTTGAACGTTCGCTGTGGGTAATCTCCGCCAGCCAGCCGCGTTCCGGCCATTGCACAATCTGGTGGACGTGATCCACCAGCATATTGCCGGCGGCGATAATCCCTTTACGTTCCATTATGCCTGCCCCGCGCTGCCAAAGATGCGCATTTGCGCGGCGACCGTATCGGTAATCGCCTCTTCTATACCCAGCAACAGTTCTGCAAATTCATCGTACAGAGGCTGACGTTTTGCCATCCGTTGCTCAACGGCAGAGAGCGCGGCCTGTGACATGCCGGTATAAAAGTTGATTTTATGGATCCCCAGTTCGATGGCGCGACGAAAATCGGCATCGCTGATGCCGGAGCCGCCGTGTAAGACCAACGGCAGGCCGGTCTGCTGGCAAATGGCGTCCAGACGAGGGAAATCGAGTTTTGGCTCGCCTTTGTATTTACCGTGCGCGTTGCCAATGGCGACAGCCAGCGCATCAATGCCGGTGGCATCGACAAACTCGCGCGCCCGCAGCGGGTCCGTAAACAACGCTTCATCCGCATGGCCATACAACGCGCCACCTTCGTCACCGCCTACCGCACCCAGCTCCGCTTCTACCGATACGCCAACCGCGTGGCACATCTTCACCACCTCCCGCGTCTGGCGAATGTTTTCTTCGTAGCTCAGGGTGGAGCCATCAAACATCACGGAGCTGAAGCCTACGCGCAGCGCACGTACCACCGCCTCGAAATGCAGGCCGTGATCGAGGTTGAGCACCACCGGAATATCATGACGGGCGGCTTCAAACCTGACCGCTTCGACCAGCGACTCCAGGGAGACATACTTAAAGTGGACTTCCGCAATATTAATGATAAACGGCGAGCGTTCCTGTTTCGCGGCAGCAAACAGCGCGCGCAAAAAATGGGAGTCGAGAACGTTAAACGCGCCGAGCGCGTAGCGGTGTTTCCTGGCGTGCTCAAGACCGTCGGCAAGAGAAATCAATGGCATTATTTACTCCTTATTTCCGAAACAGGTTGTACTCGTTGCACAACACCAGCACCGCCGGTTCGTCTTCTTCGATATTGTTATAGCGGGCAATGGGCTGTAAAAAATGGTTATCGTGTTCATCGTCATTCACCGATGACACTTCCCCCACCAGTACGTCGCCAAAACCGCGTTCGCCCCAGAAACTGTGGTACAGGCCGGGGGTGAGGCAGATGCTGTCCCCGGGTTGCAGGCGTAACTGACTGCCGGGCGCGTGGGTCTGCAGACAGCCGTCGAGGGTAACGGTCACGTCGGTATTTTCAGGTTCTTGATGTGCGCCGGCATTCCATAACTCGACGATCAGGTTTCCGCCGCCACGGTTGATGATGTCTTCCCGTTTACGCCAGTGAAAATGCATGGGCGTCACCTGACCATCCCGGACGTGCATGATTTTTTCGGCATAGCACTTTTCATAGGGCACGCCGTTCGGTGAGCCATTGCGCAGGGTAAAGAGCGTTAGCCCCTGTGCGGCAAAATGGTCGCCGCCGAATGCCGTTACGTCCCAGCCAAGCCTGAGATCAAACACTTCCTGCCAGGCGGCCGGGTCAAGCTGCTGCCATTTCGTCGGCGGAAAACTGGCAAAGGGAGGGAGATGCACATCGTGCATGGAGAAGAACTGCCGCGTGTGGCCAAGGATTTCATTGATTTCGGAGCGTTTCATGGGGCCCCCTGGACGCTATGTCAGGCCTCACCCCAACTCTCCCGCGAAGAGAAGATCAGGGTGAGGGCATCAAACCGCACTACATCACTTCACTGTCCACCCTTTATAGGATCCGACGTTCTTCTTATCGATCATCGTCACCGGGATCAGCACAGGCTCTTTAGGCGCAGGTTTGCCCTGCAGAATGTCATAGCCGATCTCAACCGCTTTTGCCGCCATTACCTGCGGATCCTGAGCCGGCGTCGCGACAAACAGGGAGTTCTCACGCTTAAGCGCTTCTTCGCCGTCCGGGCTGCCGTCTACGCCAACGATAAAGAATTCATTGCGTTGGGCCTGTTTTGCCGCCAGATCGGCACCGATCGCCGTCGGATCGTTAATCGCGAACACGCCGTCGATCTTCGGATTGGCCGCCAGCAGTGAGGTCATCACTTCCAGACCGCCTTCACGGCTACCTTTGGCGTTCTGGTTATCAGAGAGCACCTTAATATCCGGATGTTTTTTGAACTCGGTCTGGCAGCCTTCGACGCGGTTTTGCACCGCGGACACTGGCGGCCCGTTGATGATGACCACGTTGCCTTTGCCTTTCAGGCGGTCAGTAATGTATTTACAGGCCATTTCCCCCGCCTGGGTGTTATCGGAGGTGATGGTGGCATCCGCCCCTTCCGCCGCGACGTCAACCGCGACAACCACGATCCCGGCCTCTTTCGCGCGTTTAACCGCCGGGCCGATCCCTTTGGAATCCGCGGCGTTAAGGATGATCATGTCCACTTTGGCCGCAATAAAGTTGTCTATCTGCGCCACCTGCTGGCCGAGATCGTAACCGCTGGAGACCAGCGTCACTTTGACGTTATCCCCCGCCAGTTTGCGCGCTTCCAGCTCGGCACCTTTGGTGATCTGCACGAAGAATGGGTTGGCCAAGTCGCCCACCGTCACGCCGATGGACTTCAGATCTTTCGCCTGCGCAAACGGCGTTGCGGCAAGCAGCGCGCCAGCACAGAGCGCGGTCACTAACGGTTTCAAACGCATCTTCTCTTCCTCGCTTGTAGGGTATTGTTGTTATGCACTTTGATGGTGTCGGGTACGGTATTTGTCGATCAGCACCGCTATGATGATCACCGCCCCTTTGATCACCAGTTGCCAGAAGTAGGAGACGCCCATCAGCGTCATGCCGTTGTTAAGCGTGGCGATGATCAGCGCCCCCACCAGCGTGCCGGTGATCGTGCCGATCCCGCCGACAAAGCTGGTGCCGCCGAGGATCACCGCCGCAATCGCATCCAGCTCGTAGCCCATGCCCAGGTTGCCGTTGGCGCTGTAGAGACGCGAGGCACTCATCACGCCGCCCAGGCCCGAGAGCAGCCCGCTCATGCCGTACACAAACAACAGCACCAGCCAGACCTTAATGCCTGTCAGACGCGCCGCCTGCATGTTGCCGCCAACCGCATAAATGTGAACGCCAAGCGTGGTGCGGCGCAGAATAAACCAGCACAGCACAATTACCGCCAGCGCGATCACCACCAGCCACGGAATGGGTCCAAGGTAGTTATTGCCGATCCACTCAAAGTTAATGTTGGAGTTAATGACGGTCGTACCGTCCGCCAGCAGATAAGCCGCACCGCGCAGTGCCGTATAGGTACCGAGCGTCACGATAAACGGCGGCAGCCCGGCAAAAGCGACCAGCGCGCCGTTGAACAAACCCAGCACCAGGCCGAGCATGAGCGCTGCCGGAATAGAAAGCATGGCGAACTCAGGTATTAACGACACCACCATCGCCGCCACGGCCGTGGTGCCCAGAATGGAGCCGACGGAGAGGTCGATCCCGCCGGTCAGAATGATGAAGGTCATCCCTGCGGCCAGTACGATGTTGATCGACGCCTGGCGGGTGATATTGAGCAGATTACTTTCGGTAAAGAAGTTAGGCGCGATAAAACCAAATACCGCCACAATCAGGATCAAGATGGGCAAAATGCCGACCGTCTGCATCAGATCGCTCATCAGCATTTTTTTGGCAGAGGCGGACTTCGCCACCTGCTGCGGATGGGTTGAATTTGTCATAGTTGCACCGCCTGATGATGAGAGTCGTTCACGCCGGTCGCCAGCGTCATGATGTTTTCCTGAGAAATTTCTGCTCCGTGAAGTTCACCTGCAATGCTGCCTTCACGCATGACATAGACGCGGTCGCTCATGCCGACGATTTCCGGCAGCTCGCTGGAGATCATCAGGATCGCCACGCCCTTGCGCGCCATCTGGTTCATGATGCGGTAGATTTCACTTTTCGCCCCGACGTCGACGCCGCGCGTCGGTTCGTCCAGAATCAGAATGCGTGGGCCGATGGCCACCCAGCGGGAGATAAGCAGCTTTTGCTGATTGCCCCCAGACAAGCCGCCCGCGCGGACCTGTGAATGCGGCACGCGGATGTTAAGCAGGGCGATCGCATCGTCAGAAATGGTCTGCGCTTTTTTGCGGTTCAGCATGCCGAAGGTGGCGTCGCGCTCCAGCGTCGCCATGGTGATGTTCTCCTGTGCGGCCAGCTCGAGGAACAGCCCTTGTTCTTTGCGGTTCTCGGTGAGAAAACCGATCCCGTTGTCGATGGCTGCACGCGGGGAGTGGATCACCACCGGTTCGCCGTCGACCTCAATCATGCCGCCCGTGGCTTTGCGCGCGCCGAAGATCAGCTGCGCCAGTTCGGAACGTCCGGCGCCCACCAGACCTGCCAGGCCGACAATTTCTCCGGAACGCACCTGCAGACTGCAGGGGAGCACTTTCTTGCCGTCGGTAAGGTGATGCACGTTAAGACGCGGGCTGCCGAGCGGGATATCGCGCTCTTTGTTAAACAGATCGCTTAGCGGACGGCCGACCATCATTTTCACCAGCTCAGAGGCGTTCAGTTTGTCGCGCGTCAGGCTACCGACGTACTGCCCGTCACGCAGAACGCTGACGCGATCGGAGAGTTCATACACTTCCGCCATGCGGTGGCTGATATAGATAATCGCCATTCCTTCCTCTCGCAGGCGCAGTATCAGCTCGAACAGACGATGGGTTTCACGTGAGGAGAGGGCGGCGGTGGGTTCATCCATCACCAGAATGCGGCTGTTACGGTGCAGCGCGCGGGCAATTTCAACCTGCTGCTGCTCGGCGATGGTCAGCCTCATTACCAGGTCGGTCGCCTTGAAGTGCGCGCCCAGACGGTCAATCACCGCCTGCGCCTGTGCGGCCATCTCTTTGCGCTGTACCAGCCCGGCGCGCGACAGCTCGCTGCCCAGGAAAATGTTTTCAGCGACGGTCAGATTGGGGGCAAGCTGCATCTCCTGATAAATGAGGGTGATACCCGCGGCCAGCGCATCCTTTGGCCCTTTGATGTGAAACGGCTGTCCGTCAATCAGGATCTCGCCGCTGGTGGCGGTATAGGCCCCCGCGAGGATCTTCATCAGGGTACTCTTTCCTGCGCCGTTTTCCCCCATCAGCGCGTGGATCTCACCGGGGTATACCGTCAAATCCACACCCTTGAGCGCGTGGAAATGGCCAAACGTTTTGGCAATGTTGCGCATCTCCAGTACCGGGGTTCTGCTCATGGCGGATCTCCTTGAATGTCGATATCCGCACTTCATCACAGGTTGGTAAATGCAAAATGTCAGAAGCCGTTCATATTTGTCATAGTTATGAATAGTTAACTTACATCACAATTCCCCGCTTTTTCCCTCTCAGCAGGAGAGGGCCAGGGTGAGGGCATCACATTGCACCGGAGCTTACCGTATGCCATCACACCGTCCGCCCTTCTTTGCCAGCGCCCGTGGTCGCCTGCTGATTTTTAATCTGCTGGTGGTGGCGGTGACGCTGATGGTCAGCGGCGTGGCGGTGCTCGGCTTTCGTCATGCCAGCCAGATCCAGGAACAGGTGCAGCAGCAGACGCTGGATGACATGACCGGCAGCATGAACCTCGCCCGCGATACCGCCAATGTGGCAACGGCGGCGGTGCGGCTCTCGCAAGTTGTAGGCGCGCTGGAATACAAGGGCGAAGCCGAGCGCCTGAAGCAGATGCAGATGGCGCTGCGTCACTCGCTGGAACAGCTTGCCGATGCGCCACTGGCGCAACAGGAGCCCGCGCTGGTGGCGCGAATTATTCAGAGAAGTAATGAGTTACAGCAGAGCGTGACGGGCATGCTGGAGCGCGGGCAGCGGCGTCATCTGGAGCGTAATGCGCTTCTCAGCGCGCTCTATCAAAGCCAGAGCTATTTGCGCCATCTGCAGGACATCAACCGCCGTTACGCCAGCAACGTCCCGGATGCGCAACAGCTTATGGAAATGGACAGACTAATCATCGCCGCTATTGAAACGCCCTCGCCGCGCGCCACGGTTCAGCAGCTGGATGCCGTGACGGCAACGCTGCCCCGAAGCGTGACGCAGCCCGTGGTGAACGCTATCCTGCCCGATTTTAATGCCGAGCTTCACAAGCTTGTTCCGCTCTCGACGCAGCTGGAGGAGAGCGATCTGGCGATCAGCTGGTATATGTTCCACATCAAGGCGCTGGTGGCGATATTAAACAGCGACATCAATCAGTACGTTGAACAGGTGGCGCAGGCCTCCCGGCTGCGCACTGCCCAGAGTCACCAGGAGCTGCGCTCCATCAGTGTATTTATCAGCGTGTTCGCCGTGCTGGCACTGATCATCACCGGGTGCGCCTGTTGGTATATCTACCGTAATCTGGCCTCCAACCTGACGGCCATCTCCCGGGCGATGTCGCGCCTTGCCCACGGCGAGCAGGATGTTTCCGTCCCCGGACTGCAGCGCCGTGATGAGCTGGGTGAGCTGGCGCGAGCGTTTAACGTTTTTGCCCGCAACACCGCCTCGCTTGTCCACACCACCCGCCTGCTGAAAGAAAAAACCACGCAGATGGAGATCGACCGCATCGAGCGTCAGGGGCTGGAAGAGGCGTTAGTGCACAGCCAGAAGATGAAGGCCGTCGGGCAGCTGACGGGCGGTCTGGCTCATGACTTTAACAACCTGCTGGCGGTGATCATTGGCAGTCTGGAACTCACCGATCCTGACTCACATGACGCCCCGCGTATCACCCGGGCACTCAAGGCCGCCGAGCGTGGTGCGGTGCTGACCCAGCGCCTGCTGGCGTTTTCCCGCAAGCAATCCCTGACCCCGCACGCGGTAGAGATGAAACCGCTGCTCGAGAACCTGCGGGAGTTGATGTACCACTCGCTGCCGGCCACCCTGACGCTGGAAATTGAAGCGCAATCACCGGCGTGGCCGGCGTGGATAGACGTCAGCCAGCTGGAAAACGCCATTATTAACCTGGTGATGAACGCCCGCGATGCGATGGAGGGACAGACGGGGGTTATTAAGATCCGCACGTGGAATCAGCGCGTGACCCGCAGTGACGGACGCAGGCAGGATATGGTGGCGCTGGAGGTTATTGACCGGGGAAGTGGAATGTCGCAGGAGGTCAAATCCCGGGTCTTCGAACCGTTCTTCACGACCAAGCAAACCGGGAGCGGTAGCGGATTAGGCCTGTCGATGGTCTACGGTTTTGTACGCCAGTCCGGTGGGCGCGTGGAGATTGAAAGCGCGCCGGGGCAGGGAACCACCGTGCGGCTGCATCTGCCACGCTCGACGCTGCCTGTTAGTTCTGCTGATGAGACCCAGGCCGCCGCGGCTGCCATTGAAAATGAACGCCTGGTACTGGTGCTGGAAGATGAAGCCGATGTCCGCCAGACCCTGTGCGAGCAACTGCATCAGCTGGGCTATCTGACGCTTGAAGCGGACAACGGCGAACAGGCCCTGAAGATGCTGGACGCGTCACCGGATATTGGCATGTTTATTAGCGATTTAATGCTGCCCGGCAACCTCAGCGGTGCTGAGGTGATCAACCATGTGCGCAGCCATTATCCGCAGCTTCCGGTGTTGCTGATCAGCGGCCAGGATCTGCGTCCGACGCATAACCCGCAACTGCCGGACGTGGCGTTACTGCGTAAGCCTTTTACCCGTGTACAGCTGGCGCAGGCGTTGCGCAAGGTGATGACAGGAACTGGCAGAGAGCCAGGGTCGCCGCCCCCTGAGCACCGTTAAAGGATGACGATGATGCTGTAATGAAACGGACTGCCTCATACGGCAGCGGACGGCGCAGATGCTGTTTAATTCTGGCAATCAGCGCGTCGCGTGGAAAATCGACCATATCCATCACGCCGCCGCCGAGGATCACCGCATCCGGGTCGAAGAGATTTACGCTGGTGGCAATGGCTCGGGCTGCATGATTTAAGAGCTGTATGACAAAGGGGTCATGACACGCTGAGGTAAAAATCTCGCCAATCGCGTAATCACGGGGCTGTTGTTCATACCACTGTTTCAGGGCAATACCGGAACAGACGGTTTCCAGACATCCTGTGTTACCACAACCGCAATGGCGTGACATATCGCCCTGCGGAATATGTCCAAGCTCGCCCGCGACCCCGTGTGCACCTGTCCAGGGCGCGCCGTTCAGCCAGATGGCGAACCCCATGCCGGTACCGAGATAGGCTGCCAGAACCTGCTGTTGCTGCAAGTTGTGCTGGATAACATCAAAAGAGAGCTGGAGGTTAACGTCACGGTAGAATTCGACCGGGCATCCCAGCGCGTCCGCCAGTTTGCCCGCCAGGTCCCGTCGGTCTGTTGCCTGTAATGGCAGGTTTGGTGTCGAGATAATGGTGCGTTTGTCTTTGCCGACCAGTGCAGGAAAACCCATCACCAGACCCCGACAGCGAACCTGATAGTGGCGAAGCCTTGCAACGATCATTTCTGCGACGCCGCACATGACGCCTGAACGGATAATGTCTGCTGTACGGTGTTTTTCACAGTGCAGCACGGCCCCGTCGGCTGTAAGCAGGCAAAAACGGATATGGGTAGCGCCCATATCCACTCCGGCGACGACATCAGGCTGTTTTTGCATGAGGAAGGGCCTCGTTCTTTGCCGACAGAATCTGTCCGGCCATCAGTTGCCATGCGTCGTCGATATTCTCTGCGTGGTTGAACAGTCCTGACGTCCCGACGATAAAGACATCAGCCCCGGCGGCCATCAGTTTTTTGTAGGTGGACTGATTGCAGGAGCCATCGATCTCAATCTCATAGCGCAGCCCTTCACGTTCGCGCCAGGCTTTCAGCTCGGCAATTTTTTCCAGCATTTCCGGAATGAAAGGCTGCCCGGCAAAGCCAGGATCGACGGTCATGACCGTAATTTTGTCCGCCTTGTGAATGTAATATTTCATCGCTTCAACGGGCGTTTCAGGGTTGAGGATCAGACCGACTCTCATGCCATGACGGCGAATTTCGCCAATCAGACGGAAGGCCTGACCGTTAATCGTTTCCGGATGCAGGGTGATGAAATCCGCTCCGGCCTGTGCCAGTTGACTAATGTAGTCCTGGGGGCGCGTCACCATCAGATGGCAGTCCAGCGGTTTGGTGGCGAGCTTCTTCACCTGACTGACAAAGAACGGTGATAGCGTCAAATTGGGCACAAAGTGACCGTCCATGATGTCGATATGGAAGTAGTCCGCGTGCTGGTCTATGAATTCGATCTGCTCTTTGAATTTCAGCAGGTCCATACACATCAGGGAGGGGGAAATTTTCATCGTCAATTCCTTACTTACTGATCAATCTATCGAGGGCGACAGCGGCGATAATCAACCCGCCCATCACCACCAGCTGGTAGTAGGTTTGTACTTGTAAAATATTGAGTCCGTTATTGATGGTGCCGATGATGAGCCCCCCAATCACGACAGAGAAGATGCGCCCTTTACCGCCAAAGAAGCTGGTTCCGCCGATAATGGCGCTGGCAATGGCGTAGGTTTCAAAGCCCATCCCAGCCAGCGGCTCTGCTGCCCCCAGTCGTGCCGTTGACACCACGCCTGCCAGCCCTGCACACACACCGGAGATAATGAAAACCACCAGGATATGAAACTTCACGTCAATACCGGAGTAGAACGCCGAGTTCTTGTTACCGCCCAGCGCGTAGATGTTGCGTCCCAGCCGCATACGGGTGGTGAGGAACCAGAGGATCACCGCCACTACCAGCGAGAAGATCACCGGCACGGGGACACCTAAGAGATTGGCGGCAAAAAAGTTTACAAAGTCGAACGAGAAGCCGTATACCGAGTTGGCATCCGAAATCACCAGCGTAATGCCGCGAAAAATGGCGTTAGTGCCCAGGGTGATAATGAACGGATGCAGCCCGGTCCAGTTGACCAGACAGCCGTTGATCGCGCCTAACGCACCACCAACCAGCACGCCGCCAATGAGCGCTGCCAGGAACGGGTCGACGCCGGCCAGCATGAGCTTGGCGGTCACCATCCCGGACAGCGCCAGAATCGCCCCGACGGACAGATCGATACCTGCCACCAGAATGGCAAAGAACTCGCCCATCCCGATCAGCACCGTCACCGAACTCTGGACAAAAATTTGAGTGATGTTATTGGTGGTCAGGAAGTATTCCGACGACAGCGTGCCAAAGATGGCAACGATGATCGCGAGGATGAAAAAGGTGCCGTACTTGTCCCAGAACAGCGCGAAATTAAACGGTTTTTTTTCGTCCATATCGCGTTTCACTCTTGTGGTAATGCCCATGCCATAATCTCCTCTTCGCCCATGTCGTCGCGATTGGTCAGGATTTGCGTCAGTCGCCCTTCGCAGAACACGGCGATGCGGTCGCAGACGGCGATAATTTCAGGTAGCTCGGATGACACCATCAGGATGACCTTGCCCTCGTCAGCTAACTGGCGCATCACCTTGTAGATTTCGGCCTTTGCGCCGACGTCGATGCCGCGGGTAGGTTCATCAAAAATGATGACGTCCGGGTTGCAGCACAGCCATTTGGAAATCAGCACCTTCTGCTGGTTTCCGCCGGAGAGCTCAGTGATGTTTTGCTCCACGCTATGGCACTTTAACGCCAGCAGCTGGCGCTGCGTTTCAGCAGTTTTGCGCTCTTCATGTTCGCGAAACAGGCCCATGGCGCCTTTGTAGCCGCCATTTTTCAGGCTTTGGCTGACCGCCATGTTCTGAGCAATAGAGAAGTTGGGGAAGAAGCCGTTTTCCCGACGACTTTCAGTGATGTAGGCCATCCCTTTTTTCAACGCATCCAACGGCGAGTGTGGGGAGATGGTTTTACCGTTGAGACGGATTTCACCGCTAGCGCGTTTATCCACCCCGAAGAGGCAGTCCATCAGCTCGGTGCGGCCTGAGCCGACGAGTCCTGCAAAGCCAAAGATTTCACCGCGGTTCACGCTGAACGAGATATCACGTACTTTTTTCTTGTCCCGGCTGGTGACGTTTTTCACTTCGAACACGGTATCGCGTTCGAGGTTGCCGGTACTTTCTTTCATCGCGTTAAAGCGGTTTTGCAACTCGCGGCCCACCATCAGGCGCACAATATCGTCGTTTGTGACATCACTCACCATGCCCGTGCAGACGCTGCTTCCATCTTTCATCACGGTAAAGCGGTCGCAAATGCGGCGGATTTCTGCGAGCTTATGCGAGATATACACAATTGCTGTGCCCTCTTTACGTAATTGATTCATGATCAGGAAAAGATAATCCACCTCTTTATTGGTTAAAGACGATGTGGGCTCATCCATAATGATCGCTTTAGCGTTGAGCATTAATGTTTTTGCAATTTCCAGCATTTGCTTGTGGCTGATGGATAAATTCGCCACCTTTTCATCTAAATCGACTTTCAATCCCACGCGTAAAAGCATCATTGCGCCGCGAATACGCATCTCTTTCCAGTCGATGATATTGACGCCACAGACTTTTTTCGTCAGATGACGGCCAATATATAAATTCTCCAGAACGGTTAATTCATCGATAACGCTAAGCTCCTGGTAAATTATGCCAATGCCCAACTGTGCTGCCAGTTTATGATCGAGCTTGTCGTAATTTACCTCGTTGATAGTAATAGTTCCTTTGGTCGGTTCATGTATTCCCGACAATACTTTCATTAAGGTTGATTTACCGGCGCCATTCTCCCCTAATAACGCATGAATCTCGTGGGGATAAATAGTTAAATCAACCGACGTTAATGCGTGAACCGGACCAAAGGATTTGCCGATCCCCGCCATTGAGATATATGGCGTGACCATGTTTACTCCTTATTTTTTCCCTCTCATCCTGTGGGAGAGAGTTGGGGCGTGGGCATCTGACCGCACCGGATATCAGTTATTTCGTCACCAGAACCGAATCAACCAGTTTGAATTCAGGCGTTTTTTCTAGTGGGATCACGTTGCCGGTTTTCGCCGCATCCACCATCAACTTCAGGCCCGTGGCACCAATATCCGCTGGGTTCTGCGCGACGGTGGCAGTCATTTGTCCGGCGTCGACCATCTTACGTGCTTCAGGAATGCCATCCGTGCCAACGACCAGTACTTTTCCTGTTTTACCGGCGTTTGCCACCGCCTGTGTCACGCCCATTGCCATGGTATCGTTTGCACAGTAGAAGGCTTTCAAATTCGGGTTGCGTTGCAAAACGTTGGTGGCGACATCCAGGGCTTTAATGCGATCCCAGTCGGCGGGTTGGCTGGCAACGAGCTTGATTTGACTTGCTTTTTTAAAGGTTTCTGTCGCGCCATTGCGGCGTGCCTCTCCCGATGCATTTCCGGCTTTCCCTTCAATAATCGCGACTTCACCGCCCTGCACACCGAGTTTATCAATGATAAAGCCTGCGCCTTTTGCCCCAACGGCTACGTTATCCGTCGTGACAAAACCTTCAACGTTACCGCCGGCTTTTTTCAGGTTATCCATATCGATTTTTTCATCGAGGTTGACCAGAAAAATGCCTTTCTGCCAGGCGCGTGAGACGGGCATCACCAGGTTGACCGAGGAGAGTGGGGCAAAGGCAATGCCTTTGTATTTCTTATTACTCAAGTCTTCAAAAAGCTGCAGTTGAGACTGAAAATCACCTTCTGACGGCGAAGCAAAAATATCAACACTTACCCCCAGGGTTTTTGCTTCATCTTCGATCCCTTTCTTCATATCCACCCAGAATGGATTGTTCAATGTTTTTAATACTACCGCATATTCTGCGGCAGCAAATGCGCTGGTAGATAACATTAAGCCCATAGCGGCGCCGCTGAAATATTTCAGATATTTATTCATAGCAGTGTTCTCAATGTAGGGTATATTTTTGTTGATCCCGCTAGTACGGGATCAACCTTTTATCGTTACTTCAGGGCGCCAGGGGAGAAGAAATCCACAATAGCACCGGTTTTTTGCATGTTGAGTGTGGCCTGTTGAATATTCTGTTGTGCAACGGATACAAATAAAGCATCTAATAGTGTGAGTTGTAATATACGCGCGGAGGCGTTGCGCCCTAATAAAGGGGTCTCTGGTGCTGGCGAGCAAATAATATAATCAGCGAGTTTGGCAATGGGTGAATGATAGCTATGGGTAATGCAGATAATCTTCGCACCGTTCTTTTTCGCTAACTCTACTGCAGCTTTCACATCGCTGGTGCGTCCTGAGTGTGTTACCACCAGCACTACGTCTCCCTCTTTCAGCAGCGATGCTGACATCATCATGATATGGGCGTCCTGATAGGACTGGCAGCGCACGCCGATACGTAAAAACTTGTGCTGGATGTCGGCACAAATGGCGTTAGAGCCGCCGACGCCGTACAGATCGCGCTGGTTAGCCTGAGCGAAGAAACGTGCTGCGCGATGAATTTCATCCACATTAACAATCGACTGGCCTTCCATAATGGTGCGAAGCGTAATGTTGAACACTTTATTAACCACATCCTGTGGTGCTTCATCAAAGGCGAGTTCAGCGGGGAGCACCTGCTCGGATTGAGAGAAGTAGTCCACAAGCGCTGCGCGCAGAGTACGAAAACCGCTAAACCCGAGCAGCTTGGCTACTTTGACGATCATCGCTTCCGAGACCAGCAGTGTTTCGGCAACATCTTTAATTGCCGGCGCACCGCTCAGGTTACCTGGCTGAAGCAGCCAGTCGACGATACGGCTCTCGTTGTCGGTCATCCCTTCCTGTTTCATACGCAGGTAAGGTGCCAGACCGATGCCATTAGGCAGCTCTTTTTCAAATTCTGACTGACTCATCGCTCTCTGTTGTCCTTAAAAATGAAGACGACACTATATCATCACAACCTCCCCGGGAAATATGCTGCCAACTTCACAATATTTATAAATTCATAAAGTTTTATTGCTCGTGAAGTTTTGGGCTGTGTGTTGTTGCTTCATTCGTTGTAAATCAATCATTTAATTTATTCTGCATTTAATGACCTAAGACTTACAGGCAAACTTAACCATCAGGTCAGGGTTGAAATGCGATCCTCAGGGGTGTAGAACACGCTCAGAACGCGATGGTTTTGTGGTTTTATTGCACAACTAACCGGTCTTAAATCACAAAATACATCGCGTTCGTAAAGTTTACTCACTGAGAGGCAAATCATGAAAAGGATTGCGTTTGGTTGCGATCACGTTGGCTTCATACTGAAAGAGGACATACTGGCCCATCTGCGTGGGCGTGGCGTAGAGGTGGTGGATAAGGGCACCTGGTCGCCCGAACGCACCGACTACCCGCATTATGCCAGCGCTGTTGCGACGTCCCTGCTCGACGGTGAGGTTGATGGCGGCATCTTAATTTGTGGTACCGGCGTTGGGATCTCTATTACGGCCAACAAATACCCCGGCATTCGTGCAGTGGTATGTAGTGAGCCTTATTCTGCGCAGCTTTCAAGGCAGCATAACAACACCAATATACTGGCATTTGGCTCACGTGTTGTTGGCCTTGAGCTGGCAAAAATGATTGTCGATGCCTGGCTCAATGCAGAATTTGAGGGCGGGAGACATCAGGTGAGAGTGGAAGCGATAGGGGTGATTGAACAGGCGCAGAAATGAGATTCCTCCGCTACCCCAGCCAGCTGTTGTTCATTACCGTAAGGCCAGTCCACCTGCGAGTCTGGTCTTATGAAACGTTACTCTACCGCTCTGTTATTTGGTCTGCTGTCACTTACCAGCCAACTGGCTCACGCCGATGTTATTGATGAGGCCATTGGCAATATTCAGCAGGCGATCAACGATGCCTATAACCCCAGCAGCAGTCGCAGTAGCGATGATGACGACGATCGCTACGATCGCAGCCGCCAGACCGACAGCCGTCAGTATGACGATCGCCGCAGGCAACTGGAGGATCGCCGTCGCCGTCTGGATGAGCGTCAACGCCAGCTGGATGATGACAGACGTCAGTTAGAAGAAGATGAACGCCGGTTAGAAGACGATTACGATCGCTGATACGCGCGGTTTAGCATCCATACGCCTCGCCCTCTCATTCAGAGAGGGAGTGACCTAATCCAGCAACAACGTCATTCCGTCATATCCCGCCTCGAACCCGCCGGGTAGCGGGTTATCCATCATCCATACGTCGAACTGATGACTGATATGGGTCAGGATCACCTGCGGACAGCCGATGATCTCATTTAAGGCAATAACCGTATTCAGATCGCAATGGTTGCGCGGCGTTTCGTCACGCGGTTCGTGGCTGCAGTCGATGATCATCGCCTGCGGCCGGTTATTGAGCAGGAATTTTACCGTTTTATCGGGTAATCCGGCGGTATCGGAGAGCCAGGCCACGCGGCTGTGGGCGGACTCCAGCAGGTAGCCAAAGGTGATTTTCGAGTGATTCAGCGGCAGCGGCGTGACCCGCAGGCCCTGCAGTTCAAACACCACAAACGGCTCTACCGTATGGCTGAAATCCAGAATTCCCGGGTGTTTAAACAGGTCGTCACACCCCGACTCGTCTGGCGGACCGTACACCGGAACAGGGGCACCGACGCCCCAGCGCAGGGGGAACAGCCCCTGGACGTGATCCATATGGTAGTGGGTCAGTAAAAACTGCTGAAAGCTGCCTGCCGGCCAGTCGTCCATCAGGTGCGGGATACCGGCGTCCAGCAGCGTTACCGCATCGTTGAATTTGACTACCGCGCTACAGGGGCGACGGCGATGGTTATCCTGCAGACGCGCCCGGCGACACGCGGCGCAGTCGCAGCCAAACACCGGCACCAGCTGAGCGCTACCGGTTCCCGTTAACGTAATCGTCAGACTCATCGTGCACCTCTACAACAGTTTGGTGAAACGAAAATGGCTCTGCGTATACCCTTCACGAGCATAAAAACGGTGAGCGTCCAGGCGCTTCACGCTGGTGGATAGCTCTGTCAGTTCAGCGCCCGCCTGCCGCGCCACGTTCTCCGCCCAGGCCAACAGCTGGCTGCCCACCCTGAGACCGCGCGCCTGCGGCATGACCACCAGCTCCTGGATCTCGCCAATCCATCTGGCGTGGTGCAGGTGAAACTGCATATGCAGGCCAATCATGCCCACCACCTGGCCGTTTAATTCAGCCAGCTGGTAGCGCATATTGTGGTCCTGCAGATTGGCAAGATACCCGGCGTGGAACGCCTGATGATCAAACTCACTCTGCTTGAGTTCGCAAATCAGCGCGTAAACAATCTGCGCATCGTCGGCAGTGGCGGGGCGAAGCTGGCAGTCAGGCATGCTGTTTCTCCTTCTGACGGATAAGCGTTAAAAAGTTATCGACTGACTGTAGCAAACTTCCGTCGTTATTGAGGATATGACAGTTCGATGGGGTATAGCGCGCCGCACGTTCAAGCCGCTGCTCGATCTCTTTGGCGTTTTCGCGACCCCGGCTCTGCAACCGGCTGCGCAGCACATCAGGCGAGACCTGCAGACAGACCGGCAACAGCGCTGCTTCATAGCGGGCGCGCGCTTGTTGAAGGTGCGCGCGTGAGCCGTTGACCAGCACGTCGAACCCGGCGTGCAGCCACAGGTCTGTCTCGATGCCTATCCCGTAGTAATAACCGTTGGCGTGCCAGCTGAGCGCCAGCAGATTTTGCCCGGCGCGCGTGAAAAATTCCGGCTCGCTCAGGGCGATATGGTTCTCACTCCCGGCATTCGCTGCACGGGTGATATAGCGGTGCGCAACCAGAAGCTGGGGATGTTCCCGCTGCCGTAACGCGGACAGCAGGCTGTCCTTACCGGAGCCTGACGGCCCCATTAGCCAGATTAGTTTTCCCATCAGAACACCCGTTTTCCCTGACGCCAGACGTGGTCGATATGGATGTGCTCGCCCTTACGGTGAACCAGCACCAGATCCGCCCGTTTACCTTCAGCTATCTCTCCACGATCGTGAAGATTAAGTGCCGTTGCCGGGTTTTTCGTTACCAGACGAATCGCCTGCGGCAGCGTAAAGCGATTGTTTTCGTCAGCCGCGACCCGGAAGGCGGCGTCCAGCAGGCTGGCGGGGTAGTAGTCGGACGAGAGGATATCCAGCAGACCTAGCGACGCGAGCGCGCTTGCCGCCACGTTGCCGGAGTGTGAGCCGCCGCGCACGATATTCGGCGCCCCCATCAGGACGTTCATGCCATGGGTGCGGGAGGCTTCTGCTGCTTCAAACGTGGTGGGAAATTCAGCGATTACGCTGCCAAGCTGGTGTGATTCGCGCACATGTTCATGCGTCGCATCATCATGGCTGGCTAAGGCAATGTTGCGATCCCGACACATGGCGGCAATGGAGAGTCGGTTTGGTTGAGACCACTGCGCCGCAAGCTGTCGCTGTTCCTCTTCATAACGCGCCATTTCCTCGTTGGTCAGCGCGTATTTTCCCTGATAGTACTCGCGGTATTTCTCTATTCTGGCGAACTGACGCTGCCCCGGCGAGTGGTCCATCAACGAGACCAGTGAGACCGGCTCGCGGTCCACCAGCTTTTCAAACAGCGGCAGAGTGGTGTGATGCGGGAGTTCACACCGCAGGTGCAAACGATGCTCGGCGCGGTTAAGGCCGCGTTTTTGCGTCTCTTCCACGGCGTTGATCATCTTCTCAAGGTTTTCCAGACGGTCGCCGCCGTCGCGCACGTCGCCAATCGCTACGGCGTCCAGCACGGTAGTGATGCCGCTGGCGACCATCAGCGCGTCATGGCTGCTCATCGCGGAATGGGCAGGCCAGTCGACTTTCGGACGCGGGGTAAAGAATTTATCCAGATTATCGGTGTGCAGTTCGATAAGGCCCGGCAGCAGCCAGCCTCCTTCACCGTCCATCGCTTCCGGGGCGCGGCTCTGGGTTTCCGCAAAGGCGCGGATCTCTCCGGCCTGGATCTCAATCGAGCCATCAATGACTTCATTTTCCAGCACCAGCTTTACGTTATTCACGATCATGCGAGCGTCCCCATCGGGTGCAGCCTGTCTGCGACGCGGGAGCGAACGGTGTCGTCGTGGAAGATCCCCACGATCGCCGCGCCGCGTGCTTTGGCCTGTTCGATCAGTTCAACCACCGCCGCGCTGTTCTTGCTGTCGAGCGAGGCAGTGGGTTCATCAAGCAGTAAAATCGGGTAGTCGACGATAAACCCGCGGGCGATATTCACCCGCTGCTGCTCGCCACCGGAAAAGGTCGACGGGGCAAGGTGCCAGAGGTGTTCCGGCACGTTCAGGCGCGTGAGCAGGCCGGCGGCTTTCGCGGCGCAGGTTTCGCGCGGAACGCCCAGGTCCAGCAGCGGCTGCATGACCACGTCCAGGGCGGAGATCCGTGGGATCACCCGCAAAAACTGGCTGACCCAGCCGATCGTCGAGCGGCGCACGTCCAGCACCTTACGCGCCGGCGCCTGCACCAGATCGACCCATTCATTGCCATGACGAATATAGATGTGGCCTTCGTCCGGCAGATAGTTGGCGTACAGGGAGCGCAGCAGCGTCGATTTGCCGCTGCCGGAATGGCCGTGCAACACCACGCATTCACCCTTGCTAACGTCCAGAGAGGCGCTGTGCAGGACCGGCAGGCGCACGCCGTTTTGCTGGTGGAGCACAAAGGTCTTACTGACATTTTCTACGCGGATCATGGGGGCCTCTTAATTCTGCAATACCGATGACACCAGCAGCTGGGTGTACGGATGGTAGGGATCGTCGAGTACGCGGTCGGTCAGCCCACTTTCCACCACCTGACCCTGCTTCATCACCAGAAGACGGTCCGCCAGCAGGCGGGCAACGCCTAAATCATGGGTGACAATCACCACGGCCAGGTTCAGTTCCACCACCAGGCCGCGCAGCAGGTCGAGCAGACGCGCCTGAACGGAGACGTCCAGCCCACCGGTGGGTTCATCCATAAACACCAGCTTCGGGTGAGTGACGAGATTGCGGGCAATCTGCAGGCGCTGCTGCATACCGCCGGAGAAGGTGGTGGGCAGGTCATCAATGCGCGAGGTGGGGATCTCCACATCGCTCAGCCATTGCTGTGCCGTGGCGCGGATGTTGCCGTAATGGCGTGCGCCGGTGGCCATCAGCCTTTCACCGATATTGCCTCCGGCAGAGACCTGCCGGCGCAGGCCGTCCATGGGATGTTGATGCACCACGCCCCATTCGGTGCGCAGCAGGCGACGGCGTTCGGCCTCGCTCATGCCGTACAGCGACCGGCCCTCATATAAAATGTCGCCCTTTTGCGGCGTCAGTCGTGCAGAGATAGATTTCAGCAGGGTGGTTTTGCCCGAGCCGGACTCGCCGACAATGCCCAGCACCTCGCCCGGCCACAGCTCAAACGAGACGTCGCTGAAGCCTTTGCCCGGCGCGTAAAGGTGGGTCAGGTTATTAACCGAAAGCAGCGGTTTCATTGGCTTTTCGCCTCGCTCTGTTGGCGGCAGAAGTCGGTGTCGGAGCAGACAAACATCCGTTTGCCCGTGTCATCCAGCACCACTTCGTCCAGATAGCTGTGTTTTGAGCCGCAAATGGCGCAAGGCTCGTCCCACTCCTGCACTGTAAACGGGTGGTCGTCGAAATCGAGACTCTCCACGCGGGTGTAAGGCGGTACGGCGTAGATGCGTTTTTCACGCCCGGCACCAAACAGCTGCAGGGCAGGCATCATGTCCATCTTCGGGTTGTCGAATTTGGGGATGGGGGACGGGTCCATCACGTAGCGTCCATTGACCTTGACCGGATAGGCGTAGGTTGTGGCGATATGGCCGAAGCGGGCGATATCCTCATACAACTTCACCTGCATGACGCCGTACTCTTCCAGGGCGTGCATGGTGCGGGTTTCCGTTTCACGCGGCTCGATAAAGCGCAGGGGCTCCGGAATAGGCACCTGAAAAATCAAAATCTGATCTTCCGTCAGCGGCGTTTCCGGAATGCGGTGACGGGTCTGGATCAGCGTCGCATCTTCGGTTTTTTCGGTGGTATTGACGCCCGTCACGCGTTGAAAGAACTGGCGAATCGACACGGCGTTGGTGGTGTCATCAGCCCCCTGGTCGATGACCTTCAGCACGTCCGACTCGCCGATGACGCTGGCGGTCAGCTGAATGCCGCCGGTACCCCAGCCGTATGGCATGGGCATTTCGCGACCGCCGAACGGCACCTGATAACCGGGGATAGCCACCGCTTTCAAAATGGCGCGGCGGATCATGCGTTTGGTTTGTTCATCCAGATAAGCAAAGTTGTAGCCGCTTAAGTTAGTCATGTGCGCGCTCCCGTTGCAGGCGTTTCAGCAGTTCCAGTTCGGCCTGGAAATCGACGTAGTGCGGCAGCTTGAGGTGGGAAACGAAGCCCGCGGCCTCGACGTTATCCGCATGGGCCAGCACGAACTCCTCGTCCTGCGCCGGGCCGGAGACCGCTTCGCCGTAGTCCGGTGCCTGCAGGGCACGGTCGACCAGCGCCATCGCCATTGCCTTGCGCTCACTCATGCCGAACACCAGCCCATAACCGCGGGTAAAATGTGGGGCCTCGTTCTCGGGGGCGACAAATCCATTCACCATTTCGCATTCGGTCATGAGCAGTTCACCGACGTTCACCGCAAAACCCAGCTCTTCGGGCACAATCTCGACGTTAAGGTAGCCGCTACGAATTTCCGCCGCGAACGGATGGTTGCGGCCGTAGCCACGCTGGGTGGAGTAGGCCAGCGCCAGTAAATACCCCTCGTCGCCGCGCATCAGCTGCTGCAGGCGCGACGAGCGTGAACAGGGGTAAACCGGCGGCGTGCGGGTGATGTCGTCAGGTTGCGCGCCGGTATCGTCTTCGGCCTTCGCCAGACCCTGTTTCGCCAGCAGGCTAAAAACGTGCGGGGAGGGAACCTGCTCTGCATCCGTGGTGCTCAACTGGGGCGTTTCGCCGTTCGCCAGCAGGGTGAAATCCAGCAGACGGTGGGTGTAGTCATAGGTGGGCCCAAGCAGCTGACCACCGGGGATGTCTTTATAGACCGCCGAAATACGACGTTCCAGACGCATTTCTGCCGTATTGATCGGTTCGCTCACTGCCAGTTTCGCCAGCGTGGTGCGATAAGCACGCAGCAGGAAGATGGCTTCGACGTTGTCGCCGCTGGCCTGTTTCAGCGCCAGCGCCGCCAGTTCGCGGTCAGCGACGCCGCCTTCAGTCATTACCCGGTCGACGGCCAGATTGAGCTGCTGCTCAATCTGGGTGACGCTGAGCTCGGGAAGCACGTCATCACCCCGTCGTCTGTGCGCCTGCAAGGCATGGGCGGCGGCGATAGCTTTCTCGCCCCCTTTGACGGCAACGTACATCAGCACACCTCCACATGAGTGGTACGAGGGATGGCCAACAGGCGTTCTCCGCAGGTGAGGATCAGGTCAATACCGAGCGGGAACGGGTGCGGGCGTTCGGTCAGTTCATGAATGATGCACTCCGGTAGCTGTGGCGCGACCATGCGCTCTTCGGCAATACCCGCCCCCGTGAGGCGCAGCATGCGGCCACCGCTCAGGCTTGATACCTGCAAAATCAGCGTGGCGCTGGTCTCCGGTGCCACCGCGCTTCCTTCGCTCAGGGCATTAAGCTGCTCGTGGCTGATTTGCTCGTCGGCCACGGCAAACACCGCCTGCCGGGGTTGTTCAACCAGCGGGGCGTTGGTGTGAAAGCGTAGGTTCTGGCTGGCGATATCATTCGATAACGCGCCAGAGAGCCACACCGGGGTGTCGTTGTCGGCGAGCGTCAGCAGTACGCTGGTGGTCGCCAGATTCAGCGGCAGCCAGCCCTGAGAGAGCTGATGCAGCGAGACGATGACGCCCGGCTCGCTCATGGCTTTCAGCAGGCGACGAAAACTTTGTTGGGCATCCTGGACGGCCAGGGTAAAAGCGGGTTGAAGCGTCATGCGTTATCTCCGCGAACGAGCGTAAAGAAGTCGACCCGGCTGGTGTTTATCTGGGCCTGGCGGGCGGCAATCAGTGCAGCACCGTCGGCTTCCAGCGGGGCAATAAGGGTTTCCATCAGGGTCTGGAAATGAGGTTGTTCCTGTAACAGGGCGTCAATCACCGCGCAGCGTTCGGCGTGTGGTTTGTCGCGCCCGAGCACGTAGCTGTAGCCCAGCGTGCCGCTGTTCAGGCGGATCACTGCGCGGGTGAGGGTGGCATCGCCGGCGAAGAAACGCTCACCGGTACCGCCCATACGCGCCTGGATCTGCACCAGACCGATTTCCGGCGCGCGGATGAGGTCATATTCCGGCGTCAGATTCAGCGCCTGCATGCGGTCCGAAAGCGCAGCGGGCTGGCTGTGCGCCAGTACGCCCATCCAGCGCTGGCGGGTGGAGGTATCGAAATGCATTCAGTGCTCCATGGTGAATTCGATCATGTCGGCGCGGGTCAGGCTGACGGAGTATTCCGTCGCGTCGATCTCGCCGTCACGGTGGTTGAGGGTGCGTACGCAGAGCAGCGGAGCCATGTTGGGGATCTCCAGCACGTTGCTCTCTTTGGCCTGCGCGCGGCGGGCGCTGATGCGCGTCTGGGTACGTTTAAGCGCGATGCCCGTGGCATCCTGAAGAAAATCATGCAGCGAGCCGCTGGAGAAATTTTGCAGCACCGGCCACAGCGCCAGGTCGGCGAAGTAGTGGTCTATCTGGCACACCGCAACGCCGTTGACCCGACGCAGGGTACGCAGGTGGATGACATTGTCGCCCTCCTGAATGCCCAGCGCGTCCGCGACGTGGCTTGAGGCCGGGCGCAGCACCGACAGCAGTTTTTCGCTGGTCGGGTGGCTGCCCTGATCCAGCAGGTTCTGGCTAAAACGCGCCTGCGCATTGAGCGGATAGTCAAACGGGCGCATCAACACCAGCACGCCGACGCCCTGACGGCGCTGCACCCAGCCGCGCTCGACCAGCTGATCAATGGCGCGGCGCAGCGTGTGTCGGTTCACTTCATAGCGGTCGGCAAGCTGCTGCTCGGCAGGCAGGTAGTCTCCGCAGCGGTAGTGGGTGCGAAGTTCCACCTCGAGCTTTGCCGCTATCTCTTGCCAGCGGGTGGGGTAACTGGTCGGATGTCTGGATAAGTGCATACAAATCAAAGCCTCGCTTCTCAGATGAAGTGCTTACGCAAACGTTGAGACATAAAATCCAGCAGGCTGACGGTGATGATAATGAGCACCATCAGGGCGCAGGTTTGCTGGAACTGGAACCCGCGAATCGCTTCCCACAGCGTGACGCCAATACCGCCTGCGCCCACCATGCCGACGACGGTGGCGGAACGAACGTTGGATTCGAAACGGTACAGGGAGTAGGAGATCAGCAGCGGCATCACCTGGGGCAGTACGCCGAAGAGAATCTCTTCAATTTTGTTGGCGCCCGTTGCGCGGATGCCTTCGACCGGGCCCGGCTCGATAGCTTCCACCGCCTCGGAGAGCAGCTTGGAGAGCACGCCGGTGGTATGAATAAACAGCGCCATCACCCCGGCGAACGGACCCAGGCCGACGGCCACCACGAACAGCATGGCAAAGACCATTTCGTTGATGGCACGGCAGGCGTCCATCAGGCGACGCATCGGCTGGTAAATCCACCACGGTACGATGTTCTCGGCGCTCATCAGGCCGAACGGAACAGAAAGGATGACGGCCAGGGCGGTGCCCCAGACGGCGATTTGCAGAGTGACCGCCATTTCGCTGAGGTAATCCTGCCACTGGCTGAAATCAGGCGGGAAAAAGTCGGCGGCAAAAGTGGCCATATTGCCGGCATCTTTAAACAGCAGCAGCGGATCCATTTCCGCGCCCTGCCAGGAGATAACGAGCACCGCAAGCAAAATGGCCCAGCTAAAAAGCGAGAACCAGCTGCGTTTCGGCGGTGGGAGGGTGATGGTTTGCATGTGTGCCCCTTTGGTCTGAATGCCCTCTCCCACCGGGAGAGGGCGGTAAGCGTTATTGCACCGCTTTATTCACGCTGCTCATGGCGCCGAGCGCCGCGGTCAGGCGGTCAAGGTCTTCGAGCTGAGCCTGAATCGCAGCCACTTTGCTGCTCTTCTCCTCCTCCTTCAGACCCTTGTTGTCCTTCACGCCCTGCATCTCTTTAAACAGCGCCAGCTGGCGAATCGGGACCAGCTGCAGGTCGCTTGACGGGCGGAAAGGTGCCCAGCCCAGGCGTTCCAGAACCGTTTTTTCTTCCGGCGTTTTGCCGTAATTCATAAAGAAGTCGTACACCTTGTCTTTGGTGGTCTCAGACAGGTTTTTGCGCCAGACGATGGGGTCGCCCGGGATCAGAGGGGATTTCCAGATAACCTTCAGCGCTTTCAGCTTGTCCGGTGCCGAGGTTTTCAGCTTGTCGAGGTTCTCGGTGTTGTTCGTGGCGACATCCACCTGCTTATTGGCCACGGCCAGCGCGTTGGTTTCATGGCTGGCGTTCACGGTGCGCTTAAATTCGCTGGCAGAGGCGTTGTTTTTAGCAAAGACGTAATAGCCCGGCACGAGGAAACCAGAGGTGGAGTTGGGATCGCCGTTACCAAACGTCAGCTCTTTACGTTTGGCGAGCATGTCGTTCAGGTTGTTGATGGGGCTGTCTTTATTGACGATCAGCACGCTCCAGTAACCCGGAGAGCCATCCGCGGCAACGGTCTGGGCAAAGACCTGGCCGTTCGCGCGATCCACCGCTTCCATGGCGGAGAGGTTACCGTACCAGGCGATGTCGACTTTGTTAAAGCGCATCCCCTGGATGATGCCCGCATAGTCCGGGGCGAAGAAGGCGTTCACTTTGATCCCCAGTTTGGTTTCCATATCTTTCAGGAACGGTTCCCACTGAGGTTTCAGGTTCTGCTGTGATTCCGTCGAAATAATGCCAAAGTTCAGCGCTTTTTCCTGCTCCTGGGCGTACGCAGGGCTTAACAGAGTGCTTATGCTGAACATGCTGGTAAACGCCAGCGCGGCAACGGCTTTGTAGCTCATGTACTTTCCTCGGATCGGTTTTAATTAAGCAGCCTGCGCGTTCTCTTCGACGCGGTTAATGCTGCGGTAGAGATGGTCGAAACGGTCGTTATCAAACTGATGGCTTGGGCCATCAAAGAACACATGCCCCTGACGCAACGCGACGATGCGCTCGCAATAGCGCAGGGCGTAATCCACCTGGTGCAGCGTCACCACCACGGTGATGCCGTCGTTGAGGTTGATGTCGCGCAGGGTTTCCATCACGATGCGAGCCGATTCCGGGTCCAGCGAGGCGATGGGTTCATCGGCAAGAATGATTTGCGCTTTTTGCATCAGGGCACGGGCGATAGCCACGCGCTGCTGCTGTCCACCGGAAAGTGTGGAGACGCGCTGGTGGGCGAAATGCGCCATTCCGACGCGGGTCAGCGCCTGCAACGCTTCCTGCTTTTGAGAGGGGGAGAACCAGCGCAGACAGGTACGCCAGAACGGGGTGCTGCCGAGCGCGCCAATCAGCACGTTCTCCAGTACCGTCAGGCGATTGACCAGGTTGAACTGCTGGAAGATATAGCCCGTCTGGGCGCGGCTTTTGCGGATATCCCGCGCCAGGCGTCCTGCACGCTGCACGGTGTTGCCCAGCAGCTCGACGTGGCTTTCTGAGGTCTTATCACAGGTGATAAGGCCGCTTAAATGACGCATAAGGGTGGATTTACCAGAGCCGGATGGCCCCAGGAGCGCCACCATTTCGCCCTGCTGGACGGTCAGATCAACGGCATGCAGGGCCTTGTTGTGATGAAAGGTCTTGCTCAGTTTCTCGACGCGGATAACAGTTTGCATATGCTGGGCCTCACAATAAATGTGGCCTCATGCTGGCGCATCAATATGACATTTGGGTTAAGTCTCGGTTGCGGGAGTTTGAAGAGTTGAGGGGAGTTTGATGACAGGCGGGGGCAGACTGCCCACCGCCAGAAGATCACTGCTGTTGCTTAACGACGTTAATCATCCACGGCACGCCGTATTTGTCGGTGACTTTACCGAAACCGTGCGCCCAGAAGGTCTCCTGCCAAGCCATTTCGATATGGCCTTCCGCGGCCAGATTGTCGAACCAGCGTTTGCCTTCTGCCATGTCCTGGGTGTCCAGCACCAGCGTGAACCCGGCATACTGCGCTTTGCTGCCGGGCGGCTGCCCATCACTCATCATGATATCGCTGCCCGCAATGCGAACATTCGAGTGGGCGATCGCCGAATCCGGAAACTGCATGCCAGACGGACAGCCTTCTTCGCTGCTGTCGCCTTTTGGCATTTCACCGAAGGTGATTTTATAGAGGAGCTCTGCGCCGACGGCGTGCTGATAAAAGGCGGAGGCCTCGGCACAGTTACCGGCGAAAGAGATGTAGGGACTTAACGGCATAATCTATACCTCACGTAAGAAGAGCCCGTTAAGTGTAGTTCTCGCCAGCCCGGTAAGCGAAGCGCCACCGGGCGGGTAAATCAGTTCTTTTTCACAAACTCTGATTTCAGTTTCATCGGGCCAAAGCCGTCAATTTTGCAGTCAATATTATGGTCGCCTTCTACCAGACGGATATTCTTCACTTTAGTGCCGATCTTCAGCATGGAAGAGCTGCCTTTAACCTTCAAATCTTTAATCACGGTGACGCTGTCGCCATCAGCCAGCAGATTACCGTTCGCATCTTTTACAACAAGCGTATCAGTATCGTGCGACGGCTCGGCGTCATTCCATTCGTGAGCGCATTCCGGGCAGATGAACATGCCATTATCTTCATAGGTGTATTCAGAATTGCATTTCGGGCAGTGTGGGAGTTGCATAAGGGTATCCTCAAAAAGTGCGTAACACGCTGGAAAGTGCCAGCAAAATGACGGCTGGGTGCCGAAAAAGGGGGCAAGTATAACGCAAATCCACACCGTTGTCGGTGATATTCTATTTAAAAAAAAAGCAAAAAGCGTGTCGCCAGTGACATTTCCTGTCAGTCAGTTAAGCGATGCTTACGGCATTAACACGGTGGAAAGAAATGGCAGTAAATATATCGAATATTTTATTGCAGCAAATTGCTACGCACCTCCATTTCGGATAAGGTGAAGCGACACATTGTTATTTATCTCCTGACTTCCCCGTCATCCATATCTTATGGCGGTGACGCATTACCTCTCTTTTTAGGTGGGTAAATAATGATGATATATCCTGAAGTTTCTTAAAAATGGGCCAGGCTTTTATCTTTTGGCTGTCATGCCAGAGGGGAAGCTTTACACGCCATGCAAGGATAGCGATTTATTTCTGATTATCTTCAATCAGTTATATTTCGGTGAACATGTTTTCCACACGTGATCATATAAGCCTGAACAACATAATTAAAACCAGTGGCTTAATAAAAGTAATAAATTTGCGTTAAGGAAAGGCTTTTATCATGCACACACAGACCATTTTTGAATTAAGCCAGGAAGCAGAGCGTTTGTTACAGCTCGCCCTGCAAAATCTTGATACGTTGAAATCAATGCCGACGGCGAAGCTGGAAAGCACCGCCGCAGCCATTACGGGTGAAAAGAACAACGTCTTACCTTTGCATTTTAGTGCGCGGGGTGTCGAAGCCCAGCAGGCTATGCTGAATAATGAATTACGGAAAATAACCCGTCTGGAAATGGTGCTGGCAATTGTGGGCACCATGAAAGCGGGGAAATCGACCACCATTAATGCCATTGTCGGAACCGAAGTGTTGCCGAACCGCAACCGACCGATGACGGCGCTTCCGACATTGATCCGTCATACGCCGGGTCAGAAAGAGCCGGTGCTCCATTTTGCTCACGTCTCTCCTATCGATGAATTAATCCTCCTGTTACAGAAAAAGCTCTGCGATTACGATCGCGGGAAGCTGGCGCAGCGTCTGGAAATTGATAAGGACATGATTACGCTGCTGGAAAGAATTGAAAATGGTGAGGCTTTCGAGAAGCATCACCTTGGTGCGCAGCCGATATTTCATTGTCTGAAAAGCCTTAACGACCTGGTGAGGCTCTCACAGGCGTTAGGCGTCGAGTTTCCGTTCTCTGAATATGCGGCCATCGAACACATTCCGGTGATTGAAGTGGAGTTCGTGCATCTCGCGGGTCTGGATGCCCACCTTGGGCAACTGACGCTGCTTGATACCCCCGGGCCGAATGAGGCCGGGCAACCGCATCTGCAAAAAATGCTGAGCGAGCAGTTATCACGCGCGTCGGCGGTGTTGGCGGTGATGGATTACACCCAGCTCAAATCGATTTCCGATCAAGAGGTCCGGCAGGCCATTTCAGTCGCCGGTAAATCGGTGCCGCTGTATGCGCTGGTCAATAAATTCGATCAGAAAGATCGTAACAGCGACGATGAAGAACAGGTTAAAGCGATGATCTCGGGCACCCTAATGAAAGGGAATATTTCGCCGGGGCAAATTTATCCCGTTTCGTCGATGTGGGCGTATCTGGCGAACCGCGCCCGTTATGAGATGACTACCCACGGTCAGCTACCGGATCACAAGGAGCAGCGCTGGGTTCAGGATTTTGCCGAAGCCGCGCTGGGACGCCGCTGGCGTACGGAGGATTTGGACGACATCGACCATATTCGTCATGCGGCCGATTTGCTGTGGGAAGATTCGTTATTTGAACAGCCGATCCGCAAGCTTATTTATGCCGCCTATGCCAATGCATCGCTCTTCGCTCTGCGTTCGGCGTCGCATAAGCTGCTTAACTACGCCCAAAATGCCCGGGAGTACCTGGACTTCCGCTACCAGGGGCTGACGGTCGCTTTTGAGGCGCTGGAACTGAATATCGCGCGCCTGGAAGAGGACATGGCCCTGCTGCATACGCGTCAGCGCGTGGTGAGCGACGAAGTGAAGCATGAAGTGGAGCAGGCGCTTAACGCCACCGCTGACTTTATGATGTCGCAGAATACTTCACTCCAGCAGGCGATTAGCCATGTGTTTAGCGCTCGCTCTGTTCTCGAGCTGGCTGGCATCGAACCGCGGGATCTTCGCCGTGACGAGCCGCAGGCGCTGAAACAGCTGGTACTGGATGATGAAGGGCAGGCGCAAATTGCGCTGAGTAAAATCCGCTCCTCCTGCGAGCTGATCATGCTGGATGCGCAGACGAAGATCGGCCGGGAGCTGGCGTTACGCTTCGATCAACTGGAGTCGACGCTGGCGCGTTCGCTGAATGAAGCCATGCGGCCAATCGAAACGCGTATTAAAGAACAACTCAGCCATGCGGGTTTTCGCGCGCGGATAAGCTTCCCGGCGTTTCAGGCGCATCAACTTAACTTCAACACCCGGGCGCTGTTTAACGATGCGATTGCGCAGGATCACCGCCCGGCAGGCCAGCCAGCGGGCGCGGCGAGCATGCGTGAAACCGTCTCTCGCTGGCTGAATAACCCGGGCTGGGGCTGGGAAGATTATGTTGTCGCACGAACACGCTATGTCATTGATATTGAACAGCTTAATGAAAAATTCAAGCAGCATATCGATCAGTTCTGTGAACAAATCCGTAAAGCTTTGACCGCCCAGGTCGATGTCTCTGTTACGGCGGGGATGGCAACGTTCTTTGCGGAATTTTCGTTATGCCTGACCGGGTTACAGGAAAGTTTGCGTGATAGCCTCGCAGTACGTCAGCAAAATGAGCATTCGACCCGAGCGCTCAGCCAGCTGTTAAAGCAAAGTATCACGACTGCGACGTGGATACAGGAAGATACCCGACTGTTACGCGATGATATTCAAACCCTATTCGCGGCAGAACAACCATGACAACACAACTACTGGACGGCCCCGGGCGAACGCTGGAGTGTATTCATCCAAAATTTATGGTCGATCTGGTTCAGGGGGTGGACGCGGCGCGTCATCCCCACCCGGGACCACAACAGCTGCAGTTTCGTGAGCGTTTGACCCAGGAGATCATGACGCATACCCGGCTACGGCCCTGGGCGATGGCGGGTATGCTTAATGAAAATGCGGCGCTGCGCCTGGGGCTGGCGGAAAAGCTGGCCGGTATGCTTGACCCCGGGCACCTTGCGCTGACGCTGATGGCAGACAAATTGATTGCGCTGCGTCAGCAGACTAACCCGCGGGCCCAGCAATCGCCCGGCCTGATTCAGCAGTACGCTGAGCTTTCCGCTCATTTTACGCAACGAGCCGCCTATAAAGAGAAGGCGCTCTCCCAGCGAGGGCTGACGGTGCAGGCGGGTGAGCACAGCGAACAAATTTTTACCCGCTGGCGAGCCGGTCACTACGATGGCTGGTCGCTGGCCGGGCGTTGCTATGTCGTCCTGGAAGAGCTGCGCTGGGGTGCATTTGGTGATGCCTGTCGCCTGGCGAATGAAGACGTGGCGGCGATGCTCAAGGATAACTTACGCAGTATGGCGGCAAACTATCTTGCGCAGGGCATCAACGCTTCTCCTTCCACCCGCCATTTCTACCATCAGTGGCTGACAACGCCCGCATCGCCGGGACTGATAGATCATAAAGACATGCTCGGCTGGCTGGGCGACTGGTGTCAGGCGGATAACCATCCGGTGAGCTGGTCGGTGACGCAAAGCTGGCACACTGTCGCGCTGGGTATGCCGAGGTTGTGCTCGGCAAAACGGCTTGTGGATGGGATGGTGGAAGAGATTTTTGGTGGCTGAAATCCCCCTCTCACCGGGAGGGGGAGCACCGGTTAGTGGTGTGTTTCAACAGGCTTAGGCTCTGTCTGAACCTCAGCAACATGTCCGACACGTTTTGCATACAGTGCGGTGATGATGGGAACCAGAATCGCGGTCACAATCACGCTGGCTGCAACCAGTGCCGTCGCGGACGCGGCCACCGGTTCAAAAGCCGGGTTAATCTGCGCAATGATCACCGGGTTGGCCACGGCTGCACCTGCGGCTGAAGAGGCGGCGATCCCCGCCGTTCCGTTTCCTCCCCCAATGACCCGGTCGGCAATAATCAGCGGAATACCGGTGATGATGATCACCGCCACGCCCAGCACGATACCCAGCAGACCCGTATCGAGGATGACATTCAGGTTGATGGTGTTACCCAGCGCAAAACCGAAGAACGGGATCAGCACCGGCGTGGCTTTGCTGAAGAAATCACGCAGATCGTTATCCAGGTTACCCAGAGCAAAACCGATCAGGAAGGGCAGGATCGCGCCGATAAAGTGGTGGGGTTCAAAGGACGCCAGGCCAGCAGAGCCCAGAATCAGCATGGTCATCAGCGGACCGGACTCCAGAGACATCAGGACAAATGCACCTGACTCTTCTTTGGTGCCGTACTGGTTCATCAGGCTGGCATACAAACCGCCGTTGGTCATATCCATCGCAGAGACAATTGCCAGAACCGATAATCCGGCGAAGAATCCGGTCTGAATTCCATTCTCCGGAATGAACATCGCACAGATCATTGCCACTACCCAGGCCACGGCAATTTTCGTAATCACCAGCGTGCCGGATTTTCGTAATACGGTGCCTGTTGCCCGTAAATTAATTGAGGCGCCGATACAAAAGAACCAGACGGCCAGAATGGGAACGGTGCCCGTAATCATCCCTTTTGTGAACCCGCCAAAATAAGCGCCGGTTTCAGGGGCCAGGGTATTCAGGATAGCGCCCAGTACAAGCGGAACCAGCATCATACCGCCCGGTATGCGTTCAATCGTGGCTTTAATCTTCATAGATAACCCTCAAATCGTATCCCGCATGGCGGGCGGCAAAAACAAAAAAATAAATCAATAAATTCAATGAATTGAATGTCTCTGGGGGCGATGGCGTCATTACCCATGCAATAAAACTAAAAAAGCGATCCTGGTAAACGGGGTGCCACAGCACCGGGAACGTGGTGTTCGGAATTATCATGCGATCATTGGAATGATGATTCAATGAAAATAAAACAGTGTTTTAGTTATCTGCATCACATATTGACGTAAACGTTTTAAACGCGCGTCGGAGGGTTAGAATTTATGTAAATCTGATGTGAAGTAATGGGGTTTCATTTTCCGTTGTCCGGGAAATAATGACGTGTGTGAGGATGTGTTTTTATGGCGATTGAGAACGTGCAGATTTGCGCTAATTGACAAAAACTGCAGCCAGCTGACGTAACATAAATATATGTGTGAAGTTGATCACAAATATAAACGCTGGTAGGGTAAAAAGGTCATTAACTGCCCAGGCAGGCGTCAACAGGTTCGGTTGTATCGACGTAAAACGTCAATGTAAGTAAACCTGCTACGCTTGAATAAGGCGATTCGCATGGAGCGAATCCCATGGTTCACAGATCGCATACGGGACTGTGAAACGGACAGGGCCGAGTCTACGAGGATAGCTATGCTCAGAAGGAAAAAAATCAAACCCATCACGCTTCGCGACGTCACCATTATTGATGACGCCAAACTGCGCAAAGCGATCACCGCCGCCTCGCTGGGTAATGCGATGGAATGGTTCGATTTTGGTGTTTACGGCTTTGTGGCCTATGCGTTAGGTAAAGTGTTCTTCCCCGGCGCCGACCCCAGTCTGCAGATGATTGCCGCGCTGGGTACGTTCTCCGTCCCCTTCCTGATTCGCCCGCTGGGTGGTCTGTTCTTCGGTATGCTTGGCGATAAATATGGTCGCCAGAAGATCCTTGCTATCACCATTGTCATTATGTCGATCAGTACGTTCTGTATCGGCCTGATACCGTCCTATGCCAGCATCGGTATTTGGGCTCCGATTCTGCTGCTGCTTTGTAAGATGGCCCAGGGCTTCTCCGTAGGCGGTGAGTATACGGGTGCCTCTATCTTTGTCGCAGAGTATTCCCCGGACCGTAAGCGCGGCTTTATGGGAAGCTGGCTGGACTTCGGCTCGATTGCCGGGTTTGTCCTGGGTGCGGGCGTGGTGGTGCTGATTTCTACCGTCGTCGGTGAAGAGAACTTCCTCTCCTGGGGCTGGCGTATTCCGTTCTTCCTGGCGCTGCCATTAGGGATTATCGGTCTTTACCTGCGTCATGCTCTTGAAGAAACGCCGGCGTTCCAGCAGCACGTTGAGAAGCTGGAGCAGGGCGACCGCGAAGGGCTGCAGGATGGCCCGAAAGTCTCCTTTAAAGAGATTGCGACAAAGCACTGGCGCAGCCTGCTGACCTGTATTGGTCTGGTCATCTCCACGAACGTGACCTACTACATGTTGTTGACCTACATGCCGAGCTATCTGTCGCATAACCTGCACTATTCAGAAGACCACGGTGTGCTGATTATTATCGCCATCATGGTGGGTATGCTGTTTGTGCAGCCGATTATGGGGCTGTTGAGTGACCGCTTTGGCCGTCGACCGTTCATTATTCTGGGGAGTGTCGCGCTGTTTGCTCTGGCAATCCCGGCCTTTATTCTGATTAACAGTAATGTGCTGGGTCTGATTTTTGCCGGTCTGCTGATGCTGGCGGTGATCCTCAACTGCTTTATCGGGGTGATGGCCTCGACGCTGCCTGCGATGTTCCCGACACACATTCGGTACAGTGCGCTGGCGGCTGCCTTTAACATCTCGGTGCTGATTGCCGGTCTGACCCCGACGCTTGCCGCCTCGCTGGTGGAAAGTACGCAGAACCTGATGATGCCGGCTTATTACCTGATGGTTATCGCGGTGATTGGTTTGATTACCGGTATTACCATGAAGGAGACGGCGAATCGTCCTCTTAAAGGGGCCACGCCTGCGGCGTCTGATATCCAGGAAGCGAAAGAGATCCTGCGCGAACACTACGATAATGTAGAGCAGAAGATTGAAGACATTGATGCAGAGATTGAAGAGCTGCAGCAAAAACGCTCCCGCCTGGTGGACCAGCATCCACGAATCAACGAGTAATAAAAAAACCCGCCGCTGGCGGGTTTTCTTTTATTAGCAGCCTGCGGCGATGTAATCGCCATTGGCGCTGATGGGGAGTACCGTCAGGAACAGCACGGTTGCGAACAGGATCAGGACTATTCCTCCGGCTATTTTAAAGACCGGAACCAGCCAGCTGAGTGAAGCCCCGCCGCCAAACCAGGCCACCGTCCGCTCTCGGGCATAACGTACCGCCAGTGAGAGGCCCATAATCGACAACGCCGTTCCCAGCGACATGGTCATGACCGCAGCCATCCCCCAGGTAACAATACCCAGCGCATTTGAAAACATCAGGATCATGATCGCCCCGCTGCACGGACGCGCACCAATCGCCAGTATGACGCCCAACCGGGTTTTCCAGTCGCCTTGCGCCAGGTCTGCACCTACACCGTGATGACCACAACCACAGTGTTCATTATGTTGATGAAGGGGCGTGATGGCTGAGATAACCATCCGGCGAGGTCGCAGGCTTTTCAGCGCCTGGTAAATGACAAATACACCAAATGCACCGATGAGCACCGCGCTTATCTTCTCGACGTACCAGCGGCTGGTACTGATATCCCCCGATGCGAGGTTAAACCCTACCGCCAGAATAAAGACAAAGAGAATGGCGCTGACGCCCTGCATCAGGCTGCCAAGAAAAGGAACGACCCGGGCGGCCCGTTCGCTTTCTTTATTTGTCGTGAGGTAGGTCGTCACAATGAATTTCCCATGCCCCGGCCCGATGGCGTGCAATACGCCATAGAAGAAGGCGCCGGTTAATAGCCATAACCCGCCGCTGTACTGGTGGTTGTTAAGCTGGAGCAGGTACATCACCAGATAACGGTGCAGGGTAATTTGCGTGGCAAGGCACCACTGAAGAAAGGTGTTCCAGTGCGTATGCAGGGTAAACCCGGCTAAGAGGATCGCCAGCAACATGATGCCTGCTGTAGGAAGGCGCCAGTCACGCGTCAGTTGTTGTGTGGTCATGGGGTGGCCTGGTGGGGGAATATTTGTCGCTAGTATAGTTGATCTTGCCTGTTAATCCGTAGGATCGCACAGAGATCCCGCCTCAATTGTGGATAAGTCTGTGTGTAAAAGGGTATAAAGCGGGGTTTTGCTGGGGAATACAGCAGTCAGTCATCTTTTTGCAACTTTTAGGTTGCGGCCTGCAGAGAACTCCCTATAATGCGCCTCCATCGACACGGCGGATGTGAATCACTTCACAGATAACCCGGTCGGTTGAAGAGAAAAAATCCTGAATTTCAGGGTTGACTCTGAAAGAGGAAAGCGTAATATACGCCACCTCGCGACGGTGAGCTGTAAGCCGCGTCGCAACTGC
>NZ_BSCM01000011.1:0-104631 GCF_027924865.1 Enterobacter sp. 200527-13
CCCATGTGAGAGTAGGGAACTGCCAGGCATCAATTAAAAGAACCCCGTACCGTATGGTGCGGGGTTTTTTGCTTTGGTTCTTTCCCGCCACCGGAGACGGCATCAGACAGCACACCAATTCAAAATAAACGCGGCGATCTCCTCAACGTTATTCAAATCCAGTACCGGTACCTCCAGATCCAGGGCTACGTCACTGGCGACTGCAATCACATGCTCATCGAGCGTCAGTTCGTGAACATCATGCCCGGCATGGCTTCTGAACAGCAGGATCTTTGCCACCGCGTCATGCTTAAACCCCTCAACCAGCACCAGATCCAGAGTAGAGTGATCCATCCGACTAACCAGATACATGAGATCCAGCGGCGCTTCATCCGGTGTTTCAGTCATCAATGCCCAGCGCTGATCACTCGCCACCATCGTTTGGGCTGCTCCCGCCTTACGCAGCTCATAGCTGTCTTTTCCCGGCTTATCGACATCCATATTGTGATGCGTATGCTTAATTAATCCGGGGCGAATACCTTTAGCGCAAAGCGCAGGGATCAGTTTTTTCAGCAGCGTCGTTTTCCCGGTACCACTCCAGGCTGAAATGGCCAAAACAGGTATCATTTTTTCTCCTGCATCATCTGCAAATCTTCTGTGGTATTGACGTTCATAAACGCCGATTTCAGATCGCTAAAATCGACGGGATGGCCGCCTGACTGGCGCATAAAAGCCATCACCCTGCGCTCTCCTGCCGTCAGGTACTCCTGTAACGCCGTAACTAACGAACGGTGGATCAACGCAACAGCAGGGTGGTCACGCTCACCATCATGGGCCCAGACAACGGGTGCGCTACCACGAAGCCGTACCATGCGTTCGACAAGACAAGACGGAATAAACGGGGTATCACACGGACAGAAGATAAACCACTCTCCGTGCGACTGCTGCATAACCGAAAGCATACCGGCCAGCGGCCCGGGGTAATTCTCCTGGGTATCCTCGTAAACGGGATACCCGCTACGCTGATAAACATCTCTATGCCTGTTAGCGCTGATGGCCATTGTCATGACCTGGTCCGCAAGCGTATCAGCGACATGCTGCCAGAGTGGCTTACCGTTAAGGAGCTGAAGACCTTTATCTTTCCCCCCCATTCGGGTTGCCTTGCCACCCGCCAGAACAACGCCGATTATTTGCTGGCCATGATTCATGAATATCGCCTCTTTTATTGTGGGATTGACCCTGCTAACGTGTCACTCTCAATGAAAGGAGCACCACCATGAAATGTAAACGTCTGAATGAAGTCATTGAACTCCTCCAGCCGGCCTGGCAAAAAGAGCCAGAGCTTAATCTGATGCAATTTTTACAGAAACTGGCGAAAGAGTCAGGTTTTGACGGCGAACTGACAGACCTTTCTGACGATATCCTGATCTACCATCTCAAAATGCGCGACTCTGCCAAAGACGCTGTTATTCCTGGTATTCAGAAAGATTATGAGGAAGATTTTAAAACCGCGTTGCTGCGCGCACGTGGCGTAATTAAAGAGTAAAAGCTTGTAAGCGGCGGCACCGAAATCGCCACAAGATGATATCCTGAATCATTCGTATAATTTCCGGATGATCGGATGAACGACCAGGCTTTTACTTTCCAGACATTACACCCGGATACCATTATGGATGCGCTGTTTGAACAGGGTATTCGGGTGGATTCCGGGCTAACCCCCTTAAATAGCTACGAAAACCGCGTCTATCAGTTTCAGGACGAGGATCGTCAGCGCTTCGTCGTAAAGTTCTATCGCCCTCAACGTTGGTCCGCAGAACAAATTCAGGAAGAGCACCAGTTTGCTCACGATCTGCTGGATGATGATGTTCCCGTTGCCGCGCCGCTTAAATTTAATAACCAAACGCTGCTCACCCACGAAGGGTTTTACTACGCCGTATTCCCAAGCCTGGGGGGCCGCCAGTTTGAAGCGGATAATATCGATCAGATGGAGTGGGTTGCCCGATATCTGGGACGCATTCACCAGACGGGACGCAAAGAAGACTTTATTGCCCGTCCGACAATCGGTATTCAGGAATACCTGCTTGAACCTCGTCAGGTATTTGAAACCTCGGCGCTAATCCCCAAAGCACTTAAGGATAATTTCCTCAACGCGACCGATAAACTTATTGATGCGGTGAAAACCTGCTGGCGCGATGATATTTCCGTTCTGCGTCTGCATGGCGATTGTCACGCTGGTAATATTCTCTGGCGTGATGGCCCGCTGTTCGTCGATCTCGATGATGCACGTATGGGGCCAGCGGTTCAGGACCTGTGGATGCTGCTCAATGGCGATAAAGCTGAGCAACGGATGCAGCTTGAAACGATTATTGAGGCCTATGAAGAGTTTAGCCCTTTTAATTCAGACGAAATTGTCCTGATTGAACCTTTACGCGCGATGCGTTTTGTTTATTATCTCGCATGGTTAATCAGGCGTTGGGACGATCCTGCATTTCCCCGTAATTTCCCGTGGCTTACCGGAGAGGATTACTGGCGCAGCCAGATATCCACATTTACTGAGCAGGTTAAGGTTCTTAAGGAGCCCCCTCTGCAATTAACGCCGATGTATTAATTGGACACACCCAGGAGAGAGTTAATCATGAAAAAAATTTGGCTGGCGCTGGCAGGTATGATTCTGGCATTTAGCGCTTCTGCTGCGCAGTTTACCGACGGCAAACAGTATACGACGCTGGAAAAACCAGTCGCTGGCGAGCCACAGGTTCTGGAGTTCTTCTCGTTCTATTGCCCACATTGCTATCAGTTCGAGCAGGTGCTGCATGTTTCCGATAACGTGAAGAAAAAGCTGCCAGAAGGCACCAAAATGACCAAGTATCACGTTGAGTTCCTGGGCCCATTGGGTAAAGACCTGACTCAGGCGTGGGCGGTAGCTATCGCGCTGGGCGTGGAAGATAAGATCACTGCACCAATGTTTGAAGCAGTCCAGAAAACCCAGACAGTTCAGACGACTGCAGATATCCGTAAAGTCTTCGTGGATGCCGGTGTGAAAGGTGAAGAATACGACGCGGCATGGAACAGCTTTGTGGTGAAATCTCTGGTAGCCCAGCAGGAAAAAGCCGCCGCAGACCTTCAGCTGCAGGGCGTTCCGGCGATGTATGTTAACGGCAAATATCAGCTGAACACGCAGGGCATGGACACCAGCAGCATGGATATCTTCGTACAGCAGTACGCGGATACCGTGAAATATCTGGTCGAGAAGAAGTAAGATCAATAAAGAAAAAAACGCCGGTCACTGACCGGCGTTTTTGTATGAAGATTTAATCTTTTCTATCTGTTCATCTTTCTCATTCCAGAGCGTATTCAGCCAACGCTGGAAAAGACGTTTGAAATTCTTATCGTTAACGTAATCCCCGTGCAACCCGTCATCAACCGGCACCAGCTCGATGCGTACAACGATCCGCGTCAGCTTGCCGCTGAGCATATCGAAGAAGGGTGTCCTGTCGTTTTCCGGATAGCAGAGCGTGACGTTGAGTAATTTATCGAACTGCGCGCCCAACACGTTAAGCGCCATCGCAATGCCCGCAGCCTTGGGCGGCAGCAGGTGCTGATAAGGAGAGCGAGTTTGTTGACGCTTCTCTTCCGTAAAGCGCGAGCCTTCCACGAAGTTCACAATGGTTGTCGGATGCGCGCGAAATTTTTCGCAGGAACGGCGCGTGGTTTCCACATCTTTACCACGACGCTCCGGATGACGAAGCAAATAGCTGCGCGAATAGCGTTTCATAAACGGCATATCAAGCGCCCAGCAGGCCAGACCGATAAAAGGCACCCAGGCGAGCTGCTGTTTCAGGAAGTATTTGTTCATCGGGATATGTTTGCGGAAAAGCACGCATAACACCACGATGTCTGCCCAGCTGTGGTGGTTGCAGATAAGCAGGTACCAGTTCTTTTTGTTGAGGCCTTCAAGCCCTTCCACATCCCACTTCAGGTGTGGGTTCAGGTACAACAGGAACGCCAGTCCTTCACACCAGCAGTACATCATGAAATTACAAAATGCGGATACGGCTCGCCATACCACGGGCACGGGCAGCAGCAACTTAATGATGCCGGCAATAATGATCGGCACAGAACAGGCGACAGTCACCAGAATAGTTAAAAAGATGCTTAAAGGTAATGTTATTGCTGCGAGCAATCTCGACATGATGAGCTTTTTCAGATGGTTAGCTGTAAGTGAGCGGCCGGCTATCCGGTGCAGGGCGCTGATTTTATCAGAAATCAGACAAAATAAGGGTGCTTTCATGCCAGGCGTTGCGGGATAACGCCCGGGAGCAGAAGATTTCGCTATAACGGCATGCGGCCCTGGGCTTATATCCACATAGACTAAATTGTCATCAATTGGCCATAAAGATCAAATGAAACATAATAACTCTATGATATATAGCATCTATTTATTATGAGGTATGTACTTTTAGCGTCTGTTATTCCTGTGACGTAAAAGTATGCACAAACTTATCCACAGATTTATTTTTGCGAGCGATCCTCACGATCGCAAAATCTTTTCCTGTATCTGGCGCTAATAACTGATGTTTTCATCCTTCTGTGGCATCCTTTACGCATAAATTGATTAAAGGCACGGACATTATGGTTCAGATCCCAGAAAACCCTCTTATTCTCGTCGACGGCTCTTCTTACCTGTATCGGGCGTATCATGCGTTTCCTCCTCTGACCAATAGCGCAGGGGAACCTACCGGCGCAATGTACGGCGTGCTAAACATGCTGCGCAGCCTGATTCTTCAGTACCAGCCAACCCATGCGGCAGTGGTGTTTGATGCGAAAGGTAAAACCTTCCGCGACGAGCTTTTTGAGCATTACAAATCTCACCGTCCGCCAATGCCTGACGATCTGCGTGCGCAGATTGAACCGCTGCACGCGATGGTAAAAGCGATGGGCTTGCCGCTGCTGGCCGTCTCTGGGGTCGAAGCCGATGACGTAATAGGCACGCTGGCACGTGAAGCAGAAAAAATGGGTCGTCCGGTACTGATCAGTACTGGGGATAAAGATATGGCGCAGCTGGTAACGCCAGGTATCACCCTGATTAACACCATGACCAACACCATCCTGGGGCCTGAAGAGGTGGTCACAAAATATGGCGTGCCGCCAGAGCTGATTATCGACTTCCTCGCGCTGATGGGCGACTCCTCGGATAACATCCCTGGTGTACCTGGCGTGGGTGAAAAGACCGCCCAGGCACTGCTTCAGGGATTGGGCGGGCTGGATACGCTGTACGCGGAGCCGGACAAAATCGCCGGGCTCTCCTTCCGTGGTGCAAAAACCATGGCCGGAAAGCTGGAAGAGAACAAAGAGGTGGCTTATCTCTCCTATAAGCTGGCAACCATTAAAACCGATGTTGAACTGGAACTGGGTTGTGAGCAGCTGGAAGTGCAGCAGCCTTCCGCAGACGAACTGCTAAGCCTGTTTAAGAAATACGAATTCAAGCGCTGGACCACTGACGTGGAAGCCGGTAAATGGCTGCAGGCAAAAGGGGCCAAACCGGCCGCTAAGCCAAAGGAGACGATTGTCGTTGATGCCGAAGAGCGGGCAGAAGAAGAGGCCATCGCGCTCTCTTTCGACAATTACGAAACCCTCCTTGAAGAGTCACAGCTGGTGGCGTGGATTGAGAAGCTCAAAAAAGCGCCGTTCTTTGCCTTCGATACGGAAACCGACAGCCTCGATAACATCTCGGCCAATATGGTCGGCCTGTCATTTGCGACGGAGCCGGGAATGGCGGCCTATGTGCCCGTTGCGCATGATTACCTCGATGCACCTGATCAAATCCCGCGTGAGCGTGTGCTGGAGCTGCTGAAGCCGATTCTGGAAGATGACAAGGCGCTTAAGGTTGGGCAAAACCTCAAATATGATCGCGGCATTCTGCAAAACTATGGCATTGAGCTGCGCGGCATTGCGTTCGATACCATGCTGGAATCTTACATTCTCGACAGCGTGGCGGGTCGTCATGATATGGACTCCTTATCCGACCGTTGGCTCAAGCATAAGACCATTACCTTTGAAGAGATTGCCGGAAAAGGTAAAAACCAGCTCACCTTCAATCAGATTGCCCTGGAAGAAGCGGGTCGCTACGCGGCCGAAGACGCCGATGTCACGCTGCAACTGCACCTGAAGATGTGGCCAAAACTGCAGAAGCACGAAGGTCCGCTGAACGTGTTCCAGCACATTGAGATGCCGCTGGTACCTGTGCTCTCGCGCATTGAGCGCAACGGCGTAAAAATTGATCCGACGGTGCTGCATAATCACTCTGGAGAACTGGCGCAGCGGTTGACCGAGCTTGAGCAGAAGGCGCATGAGCTTGCCGGCGAACCGTTTAACCTTTCGTCTCCGAAACAGCTTCAGACCATCCTGTTTGAAAAACAGGGAATTAAGCCGCTGAAGAAAACCCCTGGCGGCGCGCCATCAACGTCTGAAGAAGTGCTTGAGGAACTGGCGCTGGATTACCCGCTGCCAAAAGTGATTCTCCAGTACCGTGGTCTGGCGAAGCTGAAGTCTACCTATACCGATAAACTGCCGTTGATGATCAACCCTAAAACGGGCCGCGTGCATACCTCGTATCATCAGGCTGTGGCGGCGACCGGTCGTCTCTCTTCGACCGATCCCAACCTGCAGAACATCCCGGTACGCAATGAAGAAGGCCGTCGTATCCGTCAGGCGTTTATCGCGCCAGACGACTACCTGATCGTCTCGGCCGACTACTCGCAAATTGAGCTGCGTATTATGGCGCACCTGTCACGCGACAAGGGGCTGCTGACAGCCTTTGCGGAAGGAAAGGATATCCACCGTGCAACGGCGGCTGAAGTCTTTGGGCTGCCGCTGGACAGCGTGACTCACGAGCAACGTCGCAGTGCGAAGGCGATCAACTTCGGTCTGATCTACGGCATGAGCGCCTTTGGCCTTTCGCGCCAGCTCAACATTCCGCGTAAAGAGTCGCAGAAGTATATGGATCTCTACTTCGAGCGTTATCCGGGCGTGCTGGAATATATGGAACGCACCCGCGCACAGGCGAAGGAGAAAGGCTACGTCGAAACCCTGGATGGCCGTCGCCTTTATCTGCCGGACATCAAATCAAGCAACGCCGCGCGTCGTGCCGGTGCAGAACGTGCTGCCATCAACGCCCCGATGCAGGGGACGGCGGCAGACATTATTAAGCGCGCGATGATCGCGGTTGATGCCTGGCTGGAAAAAGAGAAGCCACGCGTGAAGATGATCATGCAGGTACACGATGAACTGGTATTCGAAGTCCACAAAGATGATCTGGACGCCGTGTCGAAGAAGATCCACGAACTGATGGAAAGCAGCATGACCCTTGACGTGCCGTTGCTGGTGGAAGTGGGCAGCGGTGAAAACTGGGATCAAGCTCACTAAGGGTTCTGCCAATAACGCGCTTTTTATGTAAGTTAGCAACATAACAAAGTGCGTTTTGTGACGATCATTAGAATTCCCTATGTAAAGAATGAAAAAAAACTACAAAAAGTGCTTTTTCTACAGCAAAAAAAGGGGTAGAGTTATTCGCGTAGGGTACAGAGGTAAGATGTTCTATCTTTCAGACCTTTTACTTCACGTAATCGGATTTGGCTGAATATTTTAGCCGCCCCAGTCAGTAATGACTGGGGCGTTTTTTATTGCGGCAAAGAAAAATCCAGGCAAAAAAAAGCGCGGACATCGCCGCGCTCGGTATTACTCTTCTTCCGCTTCCGTCGCGGGTTCCAGCTCGTTGAACCAGCTATCGAGCTTCTGACGCAGCTTGTCGACACCCTGCTTTTTCAGCGAGGAGAACGGCTCTACCTGTACGTCGCCGTTAAAAGCCAGCATCGCTTCGCGAACCATATTCACCTGCGCTTTACGCGCGCCGCTCGCCAGCTTATCCGCTTTAGTCAGCAGTACCAGCACGGCTATCTCACTTGAGACAGCCCAGTCGATCATCTGCTGATCGAGATCTTTCAGGGGATGGCGGATATCCATCAGCACCACTAGTCCTTTCAGGCACTGGCGTTTTTCCAGGTATTCACCCAGCGCGCGCTGCCATTTGATCTTCATCTCTTCCGGTACTTGCGCGTAACCATATCCCGGTAAGTCGACCAGGCGTTTGCCTTCTGCCACTTCAAACAGGTTAATCAGCTGAGTACGGCCAGGTGTTTTTGAGGTACGCGCCAGGCTCTTCTGATTGGTCAGCGTATTCAGGGCGCTGGATTTGCCCGCGTTAGAGCGGCCAGCAAAAGCCACTTCAATGCCAGTATCAGAAGGAAGGTGGCGGATATCGGGCGCACTGGTGACAAAATGCGTCTGTTGGTAGTTCCAGGTAGTCACGTGGTCGTCTCCAAAATCGTAATCTGAGGGGGATTATACCTGAATGCCGGCAAAAGACTTTTTTGATTGCAAAGTGCCTGTAGGTTAAAACCCTGGCGGTTGTGAGAGATCGGCTATGAATACTATGGGAGATTTCAGAGAATTCGCAGGCGTTAAAAAAGCCAAATTGTTTTAAATCATAAGCTTATTCTCGGGTAATTATCTGAAAATCCGTTTTTGTGCCGTTTCGTTGCTTGTCAGTTTAACTGAACAGGGTAAAGTATGCGTCAGGGCGAGGAAGCCAACAGGAAACAGACTTAAGGATTAGGGTCAGGAGCGCCAGGAGGCGAAGACGCAGGATTGTCAGGATGACCAACGCCTGGAGGCGTTTTAACAGGAAACGGAACCGTATCACGGACGGTATTAGCCAAGGGATAAACAGGGTTTGTTGTTGGCAAACACGGAATGTCTGACCCGTTAAGGGTTGTGAGTCAGGAAAAAAGGCGACAGATTGCTCTGTCGCCTTTTTTCTTTGCTTGCTTTCTGCTAGATTTCGCCGCAATTCTATACTGAAGAAAACGACTTAAAGATAAAACATCATGAAAAAACCGACCTCCGCTGCGGGCGCTAAACGCCCTGCAAAAGCACACCGCAAAACGCGCGAAGAACTGAACCAGGAATCGCGCGATCGCAAACGCGATAAAAAACATCGCGGTCATGCTGCGGGTAGCCGTGCAAACGGTGGTGATGCTTCTGGCGCTTCTGCGAAAAACAAGCAGCAGAAAGACCCACGTATTGGCAGTAAAACACCTGTTCCACTGGGCGTGACAGACACCCCGGTCACTAAGCAGCACAAACCAAAGAGCGAGAAACCTATGCTTTCACCGCAGGCTGAGCTGGATTTGCTGGAGAACGATGAGCGCCTGGACGCGCTGCTGGAACGTCTTGAAGAGGGTGAAACCCTGACCGCCGAAGAGCAGTCATGGGTTGATGCCAAACTGGACCGCATTGATGAGCTGATGCAGAAGCTGGGTCTGTCTTACGAGGATGACGAAGACGAAGAAGAAGACGAAAAGCAGGAAGATATGATGCGTCTTCTGAAGGGTGGAAACTAACATTTGCATCCGGCAGGGACGATAGTCCTGCTAATAACCCTTCCGGTTATATGTTATCTGGTGTGGTTATTCGTTAAACTACGGCGGTTGTCGCGGCGACAGAAGTGGCTGCGCACCCGAGTGATGGCCCGAGATGGGACCAGAACGGGCCGCCGTATGCGAACGCGACACCAACGGAAGGAGTGAGCATGTCTGTACCAACTATCGACTGGGATTTGGCCCTAATCCAGAAATATAACTATTCCGGGCCGCGTTATACGTCATACCCCACCGCGCTGGAGTTCTCCGATAGTTTCGGCGAGGCGGCGTTTCAGCAGGCTGTCGCGCGCTACCCCGAGCGACCGCTGTCGCTCTATGTCCATATTCCGTTCTGCCACAAGCTCTGCTACTTCTGCGGCTGCAATAAAATCGTTACCCGTCAGCAGCATAAAGCCGATCAGTATCTGGATGCGCTGGAGCAGGAAATTCTGCACCGTGCCCCGCTGTTTGCCGGCCGTCACGTCAGCCAGCTTCACTGGGGTGGGGGGACGCCAACGTATCTGAATAAAGCGCAGATCAGCCGTTTAATGACGCTCCTGCGCAACAACTTCCGTTTTAACGACGATGCTGAAATCTCGATCGAGGTCGATCCGCGCGAAATTGAGCTGGATGTACTGGATCACTTACGCGCTGAAGGTTTCAATCGCCTGAGCATGGGTGTTCAGGATTTCAACAAAGAGGTGCAGCGGCTGGTGAACCGTGAGCAGGATGAAGAGTTTATCTTTGCCTTACTCAACCACGCCCGCGATATCGGCTTTACATCGACCAATATCGACCTGATTTACGGCCTGCCTAAGCAAACGCCGGAGAGCTTCGCCTTCACGCTGAAACGCGTGGCCGAACTCAACCCGGACCGCCTGAGCGTCTTTAACTATGCGCATCTGCCGACGCTGTTTGCCGCTCAGCGCAAAATCAAAGATGCCGACCTGCCTTCTGCCCAACAGAAGCTGGATATTTTGCAGGAAACCATCGCCTCGCTGACCGAAGCCGGTTATCAGTTCATCGGCATGGATCACTTTGCTCGTCCGGATGACGAGCTGGCTATTGCCCAGCGCGAAGGCGTACTGCACCGAAATTTCCAGGGATACACCACCCAGGGCGACACCGATTTGCTGGGGATGGGCGTCTCCGCCATCAGCATGATCGGTGACTGCTACGCGCAGAACCAGAAAGAGCTGAAGCTTTACTATCAGCAGGTAGATGACGCGGGCAACGCGCTGTGGCGCGGTATCGCGTTAACGCGCGATGACTGCATCCGTCGTGACGTGATTAAGGCGCTCATCTGTAACTTCCGTCTTGATTTCAGCGAGGTGGAAGCGCAGTGGGATCTGCATTTCAGCGATTACTTTGCTGATGACCTGAAGCTGTTAGCGCCTCTGGCAAAAGATGGGCTGGTGGATGTTTCAGAACGTGCAATTGACGTGACACCCAAAGGGCGCCTGTTGATTCGTAATATCTGCATGTGCTTCGACGCCTATCTGCGTCAGAAAGCGCGTCTGCAGCAGTTCTCACGCGTCATTTAAGACGTGCCAACATATTTGGCCGGGTAAGGCGAAGCCGCTACCCGGCTTTTTTGTTAGCGACTCTCTAGCTAAACAGCCCAACCAGCGCCGCGCACAGCACAGCAGCAACGGCTGTTTGTGGCGTGTGGCTTTCAGCTGCTCCACTTGAGAGCATATTCACTAATGTTTCCAGCATGATGATCACCCTCACTTTCCGGGCACGATCATACAAAAATCATTGATACAGTAAAGCGCAAAATAGCAGCAATTTGCGCTCAATTAATAACCTTTACACAAGGGTAAAGATCACTCCATGCCAAGCTCTTTCAGCTTACGCGTCAGGGTATTACGTCCCCATCCCAGCAGGCGTGCCGCTTCCTGCTTATGGCCCTGTGTATGGCGGAGTGCGGTGGTCAACAGCGTGCGCTCCATCTCGGGCTGGGCTTCAGACAGCAAGTTTTGATGACCGGAACGCAGCGCGCGATCGGCCCACTGTGCCAGCAGCGTCGCCCAGCTGTCCGGCAATGCATGTCCGGTGCTGCTTTCTGGCGCAGTCGCTTCAAACAGTTCAGCCGGTAAATCCTGAATCAGGACTTCCTGTCCGGCGGCCATTACGGTCAACCAGCGACAGGTGTTTTCCAGCTGACGCACGTTGCCCGGCCACGCCAGGCGGGTGAGGGCGGCATCGGTTTCCGGGTGCAACTGCTTGGCTTCCACGCCCAGCTCACGGGCAGCGACCTGCAGAAAATGACGCGCCAGGCGGGGAATATCTTCACGGCGTTCACGTAGCGGTGGCAAATGAACGCGGATCACGTTCAGGCGATGGAATAAATCCTCACGGAATTTACCTTCCTGGACGCGCTGCTCCAGATTCTGGTGCGTCGCGGCAATAATGCGTACATCGACCTTCACCGGCGCATAGCCACCTACGCGATAAAACTGTCCGTCGGCCAACACGCGCAGCAGACGGGTCTGGACATCCAGCGGCATATCGCCGATTTCATCCAGAAAGAGTGTTCCACCATCAGCCTGCTCGAAGCGACCCTGGCGAATGGTATTCGCGCCGGTAAAAGCCCCTTTCTCATGGCCAAACAGTTCGGATTCAATTAAATCCTTTGGGATGGCGGCCATATTCAGGGCGATAAACGGTGCTTTTGCCCGCGGGCTGTGGCGATGTAAGGCATGCGCTACCAGCTCTTTACCGGTTCCCGATTCACCGTTAATCAGTACGCTGATGGACGAGCGTGACAGACGGCCAATGATACGAAACACATCCTGCATGGCCGGCGCTTCGCCAATGATGTCCGTCGTGGGCCCGAAGTCAGGCGTGTGACGAGGCTGCTGCTGCTCCTGGTAGTGGCTGATCGCGCGCTCAACCAGGGCGACCGCTTCGTCGATATCAAACGGTTTGGGCAGGTAATCGAACGCCCCTTGCTGATAGGCGCTCACCGCGGCGTCCAGGTCGGAATGCGCCGTCATTATGATGACCGGAAGCATAGGATGGCGTTGTTTGATCTGCTTTAAAAGCGCCAGCCCGTCCATTCCCGGCATGCGAATATCCGAAAGCAGCACATCCGGCGTTTTGGTGGTGAGTGCGTCGAGCACTTCGCTGCCGCTCTCAAACGTCGTGCAGCTTAATCCTGCCCCTGTGAGCGCGCGTTCAAGCACCCAACGGATGGAGCTATCGTCATCGACTACCCAGACTATCCCTCGTTGCATAAACGTCACCTTTATTTTTTAATCGGCAGGAAAACCGAAAACTCGGTATGTCCCGGCCAACTGGTAAATTCAATTTTTCCAGAGTGTTGATCGATCAAACTACGGGCAATGGATAACCCCAGGCCGGTACCGCCTTCGCGACCGCTGACCATCGGGTAGAACAGGGTGTCCTGAAGATGCGACGGAATACCCGGCCCGTTGTCCTCAACGTCGATGCGGGCAGCCAGACGATAGCGCACGCCGTGCAGTGTGAGCTGGAACGCGGTGCGGGTGCGCAAAATAATTTCGCCCCCTTCCGGCCCCAGTGCCTGCAGGGCATTACGCACAATATTCAGCAAGACCTGCTCAATCTGATCCGGGTCGTGCGCCAGTTCCGGCAGGCTTGGGTCGTAATCACGGACCAGCGTGACGTTCTCCGGCAGCTCCATTGAGACGAGTTTCACAACCCGCTCAGCCACTTTATGAATACTTTCTGAAACATGCATGCCGGGCTGTTGCGGCCCGAGCAGACGGTCAACCAGGTTACGCAGGCGGTCTGCCTGCTCAATGATGACGTTGGTGTACTCCGCCAGCGCAGGGTCGGGCAGCGCTTTGGTCAGGAGTTGTGCCGCACCGCGTAAGCCACCCAGCGGGTTCTTGATTTCATGCGCCAGGCCTCGCACCAGGTCACGGGCGGCAATTTGCTGGGCATGCTGAAGTTGCTCCTGGCTCAGGCGGCGCTGATTATCCATAGGCGCCATTTCAAGCAGGATCAGTCCTTCAGGAAGCCGTTGTGCGGTAAGCGATAAAATATGTGAGCGCCCGTCGATCACCAGCGTGACTTCGTTATCGGTAAAGCCCTGACCGGCCTGCAGACTTTCCTGCATCAGGCCAATATTCAGCGAGAAATAGCTCAATAATTCCGGAAGCGGGGTGCCAAACAGTTTGCGTGAGCTCTGGGCGAGCAGCTGCTGCGCCGCCGGGTTGGCGTAATGTACGGCCAGCTCGTCGTCGACCAGCAAAATACTGTTAATCAAAGAATTGAGGATCTGCCCAGCATCGGGCAGCGTGCCAGTTGCCATTCAGCAGTCTCCTGGAGTTGGTTGCACTAATTTAGTGCAGTATAGCTTTTTCGTCGTAAAAAGCGCGTGAGATCAGTTTGTTGGTGGAGAAAAAAGCCCATCCGGAGATGGGCTGAAAGTTTCCACGGCAACAAATAAAAGCTTGTGAGATCGCGCGTAAAAGGGCGCGCGAAACTCATTGAAACTTAAACGCTGTAGTACAGTTCGAACTCAACCGGGTGTGGCGTCATACGCACACGGTCGTTCTCTTCAGTACGCAGGGCGATGTAAGCATCGATAGCGTCGTCAGTGAACACGCCACCTGCAGTCAGGAACTCGCGGTCTGCGTCCAGCGCCTGCAGGGCTTCTTCCAGAGAGCCTGCAACCTGTGGGATCTCTTTCGCTTCTTCTGGCGGCAGGTCGTACAGGTTTTTGTCCATGGCTTCGCCTGGGTGGATCTTGTTCTTGATACCGTCCAGACCCGCCATCAGCAGTGCTGCGAAGCACAGGTATGGGTTAGCAGCTGGATCCGGGAAGCGAACTTCGATACGACGCGCTTTAGGAGACGCTACCACAGGTATACGGATAGAAGCAGAACGGTTACGCGCAGAGTACGCCAGCATTACCGGTGCTTCGTAGCCTGGGACCAGACGCTTGTAGGAGTTAGTGGTTGGGTTCGCCAGGGCGTTGATCGCTTTAGCGTGTTTGATTACGCCGCCAATGTAATACAGAGCCTGCTCAGACAGACCGGCATATTTGTCGCCAGAGAACAGGTTGGTTCCGTTCTTGGACAGAGACATGTGGCAGTGCATACCGGAACCGTTATCGCCAAACATTGGTTTTGGCATGAAGGTCGCGGTTTTACCGAAACGGTGCGCAACGTTGTGCACAACGTATTTGTAGATCTGAATTTCGTCTGCTTTTTTGGTCATGGTGTTGAAGCGGGTTGCCACTTCGTTCTGACCCGCAGTCGCCACTTCGTGGTGGTGAGCTTCAACCACCAGGCCCATCTCTTCCATCACCAGACACATGGTGGAACGGATGTCCTGAGCGGAGTCGACCGGAGGAACCGGGAAGTAACCGCCTTTAACGCCAGGACGGTGACCTTTGTTACCACCTTCGTATTTGGTGGAGGAGTTCCATGCACCTTCGATATCGTCGATGGCAACGTGGGAGCCAGAAATAGAGGCACCGAAACGGATGTCATCAAACAGGAAGAATTCTGGCTCTGGCCCGAACAGTACGGTGTCTGCGATACCGGTTGAACGCAGGTACTCTTCAGCGCGTTTCGCGATGGAGCGTGGGTCGCGGTCGTAGCCCTGCAGTGTGCCTGGCTCGAGGATGTCGCAACGGATGATCAGGGTTGGTTCTTCGAAGAACGGATCAATGACCGCAGTGGAAGCGTCAGGCATCAGAACCATGTCAGATTCGTTGATACCTTTCCAGCCGCCAATGGAGGAGCCGTCAAACATTTTGCCTTCTTCAAAGAATTCGGCGTTTACCTGATGAGCAGGAATAGTGACGTGCTGTTCTTTACCTTTGGTATCGGTGAAGCGCAGATCAACAAACTTCACTTCATGTTCGTTCAGCATCGTCAAAACGTGTTCAGCGGACATACTTAACTCTCCAGATTGGTCATTGTCGTCGTGGTAACGAGGTCTTCAATTTCTGTCTTGGGCTGGCTGTGTGCCATTTTTTTGCCGTATTTTTATAAAGCGAAATCTGTGCCAACTTTTAAAACACCCCAAAAAGGCGTTATCATGCGCACCATAGTGCAAAAGTGCTGCACCACAATGGTTATGTTGCACCAGTATAGTGCTTCAGTGTGAACACTGAGCACCATATTGGTGCAATTTTCGTTAAAGTGCCCTTTTTACGCTCCGTGAAAGCGATCACAAAGCATCTCTGCAATACTTGTTTGCGGGGGATGTTTGTGATCCTGTTTTGTAGTGCGATTAATCCGTGTACAATAACGCGCTATTTCTAATGCCTGAGGCAAAGTTGTGATCGAAAATTTGCGTAACATCGCCATCATCGCGCACGTCGACCATGGTAAAACCACCCTGGTTGATAAGCTGCTGCAGCAGTCCGGTACGTTTGATGCTCGTGCCGAAACTCAAGAGCGTGTGATGGACTCCAACGATTTGGAGAAAGAGCGTGGGATTACTATCCTCGCGAAAAACACCGCTATCAAATGGAATGACTACCGTATCAACATCGTTGATACCCCAGGGCACGCCGACTTCGGTGGTGAAGTTGAGCGCGTGATGTCCATGGTGGATTCCGTGCTGCTGGTAGTTGACGCATTTGACGGCCCAATGCCGCAAACGCGCTTCGTGACCAAAAAAGCATTTGCCCATGGCCTGAAACCTATTGTTGTTATCAACAAGGTTGACCGTCCGGGCGCGCGTCCTGACTGGGTTGTTGATCAGGTGTTCGACCTGTTCGTTAACCTCGACGCGACCGACGAGCAGCTGGACTTCCCTATCATTTACGCTTCGGCGCTGAATGGTATCGCGGGTCTGGATCACGAAAATATGGCGGAAGACATGACTCCGCTGTATCAGGCGATTGTCGATCACGTACCGGCTCCGGATGTTGATCTTGATGGTCCGTTGCAGATGCAGATCTCCCAGCTGGACTACAACAACTACGTTGGCGTTATCGGTATCGGCCGCATCAAACGCGGTAAAGTGAAGCCGAACCAGCAGGTTACTATCATCGATAGCGAAGGCAAAACCCGTAATGGTAAAGTGGGCAAAGTGCTGACTCACCTGGGTCTGGAGCGTATCGACAGCGAACTGGCTGAAGCAGGCGACATCATCGCGATTACCGGTCTGGGCGAGCTGAACATCTCTGACACCATCTGCGACCCGCAGAATGTGGAAGCGCTGCCAGCCCTGTCCGTTGATGAACCAACGGTAACCATGTTCTTCAACGTCAACACCTCTCCGTTCTGTGGCAAAGAAGGTAAATTCGTTACCTCTCGTCAGATCCTTGACCGCCTGAACAAAGAGCTGGTGCACAACGTTGCGCTGCGCGTTGAAGAAACTCAGGATGCTGACGCATTCCGCGTTTCTGGTCGTGGTGAGCTGCACCTGTCTGTTCTGATCGAAAACATGCGTCGTGAAGGTTTCGAAATGGCGGTTTCCCGTCCGAAAGTTATCTTCCGCGAAATCGACGGTCGTAAACAAGAGCCGTTCGAGAACGTAACGCTGGACGTTGAAGAGCAGCATCAGGGTTCTGTTATGCAGGCTCTGGGTGAGCGTAAAGGCGACCTGAAAAACATGAATCCAGATGGTAAAGGCCGCGTACGTCTCGACTACGTGATCCCAAGCCGTGGTCTGATCGGTTTCCGTTCAGAGTTCATGACCATGACGTCCGGTACCGGTCTGCTGTACTCCACCTTCAGCCACTACGACGACGTTCGTCCGGGTGAAGTTGGCCAGCGTAACAACGGCGTTCTGATCTCCAACGGTCAGGGTAAAGCGGTTGCGTTTGCGCTGTTCGGTCTGCAGGATCGCGGTAAGCTGTTCCTGGGTCACGGTGCTGAAGTTTATGAAGGCCAGATCATCGGTATTCACAGTCGTTCTAACGACCTGACTGTAAACTGCCTGACCGGTAAGAAACTGACCAACATGCGTGCGTCCGGTACTGACGAAGCAACGGTTCTGGTTCCACCGATCAAGATGACCCTGGAGCAAGCTCTGGAGTTCATCGATGACGACGAACTGGTAGAAGTGACCCCACTGTCTATCCGTATCCGTAAACGTCACCTGACCGAGAACGATCGTAAACGTGCAATGCGCGGTGCGAAAGAAGAGTAATACGGTCAATCCGTAGGCCGGGTAAGCGCATGCGCCACCCGGCACGTAAAAAGCCGCTGAGCGATCAGCGGCTTTTTTTATTATCAGAACGAATACCTTAACCCCAGGCGGATACGGTACTGCTCGCGATTGTAATCATTCCATCTGTCCAGCCACTGAAGCTCAAGATAGGGCAGCCAGTTTTTATCGATTTTATAGCTAAATTTGTGGGTGATTTCCCAGTGATGGTCTTTGCCATTTTTGCTGTGGTAATCGTTCACGCGCTGGAAAAAATGCGGTTCAAAGGTATAGAAAAACGCATCCGTGACCTTGAAATTCCAGTAGTTAGCGAATTCGTGAGTGTCGTTTTTATCCATCTGGCCGTTGTAGTCCGGCGTATCGTAATTGTTGTGGTTATAGCGATAACGGAAGGTCAGGTTAAACCAGTCGAGAAATTTATAATTGGTATCCAGATAGATAGCGCCTCCGGACCCGGCGCTGCTGTCATTCAGTAAACCGCCAGGCTGAAAGGTGAGTTTATCGGTCGGTCTAAAAAGCGGATACCACCCTTCAATTTCGTTATAGCTGTGCTTAAGCTCGTCCCATTTGCCCACGTTATAGGCGTTAGTGAACATCAGCCCCGCGCCGTTATCGAAGTTATAGCCGGCACGCAGGATCACTTCGTGCAGTTCAGAGGCCGTATTATAGGCTTCGCGCGTTTCGACATAGGCACCGGCAACTGCCGAGCAGGACACAGACGACACAACCAGTGCAGTAACGATTCTTTTCATAATCAGTCCATGTATGAGGTACAGAAAGGCCCCCCTCCTGTTACACAGGAAGGGAATCAGGGCCGGATTTATTGTTATAAAGTGACTGCTGACGCTTTATTGTTGGTGGTTAACTCAGGGGGTTTTGCGGGTTGTTTTTTCCGTTTTCCAATCTCCTCAATAATAAAGGCGAAGCGTGCTTCGTTGAGTTTATAAAAGAGTCCCATGGTTATCGCGGCAACGATCGCCAGGCCGCACGGCCAGAGAAAAATTAGCTGACGGAGCCCCAGTAGCGTGCCCGCACTCTGCACGGCGTGTGGAATGTAGCCAATCTGCGTCAACATAATGCCCGGCAGGAAACCGGCGAGGGCGGCGGAGATTTTGCGTGAGAAGGTATAACCGGTATAAACCGACCCTTCGGCGCGAATGCCTGTTTTCCACTCGCCATAATCCACGGTATCGGGCACCAGCGCCCAGTTGAGGCTGTTTACGAATGCCGTACCGAAAAAGGCCATGCAGGAAAAGAGCACAAAGAGCAGGGAGCTGGTTCCCCAGAGGAAGTTCATCACGTCGCCCACGGCCCACAGCGTCAGCCCGCCAAGGTAGACCGGCTTCTTGCCGAAGCGCTTAACCGCGCCCGGCACCAGAAACACGCCAACCAGAATGCAGCCCATACTGAAAAAACCCATCCACGACAGCAGATGCAGATCGTTTAGCACGTACTGGGTGTAGTAGACCTGAATCGCCAGTTTGATATTAAACGCGGCGAGGGTGCAGAGGTTGGCGATACACAACACCAGCAACGGCGGGTTGCGGAAAATGGCACAGAAGGATTTCAGGATGCCAGGCTTATGATGATCGGGCGTGACCTCCACATAGCGCTCTTTCACACCGCTGTAGCACCACCACATGCAGAACAGACCGCCGGTGACGAACACCAGTGCGGCCACCAGATAGCCGAGGGAGGGCTGGCTGACAAACAGCGCCTGGATTGGCATAAACCCTACGGTGCAGAGCAATAACCCAACCGTTGCGCCGCCCTGGCGCCAGGCCGCAAGCTGCGCCCGCTCGTTCGGATTTTTAGTGATGGCGGGAACCATCGCGCCGTAAGAGCAGTTCATCAGGCTATAACAGAGGCCAAACATCATGAAGAGCAGGGTGGCGATAGCGGTTTTCACCGTCAGGCTAAAATCGGTGGCCACAAACTGCGCCGTGGCCACCAGGGCAACCGGCACCGAGGCATAAAGAATAAACGGCCTGAATTTGCCTCTGGCACCGATGTTACGCCGCGAATCCAGCAACACCCCGGTCAGCATGTCGGTGAATGCGGTAAAGAACTTCGCCACCAGGAAAATAATGCCGCCATAAAAAGCGGGCATGCCCAGTTCATCAGTATAAAACTTCAGCAGATACAGCGTGCCAATACAGAGCATCAGGTTAGAGCCAAAATCGCCCATCCCGTAGGCGCACTTTTCGCGCAGGCTCAGCTTCAGGGTTAACGGATCACTCTTGTGTGTCATGGTCGATCCTCACAGCGCCCCGCAGGGCGCTCTCTCAAGTCAGTTATGCTGTACGTTTGCGCAGTTCAATTTCTTCCACGATGCGCACATACATCTTCTCGTTGAGGTTGTAGAAACAGCCCATCGCCACGATGGTGATGACGGCCAGCAGACTGGGGTAGATAAATATCAGCTGCCGCAGCCCTTCAACCGTTCCGGCGGATTGCACCACGTTTGGCACATAGCCGATTTGCGTGAGCATGATGCCGGGGAAGAAGCCGGCCAGCGCCTGTGAGACCTTCCGAAAGAAGGTAAAGCCGGTATAGACCGTCCCTTCGGATCGCACGCCGGTGCGCCATTCGCCGTACTCCACGGTATCGGACACCAGCGCCCAGTTGAGGCTGTTCACGAAGGCTGAGCCGAAGAAGGCCAGACAGGAGAACGCCACAAAGCTCACCGAACCACCGCCAAAGAAGTAGTTGAGCAGGTCGCCTGCCACCCAAATCAGCAGCCCGCTGATATAGACCTTTTTCTTGCCGAAGCGACGCACCGCGCCGGGCATCATAAAGACGCCGATAAAAATGCAGCCCATGCTGAAAAAGCCCATGTAGGACAACAGAATAGGGTCGTTCAGCACGTACTGCGTGTAGTAAACCTGAATGGCGAGCTTGACGTTAAAGGCCCCCAGCGTGCACAGGTTGGCGATGCAGAGAATAAATAGCGGTCGGTTACCGGCGATGGCGCGAAACGACTGCAGCAGGCCGGGCTTCTGGGCTGGATTGGCGGGCTGCATTTCAACGTAACGCTCGGTCACGCCCTTATAGCACCACCACATAAAGAACAGCCCGAACAGCGAGAAGAGGGTCGCGGCAAAGATATACCCAAGCTGGTCATTGCCTTCAATCAGGTTCATTACCGGCACAAACCCGACGGTACAGAGCAGCAGGCCAAGCGTGGCGCCGCCCTGACGCCAGGCGGCCAGCGAAGCGCGCTCGTCCGGGTTTTTGGTAATGGCCGGCACCATCGCACCGTAGGAGCAGTTCATCATGCTGAAGAACAGGCCGTAAAGCATGAACAGCACGGTCGCCATCACCGTTTTGCCGGTGATTTCAAACGGCGTGCCGACAAAGTTTGCGATGGCCAGTAACGTCACCGGGAACGCCGCATACAGCACGAACGGGCGGAATTTGCCCTTAGGACCGATCTTGCGTCGGGAATCGAGCATGATACCCGTGCCCATATCGGTGAAGGCGGTGAAGAACTTGGCAATCAGGAAGATGATCCCGCCGTAGGTACCAGGCAGGCCAAGAACGTCGGTGTAGAACTTCAGCAGATACAACGTGCCGATATCCAGAAGGATGTTAGAGCCGAGATCGCCCATCCCGTAGGCGAGTTTCTCTTTAAACGGCAGGCGTAGCGTTGCCGGATCGGAAGCGTGTTGACGCATTATTGTTCTCCATCTGCCCGCAGGTTTCCCTGCGGGCGAGCCTTATCAGATATGACGTAAGGTGCTAAACAGGTCTGCCCATTCGCTTTGCTGACGATAAAACACCGGCGGTTTGCCGAGCGGAGCGTCAACGGTGATGTCACCGCCCTCATGCGTTTCACCCGTCCAGGCATTCACCCAGGTGTCCTCAGGCAAATAGAGCGTCCAGTCACGACGGCCTTCTTCATGGACCGGTGCCACCAGCAGATCGCGGCCAAACAGATACTGGTATTTCAGCGTGTAGCTGCGCGCATCGTTTTCGTAATGCAGGAACAGCGGGCGCATCACCGGCAGGCCGCTTTTCGCATTCTGCGCAACGGCGGCTTTGATGTAGGGCTTCAGGGTAGTGAAGACGGTCGTCATACGCGCAAAGTGGGCGATGGTTTCGCCGTCGCCATCAAACTGCCAGTTATCGCCAGGGCGGTTGCCCTCGTGGGTACGCATCATCGGTGTGAAGGCGCTGAAGTCGCACCAGCGCAGCAGCAGCTCTTTGTTGCGTTTCATCTCAAACAGCGTGGTATAACCGCCGATGTCGCTGTGATGCAGCCCGTGCCCGGTCATTGCCAGTGAGAGTGCCGCAGGAACCACTGACGCCAGACCGTCGTCCAGGCTCCAGTCGACGTTCTGATCGCCGGCCCACATCATCACCGAGTGTTTCTGGCTGCCGGTATAACCCGCGCGCATAAAGAACAGGATCTCGCCGAGCTTGCCGGTCTCTTCCAGCGCCTCGTAGTTACATTTCGCCCATAGCGCAGGCCAGGCGTTGTGCATGATTTCCGCGCTCACGCCGTTGTGCAGGAAGGTATCAGTCGGCAAATATTCACCAAAATCAGCCATCCAGCCGCCACAGCCCAGTTCTATCAGGTTCTTTTTGATGATCTCTTTGTACCAGTCGTAGGCTTCCGGATTCGTCAGGTCGATAACGCCCGCATAGAACTCGCCGAACTCGACGTGATAGTCCTGACCGTCGGCGTTTTTGGTCAGATAACCGCGTTTCGCCGCCTCTTCACAGAGGTCTCTGTCGCTCGCCACGTAAGGGTTGATATAGGAGAGGAACTGCACGCCTTCCTGCTTCCACTGCGGGATACGTGTATCCAGCTGCGGATACAGATCGCTGTTCCACTTCCAGTTCCACATCACGCGTTTGCCAAAGGAGGTCATCCGGATGCCGGACCAGTCCTGCGCCCAGATACCGTTCACCTTCACACCGCCGTTGCGCATGGTGTCGAGCTTTTGCTGGCACACGTCGGTGCCGCCCTGAACGCCCAGCGTTACCCCGTCGTAAACCCAGTCCGGCAGTTCGGGCTGGCGGCCCAGTAACCCGGTCAGTTTTTCCAGCAGATCGACATACGTTTGCGCACATTCGAAGCGCAGCGTGGCGTTATCCTCCCAGAAGGCCAGCTCGTGGAACCCCGGCGCGCTGAAGTCGAAATTCATATAACAGCTGTTATCCACGTGGCAGTAGTACTTCTGGGTACTCACAAAGGTGGGTTGCGGGAAGAAGGTCCAGTAGTAATCGCCGCCCGCGTTCTCTTTGCAGTCTGCCTGCCAGGTGACGTAGGTCTGCTTATTACGGCCCACGCCCTGCTCGCTGGTCCACAACGGGAACGGCTTGCCGCGCAGGTCGAAGTAGGAGAACTGCTCTCCGCAACCATAGATATGATCCTCGGGCTGGGCCGCCAGCCGCAGCCAGATGCGGTTATGGCAGGTGGCATCATTTTTGAGTTTCAGCTCCAGGCGTCCTTCGGCATCCACACCCACCAGTAGCGTGGCGCTGACGGCGTCACCCCGGGTAAAGCGAATCGCCCAGCCCGCATTTTGCGGCGCGACGGTGGCCTCGGTCAGGGCAATTTTTTCGTTGAGTTTGTCTTTGATGCTGAAGTTGCCGCGAAACATCTCGATATCGGCTTCACCTGCGCCGATCCACAGGCACGGGGTGTCGGCGGTGTGGGACAGAATCAGACGATCCTGCCAGCTCAGGGTGAAACCATGTTCACTGCTTTTAAGAATAATATTGTGTAGGGTACGCATAAGATCTCCGTTTTTATTATTTGGCCTGGCTATCCAGTAATCCGGCGGCAACGGCCGGGGCTAACCCTGGCGCCAGCGGTAAGCGAGGGATCACCAGGCAATGCAGCAGATGATAAATATCCTGCTTGCCGTCCCAGACTTTGGTGGTCACTTCGTTATGGATATCCAGCTCCTGCCACCATGAACCGTTCTCATAGTCGATCAGGTATTTGATGCAGTAATCCCACCATTTCTGATACCAGGCTTCGTACTGCGCCTCGCCGGTGACGGTATAGAGCGCATAGGCCGTTCCCATCGCTTCGACAATCGGCCAGCGCACGCGCTCGCGAACGATGGGCTTACCGTCCCAGCCAACGGAATAGACAAAACCGTCGGCACCATCGGGTGCCCAGGCGTCGCGGATTGTGGCGTGGAACAAGCCTTTTGCATCTTCCAGCAGCCATGCGGGGGGTGTTTCAAAACGCGCTTCCAGCGCAGCGCGCAGGTGCAGCATCAGGCGGCCCCACTCGATCCAGTGGCCTGGCGTACCGCCGTAGGCGCGAAAACGGTGAGCGGGGTTATCAATGTTGTAATCGCGGATGGGGTTCCATTGCGTATCGAAATGCTCATTAACCCGGTACTCGCCCTTGCGTGCCACGTCGTGAATGATCACCGAAGCAATGCGCAGGGCGCGGTCGAGCCATTTACGGTCATGCGTCACGTCATACACAATCAGGAAGGCTTCGACAGCGTGCATATTGGCGTTGCCACCACGGTACTCTTCGGTTTTGCTGAAGGCCTCATCCCAGGATTCCAGGCACATCTGTTCCTGTTCGCTCCAGAAATAACGCTCAATCACCTCGATGGCATCGTCCAGTAACTTGCGAGCCTGCGGATGGCCGGTGGTGACGGCGCTGGCCGCGCCCAGCAAAACAAAGAAGTGCTGATAGCCCTGCTTGGAGGCATCCATAACGCCTTCATCGTTAATACAGGCGTACCAGCCGCCATATTGCGGGTCACGCAGCGGGCCATTCAGGGCGTTGATGCCATGCTCCACCAGGGCATATGCGCCGGGACGCCCCATGTTTGCCGCCACGGCATAAACGTGCAGCATACGGGCGGTGATCCACAGATGCGTGCCCATATCGCTGCGCACCTGACCGTTATTGCCCAGCCAGCCAAAGCCGGTCGGCACGGCGGCGTTTTTACCGAAATCGAGAATGCGGTCAGTCTCTTGTTCAAGCCAGCGGTTATGGCTCAGGGTGTTAAACCATTTCATGTTCGGGTCCTTTCTTAACGGCGAGCCATCATTTCGTCGACGATCTCACCCAAACGCTGCAGTTTCGGCACAGAAATATCACGGAGCATCAGTTCCGTGTCCGGCAGGCCAATCACTGATGACCAGACGGCGCGGCCGGCTAAAAAGCCGGATGCGCCCGCCTGCATGGCAACGCTCACCGCCCTTGGGAACAACTTATCGTCCACGCCGGATGAGAGGATCACCCACGGCATGGCGATGTTCTCGTTCAGTTTTTGCGAGGCAGTCAGCAATTCCTGCTGAGAGCCTTTGCCGAACAGGGGCATCTCCACTTTGTAGAGATCAGCTCCGCTGTCTCCCAGCTCTTTTGCCGCGTCGATAATGGCCTGTTCACGATTAAACGTCGCGCCGCGACGCGGCGGGCGGACTACCGGCTCAATAATGCTAAGCAGTCCATTGTGATGGCACAGCTGATTGAACGCCTTCACCATCTCCAGACGCTGCTGCGGATCTTCGTCGCTACGCCACAGCACCAGTAGCTTCAGCGCTTTACCGCCATCGCGCCTGACCGCCTGGGCATCAACGTTTTTATCGATGACGACGCTGTCAACGGGGATCCCGTTTCCCGGAATAAATTCGTCTGCTGCCACAATCATCGCGCAGCTTTTGGCAACGGCCTTTTGCTCAACGATCTGCTGGTAGCAAAACTGCTGATCGACAAGAATGGCGGAGGCATACGGCGACAGAATTTTGGCCGCGTTGACCTTAAAGTCGGTGAGATGCCGATCGGTGACCGGCACCGGTGCGCCCGCCGCAGCAAACATCAGGCGCATCGCTTCGCGCTGGTCAACGGCCAGCATCGCAAAACCGCCGGAAGGTCGGGTGATATCTTTCAGGGTGTACATCGTCATTCCTCAGTCCTTTCGTATCAGTGTATTTTTTTCAGCCCGGCGGATGCGCGAACCTGTTCAAGAATGGCTGTCCAGTCTTCGCGCCCGCGTCCGGCGGCTCGCGCCTGGTTGTAGACTTCACGGGAGGCTGCGCCCAGCGGCATCGGGACGTGGAGCTGGTTTGCCACGTCCAGCGCGATCCCCAGATCTTTATGCGCGAGGTCGATCATAAAGGCCGGTGTAAGATCGCCTTTGAGCACCTTGTTAGGCCATGAGGTGGTGAAGTGGCCTTTGCCTGCTGGCGTACCGCTCATAACGCTGAGCGCCACATCGAAAGAGAGGCCGAGGGCTTCACACAGCACGGCGGCTTCAGCGGACAGCGCGTTCAGGGCAATGCTCATGTAGTTGTTAATAAGCTTCACGCGGATGCCCATGCCTGGCCCACCTGCGTTTATCAGTTCATTGCCCATCGCCATCAACACCGGCGTGGCTCGTTCAACCTGCTGCGCGCTGCCGCCAGCCAGAAGGAGTAATGTTCCGGCGACGGCATGGTCCGATGTGCGTCCGACAGGCACATCCATCATGCTGAAACCACGTTCAGCCATGTCGCGGATCAGGGCATCGGTCTGTAGCGGGTGAATGGTGGACATATCAATGACCAGCGCTTCGCGGGATAACCCTTCGCAGACGCCCTGCTCACCAAACAATACTGTGCGAACCAGGTCTCCGTTTGGCAGCATGGTGATGACAAATTCGGCCTCCTTTACTGCCTGTGCAGGCGTGGCTGCAGCCCGGGCTCCACGCGCCACCAGAGCCTGTATCGCCTGCGGGTTTACATCAAAAACGTGAAGCTGGTGGCCCTGTTTAAGCAGATTCGTTGCCATGGGCGCACCCATCTGTCCTAACCCGATAAAGGCAATTGCTGACATGCTTCTCTCCTGTCACATCGTGTCAATTATTGAGCGTTTGTGTTGTCTGTTTTTGATCGTATTTGTAATTTATAGTCAAAAAATTGACAGGGGTCACTTTTTAAACATTTCGTGAAATTAAAATGAGAGCATCAGAAAACGCAGAAGGAATCACCATGACTCGCATCGTTTGTGTCGGCATTACCGTGCTGGATCGCATCTGGTATCTCGATGATTTACCGAAAGAAGGTGGCAAATATGTCGCAAAAGACTATACGGAGGTGGGCGGCGGTCCTGCGGCGACTGCGGCGGTGGCGGCAGCGAAACTGGGGGCTGAGGTGGACTTTATTGGCCGGGTGGGTGATGACGATACCGGCAGAAGACTGCTCGCGGAGCTGGAGTCCCTGGGGGTAAACACGCGCTATACGCGGAGGGTGAAAGGAGCCCGTTCATCGCAATCGGCCGTGCTGGTGGATGGTCACGGGGAGCGTGTCATTGCTAACTACCCCAGCCCCGATCTCCCGGCTACGGCGGCATGGCTGCAGGATATCGACTTTTCGCAATGGGATATCGTATTAGCCGACGTGCGCTGGCACGAAGGGGCTAAACAGGCGTTCACCCTTGCCCGCCAGCAGGGCGTCAGCACGCTGCTTGATGCCGATGTCACCCCGCAGGACATTGCTGAGCTGGTCGCCTTAAGCGATCACGCGGCCTTCTCCGCGCCGGGTTTGCGGCGTTTAAGCCAGCTGGACGATACGGAAAACGCACTGAGAAAAGCACAAACGCTCACAAATGGACATGTCTACGTCACGCAAGGGCGTGAAGGGTGTTACTGGCTGGAGCAGGGCGCGCTTCGTCATCAGCCGGGATTTGCGGTCGACGTGGTGGATACCACAGGTGCAGGGGATGTCTTTCACGGCGCGCTGGCGGTGAGTCTGGCGCAGCAGGGGGCGTCACCAGACGCGGTACGTTTCGCGAGCGCGGTTGCGGCACTGAAATGTACCCGGCCTGGCGGACGGGCGGGTATACCTGACTGTGATCAAACCCGCTCTTTTTTGTCACTTTTTGTATAAAATGCGGGGCGTGATGGTTTTCAGAGGACAGCCCATGAGCCTTACCGAACTGACCGGCAACCCGCGGCACGATCAACTGCTTACGTTGATTGCTGACCGCGGCTATATGAACATTGATGAACTGGCGCAACTGCTGGACGTCTCAACGCAAACCGTGCGCCGGGATATCCGCAAGCTGAGTGAGCAGGGGCTGATCACGCGTCATCATGGCGGCGCGGGCAGGGCATCCAGCGTGGTGAACACCGCGTTTGAGCAACGTGAAGTCTCCTTGACCGAAGAGAAGCGGGCCATTGCCGAAGCGATTGCCGACTACATTCCCGATGGTTCAACCATCTTCATTACTATCGGGACGACGGTGGAGCACGTTGCCCGGGCGCTGCTCAACCATAATCATCTGCGCATCATCACCAACAGCCTGCGGGTGGCGCATATTCTGTATAAGAACCCGCGCTTTGAAGTGATGGTGCCCGGCGGTACGCTGCGTCCGCATAACGGAGGCATTATCGGGCCTGCAGCGACGGCGTTCGTGTCAGGCTTCCGTGCCGATTACCTGGTGACCAGCGTCGGAGCAATTGAACACGACGGCGCGATGATGGAGTTTGACGTTAATGAAGCCAGCGTGGTGAAAACCATGATGGCCCACGCGCGACATATTTTACTGGCGGCCGATCATACGAAATACCACGCCTCTGCTGCCGTTGAAATTGGTAACGTGTCGCAGGCAACCGCGCTCTTCACCGATGAGCTACCGGGATCTGCGCTGCACAATCATCTCAAATCCAGCAAGGTTGAAGTCGTTGAGGTGAATTCAGGCGACGAACAGCAGGCAGGCTAACCCTTCTTAATGGCCCGATATTCAGGCTCGGGCCTTTCCTTTCTGTAAGCTGAATCTGGCGCATAGCCAAACCTTATCTTTCCCGCTACAGTTACTTTTCCACGGCGAGCAGGAGATAAAAAATGCTTTATATCTTTGACTTAGGAAATGTAATCGTCGATATCGATTTTAATCGGGTGCTGGGCGCATGGAGCGACTTTAGCCGTGTCCCGCTGGCGACGTTAAAGCAGAGTTTCGCCATGGGCGAGACCTTCCATCAGCACGAGCGCGGCGAAATTAGCGATGAAGAATTTGCTGAACGTCTGTGTCATGAAATGGATGTGCCGTTAAGTTACGAGCAGTTTTCCCATGGCTGGCAGGCAGTGTTCGTCGCGATCCGCCCGGACGTGATCGCCATTATGCATAAACTCCGCGAGCAGGGGCATCGGGTTGTGGTGCTGTCGAATACTAACCGTCTGCATACCACGTTCTGGCCTGACGAGTATCCTGAGGTGCAGGCGGCGGCCGATAAAATCTACCTCTCCCAGGAGATGGGGATGCGTAAACCCGAAGCGCGTATCTATCAGGCGGTTCTGCAGGCGGAAGGATTCACCGCGGCCGATGCGGTCTTTTTCGACGACAATGCCGATAATATAGAGGGAGCTAACCAGTTGGGTATCACGTCAATTCTGGTGACCGGAAAGGAGACGATACCAAACTATTTTGCGAAGCAGTTATGCTAAAAACCGTTCATCAAAAAGCCACGCATCATACTCGTCCGCTCAGGGCGTGGCTGAAACTGCTCTGGCATCGCATTGATGAGGACAACATGACCACGCTGGCGGGTAACCTCGCCTACGTGTCATTGCTCTCGCTTGTGCCGCTGGTGGCCGTCATTTTTGCGCTATTTTCCGCTTTTCCAATGTTTGCAGATGTCAGCCTGCAGCTTCGCCACTTTGTCTTTGCGAATTTTATTCCCGCCACCGGGGATGTCATACAGAACTACATTGAACAGTTTGTCGCTAACTCCAGCAAAATGACGGCGGTCGGGGCGTGCGGCCTGATCGTCACGGCGCTGTTATTGATGTACGCCATAGATAACGCGCTGAATGCCATCTGGCGGAGTAAAAAGGCGCGGCCCAAGGTTTATTCCTTTGCGGTGTACTGGATGATCTTAACGCTGGGGCCCTTGCTGGCCGGTGCGAGTCTGGCTATCAGTTCGTATCTGCTTTCGCTGCGCTGGGCCAGCGATCTCAACGGCGTTATCGATAACCTGTTGCGTATCTTCCCGCTGATTTTATCGTGGCTCTCTTTCTGGCTGCTGTACAGCGTGGTACCGACCACGCGCGTGCCTAACCGCGATGCGGTCGTGGGCGCGCTGGTCGCGGCATTGCTCTTTGAACTGGGCAAAAAAGGGTTTGCCCTTTACATCACCATGTTCCCGTCTTATCAGCTGATTTACGGCGTGCTGGCGGTGATCCCCATTTTATTTGTCTGGGTCTACTGGACCTGGTGTATCGTCTTGCTTGGTGCCGAAATAACTGTCACTCTCGGCGTATACCGCGAACTTAAAAAAGCAGCAGAAGCTGAAAAACAACAAGAAGCAGACCAACCATGATTGCATTGATACAGCGCGTAACCCGTGCCAGCGTCACCGTGGAGGGAGAGGTGACGGGTGAAATTGGCCCAGGACTTTTAGTGTTGTTAGGTGTCGAAAAGGATGATGACGAACAGAAAGCCAACCGCTTGTGCGAGCGCGTGCTGGGCTACCGCATTTTCAGCGATGCGGAAGGTAAGATGAACCTGAACGTTCAGCAGGCGGGTGGCAGCGTGCTGGTGGTCTCCCAGTTTACGCTGGCGGCCGATACCGAGCGCGGCATGCGCCCGGGTTTCTCTAAAGGTGCCGCACCGGATCGTGCAGAAGCCCTTTACGAGTACTTTGTGGCGCGTTGTCGTCAACAGGACATGAATACGCAAACCGGACGATTCGCTGCAGATATGCAGGTATCGCTGGTGAACGATGGCCCCGTCACATTCTGGCTCCAGGTATGAGCCAACTGGCGGCGTGGCCGCGGGTAACAAGAGAGAGTACAGCTATGTATCACCTTCGAGTACCGCAAACGGAAGAAGAGTTAGAAGCCTATTACCAGTTCCGCTGGGAAATGTTACGCAAGCCATTACATCAGCCAAAAGGGTCTGAGCGCGACGCCTGGGATGCGATGGCCCATCACCAGATGGTGATGGACGAAGAGGGTAACCTCGTCGCCGTCGGGCGTTTGTACATCAATGCCGATAACGAAGCTTCAATCCGCTTTATGGCGGTTCATCCTTCCGTGCAGGATAAAGGCCTCGGCACCTTGATGGCGATGACCCTTGAGTCCGTCGCCCGTCAGGAAGGGGTTAAGCGCGTCACCTGTAGTGCCCGCGAAGACGCCGTCGAATTCTTCGCCAAACTCGGTTTTGTTAACCAGGGGGAAATCACCGCCCCGCAAACCACGCCGATTCGTCACTTTTTGATGATCAAACCCATCGCTACGCTGGATGATATTCTCCATCGCGCCGACTGGTGTGGGCAGCTCCAGCAGGCCTGGTATCAGCACATTCCCCTGAGTGAAAAAATGGGCGTGCGTATTCAGCAGTACACCGGGCAAAAATTCATTACCACCATGCCGGAAATCGGCAATCAGAACCCCCATCACACCCTGTTTGCCGGCAGCCTGTTTTCACTTGCCACGCTGACCGGCTGGGGGCTTATCTGGCTGATGCTCCGCGAACGCCATCTTGGCGGCACCATTATTCTGGCCGATGCCCATATACGTTACAGCGCGCCGATCAGTGGTAAGCCGAGCGCCGTTGCCGATCTTGGCGCACTTGGTGGCGATCTCGACCGCCTGGCGCGCGGGCGTAAAGCGCGCGTACAGATGCGCGTTGAGCTGTTCGGCGATGAAACGCCGGGTGCTGTCTTTGAAGGTACCTACATCGTTCTTCCTGCGAAGCCGTTTGGCGCGTTTGAAGAGGGTGGAAACGAAGAAGAGTAGACTCCGTCGTCCCGGCATGATTGCCGGGCTAATTCCCCGCGCCGATCCGTCTGGCAATATCCCTCAGAAGATCGCGCGCAGACGGGCTGACCCCACCAAGCTGGAAAAATCCATGGATAACCCCCAGCCACCGCTGAGCCGTACACGTGACGCCTTGCTCAGTCAGGCGCTGATATAGCGCTTCACCTTCGTCGCAAAGCGGATCAAACTCGGCAGTAATGATGTGCACGGGAGGCAGGCCGCTAAAATCCTTTCGCCAGAGCGGGCTCGCTTCAGGATGCTGGCGTTCCGTGTTGGCCAGATAGAGCTCATATCCGCTCAGCAGCGTATCGCGGGTGATGACGTAATCCGCGCCGTTACGGGTATAACTTTCAAAAGAGGCCGTGGCATCCAGCATCGGGTAGATAAGAATGAGCTGCGCAGGCTGCCAGAGTCCGGAAGACGTGAGCCGCAGGGCCGTCACCAGTGCCAGATGGCCTCCCGCGCTGTCCCCGCACAGGGTGATACGGTTTTTATCCACGCCAAACATATCCGCGTATTGCCAGATCAGATGTGCGCCTCTTTCTGCATCATCATGGGCGGCAGGGTAGGTATGTTCAGGAGCAAGTCTGTACTGGATCGCAATGACGCGGCAGTTGCCATAAAACGCTAACTGGCGCAGTTGATTATCGTGAGTATCGAAGCCGCCGCTGATAAAGCATCCCCCGTGGTAGTAGATAACGGTCGGCAGCTTTTCAGCAGCATCTGGCGGAGAGAAGACGCGATATGTGATGCCTTCGAGGTTCAGCGTTTCTACGTCAACGCGCGTTTCTGTCTCACCGGCAAGCGCCGTGCTGGCAATATAGCCTGCTCTCCGGTCATCAATACTTTGGCTACGCGCAGAAGGGCGTCCTGCTGCGATGAACGCCTGAACCAGCGTATCAATCCCTTTTTCGAGTGCCATGTGGGTCCCTTTAATCTGTATGAATATACAGTGTTATAACTCAGTTTGCTGTCGAGTGAAACAGGGAAAATGAGGCTGAAAACGATTCTGGAAAGCGGCTCGCAAAAGTAAGCATGGATGTTAAATTTGGCTTTAGTCCTGAATAACGCACGTGTAGTTTGCCTGCACAGTGATGCTGGAAGATATGCGAGAGGAAGGCGAGGATGTTTCAGTCAACCAGATACAGGCCGGGCAAACCAACGTTGCCCGGCACTGTGAGTGGGGATTACTCCCCTTCACCCGGGAACAGGAACGGGTTAATAGAGCTGCGGGCAAAGCCCTCTTGCTCCATTTTGGCGTCCAGAATCAGCGAGGCGAGATCGTCGGCGACGGCTTCGACTTTCGGGTCTTTTTCCTGATAAAGGATCTTCAGGTAGGTACCGCAGTCACCGCAGCTTTCAGCTTTGACCGCCGCGTCTTCATTTTCCAGCGACCAGTAGTTGAGATCGCGCGTCTGCTCGCAGTTGCTGCATTTAATGCGCACCACGTGCCACTCGGTTTCACACAGGTTGCAGTGCAGATAACGCAGCCCCTGAGTGGTACCGATCTGCACCATGCTGGACACCGGCATTGAGCCGCATACCGGGCAGAATTGACGCGCTTCGCCGTATTCGGCGCGGGCTTTACCCGGGATCAGGCTGGCCATTTGCGCCCAGTAAAGCGACAACGCCGCCCAGATGAACGGCGCTTTGTCGCTGCTGACCAGGGAGAAATCGGACGCAAACAGCGCGCTCGCCATCTCTTCCAGCTCCTGATCGGAGGCTTTTTCCAGATTCTCAATGACCGCCAGCGCGGTACCGCTCATCTCGGGTTTCAGCTCGGCAATCAGGGAGTGCAGTAGCGTATGCCAGTGCTTATCGCGCGGCAGAACGTGGATATCCAGCGGAGGCTTACCCTGCTCGCTGGCCTCTTTGATGCGCGCGGTCAGGTCAATTTGCAGCGGGTGGTCGTACAGCACCACTTCCTGCGCATGGGCAACCAGCGCGGCAAAACGCAGAAAATCGCCCAGTGGGTTGTTCTCTGCCAGCTCGCGCAGACGCTCTGCGCGGCGGTTATAGAGGTTCTTGAGTCTGGGGAATAACAACGGCGGAATATAATCCGCCGTGCGTTTCTCGCTCGAACCCAGCTCATCTTGCGGGATTATGCGAATACTCATTCAGATGACTTTTCCTGTTTCTGGCGGACCTCTCGGTACCAGCGCGGGTGATGTTTCTTCGCCCACGTACTGGTTACCCAGCCTTCCACCATCGCGGTAATGGTGCCTTTAACCCAGAGGGCGGCGTAAATATGCACCATGATAACCACAATTAACGCCACTGCGGCAAATGAATGCAGCATCAGCGCGAATCGGATCACTGGGATTGAGAAAGCAGGCGCAAAATACGGACGCCAGATGATCACGCCGCTCACCAGCAACAGGACCAGGAAGATAATCGCCGCCCAGAATACGCACTTCTGGCCGAAGTTATAACGCCCGGTATCACCCACTTCCTCGTTGACGACGATCTTACGAATATTCTTCGCCCAAAAGATATCATCCCGATTGATTAGGTTATGGTGCCAGTATCGGAAAAACATGATGATGAACGACGCGAACATGATGACGCCAACAAACGGGTGCAGTATACGCGCCAGCTGTGGTGTCCCCATGATCTGCATCAGCCAGTTGAAGGAGGGGAAGAAGAACCCCAGCCCGCTTATCGCCGCCAGCATGAAGCAGAAGGCGGTGACCCAGTGGTTAATGCGTTCCGGCGCGGTATAGCGCACGATGGTGTCACGTTTTTTCATTTGCGCACCTCGTCTTTCTCTTCATGCAGGTTGTCGTCTTCCTCTTCCGCGCGGTTCGGACCGACACCAACATAGTGGAAGATGCTCGCTGCGAAGGTGGCAGCAAAACCCACCGCTGCCAGCGGTTTCCAGATGCCTTTCCAGAACTTCACGGTCGCGCTGATTTCCGGGTTCTCCGGCAGGCCGTGATACAGATTCGGCTTGTCTGCGTGGTGCAGCACATACATCACGTGCGTGCCGCCCACGCCGGCCGGATCGTACAGGCCTGCGTTGTCGTAGCCACGGGTTTTCAGTTCGCCCACGCGTTCAGCCGCCAGCGTTTTCATATCCTCTTTGGAACCAAAGTGGATAGCGCCCGTCGGACAGGTTTTCACGCACGCAGGCTCCTGGCCGACGTTTACGCGGTCTACGCACAGCGTGCATTTGTAGACGCGGTTGTCTTCCGGGTTCATGCGAGGGACATCGAACGGGCAGCCCGCTATGCAGTAGCCGCAGCCAATGCACTGCTCGGACTGGAAGTCGACGATACCGTTAGCATACTGAATGATAGCCCCTTCTGACGGACATGCCTTCAGGCAGCCCGGATCCGCACAGTGCATACAGCCGTCTTTGCGGATAAGCCACTCCAGTTTGTCGTTCTGTTCCACTTCCGAGAAACGCATCACCGTCCAGGACTTGGCGGTCAGGTCAGCCGGGTTGTCGTACACCCCGACGTTGTGACCCACTTCATCACGGAGGTCGTTCCACTCAGAACAGGCCACCTGGCAGGCTTTACAGCCGATACAGGTGGTCACGTCGATAAGCTTCGCCACTTCCTGCTGGTGGTCCCGCGCCTGAGGCGCGGGCGTGAAACCGTTAGTCGCGGAACGACGGATAATGTCTTGAGATTGATAAGCCATAAGTCGTCTCCGTTACACCTTTTCCACGTTCACGAGGAAGGCCTTAAACTCCGGTGTCTGCGTGTTCGCATCACCGACGAACGGCGTCAGGGTGTTCGCAATGAACCCTTTCTTCGCCACGCCCTCATAACCCCAGTGAATCGGAATACCGATGGTATCCACCTGCTGACCGTGAACGTTCAGCGTGCGAATACGCTTGGTCACCACCGCCTTGGCCTTGATGTAGCCACGGTTAGAAGAGACCTTCACGGTATCGCCATGGGAAATGCCGAGCTTGTTCGCCAGCTTCTCGCCGATCTCCACAAACTGTTCCGGCTGCGCGATAGCGTTAAGCAGCGCGTGCTTGGTCCAGTAGTGGAAGTGTTCGGTCAGACGGTAAGTGGTGCCCACATACGGGAACTTGTCTTTTTTACCCAGCGCGTCGAAATCGCCCTTAAAGATGCGGGCTGCCGGGTTAGAGACCACGTTCGGGTGCAGCGGGTTGGTGCCCAGCGGCGTCTCAAACGGCTCGTAGTGTTCCGGGAATGGCCCTTCCGCCATCTTATCGATAGCAAACAGGCGTCCCATCCCTTCAGGCTGCATGATAAACGGCCCGACATCGCTGCCTGGAGGGGCAGTACTGTAGTCCGGAATATCCACACCGCCCCATTTCGCGCCGTCCCATTTCAGCAACTGACGCTTCGGATCCCACGGATTACCCTGCGGGTCAGCGGAAGCACGGTTGTAGAGAATGCGGCGGTTTAGCGGCCATGCCCAGGCCCAGCCCAGCGTATTGCCGAGGCCTGACGGGTCAGCATTATCGCGGTTAGCCATCTGGTTACCTTTCGGCGTCCAGCTACCGGCAAAGATCCAGCAGCCACTGGCGGTCGTGCCGTCATCACGCAGGTGCGCGAAGGTACTGAGCTGATCGCCTTTCTTCGCCAGCACCGTCCCGGTAGCCGGGTCGATAACATCTGCCAGCGCTTTACCGTTGCTCTCCATCGCCACTTCTTCCGGCGCTGGGTTTTCCGGCGTCGAGTAGTTCCAGGTCATGTTCAGCACCGGTTCTGGGTTTGCACCGCCTTCTGCCGCATACATCTTACGCAGGCGTAAGAAGATACCGGCCAGGATCTCGCCGTCGTTCATGGCGATGCCCGGGGCGTCCGCACCTTTCCAGTGCCACTGCAGCCAGCGGCCGGAGTTCACGATGGAACCGTTCTCTTCCGCGAAGCAGGTAGAAGGCAGACGGAACACTTCAGTCTGAATCTTCGATGGGTCAACGTCATTCGACTCACCGTGGTTCTGCCAGAAGGTCGACGTCTCGGTGTTGAGTGGGTCAATCGTCACCAGGAACTTCAGTTTCGACAGCGATTCAACCACCTTGTTCTTGTTCGGGAATGAGGCGACCGGGTTAAAGCCCTGGCACAGATAGCCATTCACCTTGCCCTGATGCATCATCTCGAAGTACTGCAGAACGTCGTAACCTTTGTCCCACTTCGGCAGCCAGTCAAAGCCCCAGCTGTTTTCCGCTGTCGCTTTGTCACCGAAGAAGGCTTTCATCATCGAGACGAAGAACTTCGGATAGTTGCCCCAGTAGTTCACCTGACCTTCGAGCAGCGGTTTAGGCGTGCTGGCTGTGAGGTAGGTTTGCAGGTCGGTCTGTTTTTCGCTTGGCAGGTTCATGTAACCTGGCAGGCTTTGAGACAGCAGACCAAGGTCGGTCAGACCCTGAATGTTGGAGTGACCACGCAGGGCGTTCACGCCGCCGCCAGCCATCCCCATGTTGCCGAGCAGCAGCTGTACCATCGCCATGGTACGGATGTTCTGCGCGCCGACAGAGTGTTGGGTCCAGCCGAGCGCGTAGAGGAACGACGCCGTTTTGTCTTTCGCGCTGGTTTCGGCGATAAGCTCGCACACCTTCAGGAAGTCTTCCTTCGGCGTACCACAGATGTTTTCGACAACGTCCGGCGTGTAGCGGGAAACGTGCTCTTTCAGCAGGTTCCACACGCAGCGCGGATGCTGCAGCGTCGTATCACGCTTCGCAAAGCCTTTCTCGTCCAGCTCATAGTTCCAGCTGGTCTTGTCGTATTTGCGTTTTTCGGCGTCATAACCGCTGAACAGTCCATCTTCGAAGTGGTAATCCTCACGCACGATCAGGCTGGCGTTGGTATAGGCTTCGGTGTATTCGCGGTTATATTTTTCGTTGGTCATCAGGTACAGCAATACGCCTGACAGGAAAGTGATGTCAGTACCTGAACGAATAGGGGTGTAGAAATCCGCCACTGACGCAGTACGCGTAAAGCGGGGATCGATCACAATCAGTTTCGCACCGTTGTGGATTTTGGCTTCCATCGCCCAGCGGAACCCGACAGGGTGCGCTTCAGCGGCGTTACCGCCCATCACCACAATAAGGTTGGCGTTCTTGATGTCGACCCAGTGGTTGGTCATCGCACCGCGACCAAATGTTGGAGCAAGACTTGCTACCGTTGGTCCGTGTCAGACACGCGCCTGGTTGTCGACCGCGAGCATACCGAGTGCACGCGTAAATTTCTGGGTTAAATAGCCGGTTTCGTTACTGGAAGCAGACGCACACAGCATCCCGGTGGAGAGCCAGCGGTTGACGGTGACGCCTTCAGCGTTCTTCGCAATAAAGTTGGCATCGCGGTCTTCTTTAATCAGTTTAGCGATGCGGTCAAATGCGTCTTCCCAGCTGATTTGCTGCCATTTATCGGAACCTGGCGCACGATATTCAGGGAATTTCAGGCGGCTTTCGGAGTGGATAAAGTCAACCAGGCCGGCACCTTTCGGGCACAGCGCGCCGCGGTTGACCGGATGGTCCGGGTCACCTTCGATATGGAAGATAGACGCTTTGGCGTTTTTAGCACCGTCGCCGAGGCTATACATCAACAGCCCGCAACCGACAGAGCAGTACGTACAGGTATTACGGGTTTCACGGGTGCGCAGCAGTTTATATTGCCGCGTCTCCGCCAGCGCTACACCGGGTGCAAAACCCAGTGCCGCCGCCGTGGTGCCTGCCATACCGCCAGCGCAGATCTTAAAGAACTGCCTTCTGCTGACCTGCATGGGTCACTCCTTGTTTCGACATTGCTTACATATGTAGTTTTGACTTCGCGGTTGAACGGTGACCGCAAAGGAGAAAAATTTGCGTTAATCCCTCAGTTCTACGAGGGATATCATCAGAATACCACAATGTCGGTACGCCTGTTCCAATGGCGTTAATACAAAGTGAACGTATTATCACTGTGTTGATTATAAAGTGTGACGCGAGTCACATTATTGCCCCGGCATGTTAAAGGGCTGTATCACCGCCTCGGTTGCGCCTCTCCCAAATGAGTAGGTAAACTTGATGAGAATGGGTGCTGAAAAGTTGATCCATACTATGCGTATGGCCTGTGGTTTGTGATGCAATAGCAGGCTCACCTCCGTGGTTGTTCAGGAATACCGCTGTGTCTAAACAAAACCGTGTTACCCACCCGTCGCCACTGCCTGCCGGTATCGTGGAACTGTCGGTACACAGACCGCCCCACATTACCCACACCACGCCTGATTTTCTGGCGGAGGAAGTGCCCGTTGCTCTGGTTTACAACGGTATTTCCCATGTGGTGATGATGGCCTCGCCGAAAGATCTGGAGCTGTTCGCGATTGGCTTTTCCCTCTCGGAAGGCATCATTGAGCACCCGCAAGAAATTTACGGTATGGATGTGGTGAAGGCCTGCAACGGCCTTGAAGTGCAAATCGAACTCTCAAGCCGCCGCTTTATGGGGCTCAAAGAGCGGCGACGCGCGCTGGCCGGGCGTACCGGATGCGGGGTTTGCGGGGTAGAGCAGCTCAATGATATCGGTAAGCCTGTCGCACCTCTGCCGTTTACCCAGACCTTCAATCTGGCCCATCTCGACCATGCCCTTGAACATCTGAATGACGTGCAACCTGTCGGCCAGCTGAGCGGATGCACGCATGCGGCGGCATGGGTTCTGCCATCGGGCGATATTGCCGGGGGGCACGAGGATGTCGGCCGCCATGTGGCGCTGGATAAACTGATGGGCCGCCGGGCGCGTGAAAGCGACCTCTGGCAGCAGGGGGCGGCACTGGTCTCCAGCCGCGCCAGCTACGAGATGGTGCAAAAGTCGGCGATGTGCGGTGTTGAAATCCTTTTTGCCGTATCGGCCGCGACCACGCTGGCGGTAGAAGTGGCGGAGCGCTGTAACCTGACGCTGGTGGGGTTCTGTAAGCCGGGAAGGGCGACGATTTATACCCATCCGCAGCGATTAATAGTTGATCAGTAAATTTGAAAAAGAATAGCAAATCCTTCCGCTTTTAGTTGTTCATGATGAGGTCTACTATTTATCTCATCAAGGCACGGTGCCTTAAACAAATGACTAATTGAAAGGGTTTATATCATGAAAAGCATCAAAAATTTTGTCGCAGTAATCGCTCTGGCTACATCTTTCGGTTCTTTCGCTGCACAGACTGTGACCGCAACCGCCTCTACCATTGATGGTGCAGAAGCCAAAATTGCTGCACAGGCTCAGGAAGCGGGCGCGTCATCTTACAAAATTACCCAGGCGTTTACGGGTAACCGCGTACACATGACCGCTGAACTGAACAAATAAGCTGCCACACCGTCGAAAGAGCGCCCCCGGGGCGCTTTTTTTTATTGGATACCCGCCAGACGCAGCAATGCAGTCACGACCGCTGCCGCCACGATCACCACAATTAACGGCATTTTTCGCCATGCCAGAAACACTGCAAACGCCACGCCCAGTACGCGCGCCATACCGGCAAAATGCTCACCTTCATAGAAGGTGGTCGCCAGCGCGACGGAAAACAGCAAAACCGTTGCCGCATCTGAAAGCAGAGCCTGAGAGCGGTCTGTCAGCGCCAGTCGGTTGCCGAGTTTTGCCCCGCCGAGACGCATTAAATAGGTTCCCAAAGAAAGAAGGGCGATACCGAGAATAAAGACCGTCATATTCCCCATTATTTTTTCCTCGCAGCAAGACCCAGTAAAGAGAGCAAAACCGGTAAACCCACCGGGGCAAACGGCACGGCGGCCAGTGACAACGCAGCACCGCTGCAGGCGCGGATCAGGGTGGTGCGATTTTTAAAAGCCGGCACCACTAACGCCAGTAAAATCGCCGGGAATACCGCATCCAGCCCGATGGTTTCAAGGTCCGGCAACAGTTTGCCAACCATGGTGCCCAGCAATGTACCCAGCGGCCAGACGATCGCCACGCCTAATCCGCATAACCAGTATGCCGCCTTACGCTGTTCGGGCGTTTTTTGCGACAACCCGAACACCACGCTTTCGTCGTTCATAATGTGGCAACCCAGAAAACTCAGGCCACGTTTACCCACCAGTTCACGCACCGTCACCCCAAACGGTACATGACGTGCATTAACCAGTAATCCGGCAGCCGCCGCCGCCAGAGGGTTACCGCCGCTTGCCACAATGCCGATAAACATAAATTCAGAGGCACCCGCCAGCACGGTAATGGAGAGTAAAAACGGGACCCAGACCGGGAAACCGTAGGCCATTGCCAGCGAGCCATAGGACATCCCGACGACGCCTACCGCGAGACACACCAGGATGATTGCTTTTATCGTGTCGCCTTTCAGGGTGGAGAGATGATGCTTCATACAATTTTAGCCATATCGAACGTATTTCCATTATAATGAACGCATCAGAACCGTTTTTCAAGACGAACGATTCGTTCGATTTATAGAACAAAGGGGCCGTTTTTATGACGCAGCCAATCAGCGTGATCGCTAAAAGTCTGGTGCGAGAACGCCTGCGAACCGGACTTTCACTGGCGGAAATCGCGCGCCGTGCCGGGATCGCTAAATCCACGCTGTCGCAGCTGGAGTCCGGCAACGGGAATCCCAGCCTGGAGACGCTCTGGTCACTCTGTGTGGCGCTGGACATTCCTTTTGCCCGTTTGCTCGAACCGCAGCAGCCGACCACTCAGGTGATCCGCCGTGGAGAAGGAACGAAGGTGGTTGCCGGACAGGCCAACTATGAAGCCATTTTGCTGGCGGCGTGCCCGCCGGGCGCGCGTCGTGACATCTACCTGTTACTCACCCAGCCGGGTGCCGACCGCATTTCTCAGCCACATCCGGCAGGCTCAGTGGAGCATATTATTGTGACGCAGGGTAGAGCGCTGGTTGGTCTGATCGACGCGGCGGAAGAGCTTGGCCCGGGGGATTACATTTGCTATCCCGCTGACCAGCCGCATATCTTTAAGGCCCTGGAGCCGGATACGCACGCGCTTCTGGTGGCTGAACAAAATTAACGCAGATACGGAAAATCATGTCGCTTAAAGCCATTGCCAAAGAACTGGGGCTGTCTGTTACCACCGTCAGCCGCGCCCTTAACGGGTATGACGATGTCTCCCGCGAGACGCGCGCCCGCGTCGAAGCGGAGGCTCAGCGCCGTGGCTACCGGCCAAACATCTTCGCGCGTCGCCTGAAGATGGGCAAAATCGACGCCGTGGGTCTGGTTTTTCCGGTGCATCCTGTTCCGCTCAATAACAGCGTCTTTATGGACATGGTCGGCGAAATTAGCCACGAACTGGCGCGACATGAAATCGATCTCCTGCTGATTGCCGATGACGATCTGGCGGACAAGCACAGCTATATGCGTATGGTGCAAAGTCGTCGCGTGGATGCGCTGATTGTGGCGCACACGCTGGATCATGACCCGCGGCTGGAACAGCTTCAGGCCGCCGGTTTTCCCTTTCTCGCGCTCGGGCGCAGCCAGCTGCCGCAGCCCTATGCGTGGTTTGATTTCGACAACTATGCCGGCACGTACAATGCCACCCGCTGGCTGATTGAAAAGGGGCATCGCCGCATCGCCTTGCTGGGTGAAAGCAACAATCAGGCCTTCATCACCCAGCGCCGCCAGGGTTTTCTGGATGCGCTACGCGAAGCCGGGTTATCCAGCGAATGGCTGCGCGCCATGCCGCCTTCGCGCCGCGTGGGTTACGCCACGACGAATGAACTTCTCTCCCTGCCGCAGCCCCCCACGGCCATCATTACCGACTGCAACACTCACGGCGACGGCGCGGCCATGGCGCTGGCGCAGCGGGGTCTTCTCTGCGGTGAAAACGCCGTTTCGCTGGTGGTTTACGACGGCTTACCGCAGGACAGCATTGTCGATGTTGATGTGGCGGCGGTTATTCAGTCCACCCGCCAGGGCGTCGGGAAACAGATCGCTGACATGGTGCGTCAGTTGATTAACGGCGACGATATCGCTCAGCTTCAGGTGCTCTGGCAGCCAGAGTTCTTCCCGGGCCAGACGGCCTAAACACAGCAAAATTCCAAAGCCGATCACAGATCCGAAACGTTTTGGTTTGTATCCGAAACGTTTCGGATCAACACTCAGATCATCCCGATGACAGGAGAGGTCTGATGCACGATTCCATTTTTCGACTCGAAAGTAAGGCGGTTGACCTGGTGATAACCACGCACCCGTTCGCCGAAATTCTCTACTGGGGGCCGCACCTTCACCACTTTTCACCGCAAGATGTGGTAAGTCTGGCTCGTCCGGTGGCGAACGGCAGGCTCGACGTTGACGCCCCGGTGACGCTGATGGCGGAGCTGGGACACGGTCTGTTTGGTTCGCCGGGTATCGAAGGACATCGCCAGGGGCTGGACGGGTCGCCTGTCTTTAAAACCACCCATGTGCAGCACCAGGGGCAAACCCTGACGTTAACGGCGGAAGATGAACATGCCGGGTTGCGTCTGACCAGCGAGCTGGCACTGGATGCAAGCGGGGTACTGGTGGTGCGTCACGGTTTAACTAACCTGCGGGCGCAGGCGTGGCAGGTTGATCGTTTCGCCGTGACGCTACCGGTCGCCGAACACGCGCAGGACGTGATGGCATTCCACGGACGCTGGATCCGTGAGTTCCAGCCGCATCGCGTGAAGCTTGAACATGACAGCGTTGTGATTGAAAACCGCCGCGGCAGAACCTCTCACGAACACTTCCCGGCGCTGATCGCCGGTACGTCCTCATTTAACGAAATGCACGGCGACGTCTGGGGCGTGCATCTGGGCTGGAGCGGCAACCACCGCCTGCGGGCGGAAGTCAAAACCGACGGACGCCGCTATCTGCAGGCCGAAGCCCTCTACCTGCCGGGAGAAATGGCGATTGAAGAGGGGGAAACGCTCTGGACACCACGCCTGTATGCGAGCTACTCCGCACGGGGTCTGAACGGCATGAGCCAGTCGTTCCACCGGTATCTGCGCGACAACGTTATCCGCTTCCCTGAAAACAAACCGCGCCCGGTACATCTCAATACCTGGGAGGGGATCTACTTCAGCCATGACCCGGAGTACATCATGCGCATGGCCGATGAGGCTGCGGCGCTGGGCGTGGAGCGTTTTATCATCGACGACGGCTGGTTCAAAGGCCGTAACGATGACCACGCGGCGCTGGGTGACTGGTACCTGGACGAGAAAAAATACCCGGACGGGCTGACGCCGGTGATTAACCATGTGAAAAAGCGCGGCATGGAATTTGGTATCTGGATTGAGCCGGAGATGATTAACCCGGACTCGGATCTGTATCGTGCCCATCCCGACTGGGTGCTGGCGCTGCCGGGCTACACCCAGGCAACGGGCCGTCATCAACTGGTGCTCAACCTGAATATTCCGCAGGCTTTTGATTATCTGGTCGAGCGCATGAGCTGGCTGCTGGGCGAACATGCCATCGACTACGTTAAGTGGGATATGAACCGCGAACTGGTACAGCCCGGGCACCACGGCAAAGCCGCTGCGGATGCGCAGACGCGGCAGTTTTATCGTCTGTTAGACGTGCTGGGCGAGCGTTTCCCGCACATCGAATTTGAGTCCTGCTCCTCGGGCGGCGGGCGAATCGATTATGAAGTCCTGACCCGCAGTCACCGCTTCTGGGCCTCTGACAACAACGACGCGCTGGAGCGCAATACCATCCAGCGTGGCATGAGCTACTTCTTCCCGCCGGAAGTGATGGGCGCGCATATCGGTCATCATAAATGTCACGCCACCTTCCGCCAGCACAGCATTGCTTTCCGCGGCCTGACGGCACTGTTTGGCCACATGGGACTGGAGCTTGATCCGCTCACCGTCGATGCTCAGGAGCGTGAAGGCTATCGCCATTACGCCGCGCTGCACAAGCAGTGGCGGGAAGTCATCCATCACGGTACCCAGTGGCGCGTGGATATGCCGGATGCCAGCACGCTGGCACAGGGTATAGTGAGCGAAGACAAAACGCAGGGGTTGTTTATGGTCAGCCAACTGGCCATGCCGGATTACACGCTCATGATGCCGCTGCGCATGCCGGGGCTCGACGCGCAGGCGCAGTACCGCATCACGCTGCTCGATCACCCCAACATTCGACTCACTGGTGAGGGCGGGCACACCATGCGCAAGCTACCGGCGTGGATGGAAACGTCCCAGACGGCCAGCGGTGAGTGGCTGATGCAGGCGGGGATCGCACTGCCGATTCTGGATCCGGAAACCGCCATTCTGATTGGCGTTGAACGCGTGTAAGGGTGATGGGCCGGGAGACTGGCCCTCCGTTGAGGATAAAAATAATGAACACAACAACCTGTACCCACAAAGACAACCCTAACTTCTGGATCTTCGGGCTGTTCTTCTTTCTCTACTTCTTCATTATGGCCACCTGCTTTCCGTTTCTGCCGATCTGGCTGTCGGATGTCATCGGCCTGAACAAAACCCATACCGGGATCGTATTCTCCTGTATCTCGCTTTCGGCCATCGCCTTCCAGCCCGTACTTGGGGTCATTTCGGATAAGCTGGGGCTGAAAAAACACCTGTTGTGGATTATCACGGTGCTGCTGTTTCTGTTCGCGCCGTTCTTCCTGTATGTCTTTGCGCCACTGCTGAAAAGCAGTATCTGGCTGGGGGCATTGAGCGGCGGTCTGTATATCGGTTTTGTCTTCTCCGCAGGTTCAGGCGCGATTGAGGCCTACATCGAACGCGTGAGCCGTAACAGCTTGTTTGAATACGGCAAGGCGCGCATGTTCGGCTGTCTAGGCTGGGGGCTGTGCGCTTCAACGGGCGGTATTCTGTTTGGCATCGACCCGTCGTATGTCTTCTGGATGGGGTCAGCGGCTGCGCTGCTGCTGATGCTGTTGCTGGTGGTTGCGAAACCGAAGCCAAACCAGACTGCGCAGGTGATGAATGCGCTGGGGGCTAACCAGCCGCAGATCACCGCCAGGACGGTCTTTAATCTGTTCCGTCAGCGCAGAATGTGGATGTTCATTCTGTACGTCATCGGTGTGGCCTGCGTGTATGACGTTTTTGACCAGCAGTTTGCCACCTTCTTTAAAACCTTCTTCGCAACACCGCAGGAGGGAACGCGAGCCTTTGGTTTTGCCACCACGGCGGGGGAAATTTGCAACGCGATCATCATGTTCTGCTCGCCGTGGATCATCAACCGTATCGGCGCGAAGAATACGCTGCTGATTGCCGGGCTGATTATGGCGACGCGCATTATCGGCTCGTCGTTCGCCACCACCGCAGTGGAGGTCATTGCCCTGAAGATGCTGCACGCGCTGGAGGTTCCGTTCCTGCTGGTGGGGGCGTTCAAATACATCACCGGCGTGTTCGATACCCGTCTGTCGGCCACTATCTATCTGATTGGCTTCCAGTTTGCCAAACAGTCGGCGGCGATTTTCCTCTCTGCTTTTGCCGGGAGTATGTATGACCGGATCGGTTTCCAGGAGACCTACCTGATGCTGGGCTGTTTTGTACTGGCGATTACGGTGGTCTCGGCCTTTACGCTGAGCAGTAAGCAGGAGATTGCGGCGCGCCGCGCTGCGGTGGAGGCAAACTAACGCAGGACGCTGCCGCGGATGCGGCAGCGTTAACGCTTTAGGGCAGGTAAAACACCGCTTTCAGTTCGGCACTCACCGGGCTGTTGTCGGGGTTCGAGGGCATTACCTCACCCATGTATTTCCACCAGCGCTGACAAACGTCGGTCTTTGCCACCGCGTTCCAGCGCGCTTCCGATTCAATCTCAACGCTCGCAAACAGCAGGTTACGCGCCTCATCGAGATAGATAGCGTAGTGGTGCGCACCGTGCTCTTTTAATACCGCCTCCAGCTCTGGCCAGATGGGGTTATGGCGACGCGCGTACTCGTCGTGCGCGTCAGGGTTCACCTGCATCACAAATGCTTTGCGGATCATCATGCCTCCAGCCGCTTTCGCGGGCCGCTATGGGTACAAATCCAGTGCCGACTGCATCGGCGTGACGCCAAAGCGTTTACCGAGTGCTATCAGCTCTTCCCGGGTGATGGTCTGCTTCATGCCGCCCATCGACAGGACCTTCACCAGCACCTCGGCGGACTTCTCGGCGGTATCAATCAGACCAAACGTTTCGTCGAGCGTCGGCCCGCTGCCGAATACCCCGTGGAACGGCCACAGCACCAGGGAGTGTGACTGCATTTCGATGGCGGTGGCCTGGCCGATTTCGTCGGTACCCGGCACCATCCACGGCAGAATGCCGACCCCGTCGGGGAAGACCACCAGACATTCGGTGCTGCCTTCCCACAGCTTCCGCGTGAGGTAATCGCTACTGTTTTCCAGCACGTAGGTCAGGGCGATCAGGTTAGTGGCGTGACAGTGCATGATCACCCGGTCTTTGCCGTGGGTTGCCTTGATACGCTCACAGTGAGAGAGGAAGTGCGCCGGGAGTTCAGACGTGGGCACTGCATCGTCCGTCAGCCCCCAGAGGATGTGATAGCCTGCGCCGTCGCTGTCCACTCTCACCACCCCGAGGTTGGCCTGCGGGTCGAGTTGCACGTTACGGAAGAATTTGCCGGAACCGGTGACGATAAACGGCGTCCTGGCGAGCTGCGGCATTGGCTGGCTCAGGGCGATATAGCGCGGCTTCTGATGGAACTCGGCGGCGAACGGTTCAATGTCGGCATCATCCAGGCGCAGCGTCAGGTTACCGCCGTTGCGCTCGTCCCAGCCTTTCAGCCAGGCGTCGGAGGTGGCTTTAATCATGCCCTGGACGAACCAGGCGTTAGTGATGGTCTGCATAGTGTTTCATTTCCCGTGATCGGGGTGAGCGTTTCCCTCACCCCGGCCCTCTCCCACGGGGAGAGGGGGTAAAAGTGGCCTCTTCCACAGGAAGAGGGTGAGGGCATATTTATCCGCGCTGACTCAGCACGTCTTTCTCATACATCCGCACGTTATCCAGCCACTGACTGCCCGCTGGGGTGTCGTTACGCTGGCAGTACATCTCCCACACCGCCTGCCACGGCAGGGTTTTCTGCTCTTCCAGCAGCACCAGGCGCGCGGTGTAATCGCCGTTCTCTTCCAGCTGTTTCAGGGCGCTGGTGGGCTCCAGCAGCGCACGCAGCAGGGCTTTTTTCATGTTGCGGGTGCCAATCACCCAGGCCGCGATGCGGTTGATGGAGGCATCAAAGAAGTCGAGGCCAATGTGCACGCGGTCAAACAGATCGTGGCGAATGATTTCGCTGGCAATGGCCTGGGTTTCGTCATCCAGCAGCACCACGTGGTCGCTGTCCCAGCGTACGGGACGGCTCACGTGCAGCAGCAGGCGGGGTACGTAGAGCATGGCGGCGGAGATTTTGTCGGAGATCACCTCCGTCGGGTGGAAGTGGCCGGCATCCAGGCACAGCGCGGTCTGGCGGCTGGTGGCGTAACCCATGTAAAACTCGTTCGAGCCCACGGTGTAGCTTTCCGCACCAATACCGAACAGCTTGCTCTCTACGGCGTCGATGTGGTGCGCCGGGTTCAGTTTTTCGCTGATGGCTTCATCCAGCGCCGCCAGCAGGCGTTGACGCGGGGCCAGACGGTCAACGGTGATGTCTTTCATGCCGTCCGGGATCCAGATGTTCATCACCGACGGCGTGCCGAGCTGCTCGCCAAAGTACGCGGAGACGCGGCGGCTGGCTTTTACGTGGTCAATCCAGAACTGGCGGATATCGTCGTTCGCGTGGGCAAGAGTAAAACCGTCGGCGCTCAGCGGGTGCGAGAAGCAGGATGGGTTGAAATCCAGGCCCAGCTGGTTGGCTTTCGCCCACGCCACCCAGTTTTTAAAATGCGCAGGTTTGATCTCGTTACGCGCGACCGGCGTGTCAGATTCCAGATAGATAGCATGCAGGTTCAGCCGCTTAGGCCCCGGGATCAGGCTCAGCGCCAGCTCCAGGTCGGCGCGCAGCTCGGTGGCGTTACGCGCTTTGCCCGGATAATTGCCGGTGGCCTGAATGCCCCCCGTCAGCGAGCCGCCCGGGTTTTCAAAACCGGCAACGTCGTCGCCCTGCCAGCAGTGCATGGAGACCGGCAGACGATCGAGCTGGCGCAGCGCCTCATCGACATCCACGCCGACGGCGGCGTAACGCTGTTTAGCCAGGTCCCAGGCTTGTTCAAGTTGAGTGGTCATGCGCAAAGCTCCTTAGTCAGTCGGTTTTGCTGAAACTGCGCCCGATAGCGGGCAATTTCATGGCAGGGATTGGGGATGAACGTGGTCAGCGTGGCGTTCGCCGAGACCACCGTGCGGAAATCGTCCACGCTGGCAAGTTCGTCCAGGGTCATGAGCTGAATGCCAATATTGCCGAGCGTCGACGCTTCAATCGGGCCCGCCACCACGGTGATCCCGCAGGCATCGGCGCAGAGCTGGTTCAGAAGCTGGTTCTGGCAGCCGCCGCCGACAATATGCAGCTGAGTGAACGGCCGGCCACGAAGGTCGGCCAGCTCGCTCAGGATCTCGGCATACAGCAGGGCGAGGCTGTCGAAAATACAGCGTGCCAGTTCTGCCGGTTTCGATGGCACGGGCTGCCCGGCGTCGACGCAGGCGGCCTGGATTTCGGCGCTCATGTCCGCCGGGTTGATAAAGCGGTCATCATTGGGATTGATCAGGAAACTGCAGGCTTTCAGTCGTTCGGTGTCGGCAATAAGCGCGGGCAGGTCGGTAATGTTTTGCTCTTTAAGCACTCGCTGGAGCAGCCACAGACCCATGATGTTCTTCAGCACGCGGTAGCGCCCTTCGGCACCGCCTTCGTTGGTGATGTTCGCGGCCAGCGCGGCATCGCTGGTGTAGGGAGTTTTGCTCTCAAAGCCCATCAGCGACCAGGTCCCGGAAGAGAGGTAGGCGGCGTCGTTACCGACAAGCGGTGACGCAATGACGGCGCTGGCGGTATCGTGACTCGCAACCGCCACCACCGGGATCGCATTACCCTGCGGGCACATCCATTGACCGATCACATTGCCAGGGTGCGTCGGCGTGCCGAACCAGGAGGGGGAAGCCCCGGTCCAGGCCAGCAGGTGTTCATCCCAGTTATCGGAGTTGATGTTCACCAGTTGCGTGGTGGTGGCGTTGGTGTATTCCCAGTTCATGTTGCCGGTCAGGCGGTAGCTGAAGTAGTCCGGGATCAGCAGTGCATGCGCCACGCGGGGAACCAGCGCCGGCTGCTGTTCGACCAGCGCGCGCAGTTGATAGAGGGTATTGAATGGCAGGAACTGAATACCGCTGCGGCCATAAATATTCTCTTTGCCAAGCCCGGCAATCGCACGCGCCATCAGGCCGTCGGTGCGGCTGTCGCGATAGGCTATCGGCAAACCAACGCGTTCACCGTTGCTGTCCAGCAGTACGTAATCGACGCCCCAGGTATCGATGCCGATACTGTCGATACGGATACCCGCATCGCAGACCTTCTGCAGTCCGGTGCGGATCGCTGCCTCAAGGCTGTCGATATCCCACACCTCACAGCCGTCCTGCTTTTGCAGGCAGTTAACAAAGCGGTGCATCTCGCGAAGCGAAAGCGTCTGCCGCTTGCCGTCATAAGTGGCCAGCATTACACGGCCGCTGGATGCGCCTAGATCGACAGCCACGCAATGGCGAAAAGTCATGGTTGTGTCCTTCTTAAAGTCATTAGCGGTGAGTGTAAAAAAAGGAACCCATCACCACCTTCTCGCCAGTGACAGCGGTTTTCCGGGGCTGGCAAGAAAGCAAAGGTGAACGTGAGGGAGTTCACAGTTTCCAGGCGTGACGGGGTTTGCAGGCAGTGTGACGCTTACCGCATTTCCTGATCTTTCAGCCTGTTTCTTGAAAAACGGACAGTTTTTGCGAGGTTTACGGTCGAAAATTTAAGGTGAGGGGACGGGGCCTTAATTACTATTTTGAGAACATTTCTCATTGGTGGGGCCGTTATGACCGTACTGCACAGCGTGGATTTTTTTCCTTCGGGTGGGTCGTCTGTCGCGATTGAACCGCGACTCCCTCAGGTGGCGTTTCCTGAGCATCATCATGATTTTCACGAAATTGTGATTGTTGAACACGGAACGGGGATCCATGTGTTTAACGGCCAGCCGTATACCATCAGTGGTGGGACGGTCTGCTTTGTGCGCGATCATGACCGGCACTTATATGAACATACCGACAACCTGTGCCTGACTAACGTGCTCTACCGTTCGCCCGATGCGTTCCAGTTCCTGTCCGGGCTGAACCATCTCCTGCCGCAGGAGAAGGACGGCATCTATCCTTCACACTGGCGGGTGAATCAGTCCACGCTGCAGCAGGTGCGCCAGCTGGTGAGCCAGATGGAACAGCGTGACGAGGGACAGGAGACCCACGTCATCGCCACGCGTGAGCTGCTGTTTATGCAGCTGCTGGTGCTGCTACGCCGCAGTAGCATGGTGGCCGGGCTGGAGAATAACGATGCGCGTTTGACTCAACTGATGGCCTGGCTGGAGGACCATTTCGCCGAGGATGTCTGCTGGGAAACGCTGGCGGATGATTTTTCGCTGTCGCTCCGGACCTTGCATCGTCAGCTGAAGCAGCAAACCGGGCTGACGCCCCAGCGCTATCTGAACCGTCTGCGCCTGATTAAAGCGCGCCATCTGCTGCGTCATACCGATGAGAGCGTCACGGATATCGCCTATCGTTGCGGTTTCGGCGACAGTAACCACTTTTCGACCCTGTTTCGCCGGGAATTTAGCTGGTCACCGCGCGATATTCGCCAGGGAAAGGACGCGTCACTGCAGTAACGCGAGGGTTGTCACCGTTTCCCGTGGGCAAAAACGCTAATAATGTCAGGTTATTTGCTGTCGAGGTGGTGTCGTGGTTGCTCAGCTAATGCTTCGCAAAGTGGATTTTTTTGCCTCCGCCGGCCAGGCCGTCGCGGTGGCGGATCGCTATCCGCAAAACGTCTTTGCCGAGCACACTCATGAGTTCTGCGAGCTGGTGCTGGTGTGGCGGGGCAATGGCTTGCATATCCTCAACGACCGGCCCTACCGCATTACGCGTGGGGATCTGTTTTACATCCGTGCTGAAGACAAACACGCCTACGCTTCGGTCAACGACCTGGTCCTGCAGAACGTGATTTACTGCCCCGACAGGCTGAAACTCAACGTCGACTGGGCGGCTTACATTCCGGGTTTTAATGATACGAAGTGCGCGGCGCACTGGCGACTGAGCAGTAACGGCATGACGCAGGTGCGACAGGTGATTTCTCAGCTGGAGCAGGAGAGCCAGAAAAGCGATCCTGAGGCTCACCAGATGGCAGAACTGCTTTTCGCCCAGCTGGTCATGACGTTGACGCGCCATCGCTACGCCATTGATAACCCGTCGGCTACCGCGCAGGAAGCCCTGCTCGATAAGCTCATTACCACCCTGGCGGGCAGCCTTAACAAAAGCTTTGTGCTGGAGAAATTCTGCGAGCAGGCGCAGTGCAGCGAGCGCGCGTTGCGCCAGCAATTCCGTACCCAGACCGGGATGACGGTGAACCACTATCTGCGCCAGCTGCGCATCTGCCATGCCCAGTACCTGCTTCAGCATACGGAACTGATGGTCAGCGATGTGGCGATGCGCTGCGGCTTTGAGGACAGTAACTATTTTTCGGTGGTCTTTAACCGCGAGGTGGGGATGACGCCGGTTCAGTGGCGTCATCGCAGTCGTAACGCGGCGTAATCAGTTCGCCATGCCGAGGCCCACAATGTTGGCCGCAATAATGATCACCACGCACCCCAGACTCAGCACGCCCACCGGGCGACGCCCGGCGTTGTTCCACTCTTTCAGAAGCAGACCCACCAGCCCACCGCACAGCACGTAGAAGCTCATGTGCAGCATCCAGCTCATATAGTCATACTGCGCCGGAATACTGGCGTGACCCCACGCGTAGAAGAAGAACTGGAGATACCACATCAGCCCACCGAGCGCCGAGAGCAGCACGTTCCCGATAATCATCTGTTTAGCCAGCGAGAAGTCGGCTTTCAGTGACAAGGTCTTCACGTTTGCCAGACGGAAAAAACAGAAACCGAGGTTAACCACCGCTCCGCCACCCATGATCACCACATAGCTTGGCAGTGCCACGTACAGCGGGTCGACGCCCAGTGCGGCAGCGGCTTCATGCATCGGTTTGGCGGCGTTCATCGCGAATGACATGCCTGCGGAGAAGATCCCGCACATCACCGCCAGCAGCAGGCCTTTCTTCAGGTTGAACTCTTCGGCTCTGATGCCCATTTTGCGCTCTTTTAGCTGCCCTGCGCGGGTGACAATGCCCACGCCAATAACGGCCACCAGCACGCCCAGCAGCGTCATCTGGCCGCCTTTGGTGTTGATCAGCACGTCGACGTTGCCGTTGAGGATCGGCGTCATCAGGGTGCCGACAATCAGCGTAATACCAATCGCGATGCCAATGCCCATCGACATGCCGAGGTAGCGCATGGTGAGGCCATAGTTAATGTTACCGACGCCCCACATGGCGCCAAAGAGAAAGACCGGCAGCAGGGTGGAGGCGTTAAAGGAGGAGAAGTAGCCCCAGAAATCCGGGAGCAGCATGGCGCTGATGGTCCAGGGAAGAATTATCCACGAGACCACACCGCCGACGGACCACATGGTTTCCCATGACCACTGTTTGACCTGTTTAAACGGGGCATAGAAACAGGCTGCACTGGCCGCGCCTATCAGATGCCAGAAAATACCCATCGTAATCGCATGATTCATGTTTACATCCTCATCGTTTTTATATGCCGGTGGCTTCCCACCAACCCGATGAGTGTAAAAATTAAGCAGTCGGGTAACCTTCGGAAGGTTGCCGCACTTTGGTTTTGAATGGCAATCAACGCGTTAACCGGGTGAGCAGACTCACAATTTCAGCAATAATCGAAAACCGAATAACCTTATAAAAACTACGGCATTGATAATCATTTTCAATATCATTTAATTAACTATAATGAACCAACTGCTTACGCGGCATTAACAGCTGTGCCGCCCGACAATAATGGAGAGGATTATGAGTTATACACTGCCATCCCTGCCGTATGCCTACGACGCACTGGAACCGCATTTCGACAAGCAGACGATGGAAATCCATCACACTAAACACCACCAGACCTATGTGAACAACGCGAACGCCGCGCTGGAAAGCCTGCCAGAGTTCGCTAGCCTGCCTGTTGAAGAGCTGATCACCAAACTGGACCAGCTGCCAGCTGACAAGAAAACCGTTCTGCGTAACAACGCAGGTGGTCACGCTAACCACAGCCTGTTCTGGAAAGGCCTGAAAACCGGTACCACCCTGCAGGGCGACCTGAAAGCGGCTATCGAGCGCGATTTCGGTTCTGTAGACAACTTCAAAGCGGAATTCGAAAAAGCCGCTGCGACCCGTTTCGGCTCTGGCTGGGCGTGGCTGGTTCTGAAAGGTGACAAACTGGCGGTTGTTTCAACAGCTAACCAGGACTCCCCGCTGATGGGTGAAGCAATCTCTGGCGCATCCGGTTTCCCTATCCTGGGTCTGGACGTGTGGGAACACGCTTACTACCTGAAATTCCAGAACCGTCGCCCGGACTACATCAAAGCCTTCTGGGACGTGGTGAACTGGGACGAAGCAGCAGCGCGTTTCGCCGCGAAAAAATAAGGTTGCATTGACGCCTGTGAGAAGCGAGTCTGATGACTCGCTTTTTTTGTATCTGCAGAAAGGAGCAGCGATGCATTTTCCGGTGAATGTCTTTACAGGCAAGGTAAGGGAGTACGACGGCAGCCGCCCGAGCGCCATCGCCAAAATTCAGGTCGACGGCGAGTTGACGTTAACCGACCTCGGGCTGGCGGGCGATGAGCAGGCCGAAAAGAAAATCCATGGCGGGCCTGACCGCGCGCTGTGCCACTATCCGCGGGAACACTATCAGCACTGGATAACCGAGTTTCCCGAACAGGCGGATATGTTTGTCGCGCCCGCGTTTGGTGAGAATCTCTCAACGGAAGGGCTGACCGAGAAAAACGTCTTTATCGGCGATATCTACCGCTGGGGCGATGCCCTGATTCAGGTGACGCAGCCGCGCTCGCCGTGCTTCAAACTAAACTATCATTTCGGCATCAGCGACATGTCTGCCCGGCTGCAGAGCGCGGGTAAAACGGGCTGGTTATATCGGGTGGTGCTGGCAGGTCAGGTATCGGCAGATGCGCCGCTGGTGCTGGCATCGCGCCTGAGTGATGTCTCGGTATATGACGCCTGCGCGATTGCCTGGCATATGCCGTTTGATGACGACCAGTACCATCGGCTTTTGTCCGCTGCAGGGCTGTCCACGAGCTGGACCCGAACGATGCAGAAACGCCGTTTAAGTAGCAAGATCGAAGATAATTCGCGGAGATTGTGGGGGAAATAGTTTCCCTGCAGGAGAGGCAAGCCGGGTCAGCGATACCGCCGCCCGGCTAAACGGCTACGAACGTTTATACAACGGCAGCCACAGCGTTAACCGCAACCCACCCAGCGGGCTGTCGTCGGCCTTCACCCAGCCGCGATGCTGCTGCATGGCGGTTTCAACAATCGCCAGACCCAACCCTGTGCCGCCAGATTCACGGTCACGCGCCTCGTCGGTACGGTAGAACGGACGGAAAATCTGTTCGCGGTCTTCCGGGCTTACCCCAGGACCATCGTCATCAACGATGATGGTGATCCCGTCTTTATCCACCGAGAAGGCTACTTCAATCTTCGTGTGCGAATAGCGCAGGGCGTTACGCACGATGTTCTCCAGCGCGCTTTCCAGCGTGTTGGGGTTACCGTACAGCGGCCATGGCCCCGGCGGGAAGTTGACGGTAAAGGATTTCCCCATCTGCTCCGCTTCGAACGCCGCGTTGTCCAGCACTTCATGCCACAGGTGGTTGGCTTTCACCGTTTCGCTCACCAGCGCATTTTTCTGCTGATTGCGCGACATGACCAGCAGGTCGTTAATCATGCTGTCCAGACGATGCGCTTCCGTTTCAATACGTTCCAGCTCTTTGCTCTCACCGCTGCGGCGACGCAGCAGCGCGGTGCCGAGCTGTAAGCGCGTGAGCGGCGTGCGCAGCTCGTGCGAGATATCCGACAGCAGGCGTTGCTGTGCCGTCATCATGCGGTCGAGGGCGCTCACCATCTGGTTAAAACTGGTCCCGGCGGCAAGGAACTCCTGCGGACCGGCTTCCAGTTCAGGGTGTTGTCGCAGGTTACCCTGCGCCACTTCGTCCGCCGCGTTTTTCAGCTTACGCGCCGGTTTCGCCAGACTCCACGCCAGCCACAGCAGCAGCGGTGAGCTAACCAGCATGGTGACAATCAACAGCAGCAGCGGACGGTCAAACAGCAGGTTGATGAAATCGGACTGGGAGTTGCTCGCCGGGCGGATCAGGTAAAGCTGGTAATTATCCTCGCCATCTCTGACGGAGAAAGGGCCCACCATCTCAACCCGACCGTATTTTTTCTTCTGAGGATGGTCGGCGTTATCCGCCTGACCAATGAAGTTACGGATGATCTGCATTTCATTGCGATCGGCGCCAATCACGCGCCCTTCGCTGGTCACCAGCAACAGGCGCTGGCCTGGCGGTGCCCATTTGTCGATAGCGCGAAATAGCCTGCGCCACCACATTAAATCGTTCGGCGGGTCGTTTGCCAGCTCGGCTTCCACGTGCTGCTCGATCATCACGCCCTGACGTTGCTCGCTGTCGAGAAGCTCCGTCATCTGGCGTGAGTCGAGTTTTGGCAACATCAAAACGAGCATTAAAACCAGTGCCAGCGTCAGCCAGAAAATGGCGAAGATGCGGGCTGTTAAGCTTCCTATCATGAAGCGGAAACCATCAGATAACCGCGACCACGCAGGGTTTTAAACCACGGGTGCCCGTCCTTGCGTTCCGGCAGCTTGCGGCGCAGGTTCGAGATATGCATATCGATGGCGCGATCAAACGGGGTGAGGCGTTTGCCGAGCACTTCCTGGCTCAAATGTTCACGCGATACCACCTGGCCGAGGTGCTGGGCCAGCAGATACAGCAGGGTGAACTCGGTGCCAGTCAGTTCCAGCGTTTCACCGTCAAAACTCGCTTCCTGACGGCCCGGATTCAGGCTCAGGGAGTCGACTTCCAGCGTCGGTGAACTGTTGTCGCTGTTCTGCTGCTGTTCGCTCCAGTGAGAACGACGCAGGATAGCGCGAATACGGGCAACCAGTTCACGGTCGTTAAACGGTTTTGGTAAATAGTCATCCGCGCCCAGCTCAAGGCCAAGTACACGGTCAAGTTCGCTGCCGCGAGCGGTCAGCATAATTACGGGCGTCTGGTGTGTCTGGCGAAGCTCTTTCAACGTATCAATGCCGTTTTTCTTCGGCATCATAACGTCGAGCAAAAGTAAATCGATGCTGTCGTCAAGGAGACTCAGCGCCTGCTCGCCATCATGGGCAACCAGAACGTTGAAACCTTCCATGTCGAGCAACTCCTTTAAAAGGGATGTGAGCTCTCGGTCATCATCAACTAACAGGATTTTATTCATTGTTTAAATACCTCCGAGGCAGAAATTACGACATCAAGGCTATCTAATCCATGACTTTACGTTGTTTTACACCCCCTGACGCATGTTTGCAGCCTGAATCGTAGACTGTCTCTCGTTGAATCGCGACACGAAAGATTTTGGGAGCAAGTGATGCGCAAAGTTACCGCTGCCGTCATGGCCTCAACGCTGGCGTTCAGTACATTAAGCCAGGCCGCTGTAGCTATCCCCGGCGATAACGGGCCCTCAACGGAGGGGGCAACGCAGCACAGCAGCCAAAGCCATATGTTTGATGGCATAAGTTTAACCGAACATCAGCGTCAACAGATGCGAGATCTGATGCAGAGGGCACGACACGACCAGCCCCCTGTTAATGTTAGCGAAATGGAGACAATGCACCGCCTTGTCACCGCAGAAAAATTTGACGAAAGCGCTGTACGCGCTCAGGCCGAAAAAATGGCACAGGAGCAGGTTGCCCGCCAGGTAGAGATGGCGAAGGTCCGCAACCAGATGTTCCACCTGCTAACGCCCGAGCAGCAAGCGGTTTTGAACACAAGACATCAGCAGCGAATGGACCAGTTGCGTGAGGTTGCACGGATGCAGCGAAGCTCAGAAACAACGTTTTTCAGTAGCAATAGCAGTACCCGTAGTAACCAGTAAACCCTGTTTTCCTTGCCATAGACACCATCCCTGTCTTCCCCCACATGATGTGGGGGTTTTTTTTGCCCTTCATTCTGCTTTGTTAACCGTTTATTCATCCTTTGACTCCCCATGCTTCCGTTATACTAGCGGCATGACATGACAGGAGCGTTTATGAATCAATCCTATGGAAGACTGGTAAGTCGGGCAGCGATTGCAGCGACCATCGTGGCTTCAAGCCTGTTAGTGATTAAAATTTTTGCGTGGTGGTATACCGGCTCAGTCAGTATTCTCGCGGCGCTGGTGGACTCGTTGATGGATATTGCCGCCTCGCTGACGAACCTGTTGGTTGTGCGTTACTCGCTGCAACCGGCAGATGAAGAACACACGTTTGGGCACGGGAAAGCCGAATCGCTGGCCGCGCTGGCGCAAAGCATGTTTATTTCCGGCTCCGCGCTGTTTCTGTTTTTAACCGGTATTCAGCATCTCGTCTCGCCGTCACCGATGAACGATCCCGGCGTGGGCGTGGTCGTGACGATTGTGGCACTTATATGCACACTTGTTCTGGTAACGTTCCAGCGCTGGGTTGTTCGCAAAACGCAAAGCCAGGCTGTACGGGCGGATATGCTTCATTATCAATCTGATGTTATGATGAATGGCGCTATTCTTATTGCGCTCGGTCTGGCCTGGTATGGCTGGCATCGGGCCGATGCGTTGTTTGCGTTAGGGATTGGCATCTATATTTTATATAGCGCCTTACGGATGGGGTATGAAGCGGTGCAATCGCTTCTGGACCGCGCCCTCCCGGACTCAGAACGTAATGAAATTTTTTCTATCGTGACCTCCTGGCCTGGTGTCAGAGGTGCACACGATCTTCGAACGCGGCAGTCAGGGCCGACCCGCTTTATTCAGATTCATATTGAAATGGAAGACAACCTGCCACTGGTTCAGGCTCACGTTATTGCTGAGCAGGTCGAGCAGGCGATTTTGCAGCGTTTTCCTGGTTCAGACGTCATTATTCACCAGGATCCCTGCTCGGTTGTACCCGGACATGTTGAGCTTTCGTAATTGGTTGTAAAAAAGTGAGCCAGGCCAGCATTTTGTGTATAAATTACCGCCATTTGGTCTGACCTGAATCAATTCAGCTGGAAGTGATTGATATACTATTTGCAGTATTCGTTGGTCGATAAATTCTTCCGGCAACAGATTTCAATTTTGCATTCCTAAGTTCAGAGGTAGTCATGATTAAGAAAATCGGTGTGTTGACAAGCGGCGGTGATGCGCCGGGCATGAACGCGGCAATTCGTGGGGTTGTCCGTTCAGCGCTGACGGAAGGCCTGGAAGTTTTTGGTATCTATGATGGTTATCTGGGCCTGTATGAAGATCGCATGGTTCAGCTCGACCGTTACAGCGTGTCCGACATGATCAACCGTGGCGGTACCTTCCTCGGTTCTGCGCGCTTCCCGGAATTCCGTGATGAACACGTCCGTGAAGTGGCTATTGAGAACATGAAAAAACGTGGCCTCGACGCACTGGTTGTTATTGGTGGTGACGGCTCGTACATGGGTGCAAAACGTCTGACTGAAATGGGCTTCCCGTGCATCGGGCTGCCGGGTACGATCGACAACGACATCAAAGGCACTGACTACACCATCGGCTATTTCACCGCACTGGGCACCGTTGTTGAAGCGATTGACCGCCTGCGCGACACCTCTTCTTCCCACCAGCGTATCTCCATCGTGGAAGTGATGGGCCGTTACTGTGGTGACCTGACGCTGGCTGCGGCCATCGCCGGCGGTTGTGAGTTCGTGGTGGTTCCGGAAGTGGAATTCAGCCGTGAAGATCTGGTGGCTGAAATCAAAGCGGGTATCGCAAAAGGCAAGAAACACGCCATCGTAGCCATCACCGAGCATATCTGTGACGTTGACGAGCTGGCGAAGTACATCGAAACCGAAACCAAACGTGAAACGCGCGCTACCGTTCTGGGCCACATCCAGCGTGGGGGTTCCCCGGGTCCATACGACCGCATCCTGGCATCACGTATGGGTGCATACGCCATTGAACTGCTGCTGCAGGGTCATGGCGGTCGTTGCGTGGGTATTCAGAACGAAAAACTGGTTCACCATGACATCATCGACGCCATTGAAAACATGAAGCGTCCGTTCAAGGGTGACTGGCTGGACTGCGCAAAAAAACTGTACTGAGCGGTGACTTTCCCCCGGTCGCGCTGAGTTAACCGGGTCCGCAGTCCACGCTCATAAAGACCGGGTAAGGCGATATCGCCGCCCGGCTTTTTTATGCCTGCTCGTTTTTTATTCCTCTACGTTATAGCCAATCTTTTTTTATTCTTTAATCATTGGTTAGCTTTCTGGCACGCTGCAAGCATCAAAACACTACACAAGAGATCCGGGCGATGAATAAATGGGGCGTGGGGTTAACATTATTGCTGGCATCGACCAGCGTTCTGGCTAAGGACATCCAGTTACTGAACGTGTCATACGACCCGACGCGTGAGCTGTACGAGCAGTACAACAAAGCCTTCGCGGCACACTGGAAACAGGAAACCGGCGACAACGTGGTGGTGCGTCAGTCGCATGGTGGCTCCGGTAAGCAGGCGACCTCGGTAATCAACGGGATTGAAGCCGACGTGGTTACCCTGGCGCTGGCCTATGACGTCGACGCCATCGCCGAGCGTGGGCGTATCGATAAAAACTGGATCAAACGCCTGCCAGACAACTCAGCGCCTTACACCTCGACCATTGTTTTCCTGGTGCGTAAGGGCAACCCAAAACAAATTCATGACTGGAACGATCTGGTTAAGCCGGGCGTTTCCATTATCACCCCGAACCCGAAAAGCTCGGGTGGCGCACGCTGGAACTACCTGGCGGCCTGGGGCTACGCGCTGCATCACAACAACGGTGACCAGGCGAAAGCCCAGGCGTTCGTGAAAGCGCTGTATAAAAACGTTGAGGTGCTGGACTCTGGCGCACGCGGTGCCACGAATACCTTCGTTGAGCGTGGGATTGGCGACGTGCTGATCGCATGGGAAAACGAAGCCCTGCTCGCCACCCACGAACTGGGTAAAGACAAGTTCGAGATCGTTACGCCAGGCGAATCTATCCTCGCTGAACCTACCGTTTCTGTGGTTGATAAAGTGGTTGAGAAGAAAGAGACCAAAACGGTGGCGGAAGCGTACCTGAAGTATCTCTACTCGCCAGAAGGCCAGGAAATTGCGGCGAAAAACTACTATCGTCCACGCGATCCGGCAGTGGCGAAGAAATATGAAAGCGTCTTCCCGAAACTGAAGCTTTTCACCATTGATGAAGAGTTCGGCGGCTGGGCGAAAGCGCAGAAAGAGCACTTCTCTAACGGCGGAACTTTCGACCAGATCAGCAAGCGCTAAACGTTAGCAGGACAGACACGGTGACCCGGCGCGAGAAATCCGCCGGGTTTTTTATTTGGTCATCATTTTGCGTTACTCTTTCGCCACTATCGAAAACAGGGAACGCATTGTGAAAAAAATACTATTACTGATTCTGGTTGTCATCATTCTTGCCGCAGGTGGCTGGTACTGGATGAAAGCGGGTAATCCGAATGCGTTGCGTCATATCGTTCTCGACCAGTGTCTGCCGAATCAACTCCAGCACCGTAACCCGGCCCCGTGCGCGCAGGTGAAGCCTGATGCGGGTTATGTGGTGTTTAAAGACCGCAACGGGCCGCTGCAGTATCTCCTGATGCCGACTTACCGTATCAAAGGAACCGAAAGCCCGCTGTTGACCGAACCGAATACGCCCAACTTCTTCTGGCTGGCCTGGCAGTCACGCAACTTTATGAGCATGAAGCGCGGGGCCGAGGTGCCGGACAGCGCAATTTCGCTCACCATTAACTCCCCGACAGGCCGTACGCAGAACCATTTTCATATCCATATCTCCTGCCTGCGCCCGGACGTGCGCGAGAAGCTTAATGCCGCGCAGGGGCAAATCAGTACCCAGTGGTTACCGTTCCCGGGCGGGCTGGAAGGGCATGAGTACCTCGCCCGTCGCGTGACGGAAAATGAGCTGGTACAGCGCAGTCCGTTTATGATGCTGGCTGAAGAGCTGCCGGAAGCGCGTGACCATATGGGGCGCTTCGCGCTGGCCATGGCGCAGCAGTCGGATGGATCGTTTGTCTTACTGGCGACCGAACGTAACTTGCTGACCCTGAATCGCGCGTCGGCTGAGGAATTGCAGGATCATCAATGCGATATCCTGAAGTGACATCACCATAAATAGCGTTTACTCGTCTTGCCTGTCGCCGTAGACTTGCTGAAAAAAACGACAGGAGACAGGAATGTCGCTCTGGTTAACGCATCCTCTGTTTGTGCCCTCATTGATAGTCGGCGTCACCATCGTGCTGTGGGCGACGTCGCTATTGCCGGAATTTATCACCGCGCTGCTGTTTTTCACGGCAGCGATGACCGCCAGAATCGCCCCGGCGGAGGTGATTTTTGGTGGTTTTGCCTCGTCTGCATTCTGGTTAGTGTTTAGCGGCTTCGTGCTGGGGGTGGCAATCCGTAAAACCGGTCTGGCGGACAGGGCCGCACGGGCGCTGTCGGCAAAACTCACGGATTCGTGGGTATTGATGGTGGCAAGCGTGGTGGGGCTAAGCTACGCGCTGGCGTTTGTGATGCCGTCGAATATGGGCCGTATCGCGCTGCTGATGCCGATTGTCGCCGCCATGGCCAAAAGGGCCGCCATCCCCGACGGTTCCCGCGCGTGGTATGGCCTGGCGCTGGCCGTCGGGTTCGGAACCTTCCAGCTCTCGGCGACCATCCTGCCTGCCAACGTGCCGAATCTGGTGATGAGTGGCGCCGCGGAGGGCTCGTACGGGATCCATCTGAACTATGTCCCGTATCTGCTGCTGCATACACCCGTCCTCGGGATCCTGAAAGGGGGCATTCTGATCGGCCTGATCTGCTGGTTGTTCCCCGGCAACCCGAAACCGGCCACCGATCTTACGCCGCCTGAACCGATGGGCCGGGATGAAAAGCGTCTCGCCTGGCTGCTGGCGGTGGTGCTGGGGATGTGGGTGACAGAGAGCTGGCATGGCATTGGACCGGCGTGGACGGGTCTTGCGGCGTCGGTCATCGTCATGCTGCCACGCGTCGGGTTTATCACCGGTGAAGAGTTTTCTGCGGGAGTGAACATGCGCACCTGCATTTACGTGGCGGGGATTCTCGGGCTGGCGATTGTAGTGACCCAAACGGGTATCGGTTCCGCGGTGGGGGAGGCGTTATTGCGGATTATGCCGCTTGATGCCAACAGACCGTTCACCAGCTTCCTGGCGCTTACCGGTATTACCACGGCGCTCAACTTCATTATGACCGCGAACGGTGTACCGGCGTTGTACACCACGCTGGCACAGAGTTTTTCGGACGCCACCGGTTTCCCGCTGTTGTCGGTGATCATGATTCAGGTACTGGGGTATTCCACGCCGCTGCTGCCGTATCAGGCGTCGCCGATTGTGGTGGCAATGGGTTTAGGGAAGGTGCCTGCAAAGGCGGGGATGTTGCTCTGTCTGGCGCTGGCGATTGCAACGTATCTGGTGCTGCTGCCGCTGGATTATCTGTGGTTTAGCGTGCTGGGGAAAGTGTAATTTCCCTCCCCGGTGGGGGAGGGAAGTCGGTATTTACGCCTGTTTAGCCGCTTCTGCTGCTTTAACGATCACCGCGAAAGCGTCAGCTTTCAGGGATGCACCGCCAACCAGCGCGCCATCGATGTCTGGCTGGGTGAACAGCTCAGCAGCGTTGGATGCGTTAACGGAACCGCCGTACTGAATAATTACCTGCTCAGCCACTTTCGCGTCCGCTTTAGCAATGTGGTCACGGATAAATTTGTGAACCGCCTGTGCCTGCGCAGGGGTCGCTGATTTGCCGGTACCGATCGCCCAGACGGGTTCGTACGCGATAACCGCGCCTTCGAATGCTGCAGCACCCTGCGTTTTCAGCACGGCGTCGATCTGACGAGCACACACTTCTTCCGTTTTGCCTGCTTCGTTTTCGGCTTCGGTTTCACCGATGCACAGAACCGGGATCAGACCCTGCTCTTTCAGCACCGCGAATTTCTTCGCGATAAATTCGTCGGATTCTTTGTGGTAGGTGCGACGCTCAGAGTGGCCGATGATGATGTATTTCGCGCCGATATCTTTCAGCATTTCAGCAGAGGTTTCACCGGTGAATGCGCCTGACAGGTTAACGTCAACGTTCTGTGCGCCCAGAATGATGTGGCTGCCATCAGCGGCATGTTTAGCCAGATCCAGGTACATATCCGGCGGAGCGATAGCAACCGCGCAGCCCGTCACGCCCGCCAGCTCTTTACGCAGGTTCGCAACCAGTTCGTTTACCATGTGGCGGCTGCCGTTCAGTTTCCAGTTACCCATCACTAAAGGATGTCGCATTTCAATTCTCCACGCTAAATTAGCGAATTAAGGAATATGGCCGCCCTGTCGGGCAGCATGGTCTGTGAATCAGTATAGAGATTTTCCCTCGAAAGGCTTTGCTTTTTGTCATTAATTCGCCCCTCCGAGTGTGTCTGATAGTGCCAGCTTAATCGGTTCAACAGCGAAGGTCAGTCCTTTTTCGCCGTTATCTGCCACCACATAGCGTATGGCCCCTTCGGTATCGGCGTAGTAACGCTTGTTTTTACCGGCGGTGAGAAGTTTTTGCAGCTTTTGCTGGCTTTGCTTTTTGGTCAGCGCGGGCGTAAAAGCCTGCAGTATCGCGCTCATGTACTCGAGCGCTTTTGCCTTAGCGGCTTTCTGCTCTGGCCCCTGAATCGGCAGCCAGGTTATCTGCATGCTTTTGATTTTTAGCGTGCCGCGCTCCAGCGCAGTGGAGGCATATAAATTCTCGTTGATCTTGCTCGCAGCCCGGGTCAGGGTTGGCGTCTCCCGGGAGCTGTCAATGGCGCGGAATTCATCCAGCGGTAGCGTGGGGTTGGTTTTATTGAAGGTTTCACGAAACTGGCTGATTGACTGATCGAACGAGGGCGCACCTGCCAGCAGATAGGGGGCTGTCGTCGGGGCAGTGGTTTCGGCGGCGTGCAGGGGAACACCCGCGATGAGCATCGCTAAACACAGGAAAAGAGAACGTGCCGAACTTTTCATCAACATTGCCCCTGGCCGTAAGTGTTCATGATTAAATCGATATCTGGTCGGCTTGTCAAAAGGTCACAACTCCAGGGTAAAATGCGCGCTATATGATAATAAGGAACCTTACATGACCATACAGCAGTGGTTGTTTTCATTCAAAGGGCGTATTGGACGCCGTGACTTCTGGATCTGGATGGCGACGTGGATCGTTGCCATGCTGCTTCTGTTTTTCGTGGCCTTCAACGCATGGCTCAGCACACAAACGGCGGCGTTTGCGCTGGTCTGTTTACTGTGGCCAACCGCGGCCGTGGTGGTGAAACGTCTGCACGATCGCGGCCGTTCCGGCGCGTGGGCTTTTCTGATTATTCTGGCGTGGATGCTGGTGGCCGGGAACTGGTCGATACTTCCGTCCATCCTTCCCTGGGTGGTGGGCAGACTGCTACCAACCATTATTTTTGTCATGATGGTGGTCGATCTGGGCGCGTTTATCGGCACCCAGAGCGAAAACAAATACGGCAAAGACACCCTTGAGGTGAAATACCGCTGATCACCAGTAGTGTTCGGCAGTCATATGGCCCGGCCGGCGGCGAAGATGTTTCGTCATCTGCCGGGTATCCTTCAGAAGCTGCTGCGTGTCGCGAACCATCTGCGGGTTGCCACACAGCATGACATGGCTGGTTTCAGCGCTCATCGGCAAGCCAATTGCGTCTTCCAGTGCACCACTCTCAATCAATGCCGGTACGCGGCCCGTCAGTGAGCCTGCTGCGGTTTCGCGGCTGACCACGGTCTGAATTTTCAGTTTCCCGCCGTACTGCTTTTCCAGCGCCTGCATCTGCGGAAGATAGCTCAAGTCTGCGGCATAGCGCGCGGCGTGAACCAGCACGATGTTTTTAAAGCGCTCAAGGTCTTTGCCGTACTGCAAAATAGAGAGATAGGGGCCAATGGCCGTGCCGGTTGCCAGCATCCAGAGGGTGTCGCAGTCCGGGATTTCGTCCAGCACGAAGAAACCGGCCGCTTCACTCACAATTTGCACATCGTCACCGGGCTTAAGCGCGGCAAGGCGTGGGCTGAGTTTGCCGTCCGGGACGGTGACCAGATAGAACTCGAGATCCGGGTTATCGGGGGCATTAACGTAGGAATAGGCGCGCTGCACGCGCTCGCCGTCAACATCCAGCCCCAGCTTCGCAAATTGCCCGGCCGTAAACGGATGGACGGGAGCATGCAGGGTGAGACTAAATAGCGCATCGGTCCAGAACTGTATCTTTGTGACTTTACCTGTTACCCAGTCCGCCATGATCTTCTCCTGTGCTTTTTCTCTGTTCTATCTTCCGGACTTGTGGTGAAGATTTCCAGCCCATTTGGGCCGGAAAGCTCTATCGATCAAACGGTTTTACAGAATGTGCGCCTGCACGTCAGGGTCTTTACGATCCAGATAGTGAACAGACTGAATGCGGCGAATGGTGCGCGATTTACCGCGGATCAGCAGGGTTTCGGTGGTGGCCATATTGCCCTTACGGGTGATGCCATCCAGCAGGTCACCTTTGGTGATGCCGGTTGCGGAGAAGACAACGTTGTCGCTGCGCGCCATGTCATCCAGCGCAAGCACCTTGTTGGCTTCAATACCCATCGCTTCGCAGCGTGCCAGCTCTTCTTCCCCAATACGGCGATTCTCTTCGCTGTCGCCTTTGACTTCGTGACGGGGCAACAGACGGGCCTGCATGTCGCCATCCAGAGCGCGGATCACCGCGGCGGAGACCACACCTTCCGGCGCGCCGCCAATGCCGTAAAGCACATCCACTTCGCTGTCTGGCATGCAGGTCAGGATAGACGCTGCCACGTCGCCATCCGGGATGGCAAAGACGCGAACACCGAGTTGTTGCAACTGGGCAATGGTGGCATCGTGGCGCGGTTTCGCCAGAATAGTCACGGTGAGCGCGCTAAGCGGTTTTTCCAGCGCCCTGGCAACGTTACGCAGATTCTCTTCCAGCGGCAGGCTCAGGTCGATAGCCCCTTTGGCGCCGGGGCCGACAATCAGCTTTTCCATGTACATATCCGGTGCGTTGAGGAAACAGCCTTTGTCCCCTACCGCCAGCACGGCCAGCGCGTTGGCCTGGCCCATTGCCGTCATGCGGGTACCCTCAATCGGGTCAACCGCGATATCCACGGCATCACCTTTGCCGGTGCCCACTTTCTCACCGATATAGAGCATTGGCGCTTCGTCGATCTCGCCTTCGCCAATGACGATGGTGCCATCGATATTGACCTGGTTAAGCACAATGCGCATGGCATGGACAGCCGCACCGTCTGCGGTATTTTTGTCGCCACGGCCGAGCCATTTATAGCCCGCCAGTGCGGCAGCTTCGGTAACGCGGGAAAACTCGATAGCCAGTTCACGTTTCATGAGGTACTCGTGCAATCAAAAGGAATTGCACGAAGTTTATCACAGAGTGGGGGTGGGTGCGGTCGGTCCCCTCTCCCCGGCGGGGAGAGGGGAAGGGTGAGGGGAGAAATTACTGCTCGTGCTCTTCCCACGCCAGGGCGCGTTTCACCGCTTTCTTCCAGCCGCTGTAGCGGTAGTTACGCTCAGTGGTTTCGATGCCAGGGCGGAATTCGCGTTCGATAACCGCTTTTTCCTGCAGTTCATCCAGATTCTGCCAGAAGCCGACAGCCAGACCTGCAAGGTACGCCGCACCCAGCGCGGTGACTTCACGTACTTCCGGGCGCTCTACGCGGGTGCCCAGAATGTCGGACTGGAACTGCATCAGGAAGTTGTTGGCAACGGCGCCGCCGTCCACGCGCAGGGCATGCAGACGAATGCCGGAGTCAGCCTGCATCGCTTCCAGTACGTCGCGCGTCTGATAAGCAATGGATTCCAGCGTCGCGCGGATAATGTGGTTCGAGTTTACCCCACGGGTCAGGCCGAAAATCGCGCCGCGTGCATACGGGTCCCAGTAGGGGGCGCCCAGACCGGTAAAGGCCGGAACCACATACACGCCGTTGGTGTCCTTCACTTTGGTTGCGAAATACTCGGAGTCAAACGCATCGCTGATGAGTTTCATCTCGTCACGCAGCCACTGAATAGACGCACCTGCCATGAACACCGCACCTTCCAGCGCATAGTTCACTTCACCGCGTGGACCGCAGGCGATGGTGGTCAGCAAGCCGTTTTCTGATTTCACCGCTTTCTCACCGGTGTTCATCAGCATAAAGCAGCCGGTGCCGTAGGTGTTTTTCGCCATCCCTTCCTTAACGCACAGCTGGCCAAACAGCGCCGCCTGCTGGTCACCGGCAATACCGGCAATTGGAATACGCGTGCCGCCTTTGCCGCCGATATTGGTCTGACCGTAAACTTCAGAAGATTTACGGACTTCTGGCAACATCGCGCGCGGGATATCCAGCGCGTCCAGCATCTTGTCATCCCACTCCAGGGTATTGATGTTGAACAGCATGGTGCGCGAGGCGTTGGTGTAATCAGTGACGTGGACACGCCCCTGGGTCATCTTCCAGATAAGCCAGGTATCGACGGTACCGAACAGCAGCTCACCGCGTTTTGCACGTTCACGTGAACCCTCAACGTGGTCGAGGATCCATTTCACTTTTGTACCGGAGAAATACGGGTCAACGACCAGACCGGTTGCGCTACGTACATAGTCTTCCATACCGTCGCGCTTCAGCTGTTCGCAGATTTCTGACGTACGGCGGCACTGCCAGACGATGGCATTGTAAATGGGCTTACCGGTTTCGCGCTCCCAGACGATAGTGGTTTCACGCTGGTTGGTAATACCGATAGCGGCAATCTCGTCGGAACTGATATCGGCTTTCGCCAGCACTTCTACCAGCGTGGAGCTTTGTGAAGCCCAGATCTCCATAGGATCGTGTTCAACCCAGCCTGGACGAGGATAGATTTGCTCAAATTCGCGCTGTGACACGCTGACGATATTCGCGTCATGATCCATTACGACAGCGCGGGAGCTGGTAGTGCCCTGGTCGAGCGCAACGATATATTTTTTTTCGGTCATGGTATGTGTCCCGTAGTCAGATTACAGCGAAGCTTTTTGTTGTGCGGTAGAAGTCGTTTCCTTCTCCTCTTCCACACAGGTGTCGCACGGTAAATGGCGACCAATTAATTTGCGGTAGCTAAATGCACCCAGCGCAGCCCCGACAACCGGTGCAAACAGCGGTACCAGGAAGTAAGGGATATCTTTACCGCCGGTGAAGGCCACGTCGCCCCATCCTGCGATAAAGGCAAAAGCTTTAGGTCCGATATCACGCGCCGGGTTCATCGCAAACCCGGTCAGCGGGCCCATGGATGCGCCGATCACCGCAATCAGCAGGCCAATCAGTAGTGGTGCCAGCGGGCCGCGCGGAATGCCGTTTCCGTCGTCGGTCAGCGCCAGGATAACGCCCATCAGAATAGCGGTAATCACCATTTCAACTGCGAACGCCTGCACAAAATTGATATGCGGGTTGGGATAGGTTGAGAAAATGCCTGCCAGATCCAGACTTTCGACACTGCCACGCACCATATGATGTGTCTGTTCGAAGTCGATGAAAAGATTGTAATAAAGCCCGTAAACTAACGCCGCTGCGCAAAACGCGCCGGCAAACTGAGAAAGGATGAAGGGAACAACTTTGCGTCCGTCGAAGCACGCGAACAGCCACAGCGCGATGGTCACCGCCGGGTTAAGATGTGCGCCGGAAACCCCTGCGGTCAGGTAGATGGCCATCGCCACGCCCAGACCCCAGATAATACTGATTTCCCACTGACCGAAACTGGCACCCGCCACTTTCAGTGCAGCAACACAGCCCACTCCGAAGAATATCAACAACCCGGTACCAAGGAACTCGGCAATGCACTGGCCTTTTAAGGTTGATGTCTGACTCATAATCGGAATCCTGAAGAAATTGATGTTTATTGTTAGCATGACCGCCCGTGACAGCCACGATGCCCTGTAGACATAGTGTTAATTTATCGTTAACGAGCAAAAACGAGAAATATCGAAATCAAAATGTGTGGTCTGCGTCAATAAAATGAGCGTTTTCGCGCCATAAAGCGCATTTTTACACCAATAGCAAAATGTGAGCTGAATCATTTCATTAACGAATGAGTTAACAATTTAGGGGTATATGCCGCGAACGCACCAGGACGAGGCCGAAAAGTGTTGCAAACCACGATCTGCGCGGTCTGCCGCTGGACAGGGGCGACGGGGCTTCATACAATCGGCATATCTGTTGTGCGCGTTTACGTTAAAGCGTCGCCTTGCAATTCAGGAGAGGTAGGATCATGTCTTTAGAAGTGTTTGAGAAACTGGAATCGAAAGTACAGCAGGCGATTGACACCATCACGCTGCTGCAGATGGAAATTGAAGAGCTGAAAGAGAAGAACAACAGCCTGGCGCAGGAAGTTCAGAACGCCCAGCACAGCCGTGAAGAACTGGAGCGCGAAAACAACCAGCTGCGTGAACAGCAGAATGGCTGGCAGGATCGTCTGCAGGCGCTGCTGGGGCGTATGGAAGAAGTGTAATTTCTTTCGGGAAATGCAGAACAGGCCGGGTAAGGCGTCGCCGCCACCCGGCTTTTTTTATTACTCGATATCCAGCGGATCTTCGGAAAGGATAATCCCGGTGTTATCGGCATAGAGATGGTCACCGGAGAAGAAGGTCACGCCGCCGAAATTGACGCGCACGTCGCTTTCGCCGATACCTTCACCCGCAGCACCCACCGGAATGGCCGCGATAGCCTGAATGCCAATGTCCAGGTCTTCGAGATCGTCCACCTGGCGCACTGAGCCATACACCACAATGCCTTCCCACTCGTTCTGTACGGCAAGACGGGCGAGCTCAGCATCAATGAGGGCACGACGTACGGAGCCCCCGCCATCAACCAGCAGAACGCGGCCACGGCCGTTCTGTTCGAGCAGATCATAGAGCAACCCGTTATCCTCGAAACATTTCACCGTGACGATTTGTCCGCCAAACGACGACCGCCCACCAAAGTTGGAGAACAGCGGTTCAACGACGTTGACATCTTCCTGGTAGATGTCACAAAGCTCGGAGGTATCGTATTTCATAGGTTTAACGCTCAGTTGCTGCGAATGTGTTCAGTATATCGTGCTAAATGCGTTGTTGGCAAAATCATCAATTGTTAATTGATATTTGTCAGTTAACCCAGCGTCTGACTTAAGACAATCCCGATGACGAACAACAGGTTAGTCAGCAGTGCCCCTTTTACCGTACGCTCCAGCATTGGCGGCATGGCCGCAGGGCTGAGTTCACGCATGACGAATCGCGCCTGCTTAATCAGCAGCGGTGCGGCGAGTACAAACAGCCAGCCCCATATGCTGTGCAGCGAGATAACGTTAAACAGCGCCAGGCACAGCAGAGCGCCCAGCAGCAGACACGCATGATAACGGCGTGCATTAACGGGCCCCAGACGCACGGCCAGCGTGTTTTTGCCGTTCTCACGGTCGCTGTCGATATCGCGCAGGTTGTTGATGTTAAGCACCGCCGTCGCCAGCATGCCGCAGGCGGTTGCCGGCAGGAACAGGGCCGGGATCAGGGTATGTGCCTGTAAGTACCCGCTCCCCATCACGCTCAACCAGCCGAAGAACACCAGCACGGAGATATCACCCAGCCCAATATACCCGTAAGGGCGGGTACCGACGGTATAGGTAATGGCGGCAATAATGGCGAGCAGACCCAGTACCAGGAAACCAATGAAATCGCTGGGGGTTTTAGACGCGACCGTTACCAGCGCCAGGCCGGAAAGACAAATCAGCGCCACGGTGATGATCAGCGCGCGCTTCATCTGCGCCTGGGTAATGACCCCTTTCTGCATACCGCGCAGTGGCCCGATACGGTCGGGTTTGTCGCTGCCTTTAACCGCATCGCCATAGTCGTTGGCGAGATTGGAGAGAATTTGCAGCAGACCGGCGGTAATCAGTGCCAGCCCGGCAACCAGCGGATCGAAATAGCCTTGCCACCAGGCAAGCGCCGTACCGACGATAATGGCGGCAAAGGCCAGAGGAAGAGTTTTAGGGCGCAGACTTTCGAGCCACGCCTGAGTACGGCTGATGTCAGTCATAGTAATTTAGCCAATAAAAATGGGGGCATTAGCCCCCATTAAACGTGATGAGAATGCAGTAACCGCGATTATAGGATAAAACGGCTCAGATCTTCATCTGCCACTAACGCATCCAGGTGTTTACCCACATATTCTGCGTCAATGGTAATGCTTTGACCGTTCAGGTCGCTCGCATCATAAGAGATATCTTCCATCAGGCGCTCCAGCACGGTGTGCAGACGACGGGCACCGATGTTCTCGGTGGTTTCGTTGACCTGCCAGGCGGCCTGGGCGATGCGTTTGATACCGTCTTCAGTGAACTCGATGTTCACACCTTCGGTTGCCATCAGCGCTTTGTACTGTACGGTCACAGAGGCATTTGGCTCGGTCAGGATGCGTTCGAAATCTTCAGTGGTCAGCGCCTGCAGCTCCACGCGAATCGGCAGACGACCCTGCAGTTCCGGGATCAGGTCAGACGGTTTCGCCACCTGGAATGCGCCAGAGGCAATAAACAGGATGTGGTCCGTTTTGACCATACCGTGTTTGGTGGAGACGGTGCAGCCTTCAACCAGCGGCAGCAGGTCGCGCTGAACGCCTTCACGGGAGACATCCGGGCCTGAGGATTCGCCACGCTTACAGATTTTGTCGATTTCGTCGATAAACACGATACCGTGCTGCTCAACCGCGTCGATAGCATCCTGCTTCAGCTCTTCCGGGTTCACCAGTTTCGCCGCTTCTTCTTCGATCAGCAGCTTCATGGCGTCTTTGATTTTCAGCTTACGCGCTTTCTGCTTCTGGCCGCCCAGGTTCTGGAACATGGACTGCAGCTGGCTGGTCATCTCTTCCATGCCAGGCGGTGCCATGATTTCCACACCCATAGGGGCAGCAGCAAGATCGATCTCAATCTCTTTGTCGTCCAGCTCGCCTTCACGCAGTTTTTTGCGGAACGCCTGACGCGCCGCTGACGGCTCAGCCTGCTGTTCAGCCTGGCCCCAGTTGTTTTTCGCCGGTGGGATCAGGACGTCAAGAATGCGCTCTTCCGCCATCTCTTCGGCGCGGTAGCGGTTTTTCTCAATCGCCTGGACGCGCACCATTTTGATCGCCGAGTCGGTCAGATCGCGAATGATGGAGTCCACTTCTTTACCCACATAGCCCACTTCGGTGAACTTGGTGGCTTCGACTTTGATGAACGGGGCGTTAGCCAGTTTCGCCAGACGACGGGCTATTTCGGTTTTACCGACACCGGTCGGGCCGATCATCAGAATGTTTTTTGGCGTCACTTCATGGCGCAGCTCTTCTTCGAGCTGCATGCGGCGCCAGCGGTTACGCAGGGCAATAGCCACGGAACGCTTGGCGTTGTCCTGGCCGATAATATGTTTGTCCAGTTCGCTGACAATTTCGCGTGGGGTCATTTCAGACATGGGAGATCCTTACGCTTTAGACGGTAATTCTTCGATGGTGTGGTTGTGGTTGGTATAGATGCAGATATCACCTGCAATATCCAACGCCTTCACCGCGATATCGCGCGCGTTCATGTCGGTATTTTCCAACAGCGCACGGGCTGCAGCCTGGGCGTACGGGCCACCAGAGCCAATAGCAATCAGGTCGTTTTCAGGCTGAATGACGTCACCGTTACCGGTGATGATAAGCGAAGCGGTTTCATCGGCCACCGCCAGCAGCGCTTCAAGTTTGCGCAGCATGCGATCGGTACGCCAGTCTTTCGCCAGCTCAACGGCGGCTTTCACCAGGTGACCCTGGTGCATTTCCAGTTTGCGTTCAAACAGTTCGAACAGCGTGAAGGCGTCAGCTGTGCCGCCTGCAAAACCGGCGATCACTTTGTCGTTGTATAAACGACGAACTTTCTTCACGTTGCCTTTCATTACGGTATTACCCAGCGTGGCCTGGCCATCACCGGCGATTACCACGTGGCCGTTACGGCGTACACTTACTATTGTTGTCACGAGCAGACCCCCTGGTTACAGAATCGGGAAACAGAAGCCCTGAGCCTGTGCTCAGGGCTGAATAGAATGATAGATGGGGGGGAATTTGGGGGTTTCAACCCCCGGTAGCGAGTCGAATGCAGTTTGTGTGTCCCGCCACTTTCAAACGGGAAATGGTTCCGTCGGCATTTTCTTTGCCTTTGACCGGGCCAATCACCACGCGATTCCAGCCGTTATTGGTGGTAATGCGTGAATCAAACCCTTCAAAAGCCAGCTGTGCGCGCACCGTTTCCGCCTGCTCAGCACCTTTGAATGAACCACATTGGACCATCCAGCGGCGTTCGTCTTTTTTCTCAGCAGTCTGCTTCGGCGCATCGGTCTCTTTGGTTACCGGTGCGGCCTGCTGCGTTTTCGGCTGCTGCGCAGTGGTATGCGCCGGCGTCTGCAGCAGATCCTGATACGGCTGAGCCGCCTGTTTCTGCGGCTGGGCTTTCGGCGGTTGCTGCACTGGCTGGGACTGCGCCGTTCGTGTTTGCTGCTGATACGGCTGTTCCGTCACCCGCGGCTGCGTTTTAGGCTGCTGCACTGGCTGGGTTTGCGCCCACTGCTGTTGTTGCTGTTGTTGCTGTTGTTGCTGTTGGAGCTGCTGCTGCGCCTGACGACGCTGCAGCGTTTGCTGACGCTGTTCCGGCGTCTGCTCGTTCCACGGCACTTCGTTCAGCTGTGTAGGCTGCTGGCGCATATCGGCCTGCATTTGTGCCAGCAACTGACGCTGTTCATCCGTCAACTGGCTGGCATTTTGCACTTCGCCACCCGCTGAAGGTTCGGTCGGCGCACGTACGCCAGGCTGACGGCTTTCCAGCTCTTTGATATAGCGCCAGCGCTCTTCAGGCTTCGGCGGAAGGCCGTTTCCGGCAACCTTGCTGGCCTGAAGCGCCTCGGACTCTTCTTTTTTATGGTGCGTGATAAAGTACAGACCACCAATAAAGGCCACGACTACAGCCGCAGCAATAGCGACCATCGCTGGCGAGACAGCAGGCAGGTTACGTTGCTTTTTCCTTGAGCTACTCTTTTTGCGTCGCGAAGGTGCCGGCTGGCCGCGACGTACATAATCTCGTTGTGCCACTATCGTTTCGCTGTATTTATTCGTTCGTCAGCCCGCCATGTTACTTAAGCGGCGGGGCTTTGACCAGATAAGGGTGTCTGAAAGACATTTACTTTAAGTCAATGCCTGGGTAGAACCGCGCACAATCAATTCACAGTCCAGCAACCGCGAGCCGCTGTTAACTGTTTGACCATGCAGCTGATCCAGCAGAAGAAGCATCGCTTCACGCCCAATATCATAGCGCGGCTGCGCCACGGTCGAGAGTGGAGGATCGCAAAATTCTGACAGCGAAATATTATCGAATCCGATGATCGACAAATCTTTCGGTATGCGCAGGCCGCGGCGCTTCGCATACGATAATGCCCCCAGTGCCATCACATCGCTGTGACAGAACACCGCGGTCGGCGGCTCGGGCAGATCCAGCAGCTTCTCCAGTGCCTGTCCACCGGCTTCAAAGGTGAAATCCCCGCGAGCAATGTAGTGCGGATCGACGGTGACGCCGGTACGGCGCAGCGCCTGAACGTAGCCCTGCAGGCGGTAGTGGCACAATGGCATCTCTTCTGGGCCGGCAATGCAGCCAATACGCTTGTGCCCCAGTTCCTGAAGATAGTTGACGGCGTTGAACGCGGCGGTCAGGTTATCAATATGTACCGTCGGCAACTCCAGCTCGGGTGCAAACTCGTTGGCCATCACCATCGGCGGTAAATTGCGCTGCTCTTCAATGCTGGCATCAAAGGGCAGGCGAGACCCAAGCAGCAACATGCCGTCGATCTGCTTGGTGATAATGAGGTCGATAAAGGTTTTTTCCTGCTGGTTCTGGTGAGCACAGTCGCCAATTAGCACCAGATAACCTTGCTCTGCCGCCGTCACTTCGATACCGCGAATAATCTCGCTGAAGAAGGGATCGCAGATGTCCGGCACAATCACCAGGATGGTGCGCGACTCATTGCGTTTAACGTTTCGTCCCATCGCCTGCGGGAAATAGCCCACTTCCAGCGCAGCCTGCTCTACCCGGTTACGGGTCGCCTGGGAGACTTTATCCGGGTTCATTAATGCGCGGGACACGGTTGCCGTAGAGACTTGTGCTTTCTGGGCAACGTCTTTCATGGTCGCCGTGGCAACCTCTTTCCTGGACTTCAACGTCTTCTCCTCGCCTGAACACCGAACTTCTGACGCCACCATTTTTACAGATAGTTAATGGAATCGGTTACAGAATTTTCATAAAAAGTGTGAGGAGCGTTAAATTTTTCGATCCGTCTTCAGCCTTCGATAGGATCAACGTCCAGCACCCACTTCACTTTGCGCGCTTCCGGTAGGGTATTGATCAGCACCAGCGCGCCGCTGACGATATGTTGCAGGCGGATGCGCGAAGGGTGCTGGAGCAAAATCTGCCAGCGGAAACGTCCACCACGCTTTGGTGCCAGCGCCGGCACCGGCCCCAGTATCCACAGCGGGTTATCCACCAGCGGACTGGCCTGCAGGAGGTTTCTCAGCTGCTGCAGGAAAAGCGGTGCCTGCTGGTTGTTGTGATCTTCTGCGCGAATGATGACGTGGCTGGTCCACGGCGGAAGCTGCATCGTCTGGCGTTCTGCCAGCGCCTGCTCCGCAAACGCGTCATAGCCTTTATGCAGCAGGGTTTGCAGTAACGGATGTTCAGGATGGTGGGTCTGTAAAACCACCTCACCCTGTTTGCCTGCGCGACCGGCACGTCCGGCAACCTGGGTATAAAGCTGGGCAAAACGTTCTGCTGAGCGGAAATCGGCCGAAAACAGCGCGCCGTCTACGTCCAGCAGGGCGACCAGCGTTACGTCCGGGAAGTGGTGCCCTTTGGCCAGCATCTGCGTGCCAATCAGAATGCGTGCGCCACCGCGATGCACTTCCGCCAGCTGCTGTTCCAGCGCCCCTTTGCGGCTGGTGGTGTCACGGTCGATGCGGGAAAGAGGAACGTCAGGGAAGAAAGGCTTAAGGGCCTCTTCCAGTTGCTCCGTCCCCAGACCGACCGGCACGATATGCGTTGAGCCACATGACGGACACTGGCGTGGTACCGGCCGCTGGCTGTCGCAGTGGTGGCAGCGCAAATGGCGCTGGGCCTGATGGAACGTGTAGTAGTGGTCGCAGCGCGGGCATTCGGCAATCCAGCCGCAGTCGTGACACAGCAGCGCCGGGGCAAACCCGCGGCGGTTAAGGAACAAAATGACCTGATTACCGGCCTGCAAATGCTGGCGCATCCGGGTGATAAGCGCAGGCGCTAACCCCGCCTGCACCTGCTGGCCTTTTAGATCCAGCACATGCTGAATAGCAGGGCGCGCGTTCCCTGCGCGCCGCGTCAGGCGCAGCATGTGGTATTTACGCTGGCGAACGTTATGCAGCGTTTCGAGGGCGGGCGTCGCGGAGCCAAGAATAATCGGGATTTGCTCGCTGTGGGCGCGATAAACGGCCAGATCGCGGGCGTGATAGCGCCAGCCTTCCTGTTGCTTATAGGAGCTGTCATGCTCTTCATCGATGACGATAACGCCGAGGTTTTTAAACGGCGTAAACAGCGAGGAACGGGTGCCAATCACAATCGCCGCTTCGCCGTTTTTGGCTTTCAGCCAGGCGCTGAGGCGCTCGCTGTCGTTCAGGCCCGAGTGTAACACTTCAACCGGCGCATTAAACCGCTCGCGAAAACGGGCGATGGTTTGTGGCGTGAGGCCGATTTCCGGAACCATCACCAGCGCCTGTTTACCCTGCGCAAGCACGTTTTCCAGTACGCTGAGATACACTTCTGTTTTGCCGGAGCCGGTAACCCCTGCCAGTAGCCAGGCGGAGAAATGATCGGAGGCGCTGTGAATGGCTCCTACGGCGGTGGCCTGCTCGGTGTTGAGTCGCAGACGATCCCCTGAAACGGAGAAACTGTCCCGCCAGTCATAAAGGGCAGGCGCCTCGCTTGCCAGTTCGCTCAGCCCTTTTTTGCGCAGGGCCTGTAGCGCCGTTTCGCTCACCTCAAGCTCGTCAACCTGATGTCGCCAGATTTTCCCCTGACGCAGGGCCGCCAGCGCCTGCTGCTGTTTCTGCGAGCGTTTCAGGCTATTGATATCGACCGCCTGACCCTCTTCAGTGGCAAACCAGTACCACAGGGGAGCGTGGCTGGCACTTTTACCCTGACGAAGCATAACAGGCAGGGCGTGGAACAGGACATCGCCGATGGGGTGATGGTAGTAATCTGCCGCCCACAGCAGGAGCCGCCAGGTGCTGGTGGAGAAAACGGGCTCGCTGTCCAGTACCTCTGCGACGGCTTTCAGCTCATTGAGCGGCAATTCGCTCTTATCGCTCACCGACACCACAATCCCAATACGCTGCTGTTTGCCAAATGGCACGGTCACGCGACAGCCCGCTTTGGCGCTCATGCTGTCAGGCAGCAGATAGTCAAAGGTGCGGGGAAGCGGAACGGGCAGGGCAACGTGAGCGACGGGCATCGAATCTTCCTGACTTGAAAAGTGGCGCGTTAGTATACACATTAGTGAAAGCGGCGTGCGGATCAGTTTGCATACGTTGGTCAAATTCTGTATGATTCGCCGCCTTTGGTGTACTTTACGCCAAAGAACTTACATTCAACATCGCGTGGTGTCTGGCGTTAGGGCTGGAAGAGCGACGCGGCCTTAACTGAGGTTCTCCCATGAAAAAAGATATTCACCCGAAATACGAAATGATTACTGCAAACTGTTCTTGCGGTAACTCTATCCAGATCCGCTCTACCGTGGGTCACGATCTGAACCTGGACGTGTGCGGCAAATGCCACCCGTTCTACACTGGTAAGCAGCGTGATGTTGCAACCGGTGGCCGTGTTGACCGCTTCAACAAGCGTTTCAGCATCCCGGGCGCTAAGTAAGTTTCCCGAAAAAAAGGCACCGCAAGGTGCCTTTTTTGTATCCGCTTCTCAGTATTCCCACGTATCCGGGTCGATACCCAGTTCACGCATGATCACCTTCGCCTCTTCCGGAATTTCATCACTACGCTCTTTGCGCAGATCTTCATCGTTTGGCAACGGTTGACCGGTAAACGCATGCAGAAACGCTTCGCACAGCAGTTCGCTGTTGGTCGCGTGGCGCAGGTTGTTCACCTGACGACGCGTACGTTCATCGGTGAGGATCTTCAACACCTTCAGAGGAATGGAAACCGTAATTTTCTTTACTTGCTCACTCTTCTTACCGTGCTCAGCGTATGGGCTGATATATTCGCCGCTCCATTCAGCCATGAGATACCTTTAATCCTCTCAGTCATTAATCTAAAGGTGCAAAACCCGTCATCGCCAGTTTTGACCGTAATCCAGCGTAGTTTACCGTAGAGACGATACCGTGGCACGGATATTGCCGCTGCAGCGTGCACTAAAGCATATAATTTTAACGGCTATTTGCGCATTGCTCAATCTATACGCAAAGAAGTTTAGATGTCCAGATGTATTGACGTCCATACTTTCAGTGTTTACTCTGGTGCCTGACTTTTCACCTCTTTTAGCCAGGAAGCCTTCACCATGACGCGTAAACAGGCCACCATCGCAGTGCGTAGCGGATTAAATGATGACGAGCAGTACGGCTGTGTTGTCCCGCCAATTCATCTTTCCAGTACTTACAATTTTACCGGTTTTAATGAACCCCGTGCGCATGACTACTCCCGTCGCGGCAACCCGACTCGTGACGTGACCCAGCGCACGCTGGCGGAGCTGGAAGGCGGTGCAGGCGCCGTGTTAACCAACACCGGGATGTCTGCGATTCACCTGGTGACGACGGTATTTCTGAAGCCGGGCGACCTGCTGGTGGCACCGCACGACTGTTACGGTGGTAGCTATCGTCTGTTTGACAGCCTCGCAAAACGCGGGTGCTACCGCGTGCTGTTTGTCGATCAAAACGACGAACAGGCGCTGAAACAGGCGCTGGCAGAGAAACCGAAGCTGGTGCTGGTGGAAAGTCCAAGCAATCCATTGTTGCGCGTCGTCGATATTGCGAAAATTTGTCAGCGCGCAAGGGATGCGGGAGCGATAAGTGTAGTGGATAATACCTTCCTCAGTCCGGCCCTTCAGAACCCGCTTGCGCTGGGTGCCGATCTGGTATTGCATTCATGCACAAAATATCTGAACGGTCATTCTGATGTGGTAGCGGGCGTGGTGATTGCAAAAGATCCCGACGTTGTCACCGAACTGGCATGGTGGGCCAATAACATTGGCGTCACTGCGAGCGCTTTCGACAGCTACCTGTTGTTGCGCGGTATCCGCACGCTGTCGCCGCGCATGGAAGTGGCGCAGCGCAATGCTCAGGCGATTGTCGATTTCCTGAAGACCCAGCCGCTGGTGAAAAAGCTCTATCACCCGTCGCTGCCGGAAAACCAGGGGCACGAGATTGCCGCGCGTCAACAAAAGGGATTTGGCGCGATGTTAAGTTTTGAACTGGACGGTGACGAGCAAACGCTGCGTCGCTTCCTGAGCGGGCTGTCATTGTTTACGCTGGCGGAATCATTAGGTGGGGTTGAAAGCTTGATCTCCCACGCCGCGACCATGACGCACGCAGGTATGGCACCAGAAGCACGTGCCGCCGCCGGTATTTCTGAGACGCTGCTGCGTATCTCGACCGGTATTGAAGATTCTGAAGATTTAATTGCCGATCTGGAAAATGGCTTCCGGGTCGCAGCCAAGGGGTAATCATGAATGTGATAGCGCAGGCAGGGGCGAAGGGTCGTCAACTGCACAAGTTTGGTGGTAGTAGTCTTGCTGATGTGAAGTGTTACCTGCGTGTCGCAGGGATCATGACAGAGTATTCGCAGCCAGGGGACATGATGGTTGTCTCCGCGGCTGGCAGCACCACCAACCAGTTGATTAGCTGGCTCAAACTGAGTCAGACCGATCGCCTCTCTGCGCATCAGGTGCAACAGTCCTTACGTCGTTACCAGAGTGAGCTGATTGCCGGCTTACTGCCTGCGGACGTCGCGGACGGATTGATTAGCGCCTTTACGCATGACCTTGAGCGTCTGGCTGCCCTGCTGGACAGCGGTATTACCGACGCGGTGTATGCCGAGGTGGTCGGTCACGGTGAAGTGTGGTCTGCGCGCCTGATGGCGGCCGTGCTGCAACACCTGGGCGTGGATGCAGCCTGGCTTGACGCGCGTGACTTCCTGCGCGCCGAACGCGCCGCTCAGCCGCAGGTGGATGAAGGCTTGTCATATCCGCTGCTGCAACAGTTGCTGGTTCAGCATCCGGGCAAACGTATTGTGGTGACCGGCTTTATCAGCCGCAGCAGTGCCGGTGAAACCGTGCTGCTGGGACGTAACGGCTCTGACTACTCAGCGACGCAAATTGGTGCGCTGGCAGGCGTTTCCCGCGTCACCATCTGGAGCGACGTGGCCGGTGTCTACAGTGCTGACCCGCGTAAAGTGAAGGATGCCTGCCTGCTGCCGCTGCTGCGTCTGGACGAGGCCAGCGAGCTGGCACGCCTGGCGGCACCGGTTCTGCATGCGCGTACGCTACAGCCCGTTTCCGGGAGCGACATCGACCTGCAGCTGCGCTGTAGTTACACCCCGGATCAAGGCTCTACCCGTATCGAACGCGTCCTGGCGTCCGGTACGGGGGCGCGAATTGTGACCAGCCATGACGACATCTGCCTGATTGAGTTCCAGGTCCCGGCGGGCCAGGATTTCAAACTGGCACACAAAGACATCGACCTGATCCTCAAACGCGCCCAGGTGCGTCCGCTCGCCGTTGGCGTGCATAACGATCGCCAGCTGCTGCAGTTCTGCTACACCGCTGAAGTGGCGGACAGCGCCCTGAAAATTCTTGATGAAGCGGGCCTGCCGGGCGAGCTTCGCCTGCGTCAGGGTCTGGCGCTGGTGGCGATGGTGGGGGCGGGCGTTACCCGCAACCCGCTGCACTGCCATCGTTTCTGGCAGCAGCTGAAAGGCCAGCCGGTTGAATTCACCTGGCAGTCGGAAGAGGGCATTAGCCTTGTGGCCGTACTGCGTAAAGGACCTACCGAGAGTCTGATTCAGGGGCTGCATACCTCTCTGTTCCGTGCGGAGAAACGCATTGGACTGGTGCTGTTTGGCAAAGGAAACATCGGCTCACGCTGGCTGGAGCTGTTCGCTCGCGAGCAGGTGACTCTCTCAGCGCGTACGGGGTTTGAATTTATTCTCGCGGGCGTGGTGGACAGCCGCCGCAGCCTGCTGAACTACGAAGGGCTGGATGCCAGCCGGGCGCTGGCCTTCTTTAACGATGAAGCGGTTGAACAGGACGAAGAGTCGCTGTTCCTCTGGATGCGCGCGCACCCGTATGACGATCTGGTGGTGCTGGACGTGACCGCCAGTGAACAGCTTGCCGATCAGTATCTTGATTTCGCCAGCCACGGTTTCCATGTTATTAGCGCCAATAAGCTGGCGGGGGCGAGCAGCACGGACAAGTACCGTCAAATCCACGACGCGTTTGAAAAGACAGGCCGTCACTGGCTGTATAACGCCACGGTGGGCGCTGGCTTGCCGGTTAACCATACCGTGCGTGATTTGATTGAAAGTGGCGACAGCATTCTGGCGCTGAGTGGCATCTTCTCCGGCACGCTCTCCTGGCTGTTCCTGCAGTTTGATGGCACCGTGCCGTTCACTGACCTGGTGGATCAGGCATGGCAGCAGGGCTTAACGGAGCCTGACCCACGCGTTGACCTCTCCGGTAAAGACGTTATGCGTAAGCTGGTGATCCTGGCGCGCGAAGCCGGTTATGACATCGAACCTGATGCCGTCCGCGTTGAGTCGCTGGTGCCTGCTGGCTGTGAGGACGACTCTGTCGACCACTTCTTCGAGAACGGCGAAGAGCTGAACGAGCAGATGGTGCAACGTCTGGAAGCGGCAAACGAGATGGGGCTGGTGCTGCGCTACGTGGCGCGTTTCGAAGCGAACGGAAAAGCACGTGTGGGTGTCGAGGCGGTTCGTCCTGAACATCCGCTGGCGGCACTGCTGCCGTGCGATAATGTTTTCGCCATTGAAAGCCGCTGGTACCGTGATAACCCACTGGTGATCCGTGGCCCGGGTGCGGGGCGCGATGTGACCGCCGGGGCTATCCAGTCCGACATCAACCGTCTGGCTAAACTGCTGTAATCCTTCTTGTTCCCTCTCCCGGTGGGAGAGGGACAGGGTGAGGGCATCAGACCGTACTCACCCGCCATCATGAACTCCCTTCATCTTCCCTGAGCATTCCTCACCATTCCTGGCGATTATTTCTGTTGACGTCCCTCCGCTTTTCCGTCATTTTTACATCTGGACGTCTAAACGTATAGAAGTTCGAAACACAACACACAATGACACGCGATTGATGAGGTAAGGTATGAGCTTTTTTCACGCCAACCAGCGGGAAGCCCTGAATCAGAGCCTGGCCGAAGTAAATGGTCAGATTAACGTCTCTTTTGAATTTTTCCCGCCGCGCACCAGTGAAATGGAGCAAACCCTCTGGAGCTCTATCGATCGCCTGAGCAGCCTGAAACCGAAGTTTGTCTCCGTCACCTACGGTGCTAACTCCGGTGAGCGTGACCGTACGCACAGCATCATTAAAGGCATTAAGGACCGTACGGGTCTGGAAGCGGCTCCGCACCTGACCTGTATCGACGCGACGCGCGATGAGCTGCGTGCCATTGCCCAGGACTACTGGAACAACGGTATTCGCCATATCGTCGCCCTGCGCGGTGACCTGCCGCCGGGGAGCGGTAAACCGGACATGTACGCCACCGATCTGGTCGCGCTGCTGAAAGAGGTCGCAGACTTCGACATTTCCGTTGCCGCTTACCCTGAAGTTCACCCGGAAGCGAAAAGCGCCCAGGCGGATCTGCTTAACCTGAAGCGTAAAGTGGACGCCGGTGCGAACCGCGCCATTACCCAGTTCTTCTTTGATGTGGAAAGCTACCTGCGCTTTCGTGACCGCTGTGTGTCCGCGGGCATAGACGTCGAAATTATCCCGGGAATTTTGCCGGTCTCTAACTTCAAACAGGCGAAGAAATTTGCCGATATGACCAATGTGCGCATTCCACACTGGATGTCTAAAATGTACGAAGGGCTGGACGATGACCCGGAAACACGCAAGCTGGTGGGCGCAAACATCGCGATGGACATGGTGAAGATCTTGAGTCGTGAAGGGGTGAAGGATTTCCACTTCTATACGCTCAACCGCGCGGAAATGAGTTACGCCATTTGCCATACGCTGGGTGTTCGGCCTGGCGCATAACAAATAGAAGCCCTCTTCGGAGGGTTTTTTGATTTATAAGGGTTTTATTTACCCGCCATATCAGCAATGCTGCCTTTGACGTACAGAACGCACATACTTTCAATGGGAAATTAAACGGAATTAACTATCGAATCTGTGGGTTATCTCAACTATACCTTATCAACAAGGGCGTATATCGTAACCGTAACACTGTAAAAGGGAGCATAGCGATGAGCACGTCAGACGACAGCAATAATGCGGCATCAATCGGCAAGTGCCCGTTCCATCAGGGCAGCGTCGATCACAGCGCGGGGGCAGGCACAGGCAGCCGCGACTGGTGGCCAAAACAACTCCGCGTCGATCTTCTTAATCAACATTCCAACCGTTCTAACCCTCTGGGTGAAGACTTTGACTACCGCAAAGAATTCAGCAAACTTGATTACTCAGCGCTCAAGGGCGATCTCAAAGCACTTCTGACCGACTCTCAGCCGTGGTGGCCAGCCGACTGGGGCAGCTATGCGGGCCTGTTTATCCGTATGGCCTGGCACGGCGCAGGTACCTATCGCTCCGTTGACGGTCGCGGTGGCGCAGGGCGCGGTCAACAGCGCTTTGCCCCCCTGAACTCCTGGCCAGATAACGTAAGTCTGGATAAAGCGCGCCGTCTCCTGTGGCCTATCAAGCAAAAATACGGTCAAAAAATTTCCTGGGCTGACCTCTTCATCCTTGCCGGTAACGTGGCGCTGGAGAACTCTGGCTTCCGTACCTTTGGTTTTGGGGCCGGGCGTGAAGATGTCTGGGAGCCGGATATGGACGTGAATTGGGGTGATGAAAAAGCCTGGCTCACCCACCGTGACCCGGAAGCACTGGCGAAGCGCCCACTGGCAGCCACCGAAATGGGGCTGATTTACGTTAACCCGGAAGGGCCAAACGCCAGCGGTGAACCGCTGTCAGCGGCCGCGGCGATCCGTGCCACCTTTGGCAACATGGGGATGAACGACGAAGAGACCGTTGCGTTGATTGCAGGCGGTCATACCCTCGGTAAAACCCACGGTGCAGGTGAGGCGACCCATGTCGGCGCCGACCCGGAAGCCGCGCCAATTGAAGCGCAGGGTCTGGGCTGGACCAGTACGCACGGTACCGGCGTTGGCGCAGATGCGATCACCTCCGGGCTGGAAGTCATCTGGTCACAAACGCCGACCCAGTGGAGTAACTACTTCTTCGAGAACCTGTTCAAATACGAGTGGGTGCAGACCCGCAGCCCGGCGGGTGCGATTCAGTTCGAAGCCGTGGATGCACCAGACATTATGCCTGATCCGTTCGACCCGTCGAAAAAGCGCAAACCGACGATGCTGGTCACCGATCTGACGCTGCGTTTTGACCCCGAGTTCGAGAAAATCTCCCGCCGCTTCCTGAACGATCCGCAGGCCTTTAACGAAGCCTTTGCCCGCGCGTGGTTCAAGCTGACCCACCGTGATATGGGGCCAAAAGCGCGTTACATTGGTCCGGAAGTGCCGAAAGAAGATCTCATCTGGCAGGATCCACTGCCGCAGGCGGTGTTCAACCCGACCAAAGAGGACATAGAGAGTCTGAAAGCGGAAATCATTGCCTCGGGTCTGTCCGTGAGCGACCTGGTTTCCGTTGCCTGGGCGTCTGCATCGACCTTCCGCGGTGGCGATAAGCGTGGCGGCGCCAACGGTGCGCGTCTGGCACTGGCACCTCAGCGCGACTGGGAAGTTAACGCCGCAGCGGTTCGCGCGTTACCCGCCCTGGAAGCTATTCAGCGTACCACCAACAAAGCGTCACTGGCCGATATCATCGTGCTGGCAGGTGTGGTGGGTGTTGAACAGGCGGCGAAAGAGGCCGGCGTTTACGTCAATGTACCGTTTACGCCGGGCCGCGTTGATGCGCGCCAGGATCAGACGGATATCGAGATGTTTAACCTGCTCGAACCGATTGCCGATGGCTTCCGTAACTACCGTGCACAGGTTGATGCCTCCACTACCGAGTCCCTGTTGATTGATAAGGCCCAGCAGCTGACGCTCACTGCACCAGAACTGACGGTGCTGACTGGCGGTCTGCGCGTACTGGGGGCGAACTTCGATGGCAGTCAGAACGGCGTGTTCACCCATCGTGAAGGCGTGCTGAGCAACGATTTCTTCGTGAACCTGCTGGACATGAATACCCAGTGGAAAGCGACCGATGAATCAAACGAGCTGTTTGCCGGCAGCGATCGCGCCAGCGGTGAAGTGAAATACACCGCCACGCGTGCCGATCTGGTATTCGGTTCGAACGCCGTGCTGCGCGCGCTGGCCGAGGTTTACGCCAGCAGCGACGCCCATGAGAAATTCGTCCGCGACTTTGTTGCCGCTTGGGCGAAGGTGATGGATTTGGATCGGTTTGATCTGCAGTAAATACAATCCCCGCTTCGGCGGGGATTTTTTTATTATCCGGCCATACCGGTTACGCCCACTCCCGCAGGAACCGTTGCCCGTACTGATCGGCCACCAGCAGCGCCGCGTAAACCTGATCAGGTGACACCCCGCCTGGCATGTTGTGAATGGTTTCCCCCTCTGCGCAGGCAGCCTCGGCAATCAGCCGCATTTTAAGCGGAATATCCTCTTTAATATTCAGTTGTGCCAGCGTGATGGGCAAACCTACGCTGTGACACAGCGCCGCGACGGTTTCAATTTCCTCTACCGGGGCATTTTCCAGCACCAGTTGCGTCAGCGTCCCAAACGCCACTTTTTCACCGTGATAGAACGAATGTGCCTCCGGCACGGCGGTCATTCCGTTGTGAATGGCGTGTGCGGCCGCCAGTCCACCGCTTTCAAATCCAACGCCGCTCAGATAGGTATTGGCTTCAATGATGCGCTCCAGCGCCGGTGTGACCACGTGCTGCCCGGCTGCGAGCATCGCTTTCTCACCCTCTTCAATTAACGTGTTGTAGCACAGCTCGGCAAGGGCTAGCGCAGCCTGGGTACATTTTCCGCCCGCCATGGTGATCGCGCCACTACGGGAACAGGCGCGCGCTTCAAACCAGGTGGCAAGGGCATCGCCTATCCCGGCGGCCAGCAGACGCGGCGGAGCGCCAGCCACCACCCGGGTGTCGACAATCACCATGTTCGGGTTATGCGGCAGCATCAGGTAGCGATCGAATTCACCGCTGTCGGTATAAATGACAGAAAGGGCGCTGCACGGGGCGTCGGTGGAAGCGATAGTCGGGGCGATGGCAACAGGCACGTCCATAAAATGCGCCAGCGCTTTGGCGGTATCCAGCGTTTTCCCGCCGCCGATACCGAGCACCGCCATACAGTCGGCGCCGTCGGCCCGTTTTTTCAGGCGACCGATTTCGTTTTGCGAACATTCGCCCCCGAAGGGCGCGATTTCAGCATGAATTTCCGCTTTTTTAAAACTCTCAAGCAAGGTCTCTTGTGCAAAACCCAGCACAAACTTATCGCCCACAACCAGCCAGCGTGTTGCCAGTGGTTTCAGATAGTCGCCGAGACGGGTGAGAACATCAGCGCCCTGGATATATTTCCCCGGCGATTGAATGATACGGTCCATAACAGATCTCCCTTAGAGGTTGAGGTTACCAAACGCGTTTTTCCAGTCGTGCTCAAACTTCTCTATGGCTGACTCTACCGCCGGGGTGCCGAGCATTTGTTGCGCTACATCTAAAGGAAGCGTGATTGCTTCACATCCGGCGAGCAGGCAGTCCAGCGCCTGACGTGGTGTTTTGAAGCTGGCGGCCAGCACGTTGCTTTCTGGGGCGTGGCGTTCGAGCAGGGATTGCAGCTCCTGTACCATACGAATGCCGTCCCCGCCCTGAGCGTCGACGCGGTTAACATACGGTGCGACATATTTCGCTCCCGCCAGCGCGGCCAGTAAACCCTGGGCGGCGCTGTAAACGGCCGTGCCTAACGTGGTTATGCCCTCTTTTTTCAGCATTTTTATCGCTATAAGGCCCTGTGCGGTCACCGGGATTTTCACCACGATGCCAGGAATGGCGTTACTCAGGCGTTTGGCTTCTGCCACCATCCCTTCGGCTTCACGGCTCATGGTCTGGGCAAACAGCGTACCCTGTGGCCCGATGGCGTTTTGCAGACGCGGCAGTACGTTCCAGAGGGTTTCGCCGCTGGCAGCTACAATGCTCGGGTTGGTGGTGACGCCGGCAATCGGAAAAATGCGCGCCAGGCGCTCAACCTCTGCCACGTTGGCGGTATCCAGATACAGTTCCATTATTTTTCCTTAAGTCAGAAAGGTTAACTTAAGGATAAGGTGGGGCTGCTGGCCGGGGATACAGGTCAATTTTGCCAAATACTGGACAAATGTAATGTGCTTAGTGAAGTGAGAGGGCGATCACAATGCTAGTTTTTGGCAGTCAGCTGGCTGTGATACTGGCGGCGGTACTCGGAAGGGGAGCGTTCGGTATGTTTACGAAAGAGGCGACAGAAGTAGTTGCTGTCTGTAAAGCCGCAGCGGGCGGCAATGTCTTTGATTTTTAGATCATAACCCTTGAGCAACTGGCGCGCGTGTTCCAGACGCGTTTGGGTCAGGTATTCATTGAACCCCACGTTCCCGGTCTTCTGAAACAGATGTGAAAGGTAGTTGGGTGAAATATAAAACGCCCGCGCCACGGAATCGCGGGTCAGCGGTGAGGCGTGATGTTCATCGAGATAGCGCCGGATGGCTTCAAACAAAGCGCGACTGCGGCTGTCAGTATGAATGTCGCTGCCAAGAAGATCGCGACAGTGGCTGAGCATACTCAGTACCACCAGTCTGGCCGTTTCCTGTTCATCAGGCTGCATCTGCAGCTCGGCCAGCGTTTGCAGGAGAAACGCTCCGGTTCGGGGGCCGCGCCGGGCAACCTGCTGGTGCTGTATAAGCACGTTATCCCGATAAAGACGAAGCGACAGCTGCTGTTTACCGAAGCTGATGCTGAGCGCGTGACCGGTATGAAGTAACCCCTCCGCAGAGGAAGAAAACCACGCTTCGCAGGCATTATCGAGGTTAATGACCAGGCAAGGCGTTGTGCGGGAGTGTGGGTCGGGCGGGGCGACAAACCGTACGTCACGTAGCGCGACGGTGCCATTAATGAGGTCGGTCAGAAGGGTGCTGATGTCGTGGTGCATGGCGTGAATACCGGATATCGCCCGGCAGCGTTAGCGCTGCCGGGCCTGTATGAAGCCAATGGATTAGCCTGTGTTACGCATACCTGCCGCAACGCCTGCAATCGTCACCATCAACGCCTGTTCGACGCGTGGATCCGGCTCTTTACCTTCCTCTTCCGCCAGACGTGAACGGTGCAGCAGCTCCGCCTGCAGGACGTTCAGGGGGTCGGTGTAGATGTTACGTAGCTGGATGGACTCGGCAATCCACGGCAGGTCCGCCATCAGGTGCGAGTCGTTAGCAATGTCCAGCACCACTTTGATGTCGCCTTCCAGCAGTTCGCGCAGCTCTTTACCCAGCGTCCACAGCTCAGGCTTCACCAGACGCTGATCGTAGTATTCCGCCAGCCACAGGTCTGCTTTCGAGAAGACCATCTCCAGCATACCCAGACGGGTGGAGAAGAACGGCCAGTCGCGGCACATGGTTTCCAGTTCGTTCTGTTTGCCATCTTCCACCACTTTCTGCAGCGCCGCGCCTGCGCCCAGCCAGGCGGGCAGCATCAGACGGTTCTGGGTCCAGGCGAAGATCCACGGGATGGCTCGCAGAGACTCTACGCCACCGGTCGGGCGGCGCTTAGCCGGACGTGAACCCAGCGGCAGTTTACCCAGCTCCTGCTCAGGGGTAGCTGAACGGAAGTAAGGCACAAAATCTTTGTTTTCACGCACGTAACCGCGGTACAGATCGCAGGAGATATCTGACAGCTCGTCCATGATATGGCACCAGGACTCTTTCGGCTCTGGCGGTGGCAGCAGGTTCGCTTCCAGAATCGCACTGGTGTAGAGCGACAGGCTGCTGATGGTCACTTCCGGCAGGCCATACTTGAAGCGGATCATTTCGCCCTGTTCGGTCACACGCAGGCCGCCTTTCAGGCTTCCCGGCGGTTGTGACAGCAGTGCCGCATGTGCTGGCGCGCCACCACGGCCAATCGAGCCGCCGCGTCCGTGGAACAGCGTCAGTTCGATGCCTGCTTTTTCACAGGTCTTGATCAACGCGTCCTGTGCCTGATACTGCGCCCAGGATGCCGCCATGACGCCCGCGTCTTTTGCGGAGTCGGAATAGCCAATCATCACCATCTGTTTGCCCTGAATAAAGCCGCGGTACCAGTCGATGTTCAGCAGCTGCGTCATGACGTCGTTGGCGTTGTTCAGGTCATCAAGGGTTTCAAACAGCGGTGCAACCGGAAGGGCATAGTCGATACCGGCTTCTTTGAGCAGAAGGTGAACGCCCAGCACGTCAGACGGTGTTTTCGCCATGGAGATCACATAGGCAGCCACCGATCCTTTCGGCGCATCAACGATCGCTTTACAGGTGTTGAGCACCTCGCGGGTTTCGTTGCTTGGTTCCCAGTTACGTGGCAGCAGGGGACGCTTGGAGTTCAGTTCACGGATCAGGAAGGCTTGTTTGTCCGCTTCGGACCAGCTTTCATAGTCGCCGATGCCGAGATAGCGGGTCAGTTCGCCCAGCGCTTCGGTATGACGGGTGCTTTCCTGACGGACGTCAATACGCACCAGCGGCACGCCGAAACACTTCACGCGACGCAGGGTGTCGAGCAGTTCGCCATTCGCGATGATGCCCATTCCGCAGGCCTGCAGTGATTTATAGCAGGCATACAGCGGCTCCCAGAGCTGCTCGTTCTGGCTCAGCAGGCCTTCCGGCTTTGGCAGGCGCTGGCCTTTCAGACGCGCTTCCAGCCAGGCCTGCGTCGCCATCAGTTGGCCACGCAGTTTTTTCATCAGGAAACGATACGGCTCGCTGGCACCTTCTTCGCCGGCCAGCGCGCGCAGTTCCGGCGTGGCCTCTACCATCGACAGCTCGGAGATCAATACCTGAATATCTTTCAGGAACAGGTCGGTTGCTTTCCAGCGGCTCAACAGGAGCACGTGGCGGGTAATTTCCGCGGTGACGCTCGGGTTGCCGTCACGGTCGCCGCCCATCCAGGAGGTGAAGCGCACCGGCACAAAATCGACCGGCAGGCGGTAATCCAGATTCGCTTCCAGCTGCTCGTTCAGCTCACGCAGGTAGTTCGGCACCCCTTCCCACAGGCTATTTTCCACCACCGCAAAGCCCCATTTGGCTTCGTCGACCGGGCTTGGACGATGCTTACGAATTTCATCGGTGTGCCAGGACTGGGCAATCAGCTGGCGCAGACGGCGCATCAGCTGGTTGCGTTCGTAGTCAGCAATGTCTTTGTTATCCAGCTGCTTGAGGCAGTTGTTCACTTCCACCATTTTGTGGATCAGGGTGCGGCGAGTGATTTCGGTTGGGTGAGCGGTCAGAACCAGCTCCAGCGAAAGGGATTCCACCGCTTTTTTGATGATGTCTTCGTTGAGGTCTGGCTGGTCTTTCAGTTTACGAAGCGTACGGGCAATGACTTCCGGGTTGCTGGCAGCTTCGCCATTCGGCGAAATGCTGTGGTATTGCTCAGCGGTATTTGCCAGGTTCAGAAACTGGCTGAAGGCGCGGGCAACGGGCAGCAGCTCATCGTTAGAAAGGTTCTGCAAGGTGGTGAGCAGCTCCTGACGACTGGCCTCGTTACCTGCACGGGAAGATTTTGACAGCTTGCGGATGGTTTCAACGCGGTCGAGGATGTTTTCCCCCAACGCATCTTTGATGGTATCTCCAAGCACTTTGCCGAGCATACTGACATTACTACGCAACGCGGAATATTGTTCGTTCATAAAAACCCAGTCACCCCATCATTTTTGTTTATGCCCAATCGAAAATCTTTTGGACAATATTTTGTCATCTCCCTTTATAAAGCCACGTAAAACCCCCGTCGTCAATTGCTGCGAAAACGGTTCAGCAAACGAATAAATGTGGGTAATTTACGAAATTTAATTCGCTTTGCGTCAGATAAGAGATGCTTATGGGAATGTGACGAAGATCGCGGGATTTGTTGCCCTTACCCTGACCCTCTCCCACCAGGAGAGGGAACCCTCAGGGGCATTTTAATGCCAGCAGAAGTGATGCACGACCTGGGTAATCAGTTCACGGGTCGGTTTGATAAAGCGCGTTTCCAGATATTCATCCGGCTGGTGAGCCTGGTTGATGGAACCCGGGCCAAGCACCAGCGTAGGACACAGGGTCTGAATAAACGGTGCTTCGGTGCAATAGTTCACCACGTCGGTTTTCTCGCCGAGCAGCTTTTCCACGACTTCAACCAGTTGATGATCCGGTGGACATTCGTAGCCAGGGATCGGCGGATGAAGCTCGGAGACCGTCAGGCGGCCCGGCCAGCGCTCGCTGACCGGCGCCAGCGCTTCGGTCAACAGGCCGTCGAGATCGCTCAGCGTCATGCCCGGCAGCGGACGGATATCCATATGCAGTTCGCAGCAGGCGCAGATACGGTTGGATGCATCACCACCGTGCAGGCTGCCGAGGTTCAGCGTCGGATAAGGCACGGTGAATGCGTCGTAGTGATAACGCTCTTTCAGCGAGTCGCGCAACTGCATGATGCGGCCGATGGCGTCGTGCATCAGTTCGATGGCGTTGACGCCGCGCGCCGGATCGCTGGAGTGGCCTGACTGGCCCAGCACGCGTACCGCCGTGGAGATATGGCCTTTGTGGGCACGGATTGGCTGCAGTGACGTTGGTTCACCAATAATGGCGCAATCCGGGCGAATTGAGGTGTTTTCAGAGAAGTAGCGCGCCCCGGCCATGCTGGTCTCTTCATCGGCAGTGGCCAGAATGTAGAGCGGTTTCTTCAGCGTTGCCACGTCCACGTCACGCAGCGCATCGAGGATAAAAGCAAAAAAGCCTTTCATGTCGGCGGTGCCCAGACCGTAAAGCTTGTTGTCATGCTCGGTCAGGGTGAACGGATCGCGCGTCCAGCGACCATCGTCAAAGGGAACGGTATCGGTATGACCGGCCAGCAGCAGGCCGCCGGCACCCTGTCCGGTACTGGCGAGCAGGTTAAATTTATGGCGTGTTCCGGGGACGGGCTGAACCTCAACGTTAAACCCAATATCGCTAAACCAACCTTCCAGCAGATTGATTAAAGACTCATTGCTCTGATCCAGCGCTTCTTCGGTCGCACTGATGGAGGGTGTGGCAATCAGGGCGCGGTAAATCTCGATAAATGGCGGTAAGTTCATTTTCATTGTTGACACACCTTAGGTCGTGATAGTATCAATATTCATGCAATAAATGTGAATAAAAATACATTAACGTTGAGCATAAAGGAACCCGATGTTGAATACGCTGATTGTAGGCGCTAGCGGTTATGCGGGCGCAGAGCTTGTAAGCTACGTGAATCGCCATCCTCATATGACCATAACCGCTTTGACCGTGTCAGCGCAAAGCAATGATGCAGGAAAGTTAATTTCCGATTTGCATCCGCAACTTAAAGGCATTGTTGATCTTCCGCTGCAGCCAATGTCTGACATCCGCGCGTTCACCGACGGCGTCGACGTGGTGTTTTTAGCTACTGCGCACGAAGTCAGCCACGACCTGGTTCCGCAATGTCTGGCGGCCGGCTGTGTGGTGTTCGACCTCTCCGGCGCCTTCCGTGTGAATGACGGCGCGTTCTACGAAAAATATTACGGTTTCACCCATCAACACCCTGAACTGCTGGAAAAAGCGGTATACGGCCTGGCGGAGTGGAGCACAGATAAACTGAAGGAAGCGGATCTGGTTGCCGTGCCGGGGTGTTATCCGACGGCGGCACAGCTTTCTCTGAAGCCGCTGATCGACGCAGACCTGCTGGATCTGAACCAGTGGCCGGTGATCAACGCCACCAGTGGTGTCAGCGGCGCGGGGCGTAAAGCCGCTATCGCTAACAGCTTCTGCGAAGTGAGCCTTCAGCCGTATGGCGTGTTCAATCACCGCCATCACCCTGAAATCACGACGCATCTGGGTGCGGATGTCATCTTCACACCGCATCTGGGCAGCTTCCCGCGTGGGATCCTCGAAACCATCACCTGCCGCCTGAAACCCGGCGTGACCCACGAACAGGTGAGCGAAGCCTTTACGCAGGCCTATGCGGATAAACCGCTGGTGCGTCTGTACGACAAAGGCGTGCCGGCGCTGAAAAACGTGGTTGGCCTGCCATTCTGCGACATCGGCTTTGCCGTGCAGGGTGAGCACCTGATTGTGGTGGCTGCGGAAGATAACTTACTTAAAGGCGCTGCCGCACAGGCAATGCAGTGTGCAAATATTCGTTTCGGTTTCCCGGAAACCCAGGCTCTTATTTAAGGTGTGATGATGAACCCATTAATTATCAAACTCGGTGGTGTACTGCTGGACAGCGAAGAAGCGCTGGAGCGTCTTTTTACCGCGCTGGTGAACTATCGCGAATCACACCAACGTCCGCTGGTGATTGTGCACGGTGGCGGCTGCGTGGTTGATGAGCTGATGAAAGGGCTCAACCTGCCGGTGAAAAAGAAAAATGGCCTGCGCGTCACGCCTGCTGACCAGATTGACATTATAACCGGTGCCCTGGCGGGGACGGCGAACAAAACGCTGCTGGCGTGGGCGAAGAAACACCATATCGCCTCAGTCGGTCTGTGCCTGGGTGATGGTGACAGCGTAAAAGTGACCCAGCTCGACGAAGAACTCGGACACGTTGGACTGGCACAGCCTGGTTCGCCTAAGCTGATTAACATGCTGCTGGAAGGAGGATTCCTGCCGGTGGTGAGCTCTATCGGGGTGACCGAAGAGGGCGAACTGATGAACGTCAATGCAGACCAGGCGGCAACGGCTCTGGCGGCTACGCTGGGCGCGGACCTGATTTTGCTCTCTGACGTAAGCGGTATTCTCGACGGCAAAGGCCAGCGTATTGCGGAAATGACCGCAGCGAAAGCCGAACAGCTTATCGAGCAGGGCATTATTACCGACGGCATGATCGTCAAAGTCAATGCGGCGCTGGATGCCGCACGTACGCTCGGACGTCCGGTGGACATCGCCTCCTGGCGCCACGCGGAGCAACTCCCGGCGTTGTTTAACGGCACGCCGATTGGCACGCGTATTCTGGCGTAAGCAATTTACCGATTCTGCAGGCCCGGTCAGCGCAGCGCAGCCGGGCAATGAAATTCAAAGATATTAAGGAAGCATGTTATGGCACTTTGGGGTGGGCGTTTTACACAGGCAGCGGATCAACGGTTCAAACAGTTCAACGACTCTTTGCGCTTCGACTACCGCCTGGCCGAGCAGGATATCGTCGGCTCTGTGGCCTGGTCCAAAGCGCTGGTCACCGTGGGCGTTCTGACCGCAGACGAACAGCTGCAGCTGGAAGAGGCGCTGAATAACCTGCTGGAAGAGGTGCGTCTGGACCCGCAGCAGATCCTCGCCAGCGATGCGGAAGATATTCACAGCTGGGTGGAAGGGAAACTCATCGATAAAGTCGGCCAGCTGGGTAAAAAACTGCATACCGGGCGTAGCCGTAACGACCAGGTCGCGACTGATCTGAAATTGTGGTGTAAAGATACCGTTGGTGAACTGCTGGCAGCCAACCGTCAGCTGCAGGGCGCGCTGGTGGAAACCGCGCAGAACAACCAGGACGCGGTGATGCCGGGTTATACCCACCTGCAGCGTGCGCAGCCGGTAACCTTTGCGCACTGGTGTCTGGCCTACGTTGAGATGCTGGCGCGTGATGAAAGCCGTCTGCAGGATACCCTGAAGCGTCTGGACGTGAGCCCGCTGGGCAGCGGTGCGCTGGCAGGGACGGCCTATGAAATCGACCGTGACCAGCTGGCAGGCTGGCTGGGCTTTGCTTCAGCCACCCGTAACAGCCTGGACAGCGTCTCTGACCGTGATCACGTGCTGGAGCTGCTTTCCAATGCGTCTATCGGCATGGTGCATCTGTCGCGCTTTGCCGAAGACCTGATTTTCTTCAACTCCGGTGAAGCCGGGTTTGTTGAGCTGTCTGACCGCGTGACGTCAGGCTCCTCCCTGATGCCACAGAAGAAAAACCCGGATGCGCTGGAGCTTATCCGCGGTAAGTGTGGCCGTGTGCAGGGCGCGCTGACCGGCATGATGATGACCCTGAAAGGGCTGCCGCTGGCGTATAACAAAGATATGCAGGAAGACAAAGAAGGGCTGTTCGACGCGCTCGATACCTGGCTGGACTGCCTGCATATGGGCGCGCTGGTGCTGGATGGCATTCAGGTGAAACGCCCGCGTTGCCAGGAAGCGGCGCAGCAGGGCTATGCAAACTCGACCGAGCTTGCCGATTACCTGGTGGCGAAAGGTGTACCGTTCCGTGAAGCGCACCATATTGTCGGTGAAGCGGTGGTTGAAGCTATTCGTCAGGGTAAGGCGCTGGAAGCGTTGCCGCTGACCGACCTGCAGAAATTCAGTGCGGTTATCGGTGATGATGTGTATCCGATTCTGGCGTTGCAGTCTTGTCTGGATAAGCGTGCAGCGAAAGGCGGCGTGTCACCGAAGCAGGTCGCGCAGGCGATTGCGGATGCGAAAAACCGGCTGGTTTGATGAGTGCGGGCTGGTGCCCTCATCCCGGGCCTCTCCCACAGGGAGAGGGCGTAAACACTAAAAATGGCAACTTCGGTTGCCATTTTGCTTTTATCCCCGGGCTTTTTTACGCAAAAAAAAAGCGGACCACGGGGTCCGCAAAAGTTCACGTTGGCTTTAGTTGTTCGAGTTTTGAGAGAAACTCGCTGACGGTGCGGGGACGTCAAGGGTCAAACACGTGCCGCCTCGTCTATGTGGTGTATTATTCAACAGAATGCTTGATAGGGATAATCGTTCGTTGCTATGCTATCTATCGCCATGAACTATCGTGGCGACGGAGGATGAATAATGAATATTCGTGATCTTGAATACCTGGTAGCGCTAGCCGAGCACCGCCATTTTCGCCGCGCGGCAGATTCCTGCCACGTCAGCCAGCCTACCCTGAGCGGCCAGATCCGCAAGCTGGAAGACGAGCTGGGCGTGATGCTGCTGGAGCGCACCAGTCGTAAGGTACTGTTCACCCAGGCAGGTCTGCTGCTGGTGGATCAGGCGCGCACCGTGCTGCGCGAGGTCAAAGTGCTCAAGGAAATGGCAAGCCAGCAGGGGGAGGCGATGTCCGGCCCGTTGCATATTGGCCTGATCCCAACCGTTGGCCCGTACCTGTTGCCGCACATCATTCCAATGCTGCATCAGACGTTCCCGAAACTCGAAATGTATCTGCATGAAGCGCAAACCCATCAGCTGCTGGCGCAGTTAGACAGCGGCAAGCTCGACTGTGCCATTCTGGCGCTGGTCAAAGAGAGCGAAGCTTTTATCGAAGTGCCGCTGTTTGATGAGCCCATGATGCTGGCGATCTATGAAGATCACCCGTGGGCGAACCGCGATCGCGTGCCGATGGCCGATCTGGCCGGTGAAAAACTGCTGATGCTGGAAGATGGTCACTGCCTGCGCGATCAGGCGATGGGCTTCTGCTTCGAAGCGGGTGCTGACGAGGATACCCATTTCCGCGCAACCAGCCTTGAAACGCTGCGGAATATGGTGGCGGCGGGCAGTGGGATCACATTGCTGCCGGCACTGGCCGTGCCGCGCGAACGTAAACGAGACGGCGTGGTTTATCTGCCATGCATTAAACCAGAGCCACGTCGTACCATTGGTCTGGTTTATCGTCCGGGTTCACCGCTGCGCAGCCGCTATGAGCAGCTGGCAGAGGCCATCCGTGGTTCGATGGATGGCCATTTTGACAATGCGTTAAAACAGGCGGTTTAAGCCGTTCAGTGCCGCGACCCGATAGGCTTCCGCCATGGTCGGGTAGTTGAAGGTGGTGTTAACGAAGTACTCGATGGTGTTACCACCACCTTTTTGCTCCATGATCGCCTGGCCGATATGAATAATCTCCGCCGCGCGTTCACCAAAGCAGTGAATACCGAGGATCTCTTTCGTCTCGCGATGGAACAGGATCTTCAGCGTACCCACGCTCATTCCCACGATTTGTGCCCTCGCCAGATGTTTAAACTGTGCGCGACCCACCTCGTAAGGCACCTTCATTGACGTCAGCTGCTGCTCGGTTTTCCCGACGGAGCTGATTTCCGGGATAGTATAAATACCTGTCGGAATATCTTCGATCAGATGTGCCGTCGCTTCGCCTTTCACCAGCGCCTGCGCCGCGATGCGTCCCTGATCGTATGCTGCAGAAGCCAGGCTTGGATAACCGATAACATCACCGACAGCATACACATGCGGCAGGGCTGTCTGGTACATGCTGTTCACCTTCAGCTGACCGCGGCTGTCGGTTTCGAGCCCGATATTTTCCAGAGCCAGAGAATCAGTGTTACCGGTACGGCCGTTGGCGTACAGCAGGCAGTCTGCTTTCAGCTTCTTGCCCGATTTCAGATGCATGATCACACCATCGTCGCAGCCTTCAATTTTCTCGTACTCTTCGTTGTGGCGAATCACCACGCCACTGTTCCAGAAGTGGTAAGAGAGCGAGTCTGACATTTCCTGATCGAGGAAGGCCAGCAGGCGGTCGCGGGTGTTGATCAGATCAACTTTCACGTCCATACCCCGGAAGATCGACGCATATTCGCAGCCAATCACCCCTGCGCCATAGATAATCACATGACGGGGTTCGTGGTGCAGGCTCAGGATGGAATCGCTGTCGTAAATGCGCGGGTGGGAGAAGTCCACGTCTGCCGGATGGTACGGGCGTGAACCACAGGCGATGACAAATTTTTCCGCCGTGATGGTTTCGACTGACCCGTCGTGGCATTCGAGCGCCAGGGTGTGTTCATCAACAAAGTGCGCATTGCCCTGCAAAATTTCACAGTGGTTACGCTCATAAAACCCCTGGCGCATCCGTGTCTGCTGGTTAATAACGGTATCCGCATGATTCAGGATGTCAGCAAAGGAGGAACGAAGAAGTCGGGAGTGGTCGCTGTAAAGAGGGTTCTGGTTAAATTCAATAATGCGGCTAACGGCATGGCGGAGGGCTTTGGAAGGGATGGTGCCCCAATGGGTGCAACCGCCGCCAACGTTATGGTAGCGCTCTATCACCGCTACTCTGGCTCCCTGTTTCACCAGTCCCATAGCAGCGCCTTCGCCGCCGGGGCCGGAACCTATCACAATTGCGTCGTAATCGTAGGAATGTGGCATGGTAAGGCTTACCTGTTCTTATACATAAAAGCAACAGAATCATAACATCATTGCCCGAGTAACCCAATTATCGTTGTGCTTTTTTCCGGCAGTGGAGCACAAACCGTACGTAAACAATCATTCACAAAGCCAGGCAAACAGATTAATTTTATTCTCTGGTATAGTGCCATCAGGCCTTTGGAAGGATTCAACTATCGTGATGGGCGTAAGAGCACAACAAAAAGAGAAAACCCGGCGTTCGCTGGTGGAAGCCGCATTCAGTCAACTGAGTGCCGAGCGTAGTTTTGCCAGTTTAAGCCTGCGTGAAGTTGCGCGCGAGGCCGGGATTGCGCCAACGTCCTTCTATCGTCATTTCCGTGATGTGGATGAACTGGGTCTGACCATGGTCGACGAGAGCGGGCTGATGCTGCGTCAGCTTATGCGCCAGGCGCGGCAGCGTATCGCTAAAGGGGGGAGCGTGATCCGCACCTCTGTGTCGACCTTTATGGAATTTATTGGCAATAACCCCAACGCGTTTCGCCTGCTGTTGCGGGAACGTTCCGGAACATCAGCCGCGTTCCGTGCCGCTGTGGCGCGTGAAATTCAGCATTTTATCGCGGAACTTGCCGACTATCTTGAACTCGAAAACCATATGCCGCGTGCGTTCACTGAAGCACAGGCTGAGGCGATGGTGACGATTGTTTTCAGCGCGGGTGCCGAAGCGCTGGATGTCAGCATCGAACAACGCAAGCAGCTCGAAGAGCGACTGGTATTACAGCTCAGGATGATCTCCAAAGGCGCGTACTACTGGTATCGCCGTGAACAAGAGAAACTGGCACATCAAACCGAAGAGTGAAGGTGAGTAATGAAACAGTCAGGTCAGGATAAGGGTACGCTGTTGCTGGCATTGATCGCTGGCTTATCAATTAATGGCACGTTTGCGGCTGTGTTCAGCTCGATCGTTCCATTTTCTATTTTCCCGCTTATTGCGCTGGTGCTGACGGTGTACTGTCTGCATCAGCGTTACCTGAACCGCACCATGCCGGTCGGGTTGCCTGGGTTGGCCGCGGCCTGCTTTATTCTTGGCGTGTTGCTGTATAGCACTGTGGTGCGTGCAGAGTATCCGGATATCGGTTCTAACTTCCTGCCGGCGGTACTTTCTGTGGCACTGGTGTTCTGGATTGGCTCGCGCATGCGTAGCCGCAAGCACGAGCTGCCGGAGTAAGAGAGTGGGGTTGCAGGCAGGTTGACCTGCCTGCCATCACGTTACTTCGCGGTAAGAAGTACGCCGCACTCCATATGGTGCGTATACGGGAACTGATCGAAGAGAGCCAGACGTTCAATATTGTGCGTCTGGCTTAATGTTTCGAGATTCTTGCACAGCGTTTCCGGGTTACAGGAAATGTACAAAATACGCGGGTACGCCTGCACCATCTTCTCGGTTTCGCTGTCCAGGCCACTGCGCGGCGGATCGACAAAAATCGTCTCACACTGGTAACTCTTCAGATCGATCCCCTCCAGGCGATTAAACTGACGTACACCATTCATGGCCTGCGTGAACTCTTCTGCAGACATACGAATGATCTGCACATTGTCGATGTGATTGGCGGCAATGTTGTACTGTGCAGCGGCAACGGACGGCTTGGCAATCTCCGTCGCCAGGACGCGCTCAAAGTTACGCGCCAGCGCCAGGGAGAAGTTGCCGTTCCCGCAGTACAGCTCTAGCAGATCGCCCTTTGACCCTTCGGTCGCCTTCAGCGCCCAGTCCAGCATCTGTACGTTCATTGCTGCGTTTGGCTGGGTAAAGCTGTTCTCAACCTGGCGGTACACCATCTCTTTTCCCGCTACCGACAGACGTTCGTCGATGAAATCCTGATCCAGCATGATTTTGGTTTTTGTTGCACGACCAATCAGGTGAACATTGATGTTCTGCGCGCGCAGGGCATCGCGCAGCGCTTCTGCCTGCTCGCGCCATTCATCATTCAGCGCTTTGTGATACAGCAGAGAGACGATCGCCTGGTTGCTTTGTGTGGTCAGATAATCAATCTGGAACAGCTTGTGACGCAGCACAGGGTTGTTGCGTACGCCGTCGATCATCAGCGTCATGAGCTGGTTGATGAGTTCACTCGCCGCCGGGAAGCTGTCGACCCGAATGCGGGACTTCGTCTGCTGATCGAAAATGATGTGGTACAGGTCGTCACCGTCGTGCCAGATGCGGAACTCCGCACGCATGCGGTAGTGGCTAACGGGCGAGCGGAACACCTCAGGAACGGGCGCGTTGAAAGGCGTCATCATACTTTGCAGGCGGACAACTTTCTCTGCCAGCTGTGCGTCGTACTGTTCTGTTGGGAGGTGTTCGGGGGTCATGATGCGTCCTGAGTGATAAAGAATTACGCGGGGATTGTAGGGATTGTGCAGTGGATGTCCAGATTTAATGGCCAATAGCTATCTGGACATCTATACGTGTCTAATTGTAGCATTCTGTTTCCGGTCTCCTGAGAGTGAAAAGGGAATCCAGTGAAAATCTGGAGCTGACGCGCAGCGGTAAAGACTGGCGGGATGAGAATTGTAGACACTGTGAAAATGGGAAGTCTTCATCCGCAAAACGCCACCTAGCCCGAAGACCTGCCGGGATCACGTCGCATTTGGTTTCGTCATCGCGTGCTATAGATGAAGCCTGCGGCATCCTTCTTATATTGTGGATGCTTTAACAATGATTAAAAAAGTATCGCTGTTGACGGCGTTGTCCGTCACGGCATTTTCGGGCTGGGCGCAGGATAGCGCCGACTCGTTGGTAGTGACAGCAAACCGTTTTGAGCAACCTGTTAATACCGTCCTTGCACCAACGTCTGTGGTGACGCGCGAGGATATTGATCGCTGGCAGGCAAACACCGTCATTGACGTTATGCGTCGCTTGCCTGGCGTGGATACCGCCCAAAACGGCGGAATGGGGCAACTTTCCTCTCTTTTTATTCGGGGAACTAATTCCAGTCATGTTCTTATTCTTGTCGACGGGATCCGTCTTAACCAGGCTGGGGTAACGGGGTCGTCCGATCTCAGTCAGTTCCCGATCGCCCTGGTGCAGCGCATTGAATATATTCGCGGGCCACGCTCTGCAGTCTATGGTTCTGATGCGATTGGTGGCGTAGTGAACATTATTACTACCCGCGCGAAGGACGGCACGACGTTGAATGCGGGCGTAGGCTCGCATGGCTACCAAAATTACGGTGGTAGCACCCAGCAAACCCTGGGTGACAGCACGCGCGTGACGCTGGCGGGTGATTATACCTATACCAAAGGCTTTGACGTGGTCGCGGATGGCAACAACGGTGGTCTGGCCCAGACCGATCGTGACGGCTTTATGAATAAAACCCTCTACGGTGCGCTGGAGCATGCTTTCTCTGATCAGTGGAGCGGGTTCGTTCGCGGTTATGGCTACAGCAACCGTACCGCCTATGACGGCTATTACAGTTCATTTACGCCTGATGTTTTGGTTGATACTCGCCAGCTCTATAGCCAGACCTGGGACGCTGGGCTGCGCTTTAATAATGACATCGTCCATTCACAACTTCTCACCAGCTACAGCCACAGCAAAGATTATAACTACGACCCGCATCTGGGACGTTATGATTCCAATGCCACGCTGGATGAGATCAAACAGTACAACGTGCAGTGGACCAACTCCGTTGAGGTGGGCCATGGCAATATTGGCGCAGGCGTCGACTGGCAGAAGCAGAGCACCGAACCAGGAACAAGCTATGTCACAAACGGCTATGACCTGCGTAACACCGGCGTCTACCTGACTGCGCTGCAGCAGTTTGGCGACTTTACCCTGGAAGGGGCAGCGCGTAGCGACGATAACTCTCAGTTTGGTCGCCATGGCACCTGGCAGAGCAGTGCGGGCTGGGAGTTCATTGAAGGTTATCGATTCATTGCCTCGTATGGCACTGCCTATAAAGCACCCAACCTCGGGCAGTTATATGGTTTCTATGGCAACGACCATCTTGATCCTGAGGAGAGTAAACAGTGGGAAGGCGCGTTCGAAGGCCTGACGGCTGGCGTAAACTGGCGCGTATCGGCCTATCGCAATGACGTTGATAACCTGATCGACTTTAATAACAACCTTCAGGAATACTACAACGTAGGCAAGGCGCGTATTAAAGGGGTTGAAGCCACAGCGTCCTTTGATACAGGTCCACTAACTCATACGGTCGGTTACGATTACGTGGATGCACGCAATGCGGCAACAAACCAGCTATTGGATCGCCGGGCTAAGCAGCAGGTGAAGTATCAGCTTGATACGCAGGTCTATGAATTCGACTGGAGCCTGACTTACCACTACCTGGGAACACGTTACGACACTGACTTTGGTACCTACCCGTCTGAAAAGGTGAAAATGGGCGGCGTAAGCCTGTGGGATGTCGCAGTTTCATATCCTGTCACCTCTCACCTTACAGTTCGTGGTAAAATAGCCAACCTGTTCGACAAAGATTACGAGACAGTTTATGGCTACCAAACTGCAGGACGGGAATACACCTTGTCTGGCAGCTACACCTTCTAATCCGCGTCCCACCGTGCTGGTATTTGATTCCGGTGTCGGTGGGCTTTCGGTCTATGATGAGATCCGACATCTTCTGCCGGATCTCCATTACATTTACGCCTTTGATAACGTCGCGTTCCCGTATGGGGAAAAGAGTGAAGACTTTATTGTTGAGCGTGTGGTTGAAATCGTCACCGCGGTACAAAAGCGTTATCCCCTCTCGCTGGCGGTCATCGCCTGTAACACGGCCAGTACAGTATCGCTTCCTGCATTGCGCGAAAAATTCCAGTTCCCGGTTGTAGGCGTTGTTCCTGCAATAAAGCCTGCCGCACGTCTGACGGCAAATGGCATTGTTGGTTTACTGGCAACGCGAGGCACGGTGAAGCGTCCTTATACGCGCGAGTTAATCGACCGCTTTGCCAACGAATGCCAGATTGCGATGCTCGGTTCGGCGGAACTGGTCGAGATCGCCGAAGCGAAGCTGCACGGAAAGGCAGTGCCGCTTGAAGAGTTGCGCCGTATTCTCCGCCCGTGGCTGCGGATGCCGGAGCCACCGGACACCGTTGTGCTGGGGTGTACCCATTTCCCTCTATTACAGGAAGAGTTATTAGAAGTTCTGCCTGAGGGCACGCGGCTGGTGGATTCGGGGGCGGCTATAGCCCGACGTACGGCCTGGTTGCTGGAACATGAAGCCCCGGATGCAAAATCTGCCGATGCAAACATCGCTTTTTGTATGGCCATCACCAACGAGACCGAGCAACTTTTGCCCGTTTTACGCCGTTATGGCTTTGAAACGCTCGAAAAACTGGCGCTGTAGCACGATTTTGAGCAAAAAAGAGACGGTTGAACGTTTTTTTTAAAAGAGGGGTTGTCAACCTCTGAGAACTCCCTATAATGCGCCTCCACTGACACGGAACAACGGCTTACAAGCCGCCGGGTTAGCGGGGTTCAGAGATGAACACCAACAGAGAAAAGCAAAAATAAATGCTTGACTCTGAATGAGGAAAACGTAATATACGTGACCTCGCGACGGTGAGCTGTAAGCCGCGTCGCAACTGCTCTTTAACAATTTATCAGACAATCTGTGTGGGCACTCAA
>NZ_BSCM01000012.1:0-81123 GCF_027924865.1 Enterobacter sp. 200527-13
AGTTCAGTCGGTTAGAATACCTGCCTGTCACGCAGGGGGTCGCGGGTTCGAGTCCCGTCCGTTCCGCCACTTATTAAGACATTAAGCCTGCCTACCCGGCAGGCTTAATGGCAAAAGACTTTAGGGGCGTAGCTCAGTTGGTAGAGCACCGGTCTCCAAAACCGGGTGTCGCGAGTTCGAGTCTCTCCGCCCCTGCCATATATAATCCTTTGCTTCGGCAAAGGATTTTTTTTTGCCTGAAAGACGCCAGTCCCCTCTTCAGACGTTGCAGCCAGCATTTCTGCTGGCGCATGCATCAATCCATAATGTTGATTTTTAGAAGATCTTTTATCTGCGATTGCTTATCGCTGTTCTGGAGCCAGATGGCATACAGCGGTCTGGAAAGCGTGGTGGAGTCCACAACGGTATGCAACCCGGGTTTCGTGTCTGCCCAGCGAACAGGTAACCAGGTGCACCCCTTCAGCAAGGAGAGCTGCTGACAGGCGATCTCCGCAGAGCTGGTTGTTAACTGTGGCACATCATCCGGAGCAATCAATCCCGCCTCGTGTTGCTGGAAATCTGGCCCCCACTCCAGACGCAGATAGGTCAGGTCGGCTTTCATCATTGAAGGCTCGGAGGCATAAAGCGCAAGGCCAAACTGGCCAACAATCTGGCTGCTAAATTCGTCCATTTTGGGGGCTTCGGTCGTGATCAGAAGATCCAGCTGGCGCTCGTGCAGTTGCTTAACGAGCGACTGACGTTGCGCAATCCGCGCTTCAAATTGCAAATGGTTGTGGGAAGGGTAGAGCCGGGTAAGCCACTGACTGAGCATACATTCCCACAACGATGCGCTGGCCCCAATGGAGAACTCGTTATGCCTCGAGGTGTGCGCAACCTCTTTACGTGCCGCCTGCCAGGTATTCATCAGTGTTTCTGCATACGGCAGAAGTTTTTCACCGGCTGGCGTGAGGCGTATGTTGTTGCGGTGGCGGGTAAAAAGATTCACACCCAGTTGATTTTCCAGCTGTCGAATACGAAAACTGACCGCTGACTGCGTCAGGTAAAGGGCTTCCGCTGCTCGCCCAAAGTGGCGCGTTCTGCTCACTTCCAGGAAAGTTTTTAGCAATTCCGTATCCACATCTTTCTCCGCAAAATAATTTGTCGTTATGATTTAAATGTTTTGTTTTACACTCTGTCAAGCGTAACTAATACTCCGCGCCATAAATAGCTCGGCCAAAGAATTAGGAGCGTGTAGGATGGCGGAAAGCTTTACGACGACTAATCGTTTTTTCGACAATAAAAATTATCCACGCGGGTTCTCTCGTCACGGCGATTTCACCATCAAAGAGGCGCAGATGCTTGAGCGTCATGGTTATGCCTTTAACGAGCTGGATCTGGGTAAACGTGAGCCTGCAACTGAAGACGAAAAACAGTTTGTCGCAGTCTGCCGTGGCGAGCGTGAGCCACAGTCTGAAGCAGAACGTGTATGGATCAAGTATATGGCACGCATTAAGCGTCCAAAGCGTTTCCATACGCTGTCTGGCGGTAAACCGCAGATGGAAGGTGCTGAAGACTACACTGAGTCTGACGACTAACAAGAAAAGGGGCTGTGGCCCCTTTTTTTATGCCAGTAACTTTTGCAGGTGCAGGAGCAAGCGATCGATCGCACGATAGCTTAACGCTTCCTGCAGATGCCGCCTCTCAATGTCAGGGCACTTTTCCACATCGGCGATGGTGCGGGCGACTTTTATAAGACGCTGCCATGCGCGAATGGAAAGTCCAAAGCGCGTCAACGTATCCTCCAGCCAGCATGAATCTTCAGTCTTAAGAGGACAAAACTGCCGAATCTCAGCGTTATCCAGACGGGCATTCAGCTTATGTTGACGCATATACTGCCGGGCCTGCGCGGCGATAACCCGCTCGCGAACCTCCACCGTACTCTCTCCTCTGGCGCTGCTCTGGCTGAGCAGGCCGGGAGGAGGCAAGGGGATTTCCAGCGACAAATCGAAACGATCCAGGAAAGGACCAGATAACTTCCCCAGGTAGCGTAGCGTCTGTTCAGGCGTGGAGCGATTGTGGTTTCCCTGATAATGGCCCGATGGGCTGGGGTTCATTGCCGCTACCAGCTGGAACCGCGCGGGATAGCTTATTTTGGCGCGTGCACGGGAGATGTGGATCTCACCCGATTCGATGGGCTCCCTCAGCGCATCCAGAACGCGGCGTTCAAATTCAGGCAGTTCATCCAGAAACAGGATGCCGTTGTGCGCCAGAGAGAGCTCTCCCGGCCCTGGTATGGAGCCACCGCCGACCATGGCCGCCAGTGAGGCACTGTGGTGCGGAGAGCGAAACGGGCGACGTCGCCACTGTTTTTGCAATGACACTGAACTCACCAGACTAAATATCGCCGCGCTTTCCAGCGCTTCATGGTTATTAAGTGGAGGCAGTAAACCATTCAACCTGCTCGCCAGCATCGTTTTTCCTGTACCCGGTGGGCCAATCAACAACAGGTTATGTCCGCCGGCAGCGGTGATCTCCAGCGCCCGCTTCCCCTGCTCCTGGCCGTAAATATCGCTCAGATCGTCCGGGCTTTCTGCCAGGGGATCGCCTGATTCTTCCGGCTCTGACAGCACATGTTGCCCCTCAAGATACGCGCACACTTCCTGTAAATGCCCGGCTAGCAGACATCCTCTCTCGGCTATCAGGCTCACTTCTGCACCATTTTCATTGGCAACAATGATTTGTCGACCTGCGCGAATGGCCTCCAGCGCACCCGAGATGGCACCAGGAACGCCCCTCAGCGCGCCTGTGAGCGCCAGTTCACCGATGAACTCATATGCGCCTAGTCTGCTGCTGTTAAGCTGCTCAGAGGCGGCGAGGAGCGCTATAGCGATAGGTAAATCATATCGCCCTCCCTCTTTAGGCAAGTCTGCAGGCGCAAGGTTGATGGTGATTTTCTTTGCCGGAAAGGTATAACCGCTATTAATAATCGCACTGCGCACCCGATCTCTGGCTTCCTTTACCGTGGTCTCCGGCAATCCAACCAGCGTCAGCCCGGGCAGCCCGTTGCTGAGATGAACTTCTACCGAAATAAGCGGTGCTTTTACGCCAATGGCCGCTCGGGTATAAACAACTGACAGTGACATAAGCACCTCCTCAGGAGATGACTATGCCCGTGACCGATATGCATGTTTAGCCACATTTAGCGGATTTACGCATCCTCTTCCGAGGTTTTAACGTCAAGATGTAACCTTTTCTTTTCTGTGGAACCCTGCTCGCAAAAAAATGTACAGGTGACATACCGCTCTGTCCGTGCTGAAAAAATGAAAAATATTCACTATCTAATTTCTTTATATAAAACAATGCGTTCAGAAAATATGATTCGCAGACTAACGAAAACAGCCATAAATAAATCTTGTGTTTGATTTAAAAACTGTGATACCTCTTTAGGTATTCCTTCGAACAAGATGCAAAAAGAACTGAAAATGACAGCCCTTCTACGAGTGATTAGCCTGGTCGTGATTAGCGTGGTGGTGATTATTATCCCACCGTGCGGGGCTGCACTTGGACGAGGAAAGGCTTAGAAATCAAGCCTTAACGAACTAAGACCCCCGCACCGAAAGGTCCGGGGGTTTTTTTATGACTAAAAAACTTACATGAGGAGCAGAGAATGACTAATAGCACAAAATTCTGTTTCTCCCGATTTATGACGGGGAACTAACTATGAATGGTGCACAGTGGGTAGTACATGCGTTGCGCGCACAGGGAGTCGACACTGTCTTCGGTTATCCGGGGGGCGCAATAATGCCGATTTACGATGCATTGTATGACGGCGGCGTGGAACACCTCTTGTGCCGACACGAGCAGGGCGCTGCGATGGCCGCCATTGGCTATGCACGTGCCACCGGTAAAACCGGTGTCTGCATGGCAACCTCAGGGCCGGGCGCCACAAACCTGATCACCGGCCTGGCGGATGCACTGCTTGATTCCGTTCCCGTTGTCGCCATCACCGGTCAGGTGGCCTCGCCCTTCATTGGCACTGATGCCTTCCAGGAAGTGGACGTGCTCGGTTTGTCACTGGCCTGCACCAAACACAGCTTCCTCGTTCAGTCTCTGGAAGAGCTGCCGCGTGTGATGGCAGAGGCGTTTGAGGTGGCAAACTCTGGTCGCCCTGGACCGGTTCTGGTTGATATCCCGAAAGATATCCAGGTTGCTCTGGGCGATCTGGAACCGCACTTCTCCACCGTTGAAAGCGACGATGCATTCCCGCACGCCGCGGTGGAAGAGGCGCGGCAGATGATTGCCCACGCTAAACAACCGATGTTGTACGTAGGGGGTGGGGTTGGTATGGCACAGGCCGTTCCCGCCCTGCGCGAATTCATCGCGGTTACGCAAATGCCCGCCACCTGTACGTTGAAAGGTCTTGGCGCGGTAGATGCGGACTATCCGTATTATCTGGGCATGCTGGGGATGCACGGTACCAAAGCGGCGAACCTGGCCGTGCAGGCGTGTGACTTGCTGATCGCCGTAGGTGCCCGTTTTGATGATCGTGTCACCGGCAAGCTGAATACCTTCGCGCCGAATGCCAACGTGATCCACATGGATATCGACCCGGCGGAGATGAACAAACTGCGTCAGGCGCATGTGGCCCTGCAGGGCAATCTCAACGCGTTATTACCGGCTTTACAGCAGCCTCTGAAAATCGACGCATGGCGTCAGCACACCGCCGAAATGCGCGTTGAACATACCTGGCGTTACGACCATCCTGGTGACGCCATCTATGCGCCACTGCTGTTAAAGCAATTGTCCGACCGTAAACCGGCAGACTGTGTGGTCACGACGGATGTAGGCCAACACCAGATGTGGTCAGCACAGCACATGACTTACACGCGCCCGGAAAACTTCATTACCTCCAGCGGCTTAGGGACGATGGGCTTCGGTCTCCCTGCCGCGGTTGGGGCGCAGGTTGCCCGCCCGAACGATACGGTTATCTGTATCTCCGGTGACGGCTCTTTCATGATGAACGTGCAGGAGCTGGGCACCGTTAAGCGCAAGCAGTTACCGTTGAAAATCGTCTTGCTCGATAACCAGCGTTTAGGAATGGTTCGTCAGTGGCAACAGCTGTTTTTCCAGGAACGCTACAGTGAGACTACCCTGACGGATAACCCCGATTTCCTCATTCTGGCCAGTGCCTTTGGTATCCCTGGCCAGCACATCACCCGTAAAGACCAGGTTGAAGCGGCACTCGACACCATGCTGTCAAGCGAAGGGCCGTACCTGCTTCATGTCTCGATCGACGAGCTTGAGAATGTCTGGCCGTTGGTACCGCCAGGTGCCAGTAACTCACAAATGCTGGAGAAATTATCATGATGCAACATCAGGTCGCCGTGCAGGCTCGCTTCAATCCAGAGACATTAGAACGCGTTTTGCGTGTGGTACGTCACCGTGGCTTTCAGATTTGCTCTATGAATATGGAGACGGCCACTGATGCTCAAAATATCAGTATCGAATTAACCGTTGCCAGCCCGCGGTCGGTCGACTTACTGTTTAGTCAGTTAACAAAACTGGTAGACGTTGCACATGTTGCCATCTGCCAGAGCACAACCACATCACAACAGATCCGTGCTTAAGCGCGACAGGAAGAGAAAATGACGACAAAAAAAGCTGATTACATTTGGTTCAATGGTGAGATGGTTCGCTGGGAGGACGCGAAAGTCCACGTTATGTCCCACGCGCTGCATTACGGTACCTCTGTCTTCGAAGGCATCCGTTGCTACGACTCACACAAAGGGCCAGTGGTGTTCCGTCATCGCGAACACATGCAGCGTCTGCATGACTCAGCCAAAATTTATCGTTTCCCGGTTTCTCAGAGCGTGGATGAGCTGATGGAAGCCTGCCGCGACGTGATTCGTAAGAACAACCTCACCAGTGCCTATATTCGTCCGCTGGTGTTTGTAGGTGATGTGGGCATGGGCGTGAACCCGCCAGCCGGTTATACCACCGATGTGATCATTGCTGCGTTCCCGTGGGGTGCTTATCTGGGGGCTGAAGCCCTGGAGCAGGGGATCGACGCAATGGTTTCTTCCTGGAACCGCGTGGCACCAAACACGATCCCGACGGCGGCAAAAGCGGGCGGTAACTACCTCTCCTCACTACTGGTCGGTAGCGAAGCGCGCCGTCACGGTTATCAGGAAGGTATCGCGCTGGACGTGAATGGCTATATCTCTGAAGGTGCAGGTGAAAACCTGTTCGAAGTGAAAGACGGCATTCTGTTTACGCCGCCATTTACCTCTTCCGCCCTGCCGGGCATTACCCGTGACGCCATCATCAAGCTGGCAAAAGATTTGGGTATCGAAGTCCGTGAGCAGGTCCTGTCCCGCGAATCCCTGTACCTGGCCGATGAAGTGTTCATGTCCGGTACCGCGGCGGAAATTACGCCGGTTCGTAGCGTAGACGGTATTCAGGTTGGTGCTGGCCGCTGTGGTCCGGTCACCAAACGTATTCAGCAAGCCTTCTTTGGCCTCTTCACCGGTGAAACGGAAGATAAATACGGCTGGCTGGATCAGGTTAATCAATAAGCATAAATATGGGACGGCACGCACCGTCCCATTCAATAGTCAGACGGGAGTAAATAAAGCATGCCTAAGTATCGTTCCGCCACCACCACTCATGGCCGTAACATGGCAGGTGCCCGCGCACTGTGGCGCGCCACCGGGATGACCGACGCCGATTTCGGTAAGCCTATTATCGCCGTGGTGAACTCCTTCACCCAGTTTGTGCCGGGCCACGTGCACCTGCGCGATCTCGGCAAACTCGTTGCCGAGCAAATCGAAGCCTCCGGCGGTGTGGCGAAAGAGTTCAACACCATTGCGGTGGATGACGGTATCGCGATGGGTCACGGGGGTATGCTCTATTCACTGCCGTCGCGTGAGCTGATCGCCGACTCGGTGGAGTATATGGTGAACGCCCATTGCGCGGATGCCATGGTTTGTATCTCCAACTGCGACAAAATTACCCCAGGGATGCTGATGGCTTCCCTGCGTCTGAACATTCCGGTGATCTTCGTCTCCGGCGGTCCAATGGAAGCGGGTAAAACCAAGCTTTCCGATAAAATCATCAAGCTCGACCTGGTCGATGCGATGATTCAGGGCGCGGATCCAAAAGTTTCTGATGAGCAAAGCGATCAGGTTGAACGTTCTGCGTGCCCAACCTGTGGCTCCTGCTCAGGTATGTTCACTGCGAACTCCATGAACTGTCTGACCGAAGCGCTGGGTCTGTCTCAGCCGGGCAACGGCTCGCTGCTGGCGACCCACGCCGACCGTAAACAGCTGTTCCTCAATGCCGGTAAACGCATCGTTGAGCTGACCAAACGCTACTACGAGCAAGATGATGAAAGCGCGCTGCCGCGTAATATCGCCAGCAAAGCCGCGTTTGAAAATGCCATGACGCTGGATATCGCCATGGGTGGTTCCACCAACACCGTTCTCCACCTGCTGGCCGCCGCGCAGGAAGCTGAAATCGACTTCACCATGAGCGATATCGACAAGCTGTCCCGCAAAGTACCGCAGCTCTGTAAAGTTGCGCCGAGTACCCAGAAGTACCACATGGAAGATGTCCACCGTGCGGGTGGCGTACTGGGTATTCTCGGTGAACTGGATCGCGCCGGGCTGCTGAACCGCAACGTCAAAAACGTGCTCGGCCTGACGCTGCCGGAGTCGCTGGACAAATACGACGTCATGCTCACGAAAGACGATGCGGTGAAAAAGATGTTCCGCGCCGGCCCGGCAGGTATTCGTACCACCCAGGCCTTCTCACAGGATTGCCGCTGGGACACGCTGGATGACGATCGCGCAGAAGGCTGCATTCGCTCACTGGAACATGCCTACAGCAAGGACGGCGGTCTGGCCGTGCTCTACGGTAACTTTGCAGAAAACGGCTGTATTGTAAAAACCGCAGGCGTGGATGACAGCATTCTCAAATTCACCGGCCCGGCAAAAGTATACGAAAGCCAGGACGACGCGGTAGAGGCTATTCTCGGTGGTAAAGTGGTGGAAGGCGACGTGGTTGTCATTCGCTACGAAGGGCCGAAAGGCGGGCCGGGTATGCAGGAGATGCTCTATCCCACCACCTTCCTGAAATCCATGGGCCTCGGAAAAGCCTGTGCGCTGATCACCGACGGACGTTTCTCTGGCGGTACGTCTGGTCTCTCCATTGGCCACGTGTCACCGGAAGCGGCAAGCGGCGGCAACATTGCGATTATTGAAGATGGCGATTTGATCGAAATTGATATCCCGAATCGCGGTATTCAGTTGAAACTGAGCGACCAGGACATTGCGGCGCGTCGTGAAGCCCAGGAAGCTCGCGGTGACAAAGCCTGGACGCCAAAAGATCGCCAGCGCGACGTCTCCTTCGCCCTGCGTGCCTATGCGAGCCTTGCCACCAGTGCAGATAAAGGCGCGGTGCGCGACAAATCGAAACTTGGGGGCTAATGATGGCCGAGTCGCAACCGTTATCCGCCGCCCCTGAGGGGGCGGAATACCTCAGGGCGGTGCTACGTGCACCGGTCTATGAAGCCGTGCAGGTTACGCCGCTGCAGAAGATGGAGAAACTCTCCTCGCGCCTCGACAACGTGATTCTGGTGAAACGCGAAGACCGTCAGCCGGTACACAGCTTCAAGCTGCGTGGCGCCTACGCGATGATGGCCGGGTTGACCGATGAGCAAAAAGCGCGGGGGGTGATTACCGCCTCTGCGGGCAACCACGCGCAGGGCGTCGCGTTCTCCTCTGCGCGCCTGGGGCTGAAAGCGCTGATTGTTATGCCGGTTGCTACTGCCGATATCAAAGTGGATGCCGTACGCGGTTTCGGCGGTGAAGTGTTGCTCCACGGCGCAAACTTTGACGAAGCCAAAGCAAAAGCGATAGAGCTGGCGCAGCAACAGGGGTTTACCTGGGTGCCGCCGTTCGATCATCCGATGGTCATTGCCGGACAGGGGACGCTGGCGCTTGAGCTGCTGCAGCAGGATGCGCATCTCGACCGCGTCTTCGTGCCGGTTGGCGGTGGCGGCCTCGCGGCGGGCGTAGCGGTGCTGATCAAACAGCTGATGCCGCAAATCAAAGTGATTGCCGTTGAAGCGGAAGACTCGGCCTGTCTGAAAGCGGCGCTGGATGCCGGTCATCCGGTGGACTTACCACGCGTCGGGCTGTTTGCTGAAGGCGTGGCGGTTAAACGCATTGGCGATGAAACCTTCCGTCTTTGCCAGGAGTATCTCGACGATATTATCACCGTCGACAGCGACGCCATCTGCGCCGCAATGAAAGATCTGTTCGAAGATGTGCGTGCGGTAGCGGAACCTTCCGGCGCGCTGGCGCTGGCGGGGATGAAGAAATACATCGCGCAGCACAACATCCGCGGCGAGCGTCTGGCGCATGTCCTGTCTGGTGCCAACGTGAACTTCCACGGTCTGCGCTATGTTTCCGAACGCTGCGAGCTGGGTGAGCAACGCGAAGCGCTGCTGGCGGTTACCATTCCGGAAGAGAAGGGCAGCTTCCTGAAGTTTTGTCAGCTGCTGGGCGGCCGTTCAGTCACGGAGTTTAACTACCGTTTTGCCGACGCCCGAGATGCCTGCATTTTTGTCGGCGTACGGTTAAGCCGTGGTCTGGAAGAGCGTAAAGAGATCCTCCACCTGCTCCACGAAGGTGGCTACAGCGTCGTGGATCTCTCTGACGATGAGATGGCGAAACTGCACGTGCGTTACATGGTGGGTGGGCGTCCATCGAAGCCGCTGCAGGAACGTCTCTACAGCTTCGAGTTCCCGGAGTCACCGGGCGCGTTGCTCAAATTCCTGCATACGCTGGGCACGCACTGGAACATCTCTCTGTTCCACTACCGCAGCCACGGTACCGATTATGGACGCGTGCTGGCCGCCTTCGAACTGGGCGAGCACGAGCCTGATTTCGAAACGCGCCTGAACGAGCTGGGCTATGAGTGTCACGATGAAACCCATAACCCGGCGTTCAGGTTCTTCCTGGCGGGCTAGTGGTTAGGCAGTATCTGCCAGAAGGCATCAATAAGCGGCTCCTGCAGCCGCTTTTTTTGTGCGCACACGCCAAGCTCAAACGGCGTTTTTTCGTCGCTGCGCTCCAGAATCATCACGCGATTACGCACCGGTTCCGGGCTGTTCTCCAGGACCACTTCCGGCAGCAGTGCCACGCCGCAGCCCAGCGCCACCATTGAAACCATCGCCTCATGCCCGCCAACCGTCGCGTAAATCGACGGGTTGCTGATCTTCTGGCGACGAAACCAGAGCTCAATACGACGGCGCACCGGCCCCTGATCGGCCATGATAAAAGGCACCGTTGACCAGTCTGGCTTTTCCACCGACACCTGATTACGCACCGGGCAGGGTAACGCGGGGGCAATCAGCACGACCGCCAGGTTTTCCAGCATTGAGAACGCAACCGCGCCCGGCAGGGTTTCGGGTTTCCCGGCAATGGCGAGATCCGCCTCGCCTGTCACCACTTTTTCCATTGCGTCGGCGGCATCACCGGTGGTGAGTTTAATTTCCACCGACGGTTGTTCTGCGCGAAAGCGGTCAAGAATCGGCGGCAGATGGCTATAGGCCGCGGTCACGGAGCAGAAAATATGCAGCTCGCCGGACAGCGATGGCCCTTTCTGGTCAATGGTGTGTCGCAGCTGTTGATACTGCAGCAGCGTTTGTTGGGCAAAGACCCGTAACTCCTCACCGGCTTCCGTCAGGGTGACGGTGCGGTTGTCGCGTACAAACAGGGGCTGACCGAGGTCTTCCTCAAGGCGCTGGATCTGGCGCGAAAGCGTGGAGGGACTGACGTGCATCGCCCGGGCGCTGCGCCCAAAGTGACGGCTTTCCGCCAGATGCAGGAACATTTTCAGATCGCGTAAATCCACTGATTTCACTCCCCCTTTTTACATTGCAAATATTGCAACGTGACGTTGTGAATATATCAATTTCCGCAATAAATTTCCTATCATATAGTAAGTTCATTCTCGCAAAAGCGAACCGAACAATAAGCACAACAACACAACATCACAACATCACGGAGTCCATTATGGCTAACTACTTTAATACACTGAATTTGCGCCAGCAGCTGGCGCAGCTGGGCAAATGCCGCTTTATGGCGCGCGACGAATTTGCCGATGGCGCGAGCTACCTTCAGGGTAAAAAAGTGGTCATCGTCGGCTGCGGCGCCCAGGGTCTGAACCAGGGCCTGAACATGCGTGACTCCGGTCTGGATATCTCCTACGCCCTGCGTAAAGAAGCGATTGCTGAGAAGCGTGCGTCCTGGCGCAAAGCGACCGAAAACGGTTTTAAAGTTGGTACCTACGAAGAGCTGATCCCCCAGGCAGACCTGGTGGTTAACCTGACGCCAGACAAACAGCACTCTGACGTTGTGCGTTCCGTGCAGCCGCTGATGAAAGACGGTGCGGCGTTGGGTTACTCCCACGGCTTTAACATCGTTGAAGTGGGCGAGCAGATCCGTAAAGACATCACCGTTGTGATGGTGGCGCCGAAGTGCCCGGGTACAGAAGTACGTGAAGAGTACAAACGTGGCTTCGGCGTGCCAACGCTTATCGCCGTTCACCCGGAAAACGATCCGAAAGGCGAAGGTATGGCGATCGCCAAAGCATGGGCTGCAGCAACGGGTGGCCACCGTGCGGGCGTTCTGGAATCGTCTTTCGTCGCGGAAGTTAAATCTGACCTGATGGGTGAGCAAACCATCCTGTGCGGTATGCTGCAGGCGGGCTCTCTGCTGTGCTTCGACAAGCTGGTGGAAGAGGGTACAGACCCGGCATACGCAGAAAAACTGATTCAGTTCGGCTGGGAAACGATCACCGAAGCGCTGAAGCAGGGCGGTATCACGCTGATGATGGACCGTCTGTCCAACCCGGCGAAACTGCGTGCTTACGCGCTGTCTGAACAGCTGAAAACGATCATGGCACCGCTGTTCCAGAAACATATGGATGACATTATCTCCGGCGAGTTCTCTTCCGGCATGATGGCGGACTGGGCTAACGACGATAAGAAACTGCTGACCTGGCGTGAAGAGACCGGTAAAACCGCTTTTGAAACCGCCCCACAGTTTGAAGGTAAAATCGGCGAGCAGGAGTACTTCGATAAAGGCGTTCTGATGATTGCGATGGTGAAAGCTGGCGTTGAGCTGGCGTTCGAAACCATGGTGGATTCCGGCATCATCGAAGAGTCTGCCTACTATGAATCACTGCACGAGCTGCCGCTGATTGCGAACACCATCGCCCGTAAGCGTCTGTACGAAATGAACGTGGTTATCTCTGATACCGCCGAGTACGGTAACTACCTGTTCTCTTACGCTTGCGTCCCGCTGCTGAAAGAGTTCATGACGACCCTGCAGCCGGGCGATCTGGGCAAAGCGATTGCGGAAGGTGCGGTGGATAACGCGCAGCTGCGTGATGTAAACGAAGCCATTCGCGTCCATGAAATCGAGAAAGTGGGCCAGAAACTGCGTGGCTACATGACCGATATGAAACGTATCGCGGTAGCAGGTTAATACCCGGGCGGGCTGATGCCCTGACCTGACTAAACGTACAAGGCCTTCTCTCAGAGAAGGCCTTGCTGTTATTTGCGGTACAGAACCTTAATAACATGGTAGCCAAACTGCGTATGCAGTGGGCCAGTGGGTTCCAGCACCGGGCAGGAAAAGACCACTTTATCGAACGCCGGAACCATTTGACCCTGACGGAATTCACCTAAATCACCGCCGCGTTTACCTGACGGACAAATAGAGTGTTTCTTCGCCAGCTTGCCGAAGTCGGCGCCGTTTTTGATCTGCTCGAGAAGATCCAGAGCCAGTTTTTCTTCTTTTACAAGGATATGCAGTGCTGCCGCGGTTTTTGCCATGATCGTGCCTTGAGTGGTATGGATTAGGCTCGCTATACTACCACGCTGTTATTCTCCCCTCCTGACTTTCATTGAGTGATCATTTATGCGTTTAAACCCCGGACAACAACAAGCCGTCGAATTTGTCACTGGACCCTGTCTGGTGCTGGCGGGCGCGGGATCCGGCAAAACGCGCGTCATCACCAATAAGATTGCCCACCTGATCCGCGGCTGCGGGTATCAGGCTCGCCACATCGCGGCGGTGACGTTTACTAACAAAGCAGCGCGCGAGATGAAAGAGCGTGTCGGCCAGACGCTGGGGCGTAAAGAGGCGCGCGGTCTGATGATTTCTACCTTCCATACGCTGGGGTTGGATATCATCAAACGTGAATACGCCGCGCTGGGGATGAAATCCAACTTCTCACTGTTTGACGATACCGACCAGGTGGCCCTGCTCAAGGAGCTCACCGAGGGGCTGATCGAAGATGATAAGGTTCTGCTGCAACAGCTGATCTCAACGATCTCCAACTGGAAAAACGATCTGATGACCCCGGCCCAGGCCGCGGCGATCGCCAAAGGCGAGCGGGATCGGATCTTCGCCCACTGCTACGGTCTGTACGATGCGCATATGAAAGCCTGTAACGTGCTGGATTTCGACGACCTGATCCTGCTTCCCACGCTACTGCTGCAGCGTAATGAAGAGGTGCGTGAGCGCTGGCAGAATAAAATCCGCTACCTGCTGGTGGATGAGTATCAGGACACCAATACCAGCCAGTATGAACTGGTGAAGCTGCTGGTGGGACAGCGCGCGCGTTTCACGGTGGTCGGTGATGACGATCAGTCCATTTACTCCTGGCGCGGTGCGCGTCCGCAAAACCTGGTCCTGCTGAGCAAAGATTTCCCGGCGCTGCAGGTGATCAAACTGGAGCAGAACTACCGTTCCTCCGGACGTATCCTTAAAGCCGCGAATATCCTGATCGCCAACAACCCGCACGTGTTCGAAAAACGCCTGTTCTCCGAACTGGGTTACGGTACAGAGCTAAAAGTGCTCAGCGCCAACAATGAAGAGCACGAAGCGGAGCGGGTCACAGGCGAACTTATCGCCCACCACTTCGTCAATAAAACCGAATACAAAGACTATGCGATCCTCTATCGCGGCAACCACCAGTCACGCGTCTTTGAAAAGATGCTGATGCAAAACCGCATCCCGTACAAAATTTCGGGCGGAACCTCCTTCTTCTCGCGGCCCGAAATCAAAGATCTTCTGGCCTACCTGCGTGTGCTCACTAACCCGGATGATGACAGCGCGTTTCTGCGTATCGTGAATACCCCGAAACGGGAAATTGGCCCGGCGACGCTACAAAAGCTTGGCGAGTGGGCGATGACGCGTAATAAGAGTCTGTTTACCGCCAGCTTCGATATGGGGCTGAGTCAGACACTCACCGGACGCGGCTACGATTCATTAACCCGCTTTACCCACTGGCTTGGTGAAGTGCAGCGGCTGGCAGAGCGCGAACCTATCGCCGCCGTGCGCGACCTTATCCACGGTATCGACTACGAGTCCTGGCTGTATGAAACCTCCGCCAGTCCGAAAGCGGCCGAGATGCGCATGAAAAACGTTAACCAGCTGTTCAGCTGGATGACTGAAATGCTGGAAGGCTCGGAGATTGATGAACCGATGACCCTGACGCAGGTGGTTACCCGCTTTACCCTGCGCGATATGATGGAGCGCGGCGAGAGCGAAGAAGAGGCCGATCAGGTTCAGCTGATGACGCTGCATGCATCAAAAGGTCTGGAATTCCCGTATGTCTATCTGGTTGGCATGGAAGAGGGGTTACTGCCGCACCAGAGCAGCATTGATGAAGATAACGTCGATGAGGAGCGCCGTCTGGCCTATGTTGGCATCACGCGCGCTCAGAAAGAGCTGACCTTCACGCTGTGCAAAGAGCGTAGACAATATGGCGAACTGGTGCGCCCGGAGCCGAGCCGTTTCCTGCTGGAACTTCCGCAGGACGACCTCATCTGGGAGCAGGAGCGTAAAGTGATTACGGCTGAAGAGCGGATGCATAAGGGGCAGGCGAACGTCGCTAACATCCGCGCCATGCTGGCGAAAGCCAAAGAGAAAGGGTAGGTTGTTACACGCCCGGCAAGCGTAGCGCTACCGGGCATGTCCGACTCATTATTTCACCTCAAGCACCCAGTGTACGTAGCTCTGCCACTGACACTCCTGCTCGACCATCTCCGCCCCAAGCGGATGATTATCCAGCCAGTTTTCCGGCAACGTCAGCGAAAGTTTTTCGTCATCCGCCACCAGATTGAGTGCCGGCAGCAAATCATCGCGGCGGCGGCTGGCAAACAGAATAGCCAGACGCAGCAGGCGGCACATATGCTCGGCTACGCGCGGCGGCACGGCGTTTTGCTGATGCAAAGAGGAGAGGTCAACGGCATTGGTCTGGTTCAGCAGCAGCGTTGCCAGCAACTTTTTCTGCGCAGGGGTATAGCCGGGTAAATCGAGGTTACGCACCAGATAAGCGGCATGAGCCGGGGCCTGTTTAAAATCAATGCTCAGCCCGATTTCATGCAGTGCACAGGCACTTAGCAGCAGATCGCGACTCAAAGGGTCCAGATCCCAGGCGTTAGCCACATGATCGGCGAAGCGTGACGCCAGCTGTGCCACGCGGCCTGCCTGATCGATATCAACCAGGAAACGACGTTGCACGTTTCGCAGGGTACGGCTGCGAATGTCCTGATCGACCGACAGGTGCAACATCCCGTAGACCAGACCTTCACGCAGCGCGCCGCCCGCCAGCGTCATACATGTGATGTTCAGTTCGGTGAAGATGGCGATCAGGATCGCGAGCCCGCTCGGGAATACCAGCGCGCGTTCAAGCGTCAGGCCTTCAATTTCCAGCTCTTCAAGACGCCCGCACTGAATGGCCCGCTGTTTAAGCTGCTGAAGCTTGGCAAGCGTGATCCGCTCATCCATGCCTTGCGCCATCATAATTTCCTGCAATGCCTGCACGGTACCGGAGGCCCCCACGCAGACTTTCCAGCCGTGGTAGCGCAGTTCGTCCATCACCGGGCGTAACACCTCGCGTGCGGCAGTTTCCGCCTCGTCGAAGTTCTCCTGACCCAGATTGCGGTCAGTAAAGTAGCGCTCAAGCCAGGTTACGCAACCCATCGACAGGCTGAATAGCGACGTTGCCTGCGCACCGGTGCCGGTCACGAGTTCGGTACTGGCGCCCCCGATATCCACAACCAGACGACGATCGTCGCCCCCTGTGGTGTGCGCAACACCCTGATAAATCAGGCGCGCTTCTTCTTCACCGCTGATAACCTGCACCGGACAACCGAGAATTTCCTGCGCTTTGGCAATAAAATCCACGGCGTTAACCGCCAGGCGGAGTGTCGCTGTGGCGACGACGGTGATTTGGGAATGCGGGATATCCTGCAGACGCTCTGCAAAGAGTCGCAGGCACTGCCAGCCACGTTCCATGGCTTCAGGAGAGAGGTGATTATCGCTGCTCAGGCCCGCCGCGAGGCGGACCTTGCGCTTAATGCGCGTCAGCGTTTGTATGCTTCCCGCCACCTCGCGCACAACCAGCATATGAAAACTATTCGAACCGAGATCAATTGCCGCATAAAGCGAGGTGGAGCTGAGCATAATTTTTTAACCTGAGCGACGACGATTACGCGGCGCGCCAGATCGACGCGGGCCATTGCCGGATCGGGCGCGGGTAAGGCGCTTAGCCGGCGGCAGTTCGCTTAATAGCGCATCCGGGTTGTACTTACTCACCGGAATAGAATGGCCGATGTACGTCTCAATCGCCGGCAGGTTCAGCGCATACTCTTCACACGCGAGGCTGATAGAGTGGCCGCTTGCACCCGCACGACCGGTACGACCGATACGGTGTACATAGTCTTCGCAGTCATCCGGCAGGTCATAGTTAAAGACGTGCGTAACGGCTGGAATGTGCAGGCCGCGCGCTGCGACGTCGGTGGCGACCAGAATATCGAGATCGCCACGGGTGAATTCTTCAAGAATACGCAGGCGTTTTTTCTGCGCAACATCGCCCGTCAGCAGGCCAACACGGTGACCGTCTGCAGCCAGATGGCCCCAGATATCTTCACAGCGGTGCTTGGTGTTCGCGAAGATAATGGCGCGGTCTGGCCACTCTTCTTCGATCAGCGTTTGCAGCAAACGCATTTTCTCTTCATTGGAAGGATAGAAGAGTTCTTCTTTGATGCGGTGGCCGGTTTTCTGCTCGGGTTCCACTTCCACATATTCGGCGTTGTTCATCTGCTCGAATGCCAGTTCGCGTACGCGATACGACAGGGTTGCAGAGAACAGCATGTTGAGGCGCTGATTCGCGGGTGGCATGCGGCGGAACAGCCAGCGGATATCTTTAATGAAGCCCAGATCGTACATACGGTCAGCTTCATCCAGCACCACAACCTGGATGGCACCAAGGTTAATGTGGTTCTGTTTTGCGTAGTCGATAAGACGGCCGGTGGTACCGATCAGGATATCCACACCGCTTTCCAGCACTTTCAGCTGCTTATCGTAACCATCGCCGCCATAAGCCAGGCCGATTTTCAGGCCCGTAGCCTGCATCAGGGGTTCAGCGTCTGCGTGGATCTGTACCGCCAGTTCTCGCGTCGGGGCCATAATTAGCGCGCGCGGCTGGTTAACTTTGCGGTCTGCAATCGCTGGATGAGAAAGTAAATAATGAAACGTTGACGTTAAAAACGCCATCGTTTTGCCAGTACCGGTTTGCGCCTGCCCTGCTACGTCACGTCCCGCCAGCGTCAGCGGCAGGGCGAGAGCCTGAATGGGCGTGCAGTTATGAAACCCTTTATTTTCAAGGGCTTCGATCACTTTTGGGTGCAGGGCGAAGTCGGAAAACTTCTGTTCTGTTAAATGTGTTTTGCTCATAGTGTGGTAGAATATCAGCTTACTATTGCTTTACGAAAGCGTATCCGGTGAAATAAAGTCAACCTTTAGTTGGTTAATGCGACATCAACACGTCGTTGATGAGGGCGAAACCAACGCACCAGGCTTATTCCTGTGGAGTTATATATGAGCGATAAAATTATTCACCTGACTGACGACAGTTTTGACACGGACGTACTTAAGGCTGACGGGCTGACACTCGTCGATTTCTGGGCTGAATGGTGTGGTCCTTGCAAAATGATCGCCCCGATTCTGGATGAGATCGCTGACGAATATCAGGGCAAACTGACCGTTGCCAAGCTGAACATCGACCAGAACCCGGGCACCGCACCAAAATACGGTATCCGTGGCATTCCGACCCTGCTGCTGTTCAAAAACGGCGAAGTGGCAGCGACCAAAGTGGGCGCACTGTCCAAAGGTCAACTGAAAGAGTTCCTCGACGCTAACCTGGCGTAAGGTTTCTTTGCTGCGCGTCCAGAGCGCCTAAATTATGTGGAACTCTGGACGCCCGGCTGAAGTCGTGCTAAGTTAGCTATGACTTCGTTTTAAACATATCTTGTTGTTTGAATCTTGTTTTACCCGATACTTCCCGTTGTTGACACAAACAGTGCGTGAAGTTGCTAAATTCCGGGCTTGTCACTCAATCCGTCTTGTCGTTTCAGTTCTGCGTTTTTTCCCTGTGACCAGACAGCGAACAGACATGAGTTGATGGCCGCTAAACAGGCATGGATGACCCTGCCATACCATTCACAACATTAAGTTCGAGTATCACCCCGAGTTTAAGAACCCACACCATTATGAATCTTACCGAATTAAAGAATACGCCGGTTTCTGAGCTGATCACTCTCGGCGAAAATATGGGGCTGGAAAACCAGGCTCGTATGCGCAAGCAGGACATCATTTTCGCCATCCTGAAGCAGCACGCTAAGAGTGGCGAAGATATCTTTGGCGACGGTGTGCTGGAGATATTGCAAGACGGATTTGGTTTCCTCCGCTCTGCAGACAGCTCCTACCTCGCCGGCCCTGACGACATCTACGTATCCCCTAGCCAAATCCGCCGTTTCAACCTCCGCACTGGTGACACCATTTCAGGTAAGATTCGTCCTCCAAAAGAGGGTGAACGCTACTTTGCGCTGTTGAAAGTGAATGAAGTTAACTTCGACAAACCGGAAAACTCCCGTAATAAGATCCTGTTTGAGAACTTAACGCCGCTGCACGCGAACTCTCGCCTGCGCATGGAGCGTGGTAACGGCTCAACTGAAGATTTAACCGCTCGCGTCCTGGATCTGGCATCGCCAATCGGTCGTGGCCAGCGTGGTCTGATCGTCGCACCGCCAAAAGCGGGTAAAACCATGCTGCTGCAGAATATCGCGCAGAGCATCGCTTATAACCACCCAGACTGCGTACTGATGGTACTGCTGATTGACGAACGTCCGGAAGAAGTGACCGAGATGCAGCGTCTGGTTAAAGGTGAAGTGGTTGCTTCTACCTTTGACGAACCCGCATCTCGCCACGTTCAGGTTGCGGAAATGGTTATCGAGAAGGCGAAACGCCTGGTTGAACACAAGAAAGACGTGATCATCCTGCTCGACTCCATCACCCGTCTGGCGCGTGCCTACAACACCGTCGTTCCGGCTTCCGGTAAAGTGCTGACGGGGGGGGTGGACGCTAACGCCCTGCATCGTCCAAAACGCTTCTTCGGTGCGGCACGTAACGTGGAAGAGGGCGGCAGCCTGACCATCATCGCTACGGCGCTGATCGATACGGGTTCCAAAATGGACGAAGTTATTTACGAGGAGTTTAAAGGTACAGGTAATATGGAACTGCACCTCTCTCGTAAAATTGCTGAGAAACGCGTCTTCCCGGCTATCGACTACAACCGTTCCGGTACCCGTAAAGAAGAGCTGCTCACCACCCAGGAAGAGCTGCAGAAAATGTGGATCCTGCGCAAAATCATCCATCCAATGGGTGAAATCGACGCAATGGAGTTCCTCATCAACAAACTGGCGATGACCAAAACTAACGACGATTTCTTCGATATGATGAAACGCTCGTAACGCAAATAAAGCCAGCAAGCGCCACGTTTTTACGTGGCGTTTTTCTTTTATGGCTTATACGCTATTAATGCAGACTCCCATTTCAGACCAGTCAGTGCGACAATAAGACTGTTTGTGCAGTTAACGAAATAATTGATTGAAAAATATACAAAGGGAGTTGTAAGAAGCCTTCTTTATTACTTCTGAGGCAGGGGCTTCATGGTTATACTTCCGGGACTAACTTTTGTTGAGAGCAATCCATTGTGAATCTACTCACCGCCGTTACTGAGCTAATCAGTATATTTTTATTCACAACCTGTTTTTTGTTCATCGCGCGTAAGGTGGCCAAAAGAATAGGGTTGGTGGATAAGCCTAATTTTCGTAAACGTCATCAGGGACTTATTCCTCTGGTTGGAGGGATTTCTGTTTACGCTGGTATCTGTTTCACGTTTGGTATTGCGGATTACTATATTCCACACGCCGCCCTCTACCTTGCTTGCGCCGGTGTCCTGGTGTTAGTCGGGGCGCTGGATGATCGGTTCGATATCGCGGTAAAAATTCGCGCCACCGTCCAGGCCGCCATTGGCGTGATCATGATGGTCGTTGGTGGGCTATACCTGAGAAGCCTCGGTTATGTGTTCGGACCCTGGGAGTTAGTACTGGGTCCCTTTGGTTTCTTCCTGACACTGTTTGCCGTCTGGGCGGCGATAAATGCTTTCAACATGGTGGATGGTATTGACGGCCTGCTCGGTGGATTGTCGTCGGTTTCGTTTGCCGCAATCGGCATCATTTTATGGTTCGATGGTCAGTACAGCCTGTCAATGTGGTGTTTTGCCATGATTGCCGCCATTCTGCCTTATATCCTCTTAAATCTCGGTGCGCTCGGTCGTCGCTATAAAGTGTTTATGGGTGATGCGGGCAGTACGCTGATCGGCTTTACCGTTATCTGGATTTTGCTGGAGACCACACAGGGTAAAACCCACCCGATTAGCCCGGTAACAGCGCTGTGGATTATTGCCATTCCGCTAATGGATATGGTGGCGATTATGTATCGTCGTCTGCGTAAAGGAATGAGTCCTTTCTCTCCCGATCGCCAGCATATTCACCATCTCATCATGCGTGCCGGTTTTACTTCACGTCAGGCGTTTGTGCTGATTACCCTGGCTGCCGCTATTCTGGCCGCAATTGGGGTGGCTGCGGAATATGCTCATTTCATCCCTGAATGGGTCATGTTGGTATTATTCTTGCTAGCGTTTTTCCTGTACGGCTACTGCATTAAGCGCGCATGGAAAGTGGCGCGGTTTATTAAACGTCTTAAACGCAGGATGCGTCGCAACAGTGGCAACAATACAACATTAACTAAGTAAAACCGGGACTATGATGACTCAACCGTTGGCGGGAGCGAAATCAGTGGTAACTGAGAATGAGCTGGATATTCGGGGTTTGTTTCGCGTGTTGTGGGCAGGCAAACTTTGGATTGCGGGGATCGCGCTGGGGTTTGCATTGTTAGCGCTGGCCTACACCTTCTTTGCAAAACAAGAGTGGAGCGCTACGGCAATCACTGATAAACCAACGGTTAATATGCTCGGGGGGTTCTATTCCCAGCAGCAGTTCCTGCGTAACCTGGATATCAAAGCCAATCTGGCCACCCCAGATCAGGCTTCCGTCATGGATGAGGCCTATAAAGAGTTTGTGATGCAGCTGGCTTCCTGGGATACGCGCCGTGATTTCTGGAGCCAGACGGATTATTACAAGCAACGGATGGTGGGCAACAGTAAAGCCGATGCCGCGCTGCTGGATGACATGATTAACAACATTCAGTTTATGCCGGGAGATGCGCTGCGTAACGTCAACGACAGCGTCAAACTGATTGCCGAAACCGCGCCGGATGCCAATAACCTGTTGCGCCAGTACGTTGCCTTTGCCAGCCAGCGTGCGGCAAGCCACCTTAATGAAGAGCTGAAAGGTGCCTGGGCTGCCCGTACTATCCAGATGAAAGCGCAGGTTAAACGTCAGGAAGAGGTGGCTAAAGCCATCTTCGCACGCCGTGTACACAATATTGAGCAGGCGCTGAAAATTGCCGAACAGCACAATATTTCCCGCACCGAGACGGACGTGCCGGCAGATGAACTGCCTGATTCAGAAATGTTCCTTCTCGGGCGCCCAATGCTGCAGGCTCGACTGGAAAACCTCCAGGCCGTTGGCCCTGATTTTGACCTCGACTACGATCAAAACCGCGCGATGCTGAACACCCTGAATGTCGGTCCAACAATGGACCCGCGTTTTCAGACCTATCGTTATTTGCGAACGCCTGAAGAACCTGTAAAACGCGATAGTCCGCGCCGCGCATTCCTGATGATCATGTGGGGGATTGTGGGTGCACTGACTGGCGCAGGCGTGGCGTTAACGCGCCGTCGCACTAACTAAGAACGCCGTCTACGATGAAGGCTGCGGCCTTCATCGTTTAATCGAAGAGAATCGATGTGAAAGTACTTACCGTATTTGGCACCAGGCCGGAGGCCATTAAGATGGCACCTCTGGTTCATGCGCTGGCCAGTGATCCTGATATTGAAGCGAAAGTGTGCGTCACTGCCCAACACCGTGAGATGCTCGATCAGGTCTTAACTCTCTTTTCTATCGTCCCGGATTACGATCTCAATATTATGAAACCGGGGCAGGGGTTAACGGAGATAACCTGCCGTATTCTGCAAGAGCTCAAGCCGATTCTGGAGTCCTTCAAACCTGACGTGGTTCTGGTGCATGGCGATACCACCACCACGGTGGCAACCAGCCTGGCTGCGTTTTACCAGCGAATTCCTGTCGGCCATGTTGAGGCCGGTCTGCGTACCGGCAACCTTTATTCGCCGTGGCCCGAAGAGGCCAACCGCACACTCACCGGCCATCTGGCGATGTACCATTTTGCGCCCACCGAAAATTCACGACAGAACCTGCTGCGTGAAAATATTGCCGACAACAAAATCTTTGTCACCGGGAATACGGTGATTGATGCCCTGATTTGGGTTCGTGACCGCGTGCTGTCAAACAACGATCTTCAGAAAGAACTCGCCGCACGCTACCCCTTCCTGAACAATGGCAAAAAAACCATTCTGGTCACCGGCCACCGTCGCGAGAGCTTTGGACGCGGCTTTGAGCAAATCTGTCATGCCCTGGCGGAAATCGCCGCGCAGAATCAGGATGTGCAGATTGTCTACCCGGTGCACCTTAATCCTAACGTCAGCGAGCCGGTCAACCGTATCCTTGGGCATATAGAAAACGTCCTGCTGATTGAACCGCAGGACTATTTGCCGTTTGTCTGGCTGATGAACCACGCCTGGCTGATCCTGACCGATTCCGGTGGTATTCAGGAAGAGGCGCCGTCTCTCGGCAAGCCTGTGCTGGTCATGCGTGAAACGACTGAACGCCCGGAAGCGGTGAAAGCGGGCACGGTACGTCTGGTCGGCACCAATGCACAACTGATCGTCGAAGAGGTGACGCGCCTGCTGCACGACGACGAAGAGTATCAGGCGATGAGCCGGGCCCATAACCCGTATGGTGATGGGCAGGCTTGTGGCCGTATTTTGCATGCACTTAAACACAATCGGGTATCGCTATGAGTTTTACTACCATCTCTGTCATTGGTCTTGGCTACATTGGCTTGCCCACAGCGGCAGCGTTTGCCTCCCGTCAAAAACAGGTTGTGGGCGTGGATATCAACGCGCGTGCGGTGGAAACCATTAACCGTGGCGAAATTCATATCGTGGAGCCCGATCTCGACCGCGTGGTGAAAGAAGCGGTTGATGGCGGATTCCTGCGTGCTAGCACGACGCCGGTCGAGGCAGATGCATATCTTATTGCGGTGCCAACCCCCTTTAAAGGCGACCATGAGCCCGACATGGCTTACGTCGAAGCGGCGGTAAAATCGATTGCACCGGTCCTGAAAAAAGGGGCTCTGGTGATCCTGGAATCCACTTCGCCCGTCGGTGCTACCGAACAGATGGCGCAGTGGCTGGCGCAAGCCCGACCTGACTTACGCTTCCCGCAGCAGGCGGGCGAGCAAGCTGATATCAATATTGCTTACTGTCCTGAGCGTGTGCTGCCAGGTCAGGTGATGGTAGAGCTGATTAAAAACGATCGCGTGATCGGCGGCATGACGCCAGTCTGTTCTGCACGCGCCAGCGCGCTTTACAAGATTTTCCTTGAAGGCGAATGTGTGGTGACCAACTCCCGCACCGCCGAAATGTGCAAGCTCACGGAAAACAGTTTCCGGGACGTGAATATCGCCTTCGCGAATGAACTGTCGCTGATTTGCGCCGATCAGGGGATTAACGTCTGGGAGTTGGTTAGCCTGGCGAATCGCCATCCGCGCGTAAATATCCTCCAGCCTGGCCCGGGCGTGGGCGGTCACTGTATCGCTGTCGATCCGTGGTTTATTGTGGCGCAAAACCCGGCGCAGGCCCGCCTGATCCGCACCGCGCGTGAAGTGAATGACAGCAAGCCACACTGGGTGCTCAGTCAGGTGAAAGCCACCGTAGCGGACTGTCTGGCTGAGAGCGGCAAACGCGCCAGTGAGCTGAAAATTGCCTGCTTTGGTCTGGCATTCAAACCGAATATTGACGACTTACGCGAAAGCCCGGCGATGGAGATTGCAGAGATGATCGCTGGCTGGCACACCGGCGAAACGCTGGTGGTTGAACCCAATATTCATGAACTGCCGGCAAAACTGGCGGGCCACTGTACGTTGACCGCGCTGGATGAGGCGCTGGCGACGGCGGATGTGCTGGTACTGCTGGTGGATCATAAAGAATTTAAAGCGACGTCCGGTGATGCCGTACGCCAACAGTATGTGGTTGATACGAAAGGTGTCTGGCGTTGAGCCACCTGAAGGGGGTTCTCGAGTCCCTTGAGTGGGAGAGTGCCTTTTTTGGTCTGCCATCAGCCATCGTGCGCCTGCGCGACGATGCGCCGGTTCTGACTGACGCCGACTTCACCGCCTGGCCGCGGGTGCAGGCCAGGATCCCCGCAGACCGTGCCGACCTGCTCGATGCGCTCCAGCAACAAGGTTTTCAGCTGGTTGAAGGCGAGGTTGATCTGTCCCTTACGCTCACCCATCATGATTCGCCCGGTGCGGAAGTGGCAACGGAGCAGGATATCCCCGCGCTGCGTCAGATGGCGGCGCAGGCGTTTGCCCGGAGCCGTTTTCGCGCACCGTGGTATGCACCGGACGACAGCGGGCGTTTCTACGCCCAGTGGGTAGAGAACGCGGTAAAAGGCACCTTTGACCATGTGTGCCTGGTGTTTCGCACTGCAGGCGGCCAGATTGAGGGATTTGTCTCGCTTCGTAAGCTCAACGCGAACGAGGGGCGTATTGGTTTATTAGCCGGGCGCGGCATGGGCGAAAAACTCATGCAGGCGGCGCTTCACTGGGCGCAGCAGCAACAGCTTTTGACTCTGCGGGTGGCAACCCAGATGGGCAACACCGCCGCGCTTAAACGTTATATCGCGAGTGGTGCCAACATCGACGCCACCGCTTACTGGTTATACAGGTGACAAGATGATTCCATTTAACGCACCACCCGTCGTGGGCACTGAACTCGACTATATGCAGTCTGCTATGGGCAGCGGCAAACTCTGTGGTGACGGTGGTTTTACCCGTCGCTGCCAGCAGTGGATGGAGCAGCGGTTTCACAGCGCTAAAGTCCTGCTGACCCCGTCCTGTACCGCATCGCTGGAAATGGCGGCGTTGCTGCTGGATATCCAGCCGGGCGATGAAGTGATCATGCCGAGCTATACCTTCGTCTCTACAGCGAATGCCTTTGTCCTGCGTGGTGCGAAAATCGTCTTTGTGGATATTCGCCCGGATACCATGAACATCGATGAGACGCTGATTGAAGCGGCAATCACGGACAAAACGCGCGCGATTGTGCCGGTTCACTACGCGGGTGTGGCGTGTGAGATGGACACCATCATGGCGATCGCCAAAAAACATGACCTGTTCGTGGTTGAAGATGCCGCTCAGGGCGTGATGTCGACCTATAAAGGGCGAGCGCTGGGAACGATCGGCCATATCGGCTGCTTTAGCTTCCACGAAACCAAAAACTATACCGCCGGTGGCGAAGGTGGTGCGACGCTGATTAACGACCGTGCGCTGGTCGAGCGCGCGGAAGTGATCCGTGAAAAAGGCACCAACCGCAGCCAGTTCTTCCGGGGGCAGGTAGACAAATATACCTGGCGCGATATTGGCTCAAGCTATCTGATGGCCGATCTGCAGGCGGCATACCTGTGGGCGCAGCTGGAGGCAGCGGACCGCATTAATCTTCAGCGCCTGTCCCTGTGGCAAACTTATTACGACGCGCTGCAACCGCTGGCACAAGCCGGGCGAATTGAGCTGCCGACCCTTCTGGCTGATTGCGTCCATAATGCCCATATGTTCTATATCAAACTGCGCGATAACGACGATCGCAGCAAGTTGATTGCCTGGCTAAAAGAAGCCGAAATTCTGGCGGTGTTCCACTATATCCCGCTGCACTCCAGCCCTGCAGGAGAGGCATTTGGGGTCTTCGCGGGTGAAGATCGCTACACCACGAAAGAAAGTGAGCGTTTGCTTCGTTTGCCACTGTTCTACAACCTCGCGCCTGTTAACCAGCGTACGGTGATTAACACCCTTCTGAGTTATTTCGGCTGATATGTCTCTGGCAAAAGCATCGGTGTGGACCGCCGCGTCCACACTTGTCAAAATTGGCGCTGGGCTACTGGTCGTCAAGCTGCTGGCTGTCTCATTCGGCCCTTCAGGCGTCGGGCTGGCGGGGAATTTCCGTCAGCTTGTGACCGTCCTTGGGGTACTGGCCGGCGCAGGGATTTTCAACGGCGTCACGAAATACGTTGCGCAGTACCATGATGATGCGACCCAGCTTCGCCGTGTTGTCGGTACATCCTCGGCGATGGTCACCGGCTTTTCGACCCTGATGGCGGTTATTTTCCTGCTGGCCGCGGCACCCATAAGCCAGGGGTTATTTGGTCACACCCATTATCAGGGGCTGGTTCGTCTGGTCGCGCTGGTTCAGCTGGGCATTGCCTGGGCTAACCTGCTGCTGGCGCTGATGAAAGGCTTTCGTGATGCGGCCGGGAACGCACTGGCGTTAATCCTCGGCAGCGTCATTGGCGTGATTGCCTACTATTTTTGCTATCGGCTGGGCGGCTATGAAGGCGCGTTGCTGGGGCTGGCGCTGGTACCGGCATTAGTGGTCGTTCCGGCGGCGTTCATGCTAATGCGTCGGGGCACCATTCCGTTGAGTTACCTGAAACCTCAATGGGACAAGGTGCTGGCAAGCCAGCTGGGAAAATTTACCCTGATGGCGCTCATCACTTCCGTCACGCTCCCTGTCGCCTACGTGATGATGCGAAACCTGCTGGCGGCGCATTACAGCTGGGACGAAGTTGGGATTTGGCAAGGGGTGAGCAGTATTTCCGATGCCTACCTCCAATTTATAACGGCTTCCTTTAGCGTCTATTTGCTGCCAACCTTATCGCGCCTGACCTCCAGGCAGGATATCACGCGCGAAATTTCCCGCTCACTGCGGTTTGTCCTTCCCGCCGTTGCGGCAGCCAGTTTAACCGTATGGCTATTGCGCGATGTCGCCATCTGGCTGCTCTTCTCCGCGAAGTTTACCGCCATGCGCGATCTGTTTGCCTGGCAACTGGTGGGCGATGTACTGAAAGTGGGGGCTTACGTTTTTGGTTATCTGGTGATTGCGAAAGCCTCGCTACGGCTGTATATCCTGGCGGAAATCAGCCAGTTTGCATTACTGACCGCATTCTCACACTGGTTGATCCCGGCACACGGTGCGCTGGGGGCGGCTCAGGCCTATATGGCAACCTATATCGTTTATTTCGCTGCCTGTTGCGGCGTATTTTTACTTTGGCGTAAACGCGCATGACTGCACTGATTCACATACTGGGATCGGATATCCCACACCATAACCAGACCGTGTTACGGTTCTTCAATGATGAACTGGCATCGGGGGATCCCGACGCTCGTGAGTTTATGGTTGCCGGTCAGGATAATGGCCTGAGCGTGGCGTGTCCGGCGCTGACTCTTTCTTTCTGGCCGGACAAGGCTGCGCTGGCGAAGGCGGTTGTTGCCAAAGCCAAAGCGGATCGTGAGCAACGTTTCTTTTTCCATGGGCAGTTTAATACCGGCCTGTGGCTGGCGCTCCTGAGCGGGGGGATCAAACCTTCGCAGTGCAGCTGGCATATCTGGGGAGCCGATCTCTACGAAGTCTCCAGCGGCTGGAAATTCCGTCTTTTCTACCCATTGCGGCGCATGGCGCAGGGGCGTGTGGGATGCGTTTTCGCGACCCGTGGCGATCTCAATTATTTTGCTAAACGCCACCCTGACGTACGCGGTGAGCTACTCTATTTCCCGACCCGAATGAACCCGGCGCTGAACAACATGGCGAATGATACGCCGCGCGAGGGTAAACTGACGATTCTGGTGGGTAATTCAGGCGATCGCAGCAATGAACATCTTGCCGCGCTCAGGGCGGTACATCAGCAGTTTGGCGACACCGTGAATGTGATTGTGCCGATGGGGTATCCGGCCAATAACGATGCCTATATCAATGAGGTCCGCCAGCAGGCACTCGCGTTATTTAGCGCCGGGAATGTGCACATTCTCCACGATAAGCTGGAATTTGATGAGTATCTTGCGCTGCTGCGTCGGTGCGATCTGGGCTATTTCATCTTTGCGCGTCAGCAAGGAATTGGCACGCTGTGTCTGCTGATTCAGGCGGGTGTGCCCTGCGTACTCAATCGCGAAAACCCATTCTGGCAGGACATGGCGGAGCAGCATCTGCCGGTGCTGTTTACTTCCGATGTGCTTAACGAAGAGGTGGTCCGGGAAGCGCAGAGACAACTGGCGCTGGTGGACAAAAGTGCCATCGACTTCTTTAGCCCGAACTACCTCACGCCGTGGCACCGCGCGCTGCGTATCGCTGCAGGAGACAAAGCATGAGCCAGTTGCAATTCAGCGGCTTACTGATCGTTTGGCTTCTGAGCACTTTATTCATCGCCACGCTCACCTGGTTCGAGTTTCGCCGGGTGCGTTTTAACTTTAACGTCTTCTTCTCGTTACTGTTTCTTCTGACCTTCTTTTTCGGATTCCCGCTGACCAGCATTCTGGTCTTCCGGTTTGACGTGAGCGTTGCCCCGCCCGAGATCCTGCTTCAGGCGATCCTGGCAGCGACCTGTTTCTACGCCGTCTACTACGCCACCTATAAAACGCGCCTGCGTTCAGCGCAATCCACCGCGCCGCGCCGGGCGCTCTTCACCATGAACCGGGTGGAGACGCACCTGACGTGGGTGATGCTGATGACGATCGCGCTGGTAAGCGTGGGTATCTTCTTCATGCATAATGGTTTTCTGCTGTTCAAGCTCCAGTCCTACAGCCAGATTTTTTCTGCCGAAGTGTCGGGCGTGGCGCTTAAGCGCTTCTTCTACTTCTTCATTCCGGCGATGCTGGTGATCTTTTTCCTGCGTCAGGACAGCAAAGCCTGGCTGTTTTTCCTGGTGAGTACCGTTGCCTTCGGTTTCCTGACCTACATGATTGTGGGAGGGACGCGTGCAAATATCATCATCGCTTTCGCAATCTTCCTGTTTATCGGCATCATCCGCGGGTGGATCTCTTTATGGATGCTGGTGGCTGCTGGGGTGTTTGGCATTGTTGGTATGTTCTGGCTTGCCCTGAAGCGCTACGGGCTCAACGTAGCCGGTGACGAGGCGTTTTACACATTCCTCTATCTCACGCGCGACACCTTCTCGCCGTGGGAAAACCTGGCGTTGTTGCTGCAAAACTACGACAAAATCGATTTCCAGGGCCTTGCGCCTATTGTGCGCGACTTTTATGTCTTTATCCCAACCTGGCTGTGGCCAGACCGTCCCGGCGTCGTACTCAACACGGCAAACTATTTTACCTGGGAAGTGCTGAACAACCACTCAGGCCTTGCGATCTCACCTACGTTGATTGGCTCGCTGGTGGTGATGGGGGGAAGCTGGTTTATCCTGCCGGGGGCGGTGGTGGTGGGGCTGATCATCAAGTGGTTTGACTGGCTCTACGTGCGCGGCAACGAAGAAACAAACCGCTATAAGGCGGCTATTTTGCACAGTTTCTGCTTTGGTGCCATTTTCAATATGATCGTTCTGGCGCGTGAAGGGCTGGATTCATTCGTGTCGCGCGTGGTTTTCTTCATGGTCGTTTTTGGCATCTGCCTGTTACTGGCCAAACTGTTGTACTGGCTGTTTGACAGTGCAGGGCTTGTGCATAAGCGCGAGCCGCAGGGCAGCACAACGCTGTCGCAAGTGTGAGTAGGGAAAGTCATGACGGATAAAACTTCTGCACCGCGCTATACGCTGCGCGGTCTGCAGCTTATTGGCTGGCGCGATATGCAACACGCGCTGGATTTTCTGTTCGCTGGTGGTCAGATGAAGTCTGGTACGCTGGTCGCCATTAATGCGGAAAAGATGCTGGCGGTGGAAGACAACGCCGAAGTGAGAGGCCTGATAGAAGCGGCTGAATTTAAATATGCCGACGGTATCAGCGTGGTGCGTTCAATCCGCAAAAAGTATCCAGGCGCTAATGTATCTCGCGTGGCAGGGGCCGATCTCTGGGAGCAACTGATGGCACGCGCAGGGGCGGAAGGCACGCCGGTATTCCTGATTGGCGGTAAGCCGGAGGTACTGGCGCAGACCGAAGCGAAATTGCGCAGTCAATGGAATGTTAACATCGTGGGCAGCCAGGATGGCTACTTCAAACCAGAGGCCCGGCAGGCGCTGTTTGAACGCGTTCGCGACAGTGGAGCGAAAATCATCACCGTGGCGATGGGCTCCCCACGCCAGGAGATCCTGATGCGTGACTGCCGTCAGGTGTGTCCGGATGCCCTTTATATGGGCGTTGGCGGAACGTATGACGTCTTTACCGGCCATGTTAAGCGTGCGCCCAAAGTCTGGCAAAACCTGGGGCTGGAGTGGCTGTATCGCCTGCTATCTCAGCCGACGCGGATTACACGACAGATCCGTCTGCTTCGCTACCTTACCTGGCACTACACCGGGAAAATGTAATCAAAATGTAGCGCGATATGCTGTTCGCACTGCAACTCCCCTGCAAAACTGCTGCGAATCTGTGCAATGCATTCATTTTTTTTATGCATCGTTTGCCATTTGCCGCATTTTAAGAAACCATTCGCCCCGTATTTTAGTACCCCTAAAAAACAATACCTGGCCTGAAGTCGGGAAACAGCAAACACAATCGAGGATCTATGGCAGAGAAAAAACCGGAGCTACAGCGTGGGCTGGAGGCTCGTCATATTGAACTGATAGCGCTGGGCGGCACTATCGGCGTGGGCCTGTTTATGGGCTCCGCAAGCACGCTCAAATGGGCAGGACCTTCGGTCTTGCTGGCTTATATCATTGCGGGATTGTTCGTTTTCTTCATCATGCGTTCGATGGGCGAAATGCTCTTCATGGAGCCCGTCACGGGTTCCTTCGCCGTTTACGCGCACCGATATATGAGCCCGTTCTTTGGCTACCTGACGGCATGGTCATACTGGTTTATGTGGATGGCGGTTGGCATCTCTGAAATCACGGCGATAGGGGTCTATGTACAGTTCTGGTTCCCGGACATGGTCCAGTGGATACCGGCGCTGATTGCCGTGGGGCTGGTGGCACTGGCAAACCTTGCCGCGGTTCGTCTTTATGGTGAAATCGAATTCTGGTTTGCGATGATCAAAGTCACCACCATCATCGTGATGATTGTGGTCGGGCTGGGCGTTATCTTCTTCGGCTTTGGCAACGGCGGGCACGCCATTGGCTTTGGTAACCTGACCGAAAACGGCGGCTTCTTTGCGGGCGGCTGGAAGGGCTTCCTGACGGCACTGTGTATCGTTGTGGCCTCTTATCAGGGGGTTGAGCTTATCGGTATTACCGCGGGTGAAGCGAAAAACCCGCAGGTTACGCTGCGCAGCGCCGTAGGCAAGGTGCTGTGGCGTATCCTGATTTTCTATGTGGGGGCGATCTTCGTTATCGTAACCATCTTCCCGTGGAATGAAATTGGCACGACCGGTAGCCCGTTTGTCTTGACCTTCGCGAAGATTGGCATCACGGCAGCAGCAGGCATCATTAACTTTGTGGTTCTGACGGCGGCGTTGTCAGGCTGCAACAGCGGGATGTACAGCTGCGGACGTATGCTCTACGCGCTGTCCAGAAACAACCAGCTGCCAGCGGCAATGGCGAAAGTTTCGCGTGCGGGCGTACCGGTTGCGGGAGTGGCGGTGTCGATTGTGATCCTGCTGATTGGCTCCTGCCTGAACTACATCATCCCGAATCCGCAGCGAGTGTTTGTTTATGTCTACAGCGCCAGCGTGCTGCCAGGCATGGTGCCCTGGTTTGTTATCCTGATTAGCCAGCTGCGTTTCCGTCAGGCACATAAAAAGGCCATCGCCAGCCATCCGTTCCGTTCTATTCTGTTCCCGTATGCCAACTATTTGACGATGGCGTTCCTGGTTTGCGTATTAATCGGAATGTACTTTAATGAAGATACGCGCATGTCGCTGTTTGTCGGGATGATCTTCCTGGCGGCGGTGACCGCGGCGTATAAGCTTTTTGGTCTGGGCCGCCGCGCTACCTCGCAGAAAGTGGAGGAATAAGCGGCAAAATGTGCAAACCATAACCAAACGCGCATTTTTTTCAAAAAAGCACTAGACAGCGGGGTCGGAGGTACGTAATATCCAGCCCCGCAACGGCGCTAAGCGCCCGTAGCTCAGCTGGATAGAGCGCTGCCCTCCGGAGGCAGAGGTCTCAGGTTCGAATCCTGTCGGGCGCGCCATTTTAGTCCCGGCGCTAGAGCTGCGGTGGTCTGAGAAGTAGTCAGTACCGCGTGAAAGAATACAGTGGTGGCTATAGCTCAGTTGGTAGAGCCCTGGATTGTGATTCCAGTTGTCGTGGGTTCGAATCCCATTAGCCACCCCATTATTGAAAGAGTTGTGAATTGCGAAGGTGGCGGAATTGGTAGACGCGCTAGCTTCAGGTGTTAGTGTTCTTACGGACGTGGGGGTTCAAGTCCCCCCCCTCGCACCACGACTTTTTAATGAATTGAACTAAAAATTCAAAAAGCAGTACATCGGCGAGTAGCGCAGCTTGGTAGCGCAACTGGTTTGGGACCAGTGGGTCGGAGGTTCGAATCCTCTCTCGCCGACCAATTTTGAACCCCGCTTCGGCGGGGTTTTTTGTTTTCTGCGCCTTTCTCTCCTCTGTAGTGATTCCACGACAACAGCCGGCTTCCTTGTCGCGATTCAGCGACACATAACACATTGAAAGTAAAAGATATAATAATTTGGCGGCTTTCGTGTCTCCTCCAGACGACATATCGTCGTGTTTATCAGCAGGTTGTAGGGTCTAAGATACCGCTCAACAACATAATTTCCTTTTATCTTAAAATGTTGCGCGATGTAAAAGTTCTGCGTGTCAAGTTGGCACGTTACGTGCAATAATATACGTGTAGATGCTCATTCCATCTCTTATGTTCGCCTTAGTGCCTCATAAACTCAGGAATGACGCAGAGCCATTTACGGTGCTTATCGTCCACTGACAGATGTCGCTTCGGCCTCATCAGACACCATGGGCATAACGTTGAGTGAAGCACCAAATATGTTGTCTTACAGACCTGTTTTAACGCCTGCTTTTATAGCAGGCGTTTTTTTATGCCTTATTCCCGGTAAACGTACATGATCAGGGCGACCAGTATCAGAGCGGCTGACGAAACGCTGTAAAGCGCTTGTATGGAGCCAAACCCTGCCGCCGCCATCGCGGCAATACCGGTGAAAAGCGAGGCACTGAGCGTTTGCCAGCGCCAGGCTTTACTGCTGGCCGAAGCCATGTGCGTGGTTTGAAAACTGCTGAGTACGGCAAACGTGCCGGCCGCAAAGAGAACATTTGAGGCCAGGTGTGCGACAAATATCATCCCCAGCGCGCATGCCATCCACCCGGACAACAGCGGGAGCATCCCATACGCGGCAAGGAAGATGCCGAGACACAGTAAAATCCGTGGCGTGCGTGCTGCAAAACGCGTCAGGCTGTCTCTTTTTAGCAGCAGGGGACCGCAAAGTTGTCCCATGCTCCTTGCAAAAAGCAGTGGCAAAGCAAGGCTGGCCGCATCCTGAGGATGGATCTGCTGTGCCATTGCCGGAAGAAGCGCCATGGCCGGTGAACCGACGGCGGCCAGCGCAGGCAAAATCAGCAAACTGCGTTTCTGCCGGATGGTCAACATCTGCCAGCGTAAAGCCGCAGGCGCTTTCTCTTCAGCGGGGACTGCCAGTGTGGGCGCTAAATATACACGACCCGCCAGCCAGAGCATGAACAGCGATCCGAGAAAGCTGATGGCATCAATGGCCAGCAAGGCGAGGATGGCGATCTTCTGGAAAAGTACCATCCCCAGCCCGGTGCCTAACAAAACCTGAGCGGCAAAAATCACATTCTCGAGGCAGGTTGCGGCAGGCAGTTCTGCTTCTCTGAGTCCGCGTTTAAAGAGCAGCGTCAGGGCAGGCCAGCTCATTCCGCTAAGCAGTGCTTCGGTGGACTGCACGGCCAGTAACGCAGGGATACTGTGATAGTGCACGCCGAGCAGGGGAAAGAGCAGGGCCAGTAAGCCAAGCCCCTCGGTGAGTATCAACAGGGGTATCGGAGAATAGCGTACACACAGCTTTTCACTGATGAGGCTGCCGATAAAGCCAGGTAATGTGGCGAAAAGAAAGGCGAGGGTAAGCAGCGCGGGCGGGGCGGACCATGATAATAGTAAGCCGAAGACCACCACCTGGGTGACGCCATTTCCCAGTGATGTGAAGATAAAGGCACAGGCCAGCAGGCGCAGCCAGCGGTGGCAGCGCAGCGCTTCTATAAGCGCGTACAAAAGGGAGTTCATGACGATTTCCTTTCAAAAACGATTCAGTCCACGCGGCACTCGTCGCGTGTATGGAAAAAAGTTAATGAAAAGACGTCGTTACATTGGCGGGTTCGTTTTAGATGATGTGGTAAAGAATGTAGCAGGCGAAGGGGAATAAAAAAAGGAGGCCGTCTGGCCTCCTTGTTATTTATTGCTGGCTGCCATTATTTTGCAGCGTTAATAACAGTCCATCGCGGCGCATGGCGGCAGCCTCTTCCGGCTTGTGCTGCTTGTCCAGCGAATCGGCAAGCCACGCGTAGTCAAACGCGTCCGGGCGCTGTTTCAGCGCTGCACGGAAGGCGAGACTCGCTTCCTGCCATTCACCGTGCTTCATCAGCGACTGGCCCAGCGTACTCCACAGCAGTGGACGGTCGCCGACGGCTTTAATCTGCTGACGCAGCATTTTTTCAATTTGCTCAGGGTTATTGGTTTTCAGACGCGGGATCACCATAACCAGGCGATCGTCATACTGTCGCTTCAGTCCGTCGAGGAGGATCTCCTGCGCCGTGTCATGATCGTCACATTCAATCAGATGTTCTGCCATCGCAACCTGCAACGGAACCTGCTGACGCGTTTTCCGGCTCTGATTCTTCCACCAGGTTTTCAGGCCATCGCTGCCGAGATCGGCACGCGCCTGATCCATCAGGCCAATCCATGCCAGACGCTGAAGTTCATCACGATGCTCATCATCACCGACGTCGGCTTTGGCCATCGACGGAATGATATCCAGCAGTGAACCCCAGGCACCGGTGCGAATATAGGCCTGCTCGGCAAGACGCAGCACTTCCGGGTGGCGTGGCGAGACTTCCAGCAGACGGTCGATACCGTGACGCGCGGCGTGGTTTTCGTTGCGGGCCAGCTGCAGGCGAACGCGGGTGATCTCAACGGGAATCGGGTCTTTCGGAGAAAGTTCTGACGCGCGTTCCAGGTGCTGGTTGGCGCGGGCTTCGTCACCCCGCTGTTGCGCTGCCTCGGCGGCCAGCAGATAGTTCACCACCGGCTGTTCGGCATGGTCAGCATTTTTTGACATCAGCTTTTCAACCTGCTGATAGTCACCCTCGGCCAGCTTAAGCAGTGCCTGCTCAGTCTGCTTACGGGCGCGGCGGCGTTTACGGCCAACGAACCAGCCACGCGTATGCGCACCGGTACGGAAAATTCGGCGCAGGATCCACTCTACTGCAAGGAGCACCACCACACCGAGGATCAGGATGATCACCAGACCCGTTACGCTGGTTTCGATGTTGTAGTTATCGGTCTGGATCAGGACGTAACCCTGATGACCGGCAAGCATCGGCCCCAGGACGATCCCGGCGATCAGCAGGATGAAGAGTAAGAGTACTTTAAGCATCATTACTCTCCTTGTGGCGCGCTTTCAAGCGCTGGCGCGGCGGCAGGGGCCTGGGCGTGAGGTTCTGCCGGAACGCCCGGCTGCGCCAGCAGGTTGCGCACGCGCGTCTGCATCAGTTTTTCCAGAATCGGCTGGCTTTCCAGCTTGTCCGGCACGTTCATGGTGATGTTCTGCTGGCTCAGTTTATCAATGTCATCGAGGAAAGCCGTGGTCGTGGCATCATCGGTATTGTAGTAAGCACGTACCCATGTCGAGACGTTATCAAGCGCCTGTTTGTAGGTTTCTTCCTGATGACGCGGTACGGCCTGAGCCGCAACCAGCAGGCGGGAGCGAATGTTTTCGCGCAGATAAATGTCCTGATTCGGCGCTAACAGCGGAACGGCGGTTTCGTCGCGGCGGCGGATAGTAATGAAGCTATCCATAAAGTTCTGCCAGCTTTTTTGCAGGTTCACGCGCCATTCGCTCAGGGAGCTGGAAAGCTCGGTGCCGTCAGAATCCATCGGGGAGTCATCGTCGTTGTTATCCGCCAGCTGCAGGTTATCAATCTGGTTTGAAAGCTGATTGACCTTCAGGATGATGCCATCGTAGTCCACCTGCGAAACGGCAGAAAGGCTGGCGATATCTTCGGTAATGGCACGACGCGCGGTAATGAGGCTCGGATCGTTCATGTCTGCCAGGCTCGCATCAGCGCTTTTCAGCAGCGCGGCGGCGGTGGTGACGTCCTGATCGCTCCAGAGCTTACGTCCGGCCAGCTTCACCAGGAAATCGGCCTGCGAGAGCAGCCAGGTTTTGGCATCGGTACCGGAAATCGTGGCGACTTTCTGCTGCACGTCGTCCAGCTGTTTGGTCAGCTCTTCCTGTTTGCTGTTCGCCTCAGCGAGCGCCGCGGACTGCTGTTTAATCACCGTTTCCAGTTCAGTCTTCTGCGTCTCCTGCGCTTTTTGCAGAGCAGTAAGCTGATTGACCAGCGTGTCGTTGGTTGCCGTCTGGCTGGAGCCTTGCTGTTTCACCAGGCCATAGAGGCCAACGCCTGCGGCCAGCGCAATGGCGATGGCTATCGCGCTCAGCGCGAGGCTGGTTTTATTGCTGCCGTTCTTCTTCTCAACGGTTTTCTCAGTCGTTTCTGACTGCGGCGTGATGTCCACAGTCTCCCTGGTCTCTTCAACCACGGCGGAGGATTTATCGTGTTCCGTCATTATGGCTTCCCATTATGAGAGTTATTGTAATGCGCGCAGCAGCGCATCGTTGTCAGCGTTATCAGCGATCCGAATATCTTGCCAGCCCAGTTCCCGGGCCTGGTTCGCCAGACGCTCACTGACGACCAGAAGCCGGCAGTGGAGTAACCAGTTTTCACGATACCAAAGGGGCACCAGCGACCAGAGCTGCTGCAGCATTTCACCGCTGGTCACCACCAGGGTCGTAATGCCGCGCATATGCCAGCGCATCGCCTCTTCCGCACCATCGTAATGTTTTGCACAACGCTGATAGCATTCGCAGAACGTGACCTCAGCCCCGCGTTCCCGCAGCGTTTCACCCAACAGTTCGCGCCCGCCGTTACCGCGTAAAATGAGTGCACGCTTTCCGGCAATAGTTTGTAATTCAGGTAATTGTAGCAAGACTTCGCTGATTTCCCGATCTAACGGGTAACGAACATCTGTTCCGCTTACGGTATGCAACGCCAGTGCCGTTGTACGACCAATCGCAAAATAGTGAGGGGCGGTTGGCCAGTTAAGCCCCTGCTGTTGCAGCTGCGCCTGGGCAAATTCCACCGCATGTTGCGACAGCGCAAACAGCAAGTCGCCCTGCTGGAGGGTATTCATATGGTCGGCAAGCGCGGACAGCTCCCGACCGGGGGAGAATTCAATGAGCGGAAAACTCCAGGCCACCTGCCCCAGTGCGCGCAGACGGCTCACTAACTGCTCTCCTGTGGGAGAAGGGCGGGTGACAAGAATACTCATGCAGGGGGTTCTCCATTATACACCTCAGCCAGGATCTCGCGGGCGCCGTTATCCAGCAGCTCTTCTGCCAGCGACACGCCAAGCTGTTCGGCATCTTGCGCTTTACCGCGACGTTCGCCGCGTACCATCTGTGAACCGTCCGGTGCGCCAACCAGCGCTCGCAGCCACAGTTCACCGTTAATTAATTCAGCATAGCTGCCAATCGGCACCTGACACCCTCCTTCGAGGCGGGTGTTCATGGCGCGCTCGGCGTTAACGCGGATAGCGGTCTCATCATGGTTCAGTGGGGCAAGCAGCGCGCGGGTACGCTCATCATCCAGACGGCATTCAATGCCGACGGCACCCTGACCCACGGCCGGCAGCGACAGCTCAGGCGGCAACGCGACGCGAATGCGCGACGTCAGCCCCAGGCGCTTCAGACCCGCAACCGCGAGGATAATGGCATCGTAATCGCCGTTATCCAGCTTGCTCAGACGCGTACCAACGTTACCGCGCAGCGAACGAATGATCAGGTCCGGACGACGTTCTGCCAGCTGACACTGACGACGTAAACTGGACGTGCCAACCACGCTGCCTTCTGGCAACGCATCGAGCGAATCATAGTGATTGGAGACAAACGCATCGCGCGGATCTTCACGCTCGCAAATGGTCACCAGCCCCAGCCCTTCCGGGAACTCGACGGGCACATCTTTCATCGAATGTACGGCGATATCGGCGCGGTTCTCAAGCAATGCCAGTTCCAGTTCTTTGACAAACAGGCCTTTGCCGCCCACTTTAGCCAGTGGCGTATCAAGGATCACGTCACCGCGCGTGACCATCGGCACCAGCTCGACGCACAATCCACTGTGGCAGGCTTCAAGGCGCTGCTTAACATAATGTGCCTGCCAGAGCGCAAGAGGGCTTTGGCGTGTGGCAATTCTCAAAACATTGTCTAACATGCTTGTTACCGTCATTATCAATCGCTAACCATCCTAACATTGTTGACTCTGGGATGGCAGTTTTACGGTGATGAAGAAGAGAGGGACAGGGCGGGGTTCTCGTCAGCCACAGCCGTATTAAGGAATTTACACGTACAGAACGGTGCTACACTGTATGTAGCGCATCTTTCTTTACGGTCAACCGGCAAGGTGTTAAATTGATCACGTTTTAGACCATTTTTTCGTCGGTACCACCATAATGATAAGGGCGAAAAAAGGTAACGGTTCTCTTTTTGTAATACTGCGGGTCCGCTGTTATTTCTGTTTTGAATAGCGTGCGACACCCGGAAACATCAGGCGATACGTCTTGTACCTCTATATTGAGACTCTGAAACAGAGACTGGATGCCATAAACCAACTGCGTGTCGATCGCGCGCTTGCTGCTATGGGCCCTGCTTTCCAGCAGGTATACAGTCTTCTGCCGACATTATTGCACTATCACCATCCGCTGATGCCTGGCTACCTTGACGGTAACGTTCCCAGAGGCATCTGTCTTTTCACGCCTGATGAAACCCAACAACACTACCTGACCGAACTTGAACTCTACCGTGGCATGCCGCCGCAGGAATCACCGAAAGGTGAACTGCCGATTACAGGCGTTTACACCATGGGCAGCACCTCCTCGGTTGGGCAAAGCTGTTCTTCGGACCTGGACATCTGGGTCTGTCATCAGTCCTGGCTCGATAACGACGAGCGTCAGCTGCTGCAGCGAAAGTGCAGCCTGCTGGAAAGCTGGGCCGCGTCGCTTGGCGTGGAAGTCAGTTTCTTCCTGATTGATGAAAACCGTTTCCGTCATAACGAAAGTGGCAGTCTGGGTGGTGAAGACTGCGGCTCAACCCAGCACATCTTACTGCTGGACGAGTTTTACCGTACTGCCGTTCGCCTGGCCGGTAAGCGTATTCTGTGGAATATGGTGCCGTGCGACGAAGAAGAGCATTACGACGATTACGTAATGTCGTTGTACTCCCAGGGTGTGCTGACACCAAATGAATGGCTGGATCTGGGTGGCCTCAGTTCGCTTTCCGCCGAAGAGTACTTTGGCGCGAGCCTCTGGCAGCTTTATAAAAGCATTGATTCGCCGTATAAGGCCGTGCTGAAAACCCTGCTGCTGGAAGCCTATTCCTGGGAATACCCCACGCCGCGTTTGCTGGCGAAAGATATCAAGCAGCGTCTGCACGACGGAGAAATTGTCTCCTACGGGCTGGATGCTTACTGCATGATGCTTGAACGCGTCACCGAATATCTGAAAGCCATTGATGACACCACGCGTCTCGATCTGGTGCGTCGATGTTTCTATCTCAAAGTCTGTGAAAAACTCAGCCGCGAACGCGCATGCGTGGGCTGGCGTCGTGAAGTGGTCAGTCAGTTGGTTAAAGAGTGGGGATGGGACGAAGAACGTCTGTCGATGCTTGATAACCGCGCCAACTGGAAAATCGATCAGGTGCGTGAAGCGCACAACGAACTGCTCGACGCCATGATGCAAAGCTACCGCAACCTTATCCGCTTTGCGCGTCGTAACAATCTCAGCGTTTCCGCCAGCCCGCAGGACATCGGGGTATTGACGCGTAAACTGTACGCGGCGTTTGAAGCATTGCCGGGTAAAGTCACGCTGGTTAACCCGCAGATTTCACCGGACCTGTCAGAACCGAACCTGACCTTTATCTATGTGCCGCCGGGCCGCGCAAACCGCACCGGGTGGTACCTGTACAACCGTGCGCCAAGCATGGACTCGATCATCAGCCATCAGCCGCTGGAATATAACCGCTACCTGAACAAGCTGGTGGCCTGGGCCTGGTTCAACGGCCTGCTGACCTCGCGTACCCGGCTGTTTATCAAAGGCAACGAGGTTGTCGATTTAGCCAAACTGCAGGAGATGGTGGCGGATGTCTCCCACCACTTCCCGCTGCGTCTGCCGGCGCCGACGCCAAAAGCGCTCTACAGTCCGTGTGAAATTCGCCATCTGGCGATCATCGTCAACCTGGAATATGACCCGACGGCGGCCTTCCGCAATCAGGTGGTTCATTTTGACTTCCGCAAACTGGATGTCTTTAGCTTTGGCGAGCAGCAAAACTGCCTGGTGGGCAGCGTAGACCTGCTGTACCGCAACTCGTGGAACGAAGTGCGTACTCTGCACTTCAACGGCGAGCAGGCGATGATCGAAGCGCTGAAAACGATTCTCGGCAAGATGCACCAGGACGCTGCGCCGCCGGACAGCGTTGAGGTGTTCTGCTATAGCCAGCATCTGCGCGGTCTGATCCGTACCCGTGTGCAGCAGCTGGTTTCGGAGTGCATCGAACTGCGCCTCTCCAGTACCCGTCAGGAAACCGGTCGCTTTAAAGCGCTGCGCGTCTCCGGACAGACCTGGGGCCTGTTCTTCGAGCGCCTGAATGTTTCAGTACAGAAGCTGGAAAACGCCATCGAGTTCTACGGCGCCATTTCGCACAACAAGCTGCATGGCCTGTCAGTGCAGGTGGAAACCAACCACGTGAAACTGCCACAGGTCGTGGATGGCTTTGCGAGCGAAGGAATTATTCAGTTCTTCTTTGAAGAGTCGGGTGACGACGCCGGTTTCAACATCTACATCCTGGATGAGACGAACCGCGCTGAGGTTTATCACCACTGTGAAGGCAGTAAAGAGGAGCTGGTGCGCGACGTCAGCCGCTTCTATTCGTCCTCACATGACCGCTTTACCTACGGCTCCAGCTTCATCAACTTTAACCTACCGCAGTTCTACCAGATTGTGAATGTAGACGGACGTTCGCAGGTGATTCCGTTCCGTACGCAGGCCGTTACGCCAGCGGTTCCCGCCAGCCAGGACACTACCCCGCTGTTGCAGCAGTATTTCTCCTGACAGTTTTTGCCCGGTATGCAGTGCACCACCGGGCAAAACAGACTCAACGAAAACGCACGTCTTCGCCTGCCTGCGCGGTCGCCGCCTGTTCCAGCAGATCCCAGAACGTTTCGCCGCTACGGTCACACACCCATTCGCCCTCTTTCAGATCGAAATGGTAGCCACCCTGTTTGGCGGCCAGCCAGACCTGGTGAAGCGGCTCCTGGCGGTTAATAATAATTTTGCTGCCGTTTTCGAAGCTCAGGGTCAGAATGCCGCCGTTGATCTCACAATCGATATCGCTGTCGCCGTCCCAGTCGTCAAGCCGCTCTTCGATGGTCATCCATAAGGTGTCTGCAAGGCGATGGAATTCACTGTCGTTCATGGTTTTGTTCCTGTTTTTCGTGATGCCGGCAGTATAACGCTAAATAATTCCCGTTGCAGGAAAGCGGCAAACTCTTGCTTTTGTGTCTTCTCCTGCGATGATAGAAACAGATTTGAACTTACGGGCAACTTTATAATGAAAAACGTTTTCCGAACGCTTGCCGTTCTCATCACGCTGTTTAGTCTGACGGGCTGTGGACTGAAGGGACCGCTTTACTTCCCGCCAGCGGATAAAACGGCGCCGCCGCCGACGAAACCTGTGCAAAGCGGTATTGAGTCTTCCACGCCAGACACGAACGATCGTGGCAATAATGGTGGTCCGACTCAGGTTAATCTCTGACGATTACGTTCTGTACCCGCGCAATGGAGCGAATGATGCAGTTCTCTAAGATGCATGGCCTTGGCAACGATTTTATGGTCGTCGACGCGGTAACGCAGAATGTCTTTTTCTCCCCGGAACTGATCCGCCGCCTGGCGGATCGGCATCTGGGCGTGGGGTTCGATCAGCTGCTGGTGGTTGAGCCGCCGTACGATCCTGACCTCGATTTCCACTACCGTATTTTTAACGCTGACGGCAGTGAAGTCTCCCAGTGCGGCAACGGTGCGCGCTGTTTTGCCCGCTTTGTCCGCCTGAAAGGGCTGACGAACAAGCGCGATATCCGCGTCAGTACCGCGAATGGTCGCATGGTGCTCAGCGTCACCGATGACGATCTGGTTCGCGTGAATATGGGCGAGCCGAACTTTGAACCTTCCGCCGTGCCGTTTCGCGCAAACAAAGCGGAAAAGACCTATATTATGCGTGCGGCCGAGCAGACAGTATTGTGTGGCGTCGTCTCGATGGGAAACCCACACTGCGTGATTCAGGTTGATGATGTGGAGACCGCCGCCGTTGAAACCCTCGGCCCGGTGCTGGAAAGCCATGAACGCTTCCCGGAACGCGCGAACATTGGTTTTATGCAGGTGGTGAAGCGTGAACACATCCGTCTGCGGGTGTATGAACGCGGCGCGGGCGAAACCCAGGCCTGCGGAAGCGGTGCCTGCGCGGCGGTGGCCGTCGGCATCGCTCAGGGGTTACTGGCAGAAGAGGTTCGCGTGGAGTTACCAGGCGGTCGTCTTGATATCGCCTGGAAAGGACCGGGTCATCCGCTGTTTATGACTGGCCCGGCGGTACATGTCTATGACGGGTTTATCCATCTATGAAGCAACCAGGGGAAGAACTGCAGGAAACGGTGACGGAACTGGACGACAGTGCTGTTGTTGATTATCTGCTGAACAATCCCGCGTTTTTTATTCGCAATGCACGTCTTGTCGAACAGATGCGCGTGCCGCATCCGGTGCGCGGGACCGTGTCGCTGGTCGAATGGCACATGGCTCGCGCGCGCAACCACATCAATCAGCTTGAAGAGAACATGACGCTGCTCATGGAACAGGCGAACAATAACGAAAGCCTGTTCTATCGACTGCTGCATCTGCAGGCGCGTCTGGCCTCGGCCCACAGCCTTGACGAGTTTCTCAGCCGTTTCCACCGCTGGGCGCGAGAACTGGGGCTTGCAGGCGCAACCCTTCGTCTCTTCCCCGACCGCTGGCGCATTGGTGCACCGTCTGGTTTCACCCATCTGGCGCTGAGCCGTCAGGCGTTTGAGCCGCTACGTATTCAGCGTCTGGGGCATCAACATCACTATCTGGGGCCGCTGAACGGACCAGAATTGCTGGTGGTATTGCCAGAAGCCAAAGCGATTGGCTCGGTGGCCATGTCATTGATGGGGCGCGATGGCGACTTAGGCGTGATGTTATTTACCAGTCGCGACGCGCATCACTATGAGCAGGGGCAAGGTACGCACCTGTTGCAGGAGATCGCCCTGATGCTGCCTGAGCTGCTGGAGCGCTGGATTGAGCGCGTATGACGGACGGACTTCTTGCCACTGACGTCGCGCGGTTTCTGCGCTACCTGGGGGTTGAACGTCAGCTTAGCCCCATAACGCTGCTGAACTATCAGCGTCAGCTTGATGCCATCATGCAGATTGCCGATGAAATCGGCCTGAAAAGCTGGCAACAATGTGACGCTGCGACGGTTCGAGGCGTCGTCGTGCGTAGCCGCAGGAAAGGGTTAGGCCCGGCGAGTCTGGCGCTCAGGCTCTCTGCCCTGCGCAGTTTCTTCGACTGGCTGGTGAGCCAGGGCAGCCTTAAAGCCAACCCGGCGAAAGGCATTGCCACGCCAAAAGCACCGCGTCATCTGCCTAAAAATATCGACGTCGATGATGTCAATCGCCTGCTGGATATCGATCTTAACGATCCGCTGGCGGTGCGTGACCGCGCGATGCTGGAGGTGATGTACGGTGCCGGACTGCGTCTGTCTGAACTGGTCAATCTCGATATAAAACATCTCGATCTGGACACCGGCGAAGTGTGGGTGATGGGCAAGGGCAGCAAAGAGCGCCGCCTGCCGATTGGTCGCAACGCTGTCGCCTGGATTGAGCACTGGCTTGACCTGCGCGGGCTGTTTGGCGCGGAAGAAGAGGCGCTGTTCCTGTCGAAACTCGGCAAGCGGATCTCGGCGCGTAACGTGCAGAAACGTTTTGCGGAGTGGGGCATTAAGCAGGGGCTGAACAGCCATGTTCACCCGCACAAGCTGCGCCACTCTTTTGCGACCCACATGCTTGAATCAAGCGGCGATCTGCGCGGCGTGCAGGAACTGCTCGGCCACGCGAATTTGTCCACCACCCAAATTTATACCCACTTAGACTTCCAGCACCTTGCCTCGGTGTATGACGCGGCGCATCCACGCGCCAAACGGGGGAAATAATGCGTTTTTACCGCCCACTGGGTCAGATATCAGCCCTTACCTTTGACCTTGATGACACCCTTTATGATAACCGCCAGGTGATCCTGCGTACCGAGCAGGAGTCGCTGGCGTTTGTGCAGAACTATCACCCGGCGCTGAAGACGATGCAGAACAAGGACTTCCAGCAGCTGCGTCAGTCCCTGCGGGAGACCGAGCCGGACATTTACCATGACGTGACCGAATGGCGTCGACGTGCGGTTGAACAGGCGATGCTGAATGTTGGCATGAGCGCGCGTGATGCGGCGATAGGGGCTGAAGCGTCCATGGAAAACTTCGCCAAATGGCGCAGCCGTATTGATGTGCCACAGGAGACCCACGATACGCTGGCCGCGTTGGCAGAGAAGTGGCCGCTGGTGGCGATTACCAATGGCAATGCCCAGCCTGACCTGTTTGGTCTTGGCGATTATTTTGAGTTTGTGCTGCGCGCGGGCCCGCACGGGCGCTCGAAACCGTTTAACGATATGTATCACCTGGCGGCGGAAAAACTGAACCTGCCGCTCGGCGAAATGTTGCATGTGGGTGATGACCTGACCACGGACGTGGCCGGGGCGATCCGCTGCGGCATGCAGGCCTGCTGGATCAAGCCGGAAAACGCTGACCTGATGACAACGCCGGACAGCCGTCTTCTGCCGCACGTGGAAATTTCACGGTTGGCATCCCTCACGACGCTGATATAATCATCAATTGTTCTGTATAAATTAACAGGGTTTTGGCGAAGGAATCACATTCGCCTGCCTGACATTACGTGACGGTGCCAATGGACGTTTCTTACCTGCTCGACAGCCTTAATGACAAACAGCGTGACGCGGTTGCCGCTTCGCGCACCAACATGCTGGTGCTGGCTGGGGCGGGCAGTGGTAAGACGCGCGTGCTGGTACACCGTATTGCGTGGCTGCAGAGCGTGGAAAACTGCTCGCCGTACTCCATTATGGCGGTGACGTTTACCAACAAGGCGGCGGCAGAGATGCGCCACCGAATCGCACAGCTGATGGGCACCAGCCAGGGCGGCATGTGGGTGGGGACTTTCCACGGTCTGGCGCATCGCCTGCTGCGGGCGCACCATATGGACGCTAACCTGCCGCAGGATTTCCAGATCCTCGACAGCGAAGATCAGCTGCGTCTGCTGAAGCGTCTTATCAAGGCGATGAATCTTGACGAGAAGCAGTGGCCGCCGCGTCAGGCAATGTGGTACATCAACGGCCAGAAAGACGAAGGGCTGCGTCCGCACCATATTCAGAGCTTCGGCAACCCGGTCGAGCAAACCTGGCAGAACGTTTATAAAGCCTACCAGGAGGCGTGCGATCGCGCAGGTCTGGTGGACTTTGCTGAGCTGCTGCTGCGTGCGCATGAGCTGTGGCTCAACAAACCGCATATCCTGCAGCACTATCGTGAACGCTTCACCAATATTCTGGTGGACGAATTCCAGGATACCAATAACATCCAGTATGCATGGATCCGCCTGCTGGCCGGTGATACCGGCAAGGTGATGATCGTCGGTGATGACGATCAGTCCATCTATGGCTGGCGTGGGGCGCAGGTGGAAAACATTCAGCGCTTCCTCAATGATTTCCCCGGTGCTCAGACTATCCGTCTGGAGCAGAACTACCGTTCGACCAGCAACATTCTGAGCGCCGCCAACGCCCTGATTGAGAACAACAACGGGCGTCTGGGTAAAAAGCTGTGGACCGATGGCGTTGACGGTGAACCGATCTCTATCTACTGCGCATTCAACGAACTTGATGAAGCGCGCTTTGTGGTGAACCGTATTAAAACCTGGCAGGACAACGGCGGCGCGCTGGAGCAGTGTGCCATTCTCTATCGCAGCAACGCCCAGTCGCGTGTGCTGGAGGAGGCGTTGCTGCAGGTGAGTATGCCGTACCGTATTTACGGCGGCATGCGCTTCTTTGAACGTCAGGAGATCAAAGACGCGCTCTCGTATCTGCGTCTGATCGCAAACCGTAATGACGATGCGGCGTTTGAGCGCGTGGTGAACACCCCAACCCGCGGCATCGGTGACCGTACCCTGGACGTGGTGCGCCAGGCCTCCCGCGATCGCCAGCTGACACTCTGGCAGGCGTGCCGCGAGCTGTTGCAGGAGAAAGCGCTCGCCGGACGTGCAGCCAGCGCCTTACAACGCTTCCTGGAGCTGATTGATGCCCTGGCACAGGAAACGGCCGATATGCCTCTGCACGTACAGACCGACCGGGTGATTAAAGACTCCGGCCTGCGCACCATGTATGAGCAGGAGAAAGGCGAAAAGGGCCAGACCCGTATTGAGAACTTAGAGGAACTGGTGACGGCAACGCGCCAGTTCAGCTACAACGAAGAAGACGAAGATTTGATGCCGCTGCAGGCGTTCCTCTCCCACGCGGCGCTGGAAGCGGGCGAAGGGCAGGCAGACACCTGGCAGGATGCGGTTCAACTTATGACCCTGCACTCCGCCAAAGGTCTGGAGTTCCCGCAGGTGTTTATCGTCGGGATGGAAGAGGGGATGTTCCCGAGCCAGATGTCGCTGGATGAAGGTGGGCGTCTGGAGGAGGAGCGTCGTCTGGCCTATGTTGGCGTGACGCGCGCGATGCAAAAGCTGACGCTGACCTATGCCGAAACCCGACGCCTGTACGGTAAAGAGGTGTATCACCGTCCGTCGCGCTTTATCGGCGAACTGCCGGAAGAGTGCGTGGAAGAGGTGCGCCTGCGCGCCAGTATCAGCCGCCCGGTCAGCCATCAGCGTATGGGCTCGCCGATTGCTGAAACGGACACCGGCTACAAGCTGGGTCAGCGCGTGCGTCATGCTAAGTTTGGTGAAGGCACCATCGTCAATCTGGAAGGTAGCGGCGAGCACAGCCGCCTGCAGGTGGCGTTCCAGGGGCAAGGTATCAAATGGCTGGTGGCAGCCTACGCCAGGCTGGAAACTGTGTAACTTTCAGAAAAATATCATTATTTTGTAATAATCTGCTAGCCTTATACGTTGAAGGTCAATTAATGCCCTTCAGCGTTCCGTTGCGTGTTGACGCCACTATTACTGCTGGCGTAACATGCGCGCACGATTACGCTAAGAGGACATTCGCCTTGGACACACCCAGTAGATACTGGCTCAATTCCCTGTCATCCAGGAACAACTCCTAAGGCTATCTCCTCTTGCTGATGGCCTTAGTGGTTGTCAGCGACCTGCATTATTCCCGTCGCGCTGAGTCAGGCTGTTTAATGGTCTGAAACCCAATTTGTTTCTGTGTGCCCACCGAACTGTCCGATATTTTTTGCATTGGGAGTCCCGGTCATGTTGAGCGCATTTCAACTCGAAAATAACCGACTGACTCGGCTTGAAGCCGAAGAGTCACAGCCCCTCATTGATGCCGTATGGGTGGATCTGGTCGAGCCGGACGACGATGAGCGCCTTCGCGTACAATCTGAGCTGGGGCAAAGCCTGGCAACCCGCCCGGAACTGGAAGACATCGAAGCATCTGCTCGTTTTTTTGAAGATGAAGACGGTCTGCATATTCACTCCTTCTTCTTCTTTGAAGACGCCGACGATCACGCGGGTAACTCCACCGTGGCGTTTACCATTCGTGACGGTCGCCTGTTTACCCTGCGCGAACGTGAGCTGCCCGCGTTTCGTCTCTACCGCATGCGCGCCCGTAGCCAGGCGATGGTCGACGGTAATGCCTACGAACTGCTGCTGGACCTGTTTGAAACCAAAATCGAACAGCTGGCGGATGAAATTGAAAACATCTACAGCGACCTGGAAAAGCTGAGCCGCGTCATCATGGAAGGTCATCAGGGCGATGAATACGACGAAGCGCTCTCGACGCTGGCAGAGCTGGAAGATATCGGCTGGAAGGTGCGTTTGTGTCTGATGGATACCCAGCGCGCGCTGAACTTCCTGGTGCGTAAGGCGCGTCTGCCGGGCGGTCAGCTGGAGCAGGCGCGTGAGATCCTGCGCGATATCGAATCCCTGCTGCCGCACAATGAATCGTTGTTCCAGAAGGTCAACTTCCTGATGCAGGCGGCGATGGGCTTTATCAATATCGAGCAGAACCGCATCATCAAGATCTTCTCGGTGGTCTCGGTGGTCTTCCTGCCACCAACGCTGGTGGCCTCGAGCTACGGGATGAACTTTGAGTTTATGCCGGAGCTTAAGTGGAGCTTTGGCTACCCCGGCGCGATTATCTTTATGATCCTCGCCGGGCTGGCGCCGTACCTCTACTTCAAGCGCCGTAACTGGCTGTAAACATCAGGCGGGTGGCGTTGTGCCTGCCCGCCTTATCACCGCTTACAATCCTTTGCGCGTTCTGCGCTGGGTATAAAGGGCGTCTGCAACAAAAATCGCCAGCGCCACCCAGATAAAGGCAAACGTCACCATCTTATCTGCGCCCGGTACTTCGCCGTAAAACACCACTGCCAGCAGGAACATCAGCGTCGGACCGATGTACTGAAAGAAGCCCAGCGTGGAGAGACGCAGGCGCGTTGCGGCACCGGTGAAGCACAGCAGAGGAATGGTGGTTACCACACCGGCCGCCATCAGCATCAGATTCAACGACAACGGGTTACTGCCCATATGGCTGGTTGCGCTGTCGGCAATACCAAACAGGTAAATCGCCGCGACCGGCAATAGCCACAGGGTTTCAAACAGCATCCCGGTCTGCGCTTCAACGGCTATCTTCTTCCGAACCAGCCCGTAAAACGCAAAGCTGAACGCCAGGCCCAGAGCGATCACGGGCAGCGAACCGAAGGTCCACAGCTGGACCAGCACGCCGCAAAAAGCGAGGATGACCGCCAGCCACTGCATACGACGGAAGCGCTCGCCCAGGAAAATCATGCCCAGAACAATGTTGACCAGGGGATTAATAAAATAGCCCAGGCTCGCTTCGAGCATGTGATGGTTATTGACTGCCCAGATAAAGAGCAGCCAGTTGCCGCCTATCAGCACGGCTGAGAGGGCCAGCAGGAACACCTTTTTCGGCGTTTTCAGCAGCGTTTTGACGCCAGACCACTGACGGCTAACGCTCATCAGCGCGATCATAAAGAAAAACGACCAAATCACACGGTGTGTGAGGATCTCGTCAGCGGGTACGTAAGCGATAAACTTGAAGTACGCCGGTGCGATACCCCAAATAAAATAAGCGGCAAGGGCGAGTAGTACGCCCTGCCGCGTTTGTTTAGCATCCATCGGGATAATCCGTTACAAAAAAGTGAATTAATTTTACCCGATTTTAGGGTTTCAACCCACCATATAAGTGGCAGTTGCGCTGGCGATATAGACCTGCTCTTCGTTATGCAATTCAACGCGGGCGACGGCAACCTTATTCCCGGCGCGCAGCAGGCTGCTGGTGGCGGTAAAACGGTTTCCGCGCCCGGGACGCAGGTAATCGACGCGTAAATCGATGGTGCCCATACGCGACAAACGCTGGCGCAACTCGTCTTCATTGATGGTGTCATGGCGCGTCAGCGTACTGCCCACACAGACCAGGCCCGCCGCCACATCCAGCGCTGAGGCAATCACCCCGCCATGCAAAATACTCTGCGCCCAGTTGCCTACCATCATCGGCTGGTTGTTGAAGCTGAGCTGGGCAAACGCTTTCTCGTAGCGCTCGAGTTCCAGACCCAGTGCACGGTTAAACGGCATATGGTAAACAAAAATCTCGCCCACGAGTTTTAACGCTTCTTCGGCGGTAAGCATGGCTGACATGAGGCATCACATCCTTATTGTTAATAAAATGTTGATTTTATGCTTCAGCAATAAGGAATTCCACTTTCAGAAACGAGGATGCAGCAGTTGTCGCAGAAGTATGTAGAATATCCGCCACATAACAATTCAACTAATTAACTCTTTGCAGGAGAACACCACCGATGCGGACGTATCTGGCCTGGTTACTGGCGGCGGTTGCGCTGCCCCTCACAGCATATGCCCAGGAAGCGACGATTAAAGAAGTTCACGATCAACCTGCCGTGCAGGGCAGCATTATCGCGAACCTTCTTCAGGAACATGATAATCCGTTCACGCTGTATCCGTATGACACCAACTACGTGATATACACGCAGACCAGCGATCTCAACAAAGAGGCGATAAGCTCCTATAACTGGTCCGATAATGCGCGTAAAGACGAAGTGAAGTTCCAGTTAAGTCTCGCGTTCCCGTTCTGGCGCGGCATTCTGGGACCGAATTCGGTGCTCGGCGCCTCTTACACGCAGAAATCCTGGTGGCAGCTTTCCAACAGTGGCGAATCTTCACCGTTCCGTGAAACCAACTATGAGCCGCAGCTGTTCCTCGGTTTTGCGACCGATTATGAATTCGCGGGCTGGACGCTGCGTGACATTGAGGTGGGCTTTAACCACGATTCAAACGGACGCTCCGACCCTACCTCGCGCAGCTGGAACCGTGCCTATACGCGACTGATGGCGCAAAACGGCAACTGGATGGCGGAAGTGAAGCCGTGGTTCGTGGTGGGCGACACCGACGACAACCCGGATATCACCAAATATATGGGTTACTATCAGCTCAAAATCGGCTATCAGTTGGGTGACGCGGTGCTGAGCGCCAAAGGTCAGTACAACTGGAACACCGGTTACGGTGGTGCGGAACTGGGTCTCAGTTATCCGGTGAGCAAGCACGTTCGCCTCTATACTCAGGTTTACAGCGGTTACGGCGAGTCGCTTATCGATTACAACTTCAACCAGACCCGTGTAGGTGTGGGCGTGATGCTGAACGATATTTTCTAGGCAGCTCGAATGTTTTTTCGTTAAACGTTGAAGTTTCTCTCTCAGGCGCTGAAAATAGCGCCTGTTTTATTTCTGGCAAATGGGGTTAACGTGGCGCAGGCGGAAGTATTGAATCAGGAATCGCTGGCTAAACAGGTTTTGCATGAAACCTTTGGCTACCAGCAGTTCCGCCCTGGCCAGGAAACCATCATTGAAACCGTGCTGGAAGGCCGCGATTGTCTGGTGGTCATGCCTACCGGCGGCGGTAAATCCCTCTGCTATCAGGTGCCCGCGCTGGTGCTCAACGGCCTGACGGTCGTGGTATCGCCTCTTATTTCCCTGATGAAAGATCAGGTCGATCAGCTCCTTGCCAACGGCGTGGCGGCGGCCTGCCTTAACTCCAGCCAGACCCGCGAGCAGCAGCAAGAGGTCATGGCCGGTTGCCGTACCGGGCAGGTTCGCCTGCTGTATATCGCGCCGGAACGTCTGATGCTGGATAACTTCCTCGATCATCTGTCGCACTGGAATCCGGTCCTGCTGGCGGTGGATGAAGCCCACTGTATCTCCCAGTGGGGACATGATTTCCGCCCGGAATATGCGGCGCTCGGCCAGCTCCGTCAGCGTTTTTCCGAACTGCCGTTTATGGCACTCACCGCGACGGCAGATGACACCACGCGTCAGGATATCGTCCGGCTGCTGGGGCTGAACGATCCGCTGATTCAGGTCAGCAGCTTCGACCGCCCGAACATCCGCTACATGCTGATGGAAAAATTCAAGCCGCTGGATCAGCTTCTGCGCTACGTGCAGGAGCAGCGCGGGAAGTCCGGCATCATCTACTGCAACAGCCGCGCGAAGGTGGAAGACACGGCCGCGCGCCTGCAGAACCGTGGTTTTAGCGCCGCCGCTTACCATGCCGGGCTGGAAAACGCGGTTCGCGCCGATGTGCAGGAGAAATTCCAACGCGATGACCTGCAGATTGTGGTGGCGACGGTGGCGTTCGGAATGGGGATCAACAAGCCGAACGTGCGCTTCGTCGTACACTTCGACATTCCGCGCAATATCGAATCGTACTACCAGGAAACCGGCCGCGCCGGGCGTGATGGGCTGCCTGCAGAAGCCATGCTGTTTTACGATCCGGCCGACATGGCGTGGCTGCGCCGTTGTCTGGAAGAGAAACCGCAGGGCCAACTGCAGGATATCGAACGCCACAAGCTCAACGCGATGGGCGCGTTTGCCGAAGCGCAAACCTGCCGCCGTCTGGTGCTGCTCAACTACTTTGGCGAGGGGCGTCAGGAGCCGTGCGGCAACTGCGATATCTGTCTTGACCCACCAAAGCAATACGATGGCCTGATGGATGCGCGCAAAGCGCTCTCGACCATCTATCGTGTGAACCAGCGCTTCGGCATGGGCTACGTGGTGGAAGTGTTGCGTGGGGCGAATAACCAGCGTATCCGCGACATGGGACACGATAAGCTGCCCGTCTACGGTATCGGCAAAGACCAGAGCCACGAGCACTGGGTGAGCATCATCCGTCAGCTGATTCACCTGGGCTTTGCCACGCAAAACATTGCCCAACACTCCGCGCTTCAGCTTACCGAAGCGGCACGTCCGGTGCTCCGCGGGGATATCGAACTGAAGCTCGCGGTTCCGCGCGTTGTCGCCCTGAAGCCGCGGGTGATGCAAAAATCGTACGGCGGCAATTACGATCGCAAGCTGTTTGCCAAACTGCGCAAGCTGCGTAAAGCCATTGCTGATGAAGAGAACATTCCGCCCTACGTGGTCTTCAACGATGCGACGCTTATCGAGATGGCAGAGCAGACGCCGCTCAGCGCCAGCGAAATGCTCAGCGTCAACGGTGTTGGCACGCGCAAGCTGGAGCGCTTTGGCAAAGAGTTTATGGCGCTTATCCGCGCTCATGTCGACGGTGACGATGAGGAGTAGTCAGCCAGCCTAAAAAATGTCAGGATGGTGACTCACTTAATTATTTCCCTGCGAGTTAATTATGTTAATGCTATTTCTTACCGTGGCGTTAGTGCACATCGTTGCGCTCATGAGCCCGGGCCCTGACTTTTTCTTCGTGTCACAAACCGCCGTCAGCCGCTCCCGCAAAGAAGCGATGATGGGGGTGCTGGGTATCACCATGGGCGTTATGGTCTGGGCGGCCGTGGCGCTGCTTGGTCTGAACCTGATTCTGGCGAAGATGGCCTGGTTGCACAACATCATCATGGTTGGCGGGGGGCTTTACCTTTGCTGGATGGGCTACCAGATGCTGCGCGGGGCGTTGAAGAAAGAAGAGAAAAAGCCGGAAGAACCGAAAGTTGAGCTGGCAACGGGCGGCCGGAGTTTTATTAAAGGGCTGCTCACCAACCTGGCGAACCCAAAAGCGATTATCTATTTCGGCTCCGTGTTCTCCCTGTTTGTGGGTGACAACGTGGGGGCGGGTGCGCGTTGGGGCATTTTCCTGCTGATCGTGGTGGAAACTTTTGCGTGGTTTACCGTGGTTGCCAGCCTGTTTGCCTTACCGGCGATGCGCCGCGGTTACCAGCGTATTGCGAAGTGGATTGACGGCTTCGCCGGCGCGTTGTTCGCCGGCTTTGGCATTCATCTCATCATTTCTCGCTAAGCATGACGCGCTGACGCAAGCAGCGCGCCTACCAGCATAAACAGCGAACCAAAGACTTTGTTCAGGGCCTTCATCTGCTTAGGCCCTTTAATCCACACCGCAATCCGCTGCGCCAGCGTCGCGTAACCAATCATCACGATGATATCGACAACAATGGTGGTCGCACCCAGCACCACGTACTGCATGACCTGTGGCTGATGCGGGACGATAAACTGCGGGAACAGCGCGGCGAGGAAAACAATACTTTTCGGGTTGGTCAGGTTCACAAACACCGCGCGTTTAAACAGGCGTCCGCGTGTTTGCGTCTGGGCGAGCGTATTAAGATCAATTGAGCCTGCTGCACGCCACTGCTGAATACCGAGCCAAATCAGGTACGCGGCACCGGCCCATTTCAGCACATCAAAGGCCAGTACCGAGCGGGAGAACAGCGTACCCAGACCAATGCCCACCAGCACGATATGAATGCCCAGACCGGTCTGCAAACCGGCAATAGATGCTGCGGCACCGCGATAGCCGTGGTTGATGGAGGTGGTCATGGTGTTAATGGCGCCTGAACCTGGGGAAAGGCTAAGGATGATGGATGTCAGCAGATAAGCGAACCACCACTCGAAGGTCATTTGAAACTCCCGAATTGTCTGTTTTTATGCCACAATACGCTATTGTTACGTCATTTTGTGACCGGTGACGAAAAAACGATATTCCTTGGCTTACGGGGGTGGAAACCCGATGTTTCAGCAGAAAAAGGACTGGGAAACACGAGAAAACGCATTTGCTGCTTTCTCTATGGGGCCGCTGACCGATTTCTGGCGTCAGCGTGAGGAAGATGAGTTTACGGGTGTTGGCGATGTTCCGGTACGCTTTGTGCGTTTCCATGATGAGAAAAACGATCGGGTGATCGTGGTCTGTCCGGGACGTATCGAGAGCTACATCAAATACGCTGAACTGGCCTATGACCTGTTCCATCTGGGCTTCGATGTGTTGATTATCGACCATCGCGGGCAGGGGCTTTCTGGCCGCTTATTGTCGGACACGCATCGCGGTCATGTGGATAACTTCAGCGATTACGTCGACGATCTTGCCGCCTTCTGGCAGCAGGAAGTTCAGCCGGGCCCATGGCGTAAGCGCTATATTCTGGCGCACTCTATGGGTGGGGCGATTTCGACGCTGTTTTTACAGCGCTATGACCACCAGTGTGATGCCATTGCGCTTACCGCGCCAATGTATGGCATCGTCATGCGTTTTCCGGACTGGATGGTGCGCCATATTCTCGACTGGGCTGAGGGCCATCAGCGCATTCGTGAAGGGTATGCCATCGGGACAGGGCGCTGGCGCGCGCTGCCGTTTGCCCTCAACGTATTGACCCATAGCCGGCAGCGTTATCGCCGTAACCTGCGTTTTTATGCCGATGAACCGCGCCTGCGCGTCGGTGGCCCGACATATCACTGGGTGCGGGAAGGGATCCTTGCCGGTGAACAGGTGCTTGCTGGTGTTGGTAAAGATGATACGCCGACACTTCTGATTCAGGCTGAAGAAGAGCGTGTGGTGGATAACCGCATGCATGACCGCTTTTGTGAACTCCGCGCTGCGGCCGGTCACCCTTGCGAAGGGGGTAAACCGCTGGTCATCAACGGCGCGTACCATGAGATCCTTTTTGAAAAGGACGCTATGCGCTCAGTCGCGCTCAACGCCATTGTTGAATTTTTCGACAGGCATAATTGATTGTTGTTTTACCACCAGAGGTTGAAATCCCTATGTACCAGGTTGTTGCATCTGATTTAGATGGCACGCTGCTTTCGCCCGACCATACCCTGTCGCCTTACGCGAAAGAGACCTTAAAGCTTCTGACCGCCCGCGGAGTGAACTTCGTGTTTGCCACCGGCCGCCACCACGTGGACGTGGGGCAGATCCGCGATAATCTTGAGATCAAATCGTACATGATCACCTCCAACGGTGCGCGCGTGCACGATACCGATGGCAACCTGATCTTTACGCATAACCTGGATCGCGACATTGCCGCCGATCTGTTCGGCGTAGTGCATAACAACCCGGACATTATCACTAACGTTTATCGCGATGACGACTGGTTCATGAATCGCCATCGCCCGGATGAAATGCGTTTCTTCAAGGAAGCGGTATTTAACTATTCCCTGTACGAGCCAGGCCTGCTGGAGCCGGAAGGGATCAGCAAGGTGTTCTTTACCTGCGAAAGCCACGAAGCGTTGTTACCGCTGGAACAGGCGATTAATGCGCGTTGGGGTGACCGCGTCAACGTGAGTTTCTCGACCCTGACCTGTCTGGAAGTTATGGCCGGGGGTGTTTCCAAAGGGCACGCGCTGGAAGCCGTGGCGAAACGTCTTGGCTTCGAACTGAAAGACTGTATCGCCTTCGGTGATGGCATGAACGACGCCGAGATGCTCTCTATGGCGGGCAAAGGCTGCATTATGCAGAATGCACACCAGCGTCTGAAAGACCTGCACCCGGAACTGGAAGTGATTGGGTCTAACGCTGACAACGCGGTACCAAAATACCTGCGCAAACTGTTCCTTGAATAATCTTCATTTGATTGTTTATTGCTCAGTTGTCAACTAAAGAGTTCGCTACAATGCCTGTCCTTATTTCTGAGAGACAAGCATTGTGGCGCTACTCATTATTACCACTATCCTGTGGGCCTTCTCTTTTAGCCTGATTGGCGAGTACCTCGCCGGGCACGTCGACAGCTACTTCTCGGTGCTGATGCGCGTGGGGCTGGCGGCGCTGGTATTCCTGCCCTTCCTGCGTACACGCGGGCAATCGCTGAAGACCATTTTGCTGTACATGCTGGTGGGGGCGATGCAGCTCGGCATCATGTACCTGTTCAGCTTCCGGGCTTACGTCTACCTGTCTGTCTCTGAATTTCTGCTTTTCACCGTGCTTACGCCGCTCTATATCACGCTGATTTACGATCTACTCAGCAAACGTCGTTTGCGCTGGGGATATCTGTTGAGCGCGGCGCTGGCGGTGATCGGGGCGGCGATTATTCGCTACGACAAAGTGAGCGACCACTTCTGGACCGGGCTGATGTTCGTGCAGCTGGCGAACCTCAGCTTTGCCATCGGTATGGTCGGGTACAAGCGCCTGATGGAAACCCGCCCGATGCCACAGCATAACGCGTTCGCCTGGTTCTATATGGGGGCAGCTATCGTCGCGGTGGCGGCATGGTTTATGCTCGGCAACCCGCAAAAGCTCCCGACGACAAGCCTGCAGTGGGGCGTTCTGGTCTGGCTGGGCGTGGTGGCATCGGGGCTGGGGTACTTCATGTGGAACTACGGCGCTACGCAGGTAGACGCCGGTACGCTGGGGATCATGAACAACGTGCATGTGCCTGCAGGGCTGCTGGTGAACCTTGCCATCTGGCAGCAGCAGCCTCACTGGCCGAGCTTCCTTATTGGGGGAGCAGTGATTCTGGCTTCGCTGTGGGTCCATCGCCGTTGGGTCGCTCCGCGCTCCGCACAAACGGAAGATGATCGCACGCGTGGTTCCGCGCAGAGCGAATAAACGCTTCCGTAATCGGCTGACGCTGCTCGCCATCGCGCACGGCGGCGTACAGCCGGCTCCATAGTCCCTCACCCAGGGTTTTAGTGACAACCAGACCCTGGCGTTCAAAACTCTCCACAACCCAGTGTGGCAGCGCCGCGATGCCCATTCTGGCGGCAACCATCTGAATCAACAGCAGGGTGTTATCCACGCTTTTGAGCTGCGGGCTAATGCCGGCCGGCTGCAGGAAGTGACGCCAGATATCCAGCCGACTGCGCTGTACCGGGTAAATCAGCAGCGTTTCACTGGCTAAATCTTCCGGGGTGATACGCGTTTTACTGGCCAGCGGATGATCCGGAGCCAGCACCAGACGTACCTCATAATCAAACATTGGTGAATAGTGCAGGCCGCTGCGGGGCAGAATGTCTGAGGTCATCACCAGATCCAGTTCGCCCTGCTGGAGCGACGGCTGCGGGTCGAACGTCACGCCGGATTTGAAATCCATCTCCACCTGCGGCCACCTCTCGCGGAAGTTCTCAAGCGCGGGTGTCAGCCATTGAATACAGCTGTGACACTCAATGGCGATACGCAGTCTGGTTTGCTGCGGCTCGTTACAGGACTGCAGCGCGCTGGCTATTTGCGGCAGCACCTGATTAGCCAGCTGCAGCAGGATCTCGCCCTGAGGCGTAAAGCGTAGCGGCTGGCTCTTACGCACAAAAAGACGAAAGCCGAGGCGTTGTTCCAGATCGCTGAACTGGTGAGAAAGGGCGGACTGGGTCTGGTGCAGCGTGGCTGCCGCCGCCGCGAGAGAACCGCAATTTCGCAACGCTTGTAGCGTTTTCAGGTGTTTAATCTCGATCATGAAAGTCCTTCACTTCGCCATGAACATTTTGCGCTTGAGGAATATACAGTAACTGCCAATTATGGATGTGTAAACATCTGGATGGCTAAATACGAAAAATTCACAGGGGACACACCATGACAATTCGTAATCACACTCTCGGTTTCCCTCGCGTTGGCCTTCGCCGCGAGCTGAAAAAAGCGCAGGAAAGTTACTGGGCAGGTACCTCTGGCCGTGAAGAATTGCTGGCAGTGGGCCGCGAACTGCGTGCGCGCCACTGGGAACAGCAAAAGCAGGCGGGCATTGATCTGCTGCCCGTGGGCGATTTCGCCTGGTACGACCATGTTCTGACCACCAGCCTGCTGCTTGGCAACGTGCCGGCTCGTCATCAGAACAAAGATGGATCGGTAGATATCGACACCCTGTTCCGCATTGGCCGTGGTCGTGCGCCAACGGGAGAGCCTGCGGCAGCGGCGGAAATGACCAAGTGGTTCAACACCAACTATCACTATATGGTGCCGGAATTTGTGAAAGGCCAGCAGTTCAAACTGAGCTGGACCCAGTTGCTCGACGAAGTCGATGAAGCGCTGGCGCTGGGCCACCAGGTGAAACCGGTACTGCTGGGGCCGGTAACGTATTTGTGGCTGGGTAAAGTGAAAGGCGAGCAGTTTGACCGTCTCAGCCTGCTGAACGATATTCTGCCGGTCTACAAACAGGTGCTGATTGAACTGGGTAAACGCGGAATTCAGTGGGTGCAAATCGATGAGCCTGCGCTGGTGCTGGAGCTGCCGCAGGCGTGGCTGAAAGCGTTTAAACCCGCTTACGATGCCCTTACTGGTCAGGTGAAGCTATTGCTGACCACCTATTTTGAAGGCGTGACGCCGAACCTGAGTACTATTACTGCGCTGCCGGTTCAGGGTCTTCATGTTGACCTGGTCCACGGCAAAGATGACCTGGCCGAACTGCACAAACGTCTGCCCGAAGAGTGGCTACTCTCGGCCGGACTGGTGAATGGCCGTAACGTCTGGCGCGCCGATCTGAGCGAGAAATATGCACAGATTAAAGATATCGTCGGCAAACGTGAGCTGTGGGTGGCCTCCTCCTGCTCTCTGCTGCACAGCCCAATCGATCTGAGTGTGGAAACCCGCCTGGATCCCGAGGTGAAGAGCTGGTTTGCCTTTGCGCTGCAAAAATGTGAAGAGCTGGCGCTGCTGCGTGATGCGTTAAATAGCGGTGACACCACGGCCATTACCGACTGGAGCGCCCCCATTCAGGCGCGTCGTCATTCGGCACGCGTCCACAACCCGGCGGTCGAAAAACGTCTGGCGGCCATTACCGCGCAGGACAGCCAGCGTCAGAGCCCCTATGAGGTGCGTGCCGAAGCCCAGCGTGCCCGCTTCAACCTGCCAGCGTGGCCAACCACCACCATCGGCTCCTTCCCGCAGACGACGGAGATCCGCGGCCTGCGTCTGGATTTCAAAAAAGGCAACCTCGATGCGAATCACTACCGCACCGGCATCGCTGAGCACATCAGACAGGCGATTGTTGAGCAGGAACGTTTAGGTCTGGACGTGCTGGTACACGGTGAAGCCGAGCGTAACGACATGGTGGAATACTTCGGCGAACATCTGGACGGTTTCGTCTTTACGCAGAACGGTTGGGTGCAGAGCTATGGTTCCCGCTGTGTGAAGCCACCGGTGGTGATTGGTGACGTCAGCCGCCCGCAAGCGATCACCGTAGAGTGGGCAAAATTCGCCCAGTCCCTGACCGACAAACCGGTGAAAGGGATGCTGACCGGCCCGGTGACGATCCTCTGCTGGTCCTTCCCGCGTGAAGATGTGACCCGTGAAACCATCGCCAAACAGATTGCGCTCGCGCTGCGTGATGAAGTGGCCGATCTGGAAGCGGCGGGTATTGGCATCATCCAGATTGATGAACCGGCGCTACGCGAAGGTTTGCCGCTGCGTCGCAGTGACTGGGATGCTTATCTGAAGTGGGGTGTGGATGCTTTCCGCCTCAACGCCGCGGTCGCGAAAGACGACACGCAGATCCACACCCACATGTGTTACTGTGAATTTAACGACATTATGGATTCGATTGCCGCGCTGGATGCCGACGTGATCACCATCGAAACGTCGCGTTCAGACATGGAACTGCTGGAGTCCTTCGAAGCGTTCGAGTATCCAAACGAAATTGGGCCGGGTGTCTACGACATCCACTCCCCGAACGTACCGAGCGTGGAGTGGATTGAGAGCCTGCTGAAAAAAGCCGCCCAGCGGATCCCGGCTGAGCGCCTGTGGGTCAACCCGGACTGCGGACTGAAAACCCGCGGCTGGCCGGAGACCCGCGAGGCACTCGCGAACATGGTCAGGGCGGCGCAGAATTTGCGTCAGGCCTGATAAATCCGAAGCCCGGCAAGGCGTAGCCGCGACCGGGCTTTTGTTTTACGCTTTTTTCCCGCCGTACTGGCTGAACCATGCCAGCATCCGCTGCCAGCCATCTTTAGCCGATTCTGCGTGATAGCTCGGACGATAGTCGGCATTAAAGGCGTGGCCGGCATCCGGATAAACAATGATTTCAGCTTTTGCATTGGCTGCGCGGAGCGCATGGCGCATGGTCTCTACCGTATCAAGCGGGATCCCGGTGTCCTGGCCGCCATACAGCCCTAAGACTGGGGCATTTAACTCGGTGGCGATATCAACGGGATGCTTAGGCGAGTTCAGCGTTTTCTCCCCCACCAGTTTGCCGTACCAGGCAACGGCGGCTTTAAGCTGCGGATTATGTGCGGCATACAGCCAGCTGATACGTCCTCCCCAGCAGAAACCCGTCACCATCAGACGATGTGCGTCGCCGCCATTGCGCGCAGCCCAACTGGCCACGTGGTCCAGATCGGCCAGTACCTGTGCATCCGGCACTTTGCTGACCAGGTTGCTGAACAGCGTCGGTATATCGCTGTAGTCGTTCGGATCGCCCTGACGGAAATAGAGCTCTGGCGCAACGGCCAGATAACCTTCCAGCGCCAGACGGCGGCAAAGGTCGCGAATATGTTCGTGAACGCCGAAAATTTCCTGAACCACAATCACGATGGGCAGCGGGCCGTCGGCCGATTTTGGCCGCGCGTGGTAAGCAGGCATATTCTCCCCCTGCGAGGGGATGGAGGTCTCACCTGCCGTAATGGCCTCTTCAGGTGTTGAGACGATGGTTGATGCATGAGGGGCCGCTGCAGGTGCAAAACCGGTTTTTTCAGTCATGGCATTCTCCGTACCAATGAGTTAGCGCAAAGGTAAATATAGTCACCAGGTTAACAATTCACAGTGCCTGAAACGGTCTATCTTTTGTGCAGCACCTGACGATATAACTTGTTAATGTGATGTGAATCACTATTTCATGGAAATTTACTGCAATCATTTTCATTCATGGTGAGATGTGTCACGTAATTCTGCTTACTGCTTCTGTAAAGTACCTTTTTACTTCTTCTGACTAACCGACCCACAGAGGAGTCACCTATGTCTAAGTCTGATGTTTTTCATCTCGGCCTCACTAAAAACGATTTACAAGGGGCTACGCTGGCTATCGTCCCGGGCGATCCTGAGCGTGTGGAAAAGATCGCCGCGCTGATGGATAAGCCGGTTAAGCTTGCTGCCCATCGTGAATTCACCACCTGGCGCGCTGAGCTGGATGGCAAAGCGGTGATCGTCTGTTCTACCGGTATCGGTGGCCCGTCCACCTCAATTGCTGTTGAAGAGCTGGCGCAGCTGGGCATTCGTACTTTCCTGCGTATCGGGACTACCGGTGCCATTCAGCCGCATATCAACGTTGGCGACGTGCTGGTGACAACCGCTTCCGTGCGTCTGGACGGCGCGAGTCTGCACTTTGCCCCTATGGAATTCCCGGCGGTGGCGGATTTCGAATGCACCACCGCACTGGTTGAAGCCGCGAAATCCGTTGGCGCAACCACCCACGTAGGCGTGACCGCCTCTTCTGATACCTTCTACCCAGGCCAGGAGCGTTATGACACCTTCTCCGGCCGCGTGGTAAGCCGTTTCAAAGGTTCTATGGAAGAGTGGCAGTCTATGGGCGTAATGAATTACGAAATGGAATCTGCAACCTTGCTGACCATGTGCGCAAGCCAGGGTCTGCGTGCCGGTATGGTGGCGGGCGTTATCGTCAACCGTACCCAGCAGGAGATCCCGAACGCGGAAACCATGAAGCAGACCGAAAGTCATGCTGTGAAAATCGTGGTTGAAGCAGCGCGTCGCCTGATCTAATCCCTTCTTATACGAAAAAGGCCGACCCGTTCGGCCTTTTTTTTGCGTAGCGCCTCGCAGGAAAACCCTTTCAAACTGGACGTTTATACAGCACAATTCTATTTTGTGCAGGTAATACGTTGATGCAGGGGGCATTGTGGATATCTCAATCCTGATTTATGCAGTGATTGCGCTGGTGGGCGTGGGGGCAGGCTGGCTGATTTCCAGCTACCAGCACGCGCAACAAAAGGCCGATCAGCTGGCCGAGCGCGAAGAGATAGTCGCCGATTTAAGCGCGGCAAAACAGCAGGTTGCGCTGAGCGAACACTGGCGTGACGAATGCGAACTGCTCAACAACGAGCTGCGTAATCTTCGCGATATCAACACCTCGCTGGAGGCCGATCTCCGCGAAGTGACTACCCGCCTCGAATCCACCCAGCTGCATGCGGAAGATAAAATCCGCCAGATGATGAACAGCGAGCAACGCCTCAGCGAGCAGTTCGAGAACCTCGCGAACCGCATTTTTGAGCACAGCAACCGCCGCGTAGACGAACAAAACCGTCAAAGCCTGAATAGCCTGCTAACGCCCCTGCGTGAACAGCTGGACGGCTTTCGTCGTCAGGTACAGGACAGCTTTGGCCAGGAGGCTCGCGAGCGGCACACGCTGGCGCATGAAATTCGTAATCTTCAGCAGCTGAATGCGCAAATGGCGCAGGAAGCGGTCAACCTGACCCGTGCGCTGAAGGGCGATAACAAAACCCAGGGCAACTGGGGGGAAGTGGTGCTGACCCGCGTGCTGGAGGCCTCTGGCCTGCGGGAAGGGTATGAATACGAAACGCAGGTGAGTATCGAGAACGATGCCCGCTCGCGTATGCAGCCTGATGTGATTGTGCGGCTCCCGCAGGGTAAAGATGTGGTGATAGACGCCAAAATGACGCTGGTGGCTTATGAGCGCTATTTCAATGCGGAAGATGACTACACCCGCGAGTCGGCGCTGCAGGAGCACATCGCCTCCGTGCGTAACCACATTCGTCTGCTGGGCAGAAAAGACTACCAGCAGTTACCCGGCCTGCGCTCACTGGATTACGTCCTGATGTTTATTCCGGTTGAACCCGCGTTCTTGCTGGCGCTCGACAGACAGCCTGAACTGATTACCGAAGCCCTAAAAAATAACATTATGCTGGTGAGCCCCACCACGCTGCTGGTGGCATTGCGCACCATTGCCAACCTGTGGCGCTATGAACATCAGAGCCGTAATGCGCAGCAGATTGCCGATCGCGCCAGCAAGCTTTACGACAAAATGCGCCTCTTTGTGGATGATATGTCCTCGGTCGGGCAAAGCCTTGAACGCGCCCAGGATAACTATCGCCAGGCGATGAAAAAACTCTCTTCCGGGCGTGGCAACTTACTGGCGCAGGCCGAAGCGTTTCGTTCCCTGGGTGTGGAGGTGAAGCGCGAGATTAATCCGGAATTAGTTGAGCAGGCCACCGCCCAGGATGAAGAGTTTCGCCTGCGCGAAGGCGCTGGCGAACAAAAGACAAACAGTGAAGACAATACGTTAGCGACAGATTTAACGTCAGACGAGCGTCCGGCACGTTTCTTTCGCGAAGGTTGAAACGTAGGGCAAACGCGCCCAATCTGTTACACTTCACGAACATTTTACTGATAAGCAGGCTCTGAGATGGTTGACGATTCACAAGACACGACGCACTTTGGCTTTCAGACTGTCGCCAAAGCGCAGAAAGCTGATATGGTGGCCCACGTATTTCATTCCGTGGCGGCGAAGTACGATGTGATGAATGACTTGATGTCGTTCGGCATTCATCGCTTGTGGAAGCGCTTCACCATCGACTGTAGCGGTGTGCGTCGTGGACAAACGGTACTGGATTTAGCCGGCGGTACAGGCGATTTGACAGCAAAATTCTCCCGTCTGGTGGGCGAAACCGGTCGCGTTGTTCTGGCAGATATTAACGACTCAATGCTCAAAATGGGACGTGAGAAGCTGCGTAACATCGGCGTGGTAGGTAATGTCGAGTATGTGCAGGCGAACGCCGAAGCGCTGCCTTTCCCGGATAATACCTTTGACTGCATCACTATCTCCTTCGGCCTGCGTAACGTCACCGATAAAGAAAAAGCGCTGCGCTCCATGTACCGCGTGTTAAAGCCGGGTGGACGCCTGCTGGTGCTCGAATTCTCCAAACCGATTCTTGAGCCGTTAAGCAAAGCTTACGACGCATACTCATTCCATGTGCTGCCGCGCATTGGTGAGCTGGTGGCAAACGACGCGGAAAGCTATCGGTACCTGGCGGAATCTATCCGTATGCACCCGGATCAGGACACCTTAAAGGCCATGATGCAGGATGCGGAATTCGAGAACGTTGAGTATTTCAACATGACGGCAGGTGTCGTCGCGCTGCATCGCGGTTATAAGTTCTGAGTGGAGGTTTCCCGTGCCCTTTAAACCCTTTGTCACCGCAGGCATCGAGAATGTCCTGAATGCCTTTCTTTACCGCGCACCGGCGCTAAAAGCCGCACGTCAGCGGCTTAACGGCAAGGTGCTGCGAGTTGTTCTGAAAGAGTTCTCGACGCCGCTTGTGCTGGTTTTCAGTGAACGCCAGCTTGACGTTCTGGGTGAGTGGGAAGGTGAAGCCGACTGCTCCGTGATTACGCACATGAGCGTGCTGCCAAAATTACGTGACCGTCAGCAGCTTACGACGCTTATCCGCAGCGGTGAGCTGGAAGTGGAAGGCGACATTCAGGTCGTACAGAATTTCGTTGCGCTCAGCGATCTGGCCGAGTTTGACCCGGCGGAGCTGCTTGCGCCTTTCATTGGCGACATTGCTGCCGAAGGGATCGGTAAAGCCATTCATGGCGGTACGGCTTTTCTACGCAAGAGTCTGCAACGACAGCAACGCTATGCGGCGGAAGTGCTGACTGAAGAGTGGCGTATGGCCCCTGGCGCGCTTGAAGTTGCATGGTTTGCGGAAGAGACCGCAGCGGTTGAACGCGCGGTGGATGCCTTAACCAAACGGCTGGAAAAACTGGAGGGCAAATGACGCCTGGTGAAATTCGGCGCCTCTATTTTATCGTCCACACCTTTTTGAGTTACGGGCTCGACGAGCTTATCCCCAAAATGCGTATCACGCTGCTGCTTCGCATCTGGCGGCGGATGTTGTTCTGGATGCCTAATCGTCATAAAGATCAGCCGCTGGGTGAACGTCTTCGCCTGGCGCTCCAGGAGCTGGGCCCGGTATGGATTAAATTCGGGCAAATGCTCTCGACTCGCCGCGATCTTTTCCCGCCGCAGATTGCCGATGAACTGGCACTGCTGCAGGACCGCGTTGCACCGTTTGACGGTGTGAGAGCGAAAAAACAGATCGAAGAGGCGATGGGCAATATTCCTGTCGAGACCTGGTTTGACGATTTCGAAATAGAACCTCTTGCTTCAGCCTCTATCGCCCAGGTGCATACAGCCCGTCTGAAAGAGAACGGCAAAGAGGTGGTTATCAAAGTGATCCGCCCGGACATCCTGCCGGTAATCCGAGCGGACATGAAGCTTATCTATCGGCTTGCACGCTGGGTTCCGCGCCTGCTCCCCGACGGACGCCGTCTGCGCCCAATGGAAGTTGTGCGGGAGTATGAAAAAACGCTGATTGATGAATTAAACCTGCTGCGTGAATCGGCAAATGCCATCCAGCTGCGCCGGAACTTTGAAAACAGCCCGATGCTCTATGTGCCTGAAGTGTATTCGGACTACTGCAGCCAGAACATGATGGTAATGGAGCGGATTTACGGTATTCCGGTCTCGGATGTTGCAGCCCTGGAAAAGCAGGGAACCAACATGAAGCTGCTGGCCGAGCGTGGTGTACAGGTCTTCTTTACCCAGGTATTCCGCGACAGCTTTTTCCACGCGGACATGCACCCGGGGAATATCTTCGTCAGTTATGAGCACCCGGAAGACCCGAAATATATCGGTATTGACTGCGGTATTGTGGGCTCGCTGAACAAAGAAGATAAGCGCTATCTCGCTGAGAACTTCATCGCCTTCTTTAACCGTGATTACCGCAAGGTGGCCGAGCTGCACGTTGATTCTGGCTGGGTTCCGCCGGACACCAACGTCGAAGAATTTGAGTTTGCTATCCGTACCGTCTGCGAGCCGATTTTTGAAAAGCCGCTGGCAGAAATTTCCTTCGGACACGTATTGCTGAACCTGTTTAACACGGCACGCCGCTTCAACATGGAAGTGCAGCCACAGTTAGTTTTACTCCAGAAAACATTACTTTACGTTGAAGGTGTAGGTCGACAGCTCTATCCTCAGTTAGACTTATGGAAGACTGCGAAACCTTTCCTTGAATCCTGGATTAAGGATCAGGTGGGCATTCCGGCGCTGGTGCGCTCTATTAAAGAGAAAGGCCCGTTCTGGATAGAAAAAATGCCTGATATTCCTGAACTGATTTACGACAGTTTGCGTCAGAGCAAGAACCTTCAGCACAGCATGGATAAAATCGCCCGCGAGCTTCAGTCCAGCCGTGTTCGACAGGGGCAGTCGCGCTATCTCTTTGGCATTGGAGCAACGCTGCTGCTGAGTGGTACGCTGTTACTGATCACTCGCCCTGACTGGCAGATGATGCCCGCCTGGCTGATGGCTGGCGGTGTTGTGGTCTGGCTCGCCGGCTGGAGAAAAACGCGCTGATTTTGCGTCGCTATCGACGGGTCGCCTACGTATAATGCGACCTGACTCATTAATCATCTATCCCTGAGGTACATGTATGGGTGGTATCAGTATCTGGCAATTGTTGATCATTGCCGTCATCGTCGTGCTGCTGTTTGGCACGAAAAAGCTCGGTTCTATCGGCTCCGATCTGGGCGCGTCTATCAAAGGCTTCAAGAAAGCGATGAGCGATGATGAGAGCAAGCAGGATAAAACCAGCCAGGATGCTGACTTTACTGCTAAATCCATCTCCGAAAAGCAGGAAGAGGCGAAAAAAGAAGACGCTAAACGCCACGATAAAGAGCAGGTGTAATTCGTGTTCGACATTGGTTTTAGTGAGCTGCTGCTGGTCTTTGTGATTGGCCTGATAGTGTTAGGACCCCAGCGTCTGCCGGTGGCGGTGAAAACCGTTGTGGGCTGGGTACGCGCGCTGAGATCGCTGGCTTCGACCGTACAAAATGAGCTGGCGCAGGAACTTAAGCTGCAGGAGTTTCAGGAAAGCCTGAAAAAGGTGGAAAAGGCGAGCATGGATAACCTGACGCCTGAACTGAAAGCCTCAATGGATGAACTGCGTGAAGCGGCAGAATCCATGAAGCGCTCCTACAGCGTCAACGATCCTGAAAAGGCGAGCGATGAAGCCAACACCATCCACAACCCGGTGGTGAAGGACAGCGAAGCGCAGCGCGAGGGCGTTACGCCTGCCAGCGCGGAGCATCAGGCTACCGCGCCTGAACAAACGCCGCAGGAATCTGAACCGAAAAAACAGGCGCAGCCGGAAGCACCGGTGGTAAAAGCGGCTGACGTTAAGCCTGCCGCGCCTGTTTCCGAATCATCCCCCTCGTCGAGTGATAAAGCGTAAACATGGCAGTAGATGATACCCAACCGCTGATTACGCACCTCATAGAGCTGCGTAAGCGCCTGTTAAACTGCATTATCGCGGTTTTCCTCATTTTCTTATGCCTGGTCTATTTCGCCAATGATATCTACCAGGTTGTCTCTGCGCCGCTGATCAAGCAGATGCCGCTGGGGGCAACGATGATCGCAACGGACGTTGCATCACCGTTCTTTACCCCTATTAAGCTCACCTTCTGGGTATCGCTGATTGCCTCTGCGCCGGTCATTCTTTATCAGGTGTGGGCGTTTGTGGCGCCAGCGCTGTACAAGCATGAACGCAAGCTGGTTATCCCGCTGCTGGTATCCAGCTCGCTGCTGTTCTATATCGGCATGGCGTTCGCCTACTTTGTTGTCTTCCCGCTGGCCTTTGGCTTCCTGACGCATACCGCGCCGGAAGGGGTTCAGGTGTCGACGGATATCGCCAGCTACCTCAGCTTTGTGATGGCGCTGTTTATGGCGTTCGGTGTGGCATTCGAAGTGCCGGTAGCCATTGTGCTGCTTTGCTGGGTAGGAGTGACGACCCCTGATGACCTGCGTAAGAAGCGCCCGTATATCCTGGTCGGCGCGTTTGTGGTTGGCATGCTGCTCACACCACCTGACGTCTTCTCACAAACACTGCTGGCAATACCGATGTATTGTCTGTTTGAAGTCGGCGTATTCTTCTCGCGTTTCTACGTGGGAAAAGGGCGTCGGTCGGATGACGAAGACGATACGTCGGAAAAGACCACTGAAGAGTAAAACCAGCCGCCCGTCAGGGCGGTTGTGCTATGGGGAATCGCATGTTTGATATCGGACTCAACCTGACCAGCTCGCAGTTTGCGAAAGACTGCGATGAGGTCGTCGCGCGTGCTTTTGCCGCCGGGGTGAAAGGGCTGCTCCTGACGGGAACCAACCTGCATGAAAGCGAGCAGGCGCAGCAGCTTGCTCAACGCTATGATCGCTGCTGGTCAACCGCTGGCGTGCATCCTCATGACAGCAGCCAGTGGACGCCGCAGAGCGCTGAAATCATACACAGGCTGGCGAAAACCACTGAAGTCGTGGCCATTGGCGAATGTGGTCTCGATTTCAACCGTAACTTTTCCACGCCAGCCGAACAGGAAAATGCCTTCACCGCCCAGCTCGCCCTGGCAGCAGAGCTTGGAATGCCTGTGTTTATGCACTGCCGTGACGCGCATGAGCGCTTCCTCGCCTTACTGGAACCCTGGCTCGATAAACTGCCCGGGGCGGTACTGCACTGCTTTACCGGTTCACGGCAGGAGGCGCTGGATTGTCTGGAACGCGGGTTATATCTGGGCATTACCGGCTGGGTTTGCGATGAACGTCGCGGGCTTGAGCTTCGCGAGCTGTTGCCGGTGATCCCGGCGGACCGCTTGCTTGTTGAAACCGACGCACCTTATCTGCTGCCGCGAGATATGCAACCCAAACCGGCTTCTCGACGTAACGAACCGGCCTATCTGGGGCATATTCTTGAGAGCGTAGCGCGCTGGCGCGGAGAAGACCCGCACTGGCTGTGCGCACAGACGGATGACAACGTGCGTCGCCTGTTCGGGATAGACGTTTAAACTTTGCGGAAGTCGGTGTTTTTCACGCTCTGCAATACCTGCTTATTCAGCAGGTTGAGCAACAGCATGGAGCGTGCTTCACCGTCAGGCTCGGCGAAAATCGCCTGTAAGCCCTCGAAAGCCCCTTCAGTGATGACGACGCTGTCGCCTGCGTAGGGGGTTTCCGGATCGGTGATGCCTTCAGGTTGCTGGTACACCGAAAGCTGATGAATCACCGTTGACGGGACCGTGGCCGGGTGAGCGCCAAAACGCACAAAGTGGCTGACACCGCGTGTGGCGCTGATGGTCGTGGTGTGAATCACTTCCGGGTCGAACTCAACGAACAGATAGTTCGGGAATAATGGCTCACTAACGGTCGTGCGCTTCCCGCGCTGCATTTTTTCAAGCGTGATCACGGGTGTCAGGCAATTTACAGACTGACGTTCAAGATGTTCCTGCGCGCGCTGAAGTTGCCCGCGTTTGCAATACAGTAAATACCAGGCCTGCATAATCACTCTTTCCCTTAGTTCGGGGCGCAAGCATATCAAAACCCTGGCGGGATCGCTAAGTTGATTATAATGGGGGAAAAGGGAACAGAATGCATAAGTTCACGCTAATTTAACAAAATTACAGCATCAAGCAGGCTTACGCCGTATAATGAAGCGCTTACAGAGAGGCCATGACTAACTGCATGAAATACCACGATCTCCGCGACTTCCTGACGCTGCTGGAAAAGCAGGGCGAACTCAAACGCATTACACTTCCTGTTGATCCTTATCTGGAAATGACAGAAATTGCTGACCGCACCCTGCGTGCCGGTGGCCCCGCTTTACTGTTTGAAAACCCCAAAGGGTATTCGATGCCGGTGCTGTGCAACCTGTTTGGCACACCGCGCCGTGTGGCGTTGGGGATGGGACAGGAGGACGTCACGGCGCTGCGTGAAGTGGGTAAACTGCTGGCGTTTCTGAAAGAGCCAGAGCCACCGAAAGGTTTCCGCGATCTGTTCGATAAACTGCCGCAGTTTAAGCAGGTGCTAAACATGCCAACCAAACGTCTGCGCGGCGCACCGTGTCAGCAGAAAGTGCTGGAAGGCGATGCGGTGGATCTGACAAAAATTCCTGTCATGCAATGCTGGCCTGAAGATGCTGCGCCGCTTATCACCTGGGGGCTCACCGTCACGCGTGGTCCGCACAAAGAGCGACAAAATCTGGGTATTTACCGCCAGCAGCTGATTGGCAAGAATAAGCTCATCATGCGCTGGTTGTCACATCGTGGCGGTGCCCTGGATTTCCAGGAGTGGTGTGCTGAACACCCGGGCGAGCGTTTCCCGGTTTCCGTTGCGTTAGGCGCCGATCCGGCCACGATTCTGGGGGCGGTAACGCCAGTGCCGGATACGCTGTCCGAATATGCCTTTGCAGGCCTGCTGCGCGGAACCAAAACCGAAGTCGTGAAGTGTATTTCTAATGACCTTGAAGTTCCTGCCAGCGCGGAGATCGTTCTGGAAGGTTACCTTGAGCAGGGCGAAATGGCACCGGAAGGGCCATACGGTGACCACACCGGCTATTACAACGAAGTTGATAACTTCCCGGTGTTTACCGTCACGCACATCACCCAGCGTGAAGATGCGATTTACCACTCCACCTATACCGGACGTCCACCGGATGAACCGGCGGTACTGGGAGTGGCGCTGAACGAAGTGTTTGTGCCGATCCTGCAAAAGCAGTTCCCGGAAATTGTTGATTTTTACCTGCCGCCGGAAGGGTGTTCGTATCGCCTGGCGGTGGTGACGATGAAGAAGCAATATCCTGGTCACGCTAAACGCGTGATGATGGGCGTATGGTCTTTCCTGCGCCAGTTTATGTATACCAAATTTGTTATTGTCTGCGATGATGATGTTAACGCCCGCGACTGGAATGACGTTATCTGGGCCATTACTACGCGAATGGATCCGGCGCGCGATACGGTGTTAGTCGAAAACACGCCGATAGATTATCTGGATTTTGCCTCGCCGGTCTCCGGCCTTGGCTCAAAAATGGGACTGGATGCCACAAACAAATGGCCCGGCGAAACCGAGCGTGAATGGGGTCGACCGATCAAAAAAGATCCTGCCGTGACCGCGCGCATTGACGCGATCTGGGATGAACTGGCCATAATGAATAACGGTAAACCTGAAACAGGCCGTTAAGCCCTATAGACTTCACGACAGAGAGAGCGAATGACAACCTTAAGCTGTAAAGTGACCTCGGTAGATGCTATCACCGACACCGTATATCGCGTCCGTTTAGTACCTGAAGCGGCATTCTCTTTCCGCGCCGGTCAGTACTTGATGGTCGTGATGGATGAGCGTGATAAGCGTCCCTTCTCTATGGCTTCTACGCCAGCAGAGCAGGAATTTATTGAGCTTCATATTGGTGCGTCTGAGCTTAACCTGTATGCGATGGCCGTCATGGATCGCATTCTGAAAGAACGTGAAATCGTGGTGGATATTCCTCATGGTGATGCCTGGCTGCGTGAAGATGAAGACCGTCCGCTGATCCTGATTGCGGGGGGAACGGGTTTCTCTTACGTGCGCTCTATCCTGCTGACGGCCCTGGCGCGTAACCCGGATCGCGATATCACCATCTACTGGGGCGGCCGCGAAGAGAAACATCTCTACGACCTGTCTGAACTGGAAGCATTAAGCGTCAATCATCCACACCTGCGCATTGAGCCGGTGGTGGAGCAGCCTGAAGAGGGCTGGCGTGGGCGCAGCGGTACGGTACTGACGGCGGTGCTGCAGGATCACGGCACGCTGGCGGGACATGATATCTATATTGCTGGCCGTTTTGAGATGGCGAAAATTGCCCGTGATCTGTTCTGCAACGAACGTGACGCGCGTGAAGACCGTCTCTTCGGCGATGCGTTCGCGTTCATTTAAATAAAAAACCCGCCCCTGACAGGCGGGAAGAACGGCAACTAAACTTTATCTCTTCGCCACTGGCGCCATAACTGCGTTGGCTGCGCGTGCTCACCCGAATCCCTTACTTCCGTAAGCGCATCGGGTGCCGCTCGCGTGCCGCCGTGTTCTGGCGACACTGGCTGTAAGAACCCCTCGAAGAGTTACACTCGCTCAAATACCGTCGCGATACCCTGACCCAGCCCTATACACATCGTCGCCAGACCAAACTGAGCGTCTTTGCGTTCCATCAGGTTAATCAGCGTGGTGCTGATGCGTGCCCCGGAACAACCCAGCGGGTGGCCGAGGGCGATCGCGCCGCCATTGAGGTTAATCTTGTCGTCTATCTGATCCATCAGACCCAGATCTTTGATGCACGGCAGGATCTGCGCGGCAAAGGCTTCGTTCATCTCAAACAGATCGATATCACTGGTGGTTAAGCCTGCTTTTTTCAGCGCCAGCTTCGAGGCCGGCACCGGACCGTAACCCATAATGGACGGATCGCAACCCACCACCGCCATCGAACGCACCCGGGCGCGAGGCGTCAGGCCTAACTCGCGGGCACGGCTTTCACTCATCACCAGCATCGCGGCGGCCCCGTCAGATAGGGCAGACGAGGTGCCTGCCGTTACCGTACCGGTGACCGGGTCAAACGCCGGGCGCAGCGTAGAAAGGGTTTCTACAGTGGTTTCCGGGCGAATCACTTCATCGTAGTTGAACTGCTTCAAAACGCCGTCAGCATCGTGACCACCGGTTGGGATGATCTCATGCTTAAACGCGCCGGACTGCGTTGCGGCCCAGGCGCGTGCGTGGGAGCGCGCAGCAAAGGTATCCTGCATTTCGCGGCTGATGCCGTGGAGGCGGGAAAGCATCTCAGCGGTCAGGCCCATCATTCCCGCCGCTTTCGCCACGTTACGGCTCATACCCGGGTGGAAATCAACCCCGTGGCTCATCGGCACGTGGCCCATGTGCTCCACGCCGCCGACCAGACAGGCCTGTGCATCACCGGTCATGATCATGCGTGCCGCGTCGTGCAGCGCCTGCATTGACGAACCACACAGACGGTTAACGGTCACCGCCGGAACTGAATGCGGGATCTCCGCCAGCAGCGAAGCGTTACGGGCGATGTTAAAGCCCTGTTCGAGGGTTTGTTGTACACAGCCCCAGTAAATATCGTCGAGCGCAGCGGGATCCAGTGCCGGGTTACGCGCCAGCAGGCTACGCATCAGGTGCGCGGAGAGGTCTTCCGCGCGCACATTACGGAATGCACCGCCTTTTGAACGGCCCATCGGGGTGCGAATCGCATCAACAATGACAACCTTTTCCATTGTGACTCCTTAAGCCGTTTTCAGCTCGCCAACCGGACGGGCTGGCTCAACTGCTGGGTAATAGGGTTCGTTATGGCGCGCTTTGTTACGCAGACCTTCCGGCACGTCATACAGCGGGCCGAGGTGCTGGTACTGCTGAGCCATATCGAGATAACGGGCGCTGCCGAGCGTATCCAGCCAGCGGAACGCGCCGCCGTGGAACGGAGGGAAGCCGAGGCCGTACACCAGTGCCATATCCGCTTCTGCCGGGCTGGCGATAATGCCTTCTTCCAGACAACGCACCACTTCGTTGATCATTGGAATCATCATTCGGGCGATGATTTCATCGTCGGTGAAGTCACGTTTCGGCTGGCTGACGTCGGCCAGCAGGCCATCCACCGCCGCGTCTTCTTCTTTCTTCGGTTTACCTTTGCTGTCTTCTTTATAGCGCCAGAAGCCCAGGCCGTTTTTCTGACCAAAGCGGCTGGCGTCAAACAGGGCGTCAATCGCGTCGCGGTAATCTTTCTGCATGCGCTGCGGGAAGCCTGCCGCCATCACCGCCTGGGCGTGGTGTGCGGTGTCAATGCCGACCACATCCAGCAGATACGCCGGACCCATCGGCCAGCCGAACTGTTTTTCCATCACTTTGTCGACTTTGCGGAAATCCGCACCGTCGCGCAGGAGCTGGCTGAAACCGGCGAAGTACGGGAACAGCACGCGGTTGACGAAGAAGCCCGGACAATCGTTGACCACGATCGGGGTTTTGCCCATTTTGCTGGCCCATGCCACGACTTTGGCGATCGTTTCGTCAGAGGTTTTTTCCCCACGGATCACTTCGACAAGTGGCATACGGTGCACCGGGTTAAAGAAGTGCATACCGCAGAAGTTTTCCGGGCGCTTCAGAACGCCTGCCAGTTCGCTAATCGGGATGGTGGAGGTGTTTGAGGCCAGTACGGTATCAGGACGAACCTTCTCTTCGGTTTCCGCCAGCACCGCTTTTTTGACTTTCGGGTTCTCAACGACCGCTTCAACGACCACATCCACACGGTCGAAACCGCTATAGTCCAGGGTCGGGTGGATTGTCGAGATCACCCCTGAGAGTTTCAGACCGTCAATTTTGCCGCGTTCCAGCTGTTTATTCAGCAGCTTGGCCGCTTCGGTCATGCCCAGCGTCAGGGATTTCTCGTTGATGTCTTTCATCACCACAGGCACGCCTTTCCAGGCCGACTGATAAGCGATGCCGCCGCCCATAATGCCTGCACCGAGTACCGCCGCCTGTTTTGGCGTCTCAACATTTTTGGTCAGCTGTTTCGCCTTACCTTTCACAAATTGATCGTTCAGGAAGATGCCCACCAGTGCGCGAGCTTCATTAGTGTGCGCCAGCGGAACAAAGCTTTGGTTTTCCAGTTTCAGCGCTTCATCACGGCCAAAGCGGGCTGCGGCTTCAATCGTTTTAACGGCGGTAATGGGCGCGGGGTAGTGTTTGCCTGCCGTCTGCATCACCATCCCTTTGGCGATGGTGAAGCTCATGGCGGCTTCAATTTTGCTGAGTTTCAACGTTTCCAGCTTCGGCTGACGTTTGGCTTTCCAGTCGAGGTCACCATTAATGGCCTGGTGCAGAATGGCGAGGGAGCCTTCAATCAGTTTTTCTGGTTTAACCACACCGTCCACCAGGCCTATTTTCTGTGCCTGTTCCGCCCCGACATCTTTACCGGCGGCGATGATCTCCAGGGCGCTATCGGCACCCAGCATACGTGGCATACGTACGGAACCGCCAAAGCCTGGCATGATGCCCAGCTTTGTTTCCGGCAGGCCGATGCGCAGGTCTGGCGTGGCCAGACGATAGTCGGTTGCCAGCACGCACTCGCAGCCGCCGCCCAGCGCGTAGCCGTTAACGGCGGAGACTGTCGGAACAGGCAGATCTTCCAGACGATTAAAGACGCTGTTGGCAAAGTGCAGCCACTGGCTCAGCTGTTCTTCCGGGACCTGGAACAGTGAAAGGAATTCGGTGATATCTGCACCGACAATAAAAGCCGCTTTGTTTGAGCGCAGCAGCAGTCCTTTTAATTCAGATTGTTTTTCAAGCACATCCAGCGCCTGGCCAAGACTGGCCACCGTCGCGGTATCAAGCTTGTTGACTGAGCCGGGGGCATCGAACACCAGTTCGGCAATGCCATCTTCCAGCCAGTTGAGGTACAGGGTGTCGCCTTTGTAGAGCATGTCAGTCTCCTGAATCCAGCAAGTGGATCTGGTCATACCAGATGAGACGGAGTGTGGGATTTATGTTAATAAAATGCAAATTTCTCATTAAGAAATTGCTGCATTGATCACGGTCGGTGGAAATCACGCAGTCGGAGTCAGGTGTGCTAAGATGCGATGACTTGAGCTCAGAAAAATGAAAGGAAGAAAGATGGACTCACTGGCTTCGCTTTATAAAAATCATATCGTTACCCTACAGGAACGTACCCGTGATGTACTGGCGCGCTTTAAGCTGGATGCGCTGTTAATCCACTCCGGAGAGCTGATTAACACCTTCCTGGATGACCATGCGTATCCGTTTAAGGTCAACCCGCAGTTCAAAGCTTGGGTGCCGGTCACGCAGGTCCCAAATTGCTGGTTGCTGGTGGACGGGGTGAACAAGCCGAAACTGTGGTTCTATTTGCCTGTCGATTACTGGCACAACGTTGAGCCGCTGCCGACCAGCTTCTGGACGGAAGAAGTGGACGTTATCGCTTTACCAAAAGCCGATGGCATTGGCAGCCTCTTGCCAGCCGGGCGCGGCAATATTGCTTATATTGGCCCGGTTCCTGAGCGTGCGCTCGGTCTGGATATTCCGGCGGATAAACTCAATCCGAAAGGGGTTCTGGATTATCTGCACTACTATCGCGCTTATAAGACCGACTACGAACTTTACTGCATGCGTGAAGCGCAAAAAACGGCGGTAAATGGTCACCGTGCTGCGCATGAAGCGTTCCAGTCTGGCATGAGCGAGTTCGATATTAACCAGGCGTATCTGACCGCCACCGGCCACCGTGACACTGATGTCCCTTACAGCAACATCGTCGCGCTGAATGAGCATGCGTCCGTTCTGCACTACACCAGGCTCGATCACCAGGTGCCATCCGAGTTGCGCAGCTTCCTGTTGGACGCTGGGGCAGAGTACAACGGCTATGCGGCCGACCTGACCCGCACCTGGGCGGCAAATGCGGATACCGATTTTGCACAGCTGATTAAAGACGTTAACGATGAGCAACTGGCGCTTATTGGCACCATGAAAGCGGGAACCAGCTATGTGGATTACCACATCCAGTTCCATCAGCGCATCGCTAAACTGCTGCGTAAGCACCAGATCGTGAAAGACATGAGCGAAGAGGCGATGGTGGAAAACGATCTGACCGGGCCGTTCATGCCGCACGGTATTGGTCACCCGCTGGGCCTGCAGGTTCATGATGTTGCCGGTTTTATGCAGGACGATACCGGTACGCACCTGGCCGCGCCGTCTAAATATCCTTACCTGCGCTGCACGCGTATTCTTGAGCCGCGTATGGTGCTGACCATCGAGCCGGGTATCTACTTTATCGAATCGCTGTTAGCGCCATGGCGTGAAGGCCCGTTCAGCAAGCACTTCAACTGGGACAAAATTGAAGCGCTGAAACCGTTTGGCGGTATTCGTATCGAAGACAACGTGGTGATCCACGAAAACGGTATTGAGAATATGACGCGAGACCTGAAGCTGGCCTGATGGATAGCTGGCTGATACCGGCTGAACCGGTCACCTTTGTTGAGGAAATTAAGAAGAGCCGATTCATTACGCTGCTGGCACATACCGACGGCGTTGAGGCGGCAAAAGCGTTTGTTGAGTCCGTTCGCGCGCAGCACCCTGACGCACGTCACCATTGCGTGGCGTGGGTGGCAGGACCGCCGAACGATTCACAACAGCTGGGGTTTTCCGATGACGGTGAACCGGCAGGCACAGCCGGTAAACCCATGCTCTCCCAGTTGATGGGCAGCGGCGTGGGTGAAATCACCGCCGTGGTCGTTCGCTACTACGGCGGTATCTTATTAGGCACGGGTGGACTGGTTAAAGCGTATGGCGGTGGGGTTCAGCAGGCACTGAATATGCTGATTACCACCCGCAAAACGCCGCTCACCGAATATACTTTACTGTGCGATTACGGCCAGTTATCCGGCATTGAGGCATTGCTAAAGCAGTTTAACGGCGTCATCGCGCACAGTGACTATCAGGCAATGGTGCAACTGCGCGTGGCGCTTCCGCAGGCGGAACTGGCTGCTTTTTCAGCAAAGCTGGCGGATTTTAGTCGCGGTTCGTTGCAATTGCTGCCGATTGAAGAATAATCCCCACCTCACTTTTTTGAATACCAAAGGAAGCGGCAGAGATGCATTTTCGTGCCATTACCCGAATCGTTGGACTGCTGGTCATACTTTTTTCCGGGACGATGATTCTCCCAGGACTGGTAGCGCTTATTTACCGGGACGGCGCGGGGCGGGCATTTACCCAGACCTTCTTTGTCGCGCTGGCGATTGGCTCACTGCTGTGGTGGCCAAACCGTCGTCAAAAGGGTGAGCTGAAATCTCGCGAAGGGTTTCTGATTGTTGTTCTGTTCTGGACAGTGCTGGGAAGCGTGGGTGCGCTACCCTTTATCTTCTCTGAGCAGCCTAATCTGACCGTCACGGATGCGTTTTTTGAATCGTTCTCGGGTTTAACGACGACCGGGGCGACCACGCTGGTCGGGCTGGATTCCTTACCGCATGCCATTCTCTTTTATCGCCAGATGCTGCAATGGTTCGGGGGGATGGGGATCATCGTCCTGGCAGTGGCCATCCTGCCTATTCTCGGCGTCGGGGGGATGCAGCTTTACCGTGCGGAAATGCCGGGCCCACTGAAAGATAACAAGATGCGCCCGCGCATAGCCGAGACGGCGAAAACCCTGTGGCTTATCTATGTCTTGCTGACGATTGCCTGTGCGTTAGCGTTATGGTTTGCCGGGATGCCTGCATTCGACGCTATCGGGCACAGCTTTGCGACGATCGCCATCGGCGGGTTCTCGACCCACGATGCCAGTGTGGGTTACTTCGACAGCCCCACCATTAACACGATCATTGCCATCTTCCTGCTGATTTCCGGCTGTAACTACGGTCTGCACTTCTCCTTACTCAGCGGGCGTAGCCTGAAGGTGTACTGGCGTGACCCGGAGTTTCGCATGTTCATTGGTGTCCAGCTTACGCTGGTCATCATCTGTACCGTGGTGTTGTGGTTCCACGATGTCTATAACTCCGCGTTGACTACGTTAAATCAGGCGTTCTTCCAGGTGGTGTCGATGGCAACCACCGCCGGTTTTACAACGGACAGTATTGCGCGCTGGCCGCTGTTCCTGCCGGTACTGCTGCTGTGTTCTGCGTTCATCGGGGGGTGTGCGGGGTCGACGGGCGGTGGCCTGAAGGTGATCCGTATTCTGCTGTTGTTTAAGCAGGGGAACCGTGAACTTAAACGTCTGGTCCACCCGAACGCGGTTTACAGCATCAAACTGGGTAACCGTGCCCTGCCGGAACGTATTCTTGAAGCGGTGTGGGGGTTCTTCTCGGCCTATGCGCTGGTCTTCATCGTCAGTATGCTGGCGATTATCGCGACGGGGGTGGATGATTTCTCTGCCTTTGCTTCCGTCGTAGCAACGTTGAATAACCTCGGGCCTGGCCTGGGGGTTGTGGCGGATAACTTTGCCAGTATGAACCCGGTCGCGAAATGGATCCTCATCGCCAACATGCTGTTTGGTCGTCTGGAGGTCTTTACGCTGCTGGTGCTGTTCACCCCAACATTCTGGCGCGAGTAAGGAGTCGTCGGTGAAAACACTTATTCTTTTCTCTACGCGGGATGGGCAAACGCGTGAGATTGCCTCATATCTGGCTTCAGAATTAAAAGAGCTGGGGATTTACTCTGATGTGGTGAACCTGAACCGCACGGAGCAGATAGCCTGGCAGGATTACGACCGTGTGGTTATTGGCGCGTCTATTCGTTACGGGCATTTCCATCCGGCGCTGGATCGTTTTGTGAAAAAGCATACGGCAGTGCTCAATAAACTGCCCGGGGCTTTTTACTCGGTCAATCTGGTGGCGCGTAAACCTGAGAAACGTACGCCGCAGACCAACAGCTATACGCGCAAGTTTCTGTTGAGCTCTCCGTGGCAGCCGGACATCAGCGCCGTCTTTGCCGGCGCGCTGCGTTATCCGCGCTATCGCTGGTATGACCGCTTTATGATTCGCCTCATTATGAAGATGACCGGCGGCGAAACCGATACGCGTAAAGAGGTGGTGTATACCGACTGGTCGCAGGTCGCCAGTTTTGCGCGGGAGATCGCACATTTATCAGGCGATTCGCGGCTTAAATAGGCGTGACGTTTGAAAAGTGAGCGAACGAAAAGTTTTTTGTATTTTGTGCTTGTCACTTCAGAATAACTCCCTATAATGCGCCTCCACTGACACGGAACAACGGCACACACGCCGCCGGGTTAGCGGGGTTCAGAGATGAACACCAACAGAGACAAGCGAAAATAAATGCTTGACTCTGAAGCGGGAAAGCGTAATATGCACACCCCGCGCCGCAGCGAAAACGAAGCGGC
>NZ_BSCM01000013.1:0-63158 GCF_027924865.1 Enterobacter sp. 200527-13
CCGAGCGGCCAAAGGGAGCAGACTGTAAATCTGCCGTCATCGACTTCGAAGGTTCGAATCCTTCCCCCACCACCATCATCTCAAAGCCAATCCAGTGATGTATTTCAAACGATGTGTCATGCATAGCAACAGACGATCACATTGGAGGCAACCGACGCTTCACCGGTGAACTTTTCACGATCGACGTATTACACTGAGCATGTTCCGCCAGACCATCAAGCAACGCATCCAGTTGCTCAATCGACCGCACGACCAGCCTGATAACAAAGCAGTCTTCACCGGTGACTTTATCGCTCTCAATACATTCCGGCATGGCCTGAATGTACTTATCTACCTTTTGCAGCAACCCCGGTAAAGGACGAACCCGCACCAGCGCCTGCAACGTATACCCCAACGCCGTCAGATTGACGCGCGCGCCATACCCTTCAACCACCCCGCGCTCTTCCAGTCTTTTCAGACGCTCTGCTGTACTGGGAGATGTCAGTCCAATACGTCCGCTGAGTACCTTTAGCGACATGCGCGCATCCTCAACCAGACAGGCCAGGATTTGGCGATCGATGTCATCGAGAAGGTTTTCCATCGTTTTTACCTAATTTAAAAAAGTCATTACTGTCTTTCACCTTATATCAGCCATGTTATTCCCGACAGCGGTATTCGACAATATCGTCATTAATCAGGAGGTGAATAATGGGTGATGTGCAAAAAGGCGTCTGGCAGATGAGCCTGGCAATGTTAATTTCCGGCTCGATTGGCGCGTTTGTTCTGCTTTCCGGCCTGCCGGTGACGGAAGTGGTTTTCTGGCGATGCCTGATCGGGGCGATGGCCCTTTTTATTTTCATCCGAATAAGTCGAAAACCATTTAGTCCGCTCACCCGTGTCACACTGTTGCTGGCAATTCTGGGCGGTGTTGCGTTAGTAGTTAACTGGTTGCTGCTGTTCGCGGCTTATGAACGTATTTCAATCGGCCTTTCTACCGTGGTTTATAACACTCAGCCGTTTATGCTGGTGTTGATGGGGATGTTTTTAGGTGAACGCGTGAGCCTGGTGAAATGGGGTTGGCTCGTTCTCGCCTTTGGCGGCGTGGTCATCCTGCTCTCCAGTGAGCTGAATGGCGCACAGGGCAAAGGCTGGCTCGCAGGAATCGGTCTGGCGATGGGGGCCGCTTTCTTCTACGCACTGACAGCCATAATCGCCCGCAGACTTAAATCAGTTGCGCCCCAGCATATCGCCTTTATTCAGGTACTGACCGGCGTGGTCATGCTGTTGCCCTTCGCCCACCAGCCGGCATTTTCAGCTGATTTCCCATGGCCGATTTTACTGACGTTAGGTGTCGTCCACACCGGGATCATGTATCAGTTGCTGTATAGCGCGATCCAGAAGCTCCCGACGCCCGTTACCGGTTCTCTGTCTTTTATCTATCCCGTGGTGGCCATAATTGTCGATAACGTGGTGTTCGGACACTCGCTGAATATCACGCAACTGGCAGGGGGTGCATTGATACTGTTTGCGGCGGCAGGTAATAACCTGGGCTGGGGCGAGAAAAAACCCCGCGAGTGCGGGGTTAGGATCAAATCAGCACATTAGCGACGGGCGCGAACAATCTGATATTTGCGCGTCAGATACTCCACCGGTGCGCTCCAGATATGCACCAGACGAGAGAACGGGAACAGCACAAACAGCGTCATCCCGAGCACCAGGTGCACGCGGAAGATAAACGCCACACCGTCAAGGTGCTCAGACGCACCACCGTGGAAAGTCACCACAGACTGTGCCCAGCCGACCAGCTTCATCATTTCGCTGCCATCCATATGCTGAGCCGAGAACGGAATGGTCAGCAGACCCAGCGCACACTGCACCATCAGCAGGGACAAAATCAAAATGTCCGCGCCGGTGGTGGTCGCGCGAACGCGCGGGCTGAACAGACGGCGTTTGAGCAGCAGTAAACCGCCCACCAGCGTCATCACGCCGCAGGCACCGCCGGCAATCATCGCCATTTTCTGCTTCACCTCAATCGGCAGGAATGACTCATACATCCAGTGCGGCGTCAGCATTCCGAGGAAGTGACCCGCAAAAATCCCCAGGATCCCGATGTGGAACAGGTTAGAAGCCAGGTTCATCCCTTTGCGATCGAGCATCTGGCTGGAGGCAGCACGCCAGGTGTACTGGCCGTAGTCATAACGCAGCCAGCTTCCCACCAGGAACACGGTGCCCGCGATATATGGGTAAATGTCAAAGAAGAACATATTCAGGAAGTGCATTATTGCTGTCCTCCGTTAGAGATATTCAAATATTGCGGGGCAACGGCTCCGGCAAAACGACGTTGGTGAGCAGAGATTTCAGACTCACCGCAGTTCTGGTCAGCCATGAATTTCACCTGCTCTTCCTCCCAGACCGCATCCAGCGCCTGTGGCGTATCATCGCGGGCTTCATCGGCGATCTTCTCCGCAACTTTTTCACTGTCGACCGATGCGTTGGCCAGTTTCACCAGCAGGTCGAACAGCACCGCGTAACGGCTCTCGCGCTGCTGAAGTCGTGCGCCGAGCAACGCCAGGATCGGCGCGATGTCCTGCAGCCCCCCCAGCGCCTCCTCTTTAGGCAACTGCGCCAGATACTCAAGGTAGAGCGGCAGGTGGTCCGGCAGCTCGCGGCTGTCGAGCTGCAGGCCGTGTTGCTCGTACTGTCCCATCAGGTCAACCATCGCCTGACCGCGGTCACGTGACTCACCGTGAACATGTTCGAACAGCAGCAGCGACGTCGCGCGTCCGCGGTCAAACAGTTGGCTGTAATCCGCCTGCGCATCCAGTAAATCGCGCGCTAACAGGTCCCGGAGGAAAACGGCCAGTGTCTGGGCATCCTCTTTCTCAAGATTTTCAGATGACGCGAGTGCATCAAAGAGCTCCTGCTGATGCTGCGCAAGCGCAGCATCCGGGTACTCGAGCAGACGCGAAACAATGACAAGTTCAATCATTGGTGCGGCTCCGTTTTGCTCGTCACATCCAGGGCATCAATGCGGCGGCTGTTGAAGAGATTGAATTTCGTGTCTGAACCGTGGCAACCGTCGCCAAAGGTAAAGCCACAGCCATTTTTCTCCGGGAAGGCTTCGCGAGCCAGTTCACGGTGGCTGCTCGGCACCACGAAACGGTCTTCGTAATTGGCAATCGCCAGGTAACGGTACATCTCCTGCGCCTGGGCTTCGGTCAGACCTACCGCTTCCAGTGCACGGGTATCGTTAACACCGTCAACGGTTTCAGCGCGTTTGAAGTGGCGCATCGCCAGCATACGTTTCAGCGCCAGCAGGACCGGCTGGGTATCCCCTGCGGTTAACAGGTTTGCCAGATACTGAACCGGGATACGCAGGCTTTCCACGTCTGGCAGAATGCCGTTGCTGCCGAGTTCACCTGCATCCGCAGCAGACTGGATCGGAGACAGCGGCGGCACGTACCAGACCATCGGCAGCGTGCGGTATTCCGGATGCAGCGGCAGCGCCAGCTTCCAGTCCATCGCCATTTTGTACACCGGAGACTGCTGCGCCGCGTCAATCACGCTCTGCGGAACGCCGTCTTTCAGCGCCTGCTCAATCACTTTCGGATCGTTAGGATCAAGGAAAACGTCCAGCTGACGCTGATAGAGATCTTTCTCGTTCTCGGTGCTGGCTGCATTTTCAATCGCGTCCGCGTCGTACAGCAGCACGCCGAGGTAACGAATACGGCCCACGCAGCTCTCAGAGCAGACGGTTGGCATACCGGCTTCAATACGCGGATAGCAGAAGATGCACTTCTCAGACTTGCCGCTCTTCCAGTTGAAGTAGATTTTTTTGTACGGGCAACCGGTAATACACATACGCCAGCCGCGGCACTTGTCCTGGTCGATCAGCACAATGCCATCTTCTTCACGCTTATAGATGGCTCCGCTCGGACAGGTCGCCACGCACGCCGGGTTAAGGCAGTGCTCGCACAGACGCGGCAGATACATCATGAAGGTGTTTTCGAACTGGCCGTACATCGCCTTCTGCATGTTCTCGAAGTTCTGGTCTTTGGCGCGTTTTTCGAACTCGCCACCCAGAATCTCTTCCCAGTTTGGACCGCTGGTGATCTTATCCATACGCTGTCCGGTAATGAGCGAGCGTGGACGTGCGATCGGCTGATGTTTGCTTTCCGGCGCGTTGTGCAGGTTCTGGTAGTCGTAATCAAACGGCTCGTAGTAATCATCGATGCCCGGTAGATGCGGGTTGGCGAAGATTTTACCGAGCAGCATCGCACGGTTACCCATGCGCGGCTGCAGTTTACCGTTGATTTTACGGATCCAGCCGCCCTTCCATTTCTCCTGGTTTTCCCAGTCGGTTGGGAAGCCTGTGCCGGGTTTACTTTCCACGTTATTGAACCACGCGTACTCCATCCCTTCGCGGCTGGTCCAGACGTTTTTACAGGTGACTGAGCAGGTATGACAGCCGATGCATTTATCCAGATTCAGCACCATGCCGACTTGTGAACGAATTTTCATTTTACGCTCTCCTGTACCTGGTCATTACCTTCGCCGTCTAACCAGTTAATATTCTTCATCTTACGTACCACCACGAACTCATCGCGGTTAGATCCTACCGTGCCGTAGTAGTTAAAGCCGTAGGCCAGCTGCGCATAGCCGCCGATCATGTGCGTCGGTTTTGGCGTAATACGGGTCACGGAGTTGTGAATGCCGCCGCGCTGCTCGGTGATTTCAGAACCCGGCAGGTTAACGATACGTTCCTGCGCGTGGTACATCATGGTCATCCCGGCCGGGACACGCTGACTGACAACCGCACGCGCCGTCAGCGCACCGTTGCTGTTGAACACTTCGATCCAGTCGTTATCTTCAATGCCCAGATCTTTGGCGTCCGTCTCGCTCATCCACACAATCGGGCCACCGCGGGACAACGTCAGCATCAGCAGGTTGTCGCTGTAGGTGGAGTGAATGCCCCACTTCTGGTGCGGCGTCAGGAAGTTCAGCGCCTTCTCCGGGTTACCGTTCGATTTCGTACCCATTACCGCTTTCACGGAGCGGGTATCGATTGGCGGACGATAAACCAGCAGGCTCTCACCGAAGTCGCGCATCCACTGGTGATCCTGATACAGGGACTGACGACCGGACAGGGTACGCCATGGGATCAGTTCGTGAACGTTGGTGTAGCCAGCGTTGTAGGAGACGTGTTCATCTTCCAGGCCAGACCAGGTCGGGCTGGAGATAATTTTGCGCGGTTGAGCCTGAATATCGCGGAAGCGGATCTTCTCTTCCTCTTTATTCGTCGCCAGATGGGTATGATCGCGACCGGTAAACTCACTCAGTGCCGCCCATGCTTTCACCGCCACGTGACCGTTGGTTTCCGGTGCCAGAGTCAGGATCATTTCTGCAGCATCAATGGCCGTGTTCAGCATTGGCTGGCCTTTGGCCGGGCCGTCCGCTTTGGTGTAATTGAGCTTACGCAGCAGGTCCATTTCGCTCTGGGTATTCCACGCAATCCCTTTACCCCCGTTACCGATTTTTTCCATCAGCGGGCCGATAGAGGTAAAGCGTTCGTACGTTGCCGGGTAGTCACGTTCAACGGGAATAATGTGCGGCGCCGTCACACCCGGGATCAGGTCGCACTCGCCTTTTTTCCAGTCCTTCACGTCCAGCGGCTGCGCCAGTTCGGCTGCAGAGTCGTGCTGAATCGGCAGGGTCACCACATCGGTCTCTTTGCCCAGATGTCCTACGCACACTTCGGAGAATTTCTTCGCGATATCTTTGTAGATATCCCAGTCGCTTTTGGATTCCCACGCCGGGTCAACGGCTGCAGACAGCGGATGAATAAACGGATGCATATCCGAGGTATTCATGTCGTCTTTTTCATACCAGGTGGCGGTTGGCAGCACGATATCGGAATACAGGCAGGTACTGGATAGACGGAAGTCCAGCGTCACAACCAGATCCAGCTTGCCGTCCAGACCGTTGTCTTTCCACTCCACTTCTTCTGGTTTCACGCCGCCCTGCTTGCCAAGATCTTTCCCCTGAATACCGTTTTCAGTACCCAGCAGATATTTCAGCATGTACTCGTGGCCTTTACCGGAGGAGCCCAGCAGGTTAGAGCGCCAGATAAACAGGTTACGCGGATGGTTTTTGCCGTTTTCAGGCTGCTCGGCCGCAAAGCGAATGGTGCCGTCTTTCAGTGCCTTGACGGTGTAATCCGCCGGGGTCATGCCCGCTTTCTTCGCCTCGTCGGCAATGCGCAGCGGGTTAGTTCCTAACTGAGGTGCAGACGGCAGCCAGCCCATGCGTTCTGCGCGGACGTTGAAGTCGATCAGGTGGCCGCTGTAGCGGGATTTATCCGCCATTGGCGACAGCAGTTCCTGGGCCGTTACCGTCTCGTAGCGCCACTGGCTGGAGTGGTTGTAGAAGTAAGACGTACTGTTCATATGACGCGCCGGACGCTGCCAGTCGAGGGCAAACGCCAGTGGCTGCCAGCCCGTCTGCGGACGCAGTTTTTCCTGGCCGACATAGTGCGCCCAGCCGCCGCCGCTTTGACCCACACAACCGCAGAAGATCAGCATGTTGATCAGGCCACGATAGTTCATATCAAGGTGATACCAGTGGTTCAGACCGGCACCAACAATGATCATTGAACGGCCATGCGTCTTGTCAGCATTTTCAGCGAATTCACGGGCGATACGGGTGATGTGTCCACGCGGCACGCCGGTAATCTGCTCTGCCCAGGCCGGAGTATACGCTTTGATGTCGTCGTAGCTGGTTGCGCAGTTTTCATCATTCAGGCCGCGCTCCAGGCCGTAGTTGGCCAGCGTCAGGTCATATACGGTGGTCACCAGCGCCGTCGACCCATCCGCCAGCTGCAGACGTTTGACCGGCAGTTTATGCATCAGGATGTTCTGCAGCTCAACTTTGTTGAAATGCTCGGACCCTTCGCCGCCGAAGTACGGGAAGCCCACATCAGCAATTTCGTCCTGGCTACCCAACATGCTCAGACGCAGTTCAGTCTCTTCACCGGTGGTACCGTTACGCTGCTCGAGGTTCCACTTGCCCTTCTCGCCCCAGCGGAAACCGATAGAGCCGTTGGGTGCCACCAGCTCGCCGTTATTGTTATAAGCGACCGTTTTCCACTCAGGATTGTTTTCCTGACCCAGCGCATCCACCAGGTCGGCGGCACGCAGCGTGCGGCCCGCTGCATAGTAGCCATCACGCTCTTCCAGCATGACCAGCATCGGCATGTCGGTATAGCGACGAACATAGTCAGTAAAATACTGGCTGGGTTTATCGAGGTGGAACTCACGCAGCATCACGTGGCCCATCGCCAGCGCCATCGCGGAGTCGGTACCCTGTTTAGGTGCCAGCCACAGGTCGCACAGCTTGGCAATTTCCGCGTAGTCCGGGGTCACCGCAACGGTTTTGGTGCCTTTGTAACGCACTTCCGTGAAGAAGTGGGCATCCGGCGTACGGGTCTGTGGAACGTTAGAGCCCCAGGCAATAATGTAGCTGGAGTTGTACCAGTCAGCGGATTCCGGCACGTCGGTCTGCTCGCCCCAGGTCTGCGGAGAGGCTGGCGGCAGGTCGCAGTACCAGTCGTAGAAGCTCAGACAGGTTCCGCCGATAAGCGACAGATAACGAGCACCTGAGGCGTAAGAGACCATCGACATTGCCGGGATAGGCGAGAAGCCCGCGACGCGATCCGGTCCGTAGGTTTTGACGGTATAAACGTTAGAGGCAGCAATCAGTTCGTTGACCTCTTTCCAGGAAGAACGAACAAAGCCACCGCGACCGCGCGCCTGCTTAAAGCTTTTTGCTTTGTCGGCATCTTCGATAATGGATGCCCAGGCATCAACCGGATCGCTGTGCAGCACTTTCGCTTCACGCCACATTTTCATCAGGCGTTTGCGCATCAGAGGGTATTTCAGACGGTTGGCGCTGTACAGATACCAGGAGTAGCTTGCACCACGCGGGCAGCCACGAGGTTCGTGGTTTGGCATATCCGGACGGGTACGCGGATAGTCGGTCTGCTGCATTTCCCATGTCACCAGGCCGTTTTTAACGAAAATCTTCCAGCTACATGAGCCAGTGCAGTTCACGCCGTGGGTCGAACGGACGACTTTGTCATGCTGCCAGCGCTGACGGTAACCGTCTTCCCAGTCCCGGTTGGTCTCCAGAACCTGGCCGTGCCCATCGGCAAAAGTTTCACCCTTCTGTTTGAAGTAGCGAAACCGGTCCAAAAATTTGCTCATCGGGTATCTCCTGTGTGGAGCCTGTGGCTCTCTAAATCGACATTGCTGATTTGCAGCGAAGGTAACGCTCTGATAGATGGCGAGAATTGATAACGATCAAGGCGGAGAGGGAGTTTCAGGTGGGGTATTAGATCGGATACCACCAAAGCGGTAGATTTTTAATTTTTATAAGCCATTAATTTATAATGATATTTATAATTTATCGTACAAAAAGCAGGGCTAAATTTAACATCTCAGGTATTAAGGGGTAGACCGCCCTGTAAAGCGATGGCGATCACAGTGTTACCCGCAGGCATTGTTCTTCAAACGCTATCAGTATGTTGTAACTACTGTAGTGATAAAAAAAACGCGGCCCGAAGGCCGCGCAAACGGATAATCACACTTACTTATTTTTCTTGGTATTACGGCCATATACCAGCCACGTAATCACTACGCAGGCGATATAGAAAACGAGGAAGACTTTCATTGCCCCTGCCGGAGAGCCGGTCAGGTCCAGAGAGATACCGAACGCTTTCGGAATAAAGAAGCCGCCAATTGCGCCGATGGCAGAGATAAAGCCCAGTGCAGCAGCCGTATCCGTCGCGGCTTCACGCATGGCCTGCTCTTCGCTTCCGCCCTGCGCTTTAACGCGATCCATCGTCAGCTTGCGGAAGATAACGGATATCATCTGGAAGGTCGATGCGCTACCCAGACCGGCCGTCAGGAACAGCACCATAAACACGCCGAAGAAGGCGGTAAAGTTGCCACCCTGGCCATTGGCTGGCAGCGTCAGGAACAGAAGCGCACAGAAAACAGCCATGATCACAAAGTTCACCAGCGTCACGCGTGTTCCGCCCAGACGGTCAGACACCATCCCGCCCAGTGAACGTGCCAGGGCACCGATGAACGGACCAAAGAAGGCAAACTGCAGGATCTGCACTTCCGGGAACTGTGTTTTGGACAGCATGGCAAAGCCTGCGGAGAAACCGATAAACGACCCGAAGGTTGCCAGATAAAGCAGCGCCATGACCCACAGGTGGCCGCGTTTCAGCACCGGCAACTGCTCGCTCAGCGAAGCCTTAGATGCCGACAGATCGTTCATAAAGAACCATGCCGCCAGGGTGAAGACCACCAGGAACGGAACCCAAATCCACGCCGCATTCTGCAGGTACAGGGAAGAACCATCCGCCTGCTCGACGCCACCGCCGCCAAAGGCTGTAAAAATGGAGACAGAGATTGCCAGCGGTGCAATTAACTGCATCACGCTTACGCCCATGTTTCCCAGACCGCCGTTAATACCCAGCGCACCGCCCTGCTTCGCTTTCGGGAAGAAGAAGCTGATGTTCGCCATACTGGAGGCGAAGTTAGCGCCAGCAAAACCGCACAGCAGGGAGATAATCACGAACACGCTGAAAGGCGTGGAGGTATCCTGCACCGCAAAACCCAGCCACACGCAAGGTACAATCATGATGCCCGTACTGAACGCCGTCCAGCGACGACCGCCAAACACCGGCACCATAAACGCGTAAGGGACGCGCAGCAGCGCACCGGACAGCGATGGCAACGCGGTCAGCATAAACAGCTGATCGGTCGTAAAGGTAAAACCCACTTTTGGCAGATTGACTGCCACTGCACTAAACAACATCCATACGCAAAACGCTAACAGCAAACACGGAACGGAAATCCACAGATTCCGGCTCGCTATACGATGGCCGCGCTGTTGCCAGAACGCCGGATCCTCTGGACGCCATTCAGTAATAACGGCACCATTTTCCCTTTCGGGAGCGGATGAGTGACTCATAGACACCTCTGATTCTCGAATGATGCTGCAAACATTAGGGTTTTAGGGCGGCGGTAAGTTGATATAAATCAAAGGAAAAGTGGGAGGTTTTACAGCGCGAAAAAAGCCCTTATCCTTAGTGAGTAGGCTATTTCAGTAAAAAAGACGTGGTTTTTCACGGCACTGAAGCGTCTCCGATACTGCCTCCTCCTGCCGCTTACTCCGTTGGCAATTTAGGGGTAATCCTTTATTGGTATGGGTATACTCCTGGGTATGCACCAGAATAGCGCCATTCCTGCAAGCAGGCCACGTCAGGAGCCCGGCAACTCTATGTTAAAAAGATGTTTATCTCCGCTAACACTGGTTAACCAGTTGGCACTGATCGTTATGCTGTCCACCGCCCTCGGTGTGACCGGTATGGCGATTTCTGGCTGGCTGGTACAGGGCGTACAGGGTAATGCGCATGCCATCAACGAGGCAGGCTCTCTGCGCATGCAGAGTTATCGCCTGCTGGCGTCGGTACCGCTGACGGAAGACGATCAGCCTCTGATCGACGAAATGGAGCGTACCGCGTTCAGCCCGGAGCTGGAACGCGCCGCCATCCGTGACGGGCAGGAATCACAGCTTAAATCCCTGCAAAACTACTGGCACACCCAGCTTCAGCCTGGTCTGAAACAGGCGCGCAATACTGAGACCGTGGCACGGGACGTCGCGGGCTTTGTGTCGCGCATTGACGCGCTGGTCTCCTCTTTCGATCAGACCACCGAATTGCGTATCGACCGGGTGCTGATGGTTCATCGCGCCATGGCGTTGTTTATGGGGCTGCTGCTGATTTTCACCATCCTCTGGCTGCGCGCCCGGCTGTTGAACCCCTGGAAACAGTTGCTGGCAATGGCCCGCGCGGTAACCGCACGCGATTTTACTCAGCGCACGCATATCAGCGGGCGGAATGAAATGGCGATGCTGGGCCAGGCGCTCAATACCATGTCGGAAGAACTCTCTGAAAGCTACGCCGTGCTGGAAAAACGCGTGCAGGAGAAAACGGCAGGGCTGGAGCAGAAAAATGAAATCCTCTCCTTCCTGTGGCAGGCCAACCGTCGTCTGCATATGCAGGTGCCGTTATGTGAACGCCTCTCGCCGGTGCTGAATGGCCTGCAAAATCTGACCTTGCTGCATGACCTGGAGCTGCGGGTCTACGATGTTGAAGATGAAGATAATCATCAGGAATTTACCTGTCAGTCCGACATGTCCTGCGATGACAAAGGCTGTCATCTTTGCCCGCGAGGCTTGCCGCCCCTGACCTCCGGCGGTACGACGCTGAAGTGGCGACTGACGGACAGCCATACCCAGTACGGTATCCTGCTGGCCACGTTGCCCGCCGGGCGGCATCTGAGCCACGATCAGCAGCAGCTGGTCGATACGCTGGTCGAGCAGCTGACCGCTACGCTGGCGCTCGACCGCCATCAGGAAAAGCAACAGCAGCTGATCGTCATGGAAGAGCGTGCGACTATCGCGCGCGAACTGCATGACTCCATCGCCCAGTCGCTCTCCTGTATGAAAATGCAGGTCAGCTGTCTGCAGATGCAGGGTGCGGAGATGCCGGAAAGCAACAAACAGCTGCTGAGCCAGATCCGCAACGAACTCAATACCTCATGGATTCAGCTTCGCGAGCTATTAACCACCTTCCGCCTGCAGCTGACCGAGCCTGGCCTGCGCCCCGCGCTGGAGTCCAGTTGCCATGAATTTAGCGCCCGACTGGGGTTCCCGGTGAAGCTTGATTATCAGCTGCCGCCGCGGTTTGTCCCCTCCCATCAGGCGATTCATCTACTGCAGATCGCCCGTGAAGCCCTGAGCAACGTGCTCAAACACGCTGACGCGACGGCGGTCACTGTTATCGTCAGCCAGCACGATAATCAGGTCAGGCTCACGGTTCATGACAACGGCTGCGGCGTGCCGGAAAATGCCGAAAGAACTAACCATTATGGTTTAATTATCATGCGAGACCGCGCCCAAAGCCTGCGCGGTGATTGCCAGGTTCGCCGGCGAGAGACAGGTGGCACGGAAGTCGTGGTCACCTTTATTCCCGAAAAACCGCTCACAACTGCTCAAGGAGAAACCCATGACTAATCAGGAACCGGCATCCATCCTGTTGATCGACGACCATCCGATGCTGCGTACTGGCGTTAAACAGCTGGTCAGCATGGCACCCGATATCACCGTCGTTGGCGAAGCCAGCAATGGCGAACAGGGCATTGAGCTTGCCGAATCGCTTGATCCCGATCTGATCCTGCTCGATCTCAACATGCCGGGCATGAACGGTCTGGAAACGCTCGACAAGCTGCGGGAAAAATCGCTCTCCGGACGCGTAGTGGTCTTTAGCGTCTCGAACCATGAAGAGGATGTGGTGACTGCGCTCAAGCGTGGCGCGGACGGCTACCTGCTGAAAGATATGGAGCCGGAAGATCTGCTCAAGGCCCTGCAACAGGCCGCCGCAGGTGAGATGGTACTGAGCGAAGCCTTAACGCCGGTGCTGGCCGCCAGCCTGCGGGCAAACCGCGCCACCTCGGATCGCGATGTCAGCCAGTTAACGCCGCGTGAGCGCGATATTCTGAAGCTGATTGCCCAGGGCCTGCCGAATAAAATGATTGCGCGTCGCCTGGATATCACCGAAAGCACGGTCAAAGTGCATGTGAAACATATGCTGAAGAAAATGAAGTTAAAATCCCGGGTTGAAGCCGCGGTATGGGTACACCAGGAACGTATTTTTTAAGCATTACTCATCCGGCAGCAGCTTCCAGCGCGGATCGTCGGTGGGTAATGCCACAAGCGGTTGCGCCACAGCCAGCGTGATCTCATTGGACGAGACGCGCTTGCCATCATTATCTTCGACCACCACCGAAAGCCGCCAGCGGTTGCTCGCGCCCTCACTGTCATCCCAGGCAGGCATAATCACGCTCCAGCCGTCTTCGCTGGTATTGTTGGCCGGCGATGTCAGACTCAGCGCCTGCGTATCTCCCTGCCAGTGCAGCTGGCGAATCCCGTGCTTACTGCGGATCTGCAGCTTAAGCATCACGGTTTCGCCCCCTTTAAGATCCCACGGCGGTGTCGCCAGGTAGACGGACAACGTTTTGCTCTGGCGGAACTCCATCACCGGCAGGTTATCCCGCTCAGGCGAATCATAGCGACTGCCGCGCAGAGAACGGGTGGCGGCGACTTCACTGGCAGAAAGTTGCTTCACCAGCGGCACGCCAAAGCGGTAGTTGAGCTTGAGGCCAAGATTATTCTGGCTCACCCCACTCTCCCCTTGCTTATGCCCGGCGGTGAGGGTTACCAGCGGAACGGGGGTATAATTCAGCCCCAGATTGACCGCCACCGGGTTGTGATAACCGGTACCGCTGTTGAACAGGTCAACGTTATCACCAAAATATTGCTCAAAACTGACGCTGGTATTCAGGTGATGGAACCACGGCAACCACGCTTTAGCGGTCACGTCGTACCCCCGGGCCATGCGTTGTTCCTGAATGTCGGAGCGATCGCGCCAGCCGGCAAAGGGCTGATAATAGTTCGCAGACAGACGCAGGTTTTCACCCCACACTTCCGCACCTAACCCGGCACGCTGCAGGTTTTCATCCAGCAGGTTGTCGTAAAAGGTGTTGTAGCCGAGCAACCATTTTCCGGCAACCCAGCGCTGCCCAATGCCGGCATTGCTCACCAGACCGTCAGTCTGCTGCGTCAGGCCAAGCTGGCTCCAGCTCAGATAACGATTGTTATCGTTCCACGGAATAAACCAGCTGCCGCTGCTGCCGTTAAATTTGCCGTCGTCATCCACCAGCAAGTTCACGCTGGCGTTCCCCCACGGCGAAAGCCAGGATTCAATATGCTGGTTCACTTCGCCGCTCACCGCGTCACGCACCTTGCCAAAGGCAAACTGACGCGCCTGCTCGCCTGTCGTCAGGCCGTTATCGGTCATACTGGCTTCGCCAAACGCTTTCGCCATTTCTGCCAGATGTTTTTCGCCCTCGGTCGTGGGCGCCGCCATGCCGAGATCGGGCAGATTATCCCCGTTGTTATCAAAGGGGTTCTGTGCCTGTTGCACAAAGGAATTCGGCGCACCGTGAACGGCTCCGACCGGAATGAGGGGGAGTAAAGCAAGCAAACGAAGATGAGATGAAACAGCCATTAACGTCGTAAGAAATACCCGATGCTTACGTGAGAACACCGGGTACCTTACCGTTATTCCTCACGTTTTGCAGCCTTAAGAGGAATTTTCCGGAATATCCTGAAACATTGTTTTTAGTTCAGGCACACAGGAGCCGCAGTTCGTTCCGCAGCGCAGCCTGGCACCCAGCGCCGCGACGGAATCACACCCTCCCCCAATCGCCTCGCGTATGACGGTTTCCCCCACGCTGAAACAGCTGCAGATGATCCGGCCCGGATCGACACTGTCCCCGGTTCCCTGTCCATTCAACAACGCGTGGCGCTCAGCAAGCGTCACGGGAGGTGAACGAAACGCGGCTTCAATTACCGCGTGCGCCAGTGTCGGTAACGCAGTGCCTTCCCAGAACCCGAGCATCAATTGTCCGTCATGCCAGGCCAGCACGCTGCTGCGCTCGCTGGTCTGCGCGACCTGCAGCTGCCAGCCCCGTTCACTGGCGTACTGCATAACCCACGCCAGCAACGGCTTATCCCCCGCCACCGTCAGACGTGAGACTTTACGCCACCAGCAGACAGAGGGGGGAAGCTCCGGCAGTTCACGGGCATAAAGCTCACCCTGCCAGCCCGGCTGCCAGGGCATAATCCTGACGGCCGTCTGTTTACTCTCGGGCTGACCGGACAGCGGGTCACAGCGCCCCTCCACCAGCGCATTCACCTTCCCCTGGCGGGCAAACTGGGCATTCCAGTGCATTGGCACAAACAGCTCACCTTCTCGCTGCCCGTCAGTGATACGCACTTTTGCCAGCATCACCCCACGCGGAGAACTGATGCGCGCCAGCTGTCCGTCGCACAGTGAGAAGCGCATGGCATCTGCGGCGCCGATCTCAACACACGGCTCAGCACTATGCTGCATCAGTTTCGGGACGTACCCCGTCCGGGTCATGGTGTGCCACTGATCGCGGATACGCCCGGTATTGAGAATCAGCGGGTATAGCGCGTTTATTGCCGCACCGTGTGGCTGAGGCTCTACCGGCACAATTTCCCGGCGCGCAAAGGCCCCCGCTGGCCACTGATAAGGCTCAAGCCGGTCCCATTCCTCACGGGTAAGTGACGCCAGTTCATGAAGGTTAAACGCCCGCGCGCCGTCATTTTCAAAGGCCGAGAGCGCTGCATGCTCACAAAAAATTTGCTGCGGATGTTCCCAGGCGAAGGCTTCACCATAGCCCAGCGCCTGTGCCACCCGGGCGATGACCCACCAGTCCGGTTTGGTCTCTCCCGGCGTCGGCAGAAAGGCGCGCTGGCGCGAAATACGCCGCTCGGAATTGGTTACCGTACCGTCTTTCTCCCCCCACGCCTGCACCGGGAAGCGGATATGGGCATAGCGGCTGGTGTCGGTCTCCTGCATCACCTCGGAGACAATCACCAGCGGGCAATGTTCCAGCGCCTGGCACACCGCGTGGCTGTCCGGCAGCGAGACGGCAGGATTGGTGCCCATGATCCACACCGCTTTTACTTCGCCGCGGGCGATCGCATCAAACAACTCCACCGCCATCAGGCCCGGCGTCTGGGCCAGTCTTTCCGTACCCCAGAAACGCGCCACCCGCGAAAGAGACTCCGGCTCGAAATTCATGTGAGCGACAAGCTGGTTCGCCAGCCCCCCCACCTCCCGCCCCCCCATCGCGTTAGGCTGCCCGGTCAGCGAAAACGGTCCGCAGCCCTGACGGGCGAATTTTCCGCTGGCCAGATGGACGTTGATGATGGCATTACACTTGTCGCTGCCGCTTGAGGACTGATTAATGCCCATGGTGTAGAGCGTGATGGCCCGCGGCGCAGTCACAAACCAGTCGTAGAAGGTCCCCACGTCCTCGGTTGAGAGGCCACAAAACTCAGCCACCCGGGCGATGGGCCACGCGTCGGTTCCCTGAATCAGATTGAGTAAACCGACAAACAGCCCGGCGTCACTGCCGGGCGTAAGTGCCAGATGCAGGTCAGCGATATCACAGGTGGCCGTTTTGCGTGGGTCGATGACCACAACTTTCATCGCAGGGTTGTTCTGGCGCGCCTGTACCAGCCGCTGATACAGCACCGGATGGGTCCATGCCGCATTCGACCCGACCAGCACCACCAGATCGCTGTTTTCCACATCCTCATAGCTGCACGGCACCACATCTTCACCAAACGCGCGCTTGTAGCCTGTCACCGCGGACGACATACAGAGCCGCGAGTTGGTATCAATGTTTGCCGCACCGATAAACCCTTTCATCAGCTTATTGGCGGCGTAATAGTCTTCGGTCAGCAGCTGGCCGGAGGCGTAAAACGCCACCGCCTGCGGTCCCCAGGTGTCGATGATGGTCTGCAGCCGTTCACCAGCCGCCGCCAGCGCCCGGGACCATTCCACCTCCTGCCCGTCGACCGCCGGGTGCAGCAGTCGCCCCTGCAGACCGGTCGTTTCGCCTAATGCCGAGCCTTTAACGCACAGGCGTCCAAAACTGGCGGGATGGCGTTCATCTCCGCGCACGGTAACTTTCTCACCCTCTACCGTTGCGATCACGCCGCAGCCCACCCCGCAGTAAGGGCACGTCGTTCGGGTTTCATTCATGACGCCTCCGCACGCAAGATCTGCGCGTCGTTCCCGACCCACACCTGACCGTTTTCTATTTTCACCGGCCAGGCGCGCACCGCAGGTTCCCCGTTATCGACCTGACAGCCGTCGCGCAGACGGATACGCTGCTTATAGATCGGAGAGATGACCACCGGCTCGCCGGCAGCATCGCCGAGAATACCGCGTGAAAGCACGTTTGCTGTGCTGCCCGGCTCGAGGTCGTCGAGGGCATAGACAGATTGACCAAAGCGGAAAAGCGCAATCGGTTTTCGCCCCAGCCGGGCGCCGATCCCCGCCTGCTCAGGGATCTCATCGATAGCGCAGACCGCTTGCCAGCGTTTATTCTCTTCCACCGGCTGACGGTTCACTTCGGTACGGAACAGCGCCAGGCGGCTCGGATCGTTAAGCGTGGTCTGCCATTCACACTGGTAGGTTTCCACCACGCGGGCCATCTCCTGTTCCAGCTCGTGCGCAATGCCCAGGCTGTCGTGAAGAATCACCTCGCGCAGGTAGTCGATCCCCCCTTCCAGATTGTCCATCCACGTACTGGTACGCTGCAGGCGATCCGCCGTGCGGATGTAGAACATCAGGAAACGGTCGACGGTGCGGATCAGCGTCTCGTCATCCAGATCGCTGGCAAAGAGATCCGCATGGCGCGGTTTCATGCCGCCGTTACCGCAGAGATAAAGGTTCCAGCCTTTGTCGGTCGCAATGACGCCCACGTCCTTGCTCTGAGCCTCCGCACATTCACGGGTACAACCGGACACGGCCATTTTAATTTTGTGCGGCGCGCGTAAGCCTTTATAGCGGTGCTCAAGCGTGACCGCGAGACGCGTGGAATCTTGCACGCCATAGCGGCACCAGGTCGACCCGACGCAGGATTTCACCGTGCGCAGGGATTTACCGTACGCGTGACCGGTCTCAAATCCGGCCTCCACCAGCGCCTGCCAGATCGCCGGCAGCTGGTCGAGCGTGGCGCCAAAGAGGTCGATACGCTGTCCGCCCGTGATTTTGCTGTACAGCTGGTAGCGTTTGGCAATCTGGCCGATAGCTATCAAGCCGTCGGCCGACACTTCCCCTGCAGGCATCCGGGGCACGATGGAGTACGTCCCGTCTTTCTGAATATTGGCAAAATAACGGTCGTTGGTGTCCTGCAGCGGCAGATGTGCCGGTTTCAGCAGGTACTCATTCCAGCAGGAGGCGAGCACTGATCCCACCAGCGGTTTACAGATTTCGCAACCGTGCCCCTGCCCGTAACGGCTGATAAGCTGGTCAAAGGTACGAATATGATTGACGCGCACCAGGTGATAGATTTCCTGACGCGACCACGGGAAGTGTTCGCAGATGTCCTTTTTCACCTCCACGCCCTGCTCTGCAAGCTGGTACTCCATCACCTGTTTCACCAGCGCGCTGCATCCTCCGCAACCGGTCGCGGCTTTGGTGCACTGTTTTATGGCTCCAATATCCGCGGCACCGGCACTTACCGCCTGACAGATATCACCTTTGCTGACGTTATGGCAGGAGCAGATCTGCGCACTGTCAGGCAGTGCCGCCACGCCGAGGGCTTTTGGCGCGCTCCCGGCGAAGGAAGGTAAAATTAGTGTTTCAGGCTCTTTGGGCAACGCTATGCCGTTGAGCATCATCTGCACCAGGGTCGCATATTCGCTGGCATCCCCCACCAGTACGCCGCCCAACAGGGTTTTATTGTCCTCACTGACCACGATCTTTTTATAGATTTGCTGCGGACCATGCGTCCATTGATAGCTAAGCGCGCCGGGTGTTCTTCCATGGGCATCGCCAAACGAGGCCACATCTACCCCCAGCAGCTTCAGTTTGGTGCTCATGTCAGCCCCGGTAAAGGCGCTCGCCTCTCCCGCCAGCGTGGCCGATGCCACCCGCGCCATCTGATAACCCGGGGCGACCAGGCCAAAAATTTTACCCTCCCACAGCGCACATTCGCCGATAGCGAACACGTCTTTATCGGACGTCTGGCACTGGTTATCAATGCAAATCCCGCCGCGCTCTCCGGTCACCAGGCCACTGCTGCGCCCCAGTGCATCCTGCGGGCGAATACCTGCAGAGAAGACCACGATGTCAGTTTCCAGCTGTTCGCCGTCCGCAAAGCGCATCACCAGCCCGCCGTTCGCAGAGACGATGTCGGTGGTGGCTTTGCTGGTGTGAACGCCCACGCCAAGCGCTTCGATCTTTTTGCGCAGCATGGCCGCGCCGTCGTTGTCGAGTTGTACCGCCATCAGGTGTGGCGCAAACTCCACGACGTGCGTTTCCAGGCCCAGCTGTTTCAGGGCATTCGCGGCTTCCAGTCCCAGCAGGCCACCGCCAATGACCACCCCGCGACGGGATTGCTTTGCCTGCGCGGCGATGTTATCCAGGTCGTCCAGCGTACGGTAAACAAAGCAGCCCGGCAGCGTGCTGCCCGGTACCGGAGGCACAAACGGGTACGAGCCGGTCGCCAGCACCAGTTTGTCCCAGTGGGTTTCATGCCCACTGGCGGTACGCACGACGTGTGCGTCGCGATCGAAACTCACAATTTGCTGCGAGAGGCGAAGCTCAATGCCGTGTTCAGCAAAGAAATCACCGTCCACCAGCGAGAGCGATTCTGCGCTTCGTCCGCCAAAATACTCTGACAAATGCACACGATCGTAGGCGGCATAGCGCTCTTCGCCAAAAACGATAATCTGGTACTGCCGGTGCAAATTGCGCTTCACACAGTCTTCGAGAAAATGATGGCCGACCATACCGTGTCCAACCACCACCAGCGTAGGTTTTGTCATAGCGTTTTGTCCTGCAACCTGCGGTTGCGTAGTGAATCGATTGAACAGCCAGTCCGCGTGGGCGGGCGCAGCCGTTGCCAGTAAATCGGTGAATGTTGCCGCGTTGCGGCAATCCCCCATCAGCAGCACGCCAGCAAGCGCACCGCGATGCAGTAACAAACGGCGATAGTGACGGGTCAGCGGATCCCAGGCGCTCCAGACCACATCGTCCGGCAGAACCTCTGCCCGCCCGGCGCTGAACAGCTCCACACCGGGCACTTTGAGGCGCATGCCGCTGTCGGTCAGGGCAAATGGCGTGCTAGCCTCCCCAGCCAGCCGGGCGGCGAGGATATCCGCCTGCGCCAGGCAAGGTGCGACCAGGCCGAACGTCTGGCCGTCGATTTCACAGCACTCACCAATGGCGCTGATCGCCGGGACTGAGGTCTGCATCTGGTGGTTAACCACAATGCCGCGGACACAGTGAATGCCGCTGGCTTTTGCCAGTGCGACATTGGGCTGCACGCCGGTCGCCAGCACCACGCGAGAGGCGTTAATCTTGCGTCCGTTGTGTAACGTCACGGTATCCGCCGCAATGGCGGTCATTCCCGATGACAGTTCGCAGCGAACGCCGCGCTCCGCCAGCGCCTCTTCAAGCAGAACGCCTGCCTGCCGATCGAGCTGCTGTTCCATCAGCCAGGCACCACGATGCACCAGCGTGACATTGTCACAAGACCGGGCCAGTGCCGCAGCGACCTCGACGCCGAGCACCCCACCGCCCAGCACTACAGCTGGCCCCGGGTTCTCCTGAATCGCGCGGATATCGGCCAGCGTACGAAAGGTGAAGACATGCGGAGCGTCACCGCCCGGAATGGGGGGCACAAAAGGCGTCGACCCGGTGGCAAAGACCAGTTCGTCCCAGGCCAGCGTGGTTGCTGTGGTATGGACCTCGCGTTTCTCAACATCCACGGAGAGCACCTTTTCGCCCCGTCGTACCGTCACACCCCGTGCGTGATACCAGGCGTCATCCTGCAGGCGGATCTGCTGCGCCTGTTTTTCCCCGCCCAGTACCGGCGAGAGCATGATGCGGTTGTAAGCGTGTTCCGACTCCTCGCCAAACACGGTGATCGTGAAGCGACCGGGCGCACGCTCGGTCAGCGAGGCAATCAGCCGTGTTGCGGCCATCCCATTACCGATAACGATCAGTCGCATCACCGCCTCCGTTACGCCGCTTTAGGCTGTTTTTCATAGAGGAAATGGAGGATCTGCTGACGCATATGGTGATAGCGGCTATCGTCCGCCAGTTGAACCCGATTGCGCGGGCGAGGCAGGTCAACGTGCAGCACCTCGCCGACGGTGGCCGCCGGGCCGTTAGTCATCATCAGTACCCGGTCAGAAAGCAGCACAGCCTCGTCCACATCGTGGGTGATAAGCACGATGGTGGTGTTCAGCGCCTGCTGGATTTGCATCACCGAGTCCTGCAGATGCGCGCGCGTGAGCGCATCCAGCGCGCCAAACGGTTCATCCATCAGCAGGACCTTCGGCTTCATCGCCAGCGCACGGGCAATGCCAACGCGCTGTTTCATGCCGCCGGAGATTTCCGAAGGCCGTTTATGCAGGGCATGCCCCATCTGGACGCGATCGAGGTTGTGTTCAATCCACTCCTTGCGCTCCGCCTTGTTCATGGTGCGGCGAAAGACCTGATCCACCGCCAGCGCAACGTTGTCGAAGCAGGTGAGCCACGGCAGCAGAGAATGGTTCTGAAACACCACCGCACGCTCCGGTCCTGGCCCGGCGATTTCGCGGTTATCGCAAATCAGCCCACCTTCGGTCGGCAGGGTGATCCCGGCAATCAGGTTGAGCAACGTCGATTTGCCGCACCCGGAGTGGCCAATCAGGCTCACGGTTTCGCCTTCGTGAATATCAAAAGAGACGTTCTGCAGCGCCAGAAACTCGCCGCTGGCGGTAGAAAAACGCTGGCTCACGGCCTGGACCTGAATTAATGGTTTCATCTTCGCTCCTTATTTTTCCTGCCAGCTAAAGCGACGGGCGATCAGCATCAGCCCCTGCTCCAGCAGCAACCCGACCACGCCAATGATGACGATGGCGATGAGAATGTTTTCGACGTTGAGGTTGTTCCACTCATTCCAGATCCAGAAGCCGATCCCCAGCCCACCGGTGAGCATCTCGGCGGCGACAATGACCAGCCAGGCGATGCCAATAGAGAGGCGAACCCCGGTCAGCACCGCGGGCAGCACGGCCGGGAAGAGGATCCGCCGCATGATGGTCCACTCGGAGAGCTGCAGCACGCGGGCAACGTTAAGGTAATCCTGCGGAATACGACGTACCCCTTCAGCGGTGTTAATCACCATTGGCCATATTGAACAGATAAAAATGGTCCAGCTGGAGGCGGGTTCCGCTTTCTGGAACAGCAGCAGGCCGATAGGCAGCCAGGCTAAAGGACTGACCGGGCGTAACAGTGCGATCAACGGGCTGAACATGCGCGAGCAAAAGGTGAAGCGACCGATCAGGAAACCGAGCGGGATCCCCGCGAGCGCCGCCAGACCAAAGCCCACCGCCACGCGCTGCAGCGAAGCGAGCACGTTCCAGCCGATACCCATATCGTTTGGCCCGTCGCGGTAAAACGGGTCAGCGAAGAGCGTTAATGCGGAATCCAGCGTGCTGAGCGGCGTCGGGAACCCTTTGCTGTTGATCGCGGCCAGTTGCCAGAGCAACACCAGTAACCCGAGCCCCAGCAGCGCCGGGATCACACGCTGCAGAAGGTCATTCATCCGTCGCGTGAACGTCGGCGCGCGGCGGCGAACCTGCACCGGAGGGAGGGTAATCACTTCCCCGCTCGCCGGCGTCTCGTCTTTCGATTTCGTGCTGTGCAGATGTTGCATAATCAGGCCCCTTTACGGTGAATAGCGAAGCGGTTGGCGTAACCGTCCGGATCGGTACCGTTCCAGACGGTACCGTCCATCAGGGTGCTGCTGCGATACGGTGATGACGGGGTGGATATGCCTCCCACCGCCGTGGCGGCATCCTGCCAGACCGAGGTCTGGTTAATGCGCTGCGCGATGGCGGCATAATCCGGCGCCGATTTGAGCAAGCCCCAGCGGCGGAACTGGGTTAAAAACCACATCCCGTCGGAGAGGTACGGATAGCTGACGGCACCCTCGTTGAAGAAACGGATCGGATGCGCATCCTGCCAGCGCTGGCCAAGCCCGTTGTCGTACTCTCCCAGCATCCGTCCGGTGAGATACTGCTCTTTGGTGTTCAGCCACGCCCGGCGAGAGAGGATTTGGGCGGTCTCACGTTTGTTGTCTGGTGATGCATCGATCCAGCGTGCGGCTTCCAGTACCGCACTCACCAGCGCCCGCGAGGTGTTCGGGTTTTTCTCCACCCAGTCGCGACGTGTGCCAAGAATTTTTTCCGGATGATCGGCCCAGATCGACTGGGACGTTGCGGCGGTAAACCCGATGCGGTCGTTAATGGCGCGCGCATTCCACGGCTCACCAACGCAAAAGCCGACCATGTTGCCAATCCGCATGTTCATCACCATTTGCGGCGGCGGCACAACCACGGTCCGGACGTCATCGAACGGATTAATGCCCGCGCTGGCCAGCCAGTAGTACAGCCACATCGCATGCGTACCGGTCGGGAAAGTGTGTGCGAAGGTGTAAGTACCCGGTGCCTGCTGCCCAATCAGCGTTTTCAGCCCGTCAAGATCGCGAACGCCCTTCTCTGCCAGATCGCTGGAGAGCGTGATGGCCTGACCGTTCTGGTTCAGGGTCATCAGGTTTGCCATCTGCTGTGGCTTACCGGCAAGCCCCAGCTCCAGCCCGTACAGCAGGCCGTAAAGAATGTGGGCGGCGTCCAGTTCGCCGGCCACCAGCTTATCGCGCACGGCTGCCCAGCTTGCCTCTTTGGTTGGCACGATGGTGATGCCATATTTTTTATCAAACCCCTTCAGCGCCGCGATAACCACCGGCGCGCAGTCGGTTAACGGTATAAACCCGATGCGCACCGTCTCCTGCTCCGGTTTATCCGAGCCTGCCGCCCACGCGGCCTGCATGACGCCCGGTAACAACATGGCGCCGCTCGCCAGCATGCTGGCCTGTAAAAACCGCCGTCTCGACAAATCCGCCATGACCACTCCTGAAAAAAAGACAAAAAAAAGCGCCCACCCGTGCCGAAGCACCGCTGGACGCCTTTATCCCGAAGATAGATGCACCGCCGTTGGCGCACCGTCAAAAATGGTTAATCAGATAATGCAAAGAGAATGCCAGGTTTTACTGCCCTGTTTTCCGGGCGTTTACCGGGAATTCCCCACGGCCGCGCACCTCAATCAGGCACTAAATGCCCACTGATTGTGCACCTACTCCTTAGGGGTTACCTGCCACAAGCTCTTCACGGTGAGCAACGCGCGGGCGATATCCACCATGCGCTGGTTTTTGTCCATCGCCATTTTACGCAGCGCCGTCCATGCCTGTTCCTCACTCATCTTTTGATGGGTCATCAGTACGCTTTTCGCTTTATCGATGGTTTTGCGCTCTTCGAGCGTATCGCGCAGTGACGCAAGCTGACGGGAAAGCTGTTCTATCTCGCGCGCCTGCTGTCGAACCAGGGTTAACAAGGGCTTATCGGGGTAAGAGGCCAGCGGATCGTCCTGCTCCTCAGCCGGGAGCGTGTAGTCCTCCTGTCGATGGATACGCTCGTCCACCGCGATCATCAGATCGGCGATAACCATCTCCTCCAGGGTACGCAGATGCTCAAGGCGTGCCGTTTGCAGAGCAAACCAGGCCAGTGCGGTATGGCCATTGTCAGCGGCTGGCTGGCGGGTACAGGCCACGCGCCTCAGTTGCTCCGTCTCACGGTCAGGCTGGCAATTCTGGGAAAAGGTGGTTTGCACATCCGCCGTGCTGTGGGTCATGAAAATCTCGAAGCAGGCCTGCTGTCCGTCAATCCGGTCCACCAGCCGCTGACGGATACCATCGTCAAAATAGCCCTGCGTGAAGCCAATGGCGCCCAGCGCCCGCTCTTGTCCCGCCAGCTCTTTACCCTGCATCAGGCTATAAAGCGCGACAAAACGGCCTGCGATTTGCGGATCGTCAATGCTGTCATTAAGCTGCGGTACGATACTGAGCAGATGACGCAGGATGCGACAATAGTGATCCATCGCCTGCGGGGCCGTAATGGTTTGCTGAATAACGCCGTCACGAAGGGCTGACAGGTTATCCAGACTGAGCAGCGCGGCGGCTATACGTTCGCATACGCCGCTGCCCTGGAACGGGGAGTGATTATCCAGAGCGTCATAAAGCGCAGTGAGGTTTTCATTCACCAGCGCCCGGCTCGCTTTGCATTCGGCAGCGTACAGCTTACCCTGTGAGCAGAGCCAGACGTTAGAGGCTCCACGCTCGCACTGCAGCATATGCACCAGCAGGCTGATGGCGTTAACCAGCACGCCAAGCTGTGCCAGCCTGCTCAGTTGCTCCCGGCGCATCGACCTTGCACGCTGGAGCCATTCGGTCGCACCTGGCGAAATGCCAGCCATTAATGTCATGCTTACTCTCCCGGACAGCGAAACCCTGGATAGCTAAGCAATATTCGTGCCTTTAAAAGAACAGGAGTCAACATGCAAAAGATTGTTATCGTCGCCAACGGTGCGGCTTACGGCAGCGAATCCCTTTTTAACAGCCTGCGTCTGGCGATCGCGCTACGTGATAAAGAGAGTGAACTGGAGTTACGGCTCTTTTTAATGTCGGATGCGGTCACCGCCGGGCTGAAGGGACAAAAACCGGCAGAAGGTTACAACATCCAGCAGATGCTGGAGATCCTGACCGCGCAAAACGTTCCGGTCAAACTGTGCAAGACCTGCACCGACGGGCGCGGCATCACCGGATTACCGCTGATTGAAGGTGTGGAAATCGGCACGCTCGTTGAACTGGCCGAGTGGACTCTGCGCGCCGATAAAGTATTAACTTTTTAATAATAAACCCGTAAAAATATTATTTTCTTATGGACGCGGTTTCAGCATCAAGTTTACCTGCAGGGTTGCCGATAGGCATGGAAACAACACAGCAGGTATTTCACTTATGTTCAGATCCATTCGTGCACGCATCATTGCCGCGACGACAGGTTGTCTGGTCGTCGCCCTTCTTCTTAATACTGTCATCAATTTTCAGGTCACACGCCAGGATAACCAGCAGTCACAGCGCGACATCCTGACCAGCACCAGCGCCAGCCATAACATGGCGATTGCGGACTGGGTGAAGAGCAAAATGACGGTTATCGCCTCCGCACAAACCGTTGCGCTCAGCGACGATCCGGTTCCGGTCTTTAAACAGCTTGCCCAGGCGGGTGGGTTCACTAACGTATACGTTGGCTATGCCAGCAAAACGGCGAAATTCTCTGAACCAGCGGGCGTACCGGCGGATTATGACCCCACGATCCGTCCCTGGTATCAGCAGGTCGTAAGCCAGGATAGCCCGGTCGTGACCGCGCCATATGTCGACGCCGGTAGCGGAAAACTGGTGGTGACGTTTGCCGTGCCGGTGAAAGAAAACGGTACCCTGAAAGCCGTGGTGGCTGGCGATGTGGCGATGGACAGCGTGGTTGCTAACGTGCGCGGGATCCACCCAACCCCGGCAAGCAGCGGGCTGCTGCTGAATAGCGATGGCACCGTCATTGCCGCCAGCGACCCTGCCCTGACGCTTAAACCGTTCGCCGAACCCCTCAAAGGCATCGACTTTGCGGCGCTGAAAAGCGGAAACCCGGTAAACGGGACCTTCAATGGCGCCGAAAAAACCTTCGTGGCAACCGCCGTGCCGGGCACGAACTGGATGCTGGTTGTTGCCCTGGACACAGGCGATGCCACCTCCGGAATGCGCTCGCTGCTGAAAGCCTCGGCCATCTCGCTGGTGATCCTGGCCTTACTCAGCGGCGCCATTGTTCACTTCCTGATTGCGCGTCTGTTGAAGCGCCTGTCTGACATTCGCGATGCGATGCATAACATTGCGAACGGCACTAACGATCTGTCGCAACGCCTGCCGGAGAGCGGCGATGACGAAGTGGCGCAAATAGCGCAGGCGTTTAACGCCTTCAGCGACAAGCTCTCGGTGGTGATGGTACAACTGCGGGATGCCAGCGCATCGGTGAAAAACGCCGCGCGGGAAATTGCGGCAGGTAACCAGGACCTCTCAGGGCGTACCGAGCAGGCCGCCTCCAGCCTTCGCGAAACGGCCAGCGCCGTGGAAGAGATCACCGCGTCGGTAACCCAGTCGAACGAGTCTGCGGCTGAAGCCAATGACCAGGCGAGTAAGGCCTCTGCGGCGGCGGCTCGCGGCGGTGAGGTGGTATCGCAGGCCATCAGCACCATGCAGTCCATTGAAGTGGCTTCCGCGAAGATTGGCGACATCACCAGCGTGATTGACGGGATTGCCTTCCAGACCAATATCCTGGCGCTGAATGCCTCGGTGGAAGCCGCACGCGCCGGAGAGCAAGGCCGTGGGTTTGCCGTGGTGGCCGGCGAAGTGCGTAATCTGGCCAGCCGCAGCGCACAGGCGGCGAAAGAGATTAAAACGCTTATCGATTCCACCACCAACAGCGTGGCCACCGGCTCCCGCTACGTTCATCTGGCCGGGGAAAGCATGAACGAAATCCGCTCCAGCATCGGTAGCGTGTCGGGCATCATGCGTGAAATCTCCATCGCCACCAGCGAGCAGATGAAAGGCATCCAGGAGATTAACCATGCGGTGACCCACCTGGACAGAATGGTTCAGCAGAACGCCGAACTGGTGGTGCAATCTGCCGCTGCAGCCGGCGCGCTGCAGAGCCAGGCGGGCGACCTTGCTGAAACTGCCGGGCATTTCCGCATTTAATGTTAGGGTGGCGCGCGTTCACCGGGCAAAACGCGCGCCAGAGTAAATTTTCAGGAATTTTGTCATTTTTGTTTAATCGTTACGCCATTTTTTGATCAAAGTCAGCATCCTCACCCTCCCCCTTTGGTGTTATGCCATGAGTGAATTGTGAACAATATCACGCTCGGATATGGCAGCAGGGAGAGCGTTGTTTAAGACTACGGGGTAAAAAATGGCACTGGTAAAAACAAGTTTGAAATTGTTTGGCGGGGATACGGTCGTGGTGCGGTGCTCTGAGCGCTGCCGCATTCATTTGATGAGTTCTAAAGCACAACAACACTCGCAGGCGGATATCCTGACCGTGCAGGATGACAAGGCATGGCTTACCGTGCCGTACACCGGCACGTGGGATGTCCTGATTGACAGCCATAGCCAGTCACTGGAGCATTCCGTAAGCTACGTTGCTGCATAAGAGACAAACGCCCGGTCTGCTCACGCAGCCGGGCGCATTCTCAGGCAAAACCGGGACGCAGCGTATTATTCAGCGGGTTCCCTTCCAGCAGCGCTTTCACTTTCACCACCAGCTCATTCAGACAATCGTCCTTCATGCCGAGGCGCGTCAGCTCCTGGTCGAGCGAAAAGAGATACTGCGCGTTGGTGCCCAGCGGTCCACTGGCGGCAGCGATCAACGGGGCAATAACCTGCGTGCGGGTATCCGCTTCATACAGCGGATGGCGCGGATCCATAATAAACACCAGCGCGTTAACGGTACGTCCGTCATCAAGTTCTAGCTTGCACCAGCTCGGCATATAGCAGCCGGTGATCATCTCGCGCTTCCACAGCAGCGTCAGTTCGTCTTCCAGCGTTGCATCCGGCAGGCGGTAGGCCACCCCCGTGGTGCGTCCGCCCTCTTTTAGTGCAAGCATGCGTCCCGGCTGACACGCGCTACCTCGACCGGCCGTCAGGCGCAAACAAAATGCGCGATGCCAGCCAGGAAGTGTGCCTGTTGCCGATTCGACAAATTCGAGAGCCGGGTTCCACATCAGCGAACCGTAGCCAAAAATCCATACCGGGCCATCATCCGGGCGGCACGCCAGCGTGGCAGCGAGCGACGCCGCACGTTGTTCAGCTGACCAGAGAAGCGATTCCTCAATAGCACCAAATGCCGTCTTACAATCTGCCTTCATTAAGAAATCACGCGTTAACACTTTCCACCTCCGCCACTGCATGCTTCCTTGCGACATCTGTAATCCGCCTTCCCGGCATTGTGTGCTGGTCATTTTGCCAGCAGTTGAGTAACGATAAGCAATTCACGGGCCAGTTGCAATACAACGGAAGTTCAACCGCCTGAATAGTCAAAACGAAGGCAGCGAATGATTTCACGGCTATTTCTTTTTATGCCATTTATCGTCGTCTCCTTTCTCATATTCATGTTTTACTGCGGCCCAGGCGACTTTGTGCGCGGTCTCTTCACGGCTGGCATCATCACGTCGATCTTCTTTATCTTTGTACTGTTCCCAGGCGCTGTTAAAAGCCTCTTTGTAGATATCCTGCGCGTGCGCGGGCAATACGTGTTGCACGCTGTCTGGTAATTCGCGTTTCGTTTTATATGGCATCGCTAACCCCTCTTTTGGTTAAAAAGATAAGTGTGGACGACGATACGGCATGGTGCCAGTCAATTAAGAATTATGCGTAAATGATAATTTTAATATTATGTTATTAAAGGATTAATTACAGAACACACCACATTATCGACACCACAAAGCCAAAACATTACAAACAGTAAAATTGAGTAAAAAATCAAGGGTATTTAACAGAGATCTGTTAATTTAATGACCGAAAATTCTATCTATAATTACAAGCACCTGCATTGATGGAGAAGCACATGACAGCAGCACACGAGGCGGTGAAGACCCGCCACAAGGAGACATCACTCATTTTCCCGGTCCTGGCACTGGCTGTGCTGCTCTTCTGGGGAAGCAGTCAGTCACTGCCAGTGGTAGTTGGTATCAATATTCTTGCTCTGGTGGGTATCTTAACCAGCGCCTTTAGCGTTGTTCGCCATGCGGACGTATTAGCCCACCGCCTGGGTGAGCCTTACGGCTCGCTAATTCTCAGCCTTTCGGTGGTTATCCTCGAAGTCAGCCTGATTTCCGCGCTGATGGCGACCGGTGACGCCGCACCGACCCTGATGCGTGACACCCTCTACTCCATCATTATGATTGTGACAGGTGGTCTGGTGGGCTTTTCACTGTTACTGGGCGGCCGCAAATTTGCGACCCAGTACATGAATCTGTTCGGCATAAAACAGTATCTGATTGCCCTTTTCCCGCTGGCAATTATTGTGCTGGTCTTCCCGATGGCATTGCCGGGGGCCAACTTCTCAACCGGTCAGGCTCTGCTGGTTGCGTTAATTTCCGCAGCCATGTACGGCGTGTTCCTGCTGATTCAGACCAAAACGCACCAGAGCCTGTTCGTCTATGAACATGAAGATGACGGCGACGACCCGCATCACGGTAAGCCGTCGGCTCACAGCAGCGCGTGGCATACGGTTTGGTTGATCGTACATCTGATTGCGGTTATCGCCGTGACCAAAATGAACGCCAACCCGCTGGAGACGCTGTTAACCGAGCTGAATGCTCCGGTCGCGTTTACCGGTTTCCTGGTGGCGCTGCTTATCCTGTCGCCTGAGGGTCTGGGGGCGTTGAGGGCGGTGCTGAACAATCAGGTGCAACGCGCAATGAATCTGTTCTTTGGCTCGGTCCTGGCGACAATCTCACTCACCGTGCCGGTAGTGACGCTGATTGCCTTTATGACCGGTAACGAGCTGCAGTTTGCGCTGGGTGCGCCAGAGATGATTGTGATGGTGGCTTCACTGCTGCTGTGTCAGATATCCTTCTCGACCGGGCGCACCAACGTGCTGAACGGCGCGGCGCACATGGCGCTGTTTGTGGCCTATCTGATGACGATATTTGCCTAAGCGTTGTTCGGTGAGGCTCTGAGGCCACACCCGACACCTCTTCCATCGGAAGAGGAATAACAAAAAAAACCCGCCGAAGCGGGTTTTTTTATTAGTGGCTGGTATCCAGCTCGTCGAAACTCTTCACCAGATCGTCAATCGCTTTGATCTGTTTCAGGAACGGCTCCAGTTTAGCCAGCGGCAATGCGGATGGGCCGTCGCACTTCGCGTTGTCCGGGTCCGGGTGTGCTTCAATGAACAGACCGGCCAGGCCAGTCGCCATACCGGCGCGCGCCAGCTCGGTGACCTGCGCACGGCGGCCGCCAGAGGCAGCACCAAACGGATCGCGACACTGCAGCGCATGGGTCACATCGAAGATGACCGGAGACTGGTTGGACACGTTCTTCATCACGCTGAAGCCGAGCATATCAACGACCAGGTTGTCGTAACCGAAGTTTGCGCCACGGTCACACAGGATCACTTTGTCGTTGCCGCCTTCGATAAATTTATCGACGATGTTACCCATCTGGCCAGGGCTCACGAACTGAGGTTTCTTCACGTTGATGACCGCGCCGGTTTTCGCCATCGCTTCCACCAGGTCTGTCTGACGCGCCAGGAACGCCGGCAGCTGGATAACGTCGACAACGTCCGCAACAGGCTGCGCCTGAGAAGCTTCGTGCACGTCGGTGATCACTTTCACGCCAAAGGTCTGTTTCAGTTCCTGGAAAATTTTCATCCCCTCTTCCAGGCCCGGGCCACGGTAAGAGTGAATGGAGGAACGGTTGGCTTTGTCAAAAGAGGCCTTAAACACGTACGGGATACCCAGTTTTTGGGTCACGGTCACGTAGTGCTCGCAGATACGCATCGCGAGATCACGGGATTCCAGCACGTTCATACCGCCAAACAGTACGAACGGCAGGTCGTTTGCCACGTTGATATCACCAATGCTAACCACTTTTTGTTTCATAGGATCGCCTTATTCAGGTGTGAATCGGAATTAAGATTAATGCAGTGTAATTTGTTTGTGCGAGATCGCGTTGATCTGCGCACGAATCATTTCGCTGATCGGGTCTTCCGGGCATTGCTCAACGAAATAATTCAGATCGTTCAGCGCCACATGCTCGCAATCAAGCTGGGCATAAATCAGCCCGCGATCGCGGATTTCGTACGGATCTTCCGGATTAAACTGCAGAAGCACTTCGCTGGCACGTAATGCCAGCTCCATCTGACGCTCTTCCATCAGCGCAGATTTCAGCGTATCCAGCAGTTTACGGATCACCTCGGCGTTATCCGCCTCGTCGAGATCTTCATTAAAGAGCTCGGCAACCGGGCTGATATTGCCTTTTAACCAGACGTCCAGCGTATGCTCATCCAGCGTATCGCCGTTAAACGGATTAATGAGCCACATCTCACCGTCCAGCCACTCCGCTCGCAGGATCATCTGCGTCGGGAAAATGACCGGCACCAGTGGAATATCCAGACGATGCGCGACCCACAGCAAAATGGAACCCAGCGCAACCGCGCTGCCCTGACGATTTTTTAAGACCTGATCCAGCCATAGTGCGTCAGACAGACGATACACGCCACGCGTGTCGCAGAAACCCCATTCGCCGTAGAAAAGCTCAAGCAGCTTCTCTAATTGCCAGTCCTGCGGGCGCGCCTGATTGATCTCTTCACGCGCCAGGCTGACCAGATTCTCCAGCTCTTCGTAGACGTACTGCGACGTAAAATCGTCGCGGATCATCTCCGAAATCAGGATCATGCCATCGCAAAGCGGCACTTTATTAAATTCGAAATCGGCTAAGGACCTCATGACTTACCCCAGTAACGGTATTCTTGTGGTGGCGAGTTTAATGATGATGTACAGCACCACCAGCCCCAGCAAAAAGGCGATAAAACCGGTCTGCTGGCTGCGCGGACGACGACGCCCAAGCGCGATAAAACCCAAAACGATGTAGATGATAACGCCAAACAGCTTTTCAGTCAGCCATGCGCCTTTATCAGTAAATGGCAGATAGCCGGTCTTCCACATTAATCCGGCCCCTGAGAGAAACAGCACCGTGTCAATACAGTGCGGCGCAATACGCACCCAGCGGGCGTCAATCAGCGGATTATTGCTGTAACGCCACCCGTAACGGACGATGAAAAAGCTGATGGTCAGGGCAACGGCTATCAGGTGGGCCGTGATCAGCACGGTAAAGAGACTCATGCACATTGTCCCAGCGTCAGACGGTCGTTGCCGCCATAGTCGCGACAGGTCTCCACGGCACGATAACCTGCAGCGATGAACACGTCACGCACCGCGTCCCCTTGCGTCCAGCCGTGCTCGACCAGCAGCCAGCCGCCGGGGAGCAAATGCTGTCGTGACGTTGTCACAATATGCACAATATCCGCCAGCCCTTCGTTGGCAGCGACCAGCGCCGTCAGCGGTTCAAAACGCACGTCCCCCTGCGTTAGGTGCGGGTCATGCTCGTCGATATAGGGAGGGTTGCTGACAATCATCCCGAACGTGCGGTTATCCAGCGCGCTAAACCAGCTGCTTTGCAGAACGGTGACGTTCGGGAAGCCCAGACGCGCCACGTTACGCTGCGCCAGCGCTACCGCATCGGGCATCACGTCAACCGCCGTCACCTCGCAGTCAGGTCGCTCGCTGGCCAGCGCCAGGGCAATTGCGCCAGTGCCGGTTCCAAGATCGAGAATTCGGCAGGCTTGTGCGGGTAAACGCGACAGCGCCTGCTCCACCAGACACTCGGTGTCCGGACGTGGGATCAGGGTCGCTGGGGAGACGTACAACGGCAGTGACCAGAACTCACGCTCCCCGACCAGATGCGCCACCGGCTCACCGGTTTTGCGGCGGGCAAGCAGCGTAGCGAGCTGCACTTCCTGCTCAGCGCTCAGCTGAGTCTCGCCGAAAGCCAGCAGGTAAGTGCGGGCTTTCCCCGTCACAAACTCAAGCAAAATTTCGGCGTCACGTTTAGGGCTTTCGCTCGCGGAAAGCTCACTGGCGGCCTGCCGTAACCAGTGCTGAAACTCCATTATTCCTGCTCGGACAGTGCTGCCAGCTGGTCAGCCTGGTATTCCTGCACGATAGGCTCAATCAGCATATCCAGCTTTCCTTCCATCACTTCGTCCAGACGGTACAGGGTCAGGTTGATGCGGTGGTCGGTAACACGGCCCTGCGGGAAGTTATAGGTACGGTTACGGTCGCTGCGATCGCCGCTGCCCAGCAGGTTACGACGCGTGGAGGCTTCCGCCTGCTGACGTTTTGCCATTTCAGCCGCGTGGATACGCGCGCCCAGCACGGATAAGGCTTTAGCTTTGTTCTTGTGCTGTGAACGTTCGTCCTGGCACTCCACCACGATGCCGGTTGGCAGGTGGGTAATACGGATAGCGGAATCGGTGGTGTTAACGTGCTGACCACCTGCCCCGGAGGAGCGGAAGGTATCGATACGCAGGTCCGCCGGGTTGATGTCCGGCAATTCTGCTTCAGGCAACTCTGGCATCACCGCAACCGTACAGGCAGAAGTGTGAATTCGCCCCTGAGATTCGGTGGCAGGTACGCGCTGCACGCGATGACCGCCGGATTCAAACTTCAGACGACCGTACACGCCGTCACCGCTGATTTTAGCGATAACCTCTTTGTAGCCGCCATGTTCACCGTCGTTGGCGCTCATGATCTCAACGCGCCAGCGACGCGCTTCGGCGTAGCGGCTGTACATACGGAACAGATCGCCGGCAAACAGTGCCGCTTCGTCACCGCCGGTCCCGGCGCGGACTTCGACAAAGGCGTTACGCTCATCGTCCGGATCTTTTGGCAGCAGAAGCACCTGCAACTGTTGCTCCATCTCTTCAGCACGCGCTTTTGCATCCAGCAACTCTTCCTGCGCCATCTCGCGCATTTCAGGGTCGTCGAGCATCATCTGCGCGGTTTCGATATCTTCCTGGACCTGTCGCCAGTCGGTAAAGCATTTTGATACATCACTCAACTGCGCGTATTCACGCGAGAGCGCGCGAAAACGTTCCTGGTCAGCAATGGTCCCGGCATCGCCGAGCAGCGCCTGTACTTCTTCATGGCGCTCGTGCAGAGCTTCCAGTTTAGCGACGATAGAAGGCTTCATAGGCGTAAATGCACCTTGTAATAGAAAATGGGTATAGGGCGCTATTCCAGCCCGAGGCTGTTGCGCAGAATAGTCAGGCGTTCATCATCCCCGTCACGGGCGGCCTGCTGAAGAGATTTGGTTGGTGCATGGATCAGGCGGTTGGTCAGTTTCCAGGCCAGATCCTGCATAATGGCTTCTGCGTCGCCGCCCTGCTGAAGGGCTGCCAGCGCTTTGGCGGTCAGGTCATCACGCACCTGCTCCGCCTGACCGCGGTACTCGCGGATAGTCTCGCTGACGCTTTGCGCGCGCAGCCAGGCCATAAACTCACTCGTTTCCTGCTCTACAATGGTTTCCGCCTGAACCGCCGCCGCTTTACGCTGGGCAAGGTTATGCGAAATGATGCTTTGCAGGTCGTCCACGCTGTAAAGGTAGGCGTTCGCCAGTTTACCCACTTCCGGTTCGACATCGCGCGGGACGGCAATATCCACCAGCAGCATCGGTTGATTACGGCGGGATTTCAGCGCTCGCTCGACCATCCCTTTACCGATAATCGGCAGCGGGCTGGCGGTAGAGCTGATGATAATATCTGCCTCTTTCAGGCGCTCATCGATGTCGCTCAGCGCAACCACCTCGGCACCCACCTCGTCCGCCAGTACCTGTGCACGTTCGCGGGTACGGTTAGCGATAATCATCTTTTTAACTTTGTGTTCGCGCAGATGGCGCGCCACAAGTTCGATGGTTTCGCCCGCCCCAACCAGCATCACAGTGACGGTCGACAGGGATTCAAAGATTTGACGGGCCAGGGTACAGGCCGCGAAAGCAACAGAAACCGCACTGGCACCAATGTCGGTTTCGGTTCGCACACGCTTCGCCACAGAGAATGACTTCTGGAACATACGCTCCAGTTCACTGGCTTTCAGATGCCCTTTTTGCGAATCGGCAAACGCCTTTTTCACCTGACCGAGAATTTGCGGCTCGCCGAGCACCAGCGAGTCCAGGCCGCTGGCCACACGCATCAGATGGCTGACTGCATCGTTATCCTGATGCCAGTAGAGGCTATTACGCAGCTCTTCTTCGTTGAGGTTGTGGTAATCACATAACCAGCGGATCAGCACTTCATGCAGGTTGTCCTGCTCTTCAACGCTTAGGTAGAGTTCAGTACGGTTGCACGTCGAGAGCACCACGCCACCCTGCACCATCGGCTGTGCAAGCAGGCTGTCCAGCGCCAGGTCAAGCGTATCCGGCGAAAACGTTACGCGTTCTCGCAGCGAAACCGGGGCTGTTTTGTGGTTAATACCGAGTGCTAATAGGGTCATGTTGAGCGGGAGTAGTACCAGCGTTAATAAGGTTAGCAGAACGCATCATACAGGATGCGCGAGATCAATAAAAGAGACTGCCCCCTTTCGGAGTAATAGCTTATACAATGCTTTGAGATAATTTGAACGTAGACGGTGGCACCCTTCGACGCTAGCATTAACAGTTATAACTGCAACGTATCTCAAGGATTTGTCCTCATTATGACCCGACTGATTCGCCTGCTGCCCCTGGCGGCACTGGTTCTGACCGCATGTACCGTCACCCAACCTAAAGGCCCGGGCAAAAGCCCTGATTCACCGCAGTGGCGTCAGCACCAGCAGGACGTCCGCAATTTGAGCCAGTACCAGACCCGTGGTGCCTTCGCTTATCTCTCTGATGAACAAAAAGTGTATGCGCGTTTCTTCTGGCAGCAAACCGGGCAGGACAACTATCGCCTGCTGCTGTTAAACCCGCTGGGCAGCACCGAACTGGAGCTTATTGCCAAACCGGGTGAAGCGCAGATCACCGATAACAAAGGCAAGCACTATACCGCCACCGACGCCGAAGAGATGATCGGCAAGCTGACCGGAATGCCTATTCCGCTGAACAGCCTGCGCCAGTGGATCCTGGGCCTGCCGGGTGACGCGACCGACTACCAGCTTGACGACCATTACCGTCTGAGCCAGGTGAGCTACACCCAGAACGGCAAAACCTGGAAAGTGGTGTACAGCGCCTATGACAGCAACACCAGGCCTTCCCTGCCATCCAACATGGAACTAACCCAGGGTAGCCAGCGCATCAAGCTGAAAATGGACAACTGGATCGTTAAATGATGACCCACTGGCCTTCTCCGGCAAAACTGAACCTGTTTTTATACATCACCGGACAGCGTGCTGACGGGTACCATACCCTGCAGACGCTGTTTCAGTTCCTTGATTATGGCGACACGATCGCGATTGACCCGCGTCAGGACGGCGAGGTTTGCCTGCTGACGCCGGTTGATGGCGTGGCGCATGAAGATAACCTGATCGTGCGCGCTGCACGTCTGCTGATGAAAGTGGCGTCGGACACCGGTCGTCTGCCGGCAGGAAGCGGCGCGGATATCCGTATTGAGAAGCGTCTGCCGATGGGCGGTGGACTGGGCGGTGGCTCATCAAATGCCGCCACCGTGTTGGTTGCCCTGAATCACCTCTGGGGCTGCGGATTATCTCAGGATGAGCTGGCAGCGTTAGGCTTAACGCTGGGGGCGGACGTCCCGGTCTTTGTGCGCGGTCATGCGGCGTTTGCTGAAGGGGTGGGCGAAATACTTTCCCCGGTCGAGCCGCCGGAAAAATGGTACCTGGTGGCCCACCCGGGCGTCAGCATTCCGACCCCGGTCATCTTCAACGATCCTGACCTGCCACGGAATACCCCGGTGCGGTCAATAGAAACGTTATTAAATTGTGAATTCAGCAACGATTGCGAGGTTATCGCAAGAAAACGTTTTCGCGAGGTTGATGCGGTGCTTTCCTGGCTGTTAGAATACGCGCCGTCGCGCCTGACTGGCACAGGGGCCTGTGTCTTTGCTGAATTTGACACCGAATCCGCCGCTCGTCAGGTGCTTGAGCAAGCGCCGGTTTGGCTGCATGGTTTTGTAGCACGTGGGATGAACACCTCCCCCCTACAGCAAGCCATTCTGGCGCAGACTGAGTTTCGGTGACAACGTCACCCTGTTCCAGACGTTGCATCGCGCTCTTTAATACACCGCCTGGATAGCATTTCGCCTGGCCCGCACAGTTTGCGGCGAACGCTATCCACCACTGGACGCATGCCTGAGGTTCTTCTCGTGCCTGATATGAAGCTTTTTGCTGGTAACGCCACCCCGGAACTAGCACAACGTATTGCCAACCGCCTGTACACTTCCCTCGGCGACGCCGCTGTAGGTCGCTTTAGCGACGGCGAAGTCAGCGTACAAATCAATGAAAATGTACGCGGTGGTGATATTTTCATCATCCAGTCCACCTGTGCTCCAACAAATGACAACCTGATGGAACTGGTTGTTATGGTCGACGCCCTGCGTCGCGCTTCAGCAGGCCGTATCACTGCTGTTATTCCTTACTTCGGCTATGCTCGTCAGGACCGTCGTGTCCGTTCCGCGCGTGTGCCAATCACTGCCAAAGTTGTCGCTGATTTCCTCTCCAGCGTTGGCGTTGACCGTGTTCTGACCGTTGACCTGCATGCAGAACAGATCCAGGGCTTCTTCGACGTTCCGGTTGATAACGTATTCGGTAGCCCAATCCTGCTGGAAGACATGCTGCAGCTGAATCTGGATAACCCAATCGTGGTTTCTCCGGACATCGGCGGCGTGGTACGTGCTCGTGCTATCGCTAAGCTGCTGAACGATACCGACATGGCAATCATCGACAAACGTCGTCCACGCGCTAACGTTTCTCAGGTGATGCACATCATCGGTGACGTTGCTGGCCGTGACTGCGTGCTGGTTGACGACATGATCGATACCGGCGGTACGCTGTGTAAAGCAGCAGAAGCGCTGAAAGAGCGTGGTGCCAAGCGCGTATTCGCCTACGCGACTCACCCGATCTTCTCCGGCAATGCAGTAAACAACCTCCGCAACTCCGTTATCGACGAAGTAGTGGTGTGCGATACCATCCCACTGAGTGACGAGATCAAAGCGCTGCCAAACGTGCGCACCTTGACCCTGTCCGGGATGCTGGCCGAAGCGATTCGTCGTATCAGCAACGAAGAATCTATCTCAGCAATGTTCGAACACTAATCGAACACGGCCGAAAAACCCGCTGCGGCGGGTTTTTTTGTCTCTGATATTTATTTGTATGATCAATGCCTCCTTCACCTGCCATTCACATGACAGATGATGCGCACACGGATGAGAGATAATTGTGAAACACGTAACCTCCTCACATGTTCTTCCCTTTCGCGCCCTCATCGACGCTTGCTGGAAAGAGAAATACACCGCTTCACGTTTTATGCGTGACCTTATTGCCGGTATCACCGTCGGGATTATCGCCATTCCGCTCGCCATGGCACTGGCAATTGGCAGCGGCGTAGCACCGCAGTATGGGCTTTACACGGCGGCCGTCGCCGGGATTGTGATTGCGCTAACGGGCGGGTCTCGCTTCAGCGTTTCCGGCCCGACAGCCGCATTTGTGGTGATCCTCTATCCCGTTTCTCAGCAGTTTGGCCTGGCAGGCCTGCTGGTCGCCACCCTGATGTCCGGCGTCTTTTTGATCCTGTTTGGTCTGGCCCGTTTTGGCCGGCTGATTGAATACATTCCCCTTTCCGTGACGCTGGGGTTCACCTCCGGGATTGGCATTACCATCGGGACAATGCAGATCAAGGACTTCCTCGGCCTGCAGATAGCCCACGTCCCTGAACATTACCTGCAAAAAGTCGGGGCGCTGTTTATGGCACTCCCCACCGCCAACCCGGGCGATGCCGCCATCGGGATTGTTACCCTGGGCACGCTGATTATCTGGCCTCGTTTAGGCATTCGTCTGCCTGGCCACCTGCCCGCCCTGCTGCTGGGCTGTGCGGTGATGGCCATCGTTAATCTCTTTGGTGGTCATGTCGCGACCATTGGGTCTCAGTTCCACTATGTTCTGGCTGACGGTTCACAGGGAAGCGGTATTCCTCAACTGTTACCGCAACTGGTACTGCCATGGGATATGCCGGGTTCCAGCTTCACCTTAAGCTGGGACTCCCTGCGCGCCCTTCTGCCCGCGGCCTTCTCAATGGCGATGCTGGGGGCCATTGAATCCCTGCTCTGTGCCGTCGTGCTGGACGGCATGACCGGCACCAAGCATAAAGCCAACAGCGAACTGGTTGGGCAGGGTCTGGGCAACATCATCGCCCCGTTCTTTGGCGGTATTACGGCAACAGCGGCCATCGCCCGCTCTGCGGCAAACGTACGTGCGGGGGCGACGTCGCCGGTATCGGCAGTTATCCACTCGGTGCTGGTGATCCTCGCCCTGCTGGTCCTCGCTCCTCTCCTCTCCTGGCTGCCGCTTTCAGCCATGGCTGCCCTGCTGCTGATGGTGGCGTGGAACATGAGCGAAGCACATAAGGTGGTCAATCTGCTGCGTCGTGCACCGAAAGACGACATCATCGTGATGCTGATGTGTATGTCGCTGACCGTGCTGTTCGATATGGTTATCGCCATCAGCGTCGGGATCGTGCTGGCCTCCCTGCTGTTTATGCGCCGTATAGCGCAGATGACGCGCCTTTCCCCGGTTAACGTAGAGGTACCTGACGATGTGCTGGTGCTGCGTGTGATTGGCCCGTTGTTCTTTGCTGCCGCGGAAGGTCTGTTCAGCGAACTGGAAACCCGTATCGTGGGCAAACGCATTGTGGTGCTGAAATGGGATGCCGTGCCGGTGCTGGATGCGGGTGGTCTGGATGCCTTCCAGCGCTTCGTTTCGCGTCTGCCGGAAGGCTGTGAACTGCGGGTGAGTAATCTCGAATTCCAGCCGCTGCGCACCATGGCGCGCGCTGGCGTGCAGCCGATCCCTGGCCGCCTGGCCTTTTATCCCAACCGTGAAGCCGCGTTAGCGGATCTGTGAATGCCCTGATGCAGAGAAACGTCTCTGCATCATCACGGCTATCGCCTGCTGGAGCCATTCAAGCACGGCAGGCGTCATCCATGTCCCTTTCATCAGATGCGCCTCCTGCTGCATGGCAACGCGAAACTTTTGCTGGGTTTCAGGATTCGTTCCCGCGTATGACTGGAACAATACCCGCCAGTGTTCAGCGAGCATTTGCGCCTCATCGGAAGACGGGTCAAGGTTTTCCCGCTGCGCCTGATGCAATTTCGCTACCAGTGGCGGCCACTCCATCATGCGATCAAAATAGTGTGCGCGGGTAAAGGCCATCTCTTCTGCAGAGAGATACTTTTCCCAGATGGCAAGCTTCGATTCGGCAAACGCCCGCGTAATGTAGTCAGTCATTTCCGCCGTAATACCCGTCTGCTCACGCATCTGCGGCTCGACGCTGTGCATCTCGTTCAGCCGGGTGAGAAATTCCGGCTTACCTGCCGTATCCTGCTCCAGGCGTGACATCCAGCGCGTCGCCAGATCCCTGGCACGGGGATCCGAAACGTCGATATTATGCTTCAGCAGGCTATTTGCCTCAGCAACCAAACCTGACCAGATATCCGCAAGTGCCTCCTTCTGTACGGCAAACGGCAACTGCTGTAACTCCTCTTTGCTAAACCAGCGTTCGTACATATTCATTAACTCCAGAGTCTGTAGCCAGGATTCCAGATTGGGTGCCGCATCGTTGGTAAGCCCGGTACGCAATTCCACCAGTCTCTCGCGCAGCGTCAGCATGCTGCGCAGTTGCTTATCCAGCAAACTGATTTGCGCATCGAGTAATTCGGTTAACGACAGCGACTCCTGTTTCAGAAAATCCCTGATTTCAGCAAGTTCCAGCCCGGCTTTTGCCAGCACCTGAATCATATGCAGACGTTGCACATCCGCCAGATTATACAACCGGTAACCTGCCGCACTTCTGGCAGAAGGCAGTAACAACCCTGTTTGCTCATAGTGATGCAATGTTCGCACGGTGATCCCGGCACGTTTCGCGAGTTCACCCACCTGAATCAACATAACTGCTCCTTTTACTTTGCCAGTGGCACCACTCTGAAGCCTTACGTTACGTGAGGGTCAACCTTTCATGCAAAAAAAAACGACTCCATGAGGAGCCGTTTCGGTGTTCTTTCGTCGTAGCACGTTAGCTGTGTTTGTGCTGGTCCCTGCGGCAGCGCTTATCGTAATGGCGCACCCACCAGTATTTGTCGCAGACTTCTTCATGTCCACTCACGCGTGCACCGGCAAGCCATAGCACTGCACCAAGGAAGATACTCAATACCGCGCCATGCGCGAAGTATTGCGGAAGGTCAAGCTGCGGCAATTGGTTTAAAATTGAATAACCCACGCCAGCGACCATCACAAACAGTCCCAACCCCATCAGCACATTACCGAGTATCGAAGCGTTTTTGCGTTTCATATGTCACCTCCGGAACTTTGGGTTGTAAGGGGAAAAGCCCCTAATCCTTGTGTGTAAAGTATAGACAACGGCTCTTTTATGAGTTGCGTGAATGATCACATTTACAGATAACTCCCAGACAAAAGTTTACAAATAAGACATTGAACAGCTTGAAATTCTAATTGTTCAGATAAGTAATTATTCATATCTCGCGGTTCGGGCAGCAGAATTTTGTCAAGCGGCGCGTCAGACAGTAAACTACGCGCCAGATCTGGAACCCATTAGGAATTGAATCGTGACGATTAAACTGATTGTCGGCCTCGCGAACCCAGGCGCAGAGTACGCGGCGACCCGCCACAATGCCGGTGCCTGGTACGTTGATCTGCTGGCCGAACGGTTACGTGCTCCCCTGCGTGAAGAACCAAAATTCTACGGGTATACCTCACGTATCAATCTTGCTGGCGCAGATGTTCGTCTGCTGGTGCCCACCACCTTTATGAACCTGAGCGGCAAAGCTGTTGCAGCCATGGCGACGTTTTATCGCATTAACCCGGATGAAATTCTGGTGGCCCATGATGAGTTGGACCTGCCCCCCGGTGTGGCAAAATTCAAACTGGGCGGTGGTCATGGCGGTCACAATGGTCTGAAAGACATTATCAGCAAGCTGGGCAATAACCCCAATTTCCACCGTTTGCGCGTGGGAATCGGCCATCCGGGCGATAAAAACAAAGTTGTCGGTTTCGTACTGGGTAAGCCACCGGTTTCTGAGCAGAAACTGATTGACGAAGCGGTCGACGAAGCGGTGCGCTGCACCGAAATCTGGCTGCAGGATGGCCTAACCAAAGCGACAAACCGCTTACACGCTTTCAAAGTGCAATAATCCGCCCGATACGGCATTTTTACCGCGCGTGGTGCGGGTTACGTGTATAATAGGCGTAGTTATTTACTTTTCATCAATCGGTTATCGTTAACGGATTGATTATCAAGATATTAAGGTGATTTAGAAATGGGATTCAAATGCGGTATCGTCGGTCTGCCAAACGTGGGCAAATCCACCCTGTTCAACGCGCTCACCAAAGCAGGTATTGAAGCGGCGAACTTCCCGTTCTGTACCATCGAACCGAACACCGGCGTAGTGCCAATGCCCGATCCGCGTCTGGACCAGCTCGCGGAAATCGTGAAGCCGCAGCGCATTCTGCCGACCACCATGGAGTTCGTGGACATCGCGGGCCTGGTGAAAGGTGCATCCAAAGGCGAAGGCCTCGGTAACCAGTTCCTGACCAACATCCGTGAAACGGAAGCAATTGGTCACGTTGTGCGTTGCTTCGAGAACGACAACATCATCCACGTTAACAACAAAGTGGACCCGGCTGACGACATCGAGGTGATCAACACCGAGCTGGCACTGTCTGACCTCGACACCTGTGAACGCGCTATTCACCGCGTGCAGAAGAAAGCCAAAGGTGGCGACAAAGACGCGAAAGCAGAACTGGCTGCGCTGGAAAAATGTCTGCCACAGCTGGAAAACGCGGGCATGCTGCGCGCGCTGAAAAACCTGACAGAAGAAGACAAGGCGGCAATCAAATATCTGAGCTTCCTGACTCTGAAGCCAACTATGTACATTGCCAACGTTAACGAAGACGGTTTCGAGAACAACCCGTACCTGGACAAAGTGCGTGAAATCGCGGCGGCTGAAGGTTCAGTGGTTGTAGCGGTTTGCGCTGCCGTTGAATCCGACATTGCAGAGCTGGACGACGCTGACCGTGACGAATTCATGGCCGAGCTGGGTCTGGAAGAGCCGGGCCTGAACCGCGTGATCCGCGCAGGCTATGAGCTGCTGAACCTGCAGACCTACTTCACCGCTGGCGTGAAAGAAGTGCGTGCGTGGACCATTCCTGTGGGTGCGACTGCGCCTCAGGCGGCCGGTAAGATCCACACCGACTTCGAGAAAGGCTTCATTCGTGCGCAGACTATCGCGTTTGAAGATTTCATCACCTACAAAGGTGAGCAAGGTGCGAAAGAGGCAGGCAAGATGCGTGCGGAAGGGAAAGATTACATCGTTAAAGATGGCGATGTGATGAACTTTCTGTTTAACGTTTGATTTATTTTGAATGAAAAAAATCCACGCTTTGGCGTGGATTTTTTTCATTCCGGGGTTAAAACACATTTTCCAGGAGTTCTGTTTTCATGCTGGGTTCAAAGGGAATGATTTCAACAGTCGCAAGCTTTAACTTCTGAAAAGGATCCTCGCGTAAGCGCTCTTCAAGAGAGGCAAGACTCTCGCACTTAGCGAGAATGACACCGCCGTTTCTTGGGATCCGTCTACCGGACGCCAGAAAAATCCCCTCTGCATACCCCTTTTTTAGCCACTCAACATGAGCAGGTATCGCTGCGTCGATTTCATCGAGTGGTTTTATATAGGTCAAAATGACAATGTAAACCGTGCTCATCCTTTGCCTCTTAACTCTATTTTTTTAAACCGCTTGTTGGAACTGCTGATACAGTTCCTGTTTTGCCACCGGTTATAGTTATCATTTTTTTAGCGCTTTTGATCTTAATATGCAGGCCCGATTGAGACAACGCGTTACGCTTCATATCCCAGGAATAAAACCAATCATGCCACCATTTTGTTTTGCTGGATAGCTACAGATATACGCAAGGCGCATGCTGGAATTTTCACCATGGCACCAAAATTCACTTACATCAATTTATTCACGCTGGTATGTAAGAACCATTTCCAATGGAATCTTTGTGACAATAAAACCTTATTGCCAATGGTTCAATAAATTAATCCACATTTCTTTTTCTCCAACGATGACTTTTATATTTTCTCTATTTTCCTTTACATACTGCATGTACGTTTCATAAATAGCTCTTATTGTCACAGTTTTTTCAGAGCGAGAAGCTTCAATCAAAGTTATTAGCTTTTCTAAATAACGTGCTGACTCTACTCTTGACTTAAAAAACTCCTTGAGATAGTCGAGCACCTCATTGTATGAATCGTAATTCATTATTCCTCCGGAAAAATATCAATTTTGTCGAAAGTAATTCCCCGTTTTTCTGCGTGCATTTGTTCTACGCCCCCTTTCCCATACCGCGGATAAGCATTTGTAAATTGTTCTAATGGTGCACCAACTTCATCCCCAAACATTCTTGGATGCCTCACTTGAGGAGTACCATTTTCATAAAGTTGCAATGTATCAAATATTCCTATAATTCTTACATCACTCCAAGAAACATCCGCTGGTAAAGTCGGATCAACTTTATCAGGACCTTTTATCTGAAACGCATCACGAGTCGCTTTACCCGTATAAAATTTTTCGAATCCAAAATACGTTACAGGCGCTTTTTTAGTTTCGAGAAGACCAGGAACCCATTTATCTAAACTGCCATCGTCATTCAAATATCGGACATAACGATAAGCAGTTGAAGGCATTGTAGCGCCTGGACCAGCAGGCCCAACATAGAAATCAGGTTTTGTTTTACCGCTACACTCACGACTCCCCCCCCACAGATCCACCCATCCCAGCGCATTCGGCGCATACTGGTAAAGGTTTATCCCCCCCGCCAGCCCTATCGGGTCCTGCTGCGTAAACCTACCGCAGTCCGGGTCGTAATACCGGAAAAGATTGTAGTGCAGCCCTGTCTCACGGTCCAGGTATTGCCCCTGCATGCGCAGGTTCTGAGAATATCCTGATACCTGCGTCTCGCTTTCCCGTAGCAGCTTGCCCCAGGCGCTGTTCACCCCTTCCCAGCGCACCTGCCCTTCGATATCCGTCATCCGTGCCGTTGGGCTGGCAGTGGAACCAGAAGATCTCCGGTGCTTCCACGCCGTCAATGCGCGCCAGCGGGTCCTAGCTGTCCTGATCGGTAGACACAGGTCAGCGGCACGTCCCCGTGCACTTCCTGCAGCAGACGGAACCCTTCCCAGACAAACCGGGTGGTGACCGGCTTGCCGGTTGGCTGTCCGCCCAGCATCTGGCGTCGCGTTTTGCTGATGCGTCGCCCAAGCGGATCGTAGCGGAAGCTGACCTGCGTCTGCGGTTTGTTGCGGTCCCGCGGCTGTCTAATCACTTCCGTCAAGCGATGCTCCCCGTCGTAGCAGTAGTGCCAGCGGGTCTGGCCGTTATCCTTCTCCACGGTGCGGCCGTGGATATCATAGCGCCAGCGAATGCCGTTCAGCTGCGTCAGACAGTTGTGCGTGACTTTCTCAGCAGAACCTTCGAGCAGTGAAGGTTCTGTAGTGGTAGCGGTTTGCGCCGCGGTTGAATCCGATACCGCTGAAATGGACGACGTCGACCGTGAAAAGTCCATGGCCGAGCAGGGTCTGGAAGAGCCGGGCCTGAACCGCGTGATCCGCGCGGGCTATGAGCTGCTGAACCTGCAAAGCTACTTCACCACTGGTGTAAAAGAAGTGCGTGCGTGGACCATCCCTGTCGGTGCGACTGCGCCTCAGGCAGCCGGTAAGATCCACACCGATTTCGAGAAAGGCTTCATTCGTGCGCAGACTATCGCGTTTGAAGACTTTATCACCTACAAAGGTGAGCAAGGCGCGAAAGAAGCGGGCAAGATGCGTGCGGAAGGGAAAGATTACATCGTTAGAGATGGCGATGTGATGAACTTCCTGTTTAACGTTTGATTGGTTTTGAATGAAAAAATCCACGCTTAGGCGCGGATTTTTATTCCGAGATAAATTTCCCAGGTAGTATTAAATTTAAAAAATACCTTCTTTGAGAGGATGGTCTTTTATTCCTCCCCAAGGGTCATCTAGCAAAAACTTAGCAGCAACAGCTTCTTTTTCCGGTACAAGAGTGAAATTATAGTAAATTTCATTGCCTTCACAAATCTCATAAAAGAGTGAATAAACTTTATCGTTCACATCTATATTTAAATCGAATTTCTCAGTTGCAGAAGCGATTTGCAGCTTATGTTTATCCGTAATGAAAAATGGTACAACAATACAGCGCTGAGCATTTTTATTCAATTTGAAAGCATTCTCTATTTTGATATTGACGTTTGCTCCAAACGCGTCCTCTGGTAATGGATCGAATATAACATAATCCTTGTGAAGAACAGCACCTTGAGAAACATTACCCTTTCCCCACTGACTCAGCTTTTCGTCATAGTCTCGGGATCGTAACACTATTTGACCATGTGAAATCAGCAGATCAACTATTTGTATTTTTTTATCATTCATTACATTACCTCGATTTTTATTATCGTTCTACCGATAATGTGAGATCAGGCCATCAAAAATAAAATACCTGTGATATTTTTAAGATGTTAATGAGTGGCTGCAATACGAAATCTGACAGGGGAAGCACCCTTCCCCTGATGCTCAAATATTGGTCAGGATATTATCGACAAGCTCAAACCCTGAAACCCCCATTGTTGTGTAATTAGGGTATTCGGCAACAGATAACCGCCTGATTTCGTCCTCTCCCATATATAAAACACCAGCATAATTAAATATTTTCAATTGTTTTTTTCTTCTGTAAGATCAGTGTGACCAATAATTTTCCAAACGCCTTTGCTGATATTTTGGTTGCCGGTAAAGATAACTTTCGTCTCTTTACCAAACTTTTCAAAACTTAGCGGTGTTAATGAACCGCCATCAATAAGCTCTTCAGTCTGCTGTATCGATAATATGCAGAACCCTATTGCTTGCTTAAATTTTTTGCTTGGAGCAAAAACAATATGACAAATTGCATATTTCCCATTGCTCAATGGAATGACAAAGATGTCACCCTGTTTGTATTTTACTTTCATAAGCCATTATCTTTCAGTATTGATAACGCATCATTCAATACTTTTCCACCCCAATCACTGCTATCATCCACAATATCATATGTGCTAGCCTTTGGGTTATTAGGACTATACGATCTGATTTTATTGAGGCGATTTGTTAAAGAATTCGTTGACTTAGCTCCACCATTAAGATCCATAATTCTTTGTTCCAAGTATTTAGCTTCAGCTTTGGTCGAATTATTATCAAATATGGTCAACTGTTCCAAAAGAGATTTACCCGGTGTATTCACATGGCTATTCAAACGCGTTGGTGTATCCCCACGTCCTACATTGATAATATTCTTTCCGTCGTGTAGCACCTACAACCATGCATACAATTCATACCGGAACGCTACACATGCACATTCTGGTTGGTCTGTACATAACTTAAAGCCAGAAAGCCTAATCATCTTCTATATCGGGAGGAGGAGTCACAATACCAAGAACCTCTCGCCCAAATCGAATATCTTCATCAGATTTCTTTTTTAACTTAAGGATTACAACCCCCAGCAGAAAATTATTTTTTTCATCTGAATAAACCTTAAAAGAATATGACTTAGTACGGATGTTAATTACAGAAACATTTTCTTTATCAAAGTTTTCAAGAACAATAATTAACTCATCAAGCCCCTTTACTTTCAATTCGGTGAATTTCGTATTTTCTTTATGCGCTTTCATTGTTCGCAACTCATCTTGAGTATGACTTATGAATGATGCACATTGCATATTATTTTTTTCATTTAGATAAGAACGAAATTCATCCGGTATTTTTTCTCGCGCATACTCAACAAGGCTATCATTTTTCATGGTAAAAACACCTCAACATCGCCACTTCGGATTCCTTTAAGTAAGATTTCTCGTTCCATCCATTCATCAAAAGAATACTCCCACGACCAAGAATCGCCTGACTTAGGAGCACCAACTTTGACTCTTAATATAACACCATCAGGTCCTGCAAAGCTTCTTGCTACATCGGGACTATCTGTCCACGAAGTATATGGGCTGATACTTGATACCCCGCCAAAGTTATGTTGCTCCGGAGTTATTGATGAATGAACATCCCCAGGAATCACCTTACCATTAAGTGCATTTTCCCATTCGGGATGGTCTTTATGTATACCCCGGTAATTATATTGCCCTGGTTCCGCATCCGGTAGATGTTTATCAGGTTTACAAGGCGACAACCCCCACGGATCCACCCACCCCAGCGCATACTGGTAAAGGTATTGCCCCTGCATCCGCAGGTTCTGGGAATATCCTGATAACTGCGTCTCGCTTTCCCGCAACAGCTCGCCCCAGGCGCTGTTCACCGCTTCCCAGCGCACCTGCCCTTCGCTATCCGTCATCCGCTCCGGCTTGCCGGTCGGCTGTCCGCCCAGCATCTGGCGTCGCGTTTTGCTGATGCGTCGCCCGAGTGGATCGTAGCGGAAGCTGACCTGCGTCTGAGGTTTGTTGCGGTCCCGCGGCTGGCTGATGACTTCCGTCAGACGGTGCTCACCGTCGTAGCGGTAGTGCCAGCGGGTCTGGCCGTTATCCTTCTCCACGGTGCGGCCGTGGACGTCATAACGCCAGCGAATACCGTTCAGCTGCGTCAGACGGTTGTGCGTGACTTTCTTAGTAGAACCTTCCAGCGTGTTACCGGCAGCATCCCAGCGCCACTGCTCCTGACCAGGCAACGTGCCGTCCTGAACAAGCAAACGGCCCGGCGCTGTCGTATTGCCAGCGGTACCAGCTGAACGGGTTATCGTCCCGCTCTTCCCGTACCAGGTTATTACGGTAGTCGTAATCCCAGCGGCGATGCAGTCGGACAAGACGGACAGGTGGTCAGCAACCCTTGGGTGCGGCTGATCTCACGGTGAAGTTCGTCGCGGCTAAAATCTTAGACCGACAGCTTATTGAGAGCAGGATGAACAAGGCGCGAAGAAGCAGGCAAGATGCGTGCGGAAGGGAAAGATTACATTGTTAAAGATGGCGATGTGATGAACTCTTGTTTAACGTTTGATTTCCTTACGGGGTCAAAACACATTTTCCAGGAGTTCTGTCTTCATACTGGGTTCAAAAGGTATGATTTCAACAGTCGCAAGCTTTAGCGCCTGAAAAGGATCCTCGCATAAGCACTCTTCAAGCGAGGCAAGACTCTCACATTAAGCGAGAATGACCCCACCGGTTATTGTTATCATTTTTTGGCACTTTCGAGCTTAATACGCAGGGCCCGATCGAGAAAACGCGTTACGCTTCATATCGTAGGAATAAAACCAATCATACCAGCCATTCTGTTGTACTGCATAACTACAGACGACGACCACTTCCTTTGAAAGATTGAATGTTAAGTAGTAGAAAATAGCGTCTTCAGGAGGTGCAGACGACAACAGCTTTTCGCCCCTAGCATTGAATATTGTCAAAACGGTTGGTAATGGCTTTGGTTCGCTTAACGCAAAGACTAATTGGCGTGTTGAATCTATCATTGCACAGTCTAAAAATGGCAAAGTAATCAGTGTGTTACTTTCACCATGCGTCCATTCAAGCAGATCATTTTCTTTAATACAATTAAGATTTTCAATCATAGGTAAACCTAAAATTTCAATGTTTGATCTGTTTTAAGTCACCTTCAAAAAACCCCACAAGATATACACGGTACCGGGCTGACTGAACTTCTTTATACGTAAAAACAGTTGAAAAGTCTTTTAAACAGTTTTGACATGTGTTTTTCGAAACATACAATTGGCTTTCATCATAGCTATATTTATTATCTTCACTAAGATACTTCACACCTCTCATTTTCTTAACAAGAAAGCATTTTACCTCTTCGGTGAGCGAGTCAAAACCATATGAATTTACTATGGAATATATTATTACACCTTCGCATTCAGGGCATGCTAGTTCCTTTCCATACTCTATGAAATCATTGTCAATGCCATCTAGGGCTAATAACTTCTTTTTCAGTCGATTTGTTATTTTCATTTTGTCTAAACCTTTAACTCCATTAATAGACAGGTTAGGTGATAAGCAAATGGGGGGATTTTATTAATTGATAACTTCATTTAGTCAAACATTCCATTCGATATAAATTCTACAGTCGAAGCTTTTTTCATTAGACTGTACAACAATTCTTCCCCATTCATGATCCCATTGAATTCCATATGGAGGATTGTTAATTTCAAGCTTAGGGTTTGAGGTTATTTCATTCTCAACCTATTTTTCGTTTGAATACTAATTGGTCCTAAAAGGTAGTTACTATTTCTGAGAAATAACAAACTCATGACCAAAGATGGTAATTGTTAATTAAAGGGAAAAATACGTTGCATTTTTAGTTTTTAACTAGAACTTTATGGCTTGCTACAGAATTTCATAAAAATAGACTTCACAGCAGCAGAATTAAATAAGTCGCAAACTTATTAATTATTCTTTAAGGAAGACTCTCTTCTGTTACCAATCCATCAACAAAGTTGGAAAATGAATTTGTCAGATATCTTTGAAGTTTTATATGATTCTCTTGCATAGTCAAATCTTCATCAAAAGAATCTGTAGCAAAATATACAATTGAATAATTATCTAAATTCAGACAAAAGAAATTCCCTCCCCAATCATTTGCGAAAGGAAGTAGGTTCCTAGGAATCACTTCCCTATCCAACATGCTAATATAGCAACCGTCAATTAAAGACCTAGGATCATCATTTGTCTGAGTATTATAAACAAACGGTTTAAATCCTGCTACCTCTACTGGCTCAAAACCTTCATCACCATCCCACCAACTTTTCTCAGGAATGCCACCATTAAATTGCAGATAATGTGAAACGAAATCATCCGGAAGGGTAATAGATAATTTACTTTCCGTTTTATAGATATCTGCACGTCCAATCTTTTTTTCACATTTTTTGAAGTTATTCATGAGATTATAAAGTAGTAATCATACTCCGTAAGCAATTATATGGAACATATTTATTCAAGCCATCTTAAAAAGGTAAATAACGATGTACTCATGTTCCTTTGCGCAAATAAAATTCAATGTATTTTATAGGTCTATCCTGAAACGCACGCTCTTTGCCATAGTTATAAGCATCGTTAAAATATTTATACGCTTCCTCAAATTGATTCAGCTCATAACAGACCATGCCGAGATCGATTAAGGGTGCAGTGTCTATATCCGATCCACATGTCCGTAATGTCGTCTCACCCCATGTCTTTGCCTCAGCATAATCCGCCAAATCAAAATATGCGCTGTACATGCATGCAGAGATCCAGTTGGCAATTTCCCATTCGAGCTTCGGCTCAGGAAGAGCTTGCCAGGCTTTGTGGTATTGCTCTAACGCCTCAGTATATTTTTTATCATCATGAAACTCATTTCCTTTTTCTATAAAAGATGTAACTCTTTTTTCATCAAATTTATCGTAACCGATTTTCATGTGTTTATTGATGGTGAATCGCAAAGAAACCTCCTAACCAATATAAAAGCTGACATGAGCCATAAATACTTTTTGAAGAAAGAAGTTCTCTAAAAAATGTGATTGTTAATATTAAAAAATAAAAACTTAACCAAAAAAGAATTGCTTAAACCCTTTTGCCTCAACATCCTTTAGTTTGCTTTTAAGCATAAAATCGATATCTTCCAGAAAATCCTCTCTGAAATTAAAATCATCATCTGTACCATCACCATCATATTTACTTTGCTCTATCTCAATGGCAGAACAAAAAACATCCAAAAAGTCAGCTAAAGAACCGGAAATGATAAAGTTTCGTTTTTGAATACTACCATAAACAGGAGATGTGATATTTCGGGTGTCACAAAAAAGAACGTCTCCATTTCTTTCAGCAAAGATTATATACTCATCGTGCCAGGTCGTATCATTTTGAACTCGCCAACCTGATAATATTTCATTGAGATCTTGAGACTCAACAATTTGTATAAAGAAAGTACCATAAAATGTTGGATGGTCATTTAAAATCAAATGGCTATAAAAAAATCGAATTTCGCCATTTAAATTCACAGGGAGAGAACTTTCATTTTCTTCTGCTGTAAAGTCTATCTCTCCCATATTTAAATCATTCGTTTTGAATTTGATAACAAAGTCTTGAATAGTATTTTTTATATACATCACTCCTCTTTAAGAGTTAACATTATTGATTACTCGTAAAACTACTATGATCTATAGTTGAAAAATGGACTCATCATACAAAGAACTTTTTCGCGCCATTAAAAAAGAAAAATAAAGAATCAGTAATAGCACGACACCATTCAATATTAAGGTAGTTTATTGCCCTTTCTCTTACGATTTGAGTCTATTTCGTAGAAATAATCTTCACAGAAAACGTCTAAAGCATTTTCCAGTTGAACAAGTTTCAAACCCCGGAAGCCTTTACTTTCAATTACTTCCTTAACCTCTTGTTTAATAATGACAAACCCTCCTAATAATGTGCCGCTAAACGAAAAAATATCATATTCAATCGCATCATTCTTTAATTCAATTTTAAAAGGTTTGATATCTCCGAATTTATCATCTTCAAGAATAGATTTTTCTTCATCTATAACATCCACGCCTGGAAAATATACATATTTAAAATCATCTCGAAGAACTTGTCCATTCCCAATCGAAATTGGTGTTATATCTCGGTCAAAAAAAACATTGTGCTTATAATTTCCTAAAATTGAAAATAAAGACTTATCCATCAAGTACCCGAAGTCTTTTTTATAATAGTCAAATTTCAAAGCCCCAACATTTTTATTGCACAACAAATAAATACGATCTGGACATGCATCGTCTGTTATTCGATAAGGGAAGGAAAATGCTGAGCCTTCTATTTCCCAGTTTTCATCGATCTGTAATCTTTCATCAACCATGCCCTGTAAATTTCTTGGCATGAGTGATGATTCAAAATCATTCATGATCACATAATAGGACATTAATTCATTCCCCTGCATTTTGTTGTGGGAACATGCCCCATCCAAATTTTATTCTTCATATCAATCTGGGTCCGCCTTATAGCTATCCTCGTCCCTTTAGCATCTAATATCCCAGAATTATATCGTTGCTCAACACGAGCAATTCGCTGGCGGACAATACCACTATAGTTATGATGATTACTGCTATGGAAAACATCCATTCCTTTCCTGCATCTTGTTTCATTGCTGTTGCGCTGCCTGGCAAATAAATACCATTAAATGCAGAGTCCATGTCTTTACCGATGCCAATATTATTGAAGAATGATTGGTTCTCTTTCCACACCTCAGCGGGTATAACATGGTAAGCAGAGAGTCGATCTCCAACTTTGCCAGACATATCTTTAACTAATATACCACTATTAAATAACCCCCCACGGATCCACCCATCCCAGCGCATTCGGCGCATACTGGTAAAGGTTTATCCCCCGCCAGCCCTATCGGCTCCTGATGCGTAAACCGCCCACAGTCCGGGTCGTAATACCGAAACAGATTGTTGTCAGTCCTATCTCACGGTCCAGGTATTGCCCCTGCATAGGCAAGTTCTGAGAATATCCTGATAGCTGCGTCCCGCTTCCCTGCAGTAGTTTTTCCCAGGCACTATTCGCCCTTTCCCAGCGCATCTGCTCCTGGCCAGGCAGCGTGTCGTCCCGAACAAGCAAACGCCCGGCGCTGTCATACTGCCAGCGGTACCAGCTGAACGGGTTGTCGTCACGCTCTTCCCGCACCAGGTTACTGCGGTAGTCGTAATCCCAGCGGCGGGACCCGCATCGCGGTGCCGGACGTTGGCATTGCCGGTAAAGACGTTCCGGCAATGCAGTAGATCAAGGCGGTCATATTCGCTGCGGGTGGTCAGCAGCCCCTGGGTGCGGCTGGTCTCACGGTGAAGTTCGTCGCGGCTAAAATCTGAGACCGACAGCTTATTGAGAGCAGGGTGAACAAGGCGCGAAGAAGCAGGCAAGATGCTGCGTAAGGAAAAGATTACATCGTTAAAGATGGCGATGTGATGAACTCTTGCTTAACGTTTGATTTTCTTACGGGGTTAAAACACATTTTCCAAGAGTTCTGTCTTCACACTGGCCTCAAAAGGTATGATTTCAACAGTCGCAAGCTTTATTTTCGACACCCCATCATTAAATAATTGCGAGGTTTTTTACACCAATACGCATTCAATTCATAATTTTATATTATTCCATTTGCAATAATCCCTCCAGGATTTTTCATCTCTGAAACCAGAACGATAATTACAATAAATTGCACCTGAGCAATTCCAATGGTCATATGCCGCATTAATATGGCCCCATGCACCATGAATTGGGAGGTCAACATTAGTTTTTTCTTTGAACCAGTCCCTTAATCTTTTTGTAACTTTCCCCTCTGGTTTTTTTTGCTCCCCATCGATTAATTTATAAGGCGCGAAACTCCAACTACCTATAATAGCATTTTCATCATTAGGTTGAATAAAGTTAACTATCAAATAAATATCACCATGCGTGTTTCCTTTTATGTTAAAAATAGCTCTATAAGAGACTGTATCACATCCCTTATCTGGCCAAGGCTCCCAATTTAAATTATCATTATTCATTATTTCTTTTTTGGTTGTAAGTGGTGTCAGCATCAGCATTTTATTGAAGAAAAAAGCGCCTGTATCTATAGCAAGATTCATAGTCATATTCCGATATCAAAAGGCTTGCCAATAGGCTCAAGCACAATTTTATAATTTGAAAGGAAAAATTGTGTTCCTCCTCCCTGACCAAAAACAACAGGATCTTGTGATAATGCTTGTCCCGTTCCAGCAACTGCATCTCGTTTTACACGGTACGCCTGAATTTTGCTACGGAATCCAAATATTCTATGTGGCTGTACCTGCAAACTCTCCCATAGTTTTTGTCTACTACCGCCAGCGGCATCGAGAGTTGCCTTATCAAAATAAAAACCAGATTGTCCAGGAGCACCACCGTAGATGACATCACCTTCTTTTAACATTGTGTTAGACCATAAGTCGCGTCCTTTGTACTCCCCATGACCTTGCCACTGCCTGCCGAAAGCAGCCTGATTATGGTCATTTGCTTTCGTCGGTGCACATCTTGGTTTCAACCCCCACGGATCCACCCACCCCAGCGCATTCGGCGCATACTGGTAAAGGTTTATCCCCCCCGCCAGCCCTATCGGGTCCTGCTGCGTAAACCGCCCGCAGTCCGGGTCGTAATACCGGAACAGATTGTAGTGCAGCCCCGTCTCACGGTCCAGGTATTGCCCCTGCATGCGCAGGTTCTGAGAATATCCTGATACCTGCGTCTCGCTTTCCCGCAGCAGCTTGCCCCAGGCGCTGTTCACCCCTTCCCAGCGCACCTGCCCTTCGATATCCGTCATCCGCTCCGGCGTACCGTTGGGCTGGCAGTGGAACCAGAAAATCTCCGGGGAATCAACGCCATCGACACGCGCCAGCGGATCGTAACTGTCCTGATCGCTGTAAACGTAGGTCAGCGGCACGTCCCCGTGCACTTCCTGCAGCAGGCGGAACCCTTCCCAGACAAACCGGGTGGTAACCGGCTTGCCGGTTGGCTGTCCTCCCAACATCTGGCGGCGCGTTTTGCTGATGCGGCGACCGAGCGGATCGTAGCGGAAGCTGGCCTGCGTATGCGGCTTATTGCGGTCCCGCGACTGGCTGATGACCTCCGTCAGGCGATGTTCACCGTCGTAGCGGTAGTGCCAGCGGGTCTGGCCGTTATCTTTCTCCACGGTGCGGCCGTGGATGTCATAGCGCCAGCGAATGCCGTTAAGCTGCGTCAGGCGGTTGTGCGTGACCTTCTCAGCAGAACCTTCCAGCGGGTTACCGGCAGCGTCCCAGCGCCACTGCTCCTGGCCAGGCAGCGTGCCGTCCTGAACGAGCAGACGTCCGGCGCTGTCGTACTGCCAGCGGTACCAGCTGAACGGGTTATCGTCCCGCTCTTCCCGCACCAGGTTATTGCGGTAGTCGTAATCCCAGCGGCGAGACCAGCGGCGCGGCGACGGACGCTGGGCATTGCCAGTGAATACATCCCGGCGATGCAGTCGACCAAGACGGTCGTACTCGCTGCGGGTGGTCAGCAGCCCCTGGGTGCGGCTGGTCTCACGGTGGAGTTCGTCACGGGTAAAATCAGAGACCGACAGCTTATCGAGGGCAATGCTGAGCAGATGCCCGCTGCCGTAGTAGAACTGTTTCAGCTCGCGGCCATCGGGCAGCGTGACGGAGGTGCGGTTGCCGAGAGCATCATACTCCCATGCCAGCTCACCGTGCTCGCCCACTTCACGCGTGACACGCCCCAGGGCGTCATACTCAAAGGCAAGTTCCTGTTCTGCCTCTGCACTCCAGGCGTCAACGGAAAGTGCCGGATGAAGTCCAATACGACTCAACAAACCTGACGGTGTGTAGTGATAACGGGTCTGCCCTTCCGGCGTGGTGCGGGCAACCAGCTGGCCACTCGCGCTCCAGGCGAAGGCATGGGTGATGGCTTCCGGATGACCGGCGGCAAACGTGCGCGCTATCGTTCGCCCGCATGCGTCATAGCGATACTGCGAGGTTACGCCATCGAGCCCCACCTCTTCCAGCAGCAGCGAGTCGGGCCCCCAGCGGAACTGATAGGCTTCGCCATTTTCATTTTCCAGGGCAATCAGTCGCCCGCGGCTGTCCCAGCGGCGACGGACCTCTTCACCCTGAGTATTACGCGTAGCGGTTAATCGTCCTGCCTCGTCGTATATAAACTCACTTTCTTTGCCATCAGCGCCCGCATGCGTCACCGGCAGGCCGCGTTCGTTCCATGCAAGTGACTCTGTCCAGCCTTCCGGTCGATCGAGTTGCACCGGACGCCCTGCGGCATCGTAGCGATAGCGCGTCTCTTCGCCGTCAGCGCCGATCTCAGTCGTTAACCAGCCCAGCGGATGATAGGTATAGCGGGTTATTCGTCCTGAACAGTCTGTGGCACGAATGACCTGCCCGGCCTCGTTGTACTCCTGGTAGCGACTGTTTCCCGCGGCATCAACTTCTTCAACGACCTGACCAAACTCGTCCCGGCGCAGCAGTGTTGTCTGCCCCATCGGGTCCACCACACGCTTCAGCCCGTGATGTTCGTCGTACCAGAAACGGGTCGCACTGCCGTCGGCTTCAATGATGGCTGACGGCAGCGCGCGGTGCTCCAGCCAGGTGGTGGTGCGGGTATTGCCGTCGGCGTCGATTTCCTGCACCCGGTTGCCCATTTCGTCGTAGACGAAGGTGACGGCGTTACCGAGCGGATCGATGCGACGGGTCAGAAGTTCGTTTTCATCCCACTCGTAGCACCAGTTTTCACCGCGCTCGTCAACGTAGCGGACAATCAGATTTTGCGCGTTCCAGTAGTGCTTACGCGTCTGGCCATCGTAGTGCTCGACGGTCGTCAGCCCGGCGGCTAAATCGTAGGTGAAGCGGCAGCCGTCGCCGGTGCTGGTGCGGTTTTCCACCACGCGCCAGTGGTCGAATTTTTGCCAGCGGTATTCGCTCTCCAGCCCGCCCGGCAGGCGGTGCCAGACCATCAGGCCGTGGTCGTTATAGCGGTATTCACGCGTCACTACGCCAGAGGCATCCGTCACGCTCGCCAGCTGGCCGCGCGCATCGTAACCCCACTGCATCAGCGGCCAGGTACGGTTGCCGTCAAAATGGCTGGCAGAGGTGGCGCGCTGCGGGAAACGCTCATCTTCATAGCGCAGGGTGACATCAATCGCCCGTGGCTCATCGTGAAGATTGACCAGCCTGCCGTGTTCATCCCACTCCGTCAGCAGCGCGTTACCGTATTCGTCGCTGAGGGAGGCCAGACGCAGGATGGTGGGATTCACCCGGGTCGGTTTATACAGACGCCATACCGCGCCGTCATCGTCGGCAATCGCCACGTCGCCGCTCTCATTGCGGCGGATGATGATACCTTCGCTGATGCTGTAAAACGCGCGATCGACGGGCGGCAGCTCAAAGCTCAGCTCACGGCCGGTTTCGTCGAACCAGGTCGCGTTGTTCTCTTCGAGCGTCAGATAGCTGTCAAAGGTTGTCGCCCAACCCAGACCAAACAGCCCTTCACGAGTGGTCAGGCTGTTGTAGCTGCGCTGCCAGCGCAGCGGGAAGCGCCCCGGCAACGAGAAATCGAGTTCATCGTCATCATTCAGCACCTTCACGCCGGTTGCAGCATGTACCGGGTGCGAGGAGCCAAACACAGCATTAACGGCCATATCGGCCAGCATGCCACCGCCGGCTGCCGCCAGCGCACAGGGCATATTTTTCAGGATTTTACCCGGACGCCCGCGCAGCAGGGAGAGCGCAATCATCCCCAGCGCCAGACCCGGCGTTTTACCGCTTTTGATATCGCGGACCGTGAGCGTGTCCCCGCCGATGATCACATTCGGGGAAACATCGTCGGAAACGGTGCCTTCGCAGGTGGTGCGATCTTTTGCACGTACCGCGGGCTGTCCGTTGATAAAGACGCTTTTAGAGCCTTCCGCCAGATACTGCGGCCCGGAGTGCTTTTCGCACGCCACCTTGTCTTCTTCCAGCGGCGAGGTTCCCGCGGCGGCAGTAGCCACGCTCGGCTGCCACATCTCGCTGCCAAACTGTCCAGCGGCGGAAAGCAGCATGCCGGCATAATCGGCAAAGCTGCCCGGAGACTGTGGTTCAGGTGACGGTGTGTCGGCGGGCGTCAGCGTCCCGGCCGCTCGTGCAGCGGGAATCGCGTTCGTCAGAACGTTATCAGACCCGGTGGTAATTTTGCCCGCTGGTGACGGCGGGAACAGCGCGTTGCCTAAGCCTTCGGCGGCGTTGCTGATATCGTCAGTTATACCTGCCACGTTTGCCAGTACGCCGCCAATGATCCCACTTAACAGACAGCTGGATCCAATCGCCGCCACGCCCGCGGCGGCGGCACCCGCCCCCAGCAGCGGAGCAGCAACGGTTGCCGCCGCGCCCACGGCAGCGCCGATAACGGCATAGGCGGCACCTTCCGCCACAATGCTGGTGATGTCCGCAAAAATGCTGGAGTGAATAATCTCGTCGCCCTGACGGGCCGCGTTGTTATCGCTCATGCCTTACACATTCCGGTTGTCGTTTAGCGTCAGACTCTGCTTAAGCGCGCTCCAGCGCACCTCATCCTCTGCGGTAAATGCTCTGAGCGCCGAGAGGGTAAAAATCATCAACACCGGCTTGCCCGGCGTTTGTACGGCCAGCTGTTTTTGCCAAATGCGCTGTCCGTTACTGTCAAAAGTCGTCTCGACTTCCAGCGCGTTAATTTTTCCGTCAGGCCCGACCTTTACGCTCTGGAATGCGCTTTGGGCAATCTCGCCCATCTGCGGACGTAGTAGTTCCCACTGGCGGTGAAACTCTTTCTCATAGTCGCTGCCATCCGGAATAACGCCGCGACTGACCACGACGGACAATCCGCTTTCGTCATCGCGAATAATATTCATACTGTTGTCCTGCCAGGCAGCAGGAAAAAGGGAAAACGAACCTTCCTGGAGGGTGTATTTCATAAGTGAACTCGGGATGATTAATAGTGTGAGAAATAAAAGGGGCCAATCCATGCTGGCCTTTGGGCTGACGAATGCATTATTTAAGCCACTGACCTGACTGTTCAACTAGCACATGGCTGCCTTTGCTCACGACCAATTTCACGGGTGAGTAAGTCACGGTGTAAGCGATCTCGCCATTCTTATAGGTAGAACCAATTATTTTACCTGCAGGATCGTGCAACGTTTTCCCCTTAAGGGAGATCGTACTATTATCACTTTTGCGCACGCCGAGATAATACATCTGGTCACATTCACTAGTAAAACGCCCGCATTTATTGACCAGAGAAATAGCGAACTTTTCAGTATCGAGTTTTCGGGTTTCAACTGTCTGAGCCGAAGCAGCTTTATGTAACGTATAACGCTGCGGAGCATAATAATTTCCTTTTTGAGGAGGAGTAACTAAACGCCATTCCATTTCACTCCCCTTAATTTCCAGAACAGCCCGTCCGCCTATACCGCCAAACGAAGAGTTGAACTCAACATTGGCACGATTGCCCGCGATCGTACCGCTAAGATTACGCTCATCATCTTCCGGGCAATCAATGCGGTTTCCTCTTTGAGAAATATAGCAATAAGATCCGGAGATACGGCCACCTGATTCAGCTAACCGCAGAGTTAACGTCGAGTCGTTCGCGTACTCGCCTGACCATACTCCGCCAAATGCGGGACCAGATTGGCTTATCGTTTCAAAATGCAGTGTGCCAAATCTTGCAGCCCATTTTTTAATATCGCCGTTAATATCCTGACGATGTTCAGAAGACTGATAATGAATAACGTCAGACTCGGGTATGACCCAGGCAGCGTAGATTTTGCCATCTGGTTCGATAACCAAAGCAGAGGCGTTTTCCAGATAAAGATCTTTTAGCCAGCCTTCAATCAACAATCCTCCGTCAGCCGTGGAATGCGGTTCACCAAATACATCAAAATTGTTGATAAACGTCTGGTAATCGCTTCCCAGGGCCTTTCTGAGGAGGTCTGTCACTTCGCTATCGTTAACGATGCGACTGACCGTATTGAGCTTATTGTATTGTGATAACTCTAGCGCAGTTGCAGTTTCAGTTGCATCTGCCAAGAAAGCGGTGAGCAATACGGCTGCCAGATATTTCCTTTTCATAAATTACTCTGGATTTCCATTGTCGTAATTCATTGTTATCTTAACAATTTTACTGTCTTTGATCTCAAAAGAGAGGACCTTTTTACCCAACTCATAGGTAATCCATTGTTCTCCAGCATCCTTTGCGACCTGACCGTCACCGTATGCTGTGTTCAAGTCCGTTCTCGTTGAACCAACATGGACACCACGCGGCGTTGCGACATCTGTAGCAGTCAGCGTGATCTGCGACACGATATAATCATCAACGCTTCGTTCCGCTTTATCCCACCAGAGATTGGAACTGAAAATGTCTAACCCAGACTTATGATGCTGGAAGAATTTATAGTTAGCTCCGTCAAAAGGAACCTCACCGGTAAAACTGCCTTCCACTGGCACGTCAATTCTGCGCGCAACGTCAGGAGTCCATCTGTCACCCAATTCGACAGGCTGGCTTTTTATCTGCACAGAAAAATCGTGATTTGTCAGAACGGGCGGTATAACTTGAGCCAATACCGCACTGCTGCACAGACAGGTAAGCATCAGAACAAAACAAAGATATGTCGGAGTCTGTTTTTTCACGTTAATCGTCATTTTCTCAATCTAAATTACGCTTCTCACCGATGTGGGAAACCGCGAGTCATGGAAGCTGTTTTCTTAGTCAGCGCTAATAACAACAGAGCTCAGACAGTCAGGTTTTTTTACGGTGAAACTGAAACTCACTTTTTGCCCATTCATATCTTTTGGTGCTGTATAACTGGTCACTTCATTCTCCGAGCGGCCTCGGGGATAATCAGTTAACGTCAGTTGTGGGTAATGCTTTTTAACGGTTTGAAGTGTGATGCACTGGCCTGATGGTGAAAAATTCAGTAATGGAGCCATGCCATCATTTTCTTTGCTTACTCGTAAATCAATGGTAGTAATGCTCGTACCCTCCAAAAGCTTGAAATCATCAGCATGGTAGAGGTTCATATATGCATTATTTTTCATGTAGGTAAAATGCAACGGCATGTCATTTAGACTCGTAACGGATAACGTTTTGAGTGAGGCGCTCATTTGTGAAATGAACGCCCAGAGATCCTTTTTCTCTGAATTTCCCTCAGCCATTCCCGTCGTTAATAATGCAATAAGCACTGCTACGACCTTACTCACCTTTAGTCGTAAATTTCTCCTGCACCGCCGCATCAATATCCCCTTTATGCCCGGAACCCGGCGCCGTGGTGCCCGGTTGTGTGCCAGACGTATTCAGGTGCAGCTTACCGCCGGTGGTGATATGACCATCCCCTTCAACGAAGAAATTAAACTCTTTGCCGATGAGGTTAATCTTGCCGTTAGCGTTCAGCTCAATTGCGCTTTCACCAGAGACCAGCCGTAGCTTCGTACCGGAAGCAATGACATATTGCTCCACCGCCGCATCCAGCTTGCCTTTGCCCGTCAGGATCTCTGTTCCGCCTTTCACCGCCTGGATCTGATTCGCTTCCACCCGATGCAGTTCATTTTTCTTCACATAATGGCTGCGCTCGCCACCGACGCTGTGCGTTTCATCGTTCTTAATGCTGGTGTCCATGTTGCGCTCAGCCTGGATCCACACCTGCTCTGCACCCGCCTTGTCCTCAAAGCGCAGGGCGTTGGCATTATCCACGGAGCCATCCTTCGTGCGGCTCATAAAACCCATCTGCGTGGCCGCCGCCGGCAGCGCCCACGGCGGCATGCTTGCTTCGTTGTACACCCGGCCGGTGATAATCGGACGGTCCGGGTCACCGTTGATAAAGTCCACCACCACCTCATCGCCGACCCGCGGAATTTGCACCCCGCCGTACCCCTGACCCGCCCAGGCGCTCGACACGCGCACCCAGCAGGAGCTGGTGTCATCCCCCTTCGCCAGACGGTCCCAGTGGAATTTCACCTTCACGCGGCCATATTTGTCCGTCCAGATACTCTCCCCATTTGGCCCCACAACTTTTGCAGTCTGCGGGCCGTAGGTGCGCGGCCACGCCGTGCTCTGCGCCGGACGGTATGACACCGCCGCCGGGATGACCGCGAA
>NZ_BSCM01000014.1:0-60999 GCF_027924865.1 Enterobacter sp. 200527-13
TGGTGGGCGATGACGGGCTCGAACCGCCGACCCCCTCCGTGTAAAGGAGATGCTCTACCAACTGAGCTAATCGCCCATTTCGGAACTGCTGCGATAAGGTGAGAATGGTGGGCGATGACGGGCTCGAACCGCCGACCCCCTCCGTGTAAAGGAGATGCTCTACCAACTGAGCTAATCGCCCAATCTCAATACTTATCTACACTGCGAGTCTACTTAAGTAGATGGTGGGTGATGACGGGCTCGAACCGCCGACCCCCTCCGTGTAAAGGAGATGCTCTACCAACTGAGCTAATCACCCCCGCTGTGTGGAGTCGCATTATAGGGAGAGTTGAAAATGAGTCAACGCATTTTCTAAAGTTTTTATTCGTTCGTCGTAAAATTAAACAAAACGATCGCGAAACGGGCGATGACGCATGATTTCTAAACAAAAATCGCAAACTCCCTCACGATAAAGGGATCAACATTGAGGAATCCCCCCACAGTGATAGAATATTGCCCATTGTTTTTTTCCCAGGATTTGCCGATTGCCGGCATCTTTATAACGTAAGGCCATTTCATGAAAATCAAAACTCGCTTCGCGCCGAGCCCGACAGGCTATCTGCACGTCGGTGGTGCACGTACCGCTCTCTATTCCTGGCTTTTTGCACGCCACAACAAAGGTGAGTTCGTACTGCGTATTGAAGACACCGATCTTGAGCGCTCCACGCCGGAAGCAATTGAAGCCATTATGGATGGTATGAACTGGCTGAATCTGGAGTGGGACGAAGGCCCGTATTTCCAGACCAGACGTTTTGACCGCTACAACGCCGTGATTGATGAGATGCTGGTCGCGGGTACAGCGTATAAATGCTATTGCTCCAAAGAACGCCTTGATGCGCTGCGTGAAGATCAGATGGCGAAGGGTGAAAAACCGCGTTATGACGGCCGCTGCCGCCATGACCATAGCGAGCATGCAGCTGATGAACCGTGCGTGGTGCGTTTTGCTAACCCGCAGGACGGCTCGGTAATTTTTGACGACCAGATCCGTGGCCCGATCGAATTCAGCAACCAGGAGCTGGACGATCTGATCATCCGCCGCACCGACGGTTCCCCAACCTATAACTTCTGCGTTGTGGTTGACGACTGGGATATGGAAATCACGCATGTTATCCGTGGCGAAGACCATATCAACAACACCCCACGTCAAATCAACATCCTGAAAGCGCTGAACGCCCCTGTTCCGGTCTATGCGCACGTGTCCATGATCAATGGCGACGACGGCAAAAAACTGTCTAAACGCCACGGTGCAGTCAGCGTCATGCAGTATCGCGACGACGGCTATCTGCCGGAAGCGCTTCTGAACTATCTGGTGCGTCTGGGCTGGTCCAGCGGCGATCAGGAGATCTTTAGCCGTGAAGAGATGATCAATCTGTTCTCTCTGGGCGCGGTGAGCAAATCTGCGAGCGCGTTTAACACTGATAAGCTGCTCTGGCTGAACCACCACTACATCAATACCATGCAGCCGGAATATGTGGCGACATACCTGCAGTGGCACATCGAGCAGGCAAATATTGATACTCGTACTGGCCCTGAACTGGCGGAACTGGTGAAACTGCTCGGCGAGCGTTGCAAAACACTGAAAGAGATCGCTGAAAGCTGCCGCTACTTCTATGAAGAGTTTGACGAGTTCGACGCGGACGCGGCGAAGAAGCACCTGCGTCCGGTTGCGCGTCAGCCACTCGAAGTGGTGCGTGACAAACTGGCGGCGATGACTGACTGGACTGCCGAGAATGTGCATCATGCCATTCAGGCGACGGCAGATGAGCTGGAAGTTGGTATGGGCAAAGTGGGTATGCCACTGCGTGTGGCAGTCACCGGTGCGGGTCAGTCTCCGGCACTCGATGTTACCGTTCATGCCATTGGTAAATCACGCAGCGTAGCGCGCATTAACAAGGCGCTGGATTTTATTACTGAGCGCGAAAACCAGCAGTAATAACGCCTGAACCATGAAAAACGGCAGGGAGACCTGCCGTTTTTTTATGCATTAAATTCTGCAATGCCGAGACGTGCAAGAAAGCCGCGTATCCCTTCACGCTTTAGTAAGGCATCCAGACGCTCCTGCTCAAGGTGCGTCATATTCTCCAGCGTCTCGATGATCCCAGGACGCAAAGTAGAGGAGGGGTCACTGTACAACGATGTCACCTCCGCCAGATGGTACACCGCCTGACGGTTACGGACAGCCGGGAGGCTCATGATGTGCTCCTTCACGCGGGCATCAATGTGAATCAGCCGTGCACGTCCGCCTTTCACCCCATTGACGCCCTCGGTTTTCCATCCCTGCTGGCGTATCCAGCGGTTCACCGTTTGCCGTGCAACACCCAAATTTTCTGCCAGCTCTTCGGTGGTCATTTTGCTACGGAATCTTTTCATATCAGTTCTGGTCGCGTATCCCTAAACGTTGCAACAATCCGGTAATCCCTTCCCGCAGTAACAGTGATGTCATCTGCCTTTGCTCTTCCGGCGTCATTTCATTTGCCAGCGTCAGGAGCAGGGAGTGAAGCGAGCCATCATGGCTGGCACTTTCTGGTATCTCAGCCGTTTCACTTGCCCGGCGCGCGCTGCGGATAAACTCACGCACTTTTTCATTAACGTGCACCAGACGCGCTTTGCCGCCCTGGACTCCTGGTTTTGGCGATGTAATCCAACCCTCTTTGCGTACCCATTTATTGATGGTCTGGCGGCTATAGCCAGTGAGCAGGGCTAACTCTTCTGGCGTCATTCGTTCCTTGATCATGCAATTTCCTGAATATTCGTGGGGTTAATTAACGGCTCATTTTATAGCACCGTTTTAGAGGAAAATGTGACAGGCTTAACTCATGACTGCGAGCAGACTCGCAAAGTGATTCATTTGCATGATTTTTCGGCGATTGAACCGCCGTCATTGATTTTGCCGTTGACACTCCGCAGCGGAATTCATATTATGCCGCCCGTCAACATGACAGCTTTACGATGGGGCTATAGCTCAGCTGGGAGAGCGCTTGCATGGCATGCAAGAGGTCAGCGGTTCGATCCCGCTTAGCTCCACCACACTCTGAACCCAACAGAGTGCGGTCAGTAAAGTCAACATGTGGGGCTATAGCTCAGCTGGGAGAGCGCTTGCATGGCATGCAAGAGGTCAGCGGTTCGATCCCGCTTAGCTCCACCAAAATTTGAACCCTCGTCGAAAGACGGGGGTTTTTTTATGCTTTTGTAAACCTCTTCACCCTAATTTGTTGCTGAAATAGAGGTGTTTTTGTACCTCACCTCAATCAAAATCAATAAAGCGGTCTATAAATAGACTTCAACTTGATTCGCGCAATTAATAAACCTATTATCCATCCGGTCAATGATACGAATGGAAAATAGATTATCTAACTTAATGAATAGAAAAACTTACAATAATGTAAAGATATTTATAACTGCCCTGGCACTTTGCCTGGTTGCGGTGCCATTCTCCCGTTATATCTCTCCGCGCGCTGTTGTTAATGGTCATGACGTATATTTAGCATGGCTGCCTTTAAGCGTAATGCTGGCGGTTATTCTGGTATTTGGGCGTCGGGCGGTTATTCCTGTTCTGTTAAGTTTTACTATCACTAATATATTCAGCATTGATTTAGCACCGCTACAATATTCAGTTTTATTGTTCTGTCAGACGTTCTCGGTGTTTGCGGGGTGCGGCATCCTCAGGATCATACTGGGCAAGCGCTGGCGCTACTGCGTGCCGAACAAGCATATTGGGTTACGGATATTTTGGCTCGGCTTTATGGTACCGATAGGCATAAAAGTGTCGATGTACCTGGCAGGTTATTTGTTCCATTTCCCGGTTACTATCTCAACCTTCTTCGGTGAAGGTACCGCAATTTATAACGTAGTCGATATACAAAGTCTGATCTGCGCGGCGTTGATATTTACCATGATGTTCTATTACCCGTTAAGAATGATAATTAATCCACGTTATGCCATCACCTTCTGGCGACGCAGTGTGAAGCCCGTGTTTTTTCAAAAGAAATCGCTATATATATTAGTCTGGCTGATGCTTTTAATCGTCATCCTCGCAATTTTATGTGCTCCTTTTGAGTCACCTATTATTGCGGGCTATTTAATGCCAGTGATTTTTATTCTCTTTACGTTAGGGATCAGTCGCCTGAGCTACGCGCTCATTTCTCTTTTCTGGGCGGCATCCGCACTTCTGCTGTTGACCTATAACTATAATTTCCTCAATGGTGTGGAGTCAGGCCATTCGCTCTCCTTTATTTTGTCTGTCCTTATCTCTTTCGCCATCTGTTTGCTCTACATGTCGCGGATTTATCAGCGCAGCGAGTGGCTGAAGCAGGACTGGCAGGACAGGGCGCTAACCGATCCGCTGACCGGTTTACCGAACATTCGTGCACTGGAAGATTTTTTGCAGGACCACCCTGATGCCAAAGTGTGCTGTCTGCGAATGGACAACCTCGAGTTCTTGAGTCGTCACTACGGCATTCTTATGCGGGTACATTGCAAACGGATGGTGACCACCTCGCTGCAGCCATTTTTGCAAAAAGATGAGCGGCTTTTCCAGCTCCCGGGCAGCGAGCTGGTGCTGGTATTGCTGGGGCCGGGAACCGCTGAGCGCCTGCAGCATATGGTCGATCAGCTGAACAGCCGTAAGATTGTCTGGAACAACACCGGGCTGGATATTGAATTTGGCGCTTCCTGGGGAATGGTTGAAAACGGTGAGAAGTTACACCATACGCTGGGGCAGCTCAGCTGGCTGGCTGAGCAATCTTGCGGAGCGCATAATGTACTGGCGCTCACCAATAGCCTCGAGGTGGCATCAGGACAAACAACCGAGCGGGTTTTGATGTTAGCGCGCATTAAACATGCTTTGGATGCCGGACAGTTTCATTTATACGCCCAGCCAATCCAGAAGGCAGATGATAGCGGGTATTACGAAATACTGACGCGCATGGAAAGCGAGGGCGAGATCATCACCCCAGACCGCTTTATACCGCTGATTGCCCAGTTTAACCTGAGCCACCGCTTCGACATGTGCGTGATGGAAAAATTACTGGTGTGGCTGCGCGATCATCCAGCGACGCATGCCGGAGTGCGTTTTTCTGTCAATCTGATGCCCCTGACGTTGATGCAAAAAGAGGTGGCCATCGAGATTTGCTCGCTCTTTGAACGCTATGGCGTAGCACCACAGGCGGTGGTGATTGAGATCACCGAAGAGCAGGCTTTCTCTAATTCGGGCAGCAGTATCAAAAACATTCAGCAGTTGCGGGACTGCGGTTTCCGGATCGCGATTGATGATTTCGGCACCGGATATGCCAACTACGAACGTCTCAGACGTCTGCAGGCGGACATCATCAAAATTGACGGGTGCTTTGTAAAAGATATCTGTACCGATGATATGGATGCGATGATCGTGCAGTCGATTTGCAACCTGGCGAAGACGAAATCACTGAGTGTGGTGGCCGAGTATGTTGAAACGCCGGAACAGCGGGAGAAGCTGCTTCACTTCGGGGTCGACTATCTGCAGGGTTACCTGATTGGCAAACCCAAACCGCTTAATGAATTACGGACATAAAAAAAAACCGGGAGCTGAGCTCCCGGTTTTTATTTCGCTGCAGGTGTTACAGTACCAGTGCCGCAATAGAGGCAGACAGTACGCTCACCAGCGTAGAACCGTAAACCAGCTTCAGACCGAAGCGAGAAACCACGTTACCCTGTTCTTCGTTCAGACCTTTAATCGCACCGGCGATAATACCGATGGAAGAGAAGTTAGCGAAGGAGACCAGGAACACGGACAGGATGCCTTCCGCGCGTGGAGAGAGCGTGCTGGCAATTTTCTGCAGATCCATCATTGCAACGAATTCGTTAGAGACCAGTTTGGTCGCCATGATACTGCCTACCTGCAGCGCTTCATGTGCAGGAACACCCATCACCCAGGCAACCGGGTAGAAGATGTAGCCCAGAATGCCCTGGAAGGAGATACCCAGAACCGCTGCGAACAGGGCGTTCAGAGCAGAAATCAGGGCAATAAAGCCGATCAGCATCGCCGCAACGATAATCGCCACTTTGAAACCAGCCAGAATGTACTCACCCAGCATTTCGAAGAAGCTCTGACCTTCATGCAGATTTGCCATCTGCAGGTTCTCTTCGCCTTCGTCAACACGGTACGGGTTGATCAGAGAGAGAACGATAAAGGTACTGAACATGTTCAAGACCAGCGCGGCAACCACGTATTTAGGTTCCAGCATCGTCATATACGCACCCACGATAGACATGGAGACGGTAGACATTGCGGTGGCTGCCATGGTGTACATGCGGTTGCGGGACATCTTACCGAGGATGTCTTTATAGGCGATGAAGTTCTCAGACTGACCCAGGATCAGGGAGCTGACGGCGTTGAACGATTCCAGTTTACCCATGCCGTTAACTTTAGAGAGTACGGTACCAATGGCGCGGATAACGACGGGCAGAACACGAATGTGTTGCAGAATACCGATCAGCGCAGAGATGAAGACGATAGGGCACAGTACCTTCAGGAAGAAGAACGCCAGACCTTCGTCGTTCATTTTACCGAAGACAAAGTTCGTCCCTTCGTTGGCGAATCCGAGCAGTTTTTCGAACATTTCGGAGAAGCCTTTTACGAAGCCAAGCCCCACGTTGGAGTTCAGGAAGAACCACGCGAGCAAAACTTCAATAACGAGAAGCTGAACAACAAAGCGGATGCGGATTTTTTTACGGTCATGGCTGACCAGTAACGCAAGCGCAGTAACGACAACGAGTGCCAGGACAAAATGAAGGACGCGGTCCATATTTGCTCCAAATATGAGGCAGGTTTAATTTTCGTGCACATTCTATGTAACAAGCGAAAAGAAAACGAGATCAAGGACACACTATAGTTACATCCTGTGACGAGTCTCAAAATTAGTGATCCACAATACATTTTTGTTATGTTAGGTAAATGAGTGAAAAGTTAAGTTTGTGTGCTAGTCTTCACAAAAGCGTGCGCGATTGCAGGTTTTGTTAGATCGCCCCACCTTACCCGCCCGTCTATTGTTCAAAGCTATCAGAGAAATCACTATAAACTCACTAAATGATCTTGATAATCATTCTCATTTTGATAGCATTAAACATAGCAAAGGCTATATTTCCAGAGGCAGAAATGACAAACAGTCGCGTAGAGGGTAGCAGTGGCAGAGCAGCGCGCAAGTTGCGGTTCGCGTTAATGGGACCTGCGTTCATTGCTGCCATCGGCTATATCGATCCAGGTAACTTTGCGACCAATATTCAGGCCGGGGCCAGCTTCGGCTATAAGCTGCTCTGGGTGGTCGTGTGGGCTAACCTGATGGCCATGTTGATTCAGATGCTGTCCGCGAAGCTGGGGATTGCCACGGGCAAAAACCTGGCTGAACAAATTCGCGATCACTATCCGCGTCCGGCGGTATGGCTTTACTGGGTTCAGGCGGAAATTATCGCCATGGCAACCGACCTCGCCGAATTCATCGGGGCCGCGATTGGTTTTAAACTGATCCTCGGCGTCTCGCTGCTTCAGGGCGCGGTGCTCACCGGGATTGCCACTTTCCTGATCCTGATGCTGCAGCGTCGCGGTCAAAAACCGCTGGAAAAAGTTATCGGTGGGCTGCTGCTGTTTGTGGCGGCGGCCTATATCGTCGAGCTGATTTTCTCTCAGCCGAATCTGGCACAGCTCAGCAAAGGGATGATTATCCCGAGCCTGCCAACCTCTGAAGCGGTGTTCCTGGCCGCCGGGGTGCTGGGCGCAACCATCATGCCGCATGTCATTTACCTGCATTCCTCGCTGACTCAGCACCTGCACGGCGGGACGCGCAAAGAGCGTTACTCTGCGACGAAATGGGATGTTGCGATCGCCATGACCATTGCCGGTTTTGTGAACCTGGCGATGATGGCGACCGCTGCCGCCGCTTTCCATTTTAACGGTCACACCGGTATTGCCGATCTCGACCAGGCATACCTTACGCTGGAACCGTTACTGAGCCACGCTGCTGCCACGATATTCGGGCTGAGCCTGGTGGCGGCCGGTCTCTCGTCAACGGTTGTGGGGACGCTGGCAGGGCAGGTGGTGATGCAGGGCTTTGTCCGTTTCCACATTCCGCTTTGGGTTCGTCGCTCCGTGACCATGCTGCCCTCCTTTGTTGTGATTCTGATGGGGCTGGATCCCACGAGAATTCTGGTCATGAGCCAGGTACTGCTGAGTTTTGGTATCGCGCTTGCACTGGTGCCGCTGCTGATCTTTACCAGTGACAAAAGCCTGATGGGCGAACTGGTGAACAGCACGCTGGTGAAACGAACCGGTTGGGTCATTGTGGCGGTAGTGGTGTCGTTGAACCTGTGGCTCCTGGTCGGCACTGCTCTGGGGTTATAGCGTCGCGTTGAACGAAAGAAAAAGGAGCCGGGAGGCTCCTTTTTGCATTACTGATGATGCATTAGTGATGACGCATTAGTGATGATGGCCGTGACCACCGTGTCCTCTGCCACCGTGACCCCAGCCACCGCGGCGGTCGTCACGATCGTTCCAGCCTTCACGGTAACCACGTTCATAGGCGTTGTTTTTGTACCAGCCGCGATGCAGGCCATTATCATGTCTGCGCCAGCGGTCGCCGCGCCACTCATAGTGACGGTTCCAGTAATCACGGTCGCGCCAGTAGCCACCGTCCCAGTATCTGCCGTAGTCGTCACGATCGCCAATTTGTAATTTAACTGATGGCAACAGGGTGATTTCGCCCGCAGTGGCGATCAGCGGGGCCGAAGCCAGTAATACCGCTGCAAGAATCAGTGACCTGAACATACTCTTTCTCCTTCACGATCGGGGCCTTTGTGGGGCCTGTTAACGCAATATTACGAGTTGGTAAAGGCTCGTTTCATCGCCTCAACTCCTAATTCATGAATGAGAGCACTTTTTGCTAAAAGTGATTTTATTTTGAGCTGTTCAGGATCTCATCAATGATTGCCAGTTCTTCCGCCGAGAAATGGCGGTTTTCCAGCATTGCCACGGCATCGTCAATCTGGGCAGTTTTACTGGCCCCAATCAGCACTGACGTTACCGACTCGTGGCGTAAAATCCACGCCAGCGCCATCTGTGACAGTTTCTGGCCGCGGCTTTCCGCCAGCGCGTTCAGTTGACGAACCTTCTCCAGCTTCTCTTCGGTGATCTGATCGGGGTTAAGGAACTTACTGCCGCTTGCCGCACGCGAGTCTGCAGGAATACCGTTCAGGTAGCGGTTAGTCAGCTGTCCCCCCGCCAGCGGCGAGAAGGGAATGCAGCCGACGCCTTTTTCCTGCAGCACGTCCAGCAGGCCTTCCTCTGGCGCACGTTCAAACATCGAATATTTCGGCTGGTGGATCAGACACGGCGTCCCAAGGTCGTTCAGGATATCGATAGCCTTACGGGCCTGTTCTGCAGGGTAATTTGATAACCCGACGTAAAGAGCTTTTCCCTGGCGCACCACATGGTCAAGCGCTTTCATGGTTTCCAGCAGTGGCGTTTGCGGGTCAGGACGGTGATGATAGAAGATATCCACATATTCCAGCCCGATACGCTTCAGGCTTTGATCCAGGCTGGCAACCAGATATTTGCGTGACCCCCAGTCGCCGTAGGGGCCATCCCACATGGTATAACCCGCTTTGGTCGAGATGATCAGCTCGTCGCGCCATGGCAGGAAATCTTCCTGCAAAATGCGACCGAAGTTACGTTCGGCTGAGCCGGGAGGAGGACCATAATTATTGGCAAGGTCGAAATGCGTAATACCCAGATCGAACGCGCGTTGTAAAAGTTGACGGCTGTTTTCGACAAGCGTGGCGTCGCCAAAATTGTGCCACAACCCGAGTGAGATAGCGGGCAACCTGAGTCCGCTTTGCCCGCAGCGGCGATACTGCATTGTCTGATAACGATTTTTGTCCGGCTGGTAACCCATTCTGATGCCCTCTGGCGCTGAAAGGAAAAATCAGTGTATACGTTTACATTTACATGAAAAAAAAGAGCATAGCGCAGCCTTTTTTGTAAAGCATTCTTTCCATGCCCTTCTTACGACCAATTCTGGACAGCCATCACGCTTCTTTAATACTCAAAGTGAGGTCAACGTCAGAAGGACACCTGTTATGCGAACCCCATACTGCGTCGCCGATTACCTGCTGGACCGTCTTACAGATTGTGGTGCCGATCATCTGTTTGGCGTGCCGGGCGACTATAACCTGCAGTTTCTCGACCACGTAATAGACAGCCCGGATATTTGTTGGGTGGGCTGTGCCAATGAGCTGAACGCATCCTATGCCGCTGACGGATACGCCCGATGTAAGGGCTTTGCCGCGCTGCTGACCACATTCGGCGTTGGGGAGTTAAGTGCCATGAATGGCATTGCCGGCAGCTATGCCGAGCATGTCCCGGTTTTACATATTGTGGGGGCGCCGGGTACGGCGGCACAGCAAAGGGGAGAATTGCTGCATCATACGTTGGGGGATGGGGAGTTCCGTCACTTTTATCATATGAGCGAGCCGATCACCGTCGCACAGGCGGTCCTTACCGAACAAAATGCCTGTTATGAAATCGACCGTGTGCTGACAACCATGCTTCGGGAACGTCGCCCCGGTTATCTGATGTTACCCGCCGATGTGGCAAAAAAAGCCGCCACGCCGCCTGTAAACGCTCTCACTCATAAGCAGGCTCATGCCGATAGCGCCTGCCTGAAAGCGTTCCGGGATGCTGCTGAGAACAAACTGGCGATGAGCAAACGTACCGCGCTACTGGCCGACTTCCTTGTTCTGCGCCATGGCCTGAAGCATGCGCTACAGAAGTGGGTGAAAGAGGTACCGATGGCGCACGCCACCATGCTGATGGGAAAAGGGATATTCGACGAGCGTCAGGCGGGTTTTTACGGTACATACAGTGGTTCAGCCAGCACCGGTGCGGTAAAAGAGGCGATTGAAGGGGCTGACACGGTATTGTGTGTTGGCACGCGTTTTACCGATACCCTGACGGCCGGGTTCACGCACCAGCTTACCCCGGCGCAAACCATTGAAGTCCAGCCGCATGCCGCACGCGTCGGGGATGTCTGGTTTACCGGCATCCCAATGAACCAGGCGATTGAGACGCTTGTCGAACTCTGCAAACAGCACGTGCATGCTGGCCTTATGTCGTCATCATCCGGCGCAATACCGTTCCCGCAGCCGGACGGTTCGCTTACCCAGGAGAATTTCTGGAGAACGTTGCAAACCTTTATTCGCCCGGGGGACATTATCCTTGCCGACCAGGGAACATCGGCCTTCGGTGCGATTGATCTGCGTTTACCGGCTGATGTTAACTTTATCGTCCAGCCGCTGTGGGGCTCGATTGGTTACACGCTGGCGGCGGCGTTTGGTGCACAAACCGCATGCCCGAACCGGCGCGTGATTGTGCTGACGGGGGATGGCGCGGCCCAGCTCACCATTCAGGAACTAGGCTCGATGCTGCGTGATAAACAGCACCCCATTATTCTGGTGCTCAACAACGAAGGCTACACGGTTGAAAGGGCTATCCACGGGGCGGAGCAGCGGTATAACGACATTGCTTTATGGAACTGGACGCACATTCCACAGGCGTTGAGCCTCGATCCTCAGTCTGAGTGCTGGCGGGTCAGTGAAGCGGAACAGCTGGCGGACGTACTTGAAAAAGTGGCGCACCACGAGCGGCTCTCGTTGATTGAGGTGATGCTCCCGAAAGCGGATATCCCGCCGCTGCTCGGGGCGCTTACCAAAGCTCTGGAAGCGCGTAATAACGCCTGACTACTTGTCGTTTCGCCAGGCCATCATCATCGGTTTGCCCGCCAGCAGGAGCCAGGCGGGCAACATCACGATACAGAGCAGGGGGAAGAGCGTTGAATCCGGCACCACTACCGCCGCCATAAACAGGCTCAGCCAGGCATCGCGCGTCACCACCAGCACCAGCCCCAGAATTGAGCAAGAGACCGTTATCGCTGCCGGCACCGCATCCACATGCTCATGCAGCATCAGCCCCAATGCCACGCCGATAAACACCGCCGGGAAGATACGCCCACCGCGGAACCCACATGCTGCAGCCACCACCAGCGCCGCCAGTTTAACCAGCGCAAACAGCAGGTAATCAGACACGCTGAACACCTGGCTGAAAGCCAACTGCTGCATTTCATCAAGGCCTTTAAACAGCGTTACCGTTCCGCCGATAGCCCCTAATACGCCCAGCATCAGACCACCCGCCCCCAGAATCAGCACCGGGTGCTTCAGCCGGTGCACCAGACGGTGCAGGCGCGGAAGGCACCATACCGCAATCATCCCGAGTGCAATGGCGATCGCGACGACGATGGCACCGCTGAAAATATCGGCAATATGCATCTGACCGTAGTGGGGCAGAGAGAGTGAGAAATGAGGATGGAAAAACAGACTGGTCGTGAGCGCACCAGCCGCAGCGGCCATCAGCGGCGCAAAGAGTTTATCCCAGAGCGGGACGTCGTTATTGCTGGTAAGCGTCTGAGAAAAAATAAGGGCGGCGGCAACGGGCGTGCCGAAAAGCGCCCCGATGGTGCCTGCAGAGGCGAGGATGGTCCAGTCCAGCGCACCGACCCGGGGTAAAATGCGCGAACCGAGAAAGACCGCCATACCAATGTTTACCGCCATGATGGGGTGTTCAGGACCAAGGCTGACACCGCCCGCCAGACCCAGGATCAACGCGATAATCAGCCCCGGCAGCGCCGAGGGGGGAACGGGCGCACCGATCAGTGGCTCAAGCGCCGGATCAGGCCCGGCGTGCCCGGGGCTAAAGCGGATCACCAGACCCACCGCAACGCCGGTGAGCGTCAGCATCAACATGATCCATCCCGGCGAATCCACGCTGACGCCCAGTTGTGCAGGAAGCGCCGTCCATAACATCGCCTGCAACACCGACGCGACTTTCATCACGACAATGAGCACCAGACTTGAGGCAACGCCAATGATCAGCGCCGGTATTGCCAGTAAGAGCATGGTTCTGGCTCGCGGATGGAGCATGATGATTTCCTTGTACAAAACGCTATTACGTTACTTTGCACAATCAGCTTTATGGCAATAGTGCAAAAGGTGCTGAAACGGTAAAGTTATTCTGTGACGAAGATCGATAATCCACGGGCATTCACCTTCCGGTCGTTGTTGTTATCACGCCTTGAACTTACAGTGTCCCAAAGATTTATTCTGACTTTAGCGGAGCAGTAGAAGAATGACAAAGTATGCTTTGGTAGGCGATGTGGGCGGCACGAATGCTCGCCTTGCCCTATGCGATGTAAATAGCGGTGAAATTTCCCGGGCGAAAACCTATTCAGGGCTGGATTATCCAAGTCTTGAGGCCGTTGTTCGGGTCTATCTTGAAGAGCAACAGGTGAGCATCGAAGACGGATGTATCGCCATTGCCTGCCCGATTACCGGTGACTGGGTGGCGATGACCAACCATGTCTGGGCATTTTCCATCGCTGAGATGAAAAAAAAACTGGGTTTTGCGCATCTTGAAATCATCAATGACTTTACTGCCGTGTCCATGGCGATCCCGATGCTGAAGCCAGAGCATCTGATTCAGTTTGGCGGTACAGCGCCAGTAGAAGGTAAGCCGATTGCGGTCTACGGTGCCGGTACCGGTCTTGGCGTTTCACATCTGGTTCACGTCGACCAGCGCTGGGTAAGCCTGCCGGGTGAGGGCGGTCACGTGGACTTTGCGCCCAACAGCGAAGAAGAGGGCATTATCCTCGAAGAGCTGCGCGCTGAAATCGGCCACGTCTCCGCCGAGCGCGTGCTTTCCGGTCCGGGTCTGGTGAATCTGTACCGTGCGATTGTAAAATCAGACGGCCGTCTGCCGGAGAATCTGCAGCCAAAAGATGTGACCGAGCGCGCGCTGGCGGACAGCTGCATCGACTGTCGCCGTGCGCTGTCGCTGTTCTGTGTGATCATGGGACGGTTTGGCGGCAACCTGGCGCTGACGCTGGGTACCTTCGGGGGAGTCTATATCGCGGGCGGGATCGTACCGCGTTTCCTCGACTTCTTTACTGCCTCAGGCTTTCGCGGTGCGTTTGAAGACAAAGGTCGCTTCAGAAGCTATGTGCAGGACATCCCTGTGTACCTGATTGTGCACGATAACCCTGGCCTGCTTGGCTCGGGCGCGCACCTGCGTCAGGTACTGGGTCAAATCCTCTGACGACTATCCCTCTCCTACGGGAGAGGGGATTTTTACAGATGCATCAGCTGGCGGAACTCTTTCACCTTGCTGCGACTCACCGGGACCTGAAAATCAAGATCCTTCAGACGCAAAATATAGGTGTTGTTAAACCACGGTTCGATCTCGCGGATCTTGTTTAGATTGACGCAAAACGAACGGTGGCAGCGGAAAAAGTGCGCCGCCGGCAGTTTGTTGCAAAACTCGGTGATGTTCATTGCCATCACGTACGATTCACGCCGTGTATAGACAAACGTCATCTTCTCGTGCGCTTCGGCATAGTAGATATCGTCGATAGGCGTCACGATGATGCGTTCATCCTTGACCAGGTTTATGGTGTCGTTTTCACGTATCGCCGGGCTTGCGTTAGCAGGCGTGGCCTGTTGTTGCCATGCGGCTTCCAGCTTTTGCAGCATGCTGACAATACGCGATTCCTGGTAAGGCTTCAGAATATAGTCAAACGCTTCCAGTTCGAAGGCTTCTACGGCGTGCTCTTTCCAGGCGGTAACGAAAACAATAAACGGCTTATGGGCAAACTGATTAATATTTTGCGCCAGTAATACACCGTCCAGTGATGGAATGTTGATATCCAGAAAAATGGCGTCGACCCGGTTATGCTGCAAGAACTTGAGCACGTCCAGACCATCCTCAAAGGTACCCACAATCTCCATCTGGCTGTGCGTTTTGATAAGCCAGCTCAGCTCCTGTTGAGCCAGAATTTCATCTTCCACGATGATGACTTTCATTGATTACTCCGGCCTATGGCAACAGTGATGTCGCCGCATGAACGGGGGAGCGTTCATTCGGGACGTAAAAAGCAATTTCGGTGCCGGGTTCGAGACGGTGAATGTGCAGTCCGTCGCCGAACAACAGCTTGACCCGATGGTGCACGTTCAGCAGTCCAATTTTATTGCCCGGCATTTCGTTAGACTCCACGCGCTCAATGACTTTTGGATCAATACCGTGGCCGGTATCGCGCACGGCAATGCGCACGCGGTTACCGCTTTCGGTTACGCTGATGGTGACCACGCCTTTACCTTTACACGGCTGAATGCCGTGAACAATCGCGTTTTCCACCAGCGGCTGGATCAGCAGGCTTGGGATCACACAGTTGACCTCTTCATCGATATCGTAAATCACCGTGAGCTTGTCGCCAAAACGGGCCTGCTCAATCGCAATATAGTCCTTGATCTGATACAGCTCTTTTTTGATGTCGATCTGCTCATCATCGTTCAGTTCAATGTTGTAGCGCAGGTAGCGCGACAGATTGAATATAAGCTGACGCGCGGTGTCCGGATTCATCCGGATGGAGGACGAGATGGCGTTCAGCGCGTTAAACAGAAAATGAGGATTGATTTTGCTCTGAAGCGCGCGCAGTTCTGCCTTATTTGCCATCTCGCGCAGCTGTTCTGCACGGGAAACTTCCAGCTGGGTAGAGATAATTTGCGACAGGCCGATGGCCATCTCCTGAAGCGTGGAGGTGATCTGGTGCGCGTGGCAGTAGTAGATTTTTAGCGTGCCCGTTACCACGCCTTTTTCCCACAGCGGAATCACCAGCATGGAGTGGATTTCCGGCGTTCGGTGAGCTTCATCATTGTTCTTAATGATGATTTTACCGTAGTTGATCGCCTGTCGGGTGGTGGGGCTAATGGTATCGTCATTATCGCGGTAATTGTGTTCCCCGACGCCGACGTAAGCCAGTACGTGGTCGTTATTGGTAATGGCGACCGCATCGGCATGAATATCGCGGCGGATTATATCGCAGACCTGACGTAACGACTCCGCGTTCACATGGCGGAAGAGTGGCAGCGTTTTGTTGGCGATATCCAGCGCCAGCTTCGCCTGACGCGCGGCACTGGCCTCTTTTTCTCCCTCAACGCTTTGTACCAGCAGCACGATAAAACCGATGCAGACGCTGCCGAGGATCATGGGAATACCGATTTTCGAAACGATATCCAGCCCCAGTGCGATAGTGGGGGCCCACACCACCACCAGGATCATGGTCAGCGTTTCGCACACCATGCCGGCGATGATCCCGGCGCGCCAGCGCTGCTTTTTCGGGATCTTGCGGTTAATCCATCCTGACAGTACCCCGGCAATAATACTGGTAATAAAACAGGGAATTGCCGTCACGCCACCGATATCAATCAGGTAACGGTGCGTACCGGCAATCAGTCCGGTGATGACGCCGACCCACGGGCCAAACAAAATCCCGCCGGACATGACGGCAATGATACGCACGTTAACCAGCGATCCCTCGACCGGCACGCCGGACCATGTGCTGAACAACGCGAACAGCGAGAAGATCGCGGTTACGGCCAGCAGCTCTTTTGGCGAGTGCGCAGACTTGTGCAAAAGCTCACGGAACAGGCGAATGCGGATGAGGAAAAACAGGCAAATCAGCATTAATGCCGCACGGTCAAAAACTGCCAGCAGCATATTGAATATTTCGTGCACGAGTAGACCAGGGAAAACGGGAAAGAACCATGATAAAAAACCTGGCGCGTATTGACCAGCTATCCGTCAGGTTTATCAAATGGGGAAAAAACCTGTTTTGCAAAGGGGATTATCAGGAGAGGGCTGAAGTCTCCCGATTTTTTTGTGATAACGCCTGAGCAGGTAACGGTTTTGATATCATCGTGTTACACAACAGATATCAGAAAGAGGCTGTCACTTCGGACGCTTCCGCTTTTCAATGCAGCAGGGTTCCGATTTTAGCGCGCACTCTTTTTTTTCATTTCCCTCTCGACAGCATGTTTTTTTTCAGGTTATTTTCTAAACATGCCACATCGGTGGCAGCGTCGCTCGGACGGTCCGGGCGCTAACGTTAATCTGAGGAATCTATGGCTGAATTCAGTCCTGAACGCCGTTTTACGCGTATCGATCGTCTCCCCCCTTATGTATTCAACATCACTGCTGAACTGAAAATGGCTGCGCGTCGGCGCGGCGAAGACATTATTGATTTCAGCATGGGTAACCCTGACGGCCCAACACCGCCGCATATTGTTGAGAAGTTATGTACGGTTGCTCAGCGTCCGGATACGCACGGCTACTCCACCTCTCGCGGTATTCCTCGATTACGTCGTGCAATTTCTCGCTGGTATCAGGATCGCTACCAGGTTGATATCGACCCTGAAAGCGAGGCGATTGTCACCATCGGCTCAAAAGAAGGTCTGGCGCACCTGATGCTGGCGACACTGGATCATGGTGATACCGTACTGGTGCCCAATCCGAGCTACCCGATTCACATTTATGGCGCAGTGATTGCCGGAGCGCAGGTTCGCTCCGTACCACTGGTGGAAGGGGTCGATTTCTTTAACGAACTGGAACGTGCGATTCGCGAAAGCTATCCGAAACCTAAGATGATGATCCTCGGTTTTCCGTCGAACCCGACGGCGCAGTGCGTAGAGCTCGATTTCTTTGAAAAAGTGGTCGCCCTGGCCAAACGTTACGACGTGCTGGTGGTGCATGATTTAGCCTATGCCGATATTGTCTATGACGGCTGGAAAGCCCCTTCGATTATGCAGGTTCCTGGCGCACGCGATGTGGCGGTTGAGTTCTTTACGCTGTCGAAAAGCTACAACATGGCTGGCTGGCGCATCGGCTTTATGGTGGGCAACAAGACGCTGGTGAATGCCCTGGCGCGCATCAAGAGTTATCACGACTACGGTACCTTTACCCCGCTTCAGGTCGCGGCTATTGCAGCACTTGAAGGCGATCAGCAGTGTGTGCATGAGATTGCTGCGCAGTATAAGCGTCGCCGTGATGTGCTGGTCAAAGGGTTGCATGAAGCTGGCTGGATGGTGGACATGCCAAAAGCGTCCATGTACGTCTGGGCTAAAATTCCGGAGCCGTATGCGGCAATGGGATCGCTGGAGTTTGCCAAAAAGCTGCTGCAGGACGCGAAGGTATGTGTCTCGCCGGGCATTGGCTTTGGTGATTATGGCGACACCCATGTGCGATTCGCTCTGATTGAAAACAGTGACCGCATCCGGCAGGCGGTGAGGGGCATCAAGAGTATGTTCCGCGCCGACGGACTTCTCTCATCGAAAAGCGTCACCGAACATCACGCGTCATCATGACATAAAAAAACAGGAGCCATCGGCTCCTGTTTTTTTGACTGCATGTTCTTCACTAGATCATCAGGGCAAACGTTCCGGCCCAGACTAAAACAATCACCGAAATGCCCATAAAGAAATATTTCACGTTTCATCGCTCCGCGTATCTTGTGGTACGCATTTAAAAACAGAGTCCACCTGATTATAGAGAGCTGAAGTTGGCTTATAGCGGAAATAAGATTTTTCCCGTAATACCGCTGACTCCCGCTCAGAATTCTGTGCTTTCCTGTTGCCAGACGGCGCTAATGTACGCCTAAAAATGGGGGGTGACAAGAGGGATTTTTTTAAATAATTTCCGTCACTTACAAGTGTCGTGGAACGGCGACAGTTTGATTTCAGAACGCAATAAATTCACTTTGAGCGACGCAAAGAAAGACAGTACACAGCGTGATTACAGGTCATTGAAAAGGTTAGTTTCTTAACGAAACTAACCTTCTGGAATTTAGATATACAGCGAGGCTTCGCCAAGAGGGCGTGTTTTGAAACGGCGATGCATCCAGAGATATTGCTCAGGCGCACGCATGATTTCCATTTCGATAACTTTATTGATGAACGTAGCGGCTTCGCCTTCGTTTTCCGGATAGTTAGCCATCTCAGGGGAGATATGCAGGCGATAGCCTGATTTATCCGCTTTTCTGACCATCGTGACGGTCAACATGGAGGCACCGGAAAGACGTGAAATCACAAAGGTACCATTGGTCGTGGCGACATCTTTCACCGCAAAGAACGGAGCGAAGCTACTGCCTTTACGGCCATAATCCTGGTCCGGTGCGAACCAGACGGCCTCACCTTTTTTCAGTGCGCCAACCATGCCGCGCAGGTTGTTACGGCTGATCATCGCCTTATTCGAGCGCATACGACCACGTGTCTGCACCCATTCCATCACGGCGCTGTTGTGCGGACGGTAGGTTGCCATCATCGGCTGGCAAAGCCCCATGACGCGACCCCCCAGTTCCAGAGACATAAAGTGAACGCCGACCACCATCACGCCGCGGTTTTGCATCTGGGCACGTTTCAGGTTATCCAGGCCTTCCACATCAAACCATTTACGAACACGTTCATCAGACCAGAACCATGCCATACCGGTTTCAAGCAGAGCCATGCCGATAGATTTAAAGTTTTCAGCAATCAATTTTTCGCGCTGTTCCGCATTGTACTGTGGAAAGCAAAGTTCGAGATTTTTACGCGCAATAGACTCACGACGTTTAAGGAAGTGGCGCGATGCGCTGCCAAGCCTGGAGCCCAGAATGCGGATTACGGGATATGGAAGCTGAACCAGTAACCAGAGCACGCCAAGACCAAACCATGTGAACCAGTAACGCGGGTGCAGAAACGCGCGTTTGAATTTGGATTGTGACAAAATAATGGGAACCTATATAAAGTCGGTGAAAGTCACGCATTGCGTAACCACGTACCTGTTAGACCGTAGTACAAGGTCATGGTTGCAGGCTTTACCGATCTTTACGGCGTTGCCTGGCCATTGCTGACGTTGGGTGGGCGGTATAATGTAGCACCCTTTATACGGTATGTGCTATTACTCGTGCTTGATTAAAAAAGCGGCAATTCGAAAGGTCTTTGATTTTTCTGTTTTTATAAACCAGAACAGATGCGCGACTGCATCTGTTTGGATATTTTGAAAGCAGTCGTTATGCTTTCCAGGCCGCATCGCCAGGCTGTACCTGTTTATACCATGCCATCAGCGCGGCTGTATCGGGCTCTCCCTCGGCGGGGGCCCAGGTAACGAAATCCTCATCAGCCACCGGTTGATAGCCACCGTGTTTAACTTCAAAAATAACGCCGCCATGATCCAGTGACAGCACGGCATGCCAGGTTCCCGCCTCCATCTCCAGCGCCATACACGCTTCACCTAATACGACGCGACGGGTGACGATGCCCTGGTCGTCAAAATTCAGCACGACAAAACGCCCGCGAAGGGGAAGTAACAGCTCAAAGGTATGCGGATGACGATGAGGGCGAACATAGGTGCCAGGTTCCATCGCGATGGCCAGCCGCTGAACCGGGTCGCTCAGTTCAGGATGAAAGTTACGATGTGCGCGTAAACGCGGGGCGTTAGCCGCCGCTTCACTTTGTTGCTTCAAATCGGAGAGCGTGATTTGTTTCATGATGGTTGCCTGAAAGAGAAGAGGGTCTGTGGAGCAAAGCAGTGGAATTGTAATACGGAATAACATAACCCGTATAAATGAGGGTTCAATCACTGCACATCACCTCTGGAGCATAATAACCTGTGCTGCTAAATTCTCTTTAGCGGCTAAAACGTGACTGACAGGGAAAAGCGGGTGACAGAGCAAATCGATTATCAGATTGAAAAATACAGATTTACCGAGGCGAATGAACCTCCGCGTCTTACCCGTCAGTGGGCCGACGTTTTAAGCGAGTGCAAGGCGATCCAGGCCGGGGCCGAGGCGCGTCTGCGTATTGCCCTGATCAATGTCGATTACGTTACCAGCTTTGAGCTGCCTTTCCGCCTGCTGCTCGTGCGGACACCTCAGTTAATTGCCGGCTTGCGTGATGAACTGCAGCTCAGCCAGAAGAATGTCATTTTTAACGGGAAACGGTTTGGCTGTGTCTGGAGCGTGAAGTCCGATTTGAGCGATGTACCTGACGTTTTTCAATATCATCTGTCCACACGTATACGGCGAACGGAAGCGACACAATTGACCGCGGAACCTTTTCTGCAGATAGCCAAAGAAATTAAGCCCCCCACGGAACGTCTGAAGCGTGCTCTGTTAAGTGGTCTGGAGGTAACCGCGCTTGATGCGCTGTTCTGGTTTGGGATCCAGCGGATTGCTGCTGAGGTGTCACGTCTGAGAAAGGCCGGAATGAGAATTATCACTGCGGAAAAACAGGTATTTGATAATCTTACCGGAACCACTCGCCTTGTGCCGGTGTATCGGCGCGCCGATGAGAGCATGGTGTCCCCTGCAGGAATCGTATTGGGTGTGTATGTTGATTGTGAAATAAGGTTATTTTACTGTTCAATAATTGTTTGGGCCCCCAAAAGGGCCCCCAAGTGTATTCTCCTTGATTTGGAAATTTGAACAGAAATAATCAACTGTCTATTAGCATATTTCATTCTCGGGCAGATAACATTCCAGGATAGTGCCGGGCAATGATGCCATTCAGCTTATCAACCAGTTCTGGTCGTTTGAACGTAATGTGTACTGTTCCCTTCTGAAAATACTTAATTGCAAACATTTCGTCCTCGTAACGGTTGCTGTGCCTGTTCTCATGGATATGGTCTCCTAGTCGACGTGTAACGTCAGCACGGTTGTCGGGAACCGGCTTACCATCGAGAAGCATCAGCATGCGCTCAAGGTCCGCTAGCCGGTCACGCTGCCAGCCCCAGTTCAGCCCAAATCCCCACCGGTCACATTTGACCAGTCCGCTAACGATAATTTTCGCGCCAAACCTGCAGGGTGAATTCGTCTTATAATCCCACGATAAACTTTTGAACACATTTATAACTCCGCGCTCAAACACCTCGCCTTTATTCAGATGCAGTTGTTCAAAGGTGCTGATAATATTCTGTTCACTGACCGCCGGAATATCCTCCTTTTCCAAGCTGTTGTACCACTGGTCACGCGCCTGAGCGTCCATCAGGCTTAGCATCCCCGACTTCTTCATCAAATCCCGCCATATACTGCGATCGAGATTGCGGGTAATGGCTTTCATCGCTGCTTCTCTTTTTTCCATTAGCCAGCAGCCACAGCGGAAGTCCTGCTTCATAGCCCAGTCCAGGGCAGTTTTACCGCCGATGCTGCGGGTCAGCTCTGAGATATCGTCCAGTTGCTGAATGAGCACTTCAATCTGCGTAAGCGCGGCGTTACGACCCGTAACGATACGTTCAATACTGGTTGAGCAAATCACGTCGGTATGTTCGGTGAATACTTCGGGTTTGGTAAGGGTAAGGTCTGACATCATTTCTTTCCTTATACAAAGCAAAACGCCAACCGGAGGGGGCTGGCGCTTATACGTGTGTGGTGAGTTTGGTTCAGTAACTAATTTGTTCTGGCCTGTTGCAGAAGCTGAAGATGATGGAGATCGCGAACGTCCCTGAGTGCCTATTCAGTCCAGAGCAACAGTGTTGCGGAGTCGGTATTGTCATCGTCGTTGTCGAAGATGAGCTCCGTATCGCAGCTGATATTGTCCTGCAGCCAGTCAATCAGAATGTTGAGAGCCGCTTCGATGGTTAATTCTGGCACGCGAAAACCTTATGAGGATTGAGGTTGAGCTACCAGTCAAACGTAGCGAAGCCCGGTAGCACTTCGCCAAAGGCATCAAGATGAATAATGCCTGTGGAGTAACGGCGCATCAGCGCTACCACCAGGCGACGACAGGCTTTTGAAAGACCCAGGCGTTTGAGGCGTAAGACCGGAAACGACCACGCGCCCAGATGAAGCAGATAACCCGAGCCGGTGTACAAAATCCATTCGCAGTCACCAAAATCTTCATGATGGTGTGAAAGGGCAAACAAAAGAGCGTTGTCGGCTTCGGTGATATGGGCGGTGCTACACTAAATGCCGTTCAGGCGAGCAACGGGCGGAAGTGGATCTACAACAATCATCTTTCCGGGGGCATCAGCAACGCGAAGCGAATAACCGTTCTGGTTCACCACATTAATCAGGTCTTCCAGTTCAATACCGTCGATATCTACAGCGAACCGGCCCATGTTGAGGGCCAGTATGTTAATGGCATCGGCTTCCACGGTCAGGGAAAATTTCATGAATGTTGCTCCTGAGCGGCGTTCCCCTCGATGAGATGAGAGATCCTTTTATACCCGTTGCGTTGCATCAACCCTGTTGCCCGTCTGGCCTGGAGAATATCAATTACCCCGATAAAAGGGGACTGTTGATGAACGGAGAATCCGGGACGATCAATTCGCACCAGTTCAGATTTTTCCACGAGAAAATTGAGTGCATCTGCCAGTGAAATCCCGGCGTCAATTTGTTTCGTAATAACCAGCTCATCGAAAAATGGTGTGTCATTAAGCGAAAGACCGTAATGCCTTTCCAGCAGATACGTAAGAAGTTGCTGCCAGATTTCAACGGGCGTCGGGCGTGACGGTGCCTTCCGCTTAGGGCTGGCGGGTAAGGTTTGCATAATGAAATGCTCCTGAATTAAATCGGTTTAAAAAGGGGATGAATTAGGGCGCGGGTTCATGTGAGATGCTGTTGACTGACGTTGGATAAATCGCAATATAAAGGTAACCACAACTGCCCAATGTATCTGCATCGCATGTCAGCCCTTTCGCTTTTAGCGTGACGCTGTGCTGAAGGCGTGGATTCAGTTCACCGGAAACCAGCATTAACTCCAGCTGTTTGAGCAGTACCGGAAACGCCTGGTCGATATGACGTAAATCCGCCTCGCTGAAGGTGCCGGTGATACTGGCCCGGTCAGCGAGGTAATGCAGGCGGTTACCCTCCTGGACCAGTCGTGCGCCAAAACAGGCGGAGACGTCACGTCTCAGCCCCCACCAGGGTTCGGTGATATTGTGGTTTACAGGCGGTATTTTATTCGACAATGTAAGCCTTCCTTAAACGTGAGTTAATTGAGCGTGACGCTGCGTAAGACGACATACGGGCCGTTACGGTCCTGACGCCGCTCCGCGAACACAGCGAGTACCCCACTGATATCCTGCACCTCCCGCCCGGCGTAGTGGCAGACGCTGCCGGACCATTTGTATTTGCCGGTACAGAAGCGAAACAGCCGGGACTGTGGATGCTGGCGGTATATCGCCATTGCCTGACGCTTGCTGATAATTTTCATCGGGTTACTTTCCTGTTGTGCTACAGCCAGCCTCTCTCTGCAAACGAGATGACATTCATTCCGCCGACGACCAGATGGTCCAGCAGGCGAATATCAACCAGCTCAAGCGCCTGCTTCAGACGGGCGGTGATTTGTCTGTCAGCATGGCTGGGCTCTGCCTCTCCGGAAGGATGATTGTGAGCCAGAACGGCAGCCGCAGCGTTGTGTTTGAGAGCGGCCTTTACGACTTCCCGGGGGTATACGGTCATACTGTTGATGGTGCCCCGGAAGAGCGCTTCATGGGCTATCAGGCGATGCTGGTTATCGAGGAAGAGAACAGTAAATTCTTCCCTTTCTTCCAGCGTCAGTTGCAGACGCAGCCAGTCGCGGACGGCATTACTGGAGGCAAACGACGCGCCGGGTTCGCGTAACTGGCATTCCAGCAGGGTTAATGCTTCCCTGATGGTTTGCTGGTCGGCAGGGGCTAATTCACGGGCAAATAACGGTAACTGTTGTTCCATAGCAACTGACCTTAGTCGATGATGTGCATGATGGCGTTGCATTCCGCGTGGTTAAGGGCGTAGTCCCGCAGGCGATAGTAATGCTCCGTCATGGTGTCGCATTCGGTGCGCGTGGCGTGGTGGCTGTAAGTCATCAGACAGACGACTATCCCGGCGGCTTCAGCGCTGAGTTCACAGCCGTTACCGTTCATGGTGTTGAACAACTCCCATTGTTCATCGGTATCTTCATTTGTTTCCGGGGCCATAAACGCACCGCCGTTGCTCAGCGTGTAAAACTGCCAGATGCCGCCGTTGTAGTCAGCACAGAACCGGTCCATCCAGGCGAAGACGGTCGGTTCGAGGATTATCCACTGCGGTATGCTGCCGAAGTGCTGCGGCCAGAATTCCACACGCTGTTCATCCGGCACGAGCATGGCGGTCAGAGCTGGCACAGAACGGGTATCGGCAGATTGTGGCTGTAACGGGAGGGTATCGTTAAGGTTGATAATGTCGGTCATATTCGTTTTTCCTTGTTTATTTATGGGGTTGGGGATGATGGATTAGCAGGAGTGACGGGCAGGACTGCGCATAGCCGTTCTCATCACAACGGGTGGGCCATATACTGTCGGTCAGGCTTAACTGACAAAGGCTGAGTTCTCCGGGTCGGTAGAGAAGATGTGTGCACCAGGCGCACAGGTCGTCATCAGAGATGGAGCGGCAGCCCGGAACCTCATTCAGGGAAAGTGGATAAACTTCTGCCTGACGGGCATCATCCGGAACATGCTGCATCAGCTCAGAGCCTGCTGCAGCTCTTCGGCCATTACCCAGAGCGCGCGGTTAAGTTTGATGTCGCCATCAATTCCGTTAACTGCACGGGTATGGGTACGTTTACCCTGTGCGGTACGTCCGGGCAAACCGCCTTTGAGCAACGATTCCTGAATGCGGTTATAAACTGTCCACAGGTCGTCCTGACGGTCCTCATACCGGCGTGGCGTCAGTATCTGCGATTCCGTTACCGGCTGATGCTCTTCACCAAAGCGATAAGTTAATGCCGCTTTCGCCATCGCCTGTTGTGCTGGTGGCGGTAACAAAAGCGACTGCATGGCATCGCGCTTCTCCTCCACTTGGTCAAAAATCCCGAGCACTTCGTAAGCCCCTTCAATGACTTTCTCCACCACGTTGCCTTTATGCGGCACACGTACCTCACCAACGCTCTCACCGCAAATCAGCCCGTTCTGGCAGACTGCACGAAATAGCCCCGGCAACATCTGGTATGAGCTGGAGCCGTCATGGCTGTTGAGCAGAATGATTTCTGGCACCTGCTTACCGGTGATTTGCCCCTCACGGCGCAGGCGCAGCATGTGTTTGGTGTGCTCACGCTTGCTCTGGTCGCGCACTCGGGTCTGGCAGGCAAAGAATGGCTGAAAGCCTTCCTGCTTCAGGCTATCAAGCAGTGTGATGGTCGGGATGTAGGTGTAGCGGTCAGAGCGGGATTCGTGCTTGTCGGTACCAAATACACTGGGAACATGGATCATCAGTTCGTCGTTCGTCAGTGGACGGTCGCGGCGTATCTGGTTAATCCGTCCGAAGCGGCTGGCTAATTTCATGATAAATCTCCTTTGTGGTTAACGGCATAAATGCAGACAGGCCGCACTTCCGATAAAGAAGTGCGGCCTGTCTGCATGGATTTGGTGTTGCAGAGGTAATAGGGGAAAACTCTTTATAGTTCAGGGAGGCGACAGCTAGCTAATGTCTGCTATGAGCGAACAGCGGAAGTTCGTAATTTATTCCACATCTGTTGACGCGTGTTAATAAACAGGGAGCAGGTCAACCAAGCTTTTCTACCCACCTATTAAAGATTCGGTTGTATTTTCGAGTTGATATTTACTGATTAGTTCTGGCCCGAGACCGGAACAAGAAGTCTTTACTGTGCAAATTGCCAAGCTTTATCAATGCAGCAACTATTTCTCTTGTTCCTTTGGTGGTCTCAAATTGCGCAGGACTACAGGTTTTCTGTTGCAATACCGTTGCTCTGCTTGAAACCAAGCTACCATCTGCCACATCAGATACTTTGCGTTTGACCAGATCAGAATCTCGAAGCTTACTGTCCAAGGTCATATTGAACAGAGCTAGATCGCGCCTTTTACCTTCCAATTCAAGCCGGATTCGGTTCCTCCAGATATGAGATATCTGAACTGGTCTTTTTTGGCCTACGATACTGCCTATGTTCCACGATGAAGTGTTCACACTCAAATCTACTGTAATATGGGAGATTCGAGTATGATTGTCCCTTATGAGCGAGAGGTGGACGTACAGAACGAATTTCATTACATATGAATTAAACATTTCTTCCCGGGGAACGTCGATTGTCGTTTGGGATAGCCAGGCTTTAGCCTGCTGGTAATCGTCAGTTCAGCCAGAAGAAAGAGTGTTCCGACAATGTATCCTGCACCTTTTTTATCATTATGATGAAGGCCTTCACCAAGTCACATTCTCAGATGCCATTTCTGCATAAAGACTAAAACTGGCCATTCAAACAATCATCATTGTTGAATCAAAGTTAAACCCATACTAATTTCATGGCATTTCATTTTTATCATGTCCTACCCGTTTTCCTCTCCTTTGTGTCTTTTTTACATGTCAATTTTGATTATGATGACTTAACACTGAAGTATCCATCAGTAACCCTTCTGAAGAAGGTTAGGTATATTTCCGTAGATAAATCAATCAACTATCACTTTCTAAAGGAAAACACATGAAACGTCCAAATTGGTTCCAGGTATCTGCAGAAGGTTCAAAAGCACTGGGAACGCTGCATCATTTTGCCACAACAGGAACAAATCTCCCGGAAGAGTTAATACATTTGGTTTTTTTAAGAGTATCTCAGATTAATGGCTGCGCGCATTGTATTGATATTCACACCCGCGATCTTATGAAGTGTGGCATGTCAGTAGAGAAAATAGTTCTGATTCCCGTATGGGAGGAAGCTACATATTTATTCTCGGATCTGGAGCAAGCGGCACTGGCATGGGCTGAAGAAGTTACCCGAGTAAGTGAGACACATGCCTCGGATGAAGCGTATTCTGCAGCGCTTTCAGTATTTGGTGAAAAAGATTTGGTCGATCTGACCATCGTTATTGCAACAATGAATGCACTTAATCGTATGGGCGTCAGCTTTCGAATGAAGCCGCTGGCCAAGGCATAAATTACCATTCGTTTTCTTCTCGCGATTGGTTACTCATTTCCTCCAAAGTAAAAACCGCCGAAAGGCGGTTTTTACTTTTTTAACAGCTAGCGATAAATATAATCGATCTTAATATTCTTATAAGCATATATAATATTAGGTTAAAAATACACTATGAATACTATTTGTGGGTGATTATTACAACATATGTAAGCTAATAATAAAAAATAAAGCCGCCAACAAGAAATGTTGTTGGCGGACATTTATTAATGTAATTCAGCACGATCCAGACCGTAAGCGCTATCCATCGATCCTGGTGACATCTGTGATAAAATCTGGAGACGATTCCAGGCGTTGATTACAGCAATGGTGAAAGTTAACTCTGATACTTCCACTTCAGAGAAATGTTCGCGCAATTCGCTGTAAAGCGCTTCGCTTACACCATTATCACCAATGCGTGTCAACGCTTCAGTCAGTGCCAGAGCAGCTTTCTCTTTGGCGCTGAACAGTGGCGATTCCCGCCAGATTGCAACGTGATAAAGACGCAGTTCACGCTCCCCATGCATTTTTGCTTCTTTAACGTGCATATCCAGACAAAACGCACAATGATTCATCTGTGAGGCTCGGATATCCACTAAGTGCTTAAGTTTTTTATCCAGCGAGACTTTTCCTAATGCCATAGAGGCATCGGCTAGTGTTTTAGCCAGTGCGGGAATGGTTTTAAAATGATTCACACGTGACGACATATTGTAATCCTCTTTTTAAAATAAACGATCAATGGTTTGCAGTGCATGAGGTAACGCTGTAGTACGAGCGACGGGATCATGCGTACCGTCTACCCGAATAAATTGCACGTCGGTAATGCCAATATATTCAAGCGCTACGCGAATATATGGCGTAAACTGGTCATCCGCTACAAATGGACCGTGTGCAAATACACTGCCGCTGGCGACAACGCAATACACCTTTTTGCCGCTGACGAGCCCTATTTTTTTGCCCTCTGGCGTAAAGGCGAAAGTTCGTCCGGCGCGGGTTATATGATCGAACCAGGCCTTTAACACAGAAGGCAGGCCGAGGTTCCACATCGGTGATGAGATAACCAGCGTGTCACAATCTAAAAGCTGATCTACCAGTTGTTCCGAAGTCTGAATAGCGGTGAGCTGAGCTTCACTGCGTAGGTCTGGTGGGGTAAAAAAACCAGCAATGGTAAATGCATCAAGATGTGGTAGCGGCCTTTTAGCCAGGTCCAGCACTGATTCTTGAAGCCCGGCATGATGCGCGCGTAATTTTTCTACCAGGCGCTCAGACGCCACACGGGATGTCGATCCTGATAAATCCGGGCTGACTTTAATGTGAAGCAGTTTCATCATTTTTTCCTCAAGTGAGATCGCGATAATAATGCAGGCCGAGGGCGGTATATCCGACACGCTGATAAAATGCCTGGGCTCCTGAATTACTAATGGCGGTATCAAGGACCATCTGACCACAACCGTATTCACGTGCGATGACCGCTAAGTGATTCAACAGCGTTGCACCCATCCCCTGACCGCGAGCCTCGTTCACTGTTACCAGATCGTCGACGTAACAGAATTGCCCGTGAATGAAATTTTCGAGCAGTCGATAACCGGCCAGCGCCATTGTTTTGCCATCCTGCTCCAGTCCTGCAAGCCGATAGCCTTGCGCCTGCTGGCGCTGTACCTGGGCGATAAATTGTTTCTCATTCGTTAGTTTGCTGCGTAGCTCCTGCATCAGCGCAAAGCAACGGGCAAGGTCAATGACGGTGTCGTAATGTACAATCTTCATGACGCCTCATAGTGAGTGGCTTAGTTAATAGCCATATCTTAATCTTGTATGTCTTGTTAAAAAGGGTCATTATTCGAATTAATTGATAGGACATTTAAAGGTGCATTTGATGGGGTACAAAGAGATTTATGCCCGCTATCGTCAGCAAATTCAGGACGGCCTTTTGAAACCGGGGGAGCGCGTTCCCTCAATTCGTTCGCTGGCGAGCGAGTTGCAGGTCGCGCGAAAAACGGTGGAAACCGCGTATGAAATTCTTACTGGAGAAGGCTATTTCGTAAGTCTGGGGGCGAAGGGGACCTATATAAATCCGGAGCTCCGGCTGACCTCAACGGTCAGAGAAGACAATTATGTATCGTCTCGTTCACTTGACACGCCGGTTACTGAAAGGAAGGGTGATCTCCGACTCGGCATTCCTGCACTGGATGAATTCCCCCATAAAAAATGGCTGTTGATATCGGGAAAAGCGGCGCGAAGTCTGCGTCCGGAAGAAATGCTCATGCCCCCGGTAGTGGGCTTTAAGCCACTACGTGAGGCCATTGCAAGTTATCTCACTATTTCAAGAGGACTGAATTGCCGACCAGAGCAAATCTTCGTTACCAGCGGCTATCGGGCCAATTTACGGTTTATTCTGTCGGTACTTGCACAACCTGATGATAAAGTGCTGTTTGAAGATCCTGGCTACTTTTATGGTCAGCAATTATTGAAGCGAATGGCATCCAAACTGCACTATATACCTGTTGATAGACAGGGCATGGATGTTGATTATCTTCAGCGCTATCACAACGATGCACGCTTCGCTATCGTTACACCCACTCACCAAAGTCCGCTCGCAGTTAGCCTTTCATTACCGCGTAAGCATCAGTTACTGTCCTGGGCACAGCAAAACAATAGCTGGATAATTGAAGATGATTACGACGGAGAGTTTCACTACACACGCAAAGTAATCCCGGCGTTGAAAAGCCTCGATACGCATGACCGGGTTATTTATACTGGTACATTTAGTAAAACGATAATGCCAGCTATGCGTATCGGATATATGGTAGTGCCACAGGAGACGGTAGCCCGTTTCAGTGAACTGGGTGAAATCCTTGAAACGGGTCTGCCATTACTACCGCAAAAAATCCTTGCACAGTTCCTTAGTGAAGGGCACTTCTACCGGCATATAAAAAAGATGCGTTTACTCTACCAGCAGCGGCGTCGCATGATGCTTGACGCAATTGAAACGACCTTTCCAGGTTTTTTTGAATTTGAGCTTACAGATGGCGGTATGCATATTGTTGCCTTCCTGCAACGTGGCATTGAAGATACTGCATTAGCTGCATTATGGACACAGCACGAGCTTTACGTCCGGCCACTCTCGAGCTGGTATGCGCAGACACGAAAACGTTATGGATTAGTCATTGGATACACCAATATTCGTTCAACCGAGGAGGCGCAGAAAATTTTGCAGCGTGTTAAGGAAAAAACACTGGCACTTATGCAGCATTAAGTATTTTGATAGCCAGGCGTGAAGAATAACCTATTATTTACCAGTATTGTTGACTGAAAAAATTTAGTCGATCACTCTCTGTAAATGAGGGTCGACTAAATATGATCGTGATCGCTCATGCGTTTTGTAACATGAAGTTAGCCTGGTGTCAGTGCCCTTTATTTCCAACAGGAAATTATGTATAGATAACTGGAACGCCGTTTCTAAGCCAGACATTAAAAAATAGAGCGTTTTTTGAGTATATCTGGAATATTAGCGGATTTCAATTTCAGGAACGGCTGACATCCCGACGCGCAATAATTTTGCATCGGGTTGATTACCATCCAGCACTATTTTCACCGGTAAACGCTGGACGACTTTAGTAAAGTTACCCGTTGCATTGTCTGGCTGGATGGCTGAAAACGTTGCGCCGGTTGCAGGAGCGATACTATCGACATGTCCAGTAAACTTTTTGCCAGGCATGGCATCAATTTTAATTAAGACCTTCTGCCCCTGCTGAACATTTGCCAACTGTGTTTCAAGATAATTGGCAGTGATGTAAGTTTGATGTAGCGGAACCACGGCCAGCAGACGTGTCCCTGCGTTAACGTACGCTCCGAGGCGCACCGAACGCTGGCCTACCATCCCATCGACTGGTGCAACAATATGCGTATAAGAAAGGTTAAGCCTCGCCTGACTGACTTTTGCCTGCGCGACTGCAACATCGGCTTCCGCCTGACGTAATGCAGCCCTCAACACGCCTACCTGTTTCTCTGCTGAGGTCAGAGCAGCTTCGTTCTGACGAACGACTGCGGATGCAGAACGCTGTGTTGAATGGGCTTTTTGTTGATCGTCCGCAGCGACGGTACCTCTTTGATAAAGTTTATTAAAACGTTCAGCATTCTGACTGGCATACTGCGCCGATGCCTGACTGGCTAAAAGGGTCGCTTTTGTCTGAGCAATAATGGATTGTTGCTGCTCCAGTTGTGCAAGGCTGCTCAGGCGTTTTGCATCACTAAGCTGCAAATTAGCTTGCGCCATTTCAAGCGCTATTTTGTAGTCACGGTCATCCAGCGTTGCCAGTGTTTGCCCTGCTTTAACACGTTGGTTATCCGCAACATAGATATTTTTGATATAACCCGATACTTTTGGTGCTACCAGTGTGTAATCCGCATTCACATAGGCATCATTGGTACGGGTATCATTGTTCAGCATTGTCGACCAGACGAAAAATATCATCGTCATCATCAGGATTAATAATGCGCTGAGCAGAGTCGTTCTTCTCGATACCGAAAATTTCATTTAACCACCTCTATTTTGTCATTGCAGGTTGAAAAGTGTCTGGGGCGGCCAGACACGTTTTGGCAACCAGACAGTGAGTAATAACAGAAGGACGGCAAAGCCAGTCATCAGGAGATAGCTATCGGCCAGACTCAGAACAATTGCCTGATGTTTTAATAAGGTGATAAATCCAGCGATGTTCTCGGTGTTGCTGATGCTGCCGTCGTGTAATAAAGGAATGCTGCTGCTGGCCTGCTCGCTGACCGGTGTCGATATCAACCATGGGCGGTTGGCTACGTTATTGACCAGAACATTAGAATGAAATTGCTCTCTGTCATTTATAAACCATTCCACTAAAACGCCAGCTGCGATGCTTGAAAAACCCCGTACGGTATTGAACATAGCAGAGGCATAATGTCCTTCAGGGGGAGCCACAACGCTGGTTGCGCTCATAAGCAACGGTAAAATAATTGACGGTAATCCAATCGCCTGCAGAAGCTGTATTGCCCAGAAATTCTGGCGTGCCCAGTCGCTGGTTATCTGCATACCCATCAGGCTGGCAGAAATCATCAGAACAATCCCGAAAGCTATCAGCCAGCGACAATCAACCCAGCGCAGACTAAGCAATGCGGCAACAAGCGGGGTGATAATTAACTGCGGGAGCCCAATTATCAAAGCCAGCGGGGCAAACTGCACTGTTCGAAAGCCCTCTACTTTACCAAAGAAATTGGACGGCAAAGCAGAGCCAGCCAGTGCCAGTACCAACACTACAGCGAGCGCCATCAGGCCATATGAAAAGTTACTTCTCTCCAGCATCTGTAATTTGAACAAAGGGAGGGGATGAAACCATTCATTAATCAGGAAAATCGTCAGGCACACGAAGGCGCTGGATAACAGGCCATTAAATAAGGGCGATTCAAACCAGTCCAGACGTCCACCCTGAGTGATGGCGATTATCAAAAACGCCATTCCAGAACAGCCGGTAATCATACCGAACAGGTCGATCTGTTTAAATCGGTCGAGGTGAATTGGGTCCTGCGGCAAACCCCAGCCAATAAAGAGCATCGAAATCAAAATGGCGGGGACCACTTGCCAGAACATGAACATCCAGCTCACATCATCTGTCCAGAATGCCGCCAGTGAAGGGGCCACATTTGGACCAAAAGTCGCAGTCAGAGCATAAGCGCCAAGTCCATAAAGTTTTATCGATGGTGGCAGAAAACGTAGCGCCACAGTCATGAGTAAGGGAGGTAGGGCACCGCTAAACAGGCCCTGTATCGTTCGCAAGAGAATAAACAGCGGCGCATTCGGGAGCAAGGGTAAAAGTATGCCGCAAACCATAAAACCGCCAGCGCAAGTAAGCGCGAATTTACGCAGCGAAAAAGTCACAGCAAACCATGGTGCGATCATCATCGCCACTACTTCTGCGGCCTGGTAGGCAGAGGTGAACCAACTGGCTTGATCATAAGTCACGCCAATTCCGGCACGCACATCCGCAAGCGCTATATCTATAACCCGACCATTAAGTCCGGAAGTTAAGGCTGCGATGAGTATCCCCACAAATCCCATTGCAAGGCGCCAGGTAAAGGGGGGCGAAGGTGGAGTAGAACGCTGTGCATTCATACGCTGTGCATTCATACAAAGTTCTCATGCATTATATCGATACGATGTACCACATTATGATACACATGTGACATCTTACATTGCGATAGCGTCCATTGCAATGTGATAATTAATACATGAACTGAGGTAACAGGCTGTCCGTGACCGGACAATAAGGAGCTCTATATGGCCGTAAATGTTTCAAGCTTTGAGGATGAAAAAACCGGCGGGATTCAGGTTATCGCCCGCGCAGCTGCAATTTTGAATGTGCTGGGAAAACACCCTGGCGGCATGAGTCTGGGAGAAATTGCGCAGGAGGTTGCTCTCCCTCGTTCAACGGTGCAGCGTATTGTCGCGGCTTTAGATAGCGCTCAACTTGTGCGTAGCAGCGGGGCCGGTGGCCTGCGTCTGGGACCTGCACTACTCAAACTTATTTCCAGTGTGCACAGCGATGTCGTGGATCTTGTACGTCCCTTCCTGGAGCAACTTTCGGCCAATATTAATGAAACAGTGACCCTGGCACGTGCCAGCGGTACACAGCTGGCAATCATCCACTACGTCGTAGCAACACGGGAATTACGTGTTGTACCTCGTATTGGACTTAATTTGCCGCTCTACAGCACTTCCGGCGGACGTGTGTTACTGGCTATGGAAAGTGATGAAGATGTCCGCATACTGGTAGGCGAAGCCTATGAAGATCTCACCGGAATGACAGTTAAAACTCTTCCACAGCTTCTGGAGCTGATCGCTGATGTTCGTGCCAAAGGGCTGGCTATAGATCTGGGTGAAACTCTTGAGGGTGTCTGCACGATAGCGGTAGCGCTGGACACACTTTTTGGTCGTTTTTCTATCTCATTATTAGTTCCAGCGCCACGTTTCCATAAACATGAAACCTTTTATCGGCAAGAACTCATGCAATGCAAGGAGGCAATAGTTAATGAAATTGGAAGAATAATTTCGGTAGGAGAATAACTAACAACATCAATAATTGTTCTCAACGAAATTTGTTAGGCCGCTTGCACGATCCGGCCTGACCTGCCCCCAGCATTAGATACAACGATCAGTTAGTAATAAGAGTTGACCAGCTTCCCGTTGTTCAACACTAAGCACTGTTAGCTACTTCCGCTTTTGGCACAAAGCAGTCAGACAAGCAGTGGCAGGACTGCTAACGTAATGAAATAATGAGATATATAGTATGGCGAATCCTTCATAAGGGGAGGGACCTTACGGGGGAGGGGTTTATGATGGTTATTAATACGCAGTATTAATACCTGATTTCTTTGATATTACGATTGATACCACCACAGGGTCTGACAACTGATTGTCAGACCAGATATTGTTCAATCGAAACTAGTACTTCATCAGCCAGTCCCCCTGACTGGTGATGACGTTAATCTCTGCCACACCGCATGGGCCTTTAATGTAGACGGCAATCTCTTTGCCGTAAGGAAGCGTTGACGGTATCAGCGGGACAGGCTTGCTGCCTGCGTAGACGGTGGGCATCTTCTGAATCGGGCAGTTCCCCCGGTTAACGACAACATCCTGAATGGTGATGCTGTCAGCCAGTGACTGAACGTGAACGCGCTGCTGGTGTAGATTTGGGTAATAGGGATTTATTACCTGCTCGAGACCAATTCTGACCGGTGCCTCTGCTGCATGTGTCAGAGGAGAAATCATCAGTGCCAGGGTGAGGGCACTCATTGCTGTTTTCATTATTTTTTCCTTATGTTTGCTGGAGTCGTAAAGGTTCACATACGGGTCAGACAGCCTGATTTATCAAACTCAGGCAGAATTTTTGCGGCATTGCTGAAGGTGAAAGTAGTTGAGGTCAGTCCGGTCGCCGTTATATGAATCCGGTGTGACTGACGGGCAGCGTCCCAGAAGGTTTCGAAGTTACTCCCCCCGGCATCAGACAGAGTGTCGTTAATCAGAAAGATGTCGCCATTGTCGGTTTGTGCACGAACGCTGCGCCCGTCATCATTGCCGCTGGTGAGCGTTTTGCCATCGGGTGATGTGTACTGAACGAACACATTGTCCTCCGGTGAACAGGTCAGCAGCAGTTCAGCATTCTGTTTATTCTGTATCCGGTATTCCGTGACACCCTGAACCCAGCTACGGGTCCACTGGTTTACGGCTGCACTGGCCTGAGCTGAAGCAAGAAGCACCAGTGAAAATGCAAATTTTTTCATGATTATCCTTAATTTTCCGTTTCTGCCAGTACCGTGCGGATGTACTGGAAGTGCGGCAGTGAGTGAATGAAATGTGGGTCGGCGGTCAGGGCATCGATGTGTTTTCTGCGCAGAAACTGCCTCGGCGTCAGGCAGACATCGGTAATGCTTTCCAGCAGAAAGACTTGCAGTTGTCGGGCGTACTCTCCGACCAGATACCAGCCGTTCTCGAAATAAATCAGGCGGTAAGGTGCGAACCAGCGGTACTGCTGCCCCTCTGCAGTCAGATCCAGCAGAGTTCGCTCCAGAATGGCCTGTGTGATACGCCAGAAACTGCCGAAGGGACCGGGCTTGCGCTCCGGTGGAGACTGCCAGACGATAAAAGGTGGCTCTACGGAGCTGTCAGTCAGAACCGATATCAGACGGTTATCCATCGCCGGGAACAGCTGCTCCGTGCGGGTTATTCGTGCAAAGTGCAGAATATGCTGGTTGGTGCGCAGGCATTCGTGCTGGTGGGCCAATGACCAGCAACCCTGCTGGTATGTCAGTTCCAGACAGCTCAGGCGTTCACGAAAATCCCGGCGCAGAGTGCGCTCCGAGATACGAAACTCCTGAGACAACCCAGTAACTGACAACCGTTCCCCCATCAGCAGGCGACTGATGATGATCGCCAGCCGTGATGCCATGCGATCGTGCTGTTTTTCTTCCGCAGACATAGTGAAGGGTTTCCGTTGATTACATTGATTTGTATAGATATTGCTGACGAAGACAAGCGACCAGTAGGCAGGCCGGAACCGTAACCCGCCGTGCTGGGCCAGCCATATCGGCAATCAGCCAGCCGGTGCTCATGGCGATACCAACCGGCCCGGCCAGTACACTGATAGAGCGGGTCAGGGTCAGATAAGTCACGATGGGGAGCGTGCGCCCCAGAACAACCTTCGCAAGCGTACTGAGCATCACGACCGATAGACGATAGGCTGCAAAACCAGAAGACCGGACTGCAGTCTGTATCGCCATCAGTATCAGCGGCACCGTTGGTGCGGTCAGTTCCGTGCCCATGCTGTCAGCAAACTCCCGCAGCTCAGCCGAGGACATTTCGCTGAGGCTTTTTTCGAGCATCTTCATCAGCAGGGAGAGCTCGATGGTTTCGGTTGCCTCCTCCTTCCTGTATTTCACGCCCGTATGGTCACAGACATCGCATAACACTTCCCGGTACAACACGCCTTTCCCGCCCCTGAACATACTGGCAATACTGCTGGCACCAAAGGTCTGGATTTCAGCGGCAATCTCCTGCCAGTAATTACGGTGCGCCGGGTGAAAACGTTTGTAGTTGTCGCTGCTGGACAGCGTTTCCGTCCAGCGCAGGGTTTTATCCTTTTGGTCATGGGTAATGAGACTGACCAGTAAATCCAGGTCCTCATTATCACAACACCCCAGAAACCGCAGGTCAGCATCTTCGCGATAAACGGCCATAGCCCCTCCATTCAGGTCTGTATCGTCAGGGCAAAAACGATAACAAACCCGCCTGTAAGGGCATGGCCGGTGCATCTGGAGAATCAGCGTGTTATACGAGTAATGGCGGACAGGTGATGTCCGAAAGTAAAATACAGACGATTATGCTGCGCAGGGCGGAGTTACAGGTGGAATAAACAGACGAATGGCGAGTTGCCCCGTCAGGCGGGTGACGAGCCAGGCGGCACCACCATTGATTACCCCGCCCAGTAACGGGAGCAGCAGACTTTCCCTGAGCAACACGTGGCTGCTTTTCAGTAGCAACGCGTCGCGAACCACCGTCAGCAGCGCGGTCTCGGCCTGAGGCAGGCTCAGTGCGCGGGTCAGTAACCGGGTGATGATGCCACTGATGGTATCCGAGCAGGCATCCCCGGCCAGCGCGCCCCAGCAGAGCAGGCGCACGCGGGGGTCTCCGGGGGAATGCCCGCCGGTGATGGCAACGGCCGCACACAGCCGCATCTGAATGAACAGCGAAGAGCAGACATCGGCGGTGACGGTCAGAGGCAGCAGCGCACCTCCAGTGAGCCCGCAGGCAAAACCTGAGCTGGCAGCTTTAAGGGACTCGTTCAGCACCAGCAATTCAGCTGCCTCAACACGACTCATGCCGTTCTGCAGGTAACAGTCCGCCAGTACTGCGGCAGAGTCCGTGACGGCGGTACCTTCCACCGACAGGGCATATATCCTGTCAAAGAGATGCTGTAATACAGTAATATCCAGACTATCCTCCTTATCGACAACGCCGGATGGTTGTCGGTAAGGTGATATATATCTGTATTTTTTTTATTTCAGCGTTATTTGGAAAGAGTCAGTTAAATCATGATGAAAGTGCATGACTGCGGATCTTACGTGCCTTTACAGGATCAAAAGGAGCAGAAAAACGATTCGGTGAGATTGTTTTATTGTTCAATTCGGCATGAGAGATAAAATTAAGCGTGTGGACAGAATAACTTTGCCGGGCAACCTGAAACAGATATTTCTGAAATGATTTTCCTGACGCTTCTTCAAAATACTTAACAGTCACATCATCCAGTTCATTAAAATCTTCCATAACAATGTTCTCAGGTTTTTTCTGTGCGTCGAGTATTGTCAGTCCTTTTTTCAGAGTGCTACGTGTCTTGTCATTATATATTTCTGTGTTTTTATAATGCTCTGAAAAACCGAAGAAGATGGCAGACCCCGTCCCCTTTGTCACATCCACCCAGAGATCTAAAAATTCGGTGACCCGCATAGCATTAGAATATGCATTCTCATAATACAGGTTGAGATGAATGTAGGGCATACCTGTTGAATCCTTCATGAAGCACCAGAAATAGCCTTTCTTGTCTTTGAGGCAAACGCGTTGTCGCATATTGTTCAGCAACCTGTTCATGTAATCAGAAAGGAGTGTACATCGTTCCTTTATTTCCAGAGTGTTTAATACATCCGGCATCAGTGTTGTCTGCTGGATATTTAATGAAAAACGTAACGAATGAGTGTCAGGGTACAGGCTGATTAACCTGGTATGCTGAACCGTGAGTTTTTTAAGGAGTTGTTCTTTTTTATATAAAAGAGGGTAGGTTAATGCCTTCGCTGCATTTATCATTTCTACTCTGTTATCAAAGTCTACTTCATCAGAAGAATATCCGAGAAGGCTGTTTAACTCCTGAAAGTAAACACGTTCGGAATATGATCGGCTGTCAAAGAAATCCATGCAGTAAATGCGTTGCAGTTTTTTTATTGAACCGATGGTCTGCTTTTTATTTACGGGCTTCATTAGCCCGGCCTTTTTCAGAAATACAAAATCGAAATCTCTTTTTAACATCGATGTGCCCATCCGCAAAAAAAACATACAAGATACATAAAAATTAAGATACAAATTAGTATAAGATGTACTAAGGCTTAGTCAACAACCTCTGCATAATCAGGCATGGTAGCTGGCAGTCTGGGCGTTTAAGCACAGGGTGAGCCCTGCGTGCCGGGAGGCGGTCTCGCATGCATGTGACGGCAGCTCATTGTCCCGAGTTGTGGTGGAGAAATATCAGGTGGGCTATGCAATAATCCACAATGAGCCCGGTTAAACACCCTGCACCGTAATTTATTTTCCGCTTCGCATCTTATACAGAACTGCTTCACCTGCACGCGATAACGCCCACAGTCTCCGCAATATATCAGAATCCCGGTTTCATCGTTATTGCCTGCTTAATATCAATGATGTCGTCAGCTGAATGGTTCTGCTCCTCAGTCTGCGTATTAAGAGGGCTGGAATGCCTTTACATAGCTGATGATATCCGGCCTCGTTTATCACACTGCCCCGCCTTTTAATGGGCGAAATTAATTTGGGTTATTAATATAATTAATAGGGTCATTTGCATAATAATCAGACTGGCTTATGACCCCGCCAGTGGGTTCCTCAACAGGCACGTCATAAACAAGAACCTCAAGCACACGCGGTAAACTGACAGAGATTAAATCTCTTTAAATTACTCCATTTCAATAGAATCATTCCTGTCCTGTCCTGTCCTGTCCTGTCCTGTCCTGTCCTGTCCTGTCCTGTCCTGTCGATTAGTCATCTCACTCTTAAACGTAATTATCATTCCTCTCAGTAAGTTTATACACACCTCACCAATATTACACCGGGAAGTCTCCTGGTGCGCAACATCTTTCTGCTCATAATCCATGCAATGAGATTTAGCCATGATGATTAACTCCCCGGCAATTCCCCATTACACAATTGACTGGTACCTGCAATCACATATCAGCCATCATACCGACATGATGATTAACCGGTATTCCTGTCTTTACGCATTACGCTTTGACTTATTTTACCGTAAAGACACTTGTCGATATCTCAGCAGTAATATCCAGTCTGTGGAATACGAGGTCCGTATATTAATGTCTAAAATGGAACAGTATCCTGCCGTTGTCGGATATTTCTGCGTAATGGAATGGACCGAGGACCATCGCTTTCATGTTCATGCAGTTTTATGGCTTGACGGGCATATCACTCAGAAGCCTTTTGTCTGGGCTGAAAAAGCGAGTGCCGTGTGGGCCTGGATTACGCAGGGGGAAGGGCATTTACACCGTTGTGAAACAAAAGAGGCTTATGCAGCAGACATCAGCATTCCGGTGCGTTACAACGATGCAGCAAGCATTGCTAACATTCGCTATATCCTGAGCTATCTTGCGAAGGTAGAGCAGAAAGAAGGGCTGTGCTGGCATTACTGCAACGAGATTTCGGTCAGGCCTTCTGCTGGTCGCCCCAGGCAGCCTGCAGTCGGTTCAGGCAAGGATAGCAGGGGGAGACCCCCTGTTTAAACCCGAAAAACACTCAGAATGCATTCCGCTGCTGTTGTGTAGTACAACGCAGAAAAGACCCCAAGCCCTTGCTGAGCTCACCGCGTTTTGAAAACAACAATTTCGCATAGTCAGCAGGACTGATGTGAGCATCAACAGCACGGTTGACGGGTTCATCATCCTGTTTGAGCGTGGCTGAATCATAGCCGTAGTAGCGTATGCCTATGCGGTACGCGGAAAGCATCGCTAACTGATCTGATTCGGAATAGCGATTAAGAAAATCCTGCATGTCAGAGGTGCCGGTAATGAGCAGCAGTACTTCCAGCATGTCACGAATTAAATCGTCAATGTGCATTGCCAGTGTCCTTGAGATAAAGGGATCACTGAGATGGGGCCATTTATCTTCATTTCAAGCTGTTACTCACTCCGTCCGATAGCACAACCGCAAAATCATGTTCAGTTCACCCACGATATGCATGGTTCCTGAATATACGCCGCTGACGCGGAAATGGAGGTATTGATGATCACCAGAATGACGTTTGCCCTGACCGGGGAAGGGCATTTCATCAGTGCTGAGGGCGCCCGACAATATCCCTCAGGTCAGTATCGTTGCCTGTATTGCCAGTGCCCACTGTTCGTTTGTGGTGTCTCGCCATACCAGAGCGCGTATTTTCTTCATGACCCTTTTCATCTGACGCCGGAGAGTCTTGAGCACTGTCCCGATGCAGATATTCCCGCAAGGCGAGAAAGTCGACAACAGACGTCTGTAATCTGGTGGCGCTGTTTGCTCTGCCATCGCCATTATTATGGTAATAAACGTTGTTCTGTTTGCCATACGGGCGATCGGAGCATTCCGGCTTAGTCTGCTTTCCCGGGGAGCATGCGGTGGACCAGATCGGTAATTTTTTACACTGTTTCCCTATCCTCTGAGGGAGTACCGGCGTGCCGCTGAATTCAACCACGCCGGTAATCTCCCGTCATTAACCACCCTGAGGGAGACAGCGCATGACCACCCACACCGGAATCACACCATCCATACTCAGCGCAGAAGACCCGCTGATTGATATGACTTTTATCACCACCTGTACCGGCATGACCGATAAATGGTTCTATAAGCTGATTGGCGACGGCAAATTCCCTAAACCAATTAAATTAGGGCGCAGTTCCCGCTGGTACAGAAGCGATGTGGAATCCTGGCTGCGCCAGCGCATTGCTGATTCCCGTGGCGTCTGAGCAGAGGGAAGGTCAGGATGAAAAAACGACGCCATACTCAGGCATGGAAAATCCCGCCACGGTGGACATGCCCCCGTTGCCGGCGACGGTACTGTGGTATCAAACCCTGTCCCGTTTGTTTTCGTCCCTCCGGCACTCCTGCGCAAGCTTAACTTTTCTGTATTCCGGGGCCGGCCTTTGCCGTCACCGACCCGCTGACACATAACTAAACCGCCATTCTCACCCTGCCACGCTGCCCGTACCGGGACGGCTGACGCCTGCGTGTCGTCTGGTGGCAGGGAGCATTACCATGTTTGCAAAATCCTTTATGGCCCTTGACGGTAATGGTCGTCTGACCGGTGCCAGAACCGCACAACAATACCCGTATGACCGCTATACCTGCCACCTGTGCGACAGTGCACTGCGATATCACCCTGAATACCGGACTGAACGTCCGTGGTTTGAACACCAGGCGGCCATGCTGACAGATAACGGAAGGCAGCACTGCCCGTACGTGAAACCGGAAGCCGGAGAGCTGAGGCTGGCAGAGCGTCTGCAGCGGGTTATCCCGGGTGCCCCGCCCGTGGTGCGCAGGGGAGACTGGCACTGTCAGGGCTGTGACAGCGAGTACCACGGCGAACGCTACTGCCTGACCTGCCATACCGGTGAATACAGCCGTGAGCGCACTGGCGAAGATGACCATTCTGCAGAGGTGACGGCATGCGCATGCTGAAGTGTTACCTGGCAAATGACCGTGAAGGCCACTTCGCGACAGCCGGGGAGGCCACGCGTGCACCGGGACAGATATGGAGCTGCACGTCCTGTGGCTGCCGGCTGATACTGCATGTCGGTACGCAGGAGGACCCGTGGTTTGAGCATGACCAGCAGACCGTAGCCCGGCATGTGCTGATGGCCTGCGCCCATCTTGACCCGGAGGTGAAGGCCGAAGCCCGGCACAACAGGCTGCGCAGTATTATTCGTGGACTGGGTGCCCCTGTAATGTCACTTGCCTGGTACTGCGTGTGGTGCGGTGAGCATTATCAGGGGATGAAGTCCTGTCCACGTTGCCTGACCGGTATCTACAGCATCGAAGAGGCGAACTGGCAGAGGAATTACTGCTGCAACACGCTTCCGGGATAAGTCCTGTTTCCCTCCTTCTGCACCAGAAATTTAGCGTGTAACCTGAATCAACAAACGAGAACCCTCATCGTGAATCATTCTGTTTCTGAAATTACCGGGGCTGACTGCTGATCCCCGGCCACCATTCGTATGTTTTTACAACAGGCCATTGACCATTACCCGCGACTGGTGGCGTTCAGCTTTACGCTGACGTTGCCGTACCGCAAGAGCATGACCGATTACCGTGCGCTTATCCTGCGTTTTCAAACCGAAGTCTGGCAACAGATTGGCAAATATTCGTGGCAACGCCAGCAGAAGCGGCGGAGTTCACCACCGACGCTGTTACGCTGGATATGGGAGGCGGCCAGTGCACCAGAATGCAAAATGGTGCTGCTGCTCAACCCTGATACGCTGGGGAGAGTCCACGATGAAAGCGCTCAGCAGGGGATTAGCGAGATGCTCATTGATGCATGGATAGCGGTAACTGGCGCAAATCGTAAAGACGTAACGAATATAACGCCAGTCATCCTGAACCGCGTTGCCCGGGGCGTCTTCACAACGCCCTTTAACCAGTTTACCGCGCAGGTTAAGGCAATGACAGTACCCGTCACTCTCGCCCGGACGAGCGTTATTTGCGCCTGAGTGTACAGCCTGACGATGAGGAAATATGTCACTCTTCGGCGCTGATGTTATCCCCCGGCCTTCAGCCCTTTTCCGCGCTACGTGCTGCCGATATAATCCCCGTCATGAATAAAAAGAATCTCACTGCACTACCTCCCGAAGAATCACTGGCCGACCTGGCGCATTTTGCCTGGTGTGCGCTGGTGGGTTTACGTCTGGCCCAGCAGGACGGTCAGGCGCTGTCGCCGCTGACTGTCCATACCTTCCTGGTGCGCTGGCTGGCGGATGTGCAGAAACAACGCCGGTTTCCGCGTTCTGTTGCGCCCGACATCGACAGCCTGTTGCGTCTGGGAAGAATGAAAGGCCCTGCTGCCGGATTGCTGAACCGGCTGCAATACCTCTGGCAGTCCTGCACGGAGCCGGTTTCGCAGCAGTCGGATTTGTTTCGCCTGACACATGCAATTGAGCACCTGAAATCACTGGGCTGGGTCAGTGCCGTGGTGGCAGATGAGGAGTGGGAGGCCGGCACTCTTTACAGTGAATACGCGGATACATCCGCCTTACTGGTGCGAAAATCAGAACTGCAGCGGTATTTTAACGAACAGGGCCGGCTGACCGCAGCGGTGGAATTTATCGTTGTCGGTGACAGTCGCGTTGCCGGTGATGCCCTGGATGCGCGGGGGCTGCACGTTGTCATCCGGGAACACCCTGCCGGCGGGGGGCTTCTGACGCTGGTACTGGCAGCGGGCGTGCCTGAGCAAGCGTTTACCGGGACGCGCTGAGCGGGGAGGGGCGCAGTACCAGAAAGAGCCCGACCAGAAGAGGGATAACCATCAGTGCCGACAGTGGCGAGATGGTCTGTCCGTTAAGAATGTCATCAAGGGAAAGAGCAATCAGCGGGAAGATAAAATAGACCATCGAGGCCCGAAACGGTGAAACCCTTTTCTGCAGCTGGAAGTACGCCATGATACCCAGGATGCCGGCAACCACTCCCAGGTAGATGACTGCGGCAATGGCACGGGTATCGATATGTGTCAGGCCCACAGGGGTCTGAACGAATCCCACAATCAGCAACATGAGCGCTGCACCCAGGCAGGGAAGCGCATTGCTGGTGAGCACCGATATCCCGCCACAGTGTTTTTTGCTCATCACGTACATGACGGCATGGCAGCCCACGGCCAGCAGTATTGCGGCCACCCCTTTCCAGCTCTGAATTTCAGTGGTGCCGCTCTCGCTGATAATGATGGTTGCCAGAGCCAGCATCACAATCGCCGTCCCGGCGAGCTGCAGGCGTGATACGCCCTGCCGGGTCAGCAGCCAGGAGACTGAAAGTACGGCCACAGGCATTGTGGCAAAAAGCAGGGAGGCCATGCCGGAGGAAACCGTTTATTCTCCGTAAATCATCAGCGAGAAAGGCAGTGAAAAGTAAAAGAGGGCAAGACAGCATTGAAAGCGACGTTTCCCTGCCGGGAATAACAGAGGATGCCCGCCCGCTCTGGCAAGCCCAATCAGGACCGGTGATGCGAGCAAAAAACGCAGGCCCGTTGCCAGCACTGGCGTAAATGAGGTCAGCGCGATTTTCATCGCAATCCAGGTGGTGCCCCAGGTGGCAGAGACTGCCAGAAACAACGCTGCGGTGATAAGTGAACCCGAACGTGAAATGCCCTTCATTATTTTTCCCTTCTGACCGTTTTGTCAGTTATCTGCGGTTGTGTTTGCCCAAAAAAAAGCCCGCAAGGAGTGGGCGGGCAAAACGCGATGTCTGGTACCGCGTACGTAACAGGTGGCGTGGCCGCCTGTATGAGTCATTCTGACTGTCGTCATGGTTTTTCAGCCTGTCAAATCTTCGTGGCGTGTTCTTTGCAGGTTCTTTGCAATAGTGTGCATACAGGACATTTTTGAGACTTCTCCTGTAGTCAGTGTTCATGAGTCATACCCACAGTGGATGCGGGCTTGAGCCCGACGACACAGACGTGAATAATGCCCGGGTGCGGCGTTACCGCACGACAATATTTCTGGAGAAACACTAAATGACCAAACAAAGACGCTACCTGACACAAAGCGAAGTGGAGCAGCTGCTGGAGGCCGCAAAAGCCGGGAGTGCCCCGGAGCGGGACTACTGCCTGATACTGATGAGCTTCGTACACGGGTTTCGCGTGAGCGAAGTGCGCCATCTGACGCTGTCAGACATCGACATGCAGGAGGGCTGCCTGTACATCCATCGCCTCAAACAGGGGTTCAGTACCACCCATCCCTTGCTTGCCAAAGAGATGAAAGCCCTGAAGGCCTGGCTGAAGGTGCGAAAAAACCTGAAGGGGTCAGAAACCGACTGGCTGTTCCTGTCCCGGTGGGGGAGGCCACTGAGCCGCCAGCGCCTGTATCAGCTGATTCAGAACCTGGGTGAAGTGGCGGGAATTTCGGTATGTTCGCATCCGCACATGTTGCGACATGCGTGCGGATTTGCGTTAGCGGACCGCGGCGTGGATACAAGGCTGATTCAGGACTATCTGGGACACCGCAACATCAGGCATACCGTGCGTTACACGGCCAGTAATGCGGGTCGGTTCGAGGGGGTGTGGCGGTTAAAAAATAGGCAAAAAAAGTTACACTTAGGACCAAACTGTTATCTAATATAGATGAGCGCGTTTTTTCCTCAATAAAAAAAGTAAGAATATTCTCATCAAATTATTTCCATGTGTAAAACAACGACATACATCACACCTGTTACTCTCCTGTTATCCTGATATTTCAGCAGGTTAATCACTTTGTCATGTAACCGTAAAAGTTCCCTTCCCCACCGCCCATCCCTCTCTCTCTGTTTGCGCGATACCGAAAACGCTTTCTTCTGATTAATTCAATAATGTTGGCGTGAGTGCCCGCATATGCACTGTTAACTAGTGTTTACCGCTGATGCACTCAATAAGGAGTCAAAATGGTCCTAAATGTAACCTTATTGGCTTGCAGGGCGCGGTGATATTGCCGCGTAAAGGGCCGACTTTCAGGGGAGGGCGCCTCGGCGCCCGGACCCATTCTCAGATGGCTACTATCGCAAATCATTCAGGTGCTACACATGAAAAAGCAAAATGTAAAACTCACCCTGCTGGCCTCACTGGTCACTGGCCTGCTGTCGCAGGGCGCCATGGCCGGCGGTACCACGATTGTCTTCAGTGCCGACGTCGTCAAAACCACCTGTAACGTGGCCTCCCAGCCTAACAATGGCGTTATCAGTGGAGTCTCTACCCAGGAACTGGGGAACTTCACCAAGGATGAGATTTTTGCAGGGGTAACCAAGAGTGCCTCCGTCGGGGACGGGACTTATAACCTGACCCCGAGCACGACGGCTCCGTTAACGCTGACGGTGAATGGCTGCAGTGGTGATGAACTGGCGAGCACTGGCAGTGAGCTGACGTTGATCGCCAGAGGAACAGGGGCGCTGGATACCACCACCATCGACACCGCCAACGACCTGTACGGTGACCCGGGCGTTGACCATGGCTTTGGTTTTGCCCTGGGTTATCAGATAACCGATAACAGTACGGGTACCGCCAGGACGAACAACGGTCTGACAGCGTCGGAGACGACGGGATTCATTGTCCCGTCTAAGGGGGGCATTCCTGTCTACAAAGCCAAACAAACAGGTACGTCGGGTGATCTGGGGAATATGGATGTCAGTGTGGTCATCGCACCGCAGATTGCCTCGTGGGCTGGAACGTCGGGTGCCGTGAAGTCTGGTGACCTCTACTCATCGGTGACCTTCAGCGTGGCCATGAACTGATTTATCCGTGCTGCGTGCGCACTCGGGCGCACTGTCGATATCAATAGTTTCAATTATTCAGGTGTAACACATGAAAAAGCAAAATGTAAAACTTATCCTGCTGGCCTCACTGGTCACCGGCCTGCTGTCGCAGGGTGCCATGGCGGCAACCCAGGGCTCCACCGTAAAATTCCATGCCAGCGTGCAGGATACCACCTGTAACGTTTCTGCCCTCAATGGTACTGCCGGTGCGGCGTCGCCGGTGGATTTTGGGTATTTATCAGTGGCTGACATCGCAGCCGGAACGCCAGCACAACCGGTCGGGACGGGGTCGTACAATCTTCTAGCATCCACGGTGACGCCAGTTATGCTGACGGTGAAGGGATGCTCTGGCACTGAATTGTTGCTCGGTAAGGGACTGGAGTTGTCTGTGAACGGTGCCGGTGCGAATAGCCCTGCAGGTGATAAAGCGTCCGCCAACCTGTATGGCGATGCCACAACGGACCACGGTTTTGGTTTTGCGCTGGGCTACTCGCGCACTGACAACAGTACGGGCAATGCCAAGATCAACAACGGCGTTGCGGATGGTACAGGATTTATCCTCCCGTCAAGCGGCACCCTCCCTCTTTATAAAGCCACGGCAGCCAGTAATCCTGGTGACCTGGCCCTGATGGATGTCAGCGTCGTTATCACGCCGCAAATCGCCTCATGGGGCACTGCGCAGGAAGGAAAACTGACCGTGCCGGTCACATTTAACGTAGCCATGAACTGATTTACCTGAGTCGTGCAGTGGGGTGGGGTATTGGCCCTGCCCCGTCTGCCGGACCGTGGGCCGGGGTTATCGGAAAGGGACAAAGATGAGTTTTGTACGCTACCGCCTCTGTGCAACCGTTTTTATGGCTCTGGTGGCATGCTCTGCCCGGGCGTCAAATGAGCTGACCCTGGCGTTTTCCGTCTCGGTTGGCAGGTCAACCTGTGATATGCGGCTTAGCACCGATGAGGGAGATACATCCCGCTCCGTACATGACGTTGACCTGGGGCGTTTTACCCGGGCCGATTTTAGCAGTAACCGGGTCAGGCTGGCGGGTGAGAATGCACTGGTGATGTTTTTCCCTGAGCGCGCATGCGCCGGAAAAAACCTGCGCCTGCGGGTGCAGGGGCCGGCCGCCAGCGGCTCAAGGGGGCGCAATTGGGGGGACCCGCACCGCGCTCTGGCGTGGGGGATGCGCCTTAACTGGTCGGAGAATGGTCACGCGGGCCGGCGCCCGCTGACGCCGGCCAATAATACGATAGATCTCACGGTGCCGTCAGGACGCATTCAGCGTGCAGGGAATGCCGTACATGGCCTGGTCTTCTGGCCGGAGTTGAGAACGTGGGACTACCACCGCGTCGTGGCCGGGACCGCACTGTCCATGCCACTGGTCTTTTCGGTGGTGTACGACTGAAGAGCAGGGCGGTGGCGCCGTGCTGACGGAGTGTCCGGGTGCCTGAGTATCCGGGTGGAAAACCAGAGATGTAAAGGACACGTATGACAAAAAACACAGTAATGAACTCAGGCTGGCGTGGCGTGTGCGGTCTGTCGCTGGCGCTCATGGCGCTGGTTATGCCGGTGTTACCGGCGCAGGCTTTTATGCTGTCGAGCACCCGGGTGGTGATGCCGGAAGGGCGACCAGTGTCTGTGGGGGTTATCAGTGGAAGTAATGAGGGCGTGCTGCTTATTCGCTCCCGGGTCACGCGCAGTCTGTCATCGGACGTGCCGGTAACCAGCGTGATGATTTCCCCTCCGCTGTTTCGCCTGGAGAAAGGCTCGCGCGGTACGGTTCGCCTACAGGCGATGCCGTCCCCGGAGGTTCCGCAGGACAGGGAGAGTGTTTTTTACCTGTCGGTGGCGGGTATTCCTTCCTCTAATCCCCTGAGTCCGGGGGCGGACAGGGTGGCTGCGGGAGTGGTGATTGGGACCGGTCTGCAGGTGAAGGCGTTCTACCGGCCGCGCAGCCTTGATGGTGTGGCAGCGGAGCCCTGGAAGTCTCTGACGATTTCGCGGGTACCGGGCGGGGTGAAAGTCACCAATCCGACGCCTTTTCATCTGACGTTTTCGCGCATGGACGTTGACGGCAAACCCGTGACGTTTGATGCGCAGCACCCGACCATGGTGCCCCCGTTTGACAGTCAGGTGTACGGCGTGGCCAGTACGGTGAAAAAAACCCTCCACTGGACGGCGGTGAACGACATTGGTGGAGAAGAGAAGGGCACGAGTGCCGTTCAATAGGGGCGCAATAATGCTGAATAAAAGAAAGACATCAGGGTGGGTGCGGCACGGTGCGCTGCACGTTTCTCGCGCGGGGCTTTTTGTGCTGACGCTGTGTGCCGCAGAGGGGACAGCGCACGCCGACGTAACCCTCAGGGCGCTGGCCAACCTGACGGTGGGCTCCTGTGACGTGGTGCTTGATACCCGGGGAACAACCATGCCGATGCGCGGCGTTCTGGCGAGTGAGTTTGACACATCTCAGACCGCGACGCTCATCCCCTTTCAGCTGCTGGTTGAAGGCTGTAACAACACGAAAAGCGGTCACCATATAAGCATCACAACTACCGGAAAAACACTTAATGCCGACTCAAATGTGTTTAATGACAACCCGTTATCAGACGTGGGGTTCATGCTCAAGGAAAACGGCACCGCCAGCCCGAACTACTGGGCGGGCACAAAAGAAAATTACTACGGCGCGCCAGGCACTGTCGCCAGTGGCTCGTCAAGTCAGTCCACCGGGTTGCTCGTGGATGACCCGCTTGCCATAACCCTGAACTACTTTGTGGGGTTTGTGACCCCCCTGCAGGGGGCCGGGCTGGTGAGTACCACGCCGCGGCACGAGAAGGCAAGCATTACGTTTAACGTTATTTACCAGTGAGGCAGGTTATGCGGAACCAGTCAGTGCGAACCCCGGTCGTGCAGAGCCTGGGCACAGAGCAGGGCGGGACGGTGAGGTATCACCGGTGCAATCCCCTTGCAGGGCCCGGCCTGAGCCTGCTTCTGATGCTGGTCCTGAGCGTGGCCGGGATGCGCGAGGGGGTTGCAGGGAGCACGGCGCTCGTCAAGGGGGATGTGGCGGAAAGCACCTGCAATGTCGATATGGTGGGTGATGACGGTAAACCCACGGCAATCTACGATTTGCAGGTTGAGGACCAGAGCGTGGGAGCCCTTCAGAGCGGGGGTGTGTACGGTTTGTATCCTCTCACGATAGAGCTGAGAGATTGCTACGGTGTGGTCTATGACGCCAACAGTAAGTACACGAAAACGGTGGGCGTTATCGCCACCGGAGCCACCACTGCACCGTATCTTTTTCGACGCCAGGGAGGAGGCACGGAAAATAATGCCGACCCGACCTATGGGTTTGCCATCACGGGAACTGACCCCAAAGGGAAGAGTATGAACTGGACTCCGGGGGTGCTGATTAACGATAGCCAGATGCTCACGGCGAGCGGGAGTGTGGTGGATCTCCATAACAACAGTTCGACGACGACGGTAAAGGCCATTCCGTTCTGGATAGGGGTGAGCTGTGGCGACAGCACCACCTGCGCTGCCGTTCAGTCGGCCATCGGGGGAAGTCTGCGGGCGGATATTGAGTTTACCTTTAACTATCAATAAAGCCTGAGCGTTAACACAAAAAGCTGAGTGAAATGACTATGAAAACACACTGGCAAAAGACTGTACCGACCCTGGTTCTGCTCGCGCTGATGATGGAGCTCGGGAGTTCGGGAGCCCGAGCGGCAGGCGACTCCGTGGACCTGACGTTTAAGTACACCGTACTGCAGGGGACCTGCAACGTCAGCGTCGGAGACGACGGGACCAGTGGCGCACTTAATTTTGGTGATATTTCCACCGCCAGTTTGCCCGCGAAGAACTGGGATCCGATGACGCTGGTGCAGGGCGGGCAAGCGAAGTTGCCCTTCATCGTGCAGTTGAGAGGCTGTTCAGGGGTGGCCGGAACGCCCAAGCCCGCGCTGACGCTGACGGGGAAGACGGATGCATATACAGCCAACTCCACAAACAAATCGTTCATGTTCGTTGACCCGGGCTCAACGGCGAAAGGGGTGGGGTTTGCTATCTACAAAATAGACGGCACGGCATCGACTGACCTGGTGGCTGAGATAACATCAGGAGAGCAGGACTCAAGGAAGTACATCTATCTGAAGAACGCACCGGGGGGGGTTGCCCCTGACCAGGATGTCACACTGAACGCCATCGTGACTTGCGGCTCAACGTGCGGTGCCGCGGACAAGGCGAAGATGAAGACGGGCGACCTGATGGCTCAGGTGACATTCGACTTTGTGTACCACTGAGCGGTGACGGGAGCATGACGATGTTATTGAGAAAACAGAAAAACCTTAATGAATTGTATTCGCTGTTGTTGCGCGCGGGCCCTCGTTTTGCGGGACATCGTGGCACCAGTCTGATGCTGGGCGCGGCGTTGTTGCTGGGGGTGCCCGGAAAGGGTCAGTCAACCCAGACACTGACGATGACGGCCAGACTCATGCAGTCCCCCTGCGCGGTGAACGTGGACAGGACTGACGGGACCTACACACTGGCGTCGGTCAAGGCACCGGACATCTGGGGGGCAGCCGGGTACATCCAGCCATCGACTCAGAAAATTACGGTGACGCTGTCGGGGTGTGGTGCAGGGGATGCCTCGACGGCACCTGTCCTGACGATGTCCGGCGATAAGCCTCTGGTGGCCGACCTTAAGACGCCGGGGGCGAACACGTTCCGGGACCAGGGGACGGCTGGCGGCACAGCGAAGGAGTTTTTCATCGGTGTGGCGAAGAAAGCGACGGTAACGGCGTGGCCAGCGGACTTTTACAGTAGCGGCGACAGCATCGCGTTCACCACCACAACCACGGGCAGTCTTGTGGCGAAAGGGGGGACCGGCGAGGGGGCGAAGGCGGAGGTCTGGGCGGGGGTGGCCAGCGGGTTGCCGGGCACCACGAGCGACAAGAGCAAGGCGCGTGCGGGTTCGGTGAATGCCACGCTCACGTTTACCATGACTTATAAATGAGGGCGCGGGGATGGCAATGAGGACAGTAAAGGCGGTAACAGCGAGGACGGTAACAATGAGAGCGCTGCAGAGGTTCATCATCGGCGGTGTACTGATGGCACTGGCGGGGTCGGCGCTGGCGGGGGTGGGTTTTTCGCGCAGTCGCATGGTGTACCCGGCGGGCAGTCAGTCCATCAGCCTGAATGTGAATAACAGCGGTGACATGCCGTACCTGATTCAGGCGAAGGTGTCGTCGGATACGCTGGGCAGTGTGCCGGCACCGTTTATGGTGACACCGCCGCTGTTTCGCCTGGAGGGACAGCAGAGTGCCATGATGCGCATTATCATGACGGGTGCTGCGCTGCCGGCGGACCGGGAGTCGGTGTTTTACTTCTCCGGTCGCGCCATCCCGGCGTCGGAGTCAGGCGTGGGTGGGGAGCAGAGTGCGGAAGGAATAGGTGCGAGCGTGTCACTGTCGATGCGCAGCGTGATGAAGGTGTTCTACCGGCCCAGGGGGCTGGCAATGAGCCCGGCGCAGGCGGTGGAGAAGCTGGTGTTTGCACAGACCCCGAAGGGCGTACTGATTAAGAACCCGACGCCGTACTACCAGTCGTTTTCGGATCTGGTATTTGATGGTCAGCCGCAGAATCTGGACAGTCAGCCGTCGATGGTGGCGCCGTTCGGTGAGTTGCTGATGCCGTCTGCCACCCCGGTGTCACAGATAACGTGGCGGGTAATGAATGATTTTGGCGGGGCGACGGAGAAGGCGACGACGCCTGTGCAGAAATAGCGAATCAGCGGTATGAAATTAACACCAGGGTCTGCGCCTGAATAACAATAAAAAGATGAAAACAGACCCGAGATGAAAACTCGGAAGATAAAAATGAAGAATAAAAATCAGTAAAAAGAAAAGACACAGAAATACAGATGCAAGCCATCGCGAAAATAAACGCGAAAAATAAAACCGAAAAATAAAGAAGACGTAAAACACGTCATCACTTTTTAAATTCCGGCCAGCCTGGAACGGGCACCCTTACGCCTGAAACCGGGAGCGCTGGAAAGTCATGGCCGGGCCAGACCCATGAAACAGTGGGTACCGGACGAACTGACACATGAACATAAAGCGGGAAAAGACCATGCGAAATCACAGGAATGGAACACAGCCACAACCGGACGCATCCGCAGGTCGCCTGCATGACTCGCGTCGTCACCACGCGCTGGCGCTCATTATGCTGATGGCTGTCGCGGGCGGAGGTGTGACGCATGCTGCAGAGACGAACACCCGCTTCCCGGGCTTCGGACTCAGCCTGTCGCGCGTGGTGGTGACGGCAGATGATCGCAGCAGCGGTCAGGTGTACGCCGTGAACAACTCCGAGAACGTGTACTTGGTGCAGTCCCGAATCTGGCCGGCAGACGGTGTAACGGGGTATGCGGTAGCCGACAAACCGGGCACCCCGCGTGCGACCGTGCCGTTTATGGTCACGCCGCCGCTAAAGCGTATCGAGCGAAACGGTATCCTGCCCCTGCGTATCATTACCCTGCCGCAGGCCGCTGCGCTGCCCACTGACCGCGAGTCCCTGTTCTTCCTCTCCTCAAAAGCCATTCCGTCACAGGACAGTTCATCTGCTGCGGGCAAGGCAAAGGGCGGGGCAAAAGATACTGGTAAAGAGGTCACTCGCGATACCGGGGAGGCGGAGGGCGCACGCCTGTCTCTGGCCCTGCAAAGTTTCATCAAGCTCTATTACCGCCCTTCCGGGCTCGGGGCGCACGCCATTTTTGACGGCAACGTGGCGGACAAGCTCACCTTCAGCCGCAGCGGTGACCATCTGACGGTCACCAACCCGACACCGTACCACATCACCTTTGGGTTGCTGACTGTGGCGGGTAAGCCGGTCGATGCTGACAGCCGGCGCGTGATGGTGCCGCCTAAGGGGGCGCAGTCTTACCCCGTCCCGGCCGGCACCCCGATGGGCGAGGTGACCTGGCAGATTATTGACGAGTTCGGCCTGATGACGGACCTGTGTCGCCAGCCGCTTTCCTGAGGCGTGGTCGGACACACTCATGCACGAATACACGAAAGACATGAACCACGAAAACACACGACACACAGAGCAGAGTGATAAAAAAATGAAGAGCATTCACGCCACTGAGTTCCGCGCCGGACGCCGGACACCGACAGCGTCACACCCCCTGACCGGGCTGCCGGTGTGTTTTCGCGTCCGTCCTGTCCTGCTGCTGCTCCTGCTTTCCGGCGGCTGCGGCACAGGCGGTGTGGCGCAGGCGAAAGAGTATTTTAACCCGGCGTTTTTAGACGACGGCAGCGGCCAGGCTATTGACCTGTCGGCGTATGAAACGGCCGGTGGCGTGGCGGAAGGCAGCTACCTGATTGATATCTGGATGAACGGTAAGCAGGCCAGCACCCGCCAGGTGCGCTTCAGTAAGGCGGAAAACGGCGAGATAATCCCGGAGCTGACGCCGGCGATGCTGAAGGCAATGGGCGTGGCGAATGACCGCATTGAGACCCTGAAGGCCCTGCCGGCGGAGAAACCGGTGGGCGACCTGAAAACGGTTATCCCCGGGGCGACCGTGACCTTCAGCATGCTGAAGCTGCGCCTGGACCTGACGGTGCCGCAGGTGGATATGCTTGAGCAGGCGGACGGCACTGTCGACCCGTCCCTGTGGGATGAGGGGGTGCCGGCGGCGATGTTCAGCTACATGATGAGCGGCTCGCAGACCAGAATGGATGGTCAGTACGGCTCGGGTGATTCCACCTCTGACAGCGTGTTTGGCTCGGTCAACGGCGGTCTGAACCTCGGGGCCTGGCGCCTGCGCTCGACCATGACGGCCAGCCAGTATAAAAACAGTGGCAACGGATATGACAGCACTACCAGCACCACGGACTTCAGTAACACCTATGTGCAGCGCGACATTCAGCGCCTGCGTTCCTCCCTGCGCGCCGGGGAAAGCTCGACCGGTGGTACCGTCTTTGACTCGGTGCCGTTTCGCGGGGTACAGCTGACCTCTGACGACAGTATGGAGCCCAGTTCGAAGCGTGGCTTTGCACCGGTGGTGACCGGGATTGCCTCCTCGACGGCGCGCGTGAGCGTGCGCCAGAACGGCAACCTGATTTACGAGACCACCGTGCCACCGGGGCCGTTCCGTCTGAGCGACCTGTATAACGCCGGCAGCGGTGAGCTGGAGGTGACGGTCACCGAGGCGGACGGGACGAAGCACGTCTCAACCCAGAATATCAGTACCCTGAGCGTGATGAAGCGCCCGGGCGCGGTGGAATACGAAGTGACCGCCGGGCGCTACTCCGGGAACAACAATGTCCATACCGGCAGTCGCGACCCGCTGTTTGCGCTGGCGACGGCCACCATTGGTCTGCCGTGGAACATGACAGCCTACGGCGGCGTGCTGGGTGCGCAGAACTACCAGTCTCTGGCGGTGGGGCTGGCGGTATCGCTGGGCATCATCGGTGCCGTCTCACTGGACAGCACCCTGGCACATGCCCGTATTGAGGGTGACGGCGAACCTGACCAGACGAAAAACGGGGCGGCGTTCCGCGCCCAGTACGCCAAGACCGTGGACGAGACCGGCACCTCCCTGAACGTGGCCGCCTGGCGTTACGCGACCCGGGACTTCCTCTCCTTCCAGGATGCGGTGACCAGCGGGTACGGGCTGCAGGACGGGCAGGCGCCGTGGCTTAATGAGCGCCGTCGCAGCTCCTGGCAGGGCAACCTCAGCCAGTCCGTGGGGTCGCTGGGGTCGGTGTTCCTGCGTGCGTCCCGTGACGACTACTGGAACTCCACCCGGGTGGTGAACACCATCGGAGCCGGTTTCAGCAGCAGCATTAAAGGGGTGAGCTACTCCCTGAACTACGACGAGGACCATACCCGCGCTGAAGATGACTCCTGGCCGGTGAACCGCCAGGCCTCACTGAACGTGTCGGTGCCGTTCAGCCTGTTTAACCCATCGTGGGAAGCGGTGCGCAACATGAATGCCAACTACAGCGTGTCGAACGACAACCACGGGCGCACCTCCCAGCAGGCCGGTATCAGCGGCTCCTTTGTGGACAACAAGCTTTCGTGGAGTGCCAGTCAGGGTCATGACAATCAGGGCGGCGGGACGAACGGCAACCTGTCCCTCGGCTGGAGCGGCGGACGCGGCAACGTGAGCGGTGGCTACGGCTACAGCCCGAACACCAAAACCATTAACGGCTCGGCGAGCGGCGGGGTGGTTATCCACCCGCACGGCGTGACCCTGACCAGCATGCTCGGTGATGCGATGGCGCTGGTTGAGGCCCCGGGCGCGGCGGGCGTGAAGGTGGGTAACACCACCACCGACAGCCGTGGCTATGCGGTGGTGCCGTACCTGCAGACCTACCAGCGTAATCAGGTAATGCCGGACACCACCACACTGCCGGACGGCGTGGAGTTCCAGGACACCAGCGCGAGTGTCTACCCGACCCGCGGGGCCCTGGTGGAGGCGAAGCTGCGTACCCGTGTGGGTCGCCAGGCGATGCTGACCCTGAACATGGGGGGCAAGCCGGTGCCGTTCGGTGCTCTGGCGGCGATGCCGGGGGAGGACAGCGACGTGGCCTCCATCGTCGGCGACGCCGGGATGGTGTACCTGACGGGCGCTCCGCAGAAGGGCACCCTGCAGGTCAAGTGGGGCAACGACGCGAACCAGCAGTGCAAAGTGGATTATGACTTAGGCCCGGTGCTGAGCGCGGACAAGGTGAGCAGCAGCGCGCCGGGGGCAAACATTGCGCAGATGACGCTTAACTGCGTGCCGGTGGCGGGCGCAGGCGAAAGCCAGAACCCGGACCAGAATCAAAACCAAAACGAAGCGGTACCGTCCGCGCCGGACCTGCTGGCGGCAGGGGATGCGGCAAACGCCCAGCCCGCTGAGCAGAACAACGCGCAGGCCGGCACGCAGACCGCAGCCAGCACGAAGGATAAGCACTGACGGCCGGCGCACAAGCAACGGCCGCCGCCCCACAGGGCGACGACAAACACTGAATCAGCAGCACGCGCAGTGAGCAGCATAGACAGCACATCAGCACGACCAGCACAAACACCGGGGCAGTGGCCGAAGCAGTGGCCGCTGCCCTGAGACCGAAAAAGCACGAAGGAGTGAGACCATGACACTAATTGACCACAGACCTGAAGACGGCGCACACGCACGCATGACGCAGGCCTGGCAGTGGTTGTGCGAACAACGCGCGACGGCCCCTGACCAGGCTGACATCTGGCACATCCGCTGGGAGCAGCTGAGCGCCGGCGAAGGTTGGCTGACGAAGCTCACGCACCGCGTGCTGCGCGGCGACTACCGCCTGACGCCGCTGCAGCTGCACGGCAAAAACGAGCACCGCAAGGCCGTCTGGAGCGCACAGGACGCCCTGGTCCTCAAGTGGGCCGCACTCAGCCTGCAACACCTGCTGCCCACAACCGCAGACCCGGATGAAAAAAAAACCGACGCCGCTGCAGCATCAACATCAGGCACCTCTGACAGCCCGGATACCCGGCACTATAAGTGGGTGTGCCGCACCGACATCCGCGGCTACTATCGCAATATCAGCAAACAGACCCTGATAAACCAGGTCAGCCAGCACGTCACCAGCCCGGTGCTCAGGGACCTGGTGGCGCAGTACGTGCACTACACCGTGGAAGACGGCGGGACGTTCCACACCCCACAAACGGGCATCAGCCGCGGCTGTCCGCTGAGCCCGCTGATGGGGGCGCTGCACCTGTATGACATGGATGCGCATTTTGCAAAACAGCAGAACATTCACTACGCGCGCTACATGGATGACGTCATCATCCTGGCGAAAACGTGCTGGTCACTCAGAAAACACACGAAACGGCTGATGCAGTGGTTCAGTGAATACGGCTTTGAGGCACACCCGGACAAAACGCAAATCGGCAGAGTGCAGAAGGGTTTTGACTGGATGGGTGCCTGGCTGACACACGAGGGCGTGACGGACGTTGCGCCCCGTGCGAAGGCCAACCATCGTGAGAAGGTGCGGCGGCTTTATGAGCAGCTCGCGCGGTTACCAAAGTGGAAGCGCAAGAGCGCAACCCCGAAGGTACACGCCCGGGTGTCGGCATACCGCAAGCGGTGGTATATATGGTCCCAACTACTTTTGGCCTGCGCCGGTTCAATTACAAGCGTGACCGCCGTAGCCGACAGGGATATCGTGGTATTGTCAGGCTCCCTACCAGCAGCAGGCGCAACCCTGCCCGGCGGAGACTTCGACATCTCGTGGGACAGTCCCTATGTGTCGATCGACGCAGATACCTCCTACTCTTCCCCCGGGTCCACAATCGCCGGACTCTCGGGGACTAACGCTACGCAACCCGTGGGCTCAACTAGCGGAGGCGTGAAGTGGGGTGTACCTATCGACAACCACCCGGGCGAGTATGGAATCAAGACTGACACCAACCTTTTCCTGAAACTCAAGGGTAGCTACAGGGTCTGCGACTCGCAAAGCCTCGACTACATCGGGGGTACGTGTCTATACCCCGTGCCGAGGTCAACAACGGCGCTGCGCTACGCGTACGCGGAACTCAACCTAGACGCCAGCCGAAGCACTCTATGCGCCAGTACAGCTACCGTAACCACGGCAGGCGGTTCAAATGGTTATCTCTGGCGCGGAGGTGCATCCGTTCCAAACAATGCCATATGCGCCCTCGGGTTGCCCTCCAGTGGGAGTGGCTCAAGCTCATATGGAAGCGGAGCCACCGCCGGGACTATTACCATGACCCCCATCGCTGGGAACGGTGTGATGGCGGGAGCTACCCACATAACGTCTCTTCTAGCCTGGTACAAAAATTTACCGGCCGTCGTGCTGCCAAAGCCACTCAATATCATTATCGCAGGCTTGACCTGCACCGTGGCACAAACCGCCCCGGGAACCGCGAGAGACTTCGGTAATGCCTCCACCGACTCACCTGTAAATACGCTCATCTCTTCCCTATCCGCCTCGGACCTCGGCGTTACCATCAGCTGTATCGGGGCCAACACCGGCGGCGGGGGGCCGACAACGCTAGGTTACACCCTCTCCCCGTCGGGAGGGGGTACGGTCGTAGGCGGCACCCAACTAACCACAACGGCCCAACCGTCCTTCTACATGCTCTTTTCAAAAAACAACACAGCAGGATGCCTCCCGAGTGCGGCAGATAAGATAAAACTTGACGGCAGGACATCTGTCCAGGTCGCCTCAGTCCCCCCAGGTGCTTCTCAATCAGACATCAACATCCCGATCAGCGCGTCACTCTGCTCGACCGGGGTGGGCACTCAACCGGCTGGGGTATACACCATGGCAGCTACGCTATCCCTCGTGTCGTATTAGGATGCAGACTACACGGTGTTCCGGTAACTAAATCGTGCGAAACCACCACCGATCCTCACGGGCACAAAGGTATCCACCGACCCACTGTACGCGCTTGCGTACGCGCCCTCTCGGAGGCGTCCGGATACTATCGTTCGCCAACGAGGTGTCGTCCCACTCGGTGCATCAAAAACCGAAAAAAAAGAAGAGGAACATACGTACATGAAATCCGTAAAGAAAGGAATGACTCTCCGGGGCCTCGCCGTGCTCGTATTGAACCTGGCTCTAGCCGGCAGTGCAACCGAATCCTGGGGTGAATCCAGTACCAGCAGCGATCCCCAGGTTGCAACACAGCTCGGCAGCCGCGAACCCGACACCCCAACCCTAATGGGTGCCGACCAAGCAGGGACTATGATTGCGACACTGCAGAAACAACTGGTTGAACAGCAGTCCCTGCTGCGGCAGTTGCAGGAGAATATGGGCACCGTGAAACCCAGCGTGGTGGCAGATGCGGCGGCCGCTCCCACCTCCATCCCAACGGATAGGGTAACCGCGCCGGCAAACACCGAACGATTGGTGCCGGGGGCAGCCGAACACGCAGGGGCACCGACCGGGGTGCCAGAGACTCCACCGGCCTCCGCGGCCGTGGCTTCGCCTGTTTTGACGGCCACACCGGTCGACGCGGGTCAGCCCTCTGCTGCAGCGCCCGCAGCCAGCAGCGCCCCAGTTTCCGCGCAGACCGAAGGCCCGCAGACCGCCGCCCAGCGGCAGGCTTATGCCAGTGGGGTGTCGGTGTGGCGTGAAATTGAATCCTCCATGACGGCCCAGCGCAGCATGGGGATTGAGCTGGACCCGGCCTGGGTGATGCAGGGCCTGCAGGACATGGCGAACCGCCAGCCGCTGCGCATGAGCCGTGACCAGGTGGACACCATCATGGTGACCCTGAATGAAATCTACATGGAGAAGGCCCGCGAGGTGCGCGAGCGCCAGCAGACCGAAGGGCGGGCGTACCAGTCGGCCTTTAT
>NZ_BSCM01000015.1:0-31465 GCF_027924865.1 Enterobacter sp. 200527-13
ATAAAGGCCGACTGGTACGCCCGCCCTTCGGTCTGCTGGCGCTCGCGCACCTCGCGGGCCTTCTCCATGTAGATTTCGTTCAGGGTCACCATGATGGTGTCCACCTGATCACGGCTCATGCGCAGCGGCTGGCGGTTCGCCATGTCCTGCAGGCCCTGCATCACCCAGGCCGGGTCCAGCTCAATGCCCATGCTGCGCTGGGCCGTCATGGAGGAATCAATCTCGCGCCACACGGACACGCCGCTGGCATAAGCCTGACGCTGGGCCGCGGTCTGCGGGGTACCGGTCGGGGCTACATTCGGCGTGCCGCTGGCGGCGGGTGCTGCAGCCGGTGACGGGGCCCCCGCAACCGGCGTGTCCGTCGCCGGAGAAGTCACGGCGACAGGCGCTGGCGGAGCCTCTGTCACAACGGTACTGCCCGCTGAAAGCTGAGCTGCCCCCGGCACCGCCGGAACGCCGCCTGCCGGTGTCGCGGGCTCAGGCAGCGGAGCGGAAGATGCCGCCGGTGCAGAGACCGCAGCGGCAGGGCCGGAAACAGGCGCGGCCGCCGCATCTGCCACCACGCCCGGTTTCACTGCACCCATGTTCTCCTGCAGCTGACGCAGGAGAGCCTGCTGTTCAACCAGCTGCTTCTGCAGGGTCGCAATCATGGTTGCCGACTGGTCGGCCGGCAGGGCAGTGTCAGGCGTGGCATCATCTTCGCCCTGTGCCACCACCGCCGTCCCGACGGGCAGGGTCTCACCACTCCATACACTCCCTGACGCCACCACCAACGCCAGCAACCCGGCCCCGGTGACGGTCCGCTGCCATTTTCGCACCGGTCCCGGTACGGACTGACCCAGCTTGCGGGTCTGAACATCTTTTCCTGTCATCGCCTCTGCACTCCCCTTTGTCTGTTATACAACCGGGCGGAATCATGCACTCCCGCCTTACTCACTCTCCGGGAGGCAGGCTCTGCGCCTTCCCGAATTCTCCTGCGCAAATCCGTAGCGAATGAGCACACCTCCGGCCGCCCCCCCCAGTAACGGGGCAATAAGAAACACCCACTGCTGCCCGAGCCACTCACCGCCGGCAAACAGGGCGACCGCCAGACTGCGGGCCGGGCTCACGGCGGCGTTATCCACCGTCACCGTCAGCAGCGCAATCAGCGCCACCCCGCCTGCGGCCGTCAGATACCGGTTTCTCACCTCGCCGGCCAGCACCAGGGTGACCAGGAAGAAGGCCATGATGACTTCCACCAGAAACACACTGGAGGACGTAAAACCGCCGGGTGAAAAGGCGTCATACCCGTTCCCGGCGAACCCCTGGTGAACATCAAAGGACGGGATCTGAATCACCATCAGATACAGCACCCCGGCCCCGGCGATACTGCCGGCAAGCTGGGCCAGTATGCCGAGCAGGCAATCGAGGGCTGACAGCTCACCGGCACACCACAGCCCCACGGCAATGACCGGGGTAAACCCCGCCACGGCGCGATGCCCGAAGCCGTAGCCGGCCGTCAGCATGCCCAGCCCCCAGGCCACGGCGATACCGAGAAAGCCCACGCCCAGCACCGGAAATCCTGCCGCCAGCACGGCGGTACCGCTGCCACACAGCAGCAGCCAGGCACTTCCCAGTCCCTCTGCCAGCAGTGACTGCACACTGATTTTTTGCATCCGTTTTCTCTCCTTACTCCGTCACCGGGTCGTCACGCTCACGGTCGTCCCGCTCAGTCTTTTACCGGACTGTCCGGGGCGAAGCGCGGGTCCCACGGCACACGACGCTGGGCGTCCTGATAGGTTTTTTCGGCCTCATCAGCCTTGTCCTGCTTGTCCAGCACGGTGATGTAGGTGCTGTACACATTCGGGTCCGGATGACGGCTCAGGTAGTCCCTGAAAAAAGGCTCCGTGCCGGACAGCAGCGTTTTATCGCCTGTTTTGCTGAACTGCTGTAACTGGTGTATCGCCATCGCAAACCCGACGTCATCGGGTAAATAGAGCGGGTTCACCCGGCGGGCATGCTCAAGCGAAGTGACATCCCGGCCGCTGGTCTGGCGTGCGTCCTGCAGGCTTATCGCGACCCGTGTTCCGGACACGCTGAACCACAGCACCACGACAGCCGTGACGGTGAAGAGCACCGTGCGCAGCGCGCCTCCTTTACCGGAGGCCGCCCCGCAGGTGTTCCGGGCCGTCAGGCCGGACACGGCGGTACCGGTCAGCACCATCATCAGCAGGTAGTGCAGCGGGGAGGCATACCCCGGTGCGACCGTCAGCAGGGTGGCCAGCAGTAACGGGAGCGCGCAGTACAGCACCCCCAGTCCTTCGCTGCCGCCCTGACCGAGTCCTCCGCTGCGGGAGGACTGGCGCCAGAGCGCGGTATGCAGACGACCAGCCCATACCAGCAGCAGGACCAGTCCGGCCAGTGCCACCACGCCCCCTTCGGTTATCCAGTACAGCCACTCGCTGCCCGGATGCTCCGTTACCACGCGGGTTTTCCAGGTGGCCAGCAGGCCGGCCAGGTGCATCCCCTCCGGCAGGCTGCCGGCAAAGGTGCCATACCCGGTCCCGGTTAAGGGATGCGCCATCAGCAGGGCCAGACTGGCACGGAACACCGGTGACCAGGCAGCCCACTCGGACGGCCAGGCCGGTACCGGCTGCTGATGCAGAAACAGCGCCAGCAGCAGCCCGGCCAGCACGCCGGCAATCAGCATCACCGCAATGCCCACTATCAGCCTGAGGCGAAGGTGACGGGCGACGGTCATGAGCATGACCAGACAGGAGACTGCCACACACACCAGCGGGAACAGACGCAGGCACAGCGTCAGGGCCAGCGCCAGCACCGCTATCGCCGGCAACAGCATCAGACGCGCCTGGAAAAGCCACAGGTACAGGGTGGTCATCAGGGCGGTGGCCAGCATCAGTGCCATTAACTCCGGCTGCAGGTATCCCCCTGTCGCCCAGCCCCCGCCAGCCTGTGGCAGCCAGCGTGAAAACAGCGCCGGGGACAGGACGCGAAACAGCACGCTTGCCGCACAGGCCAGTCCGGTGAACATGACCACCGCGGCCAGAAGATATCTCTCGCTGTCCGTGACCGTCCGCCCGCCCAGCCAGCGGAGCAGAATGAGACCGCCCCACAGCGCTGCCACACGCGTCAGCGCACGCCAGGTATCGGCGTGCTCCGGCATCCACAGCACCGGCAGCGTCAGCAGAACGCCGCCGGCCAGCAGGAGACGTGATGAATAAAACGCCCCCGGGTGACTCAGGGCCATCAGCAGGAACAGGAGGCCGGACACTCCCCACCCCAGATGTTCGGGTACCGCAATACCCGTATGCAGTGCCCATCCCCACGGGAACCAGAGCAGCACAATCAGACTTAATCCGGCAATCACGCCGGTTTTCCAGGTCAGGTGACGGTGGTCACGCATCGGCACATCTCTCCTAATCGAATTGCCCCTGAATATCAGGAGGCCGGACAATGAAATGACAGAAAACAAGGCCCTGTCATGAAACACTCGTCTCTGCGCACTGCGGTTCCGGTGCATAAAAGCAAACCACCGGACCCGAAAAAAAAATACACAGCGCACTCAACATCAATAAAACAAAGACCGGACAAGAAACGTAATGACAAATACATTCTGAATTTGACGGTGCCCGCTAACAGAAAAAACAAAACGGACAGAGTTAACTTCAGAACACACTCAATGACATTTATTTAGCGCGCCGCATCAAAAACCACATTGACAGCAATAAATACCGGTGCTTATTTTGCGCACCATGAATCGCTCACAAAATAAAAACCAGAAACCAGAAACCAGAAACCAGAAACCAGAAACCAGAAACCACAGATAACAGAAATCCGTTCACCGCAACACACATTGAAAATGCATATCAGTGGTTAATCAGGCAGCGAAAACATTATCCCGACAATGCCGATATATGGCATCTGCGTTTTCACTGGCAGCGTGAACGGGGTATTATTCTTTCAGCGCTTAATCGTGGTGAATACCGCTTCTCTCCGTTACAGATAATAAAAAAGATTACCGGTGAATCCATCGCTCTCTGGTCATCCCGGGATGCGCTGGTAATAAAACTGACCAGCGCACTGGAGCCCCAACTTCCCGTTCATCCTCTTTGCGAACACATCAAAGGCCATGGAGGCGGAAAGCAGAGCACACTTCGCGTTCATCACCATATCCGGCATCACAACACGCCCTTTGTCTTTCGCACCGATATCAAGGGGTACTACGCCGCCATCGATAAACCGCGCCTGTACAACCAGGTAACCCGTCATGTCACCCTCCCCGTCCTGCTGAACCTGCTGAACCTGCTGAACCTGCTGAACCTGCTGAACCTGCTGTGGCAGTTTCTGCACTACAGCGTGGAAGACGGCGGTAACTTTCACACACCCCGCAAAGGCATCAGCCAGGGTGCGGCGCTGAGCCCGCTTCTGGCCGCCTTTCATCTTTATGAACTGGACTGTCAGTTTGCAGAGCAATCCCGGGTACGTTACGCCCGCTACATGGATGATTTCATCATCCTGGCCACGACCCGCTGGTCCTTACGGCGTGCAGTGAGGGACCTGAAACATTGTCTGAACATATTTGGTTTTACGCTCCACCCGGACAAAACCCAGCTCGGTAAAACGGAACGGGGTTTTGACTGGATGGGTCTGTGGTTTAAGCAGCACGGGATACATTCCATTGCACCCCGCGCTGTGAGTAAACACCGCCTACAGCGTCGCCGATTTTATGAGCAAAACCGCCATCTAAGCCAATGCCTTCAGATAGCTCAGATGGCAATGCAACGCTAATAAAATACTAATGGTTCATAACGGTGTAACGGTTATTGTGGATGTGAATTTGAGTGATTCGCTATCATATACCACATCCGGATCGGGCAGATTATCGGCAGAGGCATATGGTGTATCTGATATCATTGCCCCCACACCCACTCTGATCGCTCTCAAATTATCCTGGGTATTAGATGCCACGATCCTAGGGTTTTCGAATTGCGTATATGTGCTTGTAATGGGATTACCCGTATAAGCAAGTGGACCGCCGTAATCTACGTATGACGATGCCAACATCAGGAAATTAGGGCGTTGTCCTGCCGTGCCATATGGAGATTGATAGTTAGTGTCATTTTTACCGTTACTATTGTAATAAGTACCCTCTTCGAATTTTGGGTCCGTACTTTCTGTGAATTTGTAGTTCCCTTTTGAGCCAGTAGTTGTTTTGGCTACAACTTCAACATTTGAAGCTGACTCCATACCTGATGACGTGTAACCCAGCACCCTTGTCATGAATACAAATACAGGGATAACCCCTCCATTAGATGTTGGGACTCCGCGCCAACGCACCCTTGTTCCGGGTAGCGCTGGCACACTAAAGGTTTGCGTTACTTTTGCGCTAGTTAAAGTGCACGGCCCATTACCAGTAAGCTTGACATCTATAAAACGTTCGCCACTTTCAACAGCTTCGATAGTGGAAATATGATTTTCTACTGACATAAGCGCACTAAATGAGACACCATTCTCTGGAGGCGACACACTAAGAGTGCAGTTGTTATCGTCGTTGTGCATACCGATATCTGTCTGTATCGGCGTCGTAGCAGCCAGTGCCGACGCTGACATGCCAGCAAGCGTGAGAGTGACCAGTGCGGCTAACGCCGTCAGAGGAACCCGGGATGTTTTCATTGTTGTAGTCCTTGAAAGACCAGGAGTCTTGTATGTGCCAGTCCTGGTGTGATGTAAATGAACTCCGCCTGAAGTGCCGCCGGTTTTATGAGCAAATCCGTCACCTGAATCAGGTCCTTCAGGCCGCCCGGATGGCGTTATACCGCAGACGGTGGGTCAGGGCATTGCTGCCCACCGGAAACATCGCGCCCTACGCCGCGGTGATGCTGATTACCGACTGTGCGGTAAGGACCTCAGCGTCATACACCGTACTGTCATCTGGTTTGTTGTCCGCCCCGTAAGGTCGAGTGCCGAAAGCAACCCCGAAGTCAATATTCATCAAACGAACAGCTCCTTGGCTCTGGTCGGGGGTGAGTGTGACAACGAGATCCGCCGCGCTGGCATTTCCGCTGTTGCACATAGGCATCTGCAAATCGTACGCGGTGAGAACCGAACATACTTTGTAATTCGGACGTGGGAAATACACGTCGGCTGTGACGGCGAATGAAGGCAGGGGGTTGTAGGCTGTGAGACTCGTTTGTGTGCCGCCAGCTCCAGCGGGCACATCGGCCGAACCCGCCGCATACCTCACGGCGTCGGACTCGTTCATGACATTGGAAGCCGTGGGGCTGTTGTACGCCGCGGTGCCGACAGGAATCGTTGCAGATTCGTCTTTGTATGAAAGCGCACGTGAAATGAATATGATAACGGGCAGATGACCGCCGTTCGCCGTGTTGATAACACCAGCTGCAGACTTGTTGAGGAGTTTTAATGATGTGCTCTGCTGGGTGACACTGACTTTTGTTAATGTGCACGCCGCGTTTCCAGTGACCGCGACGGCCGACGTGGCCGGACCGACGGTGTCGACCGTCATACTACGCGTGTCTGCCGACAGGTTTGCGGTAAATGTTGCGTTGAATGCACGGCTCGCTGGCGGTGTGACGGTCAACGCACAGTCGTTATCTTCGTTGTGCATACCGATATCTGTCTGTATCGGCGTCGTAGCAGCCAGTGCCGACGCTGACATGCCAGCAAGCGTGAGAGTGACCAGTGCGGCTAACGCCGTCAGAGGAACCCGGGATGTTTTCATTATTTTATTCCTTCAGATAACCAGTAGTTTTTTCGTGGTCCTCCCCGCCCCGGCGGGATGAGGTTGCCGGGGAGAGGGGGAGTGCATTACGCCAGGGAGACCGTTGTGATCCAGCTCAGGGTCGCTGTGTCGCCCTCTGCCGCTGCCCCGCGGTCAACACCCTGGCTACCGTCTTCCGGGTCACCACCAATGATACCGCCGACACCCACTTCCATCGATTTGATGGCGGCTGTCGATGAGGTGCCACCCAGGATATAGGTCAGCGCGTTGCCGCCCTGTGCCGCCATTGGTACGAAGCCACCTGCTGTGTTGAAGAACCCGTCAGTCAGGGTGTACGATGTTTCCTGGCTACCCATAGCCGGCAGTGCCGCTGCTGTAATATCTGCACCTCCGACTGCTTTTGCATTGGCCTGCTGCACATGCGTATTACCCAGTGCATCCTTCACTGAAATATCTGCTACCGGTACGATGCTGCCCGCGTCATAATCATTGGTGGTGTACAGTTTCAGCTGCGCCAGGCTCGGCGCAAAACGCCATTGCCCGCCACCGGTGCCGAATGCCTGCAACCATGCCGCAGAGGCGTCGCCTGAGCTCTCAGCTGCAACCGCAGTCCCCTGGACATCAGTACCAATTTTCACATTATTGAGCTGGCAGGTAGGGCCAGTAGAGGCATCACTCACGTTAACCTTGATAAATACAGGGTCCTTTGCAGAATCAACAGTTAACGTAGAGGCATCCACACCAGGGGTTTTTGTCCAGGTTGCCTGAAACGTGGCATCACCGGGCTGCACAACTTCCAGTTCGCAGGTATTGTCTGAGTGCACGTTAATGGTGGTCGTGAAGGTGGTGGAATCAGCGCTGGCAGCCGCGCTATAACCCATACCCATGATGGTGGCGATGGCCAGTGCAGTGGTAGTCAGTTTCTTTTTCATTACGATAGACATAGTTTTACCCATTAATGGTTGCTAAATATAAAAACAACTGTTTTATTCATGACAAATAAAACAACGACGGTGTTTCCACCTTATTGACGTATTAACGGCATCGCCTTTCGGGCAACACCATCCCTTTGAGCTGCGAATATCAGGCTTTACCTTTTTCACAGCACTCAAAATTGTGTTTATTTCACTGACTCACCTTTCCTGAATTAACCGGTGAGGCTGCGCGTTATTTCCTGAAGCATTATTTCAGGCTGCATTCAGGGACATTGCCATTACCGTTGCTGTTTCTGCAGCTATTACTGTTGCCATGGCTGTCACAGCCGGTCTGTTTATTACCCTGCCCTAACGCCAGGAGAGTTGCAGGGTGAAATTCGATTCCAGTTCACCCGGATTACTTTCTTTCTTTTGCGCCAGGGCGCGATGCACACGGACATTAAACGGGATGACCAGAACATCATTTTCTTTCAGCGGTGTCTTAAGGTCATACCAGTAATTCACTTCGGCCAGACTGAAATACTGCGCCGGGTTAGCCGCCTTATTCTCTTCCTGCTGCTTATCCACCTCAGGCTGTGGCGAATCCTCAGCCAGCGTCAGGGGCCAGGCGGCAGGGTTTTCCTCATCCGCACCCGGACTGATGGTGTAGTACAGCGCGTCGTTGCGCTGCCTCTGTGCCCTGTCACGCAGCGTGCCCCTCACCGGGTTATCCGGCCAGTACTCCGCCTTGAACATCACCCCGACGCCATCGACCTCACACTGGCTCAGGTTGAGACGCAGGGTCTGGAGGGTTGGGTTACGCCTGCTGTTCTGCCCGCCCGACTCATCCTGCTGCTGACGCGTAAACGTCAGCCTGTCGTTCTCCAGTTTTACCGTGCACGACGGTGCCGTCACGGTGCCGCTGAGCGTGATGTCCTGTGCCGCCAGATACGTCTCCGTGTTCGCCAGGGCCACATTGTCTTTCAGGTAGCCGGTCAGCACGGTGCACAACAGCACCCCCGGTAACACACCGGTGACCATTCCTTTCAGAAGGTTCACCGACTGTTGCCCCCTGTCATTCAGGTGCACCCTGGCCAGGCGCTCCAGGAGGGTGAGGTACATCCGCTTCAGCTTCATAATGCTCTCCCCGCGTGATGACTCAATCATAAGACACCTGATACAGCCCTTTGGCCGTGACCTGCCCGGCGGTAATAGCCCGGTCATTCATGGGGCGGGCCCAGAACGCCTGCAGTGACACCATAATCCCCTGCGTCAGTTCACCACCGGTATCGGCCGGCTGTGGGTTTTCCAGCACCAGAGGCTGATTCCGGTCCCAGTGGACCACGCCCTGCTGTGTGCGCCCGAACCCGCTGGCGTCAAACTTCATCAGAAATCCGGTTCCGGTATCCTGACCGTTTTCATCCCGCGCCGTCAGGATGGTCGCGCTTCCCGACTGAGAGTCCGTCACGCTGCCCGACGGGATAAACCGGATGCGCAGGTGGCGGGTGTTCTCCGAACAGTTGGCCACCACCGTCTGTGGCAGTGACGCCACCGAATCGGTGTACCCGCCCGGCACCACGTTGCGCCGCAGCCAGACCTGGCTGATTTCCGGCAGGGTAAAACTCAGACTCCCCGCCGACGTGGTGCAGGTCGGCACCCGCAAATCCGCTGACACCCGGATGGTGTCCTGCAGTACAGCCTTCACCTGACCGTCCGGACCCGTGAAGGTCGTCGTGCGGATGAACTCTGCCGGTGGCAGGTCTGCCAGTCCGGCGCCGGTATCCCTCCCGGTTCTGACCAGTCCCACGGTAATCTCGCCCTGCTCTTTCAGCTGCATCCCGCTGCCCGACTTTGAGCGCCGGGCCTGCGGGGCCACCTGCACGCTGATGCCAATGCCTTTCAGTCCACTCTTAAAGAGATACCAGCCCTGCTCTGTCCGGGTGTTATCCCGGTCCAGTGTCACCTGAGACAGCGTCCACTCCCGCGTCCAGCTGTCCTGGTCCGTACAGGCCTGACACACCACGTCCGGCAGGGTCAGTATCTGTGACACAAACGCCACCTGCGGGTTAACCGGCGTATCCGGCGACAGTGCCCGGATACCGAAGGTCACCGGGACCGGCGAACTCTTCTGCGGTGCCGGCGTGTCAGCCCCGGCGATGACCGGGAGCAGCATCAGCACTGTCCCGACCGTCAGCGGTGCGAGCCGTTGTATCGCACTGCGCACTGTCCTGACCTGTTCGTTCATCCGTACACCTCTTCCCGTCAGTCGCCTGACCTGTGAGCCCACGTCAGCTGCAGACCGCGGATACCGTGACCAGTTTGTCTTCCCCGGCCTTCTCCGGCACGCTGTACTGCGCCCGGCACTGATTATCCTTTCCGTCACCCCAGCTGGCCTGGACGGTGCCTTTTTCCGGCATCCCCGAGAGGTAGGCCTGACTCGCGTCACCCACAATCCCGGTGACCGGCAGGGCGGTGTCATCATCCTGCTCAAGCGCCACCGTCGAGCCGAACGGGACCTCATCCTTCTCACGTTTCAGCGTCAGCAGCAGGCGATAGCCCTTGTTGCTTCTGAACGGCACGGAGACCAGGGCACCGCGCGTCGGCACCACATTCTTACTGGAGGAGTCCAGCTCCACGTTCCCCGGCAGGTTCACCATATCCACATTGATGCGGTTCAGGTCATACGGCGTTAGCCCGCTGACCAGGGCATACCCCCGCCAGTCCGTAACGGCGCTGTTCACATTCAGTCCGCCGACACCCGGTACCGCCACCAGAGCATTACCGCCACTCAGGGCCAGCTGTTTACCGAGTGTCACGCCGTGGGGATGAATGGCCATCCCGCCACTCACACCATAAGAGACACTGTTGCTGCCCCCGCCATAGCTGTAGCCGCCGTTCACAGACCCGTAATTCCCGCTGTAACCCAGACTGGTGTTCCCGGTTTTGCTCCCGCTTATCCCCTGCGAGGCCGACCAGGAGAGGGCGCCGTTCAGGGCCGAGCCGCTCAGACCCGCCTGCTGACTCACCTCACCGTTATTTCGGGTGTAGGAGTACGTCCCGTTCACACTGCTGGCGCTCAGCCATTTACCCAGTGGCAGTGAAATGTTCACCCCCACCGTCCTGTCCGTTCTGTTGTCATCACCCGAAGAACGGGAGCCACCGTTGTTATCGTCATTGCTGTAACGACTGTCGCTGCCGTTCCAGGTGCTGTACCCCAGTGAGATACCGATACCGATGTCTTTCACCGTGGTGTTGTAACTGAGTGACGCATTGTTCTGCACCGCATCACTGCCCCAGGTCGTGGAGCGACTGCCGTTCAGCGAGACGCTTCCCCACACCCCCATGGATTGCGACAGAGACACGCTGTAACTGTCGCGGGTGCCGTTGCTTTGCGTCCTCTCCTCGCCGTCCTTCAGGGGCTTCATACTCAGAAGCTCTGAATAGCTGTGGAAATCCCGCGTCTGACTGTGGGACCAGGAGACGCCGACGGAGGTGTTCCCGAAACTGCGGGACCAGCTCACATCGTGTGACACCCCGGTCGGAGCCCCTTTTTCACCCGGCACCACCGACAGGTCGGCCCGGGAGGTGTTCAGGGTGTAGCTCACCGCCCCCCACGCGCCGGCATACAAACTCGTTCCTGCCGCCACCGCCTGATAGTTCTTCGACAGTAATATCCCGCCGTTCAGGGTGGTGTTCGCCCCTGCCCCCCAGGACACGCCCGTCTGCACAAACTTGTCATCGGCGTATCCGGTGCTGCTTGCAGCCCGCCCGGTCGATGCACTCCAGGTCAGTCCGCCCTGTCGCAACAGGGAACCACTCTGGGCCTGGGCCATCGTGAAGTGGCGGGTCCGTCCGTCCGCCTCACGCACCTCCACGTCCACATCGCCGTTACCGCTGCGGTTAAAGTCCGTCAGGGAAAACGGCCCCTGGGGTACGTTCTGCTGATAAATCACCTTCCCGTACTGGCGCACGGTCACCGTCGCCGGTGAATTCGCCACACCCGTTATCGCCGGGCTGTAATTCGTAAATTTCGGATCCAGCATGGCATCATCGGAATCCAGCTTTATCCCGGAGAACTGCACCGAGTCCACGCCACCGCCTGAGGAGGTGGTGTTCCCCACCGTCAGTTGCCCGCCGCCCAGCTGCGCAAAATCACGCTGGGCATACACCTGTGAGGCATTCCACTCCGTACTCTGCCCCTGACTCCGGTGTCCCGTCAGGTCATTCCGGATACGCCAGCCCAGCAGGTTCATCTGGCCGTTCAGACCGAGAAAATCACTGCCCGACTTTTTACCCTGACTGTTCTGCTGGCTGCCGCTGTAGTTGTAGTTCGTCAGAATGGCCGGCATGCCCTCATCCCACAGCTGCGGGGATGTTCTCAGTCGCGATGCCGGCCCCAGCGATGCCTGCGGCACCGTCAGCGACAGCACATGTTTGTTAAAATCGAACGCTTCTTTCGCGTAAGGCACCATCGCGGTGACTCCACCGACGGGACAACTGCCCTCATCTTCGTTTTCTGCCTTACTCGCAGTCTCCGGGGGCGCGGTCTCTGACGCTACCGCCCGCCGGGCGGCATCATCCCCGGAACGGCCTTCCTGCTCACTGGTCTGTTCGGGCCGGGGGGCCGCATCTTTATTCTGCGAGGCGATAATCCCCCACCACTCCGCCATCTGCTGCGCACTGACGCAGGCATACAACTTCCCGGGCTGATCCGGCCACGAGCGAAAATTGACCATTCGCCCGTCATCCACCATTTTGTCGTTGACCCTGACCTGAACCGCATAGCGCCCGGGCTGCATTCCGCCTTTGTAAGCGAAATATGAAAGGTCAACGTGCTTTCCCTTCCCGGCCCCGCCCATACTCAGAAAATCACTGTCAAAGTTCAGAGCCTGCTCGGCATCGGGCTTTCCCTGCATCGCCGATGCCGTATCCACGCCCGGCATCCCCTTCCCTTCAGAGGCCAGACTATCCCGCTGAACGGCTACCGCTAGAACTGCCCCGAACATGCAGGCCGGCAGTATCTTCAGCCCGGCTCCGGTCTGCTTCTGCATCCCCGGCGGCTGCCTTTTCATTCGACTCTCCCGATAGTGATGAACCCTGTTCGTCAGCCCCCTGAGGGACTGGCTCAGAACGTCTTGTCAATCTTCGGGGTGGTCATTCCGCGATCGTCGACTGTGCTGAAACTGAACGTGCCGTGCGCCACCGCAGAGGCCAGGCGGAGTTCACCAAAGGGAGCAACCATCGTGTCTTTATCTGTCTGGGGTGCTTTGCCATTCAGGGAAAGCTGCGTCATCGTCAGGAAGTACGGGGTCGGATTTTTCACCACCACCTCTTTGCCGGACGAAGACACCGTCAGTTTTTCCGGGGCCTGTTTCACCTGAGCCGGATCGTTAATGGCGGCCGGGCGGTAGAACAGTTTGATGCGGGTGTTCACCGCGAACTGAAGTCCGCTCTGAACCGCTTTCTGGTAGCTCTTCTCGCCTTTCTTCGGCGGGATAGCCAGGTTGTTCAGGTAGTAGACAGATTCGCGATCCGCAGGCATGCTTTCAGAAAGTTTGTTGATACGCAGCTGAACGGCACTCTTCGGATCTAAACGGTAGAGGGGCGGGGTCACGGCAAAAGGCGTGGCCTTGCTGTCCGCATCCCCGTCCTTATCGCTGTCGTCGCCATAAGGGGAAACCCAGAAACGCATCAGCCAGACATCTGCTGCGGAGGAGTTTGTCACCGTCATGGAGCCGGCATCTTTGCTGCCGTCAAAGACCAGGCGCGTCCCGCCAAGGGATATTCCGCCATTACTGTCAGCCGCCTGGGCAGCCGACAGTCCGCACATCAGCAGTGCGGCCATCAGGGCCGGACGAAATCCTGTGTTTATCTTCATTTCTGACGCTCTCATTCAGTGAAATCTCCCCTGACTTACCAGCTCCCGAAGGCGCCAGTAAGGTTACATTTAGGACCATTTTGACTCCTTATTGAGGGCATCAGTCGCAATCACCGGGAAATGACAATTAACCGGAGACTCAGTCCAACATCACTGTGATTATCAGAAGAAAGGACTTTCGGTATCGCGCAAAAAGAAAAGGAGGGGTGGGTGGTGGGGGACGGAACTTTTACGGTTACATGACAAAATGATTAACCTGCTGAAATATCAGGATAACGGGCGGGCAACAGGTGTGATGTATGTCATTGTTTTACACATGGAAATAATTTGATGAGAATATTCTTACTTTTTTTATTGAGGAAAAAACGCGCTCATCTATATTAGATAACAGTTTGGTCCTAAGTGTAACTTTTTTTGCCTATTTTTTAACCGCCACACCCCCTCGAACCGACCCGCATTACTGGCCGTGTAACGCACGGTATGCCTGATGTTGCGGTGTCCCAGATAGTCCTGAATCAGCCTTGTATCCACGCCGCGGTCCGCTAACGCAAATCCGCACGCATGTCGCAACATGTGCGGATGCGAACATACCGAAATTCCCGCCACTTCACCCAGGTTCTGAATCAGCTGATACAGGCGCTGGCGGCTCAGCGGCCTCCCCCACCGGGACAGGAACAGCCAGTCGGTTTCTGACCCCTTCAGGTTTTTTCGCACCTTCAGCCAGGCCTTCAGGGCTTTCATCTCTTTGGCAAGCAAGGGATGGGTGGTACTGAACCCCTGTTTGAGGCGATGGATGTACAGGCAGCCCTCCTGCATGTCGATGTCCGACAGGGTCAGATGGCGCACTTCGCTCACGCGAAACCCGTGTACGAAGCTCATCAGTATCAGGCAGTAGTCCCGCTCCGGGGCACTCCCGGCTTTTGCGGCCTCCAGCAGCTGCTCCACTTCGCTTTGTGTCAGGTAGCGTCTTTGTTTGGTCATTTAGTGTTTCTCCAGAAATATTGTCGTGCGGTAACGCCGCACCCGGGCATTATTCACGCCCTTGCCGACGGGCTCAAGCCCGTATCCACTGTGATTACCGTCAGCCACCGACAGCAAGCGGAGAAGTCTTAAATATGACCTGACGGGAGAGACTGGTGAGATGAGCGTGCAGCTGAACAGTTGACCGGATAAAAAACCGTGCTCAGAGTGGAAGTGTACTGGCAGTCTGGTCTGACCCAGACACCGCCACACCGGGATATTTTGCCTGCCCCCCCTTTGGTGCGGGCTTTTTTTTCAGACCGAAGCGGGGAGCTGTAACCACAGATGTTTCGTTATTACCCCTGAGGCAATGACTTTATCGTTGGTATGGTCAGAACGTTAACCTTCCCTTTCAGTAAGGCAATCTGTTATGAGTAATATTCCCTTTAAGTGTCCTGCCTGCGGTCATGACCTCATCGTACACAGCGGGACAGAAATCAGTGATGTGGACGATACGACGGGTTCCCCCTGCTCCCGTTGCGGGCACACCGTCAGCAAGGATGACCTTATCCGGCAGGCACGCGAGTATGCCACCACTCTCGTCAGCAGTATTCTTAAGAAACTGCACGGTTAAGCGATGAAACACGCGGCTTAGCCAGTGCTAATGCGCCCCCGGACACATCGGGTAGTTATCGTCGCGAAAAGTCCACGCATTAACCCGTTACGCCGCTTCTGGATGTGGTCACCGGCCTGGCCATCGCCTGCACCTGTGCGTTCAGCTGGCAGGCTCGCGCCGTAAATACACGCCGGTCTGAGCGGCAGAGGATGACAGGCGTGATGTGACTTACGCCAGGGAGAACTGCTCCCGCCACCTTCAGCCACGCCTCCCTGAGTAACTCACTCATGACCTGCACTGGATTTTCAGTACGCTGCGCACAGGCGCCGGTATCCAGTGTGCTCAGGTTCATCATCAACACCATCCGACACTCCGGTGCACTGAGCGACCCCCATATCCAGCGCAGGAGCGTCGGCGGTGAATTCCGGCGCTCCTGTTGGCGTTGCCACGAATATTCGCCAGTACGCTGCCAGACTTCGGTATGAAATCGCAAAATCAATGAACGGTAATCAGTCATGCTCTTGCAGTACGGCAACGTCAGCGTAAAGCTGAATGCCACCAGTCGTTGGTAATGGTCAATGGCCTGTTGTAGAAACATACGAATGGTAGCCGGGGAGCAGCAGTCAGCCCCGGTAATTTCAGAAACAGAATGATTCACGATGAGGGTTCTCGTTTGTTGATTCAGGTTACACGCTAAATTTCTGGTGCAGAAGGAGGGAAACAGGACTTATCCCGGAAGCGTGTTGCAGCAGTAATTCCTCTGCCAGTTCGCCTCTTCGATGCTGTAGATACCGGTCAGGCAACGTGGACAGGACTTCATCCCCTGATAATGCTCACCGCACCATACGCAGTACCAGGCAAGCGACATCACGGGTGCCTCCAGCCCGCGGATAATACTGCGCAGCTTGTTGTGCCGGGCTTCGGCCTTCACCTCCGGGTCAAGATGGGCGCAGGCCATCAGCACATGCCGGGCTACGGTCTGCTGGTCATGCTCAAACCACGGGTCCTCCTGCGTACCGACATGCAGTATCAGCCGGCAGCCACAGGACGCGCAGCTCCATATCTGCCCCGGCTTACTCATCGCCTCCACGGCTGTCGCGAAGTGGCCTTCACGGTCATTTGCCAGGTAACACTTCAGCATGCGCATGCCGTCACCTCTGCAGAATGGTCATCTTCGCCAGTGCGCTCACGGCTGTATTCACCGGTATGGCAGGTCAGGCAGTAGCGTTCGCCGTGGTACTCGCTGTCACAGCCCTGACAGTGCCAGCCCCCCCTGCACACCACGGGCATGGCCCCCGGGGTAACCCGCTGCAGACGCTCTGCCAGCCTCAGCTCTCCGGCTTCCGGTTTCACGTACGGGCAGTGCTGTCTTCCGTTATCTGTCAGCATGGCCGCCTGGTGTTCAAACCACGGACGTTCAGTCCGGTATTCAGGGTGATATCGCAGTGCACTGTCGCACAGGTGGCAGGTATAGCGGTCATACGGGTACTGTTGTGCGGTTCTGGCACCGGTCAGACGACCATTACCGTCAAGGGCCATAAAGGATTTTGCAAACATGGTGATGCTCCCTGCCGCCAGACGACACGCAGGCGTCAGCCGTCCCGGTACGGGCAGCGTGGCAGGGTGAGAATGGCGGTTTAGTTATGTGTCAGCGGGTCGGTGACGGCAGTGGCCGGCCCCGGAATACAGAAAGGTTAAGCTTGCGCAGGAGTGCCGGAGGGACGAAAACAAACGGGACAGGGTTTAATACCTCAGTACCGTCGCCGGCAGCGGGGGCATGTCCACCGTGGCGGGATTTTCCATGCCTGAGTACGGCGTCGTTTTTCCATTCAGTTATCCCTCCCTCTCAGGTGCCACGGGAATCAGCAATGCGCTGGCGCAGCCAGGATTCCACATCGCTTCTGTACCAGCGGGAACTGCGCCCTAATTTAATTGGTTTAGGGAATTTGCCGTCGCCAATCAGCTTATAGAACCATTTATCGGTCATGCCGGTATACGTCGTGATGAAAGCCATATCGATAAGCGGATCTTCTGCGCAAAGCAGAGTGGTGGGGGTTGTGTTCAGTGTGGTCATGGTCGTTATCTCCCTCTGAAGAACGGTTGTCGGGAGACATCCGGTGTCGCTGAGTCATGGACACGCCGGTTCTCCTCAGAGGATAGGGATTGCCTGTAAAAAATTACCGGCCCCGTTTCATCAGACCGGTAGAATCTGAGCGTGGGGCTACGCTCAGCCCCGGCTGCAGCCGAAGTTACGCTCGCCGTCCCTGGTCGCTTTTGTCTCCAGCTTGGCTAAATAGCTCGCCTGTAACAACGCCTGCTGCAGCTGAACCTCATCGCCACGCGTCAGCCAGGACACAGGGCTCGCCGGAAAACGCGCCAGAACGGCATGTGCCTGCGCATCCACCTTCAGGGCGCTGCACCACGCCTGTTTAATCATCCCGGCAAGCGAGCCCGGGTCCTGGTAATCCCCCGGTCCGCACCAGGTATCCCGGTTCAGTAACAGCACCACGTGGTAGTGCTTCTTTCCTTTGATTTCGCCAAACTCCCGCGCCCAGACAAATCGCAGCGTGGTCGGCCAGACGCGTTTTCCCTCGCGACGCTGGCGCGCCTGAAGGGCTGCAATACGGGCTTTCAGGGAATCGGTGAAGCGGGAGATAACAGCGGCATCAGAGGCCGAGGGGGTATCCGGCAGCCTGAGGTCAACGCGCAGGGCCAGTACGCGGGTATAGGCGTTCAGCGCACAGTGGAAGGTATCGGCGATGCGTTGCTGCCAGAAAGGGTCGCAGGTGTAACTCATTGAAACAGACTCCGGTAGGTTAGTGTTCATAACCATTACCGGTGCCGTTAAAAAAAACTTTTCGGGAGGCCTGCCATCACAATACCGGACCAGATTGCCGGGTATCGCACAAAGATATCGGTAGCTTTCATGGCGTTATCCATTCAAGTCCCGCGATAAATCAAACCACCATCAACAAAAATCTTCAGCCGCCAGGTAAGATAATAAACAGGTCATTTGACCTGTTCATCAAAAAGGGAAAAGACATGCGTCTGAAGAGTGTGGCAGTAAAGAATTTCCGCTGTTATGCAAATGAAGTAAGCGTTGAGCTCGATGACCTGACAACCTTTGTCGGACGCAACGATATTGGTAAATCGACGATCCTGGAAGCGCTGGAGATTTTCTTCAATAACAGCGTCGTCTCCATTGAGAGAGGAGATGCCTGTATTCATAGCGGCCAGGAGAATGTTGAGATCACCTGTGAGTTTACCGATCTCCCCTCTTCCCTGACGCTGGACTCCGGCGCTGAAACGACACTGGCAGAAGAATTTTTGCTCAGCAGCACCGGTTCACTTCAAATTCGCAAGATCTACAACTGCAGTAACAAAAAACCAACCGCTGAGGTTTTCGTGATTGCATACCATCCCGCTGCTGTGGGTTTTCAGAATCTCCTCGAGCTTAAGGAAAAAGAACTTCAGGCCAGGGTGAAAGAGCTGGGACTCGACGTTTCGCTTAAGGGAAATCCCGGGATGCGAAAAGCCATATGGGCCGCCTCAGCAGATCTGCAACTGACGGAAACACTGCTTCCCGTCAGCAAAGCCAAAGAAGACACAAAGCGTATCTGGGAGCAAATCGAGAGCTGGTTGCCGATGTTTGCACTGTTCCAGAGCGACAGAAGCAGTCGGGATTCCGACGATGAAGTCCAAAGCCCGATGAAGGCCGCCATCACGGCAGCACTGGCAGAAGTACAGGAAGACATTGCCAGGATCCAGTTAAGGGTCCAGCAAAAAGCAGAAGATATTGCCCGAAACACCCATGAGGCGCTGAAAACTATTGAACCCGGTCTGGCGAGAGAACTCACCCCTGAATTTACGCCTCCCACTCCGGCAAAATGGCAAGGGCTGTTCTCCGTCGGGCTCAATACTGATGGGGGGATCCCGCTGAATAAACGCGGGAGCGGCGTCCGTCGTCTCGTGCTGGTGAGTTTTTTTAAAGCCGAAGCGGAACGACGACTTAAGTCCAGCAATCGCCGCAGTATCATCTACGCCATTGAAGAACCCGAAACCTCTCAACATCCTAACTATCAGCGCATATTAATTGAATCGTTTAAGTCTCTGTCACTGGAAGCAGGATGCCAGGTCATACTGACTACCCACAGCCCCGGATTTGCCTCAGAGCTACCCGTTGACAGCATTCGTTTTGTTTCCCGTGATGCCGCTACCGGGCAGCCGACCATTCAGTCCGGTGCTGACGTTTTTGGCATCGTCACGGATACGCTTGGCGTCACACCAGACAACCGGGTCAGACTGCTGTTCTGTGTTGAAGGACCGACGGATGTCGCCGCCTTTAAAGCTCTCAGCAAAGCGTTACATGCAGAAGACAACACCCTTCCTGATCTGGAGAGTGATGAACGTGTGGCGTTTATCGTACTGGGTGGGGGAACGCTCAAGCACTGGGTGAATGAAAATTATCTTCGCGCCCTGAACCGCAGGGAAATTCATATCTACGATCGTGATGTTCCTGCTTATGCTGAAGCGGTGGATGCCGTCAACGCACGGGGTAACGGATGCTGGGCAGTTCAGACACTGAAACATGAAGTCGAGAGTTATCTTCATCCCGATGCTATCCACGACGCCTTTGGTGTGATGATCGCGGTCACTGACCATCCTGTCGGCGGTAAGGCGACCCCTAAAGTGTTTGCAGAAGCCTATTCGCTGGCTCAGGGCTTTGACGGTGTGATGAAAGATAATCCTGCCAAGGCTCGTCTGGCAGAACGGGCGTTCCCTTTGATGACTGCTGCCCGTATCCATGAACGCGATCCTGAGGGTGAAGTCCTCGGCTGGATGCGCAGGATACGTGATATGATCCAGTGACAAAGACTAAACCAGCTTATCTCAACGGGTAAAATCAGCAACCATGGGTCACAAACACCATGCCAGCACTGCAAGTTTGGCATGGTGTTAATCTGAAGGAGTTATTACAGGCACTTACGTGCGATACAGACTCCCCTGACCGGATGCTGCACGTGCCCACAGCTCCTCATCGCCGAGCGTGGTCTCAATCAGCTCAATGGGTACACCACCGTCATCAATAACGGCCACCCGGTAATCATCGATAGGTTCATAAGGCCCCAGGATAACCGTCTCGCCCGCAATCGCCTCAGCGAGACTGCTGACCTTAAAGGCCACATGAGGAACAGTTTTCAGTAACGGATGCAAGGGTGAGTCATCGGTAAAGCGATGCCACTGCACCCGAAACTTTCCCGGATTATCCGTGGTATACAGACCGGCGCTGGCACTGAACTTACCGGTGCTCCCCCCGTCCTGCACCGGGATACCAAAATGATGAAACTCGTACTGTACGTCTGCTTTCATGGATAACGTCTGCCTCCGGTTGGCTAAACTCCCGATACAGTACCCAATCTCCCGAAAACAATGCAGGAACGGATATTAACTTTCTGATCAGCCAACGGGCAGTTTAAATCATCTTCTAAAACGCGCTGTAACGCATCAGGTGCGACGTATTCATCCCATCCACAGATTGCCACTAACGTGATCTTCAATGCGCTTATACAGGCTTACAGGAAGCCATAATGGTATAAAGCACTACAACGCGCAATGAATTATCGAATGACTTACAATTATTACCAGGATAATCAACGTATTTCATATCACCTCAATCTGGCTATTTTGTTTGCCATACAATCATGGCTATTATCACCATCACGGGTAATACCCCGTTTACAGTCGCCACCAATGACCTTGTTTACACACATCCAGAAAGCTTTCAGGGATAATCGTCCACCGTAGTATCTGTAACTGACAGGTATCGTAAGGATTAATATCAGGCAGGCAGAGCAATGCTAATAAAATCACTACTGGCCAGTTAACTGGTTGAACAATTAACGCTCATTACCAATGTCATTGCGATACTGCAATTCAATTCCCCCCATGCCTACAGTTAAGACCAGATGTATTTAGCTAACAGAGAACCGTTGATAATCACCCCATCACTTATCAGGTATGGACATTCACCTTAAACGCTACTGTTCTGTCGTTGTGATTATTAGATTACTGACATCAATCGTTTTCACTTTTACTCTGGTGCATATTACTCAATGGCTACTCATGTAAATACCCATTGCTTAATGTCTGATCCTTAATGAACACTGTGTACTCAGCAGTCACTACATTTATTAACTGTGTCAATGAATACCATTCAATTGTACTACCCCTTTAGTGATTACCTTTAGGTGGTAATACCCTCTTCGGTATACTCCATCCGGTGATGATATACCCTTGGTTAATACCATTAATGATAATGCCCTATAACACCCCTTCTTTAATATATTAATACCAATCCAACATATTCAGCACAGAGAAAACGTTGAAGATAGCCACGCCAGACAGTACTTATCTACAATTAATTCCATAGAGGTTACTCTGGAATTACTTCCCAGATTAAAGGCAAACAAACCTTGAATTACCTGAAGTGACTTAAACAGAATTAACATCCGTATCAGCATACACCGAAGAAGGCCGCACACCTGATTCTGAACAACGAAATGAAAGTATCAATGGGTAAGTCAAAAATGCTTTCTGATGCGAACCAGGAGCGCTACCGGGGTGGCGGCGGTGGTGTGCAGAAGAGCGAATGAGGGGTAAGATGAGTATGTGAAGATTGTAGATTCAAAGGTAAAATCCCTACAGAGATTGTTTGAAAAGAAATAAAAAAAGAAAAACAACAACCATAAAACCATGATAAAACACTGCGAAAACCAGCATCACACCACAACCTCACTTCACGATGACTACCAGATGTATTTTTCAGTGACGATAAAACCATCATCGTGCTACTGTATTGCTACAGTAATCACTACATCAACCACTACTGTGTAGTTTAGTCTATGGGGTACTGATAATGGCAATACATTACAATGATGGCAGGCAAACACCCGTTAAAAGTCGTGACATCCGGATTTGTCATTTTTACCTTGACTGGTTAGGGATAAATAAAAACATCAGACCAGAGGGTATTAATCGTCAGGATGCAGGAAACTGTCATCATGCCGTCAACCAGCTCATCAATCAGTACTACCCCGATAAAGAACAGCAGAACAGGCTCATGGCTGAAATGAATACCGCCTGCGATGAAAATATCTTACCGGCTGACCGTTTTGACTGGATTGAACGCGATGAGCGGGCCGCATTCTGGTTATGGGGTTATCTCTGTGAAGCCAGTGACTATCAGCTTGGCATTTCTCGTTCAAGGGATACAACGGATACTTCTTTCGGTCAGAACTGGTATCAGTTCCTTCAGCTCAATAAATCCCCGGCAAGCCACCGGGAAAGAATGCAGCTTCTCTTCAGTTTCTTTGACCGGATAATTATTCCTGCCCCACCGGTTAATCACCTCAAGAGCCGGGTAATGGACAGGCTCAAAGACCAGTGGAAGAATATTTACAGCAAGCCCGTCCCGCTGAAATGGTTACCTGATGAGGAAGAGGCGGTACTGTGGGCATGGAATAGTCTTAAATCGCTACAGGAAGAAAGAAACGCCCCCACCGGTGGGCTTTCATTTATGCTTTCCTCACCGGGATTGAGCACCTGGTTTACGCCACTGAATCATTCCGAGCGCAATTTAGCGCTGCGTGCCGCAATTGATTTATGGGACGATGCACCGGATACTAAACGGCTCTTCCTGCTGAATCTGAATAAAGCCTGGAACCAGCAAAAATTACGCCAGTCACGTACCGATAAAAAAGCGCTTAACACATACCTGAAGAACGAAACTAAAATGCGACTGGACTTTATGGCTGAACGCAGCGGGGTTCGTATCAGCGATATGCTGGAAACGCTGATTAATGACCATTACCGGAAAACCTGTGGCGGTGAATGAGAACCCTGCACTGAAAAAAGAGTGAGCAGTAACAATCACACGGCCAGAAACTGCATTCAAAAAAATCTCAGACCTATATTACCTCCATGAGAACGGCAGCCACTATCGCTGCCGTTTTTTATTTCACTCACGGAGGTTAATGTGTCCAGTCAGACCAAACGGGGCCCCGATACCCTGTTACCGTCGTTATTCCTTCTCCCGGTTCAACGGTCCCGCAAAATACCCGTGCGTATGCTTATCGCGCTAAATCACAGCCCTGCTTCCTGTTCCGGTATCAGGGCCGTCTTTATACACGGCCCGCCTGTTTATTCAGGAGGCTTTTATTGCCAGTAATAAGGGAGAAAGAAATGCATTGTCCGAATTGCGGTTCGCAAAACATACGACTGCGCCATGTGGGTAAAAAGACGGGTGGGGTCATTGGCGCAACAGCCGGAGGCCTTGCCGGGCTTGAAGGTGCATCCGCCGGTGCGCTGATAGGTTCCGTCATTCCGGTTGTCGGTACGATAGCCGGAGGGCTCATTGGGTTTCTGTCCGGCGCCTGTGCGGGCGCGGTGGCAGGTTCTCTGGCCGGAGAACAACTGGATGGCACCGTCTTTGATGAATACAGTTGCACGCAGTGTGAGCATATCTTCAGTGCACCTTAACGTTAACAAGGGTCAGTCTGGTCCTGCACAAAGCCTGAGCAGCTGACCGTACTCGCTACGGCACCACTAATGACAGGGCGTGTCAGCATGTAGTCGTATTTTCAGCTACCTGGCACTAACCCTTTGTTAATTCGTCTGTTTACTGAAAGGTAAATTTTCACTTTTTCTACTCTTCCATTGCCGAGCAGGACATACCCTGTCCACCCCACGCCGCATAATAACCGCATGAAATATCAACCTATTTATCGCACACGGAGCGTCCATGCAACGACCCGATGAAGAGGCCCGCCATGACCGGCTGGCTGTCAGACTATCGGTCATTATCAGCCGGTTAATGGCCGGAGAAACACTGTCCCTTCAGACGCTGTCTGAGGAGTTTGGTGTATCGATACGCACCCTGCGTCGTGACCTCCATCAGCGACTGGTCCACCTCGACATTATCGGGGAGAACGGCACATATCGGCTGAGTGAGAGCGCCACGCATGATCACTCCCCAGGGGCCGTTTCCTTTGCCCGCAGTACCGGTATCGCACGCATTATCCCGTCGCAGAACCGGCAGCTGATGCACCTGCTGATGAATGAAACCGGTACCTCACCCTGCTTTATCTGGCACGACTTACCGTCAGCATGGACACAGGCTGACAGTTTTCATCGCCTGGCTGAAGCCATTCACCATCACCGGGTAGTCAGCCTGCTGGTCGGCGGTGTCCGTCACGATGAGCAGGAGCCTTACCGCCTGATTTACCGGCATCAGCACTGGTATCTGGTCGTCTGCTGCCGGGGGAGCCTTCGGGTGTTCCGGCTGGAAGACATTATCTCGGCCTCACTCTCAGAGCAAACCTTCCGCCGCCGGAGCGAAATCAGTTCACTCATTACTGAAGAGGGATTTATCAGCGCACTGCCCCACTTTCGCTTTATCAGTGATGTTATTCACACCTTCAGGGAACAACACCCTGAACATCCATCCAGACCCAAAGGAGTCAAATCGTGAAACCTGTCGCAGCCCCTATGCTGCTCTTCACCCTGCTGTTGTCTGCCGTAGCCCTGAGCGGCTGTGGCGACAAAAATGAACGCGAGTTTATCCAGGGATGCAAATCCGGCGGTGCTACCACCGCCGTCTGCGGATGTATCTGGGACGACCTCAAAACGAAATACACGCACGGGGAGCTGGAGAAAATGAACCGGCAGTACGGTTATGTTCCTCCACGTTTCATGGACAACATGCTGAGTGCCGCTCGGCAGTGCAGAAAATAAGGACAGAAGGAAAAATGGTACTTGTTATTAAATATTTCGCGATTGCCTTCGCCATCGCGCTTGTGGTCGTGCTGTTTAACGTGTTCGGGAGTACCGGCGAGATACGCAGTTTTGGTCAGGGGATAGGGTACTTGTTCTGGCTGACGCTCGGCCCCGGTGCCGGTATGACGGCTGGCGCCGCTCTGCGACTGTGGCTGATGCCGGATGCGGTATACACCAGTGAAGGAATGACCGGATTACTCAAGGCCCGTCTGTTCTGGCTTGTGGGACCACAGTGCATTGGCTGGCTGGCAGGGCTTATCGCCGTGGGTAAACAACTCATGTAACACGGCTGACCCTCAACAACATTTTTGACTCAGAAGGAAAAACACCATGCGATTCATGCACGCCATCCTGTCAGCAGGATTACTGACCTTTGCCATCACAGCACAGGCGGTCCCCAATATGTGGAACAGTGGCTTCGGTATGGGCGTCACCGAGTACATCATCACCAGCCCGGAAAACGTCATGCTGAACCTAAACTGCACCGGCAACCCTGACGACCAGAATATCCTGCAGCATCACGTCATGCTCACCCTGCCTGACGGCAGGAGTGCCGATTCACAGGATGAGAAAACCACTATTACCGTCGTCACGGATGACCAGCCTTTCCCCCTGCCATCCTCTCTCGGCTGGCGTAACGGCGACAACGCCTGGCTGTCGTTTATTGATGCCATCAGAAAGGCAACGTCGTTTGACGTTTACGTCAACGACAAAAAAGTGGGGCACTTTACCCCTTCAGCCGGCAACGTCCACAAGGCTCTGGCTGATATGCCCGAATGCACGACACTGACCGCCGGGTAGCCCCGCCCGCCTGTTTACAGCAAAATCAATCAAGGACAATACGATATGACCGACATTTCGACACTCAGCCAGCGACTGGCGACCCCCACCCTGCATTTCGTGCTGCTCACCGTCGCCACCTGCGGCATCTGGCCACTGCTCTGGCTGTACCGAAAACAGCAGATTATCAGCGAGACCACCGGTTACCCGGTAAGCAGCGATATCTTCGTTATCTGGCTGGCCGTCTGCTTCGGACTCGGGCGTCAGTTTGGGGTGATGGCCTCACCGGACCTGGCGGGTTACGATACGGGCAGCGACACGCTGCTGGCCTTAAGCGGCATTCTGTCACTCGCCTGTGGCGTGATGTATATCGTCTGGGCCTTTAAGGCCAGAGCCGCACTGCGACACTATGCGCTGAACACCTTCCGCTTCGACCTCAGAATGAATGCGTTCTACACCGTACTCTTCAACGTCTTCTACATCACGTACTGCATCAACGACATGCCGCAGGCACTGGCGAAACACCGGATTATTCATGGTCAGGTCCCCGTGCCGCCAGAGTCTCCGTCACCGCAGTAACTCAGCTCTCCTATTATTACCCGGCAGGGGCATCCGTGAATGCCCCCATCCGTCCGGGTCCCCTCTGAGATTTAACTCAATGACATTACTCAACATACTGGTCTCTGCACTGGGCCAGATACTGACATGGTGCGCCAGCAGCCGGGCACAGCAGTTTGTGGAAGACCACTTCCGCAAAGAAGGTTACGACGAAGACAGCATCTATATTGCCAGACAGACGGCAGCCCTGCTGGCAGGTGCCTTAATCGCAGCGCTGATGGAGCAGATACTGCAGCTTATCGCCACACCTGGAGCCTCCCGTTGATGCCCTGCTCACTGAGCGGGGCATTTTGTTTTATGCCATTCATCAGGAGATGACGATGCACAACACCAACGATACCCCACTACCGTCCGGCCCGTTTACCCGCAGGCAGGCGGTTGCTGTGGTAGCGGCATACCATAACGTCGCCATAGAAGATGACCAGGGGACGCATTTTCGTCTGGTCATTCGCGACCACGAGGGACAATTACTCTGGCGGGCGTGGAATTTTGAAGCCGGTGCCGGGGAATGGCTTAACCGTTATCTGCTCAGCCACGGTATCCCCGGTGACTGACTCACCACGGGCCTCGCCCAAATACCAACCACACCAACAGGCCATGTTCCCTTCGGGGCGCATGGCTTTTTTGTTTATGCCGTTACATCAACCATAAGGAATTGACCATGCGCTTAGCCAGCCGTTTTGGACGGACGAACCAGATACGCCGCGATCGTCCCTTAACCCGTGAAGAGCTGATGCAGCATGTCCCCAGCGTCTTCAGTGAAGATCGCCATGAGTCCAGAAGCGAAAAATACGCTTACATCCCCACCATTACCCTGCTCGACAATCTTCAGCGTGAAGGCTTTGAACCCTTCTTCGCCTGCCAGTCACGCGTTCGTGACCAGACCCGACGAGAGCACACCAAACATCTGTTACGTCTGCGTCGTGCCGGGCAGATCAATGGCCAGCAGGTACCGGAGATCATTTTGCTCAACTCGCATGACGGAAGTAGCTCATATCAGATGCTGCCTGGGCTGTTCAGAGCCATCTGCACCAACGGGCTCGTCTGCGGACAGTCGTTCGGTGAAATTCGCGTACCGCATCGTGGCGATGTGGCCAGGAAAGTGATTGAGGGGGCTTATGAAGTGCTCAGCGTCTTTGATCGGGTGGAAGAGAAACGCGATGCAATGCAGTCGTTACGCCTGCCGCCACCGGCACAACATGCCCTGGCGAACGCTGCACTGACGTACCGCTTTGGCGAAGAACACCAGCCGGTAACCGCTGCGCAGATACTGACACCACGCCGGTATGAGGATCGTCAGGACGACCTGTGGACCGTTTATAACCGCATTCAGGAATCATTGCTGAAAGGTGGCCTGCCGGGGCGCACTGCACAGGGTAAACGTACCCGTACACGTGCGGTTAACGGCATCGACGGTGACGTAAAGCTCAACAGGGCGCTCTGGGTGATGGCCGAAGAGCTGCAGCAGGCTCTGAGCTGATGCAGCATGTTACAGACGATGCCCGTCAGGCGGACGTTTATCCGCTTTCCCTGAATGAGGCTCCGGGCTGCCGCTCCATCTCTGATGACGACCTGTGCGCCTGGTGCACACATCTTCTCTACCGACCCGGAGAACTCAGCCTCTGCCAGTTAAGCCTCGCCGACACTATATGGCCCGCCTGTTGTGATGAGAACGGCGATGCGCAGTCCTGCCCGTCGCTCCTGCTAAACCTGTATCCCCCACCCGAGAAATAAACAAGGAAAAACGACTATGACCGACATTATCAACCTTAACGACACCCTCCCGTTACAACCCCAACCTGCCGGTGCCGGTTCTGCACCCGCACTGACCGCCAGACTCGTACCCGACGAGCAGCGCATCGGCTTCTGGCCGCAGCACTTCGGCAGCATACCGCAGTGGATAATCCTCGAACCGACCGTCTTCGCCTGGATGGACCGCTTCTGCGCTGACTACAGCGGCGGTATCTGGCAGTTTTTCACGCTGAGCAACGGCGGCGCGTTTATGGCCCCGGAAGCGAATGAGGATGGTGATGAACAATGGTCGCTGTTCAACACCATGAACGGCAATGGCGGTGAACTCAGCGCTGAAGCCGCAGGGATTGCCGTCTGTCTGATGACTTACAGCCAGCACGCCATGCGCACCGAATGCGACGCCATGACGGAGTACTATTACCGCCTGCGGGACTACGCGCTCAGTCACCCCGAATGCAGCGCCATCATGCACATCATCGACTGAGGTAAGTCGCTATGGAACAACCGTTACCGCTGTTTGCCCGTGAATTAGCCCCTGCCGACCAGCAGACTGTCAGGGAAGCATTAACCCTGCTGGAATGCCAGTTACGCGAGCCCGGCGCGTCTTTTACCTCCAGCCAGGCTGTCCGGGACTGGCTGCGACTTCAGATTGCCCCACTGGAGAGAGAAGCCTTTACCGTCCTCTGGCTCGACAACCAGCACCGCCTCATCGCCCACGACACCCTGTTTATGGGCACCATCAACAGTATCACCGTGCATCCACGGGAGGTCGTGAAAGCTGGTCTGAAGCACAATGCTGCCGCTGCAATACTTGCACACAACCATCCTTCCGGAGAGGCAGAGCCCAGCCATGCAGACAGACAAATCACCGCCCGTCTGAAGCAGGCGCTTGGGCTGGTTGATATTCGCCTGCTGGACCACCTGGTTATCGGTGGCATGGAGATCATCTCATTTTCTGAGAGAGGCTGGCTGTAGCACAACAGGAAAGTAACCCGATGAAAATTATCAGCAAGCGTCAGGCAATGGCGTTATATCGCCAGCACCCGCAGTCCCGGTTGTTTCGCTTCTGCACAGGTAAGTACCAGTGGTCCGGCAGCGTCTGCCACTATGCCGGGCGGGAGGCGCAGGATATCCGCGGGGTGCTCGCGGTCTTCGCTGAGCGCCGTCAGGACCGCAACGGCCCATATGTCGTCTTACGGAGCGTCACACTTAATTAACTCAGATTTAAGGAGAGTGAAATTGTCGAATAACATACCGTCTGTAAACCACGATATCACCGAACCCAGGTGGGGGCTTAAACGCAATATCACACCCTTTTTTGGCGCCCGTCTGGTGCAGGAGGGTAACCGGCTGCATTACCTCGCTGACCGTGCCAGCATCACCGGGACCTTCAGCGATGCAGATTTACGCCATCTGGACCAGGCGTTTCCCGTCCTGTTAAAGCAAATGGAACTGATGCTGCTTTCTGGTGAACTCAATCCCCGCCATCAGCACGGCGTCACGCTCTACGCAAAAGGGTTGACCTGTAACACGGATACACTCGGCAGTTGCGGATATGTCTATATTGCGATTTACCCGACACCTGCAACAACCGAATAACCCGCCCGGCATTTTCCTTCGTTTAACTCATCAGTAAAGGTTTCCATTATGCAAACACAACCTGTTCCCCCGACACGGGAGGTTTCACCACGCCCGTCACCCGTGGAGATCTGGCAGCGCCTCCTGAACCACCTGCTGGAGCGTCACTACGGTCTGACGTTAAATGACACGCAGTTTGGTAACGACGGTGTCATCAAGGCGCATATCGACGCTGGTATCTCACTGTGCGACGCCGTGAATTTTATCGTGGAGAAGTTCGGTCTGGTTCGTACAGATAGTCACGATTTCTGGGCAGAAACACAGTCGCCGCTTCTCACCCGTATCGATATCCTTCGCGCACGTAAGGCCTGTGGACTGATGACACGCAATGGTTACAGAAGGGTGAGCGATATCACCACCGGCAAATACCGAGAGGTGCAACCATGAAGCTGTCCCTCACCGTGGAAGCCGATGCCATTAACGTACTGGCCCTCAACATGGGCCGGATCGCTGTAGATATCGACGGTATTGAACTGGCTCACCTGATCGATGTGGTGAACCAGAACGGTTATTCGCTTCGCGTTGCTGATGCCCCCGGAAAGCGGATTGTTGAATATCCGCTCCCGCCTGTCGCCCGCCTGAACGGCATTCAGTGCAGCACCGCCCATATCACCGAAACCGACAACACCCTGCTGTATACCCTTTCACACCAGCATGAAGACTTTGGTGACTGCGAGTGGATTTTGTACACCGGCTCGGGTTATCTGCTCCACCTGGGTGCGTGGTCGTTTCCGGTATTACGCCTCAAACGTCTCGGCCTGTCGAAAGCCTGCCGTCGGTTAGTCGTGACGCTTATCCGTCATTACTCCACAGACATTATTCATCTGGATGCCTTTGGCGAAGTGCTGCCCGGCTTTGCCACTTTTGACTGGTAACCTCACCTCAATCACCACAAGGTTTTCACATGCCAGAATTAACCACTGAAACTGCTCTCGATATTTTAATCCACTGGCTGGAAGCCAATACAGATTGCGACAGCGAGATTATTTTCGACAACGACGAAGACGGCACCGACTCCGCAGCGCTGTTGCCTCATATCGCCAGGGCATTACAGGACGTTCGTGATCTCCGTCATCTTCAGCTTCTGCAACAGGCCAGAACTGATTAGCCATCTGACAATACTCATCATACACGTATAAACGCCAGCCCTTACCGGCTGGCGCTTCGCTTTTAGATACCAGCTTCAAAAGGCCAGAACTGCTTGATAAAATGAACGACATTGTACCGAAGCATTTTCCTTCGATGTTACCCGCTCGTTCCTGAGTTTGAATCCTCCAATCCAGCACCAGAAAGGACAGAGGGTACAAATGAGGGTATAAAATAAATCAAACTTGAAAATAGACATGTAAATCATCAAAATAACAAAACACATCGATTCCGAGTCCGGCACCATTATTTAAAGAACCCAGCCTATGGCTGGGTTTTTGCTTTTCTGCGTCTGATAAACTCTCCTGTAACCACTCTCCGGTCACATCCTCGTAAACCTGTTCCTGCAGTATTTCATGGCGCTTAAAGTGGCCCTGTGTACGCTAAATTCCGTACTGATCTGAAGTGTTTGGGGAATCCTGAAGAGAGATGATGGGGTTTGGGGTTACCGTATCGTGGCTTCACCTTGTCTGGCGGTACTATTTTGGGTGTTCAGATGTGTATTTCGGCCCCAAAGCAAAAAACCCCGCACCATACGGTACGGGGTTCTTTTAATTGATGCCTGGCAGTTCCCTACTCTCACATGG
>NZ_BSCM01000016.1:0-29089 GCF_027924865.1 Enterobacter sp. 200527-13
CGGGTTATCTGTGAAGTGATTCACATCCGCCGTGTCGATGGAGGCGCATTATAGGGAGTTCTCTGCAGGCCGCAACCGCTAAATGACAGAAAAATGACTGACTGCTGCATTCCCCAGCAAAACCCCGCCTTATACCCTTTTACACACAGACTTATCCACAGAGATACGAAAAAGTGAAAATTCGCGAGCGTTGCGCAAACGTTTTCGTTAAAATGCTCGCGCTTAACAAGGATGCCTCGTCAGGTGTGTTAGATGAGTTTTTCGCTGGAAAATTCATCTAACGCTCTCTGTAATCGTGAAATCCAGGGGATTTACCATGCAACAACGTCGTCCAGTCCGCCGCGCTCTGCTCAGTGTTTCTGATAAAGCCGGTATCGTCGAATTCGCTCAGGCACTTTCTGCACGCGGTGTGGAGCTGCTTTCTACAGGTGGTACCGCTCGCCTGTTAGCAGAGAAAGGTCTGCCGGTAACCGAAGTGTCCGATTACACCGGTTTTCCGGAAATGATGGATGGACGCGTCAAGACCCTGCACCCGAAGGTCCACGGCGGTATTCTTGGTCGTCGCGGCCAGGACGACGGCATTATGGAAAAGCATGATATCGCGCCAATCGACATGGTCGTCGTTAACCTCTACCCGTTTGCACAGACCGTTGCCCGCGAAGGCTGCTCTCTGGAAGACGCCGTCGAAAACATTGATATCGGCGGCCCAACCATGGTGCGCTCAGCGGCTAAGAACCATAAAGATGTTGCCATCGTGGTGAAGAGCAGCGACTACAACACCATTATTAATGAGATGGATGCCAACGAAGGGTCGCTGACGCTGGAGACGCGTTTCGACCTCGCCATCAAAGCATTCGAGCACACCGCCGCGTACGACAGCATGATCGCCAACTACTTCGGTAGCCTGGTGCCTGCTTATCATGGCGAAAGCACTGAACCTTCCGGCCGCTTCCCGCGTACGCTGAACCTGAACTTCATTAAGAAGCAGGATATGCGTTACGGAGAGAACAGCCACCAGCAGGCTGCCTTCTATATAGAAGAAGAGGTAAAAGAAGCCTCTGTTGCGACCGCACAGCAGGTTCAGGGCAAGGCACTCTCCTATAACAACATCGCTGACACCGATGCAGCGCTCGAGTGCGTGAAAGCGTTCAGTGAACCCGCCTGCGTAATCGTGAAGCACGCGAACCCATGTGGCGTAGCGGTAAGCACCTCCATTCTCGACGCTTATGATCGCGCGTATAAAACCGACCCAACCTCCGCATTCGGCGGCATTATCGCCTTCAACCGCGAGCTGGACGCTGACACAGCACAGGCCATCATCTCCCGTCAGTTTGTCGAAGTGATCATCGCTCCATCTGCATCCGACGAAGCCCTGAAAATCACCGCGGCAAAACAGAACGTGCGCGTACTGGTGTGTGGCCAGTGGGCTGAGCGCGTACCGGGTCTGGACTTCAAACGCGTGAACGGCGGTCTGCTGGTTCAGGATCGCGATCTGGGCATGGTCACCGCGGGCGATCTGCGCGTCGTGACGAAACGCCAGCCTACCGAGCAGGAACTGCGTGACGCGCTGTTCTGCTGGAAGGTTGCGAAGTTCGTGAAATCCAACGCGATTGTCTATGCAAAAGAGAACATGACTATCGGAATAGGCGCAGGCCAGATGAGCCGCGTTTACTCCGCGAAAATTGCCGGTATCAAAGCGGCCGATGAAGGTCTGGAAGTGAAAGGCTCGGCAATGGCTTCTGACGCCTTCTTCCCGTTCCGTGACGGTATCGACGCTGCTGCGGCAGTGGGCATTACCTGTGTTATCCAGCCTGGCGGCTCAATCCGTGACGACGAAGTCATTGCCGCTGCTGACGAACACGGTATTGCGATGATCTTCACCGACATGCGTCACTTCCGCCATTAATCCACGGAGCAGAAAATGAAAGTATTAGTCATTGGTAATGGCGGGCGCGAGCACGCTCTGGCGTGGAAAGCGGCCCAGTCGCCGCAGGTAAAAACCGTCTTTGTGGCACCGGGTAATGCCGGTACTGCGCTGGAACCCACGTTACAGAACGTCGCTATCGGCGTGACCGATATCCCGGCCCTGTTGAGCTTTGCTCAGCAGGAGAAAATCGATCTGACCATCGTGGGTCCGGAAGCGCCGCTGGTGATTGGCGTCGTTGACGCCTTCCGGGCTGCTGGCCTGCAAATCTTCGGCCCAACGGAAGGGGCTGCACAGCTGGAAGGTTCGAAAGCCTTCACCAAAGATTTCCTCGCACGTCATAACATCCCGACGGCGGAATATCAGAATTTCACCGAAGTAGAGCCAGCCCTGGCTTACTTACGTGAAAAAGGTGCGCCTATCGTTATCAAAGCCGACGGTCTGGCCGCCGGTAAAGGCGTTATCGTGGCGATGACGCTCGAGGAAGCCGAAGCCGCGGTTCAGGATATGCTGGCAGGCAACGCCTTTGGCGATGCGGGCCATCGCATCGTGATTGAAGAGTTCCTTGACGGTGAAGAGGCGAGCTTTATCGTGATGGTCGACGGCGAGCATGTTCTGCCGATGGCCACCAGCCAGGATCATAAACGCGTTGGCAATGCAGATACCGGGCCGAACACCGGCGGTATGGGCGCTTACTCCCCTGCCCCTGTGGTCACTGACGAAGTGCATCAGCGCACCATGGACCGCATTATCTGGCCAACCGTCAAAGGCATGGCTGCCGAGGGTAATACTTACACCGGTTTCCTCTATGCAGGCCTGATGATCGACAAACAGGGCAATCCGAAGGTGATTGAGTTCAACTGCCGCTTCGGCGATCCGGAAACGCAGCCAATCATGCTGCGCATGAAATCTGACCTGGTGGAACTGTGTCTTGCCGCCTGTGAAGGTAAGCTGGATGAGAAAACGTCTGAGTGGGATGAACGTGCTTCTCTGGGGGTGGTGATTGCTGCAGGCGGTTATCCGGGCAATTACAATACCGGTGATGAGATCCACGGTTTACCGCTGGAAGAATTGGAAGGCGCGAAGGTATTCCACGCCGGCACAAAGCTGTCTGACGACGATCGCGTGCTGACCAATGGCGGCCGTGTACTGTGTGCGACCGCGCTGGGTCACACCGTTGCAGAAGCACAGAAGCGTGCCTATGCGCTGATGGCAGATATTCACTGGAACGGTAGCTTTAGCCGCCAGGATATCGGCTATCGCGCAATTGCGCGTGAGCAGGGCGAGTAATTCTTCAGCCAGCCCCTCTCCCGTCAGGGAGAGGGGACGTCACTCAAAAACTCTTTTCTGTCGGCTGCCAGGTGCAGAAGTCTTCGTTCGCGACCAGCAGCAGTTGAGAACCTTCCGGCGCTTCCAGCCACGCCACACTCACTTCCATTGATGAATGCCGCTGACGGCGCTCAATATGTTCGGTTGCCCAGGCTTCAAGCTCAGGCTTAACGGTTTGCCCTTCGCAGGTTGTTACCGTGCCATCGGCATGCCAGCGCCCCTGGCGCAGCACAACGCGTCCCTGACGCAGCGCATCGCTGGTCTGGCGGATTTGTTCGGCACGATAACGATAGAGCGCGACTTGATCGCTGGAAAGCTGCTGTTTTTGACCGCTGACTTCCCGCTGCATAAAGCTCAGCTCGCCATGGTCATCAAAACGCACTTTCACATGTTCGGGGGTCTTGCTGTAGACATTCAGTTCTATCAGCGACAGGTCATCGCCCTGCCAGCGATACTCCGCGGTCGACGTATTGCCGTTATGCCACGGACTGAAAGCAGAAAGCAGATGCACTTCGCCGTCAGAATCTTTGCGCCAGATCCTCACCGCGCCCTGGTTGTCAGCGTAGCCGCTGGCGGTAAACGGTGGCAGAGAGGTGTCGTGGCTACAGGCGGACAGAAACATCACGCCCGCCAGCGCGAAAAGACCGCGCCAGACAGACAAAAGGGGCGTTGCCGCCCCTTCGTTAAAACTGTTCACTGCCACGCGTCTTACTTAACAGCGTCTTTCAGTGCTTTACCAGAAACAAATGCCGGCACGTTAGCTGCGGCGATTTTGATTTCTTTACCGGTCTGCGGGTTGCGGCCAGTACGCTCAGCGCGGTGGTTCACTTTGAAGGTACCGAAACCAACCAGTTGTACAGCATCACCTTCTTTCAGAGACTCAGTAATAGCAGCCAGGGTAGATTCCAGAGCAGCTTTAGCCTGCACTTTAGACAGATCAGCCTTGTCCGCAATTACATCAATCAGTTGAGTCTTGTTCATAAGTTATCCTTTCAATGTGTTTATCGCTTGCTAAGCATCGAGTGCGACGAAAATGCCAAAAAAGCACTCTCCTGCATACACGCACCGATAGCCACTTTTTTTCGCCCCCCAAATGTAGACCAGACAAGGGGCGAAAGGGAAGAGTCGAGGAGCGACAAAACGAGCGTTATATCAAGTTTTGTTGTCTCATTGGTTAAAAATTATACCAATATTGCTCTCACCAGCCTCACGTAAGTCCGCACGGAGCCCTTTTATCAGCTCAATATCGCGTTCTTCACACTCTGCCAGCAGGCGGAAAATTTCCCACTGGATATCCCATTCCTGCTCAACCGCGGGGTTCACTCGCAGCTCTTCGTCGGTCATTTCCCGACCTTCCTGGGTCATTTCCAGCATCGCGACGGTCGTAATGGATGCCTTGCTGACTTCGATAGCATGCTCCAGCGTTTCACCGCTCAGACGGGAATGAATCAGTTCGCTTAATGCCACGCAGGCATCAATGGCCGGATAGACACCATACAGGTCGTAGTCATCCGCCGCCGGGATCGCCTCTTCAAGCTTTTCAAGCTGAGAGTCGAAATTCACCTTAGCGTCTTTGACCGTCAGCGTCTCCCAGATTAAATCCAGGATGCGGCGATAAATCTGCCCTTCACCAAAGCCTGTCTGCTTGCAGAACGCGGCATAGTTGGGATACATGCGCTCGCACAGGCAAGCCATAAAAGTCACGTGCTGCCAGCTTTCCAGCTTCTCAAGGCGCAGATGAATCGGGTTTTGTAGCATGATGAGGTCTCGAATCGAAAATTAGCCGCAGTTTACCTGAATCATCACTGAATTTCTTGCCAACGCGTAAAAGCCGGACGCCCTGACGCTACCGCATCAGCCCAGCGGGTGGGCTCCGGTAAGCGATACCCTTTCATGCAGCGTTGCACCCAGGCCAGCGCACTGTCCGTGCTCACCCGATGCCCGGTGGCGATAAACAGGGGGTTACAACGCACTTTACTGCGCCAGACCCACGCCAGTTGCTCACCCTTATCGATGAGAGGTGCCAGCGCGCCTGGCTCGGCGGAGAGCGGCTCAAACGCACCGCACAGGCGTTTTTTAGCCACACCAATGGTGGGGACATCCACCAGCAGCCCAAAATGGCTGGCGACACCTAAGCGGCGCGGATGAGAGATACCATGGCCGTCGACAAACAGCAGGTCGGGTTTTTGCGAGAGTTGCTCCCACGCTGCCAGCAGCGCGGGATATTCACGGAATGAGAGAAAGCCAGGAATGTACGGCATGGTGGTGGCGATACGCGCCACCTTGTACTCCACCAGTTCCAGCGAGGGATACTTCAGCAGCACCATTGCCGCCCGCGTCACTTCACCTCCCTGCTCAAACCCCACATCTGCTCCGCCAATGTACTGCGGCGGGTCTGTGTCCAGACGATCCTCACGGATCACAGATGAGGCCAGTTCTATCTGTTGAGCGCGTAATGACGCGAGATCCATAACCACTCCTTACTGATGATAATGTGCAGAAAGTCGGTGCACCGCCTCCACAAACGCGCCAGCGTGTTCTGGCGGTACATCCTGATGAATACCGTGCCCGAGGTTGAACACGTGTCCTTCGCCCTGGCCGAAACCAGCGAGAATGGAGGCCACCTCTTCCTCAATACGGGCAGGCTGAGCATAGAGCATAGACGGGTCCATGTTGCCCTGCAGCGCCACTTTGTCACCCACGCGACGGCGCGCATCGGCAATATCGGTTGTCCAGTCGAGACCCAACGCGTCACAGCCGGTTGCGGCCATGGCTTCCAGCCACTGCCCGCCGCCTTTGGTGAACAGCGTCACCGGCACCCGGCGACCTTCGTTTTCACGCAGCAGGCCATCGACGATTTTATGCATGTAATACAGCGAGAACTGCTGGTAATCGCGCCCGGTCAGCACGCCGCCCCAGGTATCGAAAATCATCACCGACTGCGCGCCTGCTTTAATCTGCGCGTTAAGATAGAGTGTGACGCTCTTCGCCAGCTTGTCGAGCAGCGTATGCAGCGCCTGTGGCTCCGCGTACATCATCTTTTTAATGACGGTAAAGGCTTTGCTGCTGCCACCTTCCACCATATAGGTCGCCAGCGTCCACGGGCTGCCTGAGAAGCCAATCAGCGGCACTTCGCCTTTCAGTTCACGGCGAATTGTGCGCACGGCGTTCATCACATACCCCAGCTCCTGCTCAGGATCCGGTACCGGCAGCTTATCAACGTCGGCTTTGCTTTTGATCGGGGAGGTGAAACGCGGACCTTCACCGGTTTCGAAATAGAGCCCAAGGCCCATGGCATCCGGAATGGTCAGAATGTCCGAAAAGAGAATAGCGGCATCCAGCGGGTAGCGGCGCAGCGGCTGGAGCGTCACTTCGCAGGCCAGCTCGGCATTTTTGCACAGCGACATAAAATCACCCGCCTGCGCACGCGTGGCTTTGTACTCTGGCAGATAGCGCCCCGCCTGGCGCATCATCCACACCGGGGTGACATCAACGGGCTGGCGCAGCAGCGCACGCAGATAACGATCGTTCTTCAGTTCGGTCATTTTGCAGTTCCTTATTGCGTCAGTCCGTGAGTGTAACACTACTCATACTCGGCCCGACACATCGCCACGGTATCTTCTATCAGCCGACGGGCTACCGTTCCCGGCGGGGGTAACAGTGGCAAATCGTCATAACGGTACCAGTTCGCGTCCAGCAGCTCTTTCTGGTCGATAACAATCTCACCGCTATCGTATTCGGCCATAAACGCCGTCATCAGCGACTGCGGGAACGGCCACGGCTGAGACGTTACGTAACGCAGGTTCTTCACCCGGATCCCGCTCTCTTCCATCACTTCACGCGCCACCGCCTGCTCCAGCGTTTCGCCCACTTCAACGAACCCGGCAAGAACAGTATGAATGCCGTTGCGATGGCGGGTATGTTGTGCCAGCAGGATGGAATCGTCACGCCGGATAGCGACGATAATGCACGGCGCAATCTGCGGATAATAGCGTTCACGGCAGTGGCTGCAGAGCATGGCCCACTCGGTTTTGCTCGGGTGCATGGTATGCCCGCAGTAGCCGCAGTATTTATGCGATCGGTAAAACTCGGTCAGTTGCACGCCACGGCCTGCCAGCTGGAACAGGCCCACATCAAGATCCAGCACCTGACGAACGGATCCCATGTCCTGGCGGCGAGGCTGCTGGATCAACCACACCGGCTCCCCTTGCCACTCGCCGATCTTCAGCGCAGGCTGACCAACGAGATCGAAACGATCGGCAGTGCCATGGGGTATTTCCCCACCGGGCAGCCATAATTTTTGTTCGTGACTGACAATCCACCAACCCAGATCTGATTTTTCAATAATACGATCCATATCTATTGCACTACCTTCGCTTCACTGACATGTTGTTAGCATTGTGGTTACATTTTGGATAAGCAGAATCAATTCTAAACCTTGCGGAGTCGAACATGTTAAACCAGCTAGAAAGCCTGACTGAGCGCGTTAGAGGAAGTAACAAACTGGTGGATCGCTGGCTACATGTGCGCAAGCATCTACTCGTGGCTTATTACAATCTGGTCGGTATTAAGCCTGGCAAAGAATCGTTTATGCGACTGAATGAAAAAGCGCTGGATGATTTTTGTCAGAGCCTGGTCGACTACCTGTCCGACGGCCATTTCAATATTTATGAACGCATTATCCGCGAAATGGAAGGCACTAGCCCGTATTTAACGGCATCCAAACTCTACCCGCTGCTGGAAGCCAATACCCAGCAGATCATGAATTACTACGATTCCACACTCGAGAACGCCATCGATCACGACAACTACCTTGAGTTTCAACAGGCGCTGTCCGATCTCGGCGAAGCGCTGGAAGAGCGATTCTCGCTGGAGGATAAGCTGATCGCCCTCGTACTGGATAACGATTCTAAGGCCAGCAACGAAGATAACATCGCGCGGCCTGCTTGAGTTCTTGATCGTTAACGAGTAGTTTACAAACATTCGCCCCTCTCAGGAGGGGGTATTACACGAAATCATTCATGCGATAGCATGAACGATGGCGTGTAAATTTCTTGTCGGAGTGCCCAGTGTGAAAGCACGGGCTGAGACCGTTAATTCGGGATCCGCGGAACCTGATCAGGCTAATACCTGCGAAGGGAACAAGAGTAAAACTGCTGTAGTATCGCCCCCGGGCGATCTCCTCTTGCTTCATCCGTCGTCTGACAAGCCATGTCCTTCACTTTTGGAATGAGCTATGTCTACTACTAAACTGACCCGCCGCGAACAGCGCGCACACGCCCAACACTTCATCGACACCCTGGAAGGCACCGCTTTCCCGAACTCTAAGCGTATTTACATCACCGGCTCTCAGGCGGATATCCGCGTTCCGATGCGCGAAATCCAGCTTAGCCCGACGCTTCTTGGCGGCAGCAAAGAAAACCCGCAGTATGAAGACAACGAAGCCGTGCCGGTGTACGACACGTCTGGCCCGTACGGCGACCCTGATGTGGCCATTAACGTGCAGCAGGGGCTGGCAAAACTTCGCCAGCGCTGGATTGACGCGCGTAACGACTGCGAAGAACTGACGGTTCGCAGCTCTGCCTACACCAAAGAGCGTCTGGCCGACGACGGCCTGGACGAACTGCGCTTCGCGGGCCTGCTGACGCCGAAACGTGCGAAAGCGGGCAAATGCGTTACCCAGCTGCACTATGCGCGTCAGGGGATCGTCACCCCGGAGATGGAGTTTATCGCCATCCGTGAAAACATGGGCCGTGAGCGCATCCGTAGCGAAGTGCTGCGCCACCAGCATCCGGGCGAAGGTTTCGGTGCCCGCCTGCCGGAAAACATCACCCCGGAGTTTGTGCGCGATGAAGTGGCCGCTGGCCGCGCGATTATCCCCGCCAACATCAATCACCCGGAATCCGAACCGATGATTATCGGCCGCAACTTCCTGGTGAAGGTCAACGCCAATATCGGTAACTCCGCGGTCACCTCCTCCATCGAAGAAGAGGTCGAGAAGCTGGTCTGGTCAACGCGCTGGGGCGCGGACACGGTAATGGATCTCTCCACCGGGCGTTATATCCACGAAACCCGCGAGTGGATCCTGCGTAACAGCCCGGTGCCTATCGGAACGGTGCCGGTCTATCAGGCGCTGGAGAAAGTGAACGGTATCGCTGAAAACCTCACCTGGGAAGCGTTCCGCGACACGCTGCTGGAGCAGGCTGAACAGGGTGTAGACTACTTCACCATCCACGCGGGGGTGCTGCTGCGCTACGTGCCGATGACCGCGAAGCGTCTGACCGGCATTGTCTCGCGCGGGGGCTCAATCATGGCGAAGTGGTGTCTGTCTCATCATCAGGAAAACTTCCTCTACGAACACTTCCGCGAGATCTGCGAAATCTGTGCCGCTTACGACGTCTCGCTGTCGCTGGGCGACGGCCTGCGCCCTGGTTCCATTCGTGATGCCAACGACGAAGCGCAGTTTGCCGAACTTCACACGCTGGGCGAGCTGACCAAAATCGCCTGGGAGTATGACGTGCAGGTGATGATTGAAGGCCCGGGCCATGTCCCCATGCAGATGATCCGCCGCAATATGACGGAAGAACTGGAGCACTGCCATGAAGCACCATTCTATACCCTGGGGCCGTTGACCACCGATATTGCCCCGGGTTACGACCACTTCACCTCCGGAATTGGTGCGGCGATGATCGGCTGGTTCGGTTGCGCCATGCTCTGCTATGTGACGCCAAAAGAGCACCTCGGTCTGCCCAACAAAGAGGACGTGAAGCAGGGGCTTATCACCTACAAAATTGCCGCCCACGCTGCGGACCTGGCGAAAGGCCATCCGGGCGCGCAAATTCGCGATAACGCGATGTCGAAGGCCCGCTTTGAATTCCGCTGGGAAGATCAGTTTAACCTCGCGCTCGACCCGTTTACCGCCCGCGCCTATCACGACGAAACCCTGCCGCAGGAGTCCGGCAAAGTGGCCCATTTCTGCTCCATGTGTGGGCCAAAATTCTGCTCGATGAAGATCAGCCAGGAGGTGCGTGACTACGCCGCCGCGCAAGCCATTGAAGTGGGCATGGCGGATATGTCAGAAACCTTCCGCGCGAAAGGCGGCGAAATCTACCTCAAAAAAGAGGAGGCGTAATGTACCAGTCCGATTTCCCACCCGTGCCCTTTCGTTTAGGGCTCTACCCGGTGGTGGACAGCGTGGAGTGGATTGCCCGCCTGCTGGAGGCAGGTGTACGCACGCTGCAGCTACGCATCAAAGATAAACGCGATGAGGAGGTGGAGAACGATGTCGCCGCCGCCATCGCGCTGGGGCGTCGGTATCACGCCCGCCTGTTTATCAACGACTACTGGCGACTGGCGATAAAGCACCAGGCCTACGGCGTGCATCTGGGTCAGGAGGACCTGGAGACCACAGACCTGAAGGCCATCCGGGAAGCCGGTTTGCGCCTGGGTGTCTCGACCCATGACGATATGGAGATTGACGTGGCACTGGCGGCACGCCCTTCGTACATTGCGCTTGGACACGTCTTCCCGACGCAAACTAAACAGATGCCCTCCGCGCCACAAGGGCTGGCACAGCTGGCGGCTCACGTGAAGCGTCTTGCGCAGTACCCGACCGTGGCCATCGGCGGGATTAGCCTTGAACGCGCTCCGGCCGTGCTGGATACCGGTGTCGGCAGTATCGCCGTCGTCAGTGCCATCACCCAGGCCGCAGACTGGCAGGCCGCCACCCGGCAGCTCTTACAACTGGCAGGAGCAGGCGATGAATGATCGTGACTTTATGCGCTATAGCCGCCAGATCCTGCTGGAGGATATCGCCATCGACGGGCAGCAAAAGCTACTCGCCAGCCGGGTTTTGATTGTCGGGCTGGGCGGATTAGGCGCGCCTGCCGCGCTCTATCTGGCCGGTGCAGGCGTGGGCACGCTGGTACTGGCCGATGACGACGAGGTGCATCTTAGCAACCTGCAGCGTCAAATCCTCTTCACCACCGAGGATATCAACCAGCCCAAAGTACACATTACCCGCCAGCGTCTGAACCAGCTGAACCCGGATATTGAGCTCATTGCGTGTCAGGAGCGGCTCAGCGGCGACAATCTGCTCCGAGAAGTCGCCCTGGCCGACGTGGTGCTGGACTGCACCGACAATATGGCAACCCGCCAGGCGATCAACGCCGCCTGTGTCGCAAAAAATACGCCGCTTATCACCGCCAGCGCGGTGGGATTCGGCGGGCAGATGATGGTCCTGACACCGCCGTGGGCGCAGGGCTGCTATCGCTGTTTGTGGCCAGACGATGCTGAGCCAGAGCGTAACTGTCGCACCGCGGGCATTCTTGGCCCGGTTGTGGGGGTGATGGGTACCCTGCAGGCGCTCGAGGCCATCAAGCTGCTCAGCGGAATGGAGACCGAGCGCAACACGTTGCGGTTATTTGACGCCCGCTCCAGCGGATGGCGTCATCTGGCGTTACACCGTGCCAGCCACTGCCCGGTATGCGGAGGCGGCAATGCGCATTCTGTTTAACGATGAGCCGATGAAATGCGAGGACGGGCTCACCGTTGCCGTGCTGCTCGATAAACTGCGCCAGCTCAAGCCGGGAACGGCGCTGGCGCTCAATCAACAGATCCTGCCGCGCGAGCAGTGGGAACATCAGCAGGTCAGTGAAGGCGACCAGATCCTGCTGTTTCAGGTTATCGCAGGGGGCTGAGATGTTACGTATTGCCGATAAAGTCTTTGATTCACATCTGTTTACCGGAACCGGGAAATTCGCATCACCCCAGCTGATGGTTGATGCCATCCGTGAAAGCGGCAGCCAGCTGGTCACGCTGGCGTTAAAACGCGTGGATCTGCGCCATCATAGTGATGCCATTCTGGCGCCTTTACTGGAAGCTGGCGTCACGCTACTGCCAAATACTTCCGGCGCGAAAACGGCCGAAGAGGCCATTTTCGCCGCTCAACTGGCGCGTGAAGCGCTCGGCACACGCTGGCTGAAGCTGGAAATTCACCCGGATGCTCGCTGGCTGTTGCCCGACCCGATCGAGACGCTGAAAGCGGCAGAAAAGTTGGTACAACAAGGGTTCATCGTTCTGCCTTACTGCGGTGCCGATCCGGTACTCTGCAAACGTCTGGAAGATGTTGGCTGCGCCGCCGTTATGCCGCTGGGCGCGCCTATTGGCTCCAACCAGGGGCTGGAAACCCGGGCAATGCTGGAGATCATCATTGAGCAGGCCACCGTGCCGGTGGTGGTGGATGCGGGTATTGGCGTACCAAGCCATGCCGCGCAGGCGCTGGAGATGGGGGCGGACGCGGTGCTGGTGAACACGGCCATCGCGGTTGCCGACGATCCGGTCATGATGGCGCGCGCGTTTCGCATGGCGGTGGAGGCTGGCCTGCTGGCACGGCAATCAGGCCCTGGCTCGCGCAGTTTTCAGGCGCAGGCCACCAGCCCGCTGACCGGTTTTCTGGAGGCAATCTCATGACCACCTTTACCGACCGCTGGCGGCAGCTTAACTGGGACGACATTGCCCTGCGCATCAACAGCAAAACGCCGGTCGACGTCGAGCGCGCACTGAATGCGCGCCATCTGACCCGCGACGATTTAATGGCCCTGCTCTCCCCTGCGGCCAGCGCTTATCTGGAGCCGATGGCCCAGCGCGCCCAGCGTCTCACCCGACAGCGCTTTGGCAACACGGTGAGCTTTTACGTCCCGCTCTATCTCTCAAACCTGTGCGCCAATGACTGTACCTACTGCGGCTTCTCCATGAGCAACCGCATTAAGCGTAAGACGCTTGATAAGGAGGAGATCGCGCGCGAGTGTGCGGCTATCCGGGAAATGGGCTTCGAGCATCTCCTGCTGGTCACCGGAGAGCACCAGGGCAAAGTCGGAATGGACTATTTCCGCCAGCACCTTCCTGCCATTCGTCGTCAGTTCGCCTCGTTGCAGATGGAAGTGCAGCCCCTGTCGCAGGATGAGTATGCGGAGCTCAAAACGCTCGGACTGGATGGAGTGATGGTCTATCAGGAAACGTACCACGAAGCGACCTACGCCCGGCATCACCTGAAGGGCAAGAAACAGGACTTCTTCTTCCGCCTTGAAACACCGGACAGGCTCGGACGTGCCGGGATCGACAAAATTGGTCTTGGTGCGCTGATTGGGCTTTCCGATAGCTGGCGCGTGGATTGTTACATGGTGGCGGAACATCTGTTGTGGCTTCAGCAGCACTACTGGCAGAGCCGCTACTCCATCTCCTTCCCCCGGCTGCGCCCGTGTGCTGGCGGGATTGAACCGGCCTCACTCATGGACGAGCGCCAGCTGGTACAAACGATCTGCGCGTTTCGCCTGCTTGCCCCGGAGGTTGAATTATCGCTCTCAACACGTGAATCACCGGCGTTCCGCGACCGCGTGATCCCGCTTGCGATAAACAACGTGAGCGCATTTTCCAAAACACAGCCGGGCGGTTACGCCGATGATCACCCTGAACTGGAGCAGTTTGCCCCGCATGATGGACGACGTCCGGAAGCGGTCGCCGCGGCCCTGAGCGCGCAGGGGCTGCAGCCGGTCTGGAAAGACTGGGACAGCTGGCTGGGAAGAGCCTCGCAATTACGCTGAAACATACTGCAACTCCGCAGAAATAAAACGAGTCGGCACGGAGAGTCACAACCGGATGATTGTCAGCTATCGTCCGGTTTTTTATTGTCATGTGGTCAGCAACGGACGCTGACCAGGGCGAAAAGCTTCTTCCTCGTTTCGCCCTGCCTCTGACTTATCGTGCTCACTGAATTTCTGATTTTATGAGTAATTTCTTAGCCATTCTTAAGATAAATCATCTCGTCTGAAATCGTGTTCCGTATAATTCACAGCTAACCGCAGGACTGCGACTATGCTGAGAGGATATCGGCAGACGAAAAGCATTCACCCTCAGGAATGATGTACAACTCATGGCACTTCACAGCAAAAAACTCTCTTTTACCCGGCCAATAATGGCCAGCTTCGCGGGGATACTGTGCAGTTTTGCACTGATCGCTGTCGTGGTTACGCTTTCGCAGCGAAAGGATTTTCTTGAGGATTATCATAAAATTAATGGTAATTTTACGCATAATCTGGCGGTTAACTATACCGAATCAATGTTGCGTGAAAACGACTATATTCTTGGTCGTTCTGCGATGTACTTTTCCCGCAACGAAATACTGAATGAGACGCTGAACGTCAACCCGACGCAAGGGTTGCAGATGTTGATGCATTTGCAAAACCTGATGCCGACCGTGTCATCCATCTCGCTGGCCGACACGGAAGGGCATTATTTGCACGTTCCAGAAGCGCCTCCCACGGAAAAGAGTAAAAACGTCGATCCGCGGACGCGCCCGTGGTTTGTCGCCCACGCGGAAGCCAGTATTTTCAGCCATTATACCCACCCTTATATGGACTACTTTACCGGACATCCAACGGTCACGCTTTATAAGCCATTGATTTCAACAGAAGGCAGACTCAAGGGAACCCTGGCCTTTCATCTTGATTTGGCGTCGATGGGGTATACCCTTCGACAGATGGTGGCCCCTGTACAAGGGGAATTCTTCGTCGTCGAGCGCGACGGAACCGTGGTGCTTCATCCTGACACGGGCGCGCTGTTCAAAAAATACGTGAGCGAAGCGCTGATGGACAAAATGACCAGCGGCGAGGGGCATTTATACGACCGGAAAAGTAAAACCTGGTATTACTACTACTCCTTCACTAACCCGGATTGGTTTGTCATCTACCGGGTCTCTGGCGCGACCCTGACGGATATTACCCGCCACGAAACCACTATCGTTGGCTGGGGATTTGCACTGGCGGCGATTATTATCATTCTCTTCGGTTTGTACCTTCGCCATGCCTCGCGTACCGTGCTGATGCATATTATCAACGCCATCAAAACTGGCGACGTCAGCCAGGCACCGCGTCTGGAAGCGATGCTGAGTCATACCATCCAGTCGAATAAAGAGCGTGAGATGGCATATGTCCGCCAGGCAACCCACGATGCGCTCACAGGCTGCAAAAACCGCCGCGCGTTTGATACCGATATGGAAGAGTTAATGGCGGCTCAACAGCCTTTCGCACTGGCGCTGGTGGACATCGATAACTTCAAATCAATCAACGATACCTGGGGCCACCTTAGCGGCGATATTGTCCTGCGTAACGTGGCGCGTGAAGGGATCCAGATCATGCAACCGCACCACATCTCGGTGTACCGGTACGGTGGAGAAGAGTTTGCGGTGGTCTTCCAGGCTGCGCAAATTGCTGATGCAATCTCGTTGCTGGAAGCGTGGCGTACCACCATTGAAAAACGCGTCTGGCGCGAAGAAAACCTGCAGGTCACGTTCAGTGCAGGCCTGGGGGAATGGCATTTCGAACCGCTGGAGCAATTTGTAGGGAGCGTGGATAACGCACTTTACAGCGCAAAACAACAGGGTAAAAACCGCATCCTTCAGACCTCCATCCGTTAATTTCTTCCCTCCCACGCTGTCCGTTTCGACGGGCAGCGTGCGCTTTCATGCAAAATTGTAACCGGTTTCAGAAAATCACCCATTTCTTTGTGATGCCTGACACACAATCGCGGTAAAGCGGTTGTTGAAGCGGTCTGCACGGGATAATTATCAATAAACACATGTAGATCGAGGCTGATTATGAAGAACATCGTTTTATGCTGTGCAGCGGGAATGTCAACCAGCATGCTGGTTCAACGTATGAAAGACGCCGCGCAGAAAAAAGGAGTTGAAGTCACCATTAAAGCCGTTCCGGTTGCGGAGTTTAAAGATAATATCGCGACGGCTGACATCGTATTGCTGGGGCCACAGGTTAAATACGAGCAGGCTAAACTTCAGGCGCAGGCCGATCCGCTGGGTAAAAAGGTCGCGGTGATCGACATGATGGATTACGGCATGATGAAAGGTGATGTCGTCCTGGAAAAAGCGCTTAAATTACTGGAGTGACCCGTGGAAGATTTAGAAACAACGATCATGGAACTGCTGGTCAACGCGGGAGCAGCGCGCAGTGCTGCCCTTACGGCGTTGCAGATGGCCCGTAAAGGTGACTTTGACGAAGCCGAAAAGGCGATGGAAGAGTCGCGTGAATACGTGAAACATGCCCACACCATCCAGACGCAACTGATTGGTCTTGATGAAGGGACCGGAAAGCTGCCGGTTAACCTGATCACCGTCCACTCTCAGGATCACCTGATGAACGCGATGGTCATTCAGGACCTGGCGGGCGATATGATTGAGCTGTATCGTCGGCTACCGCTGATAAACTGAAAAATATGCAGACATAAAAAAACCCGCCGAAGCGGGTTTTTTATTTGCTGAATCAACGATTACTCGTTGTCAGAACCACCCAGACCTGCGTTCAGCAGCTCTGCCAGGCTCGCGGATGCATCTTCAGCAGTTACCTGCGGTGCAGCTGGCAGTTCGCCTGCAGCACGACGACGCATACGATCCTGATGGTACGCATAACCGGTACCCGCCGGGATCAGACGACCCACGATAACGTTCTCTTTCAGACCGCGCAGTTCATCACGCTTACCTGCTACAGCGGCTTCGGTCAGGACACGCGTGGTCTCCTGGAACGATGCTGCAGAGATGAAGGACTCGGTTGCCAGAGACGCTTTGGTGATACCCAGCAGATCGCGCGAGAAGGTCGCAGCGATTTTGCCGTTCGCTTCCAGATCGCGGTTAGCGATCTTGACGCGTGAGTATTCAACCTGCTCGCCTTCCAGGAACTCAGAGCTGCCCGCGCTATCGATGGTTGCTTTACGCAGCATCTGACGAACGATAACTTCAATGTGTTTATCGTTAATCTTAACGCCCTGCAGACGGTATACGTCCTGTACTTCGTTAACGATGTAACGAGTAACAGCATGCACACCACGCAGACGCAGGATGTCGTGCGGCGCTTCTGGACCGTCGGAAACCACGTCACCACGTTCTACACGTTCACCTTCGAACACGTTGAGCTGACGCCACTTAGGAATCATCTCTTCGTACGGCTCGCTGCCATCTACTGGGGTGATAACCAGACGGCGTTTACCTTTGGTCTCTTTACCGAAGGAGATGATACCGCTGATTTCAGCCAGGATTGCAGGCTCTTTCGGACGACGTGCTTCGAACAGATCCGCAACGCGTGGCAGACCACCGGTAATGTCCTTGGTACCGCCGGATTCCTGAGGAATACGCGCCAGGGTGTCACCAGAACTGATCTGTACGCCATCTTCCAGCTGTACAATCGCTTTACCCGGCAGGAAGTACTGCGCAGGCATATCGGTACCAGGGATCAGAACGTCGTTACCCTGAGCATCAACGATTTTCAGTGCAGGACGCAGATCTTTACCACCGGCAGTACGCTCAGCAGAGTCCAGAACGACCAGAGAAGACAGACCGGTCAGCTCGTCGGTCTGACGAGTAATGGTCTGGCCGTCGATCATGTCAGTGAAGCGGATGAAACCACTTACTTCGGTGATAACCGGCATGGTGTGTGGATCCCAGTTTGCAACGGTTTCACCGCCGGCAACCTGCTCGCCATCACCTTTAGCCATAACAGCACCGTAAGGCACTTTATAGCTCTCTTTGGTACGACCGAATTCGTCGATCAGCTTCAGCTCGGTGTTACGAGAGGTCACAACCAGCTTGCCTGCGGAGTTAACAACAGACTTCGCGTTGCTGAGCTTGATGCTACCTTTGTTTTTCACCTGGATGCTGGATTCAGCAGCCGCACGAGATGCCGCACCACCGATGTGGAACGTACGCATCGTCAGCTGTGTACCCGGTTCACCGATGGACTGTGCCGCGATAACACCGATTGCTTCACCTTTGTTGATGATGTGGCCACGCGCCAGGTCACGACCATAGCAGTGCGCACATACACCGAAATCGGTGTCACAAGATACAACGGAACGAACTTTCACAGAGTCAACAGAGTTCGCTTCCAGCAGGTCACACCACTGTTCGTGCAGCAGCGTGTTGCGTGGAACCAGAATGTCTGCGGTACCCGGCTTCAGAATGTCTTCCGCGGTTACACGACCCAGTACGCGATCGCGCAGCGGCTCTTTAACATCACCACCCTCGATAACCGGGGTCATGGTGATACCTTCGAGGGTGCCACAATCGTCTTCGGTCACAACCAGATCCTGCGCAACGTCAACCAGACGACGCGTCAGATAACCGGAGTTCGCTGTTTTCAGTGCGGTATCCGCCAGACCTTTACGCGCACCGTGAGTAGAGATGAAGTACTGGAGTACGTTCAGACCTTCACGGAAGTTCGCGGTGATTGGCGTTTCGATGATGGAGCCATCTGGCTTCGCCATCAGACCACGCATACCTGCCAGCTGACGAATCTGTGCTGCAGAACCACGCGCACCGGAGTCGGCCATCATGTAAATGCTGTTGAAGGAAACCTGCTGCTCTTCTACGCCGTCACGGTTAATCACGGTTTCGGTTTGCAGGTTATCCATCATCGCTTTGGATACACGATCGTTCGCCGCAGCCCAGATATCGATAACTTTGTTATAGCGTTCGCCCGCGGTAACCAGGCCAGACTGGAACTGCTCCTGGATCTCAGCAACTTCGGCTTCCGCTTCAGAGATGATCTCGTGTTTCTTCTCTGGGATAACCATGTCATCGATACCAACAGATGCACCTGAACGCGCTGCATATGCAAAGCCGGTGTACATTGTCTGGTCAGCGAAGATAACCGTCGGCTTCAGACCCAGAATGCGGTAACAGGTGTTCAGCATTTTGGAGATCGCTTTCTTACCCAGCGCCTGGTTGACGATGGAGAAAGGCAGACCTTTCGGTACGATCATCCACAGAATGGCACGGCCAACGGTCGTGTCTTTCAGGCTGGTTTTCGCAACGAATTCGCCGTTAGCATCTTTTTCATATTCAGTGATACGCACTTTGACACGCGCATGCAGAGAGGCCAGGCCAGCGCGATAGATACGCTCAGCTTCTTTAGGGCCAGTCAGCACCATGCCTTCGCCTTTGGCGTTAACACAGTCACGGGTCATGTAGTACAGACCCAATACAACGTCCTGAGAAGGAACGATGATTGGTTCACCGTTCGCTGGAGACAGGATGTTGTTAGTAGACATCATCAGCGCACGCGCTTCGAGCTGGGCTTCCAGCGTCAGCGGTACGTGAACAGCCATCTGGTCACCATCGAAGTCGGCGTTATATGCCGCACAAACCAGCGGGTGCAGCTGGATAGCTTTACCTTCGATCAGTACCGGTTCAAATGCCTGGATACCCAGACGGTGCAGTGTTGGTGCACGGTTCAGCAGTACCGGGTGTTCGCGGATAACTTCGTCCAGGATATCCCAAACGACAGCTTCCTCACGCTCAACCATTTTCTTAGCGGCTTTGATGGTGGTGGCCAGGCCACGCAGTTCCAGCTTGCCGTAGATGAACGGTTTGAACAGCTCCAGTGCCATTTTCTTCGGCAGACCGCACTGATGCAGACGCAGGTATGGACCTACGGTGATAACAGAACGACCGGAGTAGTCAACACGCTTACCGAGCAGGTTCTGACGGAAACGACCCTGTTTACCTTTGATCATATCGGCCAAAGATTTCAGAGGACGTTTGTTAGAACCGGTGATCGCACGACCGCGACGACCGTTATCCAGCAGGGCATCTACCGCTTCCTGCAGCATACGTTTTTCGTTACGTACGATAATGTCCGGCGCAGCCAGATCCAGCAGACGTTTCAGACGGTTGTTACGGTTAATAACGCGACGATACAGATCGTTCAGATCCGACGTTGCGAAACGACCACCATCCAGCGGAACCAGCGGACGCAGATCTGGCGGCAGAACCGGCAGAACGGTCAGGATCATCCACTCTGGTTTGTTACCAGACTGAACGAACGCTTCCAGCAGTTTGATACGCTTGGTCAGCTTTTTACGCTTGGTTTCGGAGTTGGTTTCGTTCAGCTCTTCACGCAGCTGCTCGCACTCTTGCTCAAGGTCCATGCTCTTCAGCAGGGCCTGAATAGCTTCCGCACCCATCTTCGCGTCGAATTCGTCACCGAACTCTTCCAGCGCGTCCAGATACTGTTCTTCGGTCAGAATCTGGTGGCGTTCCAGGTTCGTCATACCGCCTTCGATAACCACATAAGATTCGAAGTACAGAACACGTTCGATATCGCGCAGCGGCATATCCAGCAGCAGGCCGATACGGGACGGCAGAGATTTCAGGAACCAGATGTGCGCAGTTGGAGATGCCAGTTCGATGTGGCCCATGCGCTCACGGCGCACTTTGGTCTGGGTCACTTCAACGCCGCACTTCTCACAGATCACACCACGGTGTTTCAGGCGCTTGTACTTACCGCACAGGCACTCGTAGTCTTTTACTGGCCCGAAAATTCGTGCACAGAAAAGGCCGTCACGCTCAGGCTTGAACGTACGGTAGTTGATGGTTTCCGGCTTTTTAACTTCACCGAAAGACCATGAACGGATCATGTCTGGCGAAGCCAGAGCAATTTTGATCGCATCAAACTCTTCGGTTTTAGTCTGCGCTTTCAGAAACTTTAATAAATCTTTCACGGATTTGCTCCCGTCGGAGTTAGCACAATCTGGTGTCGGGGGTTAGCCCGACACCAGTGACCTGTTTGAGCGAGAATTACTCGTCTTCCAGTTCGATGTTGATACCCAGCGAACGAATCTCTTTCAACAGTACGTTGAAGGACTCTGGCATGCCCGGTTCCATCTGATGATTGCCGTCCACGATGTTTTTATACATCTTGGTACGACCGTTCACGTCATCAGACTTAACGGTGAGCATTTCCTGCAGGGTGTATGCTGCGCCGTATGCTTCCAGCGCCCACACTTCCATCTCCCCGAAGCGCTGACCACCGAACTGCGCCTTACCACCCAGCGGCTGCTGAGTAACCAGGCTGTAAGAACCGGTAGAACGAGCGTGCATCTTGTCGTCGACCAGGTGGTTCAGTTTCAGCATGTACATGTAACCTACGGTTACCGGACGCTCGAACTGTTCACCGGTACGGCCATCAAACAGCGTAATCTGACCAGACGTTGGCAGACCACCCAGTTGCAGCAGCTCTTTGATTTCAGCTTCTTTTGCACCGTCGAATACCGGCGTTGCAATCGGCATACCTTTGCGCAGGTTCTCTGCCAGACGCAGCACTTCTTCATCGCTGAAGGTGCTCAGGTCGACTTTCTGACGAACGTCGGTACCCAGATCGTAGGCACGCTGGATGAATTCGCGCAGTTTCGCGACTTCTTCCTGCTGTTTCAGCATGGCGTTGATCTTATCGCCGATACCTTTCGCAGCCATACCCAGGTGGGTTTCCAGAATCTGACCGATGTTCATACGAGACGGTACGCCCAGTGGGTTCAGTACGATATCTACCGGCGTACCGTTAGCATCGTGCGGCATATCTTCGATCGGGTTGATCTTAGAGATAACACCCTTGTTACCGTGACGACCTGCCATCTTATCACCAGGCTGGATCTGACGTTTAACAGCCAGATACACCTTAACAATCTTCAGCACGCCTGGTGCCAGATCGTCGCCCTGAGTGATTTTACGGCGTTTCGCTTCGAGTTTTTTCTCGAACTCGTGTTTCAGTTCGTCATACTGCTCAGCCAGCTGTTCCAGCTGATTTTGTTTCTCTTCGTCGGTCAGGCCCAGTTCCAGCCAGCGATCGCGTGGCAGTTTGTCGAGCTTCTCAGCTTCAACGCCACCGGCAACCAGCACCGCATAGATACGGCTGAACAGACCCGCTTCGAGGATCTGCAGTTCTTCAGACAGGTCTTTCTTAGCCTGTTTGAGCTGCATCTCTTCGATTTCCAGCGCACGCTTATCTTTTTCAACGCCGTCACGGGTGAAGACCTGAACATCGATAACTGTACCGGAAACACCGTTTGGTACGCGCAGAGAAGAGTCTTTAACGTCAGACGCTTTCTCACCGAAGATAGCACGCAGCAGTTTCTCTTCTGGCGTCAGCTGGGTTTCACCTTTCGGCGTTACCTTACCAACCAGAATGTCGCCGCCGGTCACTTCTGCACCGATGTAAACGATACCGGATTCATCCAGTTTGGAGAGCGCAGCTTCACCCACGTTAGGGATGTCAGCGGTGATCTCTTCTGGCCCCAGCTTGGTGTCACGGGACACACATGCCAGTTCCTGAATGTGGATGGTAGTGAAACGATCTTCCTGAACCACACGCTCGGAGACGAGGATGGAGTCTTCGAAGTTGTAACCGTTCCACGGCATGAACGCTACACGCATGTTCTGACCGAGCGCCAGTTCACCGAGGTCGGTGGACGGACCGTCTGCCAGCACGTCGCCGCGCTCAACGGGCTCACCCAGAGACACACAAGGCATCTGGTTGATACAGGTGTTCTGGTTAGAACGGGTGTATTTGGTCAGGTTATAAATGTCGATACCTGCTTCGCCCGGGTACATCTCGTCTTCGTTAACTTTGATAACGATACGGGAAGCATCCACGTACTGAACAGTACCGCCACGTTTAGCCACCGCAGTAACACCGGAGTCAACGGCAACAGCACGTTCCATACCGGTACCAACCAGCGGCTTATCAGCACGCAGAGTTGGAACGGCCTGACGTTGCATGTTCGCACCCATCAATGCACGGTTGGCGTCATCGTGTTCCAGGAACGGGATCAGGGACGCACCGACGGATACCACCTGCTGGGTGGATACGTCCATGTAGTCAACCTGGTCGCGGCTGAACAAGCTGGATTCGCCTTTGCTACGGCAGGTAACCAGATCTTCTACAAAGTGGCCTTCGTCATCCAGGTTGGAGTTCGCCTGAGCGATAACGTAGTTGCCTTCTTCGATAGCAGACAGGTAGTGAATTTCGTCAGTTACAACACCGTCGGTCACTTTACGGTACGGCGTCTCAAGGAAACCGTATTCGTTAGTCTGTGCGTACACGGACAGGGAGTTGATCAGACCGATGTTTGGACCTTCAGGCGTTTCGATTGGACATACGCGACCGTAGTGAGTCGGGTGTACGTCTCGAACTTCGAAGCCTGCACGTTCACGGGTCAGACCACCTGGGCCGAGTGCAGAGATACGACGTTTGTGCGTGATCTCAGACAGCGGGTTGTTCTGGTCCATGAACTGAGACAGCTGGCTGGAACCGAAGAACTCTTTCACTGCTGCAGAAATCGGCTTGGCGTTAATCATATCCTGAGGCATCAGGGTATCCAGATCGCCCAGAGACAGACGCTCTTTCACCGCACGCTCAACACGTACCAGGCCAACGCGGAACTGGTTTTCCGCCATTTCGCCTACGGAACGGATACGACGGTTGCCGAGGTGGTCGATATCGTCCACTTCGCCTTTGCCGTTACGGATATCGATGAGCTTCTTCATCACTTCGATGATGTCGTCTTTGCTCAGGATACCGGAACCTTCGATCTCATCACGCAGCAGAGAACGGTTGAACTTCATACGACCAACCGCGGACAGATCGTAGCGGTCTTCGGAGAAGAACAGGTTCTCGAACAGGCTTTCAGCCGCTTCGCGAGTTGGTGGTTCACCAGGGCGCATCATGCGGTAGATTTCTACCAGCGCGCTCAGACGATCGGTCGTTGGATCGACGCGGATAGTCTCAGAGATATAAGGACCGTGGTCCAGATCGTTGGTGAACAGCGTTTCGATGCGTTTGTGGCCAGACTGGCTCAGCTTAGCCAGCAGATCCAGGCTCAGCTCCATGTTCGCCGGGCAGATCAACTCGCCAGTTGATTCATCAACGTAATCTTTCGCGGCTACTTTTCCAGCAATGTATTCAACCGGAACTTCGATGAGTTTGATATCATCTTTTTCCAGCTGACGGATGTGGCGCGCGGTAATACGGCGGCCTTTTTCCACATACACTTTGCCGTCGGCTTCGATGTCGAACGACGCGGTCTCACCACGCAGACGCTCTGGCACCAGCTCCATCTGCAACTTGTTGTCGCGGATTTCAAAGATTACTTTCTCAAAGAACAGGTCCAGGATCTGTTCAGTGGTGTATTGCAGCGCACGCAAAATGATGGTCGCAGGCAGTTTACGACGACGGTCGATACGGACAAACAGGTTGTCTTTAGGATCGAACTCGAAGTCCAGCCAGGAACCACGGTAAGGAATGATACGCGCGTTATACAGTACTTTACCGGATGAGTGTGTTTTACCTTTATCGCTGTCGAAGAAGACACCCGGGCTACGATGCAGCTGGGAAACGATAACACGCTCAGTACCGTTGATGACGAAAGTACCGTTGTCTGTCATGAGTGGAATTTCACCCATGTAGACTTCTTGTTCTTTAATGTCTTTTACGGTGCCTTCTGGCGCTTCGCGCTCATAGATCACCAGACGCAGTTTTACGCGCAGCGGTGCGGAATAGGTCACGCCACGGATCTGACATTCCTGAACGTCAAACACCGGTTCGCCAAGGCGGTAGCTGACGTACTGCAGCTCGGAGTTACCGCTGTAGCTCTGAATCGGGAACACGGAACGGAAGGCTGCTTCCAGGCCGTACTGCCCTTCAGGATCTTGCTCGATAAACTTCTGGAACGAGTCAAGCTGGATAGAAAGGAGATATGGAATGTCCAGAACTTGTGGACGTTTACCAAAATCCTTACGAATACGTTTTTTCTCGGTATAGGAGTAAACCATAGGGTTCCTCAGCTCGCTGACAAGTCGACCCATCTGTCCGACGAAGGGACAGTTTGTGCAACACCATTTTGTGGACCGGAAAATTGAATACTTTCCGCAATACCTGTTGCTATCACGCTTAAATCATTTCGTCGCGATTTACACAGAGCGCGCACCCTGTCGCAATATATTAAGTCGTCGATAGAAACATGCATTGTCAGGACAACCAGTAGTCAAACAGTGTGAAATGCTACTGATGCCTTACAGCGCAAAAAGGCTGGTGACTAAAAAGTCACCAGCCATCAGCCTAATGACTTAGGCTGCAACCAGAAAAGTTGGCTTATTTAACTTCAACTTCAGCGCCAGCTTCTTCCAGAGATTTTTTCAGTGCTTCTGCGTCGTCTTTGCTCACGCCTTCTTTCAGCGCAGCTGGAGCAGCTTCTACCAGGTCTTTAGCTTCTTTCAGACCCAGGCCAGTTGCGCCACGTACTGCTTTGATAACAGCAACTTTGTTAGCGCCAGCAGCTTTCAGAATTACGTCGAATTCAGTTTTTTCTTCAGCAGCTTCAACCGGGCCAGCAGCTACAGCTACAGCAGCAGCAGCGGAAACACCGAATTTTTCTTCCATTGCAGAGATCAGTTCTACAACGTCCATTACGGACATAGCTGCAACTGCTTCAATGATTTGATCTTTAGTGATAGACATTTAAATTGTTCCTGAAAATCAGAATAAGTTTATACGTAAGCAAATGCTTTATAAAGATAACTGCGATTAAGCAGCTTCTTTTGCATCGCGAACAGCAGCCAGAGTGCGAACCAGTTTGCCAGCCGAAGCTTCTTTCATGGTTGCCATCAGGCGTGCAATTGCTTCTTCGTAGGTCGGCAGGGTTGCCAGGCGATCGATTTGCGATGCCGGGATCAACTCACCTTCAAAGGCTGCAGCTTTGACCTCAAATTTTGCATTCGCTTTCGCGAACTCTTTGAACAGACGAGCAGCAGCGCCCGGGTGTTCCATAGAGTATGCAATAAGGGTCGGACCAACAAACGTGTCTTTCAGGCACTCGAAAGGAGTACCTTCAACTACGCGACGCAGCAGGGTGTTACGAACAACACGCATGTATACGCCAGCTTCACGACCTGCTTTACGCAGTTCAGTCATTTTGTCTACAGTAACGCCACGGGAATCCGCAACTACTGCAGACAGCGCGCCTTTGGCTACTTCGCTGACTTCAGCAACAATCGCTTGTTTGTCTTGAAGATTTAAAGCCATTAGCTTTGCTCCTGGATGTTTGCCGGAACTCATGTTCCGGAACTCACTTCACTCTTCCCAACGGAAAGAGCGTCTTAATACGGTGAGCAGAAACAAGCCAGAGTATCCAAAAATAATCTTAGCGTTCTGTCACCGTCTACGCAGGGCATTAAGTTTCTTGCGAAACACCTGCGGTCTTCGACGGAGGCCTGGATTAGGCCAGGCTCCAACGAACAAATCTTTTAGCCGCTAACTTTTGTTAGCAAACGTGGGGGTAAGATTGTAGACAAAATCACCGCCCACGTAAAGGCATTAGTTTGCAGCAGCGCTCAGGCCAGCCTGGTCAACTGCAACACCTGCACCCATGGTGGTGGAGATGCTAACTTTCTTGATGTACACGCCTTTCGCCTGAGTTGGTTTTGCTTTTTTCAGCGCAACCAGCAGAGCTTCCAGGTTTTCTTTCAGTTTGTCAGCGTCAAAGTCCACTTTACCGATGGTGGTGTGGATGATGCCGTTTTTGTCGTTACGATAACGAACCTGACCTGCTTTAGCGTTCTTAACAGCTTCAGCAACGTTAGGGGTTACAGTACCCACTTTCGGGTTTGGCATCAGGCCGCGTGGACCCAGAACCTGGCCCAGCTGGCCAACAACGCGCATTGCATCTGGAGAAGCAATAACAACGTCAAAGTTCATTTCGCCTTTCTTGATCTGGTCAGCCAGATCTTCCATACCTACCAGTTCAGCGCCGGCAGCTTTAGCCGCTTCAGCGTTTGCACCCTGAGCAAATACAGCTACGCGTACGGAACGGCCAGTACCGTGTGGCAGTACAGTTGCACCACGAACGTTCTGATCAGATTTACGAGCATCGATGCCCAGGTTAACAGCAACGTCAACGCTTTCAACGAACTTAGCGGTAGCCAGTTCTTTCAGCAGAGCGATAGCTTCGTTGATGTCGTACTGTTTGGTCGCATCAACTTTGTCACGGATCACGGACATGCGCTTGGTCAGTTTAGCCATTTCTTAGTCCTCCACTACCAGGCCCATGGAACGTGCAGTACCTTCGATTGAGCGAGTCATCGCTTCAATGTCGGCACCAGTCATGTCGGCAGCTTTGGTCTGCGCGATTTCCTGCAGCTGAGCGCGGGAAATTTTACCCACTTTGTCTTTGTTCGGTTTACCTGAACCAGACTTAATGCCCGCCGCTTTCTTCAGCAGAACTGCTGCTGGAGGGGTTTTGGTAACGAAAGTGAAAGAACGGTCAGCGTATACAGTGATAACAACTGGGATTGGCAGACCTTTTTCCATGGATTCGGTTTTGGCGTTGAACGCTTTACAGAATTCCATGATGTTCACACCCTGCTGACCCAGAGCTGGACCAACTGGTGGACTTGGGTTCGCCATACCTGCTGCAACCTGCAGCTTGACGTAGGCTTGTACTTTCTTAGCCATTCTAAAATCCTCTGATTGGGTGATAACGCCTCAAGGAGGCTCCCCGTGAATAAAATCGTTTTACAGGCCGCAGCCCATAAAAACAAAAGGCGCGAAATTGTATTCCAATCTCGCGCCTTGTGCAACGATTAAATCGTCGCTTTTTTGATCGCTGCTTAGGCTTTTTCTACCTGGGCAAAGTCCAGTTCTACCGGGGTCGCACGACCGAAGATAGAAACGGACACTTTCAGGCGGGACTTTTCGTAGTCCACTTCTTCAACCACGCCATTAAAGTCAGCAAACGGACCGTCATTAACACGAACCATTTCACCCGGTTCAAACAGCGTTTTCGGACGCGGCTTATCACCCACCTGCTGCAGGCGGTTCATAATCGCATCAACTTCTTTGTCGCTGATTGGCGCCGGACGGTCAGACGTGCCGCCGATAAAGCCCATCACGCGCGGTACGCTGCGCACCAGGTGCCAGCTCGCGTCGTTCATAACCATCTGAACCAGCACGTAACCCGGGAAGAATTTACGCTCGCTTTTGCGACGTTGGCCGCCACGGATCTCGACCACTTCTTCGGTCGGAACCATAACTTCGCCAAATAACTCTTCCATGTTGTGTAATTTGATATGCTCACGCAGCGACGTTGCTACGCGGCCTTCAAAACCGGAAAACGCCTGAACGACGTACCAGCGCTTTTTAGGGGCTTCAGACATCTCAGAACCTCAGGCCAGTGATAAAGGATACCAGGCGAACCAGAATACCATCCAGTCCCCACAGGATCAGTGACATTACAGCGGTAACCGCCGCTACGATCAGCGTGGTGTGCAATGTTTCCTGGCGAGTCGGCCAAATTACCTTGCGGACTTCGGTACGCGCTTCGCGAGCAAAAGCGACAGTCGCTTTGCCTTTTGTCGTCAACAGCGCGACACCACCCGCTGCAGCAATCAGAATTACCACTGCAAGCGCGCGTAGCGGCAGCATCATGTCACGATAAAGGTAGTTGCCGACAATCGCTACAATCAGCAGCACGGCTACGACTACCCATTTCATCGCTTCCAGGCCGCGCCCGCTCCCTTGAGCTTCGGTATTCGCACTCATAAACCAACCTGTCAGAAGTATTCTACAAACATTTTCACCCCGCGATTGCGAGGCAAACCAAATCGAAATGCTAATTCGCTTTTCGGATTATACGCTCTCTGCAGAGCCTGTCTCAGCAATGATTATGACAAATTTAATCACTGATGAGCCAGGTTCTGATCTGAAAGCGTGCAAAAAGGGCATCAAATGATGCCCTTTTATTGCGCATTGCGTCAAATGTTATCAGCAATTAGCCGAGAACTTTAGCAACCACGCCCGCGCCAACGGTACGGCCACCTTCACGGATTGCGAAACGCAGACCGTCGTCCATCGCGATTGGGTGGATCAGCGTCACAACCATCTTGATGTTGTCGCCTGGCATTACCATCTCAACGCCTTCTGGCAGTTCGATGGTACCGGTCACGTC
>NZ_BSCM01000017.1:0-26319 GCF_027924865.1 Enterobacter sp. 200527-13
CAGTTGCGACGCGGCTTACAGCTCACCGTCGCGAGGTGGCGTATATTACGCTTTCCTCTTTCAGAGTCAACCCTGAAGTTCAGGATTTTTTCTCTTCAACCGACCGGGTTAACTGTGAAGTGATTCACATCCGCCGTGTCGATGGAGGCGCATTATAGGGATCCCAATTTTTAGCACAAGTACTTTTTGGATCTTTTTTTCCAACTGTCGATTTTCCGCGCTTTTCGCTGAAATCCCACCCAATATGCTTAAATATTGACGCTTTTTGCCTTGCCTCGATCCAATAATATGATCAAGTCTTCTATATAGTGCTCATCGTTCGAGGTAGATATGTCCGCAGTATTACGTCCTTATAAAGATCTTTTCCCCCAAAAAGGCGATCGCGTGATGATCGATGCCAGCAGCGTGGTCATCGGCGATGTTCGAATGGCCGATGACGTCAGTATCTGGCCGCTCGTCGCCATCCGGGGGGATGTAAACCATGTGACCATTGGTGCACGCACCAATATTCAGGACGGTAGCGTTCTGCACGTAACCCACAAATCCTCCTATAACCCCCAGGGCAATCCACTCATCATTGGAGAAGATGTCACCGTCGGCCATAAAGTGATGCTTCACGGCTGCACTATTGGTAATCGGGTTCTTGTTGGCATGGGGTCGATTTTGCTGGATGGCGTCATTGTAGAAGATGACGTGATGATTGGCGCAGGCAGCCTTGTTCCCCAGAACAAAAGACTGGAGAGCGGCTATCTCTATTTGGGAAGCCCGGTAAAACAGATCCGCCCCCTGAAGGAGGCAGAGATCGAAGGATTAAAATACTCGGCGAATAACTACGTTAAATGGAAGAATGACTATCTGAGTCAGGATACCCAGACCCAACCCTGATCGTCTTCCTGCTGATCGCGGATTAAATCGCTGGCTTCCTCTTCAAGATCCCAGCGATTTTCACAAAACACCTCTAACGGGTCTGAACCACCAAAGCGACGCAACAGCGTTTCCCCACGAATGGCACAGGTAAGTTGCATTCCATGCACCAGCACCGGGAAACAGACCGCCTGTTTACTCTCGTCCCAGCTTTCCCTGTCCGGAAAATGAATTGCCTGATTCACGCCGTGAGCTCCCTTTTCAGCTTTTCAATGACCGGTTCGACCAAAGGCAATACACCGTGCCAGAGCAGCACCGCGTGTGCCGCCTGCCCCACCAGCATTCCCAGCCCATCGGCTACGTGTTTTCCGCCGTGCTGTTCACACCAGTCCAAAAAAGGTGTCTTCCCTTTCTGATAGAACATGTCGTAGAAGTAAATATGGGCACTTACCAGCGAAGCAGGGATCGCCGGCACGTCACCACCGATACCGCTGGAGGTGGCGTTGATGATCAGATCAAACTCACGATCGGCAAGTTCATCCAGGGCGACCGCGCTCACGCTGCCGGTATGTGCGAACAACGCAGCCAGCGTTTCTGCCCGCGAGAAGGTCCTGTTTGTAATGGTCACCGCGCAATCCAGTGACAGCAGAGGCAGCAATACTCCCCGTGACGCTCCGCCCGCACCAATCAGCAGAACCCTGAAACCAGGCTTAATAAACGAGAGCCTTTCCAGATCGCTTAGTAAACCAATTCCGTCAGTGTTATCTCCCAGCAGGCGTCCATCCTCAAGCCGTTTTAAGGTATTCACTGCACCCGCAAGGGAAGCACGCTCGGTGAGTTCATCCGCACGTTCGAAGGCTTCCTCTTTAAACGGTACCGTTACATTCGCACCTTTGCCACCCGCGTTGAAGAAACCCTCCAGCGCAGGAATAAATGCATCAACGGGTGCCAGCACGCGGCCATAGGGATGATTTATTTGCAGTTGCTCGGCAAACAGTTGATGGATTAACGGTGACTTGCTGTGTGCTATCGGATTACCAAAAACAGCATAGGTTTCCATTGGATTACCCCTGGCGAAAACGTTCGCCGGTCAAGGCGTCGCGGATTTCAGACGGATTGAGGCGCCCTCCCGTCTCACCGACGGCAACCGGGAAATCATTCCCAAACTGCGCCCGTACTTCATCGGTTGTACGGCAAGGTGGCTGCCCGGTCAGATTCGCGCTGGTTGAGACCAGTGGTTTCCCAAAGGCCAGGCAAAGCTCGACCACCATCGGATGGTCCGTCACGCGCACTGCGAGGGAATCAAAGCGCCCGGTCAACCAGCGCGGCGTTGTCGGCTTCGCCGGGAAAACAAAGGTCACGGGGCCGGGCCATGCTGAGAAAATAGTCTCCCGCTGCTCCGGCGTTAGCATGGAATCATCGATATAAGGCTTAAGCTGCTCATAGTTAGCAGCGATTAAAATAAGCCCTTTTTCGACTGGCCTCTGTTTAAGTGTGAGCAGTCGGCCAACGGCCGTTTCGCTGTCAGGATCGCAACCGACCCCAAAAACAGCTTCAGTTGGATAGGCGATGACTTCTTCATTTTTCAGGACATCCACCGCATGAGCAATAGAGCCTGATGGCAGGTTATTCTTCACTGTTTTGATCCGCCGGAACCGGCTTTCCACATTGTTTACTGGCGCAGAAGCGTTTCAAACCTTGCGCCGTTTTTTTCTCTATAAGTAGCGGATAATTGCAATGAGAGCAGATACCCGCTACCGGTTTGAAATTGATAACAAACTGACATTCAGGATAGCGATCGCAGGAATGAAAGGTCTTACCAAAACGAGAACGGCGCTGCACGAGCTGTCCACGCTGGCATTGAGGACAGGCAATAGCCGTTTCATCAGGTTTATCAATTTGTTCTGTATGTTCACATTCAGGATAGTGGCTACAGCCAATAAACATGCCGAAACGACCCTGACGTAGCGCTAACTCGCCGCCGCAAAGAGGGCAAAGCTGCCCCTCCAGAATTTTGACGATATGTCCATCCGCCTGGCTTTTCAGGGGACGGACATAATCACATTCCGGATAGTGGGAACAACCGAGAAACGGGCCGTGTTTCCCGGACCGAATAACAAGTTCAGCCCCGCACTGCGGGCAGGGCTCATTTTTATGCACCGTGAATAGTGCTGATTTGGCCATAACAACTCTTGGTGCTGCACATTGAATTAATGCAGCATACCTTCATTCACTTCAAAGAGTAATTCTTCCATTTGCTGATAGGCATTTTCACAGCCTGGAATATTAAACAGAACCATCAGAATGACCCACTTGAGGTCTTCCAGTTCGAAATCTGCCGTATCCAGCGCCATAACGCGCTCTATCACCATCTCTCTCGTTTCGAGGTTTAGCACCTGAATCTGCTCAAGGAATAAAATGAATCCCCGGCAGCTCGCGTCCAGCCTTTCACACTCTTCAGCTGTGTAGATGCGCACAGACAATGGGTCAGAAGCTAACTGCATCGGTTCGGCGAGGCCTTCCTGATAATCAGCCAGTTTTTCCAGCCACATCAACGCATTATAGATATCTTCCCGCTCAAACCCCGCATCGGTAAGATCCTGTGTCAATTTGTCCTGATCCACTCGCATTTCTGCTTCGTTATGGATGTAAGTCTCAAACAAATACATCAGTACGTCGAACATGGCTTGCCCTCCTTAATCGGACATAGCCGCCGGGTACAGCTGCGATCCATCCTGCTAACTCCAGTTCGAGTAGCTGTGCTACCGTAACTGGCACAGGTTGGCCGGCACGTTCAGCGACAACGTCAACAGGTGTTACCTCATCTCCTACGTTAGCCAGGAGCTTGGGAAATGGCAATGCCACCTTTCCCTGATCTGATGAATAATGTCGCTTTTCGGGATCTTCCTGCAGCCATTGCAATCCATATTGCAAATTTTCAAGAATGTCTCTGACTTCCGTTACCGGTGTTGCACCCTGCTTTATCAGCCAGTGTGGCCCTTCGCAGCCCGGGTTACCAATTGGGCCGGGTAAGGCAAACACGTCTCGCCCCTGCTCAAGCGCGCACCGTGCGGTAACAAGCGAACCGCTGCGTACCGCTGCTTCAACCACGAACACCCCCTGACTTAGCCCGCTGATAATTCGATTACGCCGGGGAAAGTGTCCCGGCCGGGGCTGCGCTGATAGCGGAAACTCAGACACTATCGCGCCACCAGAATCGATAAGCCGCGCAGCCAGCGCCTGATGCCGACGAGGATAAATACTAAAGAGACCGTTACCCAGCACCGCAACGCTACGCCCTTTTGCCGATAGCGCAGCGTTGTGGGCGACACCGTCAATACCGCAGGCCAGCCCGCTGGTGATCGTTAAACCACTTTGAGAAAGCTGTTCACAGAGAATTTTTCCCCATCGCTCGCCGTACCATGACGGCGCGCGGCTGCCAACAACCGCCAGTTGAACTGCATTCAATACATTAGGGTTGCCTTTAACAAAGACTGCGCCTGGATAATCCGGGATCGTCCGGAGTAAGGGGGGATAAAGGGGATGATCCGCCGTGATCAGATAGTTACCCGGCTGCTCAAGCCAGAGCAGGCTACTTTCCAGCTCACTTTCTCTGAACGCAAAGAACCATGCAGCCTGTTTGACAGACAGACCGGCGTCTCTGACAACGGGACCATCAATGGTTGTCTGGTTGTGCAATCGTGCTGCCGCTTCCAGCATCACATCGCCATAAAGAGAACCGGTGTGTATTAACCGTAGCCATAACTCAGTCGACGTCATCCTTTCCCCTGCCATAAGCGGCCTCCGCAATCATTGCGATTGGTCACTGATGCTGTCAATCGATGGGGGTTTTGTCTAGAATAGGAGACAATATTCTTATCAACTCCTGAACACGACTCTGGAAATTTATGGCAGTTTTGCAAGTGTTACATATTCCGGACGAGCGCCTTCGCATCGTCGCTGAACCGGTAAAAGAAGTGAATGCAGAAATTCAGCGTATCGTTGATGATATGTTCGATACCATGTACGCCGAAGAAGGTATTGGTCTTGCGGCCACTCAGGTCGACATTCACAAGCGTATCATCGTGATCGACGTATCTGAAAATCGCGATGGCCGCCTGGTGTTAATCAATCCTGAGCTGCTCGAGAAGAGTGGCGAAACAGGTATTGAGGAAGGTTGTCTGTCTATTCCGGAACAGCGTGCTTTAGTGCCGCGTGCCGAAAAAGTGAAAATTCGCGCCCTGGATCGTGACGGCAATCCGTTCGAACTGGAAGCTGACGACCTGCTGGCGATCTGTATTCAGCATGAGATGGATCATCTGGTCGGTAAACTGTTTATCGATTATCTCTCGCCGCTGAAGCAGCAACGCATTCGTCAGAAAGTAGAGAAACTGGATCGTTTGCGTTCTCGCGCATAACGTCCCCCCGGATACAAGGATCATCGTGTCTAAATCACTACGTATTATCTTCGCGGGAACCCCTGATTTTGCAGCGCGTCATCTTGACGCGCTGTTATCTTCTGGCCACCAGGTTATTGGCGTGTTTACCCAACCGGATCGCCCGGCTGGCCGTGGTAAAAAACTGATGCCAGGTCCTGTTAAGGTGCTGGCAGAAGAGCATGGGTTACCTGTTTTCCAGCCAGCATCCTTGCGCCCTCAGGAAAACCAGCAGCTTGTCGCTGACCTGAATGCCGATGTAATGGTGGTGGTGGCTTACGGTTTAATTCTGCCAAAAGCTGTGCTTGATATGCCTCGCCTGGGTTGCATTAACGTGCATGGTTCTCTGCTTCCACGCTGGCGTGGGGCAGCACCTATTCAGCGCTCTTTATGGGCGGGTGATGCTGAAACGGGCGTCACAATCATGAAGATGGATGTAGGTTTAGACACCGGTGACATGCTTTATAAACTGGCCTGCCCCATTACGGCCGAGGATACCAGTGCCACCTTGTATGACAAGCTGGCAGAGCTTGGCCCGCAAGGGCTGATTGAAACCCTCCAGCAGATTGCGAATAATACGGCGAAACCTGAAGTTCAGGATGAAGCGCTGGTCACTTACGCTGAAAAACTGAGTAAAGAAGAAGCCCGGATTGACTGGTCTCTGTCAGCGGCTCAACTTGAACGCTGCATTCGCGCCTTTAATCCATGGCCGATGAGCTGGATGGTTATCGATGAGCAGCCGGTGAAAGTCTGGAAAGCCTCCCTTATTGACGGTCACACAACGGCTGAGCCCGGTACGATTATCGACGCCAGCAAGAACGGTATTCAGGTAGCTACCGCACAAGGGATCCTGAATCTGGAATCGCTACAACCTGCGGGTAAGAAGGCGATGAGCGCACAGGATTTGTTAAATTCTCGTCGCGAATGGTTTATCCCGGGCAATCGCCTTGCCTGACCTCATTTAATTTTAGCGCCCGGTGTTTCCGGGCATTTTTATTTTTACGGTTATGAAAAAACAAAATTTACGCAGTATGGCGGCTCAGGCCGTTGAGCAGGTTGTCGAGCAGGGCCAGTCATTGAGCAATATCCTGCCAGCTTTGCAGCAAAAAGTGTCCGACAAAGACAAAGCCCTGCTTCAGGAGCTCTGTTTTGGCGTCCTGCGCACGCTTTCTCAGCTCGAGTGGCTGGTTAATAAGCTGATGTCACGTCCAATGACCGGCAAGCAGCGCACCGTGCATTATTTGATTATGGTTGGCTTCTATCAGCTTCTTCACACGCGTATCCCGCCTCATGCCGCACTGGCTGAGACAGTGGAAGGTGCCGTTGTGATTAAACGTCCTATGCTGAAAGGGTTGATTAATGGCGTTCTGCGCCAGTTCCAGCGACAGCAGGAAGAACTTCTGGCTGAGTTCGGGCAAAGTGAAGCACGTTATCTGCATCCTGACTGGCTCCTGAATCGCCTTAAAAAAGCCTGGCCAGAGCAGTGGCAGGCAATTGCCGACGCGAATAATCAGCGTCCGCCGATGTGGTTACGCGTCAACCGTAATCACCATACGCGCGACGCCTGGCTGGCTTTACTGGAAGAGGCTGGAATGAGCGGCTTCACACATGAAGCATATCCTGACGCTGTGCGTTTAGCCTCTCCTGCGCCGGTACATGCTTTACCCGGTTTTGATGAAGGCTGGGTGACCGTACAAGATGCTTCCGCGCAGGGCTGCATGGCCTGGCTGGAACCTAAAAACGGCGAGCACATCCTCGATCTCTGCGCCGCGCCAGGCGGTAAGACGACGCATATTCTGGAAGTGGCCCCTCAGGCAAACGTCATGGCCGTGGATGTCGATGAGCAGCGTCTTTCACGCGTCTATGACAACCTTAAGCGCCTGGGAATGAAAGCGCAGGTTAAGCAAGGCGATGGCCGCAAACCCGCAGAATGGTGTGGTGAAACGCAATTCGATCGCATCTTGCTGGATGCTCCCTGCTCAGCAACCGGCGTTATTCGTCGCCACCCGGATATCAAGTGGTTGCGTCGCGATCGCGATATCAAGGAACTGACTCAACTGCAATCCGATATTCTTGATGCCATTTGGCCACACCTGAAGCCAGGAGGCACGTTGGTCTATGCGACCTGTTCGGTCCTTCCGGAAGAAAACAGCCAACAGATTGCAGCCTTCCTTAAACGTACCCCGGATGCAGTGCTACACGACACGGGCACGCCTGAACGCCCAGGCCTGCAGAATCTGCCGGCCGCTGAAGAAGGTGATGGCTTCTTTTACGCTAAGCTAATCAAAGAGTGATGTTGAGAACAGGTCACGAGATATGAAGATAATCATTCTGGGTGCCGGACAGGTTGGTGGGACGCTGGCTGAAAACCTTGTTGGCGAAAATAATGACATCACGATTGTCGATACCAATGGCGATCGGCTGCGTGTTTTACAGGACAAATTTGACCTTCGCGTCGTGCAAGGTCATGGCTCGCACCCGCGTGTCCTGCGTGAAGCGGGCGCCGACGATGCTGACATGCTGGTTGCGGTGACCAGTTCTGACGAAACCAACATGGTGGCATGTCAGGTGGCCTATTCGCTGTTCAACACGCCGAACCGGATCGCGCGCATCCGCTCCCCGGACTATGTCCGGGATGCAGAGAAGCTGTTTAATTCCGAAGCGGTTCCTATCGACCATCTTATCGCCCCAGAACAGCTGGTTATCGACAATATCTACCGCCTGATCGAATATCCTGGTGCGCTGCAGGTGGTGAACTTCGCCGAAGGTAAAGTGAGCCTGGCGGTCGTTAAGGCCTATTACGGCGGCCCATTGATCGGTAATGCGCTCTCCACCATGCGTGAGCATATGCCGCATATTGATACCCGCGTTGCAGCCATTTTCCGCCATGACAGGCCAATTCGCCCACAGGGTTCAACCATAGTCGAGGCAGGTGATGAAGTCTTCTTCATCGCGGCATCTCAGCATATTCGCGCGGTAATGAGCGAACTGCAGCGTCTCGAAAAACCGTATAAACGCATTATGCTCGTTGGCGGTGGTAATATCGGCGCGGGTCTCGCGCACCGGCTGGAAAAAGACTACAGCGTGAAGCTGATCGAGCGCGATCAACAGCGCGCGGCTGAGCTGGCTGAAAAGCTGCAAAACACCATCGTGTTTTATGGCGATGCCTCTGATCAAGAGCTGCTGGCAGAAGAGCATATTGATCAAGTTGATCTGTTTATTGCCGTTACTAACGACGACGAGGCGAACATTATGTCCGCCATGCTCGCCAAACGTATGGGGGCAAAAAAGGTCATGGTGCTTATTCAACGCCGCGCCTACGTTGACCTCGTGCAGGGAAGCGTTATTGATATCGCGATATCACCACAGCAAGCAACCATTTCAGCCCTGCTGAGCCATGTTCGTAAAGCGGATATTGTTGGCGTATCCTCCCTTCGCCGCGGTGTGGCTGAAGCCATTGAGGCCGTTGCTCATGGTGATGAAACCACATCACGCGTTGTGGGCCGCGCTATCGATGAAATTAAACTGCCACCGGGAACAATTATTGGTGCCGTGGTGCGTGGAAACGACGTAATGATTGCTAATGATAATTTACGTATCGAGCAAGGCGACCACGTCATTATGTTCCTTACCGATAAAAAGTTTATTACCGACGTCGAACGTTTATTCCAGCCAAGTCCATTCTTCCTGTAATCAATCAGGTGCTTATAAAAGAGCACCTGATTATTAACCCTCTTATTCCCATGCCTTTTATTTTTCATAACGATTAATTATCCCCAATGGAAATTAACTAATCATTTGTTAAACTTATAATCGTCAGTTGGCTCAAGGAGAAGAAAATGAGTTTAGTTAAAGAATTTCGCGAATTTGCGATGCGCGGGAATGTGGTGGATCTGGCAGTGGGTGTCATTATCGGTGCAGCGTTCGGTAAGATCGTTTCATCACTGGTAGCCGACATTATTATGCCTCCCCTCGGGCTGTTAATCGGGGGCATTGATTTTAAACAGTTTGCCGTGACGCTTCGGGATGCACAGGGTGATGTCCCTGCCGTTGTTATGCATTATGGCGTTTTCATTCAGAACATATTTGATTTCGTGATCGTGGCGTTCGCCATTTTTATGGCTATCAAGCTTATCAATAAGCTTAACCGTAAAAAGGCTGAAGAACCGGCTGCGCCGCCTGCCCCGACAAAAGAAGAAGTGTTATTGACTGAAATTCGCGATCTTTTGAAAGAGCAAAATAACCGCTCTTAATCAGACGTTGAAAAAAGGAAGGCCAGTGGTAAAAAAGCGATTCGCTTGCTTGCCACTGGCCTCCCAGTTACCCCGTTTTGCATGTTTCCCTTTTCGTAAATAACTCCCTTTTCCTTTTTTATTCTTCTCAATACGCTGCCTGAAAAGCGGGTCGTGGAGCAGTGCCTCAATGGCATTGTCCTGAATTTGCCCTTTCGTATGCTGATAGCGGCTCATAATTTCTCCTGAGCATGGTGTATGTCGAGGGGAGTCTAGTCCCGGATGAAGTAAAAATCAACTGCCCTGGGTTCCACTGGCCCCCTGTTCAAGGGCTTCAAGAATTGAACAATAAATACTGCTATGGGCTGTACCGCAGCAGGCGTCATTCAACCGTTGCAGAGAACGCTGCATGCTCTGCAGTTCCTGTATACGCGCTTCAACTTCATCAAGCCTCGCCTGTACGATGCTCTTCGACTCCTGGCAAGTATGGTGTTCAGGATCGATGCGGATCGAAAGTAACTCGCGGATCGAGTCCAGCGTGAAACCAAGCTGGCGAGCGTAGCGGATAAACCGTAAGCGCTGCAGGTCATGATCGGTATAGAGTCGAAATCCACCTTCAGTACGAACCTCGTGATCAATCATCTGCTGCTTTTCGTAATAGCGGATAGTGTCCGGCGTTACGTTAGCAAGCCTGGCAAGTTCACCGATACGGTACATGGTTATTCCTCATTTATTTTCTGCATTAGCCTGTCACTGTACTCACCGTGCAAAAAGTCTGTGCTCATTCCAGCCTGACGCATTTTGAGTTCGATGAGAGCCAGTCGACGGCTAATTTCACGGTGGCTGGGATCATCCTTGCGAATCCCTTTCAGCAGGTCAGCCAGTTGCATGGCCTCTTTACGCTGCTCCAGTTCCGGTGGTAAACAACCGGCATTTTTGAGTAAGCGATATCCGGCCCGTAATTCAGGGGCAACATGCGAATCATCATCAAGCACTAACGGCTCGCCGCGTCCCGCAAGGTTATCAAATTCGCCTTTTCGCTGAGCATCGCTGATATGGCGTTCTGCCCACTGGTCGAGCAACCACATGAATAACTCCAGAGGATGAACAGAAAAGATACAGATATTGTAGAGAAGTGGGGATTCAGCGGATATAAAAAAACCCGCCGAAGCGGGTTTTTTTACGTTACTACAGATTACTCTGTAGCAGCTTCTGCTTTAGATTCTGAACGATCAACCAGCTCGATGTAAGCCATCGGAGCGTTGTCGCCTGCACGGAAGCCACACTTCAGAATACGAGTGTAACCACCGGCACGGCTCGCGAAACGCGGACCCAGTTCGTTAAACAGTTTTGCCACGATCTCGTTATCACGAGTACGGGCGAATGCCAGACGACGATTTGCAACGCTGTCAGTCTTGGCAAGAGTAATCAGCGGCTCAACTACGCGACGCAGCTCTTTCGCTTTAGGCAGGGTCGTCTTGATGATTTCATGACGAACCAGTGAACCTGCCATGTTGCGGAACATAGCCTGGCGATGGCTGCTGTTGCGGTTCAGTTGACGACCACTCTTACGATGGCGCATGACCTTATCCTTCTCAGTAAAACCTTAACCTGTGATCCGGTTACTCGTCAGCAATGCTTGCTGGTGGCCAGTTTTCCAGGCGCATGCCCAGAGACAGACCACGTGAAGCCAGCACGTCTTTAATCTCGGTAAGAGATTTTTTACCCAGGTTCGGCGTTTTCAGCAACTCAACCTCGGTACGCTGTACCAGATCACCGATATAGTGGATAGCTTCTGCCTTGAGGCAGTTAGCAGAGCGGACAGTCAATTCGAGATCGTCAACAGGGCGCAGCAGGATCGGATCGAATTCTGGTTTCTCTTCTTTCACTTCCGGCTGACGAACATCACGTAAGTCAACGAAAGCTTCCAGTTGTTCTGCCAGGATGGTTGCCGCACGACGAATCGCCTCTTCAGGATCGATTGTGCCGTTGGTTTCCATTTCGATGACCAGCTTGTCCAGGTCGGTACGCTGTTCTACACGCGCTGCTTCAACATTGTAGGCAATACGCTCTACAGGGCTGTAGCATGCGTCGACCAGCAGACGGCCGATTGGGCGCTCATCTTCTTCCGAATGAATTCGGGCAGAAGCCGGCACATAACCACGACCGCGCTGAACTTTGATACGCATGCTAATCGCTGCGTTCTCATCGGTCAGGTGGCAGATCACGTGCTGCGGCTTGACGATTTCAACATCACCGTCGTGGGTGATGTCGGCTGCAGTCACAGGGCCAATGCCAGATTTATTCAGAGTAAGAATAACTTCATCTTTACCCTGAACTCTCACCGCCAGCCCTTTCAGGTTGAGCAGGATTTCAAGGATATCTTCCTGAACGCCTTCTTTGGTGCTGTACTCATGAAGTACACCATCAATCTCAACCTCGGTCACCGCGCAACCCGGCATCGATGAGAGCAGAATACGGCGCAGTGCGTTACCCAGAGTATGGCCAAAGCCACGCTCTAAAGGCTCAAGGGTCACCTTGGCGTGCGTCGAACTCACTTGCTCGATATCTACCAGGCGCGGTTTTAGAAACTCTGTCACAGAACCCTGCATTGTGTCCTCTCTTTGGTACTAAGCTTTACTTGGAGTAAAGCTCGACGATCAGGTGTTCGTTAATGTCCGCAGACAGATCAGAACGTTCTGGCTGACGCTTGAACGTACCTTCCATCTTGCCAGCATCAACTTCCAGCCAGGTTGGCTTTTCACGCTGCTCAGCCAGCTCCAGAGCGGCTTTCACGCGAGATTGCTTTTTCGCTTTCTCACGAATGCTAACAACGTCATTCGCTTTAACCTGATAAGAAGCGATGTTAACAACACGACCGTTTACCATGATTGCTTTATGGCTAACCAACTGGCGTGATTCAGCACGAGTCGCGCCGAAGCCCATACGGTAAACAACGTTGTCCAGACGACCTTCCAGCAGAGCCAGCAGGTTTTCACCTGTGTTGCCTTTCAGACGTGCTGCTTCTTTATAGTAGTTACGGAACTGACGCTCCAGCACACCGTACATACGGCGAACTTTTTGCTTTTCACGCAACTGCACACCATAGTCAGACAGACGCGGTTTACGCGCACCGTGCTGGCCAGGAGCTTGTTCAATTTTACACTTGGTATCGATCGCGCGAACGCCAGACTTAAGGAATAAGTCGGTGCCCTCACGACGGCTCAGCTTGAGCTTAGGACCCAAATATCTTGCCATTTTCTATCTCCAACTAACCTAAAAAACGAGCGTTATACGCGACGTTTTTTCGGCGGACGACAACCGTTATGAGGGATCGGAGTCACATCAGTAATATTCGTGATGCGGAAACCAGCGGCGTTCAGAGCGCGAACAGTAGATTCACGACCCGGACCCGGACCTTTAACCATAACTTCCAGATTCTTGATGCCGTATTCTTTTACGGCTTCTGCGCAACGCTCTGCTGCAACCTGAGCTGCAAACGGAGTGGATTTGCGAGAACCACGGAAACCGGAACCACCGGCTGTTGCCCAACCCAAAGCGTTACCCTGACGATCAGTAATAGTAACGATGGTGTTGTTGAAAGAAGCATGGATATGAGCCACGCCGTCAGAGACTTGTTTTCTTACACGTTTACGTGCACGAACTGGTGCCTTTGCCATTATTCAATCACCCCGATTATTTCTTGATCGGTTTGCGCGGACCCTTACGGGTACGTGCGTTGGTCTTAGTACGCTGACCGCGCACTGGCAGACCACGACGATGACGCAAACCGCGATAGCAACCAAGATCCATCAGGCGCTTGATGCTCATGCTTATTTCACGGCGCAGATCACCTTCAACGACAAATTTGGCAACTTCGTCACGCAGCGTGTCGATTTGTTCTTCAGACAGCTCACTGATCTTAACATCTTCAGCGATACCCGCTGCAGCCAGAATGGCTTTGGAACGGGTCTTGCCGACGCCATAGATCGAAGTTAATGCGATCACAGCATGTTTCTGATCAGGAATGTTAATGCCTGCTATACGGGCCACTATGCACTCCTACTATTTAATATGTACGCACCATGCTGAAAAGCCCGTTTTCAGGATACTCAAATGGAAACGTACAGACATACAAAAGATTGGCTGGCTAATCTAGCCAGCTCAACCCAACTTTGCAAGAAAAATATGCGAAATAATCAGCCTTGGCGCTGTTTATGCTTCGGCTCGGCACTGCAAATCACACGGATGACACCATCACGCTTAACGATTTTGCAGTTACGGCATAATTTCTTGACGGAAGCACGAACTTTCATTTTTACTCTCCGTAACTTCTCAGGCGACCATTTAGCGGCCGTAGCCTTTCAGGTTCGCCTTCTTCAATGCAGACTCATACTGACTGGACATCATCAGAGTTTGCACTTGAGCCATAAAGTCCATAATCACGACAACAACGATAAGCAGTGAGGTCCCACCGAAGTAGAACGGTACCTTCATTGCATCACGCATGAACTCCGGGATCAGGCAGATAAAAGTAATATAAAGCGCACCAACCAAAGTCAGGCGAGTCATTACTTTATCGATATACTTCGCCGTTTGCTCTCCCGGACGAATTCCTGGTACAAATGCACCGGACTTCTTCAGGTTATCTGCTGTTTCACGCGGGTTGAAAACCAACGCCGTGTAGAAGAAACAGAAGAAGATGATCGCAGACGCATAGAGTAACACATAAAGTGGTTGCCCAGGCTGCAAATACAGCGAAATTGTTGTCAGCCAGTTCCAACCAGTACCGCCCCCGAACCATGACGCGATGGTTGCCGGGAACAGAATAATACTGGAAGCGAAGATAGCCGGGATAACCCCCGCCATGTTCACTTTCAGCGGTAAATGTGTGCTCTGTGCAGCATAGACACGACGACCTTGTTGACGCTTAGCGTAGTTCACCACAATGCGGCGTTGACCACGTTCGACGAAGACAACAAAGAACGTCACTGCAAATACTAATACTGCAACCAACAGCAACAGGAGGAAGTGCAGGTCGCCTTGACGCGCTTGCTCGATAGTGTGGGCAATGGCTGGCGGGAGACCCGCAACGATACCAGCGAAGATAATGATTGAGATACCGTTACCGATACCACGCTCAGTAATCTGTTCGCCGAGCCACATCAGGAACATTGTTCCTGTGACCAGACTTACAACAGCGGTGAAATAGAATGCAAAGCCTGGGTTTAATACCAGGCCCTGCATACCAGGCATATTCGGCAGACCGGTAGCAATACCGATCGACTGGAATATTGCCAGCACCAGAGTGCCGTAACGGGTGTACTGGCTTATCTTACGACGTCCAGACTCCCCTTCTTTCTTCAGTTCTGCCAGGGCCGGATGAACGACCGTCAGCAGCTGGATAATAATCGATGCCGAAATATACGGCATGATACCCAGAGCGAAGATAGAAGCACGGCTGAGAGCACCACCAGAGAACATGTTAAACATTTCAATGATGGTGCCTCGCTGTTGCTCAAGCAGTTTGGCAAGTACAGCGGCATCGATACCAGGGATCGGAATAAAAGAGCCAACACGGAACACAATCAGCGCGCCGATAACAAACAGCAGTCTGCGTTTCAGCTCGCCAAATCCACCTTTGGCACTTTGAAAATCTAATCCCGGTTGCTTAGCCATCTGCTACTTATTCCTCAATTTTACCGCCAGCGGCTTCGATAGCAGCACGAGCACCTTTAGTAACACGCAGGCCACGAACAGTTACCGGAGTAGAAACTTCACCAGCCAGGATCACTTTCGCGAACTCGATCTGGATACCGATAATGTTTGCCGCTTTCAGCGTGTTCAGGTCTACAACGCCGCCTTCAACTTTCGCCAGGTCAGACAGACGGATTTCCGCTGTAATCGCTGCTTTGCGAGAAGTGAAGCCGAACTTCGGCAGACGACGGTACAGTGGCATCTGGCCACCCTCGAAACCGCGACGTACGCCACCGCCAGAACGAGAGTTCTGACCTTTGTGACCACGACCACCGGTTTTGCCGAGGCCAGAACCGATACCACGACCCAGGCGTTTACCCGCCTTTTTAGAGCCTTCGGCCGGAGACAGAGTATTTAAACGCATCTCTTACTCCTCAACTTTAACCATGAAGTAAACCGCGTTGACCATACCACGAACAGCGGGAGTATCCTCGCGCTCAACGGTATGACCAATACGACGCAGACCCAGGCCAAGCAGCGTTGCCTTGTGTTTCGGCAGACGACCGATTGCACTGCGGGTTTGAGTGATTTTAATAGTCTTTGCCATGGTCAATTACCCCAGAATTTCTTCAACGGATTTACCACGCTTGGCAGCGACCATTTCTGGAGAATTCATATTTTCCAGGCCATCAATAGTTGCACGAACCACGTTAATCGGGTTGGTGGAACCGTATGCTTTAGCCAGAACGTTATGAACCCCAGCAACTTCCAGAACGGCGCGCATTGCACCACCGGCGATGATACCGGTACCTTCTGAAGCTGGCTGCATGAATACACGAGAACCCGTGTGAACACCTTTAACTGGGTGCTGCAGGGTACCGTTGTTCAGCGCGACGTTAATCATATTGCGACGGGCTTTTTCCATCGCTTTCTGGATCGCTGCTGGAACTTCACGCGCTTTACCGTAACCAAAACCAACGCGACCGTTACCATCGCCAACTACAGTCAGAGCTGTGAAGGAGAAAATACGACCACCTTTAACGGTTTTAGATACGCGGTTAACCGCGATCAGCTTTTCCTGCAGTTCGCCAGCCTGTTTTTCGATGTGAGCCATCTTACACCTCTACCTTAGAACTGAAGGCCAGCTTCACGGGCAGCATCTGCCAGTGCCTGGACACGACCATGATATTGGAACCCGGAACGGTCAAAGGAAACATTGCTGATGCCTTTTTCCAGAGCGCGTTCTGCAACAGCTTTACCTACAGCTGCAGCGGCGTCTTTGTTACCGGTGTACTTCAATTGCTCTGCAATAGCTTTTTCTACAGTAGAAGCAGCTACCAGAACTTCAGAACCGTTTGGTGCAATGACCTGTGCGTAAATATGACGCGGGGTACGATGTACCACCAGGCGAGTTGCACCCAGCTCTTTGAGCTTGCGGCGTGCGCGGGTCGCACGACGGATACGAGCAGATTTCTTATCCATAGTGTTACCTTACTTCTTCTTAGCCTCTTTGGTACGCACGACTTCGTCGGCGTAACGAACACCCTTGCCTTTATAAGGCTCAGGACGACGGTAGGCGCGCAGATCTGCTGCAACCTGACCGATCAGCTGTTTATCAGCGCCTTTCAGCACGATTTCAGTCTGGGTCGGACATTCTGCAGTGATGCCGGCCGGCAGCGGATGCTCAACAGGGTGTGAGAAGCCCAGAGACAGGCCTACTGCATTCCCTTTGATAGCTGCACGATAACCTACACCAACCAGTTGAAGCTTTTTAGTGAAGCCTTCGGTAACACCAACAACCATTGAGTTCAGCAGGGCACGCGCGGTACCAGCCTGAGCCCATCCATCCACGAAACCATCACGTGGACCGAAGGTCAGAGCGTTATCTGCATGTTTAACTTCAACAGCTTTGTTGAGGGTACGAGTCAGCTCGCCGTTTTTACCTTTGATCGTAATAACCTGACCGTCGATTTTTACATCAACGCCGGCAGGAATAACGACCGGTGCTTTAGCAACACGAGACATTCTTTCCTCCGATTAGGCTACGTAGCAGATAATTTCGCCACCAAGACCAGCCTGGCGCGCTGCACGATCAGTCATAACACCTTTAGAGGTAGAAACAACTGCGATACCAAGACCAGCCATAACTTTAGGCAGCTCATCTTTTTTCTTATAGATGCGCAGACCTGGGCGGCTGACACGCTGAATGCTTTCTACAACAGCTTTACCCTGGAAATACTTGAGAGTAAGTTCCAGTTCCGGCTTGGTGTCGCCTTCAACTTTAAAATCTTCGATAAAACCTTCTTCCTTCAGCACGTTGGCAATTGCCACTTTCAGCTTGGCGGAAGGCATGGTGACCGCAACTTTGTTCGCGGCCTGACCGTTACGGATACGGGTCAGCATATCCGCGATCGGATCTTGCATGCTCATCTGTCTTTACTCCCGTGATTCAATTGGTAATTACCAGCTAGCCTTTTTCAAGCCTGGTACTTCACCGCGCATGGCGGCTTCACGCAGTTTGATACGGCTCAACCCAAACTTGCCCACATAACCATGTGGACGACCTGTTTGACGACAGCGGTTACGCTGACGAGACGGGCTGGAATCACGCGGCAGAGACTGCAGCTTGAGAACCGCATTCCAACGATCTTCGTCGGAAGCGTTCACATCAGAAATGATCGCTTTCAGTTCAGCGCGTTTAGCGAAGAATTTATCAGCTAAAGCTACGCGTTTTACTTCGCGTGCTTTCATTGATTGCTTAGCCATTCAGTAACCCTACCTTACTTGCGGAACGGGAAGTCAAAGGCAGCCAGCAGAGCACGGCCTTCTTCATCAGATTTCGCAGTAGTGGTAATGGTAATATCCAAACCACGCACGCGGTCGACTTTATCGTAGTCGATCTCTGGGAAGATGATCTGCTCACGGACACCCATGCTGTAGTTACCACGACCGTCGAAAGACTTAGCGGACAAGCCACGGAAGTCACGGATACGTGGTACAGCAATAGTGATCAGGCGCTCAAAGAACTCCCACATGCGTTCGCCACGCAGAGTTACTTTACAGCCGATCGGATAGCCCTGACGGATTTTGAAGCCTGCAACAGATTTGCGTGCTTTGGTGATCAGCGGTTTTTGACCGGAGATTGCTGTCAGGTCAGCTGCTGCGTTATCCAGCAGTTTCTTGTCAGCGATCGCTTCACCAACACCCATGTTCAGGGTGATCTTCTCGACCCGAGGGACTTGCATGACAGAATTGTAGTTAAACTCAGTCATGAGTTTGTTAACTACTTCGTCTTTGTAGTAATCATGCAGTTTCGCCATCGTACTACTCCAAATTACTTGATAGTTTCGCTGTTAGACTTGAAGAAACGGACTTTTTTCCCGTCTTCGAATCTAAAGCCTACACGGTCAGCCTTGCCGGTTGCCGCATTGAAGATTGCAACGTTAGAAACCTGAATAGCAGCTTCTTTTTCAACGATGCCGCCTGGTTGGTTCAGGGCCGGAACCGGCTTCTGATGTTTCTTAACCAGGTTGATACCTTCAACAATGACCTTGCCGGAAGACAGGACATTTTTTACTTTACCGCGTTTACCTTTATCTTTACCGGTTAACACGATAACTTCGTCATCACGACGGATTTTCGCTGCCATGATTCGCTCCTTAGAGTACTTCTGGTGCCAGAGAGATAATTTTCATGAACTTTTCAGTACGAAGTTCACGAGTTACCGGCCCAAAGATACGCGTGCCGATTGGCTGCTCACTGTTATTGTTCAAAATAACGCATGCATTACCATCGAAGCGAATGACAGAACCGTCAGGGCGACGAACACCCTTCTTGGTGCGCACCACTACCGCTTTCAGCACATCACCTTTTTTGACCTTACCACGTGGAATTGCTTCTTTGATGGTGATCTTGATGATGTCGCCTACGCCTGCGTAGCGACGGTGCGAGCCACCCAGAACCTTGATACACATTACGCGACGTGCACCGGAGTTGTCGGCGACGTTCAGCATAGTCTGTTCTTGGATCATTTTAGTGCTCCGCTAATGTCAACTACTACCTGAGACTCTAAAATCAGAGCCGTTAAAAAGCCCCATATCGAGGGCGCGGCATTATAACACCGCTTCTACAATATGGGTAGAAAAAATAAACGGCTCATCGCTGAGCCGTTTATTCGTATTGAGAATGCGTACTCTATTACAGAACCGCTTTCTCTACAACGCGAACCAGCGTCCAGGACTTAGTCTTGGACAGTGGACGGCATTCACGGATTTCAACCTTGTCGCCGATACCACATTCGTTGTTCTCGTCATGTACGTGCAGTTTGGTCGTACGTTTGATGAATTTACCGTAGATCGGGTGTTTCACAATACGTTCGATAGCTACAACGATGGATTTCTCCATTTTGTCGCTAACAACACGACCTTGCAGAGTACGGATTTTATCGGTCATTACGCACCCGCCTTCTGAGTCAGTAAAGTCTTAACGCGCGCAACATTGCGACGCACTTGCTTCAGCAGGTGAGTCTGTTGCAGCTGGCCACTTGCAGCCTGCATACGCAGGTTGAACTGCTCACGCAGCAGGTTCAGCAGCTCAGCGTTCAGCTCTTCAACGCTTTTTTCACGCAGCTCTTTTGCTTTCATTACATCACCGTCTTAGTTACAAAGGTGGTTTTGATAGGCAGTTTCGCTGCTGCCAGGCCGAAGGCTTCACGGGCCAGCTCTTCCGGAACGCCGTCCATTTCATAAAGGACTTTGCCCGGTTGGATCAAGGCAACCCAGTACTCCACGTTACCTTTACCTTTACCCATACGAACTTCCAGCGGCTTCTCGGTGATCGGTTTGTCCGGGAATACACGGATCCAGATCTTACCTTGACGCTTAACTGCACGGGTCATTGCACGACGTGCTGCTTCGATCTGACGTGCAGTCAGACGACCACGGCCAACAGCTTTCAGACCGAAAGTGCCGAAGCTAACATCCGTACCCTGCGCCAGACCACGGTTGCGGCCTTTGTGCACTTTACGGAATTTTGTACGCTTTGGTTGTAACATCAGCGACGCTCCTTATTTACGGCCTTTACGCTGCTGCTTTTTAGGTTGAGCAGCCGGTTTTTCCGGTTGTTCAACAGCAGCCATACCACCCAGGATCTCACCTTTGAAGATCCATACCTTAACGCCGATTACACCGTAAGTGGTGTGCGCTTCAGAGGTGTTGTAGTCGATGTCAGCACGCAGAGTGTGCAGCGGTACGCGACCTTCGCGGTACCATTCGGTACGTGCGATTTCCGCGCCGCCCAGACGGCCGCTAACTTCAACTTTGATACCCTTAGCGCCCAGACGCATTGCGTTCTGTACAGCACGCTTCATAGCACGACGGAACATAACACGACGTTCCAGCTGTGAAGTGATGCTATCAGCAACCAATTTAGCGTCCAGTTCAGGCTTACGAACTTCAGCGATATTGATCTGTGCAGGAACGCCAGCGATATCCGCTACGACCTTGCGCAGTTTTTCTACGTCTTCGCCTTTCTTACCGATAACGATGCCAGGACGAGCAGTGTGAATGGTTACACGAATGCTCTTAGCTGGACGCTCGATAACGATACGAGATACAGACGCTTTAGCCAGTTCCTTAGTCAGGTACTGACGTACTTTAAAATCGCTGTCCAGGTTGTCAGCGAATTCTTTGGTGTTCGCAAACCAGGTAGAGTTCCATGGTTTTACAATACCCAGGCGAATACCATTAGGATGTACTTTCTGACCCATTGCTAGTCTCCAGAGTCTCAGCGATCGGACACAACCACAGTAATGTGGCTGGTGCGCTTCAGGATGCGATCTGCACGACCTTTCGCACGCGGCATAATGCGCTTCATGCTTGGGCCTTCATCTACGAAAATTTTCGCGACTTTCAGATCGTCGATGTCAGCGCCATCGTTGTGTTCAGCGTTAGCAATGGCAGATTCCAGTACTTTCTTGACCAATACCGCAGCTTTCTTGTTGGTATAGGTCAGGATGTCCAGGGCCTGCGACACTTTCTTACCGCGAATCAGGTCAGCAACAAGGCGAACCTTCTGAGCAGAAGAACGAGCATGGCGATGTTGAGCTAAAGTTTCCATCTCTTCCTCCTACCTTATTTCTTCTTCGCTTTTTTATCAGCAGCGTGGCCGCGATAAGTACGAGTCGGTGCGAATTCACCCAGTTTGTGACCAACCATTTCGTCGGTAACAAAGACTGGAACGTGCTGACGACCATTATGGACAGCGATGGTCAAACCGATCATGTTAGGAAAGATCGTTGAACGACGGGACCAAGTGCGCAGGGGCTTCTTGTCTCCGCTTTCCACCGCTTTCTCTACCTTCTTCAGCAAGTGCAGGTCAATAAAAGGACCTTTCTTGAGAGAACGTGGCATGGCTTATCCTCTAAAATTATTTGCTACGGCGACGTACGATAAATTTATCAGTACGCTTGTTGCTGCGGGTCTTCTTACCTTTGGTCTGAACGCCCCACGGAGTTACCGGGTGCTTACCAAAGTTACGACCTTCACCACCACCATGTGGGTGGTCTACTGGGTTCATCGCAGTACCGCGAACGGTAGGACGAACACCACGCCAGCGTGCAGCACCAGCTTTACCCAGAACGCGCAGCATATGCTCAGCATTGCCAACTTCGCCCAGAGTAGCGCGGCAATCTGCTTCGACTTTACGCATTTCACCAGAACGCAGACGCAGGGTGACATAAGCACCGTCACGAGCAACGATCTGAACGTAAGTACCCGCGGAACGCGCCAGCTGACCGCCTTTACCTGGTTTCATTTCTACGTTATGAACGGTAGAACCAACCGGGATATTGCGCATCGGCAGGGTGTTGCCTGCTTTGATTGCAGCATCAACGCCAGACTGAATCTGGTCGCCAGCTTTCAGGCCTTTAGGGGCCAGGATGTAACGGCGTTCACCGTCTTTGTACAGAACCAGCGCGATGTTCGCGGAACGGTTCGGATCGTACTCAAGACGTTCAACAACTGCTGGGATACCGTCTTTGTTGCGTTTGAAGTCAACAATACGATAAGCCTGCTTGTGGCCACCACCGATGTGACGAGTGGTGATACGGCCATTGTTGTTACGACCACCGGATTTGCTGTTTTTTTCCAGCAACGGAGCAAAAGGTTTGCCCTTGTGCAGCTCAGGGTTAACCACTTTAACTACGTGGCGACGACCCGGAGATGTCGGTTTACATTTAACAACTGCCATTGTATTACTCCTCCGACTTACTCAGCGCCGCCAACGAAGTCCAGGTTCTGGCCTTCTTTAAGGGTGACGTAAGCTTTTTTCCAGTCGCTACGACGACCGATACGCTGTCCGTGACGTTTAACTTTCCCTTTAACAACCAGGGTGTTAACGACTTCGACTTCGACTTCAAACAGTTTCTGCACAGCAGCTTTGATCTCTGCTTTGGTCGCGTCTTTAGCAACTTTGAGAACGATGGTGTTTGTTTTTTCCATCGCAGTAGACGCTTTTTCAGAAACGTGCGGTGCGCGAAGCACCTTCAGCAGACGTTCTTCACGAATCATGCCAGCATCTCCTCAACTTGCTTAACAGCATCAGCAGTCATTACGACTTTGTCGAAGGCGATCAGGCTAACCGGGTCGATACCAGTCGCATCGCGTACGTCAACCTTGTGCAGGTTACGTGCGGCCAGGAACAGGTTCTCGTCCAGCTCACCGGTGATGATCAGCACATCTTCCAGAGCCATGTCTTTCAGTTTCTGTGCCAGCAGCTTAGTTTTAGGCGCTTCTACAGAGAACTTCTCGACAACGATCAGACGATCCTGACGTACCAGTTCGGACAGAATGCTTTTCAGCGCGCCGCGGTACATCTTTTTGTTAACTTTTTGACTGTGGTCCTGTGGACGCGCAGCGAAGGTCACGCCACCTGAACGCCAGATCGGGCTCTTGATAGAACCTGAACGCGCACGGCCGGTACCTTTCTGGCGCCATGGCTTTTTGCCAGAACCAGTTACTTCAGCACGAGTCTTCTGAGCACGAGTACCCTGACGAGCACCAGCTGCATAAGCAACAACAACCTGGTGAACCAGCGCTTCGTTGAAATCACGACCGAAGGTAGTTTCGGAAACAGTCAGCGCGCTCTGCGCGTCTTTCAATACTAATTCCATTGCTATCCCCTTACGCCTTCACAGCTGGTTTAACGATCAGGTCGCTACCGGTAGCACCCGGAACAGCACCCTTAACCAGCAGCAGGTTGCGCTCAGCGTCAACACGTACTACGTCCAGGCTCTGAACGGTTACACGTTCGTTACCCAGCTGACCTGCCATTTTCTTGCCTTTGAACACTTTGCCCGGAGTCTGGTTCTGACCGATAGAACCCGGAACGCGGTGAGACAAGGAGTTACCGTGAGTAGCGTCCTGGGTACGGAAGTTCCAGCGCTTAACGGTACCAGCAAAACCTTTACCTTTAGAGGTACCGGTTACGTCAACTTTTTTAACGTCAGCAAACAGCTCAACGCTAATGTCTTGACCTACGGTGAACTCTTCGCCTTCAGCAAGACGGAATTCCCACAGACCACGGCCAGCTTCAACGCCAGCTTTAGCGAAGTGACCCGCTTCTGGTTTGGTTACACGGTTAGCTTTTTTAGCACCGGTGGTAACCTGAACAGCGCGGTAGCCATCGTTAGCCAGATCTTTAACCTGAGTAACGCGGTTTGCTTCAACTTCGATTACGGTTACTGGGATAGAAACGCCATCTTCAGTGAAGATGCGGGTCATTCCCACTTTTTTACCGACTAAACCAATCATTGTTTCAACCTCTCAATCGCTCGATGACCTGATTAACCCAGGCTGATCTGCACGTCTACACCGGCAGCCAGATCCAGACGCATCAGAGCATCAACGGTTTTCTCAGTTGGCTCAACGATGTCAACCAGACGCTTGTGAGTGCGGATTTCGTACTGATCACGCGCATCTTTGTTAACGTGCGGAGAGATCAGAACGGTAAAGCGCTCTTTGCGGGTCGGCAGCGGGATCGGACCACGGACTTGCGCACCAGTGCGCTTAGCAGTCTCGACGATTTCCGCGGTTGATTGATCGATCAGACGATGATCAAACGCTTTAAGGCGGATACGGATTCTTTGGTTCTGCATGAGACCAGAGCTCCAATTATTTTATAAACGAAAATGATTACTCCTCAAACCCATTACGATTGATGGGAGAGTGTAACCGTTCTTACGTAGCTCCCCGATTGGGAGCATTGTTGAGTAACAAAATTAGCTACTCCGGTTCAGATTGAACCCGCCGTCAACTACGACAAGCCCGCGCATTATACGTAAATCTGAGCAAGACGCAAGTGCCGTTTAGAAATTAAGCGCCAAAGACATGCGATGCGTAGGGCATTCCATTATTTGCAGCAACCTGTCTGCTTTCATCTCTTCTTATGAACCCCTCACGCAATTCCTGTGTACGGACGTTGCTGGCCTTGCATCATGAGAAGAGTATGCACCAAACATCTTTGAGGCTTTGCGTATGCTGACTCCCCTCCCCTTTCTGCTCGTTTACTTCGCACTCTCCGGTTTACTGGTACGTGAAGATATTCGTGCCGGCCTTCTCCCGGATAAATACCTCTGTCCCCTCTTATGGACCGGCCTGCTCTTCCAGCGTTGCCTTCATCCTGACTTTCTTTCGAACGCAGTGACTGGCGCGATGGCAGGGTATGTGAGCTTTGCGATTATCTACTGGGGCTACCGGCTTCTGACTGGACGTGAAGGGATGGGCTATGGCGATGTGAAATATCTTTCGGCACTGGGGGCGTGGCACGGTTGGCACATATTGCCCGCACTGGTGTTAACCGCCGCATTGGTGGCGCTTCTTTACCAGCTCATTCTCGCTTTACCGGCTCCTGATAAACAGGCATTAAAAAACCCACTGCCTTTTGGGCCATTTCTGGCGGCAGCGGGTTTAAGTGTTGGCTGGCAGACGCTGTTTAGTCAGCCACTTTAATCTGGGATTGAAGATAATTCTGCAGACCAATTTTACTGATGAGATCCAGCTCAGTTTCAAGCCAGTCGATATGCCCTTCTTCATCGGCCAGAATCTGGATCATCATATCGCGGCTGACGTAGTCATGAACACTGTCCGCATAGGCAATGGCTTCGCGGAGATCTTTTGCGCCTTCAAGCTCGAGCCTGAGGTCGGACCGAAGCATCTCTTCAACATCTTCACCGATGCCGAGTTTGCCGAGATCCTGCAGGTTAGGAATGCCTTCAAGGAATAAAATACGCTCGATGTATTTATCGGCATGTTTCATCTCATCGATGGATTCGTGATATTCAACATCGTTGAGGCGCATCAGGCCCCAGTTTTTGAACATTCTCGCATGGAGAAAATACTGATTGATCGCGACAAGCTCATTTCCCAATAATTTATTGAGATAACTTATGATTTTAACATCACCTTTCATTATATAGTCCCTCCGCTTCCACTCATTGAAGCGTAGATCGGGCTACAGGGATGTCAAAAAAAAGATGGGCGCTTACGCAATCTCTTTGTATTCCGGGATCTGCATCAATTCGTCCTGCATGATCTCACGTGCAGCACGTACACATTTACCGCATTGATTTCCCACTGGAACAAATTTGCGAAGCTGCTGGAAGGACTGTGGCTGAAACTGGCGAACGGCCTGACGTATTTTTTTGTCACTTACACCATTACATAAACAAACGTACATAAAGACTCCCGTTCAAAATATGCGCAAAGTGTAAGTGAGAATGGTTATGATTACAATAGCACAAACACCCGTATACGGGGCGGGAGAGGACGAAAAATGCGAAAATTTGTGACAGACACACAACGGCAGAAAACAAAAAAGGACGCCGAAGCGTCCTTTTTTAATTCAGGGATAAGTAATTAGCCCAGAACTTTAGCAACAACGCCCGCGCCAACGGTACGGCCGCCTTCACGGATTGCGAAACGCAGACCGTCGTCCATCGCGATTGGGTGGATCAGAGTCACAACCATCTTGATGTTGTCGCCTGGCATTACCATCTCAACGCCTTCTGGCAGTTCGATGGTACCGGTCACGTC
>NZ_BSCM01000018.1:0-7609 GCF_027924865.1 Enterobacter sp. 200527-13
TGTCGTCAGGCACAGCCTTTTTCGCTTCCGGGTTCATCCTCGTCCTCCGTTTCCACTTTCATGCGTCCCTTCCACACTATCCGTGCACGCCACAGGCGGGCCCGGGTATGCGGGTCGTACACGCTCCACCACAGCGGCTCAGCCGGCAGCGTCAGCCACCCGGGCTTCACCGCCCCGTCCATCACCAGCTCCAGGCGCAGCACGGTCGGCGGGGGCGCATCGCCCTCGCGGATACCGTTGCGGTCCAGGGCCGCCCGGACCATCAGGCCCGGCAGGCTGGTACCGAGCAGCACCCAGTCGCGCCGCTCACCGGCCCGGGTACCGAGGCTGCTGTCGCCCGCGGGTGTCCCGGGGGGCAGCGGCAGGGTCACACTCCCGACCACCGTGCCGGTCGGCAGGGTGCAGTCCACCCGCAGTCGCGCGTGGGGGTAGTGCCAGAGTATGGTGTTCTCCTGTGCAGCCGGGCGGCCGGCATGCACCACCGGGTGGTGCATGCCCGCCATCAGCAGCGGCAGCAGTATCAGGGCGGTCCTGCAGGCTCTGCTCCTCATTCACTCTCCTTTCATCACCGGATGCCCGTCCCGGCCCCCAGTTTGCGCAGGCCGTGATGGCGCTGCGCGTACAGCGCGCTGACCGACAGTCCGGTCCGCTGCGCCATGTCCTGTATTCGCTCCCCGGCCAGCACCGCCCTCACCACCGTCAGCTCGCGCCGGGTGAGGCCGGAGGCCAGGGTGTAACTCTCCCGCCCCTTCAGGCGGTGTGCGGTTGTGGGGGTTGTGCCCCACAGCAGGTCGACGATGTCCGCAAGCGGACTGCGCGCATCCAGGGTCCACACCGCCTGCAGGCTCTGCGTCCGTCCGGTCAGGTGCAGCAGGGTGCCGTACAGCCAGGGCATCGGCTCCCGGGTGAGCAGGGTCACGGGGAGGCTGTCTCCCCGGGTCTGCAGGTATTCCCCGAGCCGGGCCACCTGCGCCAGCCGGCCGGCCAGGTCACCACTGAGGTGGCATATCACCCGGCTCACCGGGACCGGCGGGCCCGCCAGGTCGGCCGGGGTCCGGGTCAGAAGCTCAACCGACAGGCCCCGGGCCTGCGCCAGGCTCTCCAGTCCGGTCTGCATATAGCGGCAGTCCGGGAGCAGGCCCACCCGCCCGGGGCAGCGCGTGACTGCGCTGCGGTTTTCGCCGGGCTCCGGGTCCTGATGTTGATGCTGTTGTTGCCGCTGTTGCTGCAGGTCGTCCGTCATCACATCACTCCGTCAGGTACCAGACCGCCAGCAGCCAGCCGCTGCGCGCGAGCATCAGGCTCAGCAGCAGGGCCGGGACCGGCCGCAACCAGCCGAGCGGGGCCGGCAGACGCCGCAGGCCACCGAACAGCAGCTGGCCGGCAATCATCAGGGCCACCACCTGCAGGACACCCCCGGCGGTCTGCCAGTCACGGGACTGCAGCATCAGCTCGCTCGCCGGCAGCAGCAGGCCAAGGATAATTCCTGCCAGCAGCGGGTACTGCCACCACCGCAGTCCCGGCCCCGGGGGCAGGAACAGGTAGCGCGTGGTGCGACACGGCATCAGCCGGCTGAGTTCATGGACCAGCACCATCAGGACCAGCACCAGGCCGCACCAGAACAGCGTCAGTTCAGCGTTGTCGGTCATCATTCGCTCTCTCCTGTCACCAGGTCCGCCCGGTCAGGCAGGAAGGGCGCGCCCGGGTCAGCGTCGTCACCCGCCCCGTCCTCCGGCGGTATCCCCAGCACGTCATACCAGCTCTCCGGGGTGACATCCGGCTGCACCTCCGTGAGCCGGCCGTTCATCAGCATGTTGTCCACCCGCTGAAACAGGTGATCCACACTCCCCCGGTCCTGACTGCACAGCAGGGCCAGCCCGAGACCGGCCAGCACCAGCGGGATGAGCCAGTCACGGAAGTAACGCGGCTCCGACTCACCGGCGCGGGCGCGGCGACGCCACCAGAGCATCAGCAGCACCCACAGCACCAGAAGGAACAGCAGGGTCATGCCGCTTCGCACCAGCATCATCACCATCCCCGACCAGGGCGGCTGGCTGATTGCCAGCATCGGGGCCAGCAGGAGATGCCCGGCCACCACCCAGCCGGCGTTCACGCCGCACCTCCGGGCCGGCGTCTCCCCAGCACCAGGTCACGCAGCGCCGCCGGTGACGGAGCCTCCGTGCGGGGGCTGCGGGGAGACTGATGGGAGGCTGCCCCGCGCAGGGGCACCGCCTCTTCCCGGATACTGAGTACCTCAAGGGTCGCCTCGCGCATCCCGCCGGGCATCACCGCCACCCGGCGCCGGGCCTGCACCACATCGGCGCGTCGTCCGGTGATGTAGAGCATGATGTCAGCCGCCTGGCGCTCCGGGATGGCAAAGGCCTGCGCTATCAGCTGCCGGTTGACCGGGATTTTGCATCCCAGACACCACCGGGCCACCTGCAGCCACAGGGGCGGTCGGGTGGTGGCCGGCATCATGGCTGCGCTCATGACCGGAGCCCCGGTCTGCGGGGTCATCAGGTCGGGCGCGACAGTGGTCTTTTTCATGCGTCTCTCCTTCTGTTCAGTACCGGTCTTCGGGGCACAGTCAGCGCCCGCTCGCCCGCTCGCTCATGGCCTGCGGCAGGGAGGGTGTGCGGGCGTAGAGCAGACACAGGGTGAGCCGGGACTGGCACCACTCCGTGTTCTCGCCGCGCGCGGTTTTCAGGGCTTCACTCCAGTTTTCGGCGGCCGCGGCAAAGCGCCCTTCGCGCTCGTCCCGGGCAGCCATGGCCGCAAACTGCCGGTAGCGGGCCTGCCCGCTCTGGCGCAACTGGCTCGTGTCCGCCTGTAGTGCCATCTCATCACTCAGTGACCGCCTGCCCCGACGGGCGACGGCCTTCTCTGCCTTGTCGTCGTTCATCCTGATGTCCTTGCTGTGTTTATCTGTTCAGTTGTTCAGTTGTTGATGTGTTAACGGGCTGGCTGGCGTATTCGCAGCACGCCCCGGTCTGTTCAGACGGGGATCATCATCAGCACCGCAATCCAGCCTGCCCAGGCAAGCCCCAGTAATCCGAGTGCCACCCAGGCAAGCACCCACCACGTCAGTCGCATCTTTTCCCCTCAGGCCAGAAAGACCATTTCCACCAGAGTCATCACGGCACAGAGCCCCGTGACCAGCAGGAGGACAATCAACAGCACTGCCCCGTCCGTGAACCGGCTCTGCCGGCTGAGCTGCGCCTGACGCTTCATACCCGCCCCCATAACCAGGCCACCAGGGCCGCGAGGGTGAGAATGAGCATCACAGTCGCGGTGTGGCCGCCCCGGCGGGCACGGTGCGCCCGGTGCTGCTGTTGTTGCTGTATCTGTTGCATCTGCATGGCTGCCTCCTGATGCCGGCTCAGAACCGGCCGCTGATGCCCAGCAGCGGACCCTGCTGGACCATGTCGTACACAAACCCGTCGTGGCGGTAGTTCACCCCCATCGCCCGGTACCCCGCCGCAATCTGCATGTCCGGGATGAACGCCCAGCTCACGAGGGCGGCCGCATCCCAGTCGGCCCGGGACTGCCCGGCGCCCGCCATCCCCCAGCCCGAGAGCCAGACGGACGGTGCCAGGGCGTAGCGCCCGCGCAGGCCGGCCATCAGGTCAGCCCAGGTGGCACTGTCGCTGCCACTGGTGCCGCCGGCGTCACCGCCGTGCAGGCTCAGCGTGGTGCTGCTGTACCAGACCCGGATACCGCCGGCCGCATCGAGGCGCAGCGCCGGGGCATCAAGCAGGGCATACCCGCCCCCGAGAAACGCGGAGAAGGTCCTGCTGTCGGTATTGAGGTGCTTCGCCGGCGCCCCGTCGGGCAGGCGGGTCTTCGTGGTGGTGTCGATGTACATCACGTCCGCCAGCAGGCTGTACGGCCCCAGGCGGGCCTCGCCCATGGTCATCGCCGCCACGTCAAGGTCGCGGGCGATATCATGAAAGTCCGACTTCACGAACTGGGTCCCGGTGGTTTTGTGACCCACGTTGCCGCGGATACCCGCGCCCCACAGGTAGGGAGCGACAGTGAACTGCCACTGCGGTGCGGCTGAAGAGGCCGGCTCAGCCTCCACAGCGGTCTGTGCCGCCAGGGCCTGTGGGGCCACAAGGGCCGCCAGCCACAGGGCGGAGGCCGTGAGTCCGGTGGTGCTGCGCGCAGCACTCAGGCGGGCACGCAGGGTGTGAAGCTGAAGATTCAGGGTCTGCATAGGGTCACCCCACTCAGTGTTGTGTCAGGGAGAGGGCCACGCGCTCTGCCGCGCAGTCCTGTCCGGGTCTGATGCCGGCCCGGGTGGCGGCAGCCACTTCCCGCTTCGCGGCCGCCAGGTCCGCCATGAAGTCCTTATTGCCGTGCAGGGTGGCGACGGTGGCCGCCCCCATCAGGCGGCCCGCATCCACGTCGCTCTGCCAGTGGGCGTTACAGATAACCCGGCTCTGACCAAACGCCAGCCCGCGGGCCAGCACCTCGGTGGCACGCTCAGGCTGCACCTCCGCCAGAATCAGTCCCCAGGCCCAGCCTGCCGCCGAGTGACCGGACGGCCAGGAGCCGTCGGTGCGCAGCAGGGGCTCCATCGAGGGCTGACAGGTCCCCTCCCCGTGCACCACGAACGGGCGGGTGCGGTTCCAGGCGTTCTTCCCGGCATAGGTCGAGCCGCCCGCATCGGAGAGCACCCGCTGCATCAGGGTGTAGAGATGCGGGGTCTGTTTTTCGCTGATGTCAGTCCCGAGGGCGCAGGCGAAGGTCTTCGCCGGGGCCGGGAACTCCAGCTCCGCATCGCTCGCGGCAAGCTTCTCGCGCGCCGAACCTTTCAGGGACATCGCGGCGCGGTGCGCCTCCTCGTCACGGGCGAGTGCCGCCGAGCCGTCCGCCGGCGGGGCGCCCAGCAGGGCCAGGCGCAGGGGCAGGCTCGCCGGTGCCAGATAGCCCGGCGCCAGTGTAAAGTGCGGGTCGGTCACCGCCGGGGCAGCGCCCGCCGGCGGAGTGTCTGCGGCCTGCGCCAGGCCCGGGAGCAGGAGTGCCGCCAGCGGGGCCAGCCAGGCCAGGTGATGCGTGTTCAGTATCAGGGTCATCGCGGTGTTTCCTCTCTGGTGTCTGTGTGTTGTGTGTCGTGTCTGTTGTTTGCGTTCGGCGTTCCGGGTTTTTGCGTTTTTCATTCAGGGCTCTCCTGGCGGTTACCCGGTGCGACGCACTGGCGGGGTGCGCGCGTCGCGGATATCCAGCATGTAGCCCCGTCCCCGGCAGGTGCTCAGCCGGCCCCGGACCTGCGGGAATCCGGCCAGCCGCTGGCGCAGGCGGCACAGGATGGTCTCCAGTGACCGGTAGCGCCGTTCATCCACCTGCCCTTCCGGGCAGAACTGCATCAGGATGTCAGCCCGGCTCAGGACCTGGCCGTGATGACGGACCAGCACCTCCAGCACCCGGAACTCAAACCTGGTCAGGAACACCGGCTCACCGGCGATGGTCAGGCGGCGCTCACCGGTCTCCAGACGCAGGGGCGGACAGTCCAGCACTTCGGTGCGGTACCACCCGAGACGCCGGCGCACCAGGGCCTCCACCCGGGCGGCCAGTACCCGGACATCGCAGGTGTCGTCATGACAGCCGTCGGCCCCGGCCCCGAGCACCGCCCGCACCGTGTACGGCGTGGCCCCGGGCATCACCACCATCACCGGCACGCCCGGACAGCGGGTGCGCCAGGCATTAATGATTGCCGGGGCGCGCAGGGCGAGGCGCTCCGGCAGGTCCAGCAGCAGCGCATCCGTGCGGCGCTCCTGCAGCCAGAAGGGGCTCACATCCCGTGCCGCCTCCGGGCCGCAGGGGGTCTCAGACACACTCCCCCGGTCCGCGCAGACCACAGCGAAGTGGTGCGCGAGCAGGTGGTTGTCCGTCATCAGCAGATAGCGCATACCGGCCTCCGGATTTATCAGAAGGTGTAGAGAGCGTTGAGGAAGGCCCCGGCCCCGACGGTGTCATCCGTCAGCGGACTGTGGCGGGCACCGGCGACCAGGGAGTAGACCTTCAGGCCACCCTGGAGGGCGACATGGGGCTGCAGGTGCCAGGTGACGGCGGTCTTCATCGTCACATCCCGCATCCCGCCCCCGGCGTGGTACTCGCTGAAGTCACTGCGCGCCGCCTGACGTCCGGTCACGCCAAAGCGCGCCATCATGTCGTGGCTGTCGCTCCAGGTGCCGTACAGGGACGCATCCAGGGTGAGGGCCGCCGAGAGCGGCAGGGAACTCGCCGCGCCGGCTTCGAGGTATGTGGTGTGCCCGAGGTCATCCCCGCCATAGTCCCGGCTGCTCGCGGCCTGCATCCCGCGCACGTACAGACGTCCGACCGGCAGGCGCAGGTAGGCTTCTGCCCCGACCAGCGCCGTGCTGTCGAGGTCACCCATGCCGCGCAGGTGGTGGTTATTGCCCCCGAGGTAGCGGATTTTTTCCTTACGACCCGGGTCATAGCCCAGCAGGAACGCCAGACCCACAGTGGAGACATCCGGCAGGTCCCAGCGCAGCCCTTCCGGGAACGAGAGCGTGAAGGTCCCCCAGTTGTCCGACGGCAGGACCGCCTTCGCGGCAAGCGACGGGAACGGCTCATAGCGGGACGAGCCCTGATAAATCGGGTTCACCGCCACGCCTGCCCCCACCGTCAGGGAGGGACCGGAGGCCGCCGCAGGGGCAGGATGTGCCGCCACCGGCGTGCCGGCCGCACTCTCAACCGGCACAATGGCCTCAGCCTCTGCCGCCAGGGCCAGACCCGGGAGGGCCGCCAGGAGACCGGCGCCCGCCATCAGGGCGGCCAGCGTCATCAGACGGGGTGTCTTCCCCGTCGGGTGCGGGAATAATAAAGTGTTATGTCGTACGCTCTGACTCATCGTTATTTTCCTTATTTTGCGGGGTCGCAAAGTGTGTGTTTTTGTTATTTCCCGGCAGCACAAACACCCCTGTCGGGTATTTCCGGACGCCTGTTCAGTCCGGTATTTTTTATTTCAGGACTGCGCCTTATTCGGGTGCGAAATATCGCCTCCCCGAAAAAAGGCACAGCCGCTCCCGTCGCGCAGGACGGCGTTTAAAAACGCCCTGCACGCTGAGATATCGCGTTCTGTCTGCGCCGGCCTGCGGCGCACCCTCAGACCGACAGGCCGGAGGGGTTAGTCAGTCAGGTTCAGGTGTGAGTGTTTTGTGCCTCAGCCCTCGTCCGCGACGGTAATATCAAAGATTAAGGTCGCCCCGCCCGGAATAACCGGCGGCAAACCCGCATCGCCATAGCCTTTCTCCGGCGGGACCACCACCTTAATGTGTCCGCCCCGTGAGATTTTTTGCAGGCCAATCGCCACCGCCGGCATCAGGGCCCCGACCTTCGCGGTCTTGCTCTGCCCGCTCTGGCCACTCCCGTCGAATACCGTCCCGTCCGGCAGCGTACCGCTGACCGACAGGGTCACCATGTCGGAAGCCTTAATGCGCTTACCCCGGCCGGCATCCACCACCCGGTAGAGACTGCCCGCATCGCGGGAGGCCCCTTTCTCTTTCATAAAGGCCGACTGGTACGCCCGCCCTTCGGTCTGCTGGCGCTCGCGCACCTCGCGGGCCTTCTCCATGTAGATTTC
>NZ_BSCM01000019.1:0-6705 GCF_027924865.1 Enterobacter sp. 200527-13
CATCGCCTCGCGACCTGTGAGTTTCCAGAACAGAAGCCCCTCCACCGGGAGCTGAACGGTAATTCGGTTGAGCATAATCTTTATTCCGTAATGGTTTTATGCTGGAGAAGATAATAAAAAAACGGATAAATGAAAAAAGTCATTTACTATTACATGTAACCAGACAGATGAAAAATCACCTGGGGGGGAAATCGTCGAGGAACCTATCACTTAATATATAACATTTAATTAACAAATTAAAAATACACTCTACGCATGGCACCATACTTTCCCCATGCTAAAAACAAAGCATTGGTATAAAGCACACATCTCTTCCGCAGCGATGAAATTTTCCCAGCACGTCCACAGTGTTACTCCGGAGATGGATAACCCCCTCTCATTCGTCAAGCCGACTTCAGTAATGTGTGGTGGAGTCAAACCTGCTGGCTTAACACGCATGGGAAATATCACCTGGTAATGAAGTATTTCCTTGTCAGTTGAGGTGTACAGCCATTTCCAGTCGTTCGCCTCAAGGTCTTCGTTACTGGTAGCGGAGGCTATGGGAAACGGATAGTTGTTCTAAGTGTTTATAATGTCTCTTCACTTAGGCCGCGGAGGCTAACCAGATACCATAGAATATAAGAATGCATCCAAATGATGCCAGGCATTTCGCCAGCAAAATCAATCCAGGGCTATATCTGTTTGCCAGCGATGACAAAATCGAATAATTTTGCTCCGTGTTATATCGCTGATGAAAACGCATTATAGTTTCAAATATTGTGCAAAGCATAATGACGAAAAACTTAGCCAATAATAGTGTGACAAACGAAGGCGGAATAACGATTAGTACCAACTCACCATCTTCTTTTGTCATCGAGGGGAAAATTTCCCGCAATCCGATCAACACGAAAACCAGAATAAAAGTGCCGACTAATATAAAAGATAATTTTACGAAAAAACCACCCATTCTTTTTTGTTAAAATTATCTTTGCCATTCCAGATATAGGTAAGAGCGACCAATGAAAAAATAATAAACCCGAGAAACTTCATTGAATCCGATGCTCCTTATTCGCTCGCCCGACTATGACAGTCACACACTAACAATTGGCGCCACGGCGGGTTGCGTGAGGATGATCACCGTAACCAGTTAACCGAGCTGCCTGCTGTGGTCGATGCACGCATCCGTATCGGGTCGGGTCAAGGGCATGACGCAAAGCGGAGACGCGGTTGCGGTAACAGTAGAAACTAGGGTATCCGTTATGCAACCTTAATCATTGTGCTTACTTTAGCCAAAGACCCGAAAACATAAGGACGCTTCCGAGGGAAATTAAGCTTTTAGCAACGATAAGTAAGCCAGGCGCGACGATGCGTGATATAGACGATATTTTTTCATAATTTTCCACATTGTAGCTTTTGTGCCCCCTCAGAATCCCCGAGAAAACAGTACAGAGCAGCACAACTGTGACCTTTAAACCCCATACGCACAGAAAAGACATAGAAAAAATGATCGAATATTGTTTGGCCGTTGCGATAGAAAACAATGACATCGACTGAGAAAGCCATTTAAGCGTAAAGCCAATGACAACTGTGGCTACTAACACCAGAACCAACATCATCCCCGCCAGGAGCCACTTTTTCTTGTTAAAAAAATCTTTCCCATTCCAGATAAGCGCTAGTGTCCAAATCATAAAGAAAATAAAGAAAAACCAATGCATTACAATATTTCCCATTTATCCTCTTTAATCTTTTTTCAAAAGGGCAACACACTCAGCAATACCATTAATTCCGCCATCTGCCTGAGCGGAAATTACGACCAGCTCAAACCCTCACTATCCAAATATGAAAACAATTACAAGAAAGTATCTTCAGGAGCCCTGTCGAATAATTCACCTGCCATTCTGGCGATACGTTCGTGTTGTACCAATTTGTCTTTCCACTCCTGTGGGATACCGGAATAACCATACAGCGCACCCGCGATTTGCCCCGCCGTCGCCGCAACGCTGTCAGCATCATCGGCAAGATTGGCGGCCAACAGAATAGCATCTCTGAAATTATCCGTATTCCATACGGACCACATCGCGGCCTCAAGCGTATCGATGACATAACCACTTGAACGAATCTGATCGCGAGTTTTTTGCTTATATTCACCCGCGTTGATAATCATTACACGTGGCTGAAGCGGCATGACGTGTGGAGCAAAAACAAAATCTTTATTGCTGCCATTAATCATATGTACAAGTAAATAACTTAAATACTGTGTGCTATTTATTGCTTCCGCGGCACCGTGCGTGGCGATGCTCTGTTTTTTAGCTTCATAAAACGCTTTGCTTAATGACTTTCTAAAAAAAATTGAGACAGGCGCTTGTCTGATAATAGAAGCATTACCTGCAGTTTCTGGCGAAGTATTACCGCTCCACCCAGGACCAATAGTTAAATATTGTTCTAAAGCAAAGCGAGTTGTATTACCTATATCAAAACAGATGCCATTTGAACTGTTATAACCATGCTGATACCATTCCAGAAGCTTATTCCTGAAGCATATAGTATCAGCATCACCCTTCTCAAGAAGCGTTTCCGCAAGACATAATGCCATGGATGTGTCATCCGTCCATTCGCCTGCGCGAAGTCGAAATGGCCCACCTCCTGTCATATCTTTGACGTATGCTCTGTCACGAGGTAGAAATTCGAGCGTCGTCCCTACAGCATCTCCAACAGCAAGACCAATAAGCGCACCAACAGCACGATCTCGCGATTCCACTAGTGAGATGTTGCATGATGGTGTTAAGTCCCATTGTTTTTGGGCATCGCAATCAAAAGATGATTCTAATAGTTTATCATTATATTTATACTGCATTTTCTGCTGGACTGAAAGACTACTAACAGGTAAGTACTTACGATATCTATCTACATATTTTAACAATACATTCAAATTAGCATGTAAATCAATCACCATCCACCCATAATAAAATATATCTAATATCAACCCTAAAATTCATCAGGATATTTCATTTTAAGATTTTGTTGTTTTATTCTATAATTGGCATCAACCTCATGCGGGAGCCTAACCTTTAATCCTCGGCGGATTTGATCAACAATAAACCAGGCATCCGACAACCTTTCAAAAAACAACTCATCCGAATTATCAAACTCCTTCGCTGCATACATACCGAACGTCATTTTCCATAATTTCGCCTTATCCTTTTCCTTGCCTTCGATTAGGTCCCGCAGAAATAATAATTGTTGTACTGTAGAGTCGTACATTTGCAAAAGCGGGGATTGGGGATTACTTTTTCTAACTTCAGCATATCTCTTTTGAGATAAACTTAATGTTTTTTCAACATAATCCAAGGCTGTTATTTCATTCATTATATTGAGTCAAATTATTAGAGTGAGAGCGCGCCTATTATTCCCGACCACTTCTGCCTGATAAAATCAGTCACCACATTTTATTAAAGGAAGATAATAGAATTAAGAGGGGAAATTAAAAAATCACTTTCTTTATTAATGAGTGACTATCATCAAATATGGTCCACTTGATATTTCGACATATTTCAACACTGGAAAAGTAAGTTGTTTCGTCTCACATCCAACTTCGCATCAACACAACATTTTCTATTCAACTTAATGGCACGCTATAATAGCCGCGCCATATGATTTATACAATTACTAGAAATTATCCTCAAGTGCTCTATCGAATAGTTCACCTGCCATTGTGGCGATACGTTCGTGTTGTTCGAGTTTATTTTTCCAATCCTGGGGAATACCGGAATCACCATATAATGCTCCAGCTATTTGCCCCACCGTCGCCGCAACGATGTCAGCGTCATAGGCAAGGTTGGCGGCCAGCAGAATTCAAAAAAACTGCCTATCACTTACGATATCTTTTTTGTCTTTTCAAATATTCCACATCTTGTTCATGAGGAAGAATGATCTTCAATCCTTTCCCCATCTGCGAAGCTATATAATTAGCATTAGATAAATGCTCAGCAAGCTCGGCATCTGTTGTATCAAATTCTTTAGATGCAAGTACTCCAAGATTCAATGAATGTAATTTACTTTTATCTTTTTCAGCGCCAACCAAAACAGATTTAATATAATCCAACTGGCACTTCACCATAACATACAGTGAAAAATCAGGTTTTGTTTCCAATCGTTTATTGATTATATCAATGGCATCATTGATATAATTCAGCTCGTTATAATTTTCTTTATTCATGAGCACTCTTAGACATATTTTTATCTGAATAAATTCTGTACCCCCCTACCTTTTGGCTGGTAGAGATATTTTTTTAACTAGCCAAATACCAGGTACAGGAAGCAATATTACCGAACTACTCTACTTTTTTTGCATAATTCAGTATATTTTCTATGCTGGCAAAGTGAGTTGTTTTCCTCACATGTTACTTCACATTAACCCAACATTTTCCCTTCAACTCAATGGCACGCTACAATAGCCGTGCCATATGAATTATTCAATTATAAAAAATTATCCTCAGGAGCTCTATCGAATAATTCACCTGCCATTTTGGCGATACGCTCGTGTTGTACAAGTTTGTTTTTCCACTCCGACGGAATACCAGAATAACCATATAATGCTCCCGCTATTTGTCCTGCCGTCGCCGCAACGCTGTCAGCATCATCGGCAAGATTGGCGGCCAACAGAATAGCATCTCTGAAATTGTCAGTATTCCATACGGACCACATCGCGGCCTCAAGCGTATCTATTACATAACCACTTGAACGAATCTGATCGCGAGTTTTTTGCTTATACTCACCCGCATTTATGATCATTACACGCGCGCATAGTGGGAAAACATGAGGGGAAAAAGCTTCTTCTTTTTTATAACCGTTAATTAAATAGTGTAATATCAATCCGAGAAATTGGCATGCATTAATTGACTCTACCGCGCCATGAGTTGCGCGACTCTGAGCCTGGGATTCGAAGTAAATCGCGCGCAGCGATTTTCGACGAAAGATAGACACCGGAGCTTGACGAATAACCGCAGCATTACCAGCAGTGTGTTTCTCGGTATTACCATACCATGAAGGCCCGATACGCAAATACTGTTCAAGCGCAAATCGCGTCGTATTGCCAATATCGAAACACCGACCATTACTGCTATTATCACCGTTAAGATACCATTTAACGAGATATTTTCTAAGTATATCGGTATGCATTCTGTTTTCTGAAAGATAAGTTTCCGCCAGACATAATGCCATGGACGTATCATCCGTCCATTCACCGGGTTTTAAATGAAAAGGTCCGCCACCAATCATATCCGCTACATGTTCACTGTCTCTTTTCTTAAACTCAAGAGTAGTGCCGACTGCGTCCCCAACAGCCAAACCGACCAGCGCCCCAAGTGCTTTATCACGTGAAATATCTTCAGTCGTAATTAAAGGTAATGTTTCATCCCAGGCTTGTGAAGAACTCAAACCATCAATACCGTTATTTTTTATTGCCTTACGGACATTAATTGGCATGTATGTACGATAGCGATCGGCATAATGATTGATTACAGAGTCTTCAGTATGAAGGTCGATCATGGTATTACCCTTAATTCTATATTTATTATCCCAAGTTCATCTGACCTGCTGATAACCTCAAACGATGTATTAGGCTTAAATAGCACTTCAGTCTCTGTTGCATTGAATTCTGAAAGGAAGTCAATTTTCCGGCCGGAAAAAACATCAACACCATCTTTTGCCCGCCAGGATGGTCAGCGAGTAAAATCACCGTCTGCTTCTGAAAAATGACCGAGTTATCATTTTTAAACTGATAAAAAAGCTCTACCGCCGGATGACCATTAACAGAAGTCATCTGAGAGGATTCAAGACGAAAGTCGGGCACCGTAATTTCCAGTTCACGCGTCAGTCGGGTAGCCGCATCATGGACTTTATCTTCGTTTTTTGCCGTCGCACAAGAAACAACAAAAGTAAACTCGCTAGCTCCGTTATCACTCATGGTGAATAAATTCATGGTTCTGTCTTTAAATACATCGGGCAAGGCGAGTGTTGCTTCCTGAAGGATATATTCGGCCATTCTGGTTATTCTTATTTATTGGCATTAAAAACAAAAAAACCATCCACTTCCTGCTGGATTTCACCCTGATGGGATGCACCTGGTGGGTCGATGACATTACGTCCGTCATCAGGGTTTAAGTGCAATTCCCCGGAAAGCGTATTAATTTGAGCATTCTGTTTTGCAGTAAAGTTAAAGTTATTACCAATGATATGAACGCTACCGTCTTTTGATAGCTCGATGGCGCTTTCACCACATTCCAGTCTCAGCGTATTACCTGCGGAAAGTATAAAATTATTAACGACCTTATCGTTTCGACTGTTCCCCGTCAGGCATACCACATCGCCTTTAATCCCTGATTTCTGGTTTTTCGCTACCCGTAAGGTTTCATCTTCACCAACAAACTGGGTACGATTTTTTTCGGTAGAGTGAGACTCGTCATTTTTGACGTTAATATCCAGATTCCGCTCAGCCTGGATCCACACCTGCTCTGCGCCCGCCTTGTCCTCAAAGCGCAGGGCATTGGCATTATCCACGGAGCCATCCTTCGTGCGGCTCATAAAGCCCATCTGCGTGGCTGCAGCCGGCAGCGCCCACGGCGGCATGCTTGCTTCGTTATACACCCGCCCGGTGATAATCGGACGGTCCGGGTCACCGTTGATAAAGTCCACCACCACCTCATCGCCGACCCGCGGAATTTGCAC
>NZ_BSCM01000020.1:0-1584 GCF_027924865.1 Enterobacter sp. 200527-13
CGGCCGGGTCACCACCTTTCCAGCGCCCGTAGTTATTGGAGGAGAAGCGCAGCCCTTCCACCCCGGCCGACGTCAGCGGTCGTACTTGCCGTGCAGGGCTGCCCATATATAAGTACCCGCTTGCCAGGTGTTTTCCCGGCGCCACTAGGCTACCGGCGCCAATCATCACGTCGTCTTCTATTACTGCACCATCCAGCAAAATCGATCCCATTCCCACCAATACCCGGTTGCCAATGGCGCAGCCATGCAGCATGGCTTTATGCCCCACCGTCACATCTTCGCCAATTAATAGCGGGTAGCCTTGAGGATTATGTTCCGATTGATGAGTCACATGCAGCACGCTACCGTCCTGAATGTTGCTGCGCGCACCGATCTTGACGGCGTTAACGTCGCCGCGGATGGCCACCAGGGGCCAGATGCTGACGTCATCGGCCAGTTCCACGTTGCCGATCACCACGCTGGAAGGATCGATCATCACGCGTTGGCCGATCTGTGGGGTGTAATGAAGGTAAGAACGAATTGCATCAGACATGGTAAGCCTCACGTCGGGATCATAATTACCGGCAATACTAGACGTTGGCGATGGAATTACAACCAATCAACAGCGCAGTTCCTGCGTAAAATGGCCTCGATCGCGCAAGATCCGGCCGAAAGGGCGGAAAAGTGTGCAAACGATAAGAAAAGATCAAAAAAGGGGTTGTGCAAAAAACTCGGATCCCTATAATGCGCCTCCATCGACACGGCGCAAGTGATTCACTTCACAACGCGGCCGGGACGAAAGAGAAAAAATCCTGAAAAAACGGGTTGACTCTGAAAGAGGAAAGCGTATTATACGCCACCTCGAGTTAACAAGCTTCGGCGCGTAACTCACTGCTCTTTAACAATTTATCAGACAATCTGTGTGGGCACTCACAAGACGATATCCAGCTGCTTCGGCAGCAAAAAAATATCAAGTCTTGAAGAGTGACTACTGAAGTAAAATTCATTTAGTGAATCTTTGAGCACCGCTTCACGAGTTGAAGCAAATCAAGCTTTTAATTGAAGAGTTTGATCATGGCTCAGATTGAACGCTGGCGGCAGGCCTAACACATGCAAGTCGAGCGGTAGCACAGGAGAGCTTGCTCTCTGGGTGACGAGCGGCGGACGGGTGAGTAATGTCTGGGAAACTGCCCGATGGAGGGGGATAACCACTGGAAACGGTGGCTAATACCGCATAACGTCTACGGACCAAAGAGGGGGACCTTCGGGCCTCTTGCCATCGGATGTGCCCAGATGGGATTAGCTAGTAGGTGGGGTAACGGCTCACCTAGGCGACGATCCCTAGCTGGTCTGAGAGGATGACCAGCCACACTGGAACTGAGACACGGTCCAGACTCCTACGGGAGGCAGCAGTGGGGAATATTGCACAATGGGCGCAAGCCTGATGCAGCCATGCCGCGTGTATGAAGAAGGCCTTCGGGTTGTAAAGTACTTTCAGCGGGGAGGAAGGTGTTGTGGTTAATAACCGCAGCAATTGACGTTACCCGCAGAAGAAGCACCGGCTAACTCCGTGCCAGCAGCCGCGGTAATACGGAGGGTGCAAGC
>NZ_BSCM01000021.1:0-1192 GCF_027924865.1 Enterobacter sp. 200527-13
AACGCGAAGCTCTTGATCGAAGCCCCGGTAAACGGCGGCCGTAACTATAACGGTCCTAAGGTAGCGAAATTCCTTGTCGGGTAAGTTCCGACCTGCACGAATGGCGTAATGATGGCCAGGCTGTCTCCACCCGAGACTCAGTGAAATTGAACTCGCTGTGAAGATGCAGTGTACCCGCGGCAAGACGGAAAGACCCCGTGAACCTTTACTATAGCTTGACACTGAACACTGGTCCTTGATGTGTAGGATAGGTGGGAGGCTTTGAAGCGTGGACGCCAGTCTGCGTGGAGCCAACCTTGAAATACCACCCTTTAATGGCTGGTGTTCTAACGTAGACCCGTGATCCGGGTTGCGGACAGTGTCTGGTGGGTAGTTTGACTGGGGCGGTCTCCTCCCAAAGAGTAACGGAGGAGCACGAAGGTTAGCTAATCCTGGTCGGACATCAGGAGGTTAGTGCAATGGCATAAGCTAGCTTGACTGCGAGAGTGACGGCTCGAGCAGGTGCGAAAGCAGGTCATAGTGATCCGGTGGTTCTGAATGGAAGGGCCATCGCTCAACGGATAAAAGGTACTCCGGGGATAACAGGCTGATACCGCCCAAGAGTTCATATCGACGGCGGTGTTTGGCACCTCGATGTCGGCTCATCACATCCTGGGGCTGAAGTAGGTCCCAAGGGTATGGCTGTTCGCCATTTAAAGTGGTACGCGAGCTGGGTTTAGAACGTCGTGAGACAGTTCGGTCCCTATCTGCCGTGGGCGCTGGAGAATTGAGGGGGGCTGCTCCTAGTACGAGAGGACCGGAGTGGACGCATCACTGGTGTTCGGGTTGTCATGCCAATGGCACTGCCCGGTAGCTAAATGCGGAAGAGATAAGTGCTGAAAGCATCTAAGCACGAAACTTGCCCCGAGATGAGTTCTCCCTGAGACTTTAAGTCTCCTGAAGGAACGTTGAAGACTACGACGTTGATAGGTCGGGTGTGTAAGCGCAGCGATGCGTTGAGCTAACCGATACTAATGAACCGTGAGGCTTAACCTTACAACGCCGAAGATGTTTTGGCGATGAGAGACGATTTTCAGCTGATACAGATTACAGAATTTGCCTGGCGGCTTTAGCGCGGTGGTCCCACCTGACCCCATGCCGAACTCAGAAGTGAAACGCCGTAGCGCCGATGGTAGTGTGGGGTCTCCCCATG
>NZ_BSCM01000022.1:0-1126 GCF_027924865.1 Enterobacter sp. 200527-13
TGTGAACTCGAAGAGTAGGGCGGGACACGTGGTATCCTGTCTGAATATGGGGGGACCATCCTCCAAGGCTAAATACTCCTGACTGACCGATAGTGAACCAGTACCGTGAGGGAAAGGCGAAAAGAACCCCGGCGAGGGGAGTGAAAAAGAACCTGAAACCGTGTACGTACAAGCAGTGGGAGCCTCTTTTATGGGGTGACTGCGTACCTTTTGTATAATGGGTCAGCGACTTATATTCTGTAGCAAGGTTAACCGTATAGGGGAGCCGAAGGGAAACCGAGTCTTAACTGGGCGTTAAGTTGCAGGGTATAGACCCGAAACCCGGTGATCTAGCCATGGGCAGGTTGAAGGTTGGGTAACACTAACTGGAGGACCGAACCGACTAATGTTGAAAAATTAGCGGATGACTTGTGGCTGGGGGTGAAAGGCCAATCAAACCGGGAGATAGCTGGTTCTCCCCGAAAGCTATTTAGGTAGCGCCTCGTGAACTCATCTTCGGGGGTAGAGCACTGTTTCGGCTAGGGGGCCATCCCGGCTTACCAACCCGATGCAAACTACGAATACCGAAGAATGTTATCACGGGAGACACACGGCGGGTGCTAACGTCCGTCGTGAAGAGGGAAACAACCCAGACCGCCAGCTAAGGTCCCAAAGTCATGGTTAAGTGGGAAACGATGTGGGAAGGCACAGACAGCCAGGATGTTGGCTTAGAAGCAGCCATCATTTAAAGAAAGCGTAATAGCTCACTGGTCGAGTCGGCCTGCGCGGAAGATGTAACGGGGCTAAACCATGCACCGAAGCTGCGGCAGCGACGCTTATGCGTTGTTGGGTAGGGGAGCGTTCTGTAAGCCGTTGAAGGTGTCCTGTGAGGGGTGCTGGAGGTATCAGAAGTGCGAATGCTGACATAAGTAACGATAAAGCGGGTGAAAAGCCCGCTCGCCGGAAGACCAAGGGTTCCTGTCCAACGTTAATCGGGGCAGGGTGAGTCGACCCCTAAGGCGAGGCCGAAAGGCGTAGTCGATGGGAAACAGGTTAATATTCCTGTACTTGGTGTTACTGCGAAGGGGGGACGGAGAAGGCTATGTTAGCCGGGCGACGGTTGTCCCGGTTTAAGCATGTAGGCGGA
>NZ_BSCM01000023.1:0-1102 GCF_027924865.1 Enterobacter sp. 200527-13
GTCTGCGGGCCGTAGGTGCGCGGCCACGCCGTGCTCTGCGCCGGACGGTATGACACCGCCGCCGGGATGACCGCGAAATCAGTGCGATGAAGGGTTTCCCCCTCGCCGCTCGCGTAGCGGTTCTCCTCGAAATGGTAACCCGCCGCCGTGACCAGATAGTCACCGTTATCACTGAAGAACGGGGCGTTAGTCAGGGTGAAGGTGTGTCCCGGTGCAATACCCGCGGCCGTGGCCGTCGCCTGAATCTGCTGGTGCTCCACCTGCCAGCGCTCCTGACGGATACGGGCGTAGAACTCCGCATGCCCGGTCTCAACAAACCGTCCCGGCCAGTCGTACACGTCGATACTGCCCGGTTTCGGTGACGCCGGGTTCTGCTGCGCCTGGAACAGCCACGCGTTCGGCTTGCGGAAGTCGTAGTCATCGAGGCTGTAAATCCCCGGGGTGACGCTGTCCTCCAGCGCCCACTGGCTGATACCCTCTTCGTCCGTACTGCCGCCTGACGGCGTCTGGTGGTAAGGAATGACCTCATAGCCACTGAACGGCTGATGCTGCGTCGCGGCGTCGGTGAGCACCAGCGTGTGCTTGTCCGCCTCGTGGCTGAAGTGATACGCAATCCCCTCCAGCTCCATCAGACGGCTGATAAAGTCCAGGCTCGACTCCTGATACTGCACGCAGTAGTCCCACACCCGGTAGCTGCCGGTGAGCTTATCCTCCACGTTGACCTGATGTTCAGCCAGCAGGGTTTTCACAATCTGCGGCACCGTCTGACCCTGGAAGATACGCAGGTTACGGTCGCGCTTCATCGGCCACAGGTCCGGCTCCACCGTCAGCTGGTACACCGCATAGCGGGTGCCCGTCAGCTCGACGGCACTCACCGCCACGCGGGTGATTTTTCCATTGATATAGCGGGGCGTCAGCAGGCTCTGCGTCGGGATGGTCACCGTGACCGGCTGACCCAGCAGTTTGCTGCGGTCAATGCGCGCATCCGTGCCAAGCAGGGTCAGCGTCAGGGCGAACGACTCGGACATCGCCTCGCGACCTGTGAGTTTCCAGAACAGAAGCCCCTCCACCGGGAGCTGAACGGTAATTCGGTTGAGCATAA
>NZ_BSCM01000026.1:0-476 GCF_027924865.1 Enterobacter sp. 200527-13
TTTGCTCTTTAAAAATCTGGATCAAGCTGAAAATTGAAACGACACACAGTTAATGTGTGTTCGAGTCTCTCAAATTTTCGCAAACCGGTGATGAATCGAAAGAAACATCTTCGGGTTGTGAGGTTAAGCGACTAAGCGTACACGGTGGATGCCCTGGCAGTCAGAGGCGATGAAGGACGTGCTAATCTGCGAAAAGCGCCGGCGAGGTGATATGAACCTTTGACCCGGCGATGTCCGAATGGGGAAACCCAGTGTGTTCCGACACACTATCGTTAACTGAATACATAGGTTAACGAGGCGAACCGGGGGAACTGAAACATCTAAGTACCCCGAGGAAAAGAAATCAACCGAGATTCCCCCAGTAGCGGCGAGCGAACGGGGAGCAGCCCAGAGTCTGAATCAGCTTGTGTGTTAGTGGAAGCGTCTGGAAAGTCGCACGGTACAGGGTGACAGTCCCGTACACGAAAGCACACAGG
>NZ_BSCM01000027.1:0-464 GCF_027924865.1 Enterobacter sp. 200527-13
GTCACAACCATCTTGATGTTGTCGCCTGGCATTACCATCTCAACGCCTTCTGGCAGTTCGATGGTACCGGTCACGTCAGTTGTACGGAAGTAGAACTGTGGACGGTAGCCTTTGAAGAACGGAGTATGACGGCCGCCTTCGTCTTTGGACAGGATATACACTTCAGATTCGAACTTGGTGTGTGGCTTGATTGAGCCTGGCTTAGCCAGTACCTGACCACGTTCGATTTCTTCACGTTTGATACCACGCAGCAGAACACCTACGTTCTCACCAGCACGGCCTTCGTCCAGCAGTTTGCGGAACATTTCAACGCCAGTACAGGTAGACTTAGCAGTCTCTTTGATACCAACGATTTCAACTTCTTCGCCAACTTTGATGATACCGCGCTCAACACGACCGGTAACAACGGTACCACGACCGGAGATGGAGAATACGTCTTCGATTGGCAGCAGGAACGGCTTGTC
>NZ_BSCM01000028.1:0-449 GCF_027924865.1 Enterobacter sp. 200527-13
GAAGTCGTAACAAGGTAACCGTAGGGGAACCTGCGGTTGGATCACCTCCTTACCTTAAAGAACCTGCCTTTGTAGTGCTCACACAGATTGTCTGATGAAAAACAGCAGTAAAAAACCTCTACAGGCTTGTAGCTCAGGTGGTTAGAGCGCACCCCTGATAAGGGTGAGGTCGGTGGTTCAAGTCCACTCAGGCCTACCAAATCTGTCATGCAGATTTGAAGAGGTTGGTCATACGATGGGGCTATAGCTCAGCTGGGAGAGCGCCTGCTTTGCACGCAGGAGGTCTGCGGTTCGATCCCGCATAGCTCCACCATCTTTTACTGCGAAAACAAGAAAACTTCAGAGTGAACCTGAAAAGGTGCACTGCGAAGTTTTGCTCTTTAAAAATCTGGATCAAGCTGAAAATTGAAACGACACACAGTTAATGTGTGTTCGAGTCTCTCAAATTT
>NZ_BSCM01000029.1:0-446 GCF_027924865.1 Enterobacter sp. 200527-13
ACGGACGCGGGGTGGAGCAGCCTGGTAGCTCGTCGGGCTCATAACCCGAAGGTCGTCGGTTCAAATCCGGCCCCCGCAACCAATTAAAATTTGATGAAGTATCTTCTACGACAGTAGGAAGACGGACGCGGGGTGGAGCAGCCTGGTAGCTCGTCGGGCTCATAACCCGAAGGTCGTCGGTTCAAATCCGGCCCCCGCAACCAATTAAAATTTGATGAAGTATCTTCTACGACAGTAGGAAGACGGACGCGGGGTGGAGCAGCCTGGTAGCTCGTCGGGCTCATAACCCGAAGGTCGTCGGTTCAAATCCGGCCCCCGCAACCAATCAAATTTGAAGAAGTAAGTTTCTACAAGAGTAGAAAGACGGACGCGGGGTGGAGCAGCCTGGTAGCTCGTCGGGCTCATAACCCGAAGGTCGTCGGTTCAAATCCGGCCCCCGCAACCAA
>NZ_BSCM01000030.1:0-377 GCF_027924865.1 Enterobacter sp. 200527-13
CGTACGCCATCACGGCGGGTGCGGTGACGGCGGCGACCGTGACAGTGGACAAGGCGAGCTACGTGTCCGGCGGTGACATGAAGGTGACGGTGACGCTGAAGGATGCGCAGAACAACGCGGTCTCCGGTCAGGCTTCAGCGCTGAAAGGGGCGGTGAAGGTGGCGGGTGCAGCGACAGCGCCGAAGGTTGACTGGGCGGAGGCCGGCAGCGGCAGCTACACGGCGACCTTTACGGCCACCACGGCGGGTACGGGGCTGACGGCGAGGCTGACGCTGGGCGGTGCGAGTGCCAACTCCACGGCGTACGCCATCACGGCGGGTGCGGTGACGGCGGCGACCGTGACAGTGGACAAGGCGAGCTACGTGTCCGGCGGTGAC
>NZ_BSCM01000031.1:0-337 GCF_027924865.1 Enterobacter sp. 200527-13
GGGAACCTGCGGTTGGATCACCTCCTTACCTTAAAGAACCTGCCTTTGTAGTGCTCACACAGATTGTCTGATGAAAAGTAAATAGCAAGGCGTCTTGCGATTGAGACTTCAGTGTCCCCTTCGTCTAGAGGCCCAGGACACCGCCCTTTCACGGCGGTAACAGGGGTTCGAATCCCCTAGGGGACGCCACTTGCTGGTTCGTGAGTGAAAGTCACCTGCCGACATATCTCAAAACTCATCTTCGGGTGACGTTTGAGATATTTGCTCTTTAAAAATCTGGATCAAGCTGAAAATTGAAACGACACACAGTTAATGTGTGTTCGAGTCTCTCAAATTT
>NZ_BSCM01000032.1:0-300 GCF_027924865.1 Enterobacter sp. 200527-13
GAGCCCCGTGGGGATATCGTGATGTGCCGGTGTTCTGCCTGCTGTTCTCATGCTCTCTCCTGTCAGTGTCAGCTGCCGGGGACCCGCAGTACCGTGCCCAGCAATATGCACAGCACCAGGGCTACAGCCAGGGCCAGGCCGATGACCACCCGGTCATGGAGGCTCATCGGACGATCCGTGACGTCTGTGCTTTCTGTTTCTGTGTTCATCCCGCTTTCTGCCGTGTCGTCAGGCACAGCCTTTTTCGCTTCCGGGTTCATCCTCGTCCTCCGTTTCCACTTTCATGCGTCCCTTCCACAC
>NZ_BSCM01000033.1:0-230 GCF_027924865.1 Enterobacter sp. 200527-13
CTGCTGTCTCAGTACGATTTCCCAGGCGACGACACCCCAATCGTTCGTGGTTCCGCGCTGAAAGCGCTGGAAGGCGAAGCAGAGTGGGAAGCGAAAATCATCGAACTGGCTGGCTTCCTGGATTCTTACATCCCAGAACCAGAGCGTGCGATTGACAAGCCGTTCCTGCTGCCAATCGAAGACGTATTCTCCATCTCCGGTCGTGGTACCGTTGTTACCGGTCGTGTTGA